>JAWKVM010000008.1:0-456297 GCA_041398025.1 Alphaproteobacteria bacterium
CTCAAGATCGACCAGAGCTTCGTGCACCACCTCGGGCGGGATGGCCAGGACGACGCCATCGTGCGCGCCATCATCGATCTTGGGCACAGCCTCAGCCTCAAGATCACCGCCGAAGGCGTCGAGACCGAGGAGCAGCTGGAGCGGCTGCAGGAGCTCGGCTGCGACGAGGTCCAGGGTGATCTGATCAGCCCGCCGCTGCCGGCGGAGACCTTTGAAAAGCTGTTCAGCAGCGGCAGTCCGGATCTCGTCGTCTCCTCCTGAAGGCGCAGCCTTCGCGCGTATCACAAGCCACCGGCATCGACGGATATGACCGGCGACCAACCGCGTTCGTCTTGTCAAAGGCCCCCGATCCACTAGTATTGATGGTAGATACATCGAGTATTTTGCTAAATGTACAGGTTTATTCGTGCGAAGAGATCGGTTCTGATTGCGCGGCGCGAGCCTGGCCATGGAGGACATGGTCATCCCGATTTGAAGCGCCGATCACGTGGAAGAATTGCTGACAATGATGCACCGGCTTGAACGCTTTCGCGATCGTGACGAAACCGAGCATGAGCAGATTCTGGTTCGGATCGCGATTTCGCTGGTGATCGCGGTCATTCTCGTCGGCGTGGCCATGTTCGGCTCGTCATCCGCAGCCTTGACGCCCTGTCTCTGGCTGGTCGCTTTCCTCCTGCTCGCCGCCTTCGCCTTCCTGGCCCACTATCTCTGGAAACCCGGGGCCAATCCGGCGCGCCGCTGTGCCGCGATGGTGCTGGACATCGGCTGTCTCTCGGCGGGCATGATTCTCGGCGAGGCGCTGATGGCGCCGCTATACCCCCTGTTTCTCTGGGTCATCCTGGGCATGGGCTTTCGCTATGGGCGCGGCTACCTGCTGATCGCCGCGCTGATGGGTGTTGCCGGTTTCGGCACGGTGGTGCTGATCGGCGACGACTGGAAAGCCCAGCCGCTCCTTGCCGGAAGCCTCCTGCTGGCGCTGGTCGTCATCCCCGCCTATGCCTCCACGCTTCTGGCTCGCCTGACCGATGCCCTGAAGCAGGCGGAGGAATCGAACAGAACCAAGAACCGCTTTCTCGGGACCATGAGCCATGAGCTGCGCACGCCGCTGAACGCGATTTTCGGCATGTCGGATCTGCTGGCGAGCAGCCGCCTCAGCGCCGGCCAGCAGGACATGGTCGCGACCGTGCGCAGCGCCGGACATACCTTGCTGGAGCTGATCGACGACCTTCTGGATATCGCACGCATCGAGTCCGGACGCCTCGAAGCGCGCAAGGATCGTTTCGATCTGCATCTCACCTTGGCGATCGTGCTGCGCCTGCTGCGCCACCAGGCCTCGAAGAAAGGGCTCGAGCTGCGCGCCAGCTACGACCCTCGGCTGCCCCCTATCGTCATCGGCAGCGAGCGCTGGCTGAAGCAGATCCTGCTCAATCTGATCGGCAACGCGATCAAGTTCACCGACGAAGGCGAGGTGGTTCTCGCCGTGCGCGTGCGCGAGGTGACGGAGGACAGTCTCCGGATCCTGTTCGAGATCACCGACACGGGCATCGGTATTGCCGAAGATGCCCAGGAGAGGATCTTCGAGCGGTTCGCGCAAGCCGACGATTCGACCAGCAGAAGCTATGGAGGAAGCGGCCTCGGCCTGTCGATCGCGCGCCAGCTCGCCGCCATGATGGGCGGCAGCCTGACGGTCGAAAGCACCCTTGGCGAAGGATCATGCTTTCGTCTCGACATCAGGGTGGACAGGGCGAATTCCGGACCGCACCGTCTGTCCGGTCGTATTGCCGTCGTCGGCGAGCCGGAAAGGGCCGGAGCCTCCGCCGCCAGGCTTCGGGCCTGGGGTGCCGAAACCTCCCTCGCCCGGCATCCTTCCGATGTTTTCGGCTATCTCGAGACCTGCGGCGAGCGGCGCGCCGTTCTCATTCTCGATGACGGGCAGCCGCCCTTGGCGGCGGATTTCAGCGGCAAGCTGCGTTCGTGGTTTCAGGAGGACAAGGTCAACCAGGTCCTCCTCGCCGCTGATGGCAGCGAGCCGCATGACCCGTCTCCCTACGTCTCGGTCCTGCCGCCCGATCCGTCCGACGAGCTTTTGTACAATGCCCTGCACGCGGCGCTCGCGGTCCCGGGCTCGGCCGAAAGGGAGAGCCAGGCGAGGCCCGCCGCCAGCGGGCAGAAGATCCTGGTCGCCGAGGACAATCCGATCAATCAGAAGGTCATCCGGAAAATGCTGGCGTCGGCCGGCCATTCCGTCGTCCTGGCCGACAGCGGCGAAGCCCTGCTCGACCGGCTCGACGACGGCGACTTCGATCTGGTGTTCGTCGATTTGAACATGCCGAAAATGAGCGGCATGGATGCGGTGAAGCTCCACCGCATGGGCGTCGGCACGGATCATCCACCCTTCGTCGCCCTGACCGCCGATGCCACCGAGGAAACCCGGCAGGCCTGCAGCGAGGTCGGCTTCGCCGCCTACATCACCAAGCCCTTCGAGATGCACGACGTTCTCGATGCGGTCGAGCGCCTGTCACGAACGCATCGGCAGGCCCCCGCACACGCCAACATGTCCAAGGTCATCCGTCATCCGCGCTTTGCCGATCATCACGTGACCCTGGACATGAACTATCTGCGCAAGCTGCGCACGCTCGATCCTGATCCGGCATTCTTCGTCGAGATCGTCAACGACTTCATCGACGATGCGCGCGGGCTGATCGACGAGCTCGAAGAGGCGGCCGATGCCGCCGACGATATCGCCTGCCGCGACCGCAGCCACGCCCTGCAGAGCAGCGCCGCCTATATTGGCGCCGTCGGGCTTTCCAGCCTTTGTCAGGAATGGCGCGACGTCGGCCCCGATCAGCTCCGCAAGGACGGAGCCGACAGGGTGGCGAAGATACGCGCCGAATTCCGCCGGCTGTGCACCGAGCTCAGGTCGCTGCTGGACGACGACGGCGTCGGGGGTCTGGGGCGCAGCCAATAGGCTGGGCGTGCTTTCGTCCCGATCGTCGATCGGACACGCAATCCATCCGGACCGGCCGTCGACGGGTCAGCAGGCCCCGGCTTCGGCGGAGCGGCGCAGCTGCGCCTTGATCAGCCGCTGCATGCGGCGCAGGTCGCTCGCCGAGATTCCCATGGCATTCTCCACCCAGATGTCCGCGACGTCGATCATCTCGTCCTGATCGATGGCGCTGCAGCGTCGGGCCACGCGGGACATGGAGAGCAGCGCGCGATGTCGGCGCCGGTTGCGGTCGAGGAACGTGCGCAGCCCGGCCTCGCCACCGCCTGTAGGCACCACCATGTCGATCAGACCGAGATCGCAGAGCTCCTGCGCGGAGTAGAGCCGACCGCTCAGAATCATCGATCGCGCCTGGGCGGCGTCGAGCTTTCGCGAAAGAAAGCTGTAGGCGCCCATCCCCGGGAACATGTTGAACAGGATTTCCGGCAGACCGAACTGGCAGTGCTCCTCGGCGATGACGATGTCGTTGGAGAGAACCGCCTCGAACCCGCCGCCGAGCGCATCGCCCTGAACCAACGCGACGGTCAGATAGGGCAGATCGCTCTTCGTATAGTTCTGATAGACGGTGTTGACGCAGAGATAGGCATAGTCCCGAAGCGTTTCGACGTCGCCCGCCTCGATCAAGCGCACGAACAGGGCGAGATCGCCGCCGAGGTTCCAGATGCCGGGCGTCGGGCTTTCCCAGACGAGATAGCGAAAGGGAAAGGCGTCGTCATCCAACCCCGAGCAGCTGTCGCGCAGCTCTGCGAACAGGCCGAGCAGATTGGACAGCAGCGGCCGCGTATAGCACGGTCTCTGGCGATCGGCATGCACGCACCAGAGCAGCGGCTCGCTCCGTTCGTAGCGCAGCTCCAGGAGGTCGAACCGGTCGTTCAGCGCACGCAGATCAAGGCCAGCGCCATGCTCAGGCTGCGACCACTCGGAAAACGGCTTGGTGTCGACCTGCGCGAGGGCAGCGCCTCGCCCTTTCGTCGGCCTTCGCGTCAATTGAATGAGTTCCCGACCTAGACTGCCTGCCCTTGCAGAAATGGCCATGACTTCCTCCATCGTTTACTATCCAAAGGACAATCAATCGCAAACATTGCCTTGCGAAACAAAGTCGCGACTTATTAAAGTATTACTGATATTGACCTTAAAGTCAATCGGCGCAGGCACGACAATTTCATTCGGCGGAATTCACATTCTCACGCCTTTTATTTGTCACGAAAAGTAAAAATCCCGGCCAATAAAGTCTTGATTTTGTTCTCTTCTTGAATTTGGCTCATGGGCACGGTCAGTGAGCTGTCGATCCCGCTGGTCGTTGCCTGCGGGGTGTCGAGGCGAGCGCCGGCACCGTCCTCCTCGCGGCAAGGATCGCGCTCATGGCTGCCGATCACGCAAGACGACGGCTCTGACGCTTAGGCGGCCGTCGAGAGGAGGCACGTGGAAAAAGGGGAAGTTTCAGGGTCGGACCACGTCAAGTCGGCACCGACCTCGGAGGACGGCGTCAGTTCAGAATGACGACCTCGACGCGGCGATTGGCGTTGCGGCCATCGGCGGTCGCATTGGAATTGATCGGGTCCTGCTCGCCCTTGCCCTCGATCTGCAGGCGATCGGGACTGATCTTGAAATTATCGACGAAATATTGCTTCACCAGGGCGGCGCGGCGCTCGGAGAGACGCTGATTATAGGCGGCATCGCCGACGGCATCGGTGTGGCCGACGATGAGAACGTCGCGTCCGTCATAAAGGTCGACCAGCTTGGCGACGCTGGCAAGCGCGTCATAGGCTGCGGGTTCGATCTCTTCGCTGTTGACCGCGAACAGGAGCTCGCCCGGCACGGTCATGCTCAGCCCGAGCTCGCCCTCTTCCGCCTTGAGCTGGCTGAGCAGAGCCTCCGCATCCTGGCTCTCGCCCGCCGGCAGATCCGTCCCCAGCGAGGCGAGGTTGATCGCGGCGGCCGGCTCGCCATCCTCGACCGCCGGCACGCCGTTCGCCCCGCCGACAAGGCCGTTTTGCGCGGCCTGGGCCGGCGCGCCCTCCGTGACCGACACGGGAATCGCTCCCTGCCGGATCTGGGCCCGCGGCGGTGACGGACGCGGCACCCAGCCGTCATGTGCGGGGCGCGCCGCCGGCTGCGGCGCTGGCTGTGCTTGCGCCTGCGGCGTCGATGCCGATACCTCGGCCCGGTCGGCCACGGCCTCTCCTCCGGCGCCCGTCAGCAGATCTTCGGCATTGACCGATGCGAGGGCGGCGTTGATCTCGTTGATCTGGGTTTCCACCGCGATCAGATTCTGACGCGCGGCATCGGTGGCTTCGCCCGCCGCCACCTTCAGAACCTCGACCTGCCGCTCGAGACCGGCATTCTGCGTGCGCAGCTTCTGGAGATCGGCTGCCGCCGTCTGCAGCTTGTCCTTGAGCGCGTCGTTGTCCGACCTGTTGGCGGCGACCTGCTGGCGCAGCAGACCTTTCTCCTGTTCGGCACGACTGAGCGCGACCCTGGCCTCGTCGAGCGCCGTCTGCGCCGCGGTGAGGTCGTTCCGCGTGTTGGCAAGCTCGGTGATCGTGGCGTCGAGGTCCCTCGCCAGCTTGGCATGATCCTCCGTCGATTCGCCCATGGACTGACGAAGCCCGGTCAGCTCGGCGGCGGTCTCCGCCTGCTGCTTTTCCGCGACGGCGGCCTGCTCCTTCGCGGCGTCAAGCTCGCCCTGCAGCCGCGAGATCTCGCTCGCCGACTCGTCGGCGAGCGCCGAGAGGCTTTCCGCGCGCGCACCGAGCTCGCTGCGGACCTCGGTCAGCTGTTCGTCCAGGCTCCTGGCTTCGACGATGGCATCCCCCGATGCGGTCTCCAGCTCCTTGATCCGGGCATCGGATCGCTGTTTCGCGGATTGAAGATCGCTGAATTCCGTCTGCAGCTGGCTCAGAACCGACTTGAGCTGCCGGTTCTCGGCTTCCGTTGTTTCCAGCTTCTCTCGAAGCTCGCCTGCGGCCTTGGCGATATCCGCAGCCTTGGTCAGCTCCGCCAGACGCGACCGGGCTGCGGTCAGCGCCTCGTTCAATTCCAGGAAGGGGACGTCGTCTCCTGCGTCGGCGCCTGCAGTGTCCGGCGCTTCGGTTGCGCCACCCTCCTGACTGCCGGCCTGCGCCTGAAGGTGATCGGCAAGGAGAAGCGAGGACGCGGCTCCGTGCAGGCTGGCCGCATAGGCTTCCCCCCCGGGACCAGGCGCTGCGCCCAGCACGAGCAAGGCGCTTACCAGTCCGGGCAAAGCGAGCCTATGGACATCACCAAATTCGGACATCGCTACACGATCCCACGCTACGGCCGGCCTTTTTTTACCGATTCTGGCCGTTCTTTGAAAGACTTGATCATGGTGTTTGCGCTCCATCCGTCAAGACAAATCTACCCATAAGCAAAAATCGAAACCATCACTTGTGTTTACGGTTTGGATCCATGTCGATTTCCCCGAGTGAATATGCGGCCGGTTGTCGCAGTAATTCGGCCGCGTCGCGCGATTTCGAGGCCCGTTCCGGCCCCGCCCGGCGGCCTTGCCGACCGACCGGCGCGCGCTCCGATCATCGAGGCCGGCTCCTTCGGGGACGCCCATTGAACAAAATCCGCCTGTTATCCGGGTTTACGCACGCCTGGCTTGTGAAAGACTGTTGATTTTTCGGCGAAAATAGGGTTTTGCATCTGCTCCGGGCAAGCGGGTCTTTGCGGCGTTTTTTTTCGGAATGCCTGGGATAGGAACGTCGGTTGCGGCGTTAATAGATGTGTCGGGTGGTACGCCTCCAAATCGGGATGAATTCGGCGCCATGCACTTGAGGCACGTTACGACGCTGCCTATGTCTCGGTCGGGCCACATACCGGCACAAAAATAAGAAAGTCGGACGTCACACGTGTCGAGAGGCCACCGGGCTTTTGCGGACACGGTTGGTGTTCGTTCGCATCACAGCGATAGGGTGTTGGGTTCGCTCTTATGTCCTTGTGTCGACGCGCGTTCATGACGACCACTGCGGGGCTTGCGCTCGGCATGATAGGTCCGACCGTCGGCCGCGGCGAGGGTGAGAACGGCCAGGCGGTCAATGGCCACGCCCCGGCAAGCGCCAGCTTCGGCTTCGACGATCTCCGCATGCTCGCCGAGCAGCGCGCGCGCGAAAGCTATCAGCCCGACGAACTCGTGCTGCCGGAGAAGCTGCGCACGCTGGACGTGCCCAGCTATCAGCAGATCACCTATCGCGACGAGGCGGCGCTGTGGCGCGACGACGATTCGCGCTTTCGCATCGTCTTTCGCCATCTCGGCTCCTATTATCAAAAGCCGATCAAGGTGAACGTCGTCGACAACGGCCATGTCACCGAAGTCGGTTTCCAGAAAGATCTCTTCCACTACGGGATCGACGGCTTCGTCGACGATCTGCCCACGGATCTCGGCTTTGCCGGCCTGACCCTGCACTATGCCGAGGACGGTTTTTCGCATTTACCGGAAATCGGCACCTTTCATGGCGCCTCCTATTTCCGCCTGCTCGGCCGGGAGCAGCAATACGGTCTGTCGGCGCGCGGGCTGGCCATCGACACGGCCCTGCCCCAGGGCGAGGAATTCCCGATGTTCAGGGAGTTCTGGCTGGAAAAGCCCGGGCCGGGTGCCGACGAGATCAAGATCCTCGCGCTGCTCGACAGCCCGAGCGTCACCGGCGCCTACGAGTTCGTGATCCATCCGAGCGTGGTCACCATCGCCGACGTGCGCTCCGCGCTGTTTCCCCGCCGCGGGATCGAGAAACTCGGCGTCGCCCCGCTCACCAGCATGTTCATGTTCGGCGAGAACCGCGGCCGCGAGTTCGACGATTACCGTCCGGAGCTGCACGACAGCGACGGCCTGCTGATCAACAACGGCTCCGGCGAATGGCTCTGGCGGCCGCTCGCCAATCACGGCACGCTGCAGGTGAGCGCTTTCCTGGACGAGAACCCGCGCGGGTTCGGCCTGTTTCAGCGCGACCTCGCCTTCGAGCATTACCAGGACCTGGACGAGCGCTACCACAGGCGTCCCAGCATCTGGGTCGAGCCGACCTCGCCCTGGGGCCCGGGCCATGTCGAGCTGATCGAAATTCCGAGCGACCACCCCGACAACGACAATGTCGTGGCGTTCTGGGTGCCGGACGCGCCGGTCGAGGCCGGCCGGCCGATCGACTTTTCCTACCGCCTGCACACCCAGCTCGATCAGCCGCGGCGGCCGCCGCTCGGGCGGGTCGAGGCGACGCGCATCGGGCCGGCGCAGGGCGGTGCCGGACGGCGGTTCGTCGTCGACTTCAAGGGCGGCCGCCTCGATGAGGTCGCCCCGGACGCCAATGTGCAGGCGACGGTCAAGGCCCATCAGGGCGAGCTTGGCCCGATCACCCTTCGACATAGCCGCGAGCTCGGCGGATGGAGGTTGGCATTCGATTTGCATCCCGATGGTGAGGCGCTCTGCGAGATGCGCGCCACCCTGACACTGAACGAAGAAGACGTAACCGAAATTTGGACCTATCGTTGGACACCAGCATGAACGACAAGAACGCCTCAGTTCACGGTCATCCCAGCCTCGACGACCGTCAGGCGGCGGAACGGAAGCTCTGCCGCCTGTTCCAGAGTTTCAGCGTCGACGCCCTGGCGTCGCGCGAGCGTCTGATCGATCCCTATCTGGATCGCGCCGCCACCTTCTGGCGGCCGCATACCGGCGCCAATTTCGCCGCCCTTGCGGCGCAGGAGGCCAGGGCCGATCTGGAGGCCTGGTTCGCCGCCCTGCTCGGAGACGCCCTCGAAGACCGCGCCGCTGCCGTGATGACCGGCCGCGCGGCCTTCCTGATGTGCGGCGCCCCCGGACGCTGGGCCGATCAGCTGCTGCAGCCGTTCGAGGATCTGGACGCCGCCTTCGTGGACGCGCTCCAGGACCACGCGCCGTCTGCCGTGCCGCCGAGCGAGCTTGGCGAGATGCATCATCAGCCCTATGTGGCCTGGTCGCCGAGCGTCGCCGTGTTCAAGGCGCTTCCGACCGAGCGCGGGCTGTTTCAGGGCCTGGCCGGCCTGCTTCGGCGTGACGCGGCCTAGCCTGGTTTTGCTCGGCGACCACAGGATCATTCTGCCATCGCGAGCTTGAGCGCCTGATGTCCACGGCGATCCGCATCAAGGGACCGCTTCGCCGCCTGTTGCTGACGATCCTGGTGATCATCGGCACGGCGGCGGCCGTGCGCCTGCTGGCGAGCGTGCTGGCCGCCGACGGCCTTTCGATCCCGGAGGTCGGCATCCTTGCCCTGTTCGCGCTGACCTTCGCCTGGATCTCCATGGCGTTCTGGACGGCGATCGCCGGCTTTTTGCTGCATGTCGCCGGGCTTCGCTCCCTGGTCAGAGCCGGCCAGCTCGCCGAGCCGCCCGAAGGCCCGGTCGAAGGGCGCACCGCCCTTACCGTGCCGATCTATCACGAGGAACCGGAGGCGGTCGGCCGCCGCCTCGCCGCCATCTACCGCTCCCTCGAGGCGACCGGTCAGCAGAACGCCTTCGATATCTTCATCCTGAGCGACAGCCAGGATGCCGACACCGTGTTCGAAGAACAGACGATGTGGGCCGAGCTCTGCGCCGAGCTCCGGGCCAAGGAACGCATCTTCTATCGCAACCGCACCGACAACAGCGGACGCAAAGCGGGCAATATCGCCGAATTCTGCCGGCGCTGGGGCAAGCGCTACGACTATTTCCTCTGCCTCGACGCCGACAGCCTGATGACCGGCGAGACCCTGGTCTATCTCGCCCGCCTGATGGACGTGAACCCGAAGGCCGGGCTGATCCAGACCTCGCCGCAGCCGATCGGCGGCAAGACCCTGTTCGCACGAATTCAACAATTTGCCTCAGCGCTCTACAATCCGCTGTTCGCCCTCGGCACGGCCTTCTGGTTTCCCGGCCGCAGCAACTATTGGGGCCACAACGCGATCATCCGCACCGAAGCCTTCATGGCGGATGCGGGCTTGCCCAAGCTTCCCGGCAAGCCGCCGCTCGGCGGCGAGATCCTGTCGCACGATTTCGTCGAGGCGGCCCTGCTGACGCGCTCCGGTTGGTCGGTCTGGCTGGTGCCGGAGGTGGGCGGGTCCTACGAGGAACTCCCCCCGACGCTTGCCGACTACGCCCAGCGCGACCAGCGCTGGTGCCAGGGCAATCTGCAGCATATGCGCCTCCTGCCGATGAAGGGCATCCTCGCGGTCAACCGCATGCACCTCCTGTTCGGCGTCATGTCCTACATGGCCTCGGTGTTCTGGCTGCTCCTTCTGCTGCTCGCGACCCTCGAGACCGCCTGGCTGAATTCGGCGACCTGGGCCTATTTCCCCAATGCCGGCAGCCTCTTTCCCACCTGGCCGGTATCGAAAACCTTCGAGATGCTCGGCCTCTACAGCATCACCATGGGCATGCTGTTCCTGCCCAAGCTGATCGCCATGGCCATGGCGCTCGCCGATCCGAGACGCAGGGAAGGCTTCGGCGGCGCGTTTCGCCTGATCAAGAGCACGCTCACCGAGCTTCTGTTCTCCGTGCTGCTCGCGCCGATCATGATGTTCCAGCAGACCCAGGCCGTGCTCAACACCTTCCTCGGGCGCAAGGTCACCTGGAAGGGCCAGCGCCGCGGCGACGGCGTCGAGGGCTGGAGCGACGCGCTCTCCAACTATGGTGCGATCTCGCTGATGGGTGCCGTCTGGGCCATCGTCGCCTATCAGCTCGCCCCCGACCTCCTGCTCTGGATGAGCCCGGTGCTCGCCGGCCTTCTGATCGCGGTGCCGCTCGCGGTGTTCACCAGCCAGCCCGCGGTCGGCGCCATCGCAAGACACCTCGGCTGGTTCCTGACCCCCGAAGAAACCGACCCGCCGGCGGTCGTGGTCGACCTCGCCTCGTCCATGAGCAGGCAGGAGACCGGGGTCAGCGCCAAGGAGCCGGAGAGCGTCGCAGCGACCGCCGGCCGCTAACGCCCGTCGTCTTCAAGAAGCGCCGCGTCCAGCAGCCGCGCGATGTGCAGCGCCCCGCGCCCGGCGCCGTCCTGGATCTGATGGCGGCAGCTGGTGCCGTTGGCGACGATCACCGTGCTCGCCGGATCCGCGGCGCGCACCGCCGGCAGCAGCGACAGCTCGGCCATGGCCATCGACGTCTGGTAATGGGACGCCTCGTAGCCGAACGCCCCCGCCATGCCGCAGCAGCTGGACGCGATCGTCGAGCGCGCAAGGTCGGGCACCAGGTCGAGGCAGGCGTCCATCGCCCCCATCACGTCGAACGCCTTCTGGTGGCAATGGCCGTGGACCTTCGCGTCGCGCCAGCGGGTCGGACCAAGGGCGAGATCGAGGCGCCCCGCCTCCTTCTCCCGCGCCAGAAACTCCTCGAAGAGCAACGTGCTCTCCGCGGACAGGCCGTGACCGGGCAGCAAGGCGTCAAACTCGTCACGCAGCGTCAGCAGACAGGACGGCTCCAGCCCGACGATCGGCACGCCGGCCGCGATCGCCGGCCGCATCATCTCGATGAAGCGCACCGCCTCCGCCCGCGCCTCGTCGATCATCCCCGCCGCCAGATACGTCCTCCCACAACAGGGGGCGCGGCCCCCGGCGCTTACCGGATGGTGAACCCGGTAGCCGGCCGCCGTGAGCACGCGTTCGGCCGCGCGCGCGTTGTAGGGCTCGAACCAGGTGGTGAAGGTGTCGGTAAACAGCATTACGTCCCGCCCGTCCTCGCCGAAAGGCACCGGGTCGATCACCGGCCGGAACGGCTCGGCATGCCAGCGCGGCAGGCTGCGCTCCTTGGAAAAGCCGAGTGTCCACTCGCCGAGCGCCGCCAGCCCCGGCACCCGGTCGCGTGCATGCAAAAGCCAGCGAAGGCAGCTCGCATAGGGCGCGTAGCGCGGCAGATGCGCGATGAGCCTGGTCTTCACGTCAAGCCCGTGGCGGCCGAGCGACTGGTGGGCGACTTCGATCTTCATGCGCGCCATGTCGACGCCGGTCGGGCATTCGCGCCGGCAGGCCTTGCAGGACACGCAGAGATCGAGCGCCTGCTTCATCTCGTCCGAGGTCAGCGCATCCTCGCCGAGCTGGCCGGAGAGAGCGAGGCGCAGGCTGTTCGCCCGCCCGCGGGTGACATGCCGCTCGTCGCGCGTCACCCGGTAGGACGGACACATCACGCCCGGCTCCGCCTTCCTGCAGGCGCCGTTGTTGTTGCACATCTCGGCGGCACCCAGAAACCCGCCCCAGGCCGACCAATCCAGCCCCGTGACGACGGGGAGCGGCTGATAGCCGGGTTTGAAACGGAAGAGCGAGCGATCATCCATCTTCGGCGCGCCCGTGATCTTGCCCGGATTCAGCACCCCCTCGGGATCGAATTTTTCTTTGACCTGCTTGAACGCGCTGACCAGCGCCGGCCCGAACATCTTTTCATGGAATTCGGAGCGCACCAGCCCGTCGCCATGCTCGCCGGAATGGGAACCCTTGTAGCGCCTGACCAGCTCCATCGCCTCCTCGGCGATCGATCGGAGCGCCTTGACGCCGGTCTCCTGCTTCAGGTTCAGGATCGGCCGGACGTGCAATGTCCCGACCGAAGCGTGGGCGTACCAGGTGGCCGTGGTGCCGTGGCGGGTGAAGCAGTCGGTGAGCTGTGACGTATAGTCCGCCAGATGCTCCAGCGGCACCGCGCAGTCCTCGATGAACGAGACCGGCTTGCCGTCGCCTTTCATCGACATGACGATGTTGAGACCCGCCTTCCTGACATCCCAGATCTGCGCCTGCTGCGCCGGCTCCACCGCGTTCAGGACGGCCCCCGGAAAGCCGAGGTCGGCCATCGCCTCATCGAGGCGCTTCAGATCGTCCAGGAGCGGTCCCTGCTCCTCGCCTGAAAATTCCACCAGCAGCACGGCATCGGGCTCGCCGCGGATGAAGCGGTCGATCAGCGGCCGGTAGGCCGGGATCGCGCGGCCGAGCTCGATGATGCTGCGATCCACCAGCTCCACCGCCGAGGGGCCGAGCGCCACCAGCTCCTTGGTCGCCGCCATCGCCTGGTGAAAGGTCGGAAAATGGCAGACGCCGAGCAGCCGGTGGGCCGGCAGCCTCGACAATTTGAGCTTGAGACGCCGGAACAGCGCCAGCGTTCCCTCGGAGCCCACCAGCAGGGACGCCATATTGTGCCCGCCCGGATCGACCCGATCCAGATTGTACCCCCCAACCCGCCGCTGCACGTCGGGAAAGCCATCGGCGATGGCCTGCTTGTTGTCTACGGCGATTTTTCGAACCGCCTGGATCAGCTCGATGGGGCCGCCTTCGCCTGAGGCTGCCCCGAGATTACCGGGCACGTCAGCGAAGACCGCGCCGGTCCCGGAGGGGAGGAGGGCGTCGATGGCGAGGACGTTGTCGACCATGATGCCGTAGCGGATCGAGCGCGCGCCGCAGGCATTGTTGCCGGCCATGCCGCCCAGGGTGGCCCGGGAACCGGTGGAGATGTCGACCGGATAGAACAAACCATGCGGCTTGAGGCTTCGGTTCAACTGATCGAGCACGACGCCCGGCTCGACCCAGACCGCCTGCTGGTCGAGATCGACCTCGCCGATGTTGTTCAGATGGCGCGAGCAGTCGAGCACCAGGCTCCGCCCCACGGTCTGCCCCGCCTGCGAGGTGCCGCCGCCGCGCGCCAGCAGGGAGACGCCCGCCTCTTTCGCGATGGCGAGCGCCGCGTCGAGGTCCGCGTCGGACTTCGGGCAGACCACGCCGATCGGCTCGATCTGGTAGATCGAGGCATCGGTGCTGTAGCGCCCGCGATCGAATTTTTCGAACAGGACATCGCCGGCAAGCTCCCGCCCGAGCCTCGCCGCCAGCCCCGCATCCCCCGGCTCCACCCTGCTCTGTCTCGCCACCGCCAAACCCACCTCCAACATCAACGCAGAAAGCTTGGCCGCATACCATCGGGCTTGGCAAGGGCGGTCCGAGTCCACGAGGTGGCCGCGCCACATTGGCTTTGAGCGGATTTCGACGCATAGATGGGGGTGCGTTTTTCGTCCGAGGAGCTTGTCTGCATGTCCGAGACCTTTCGAAGCGGCCGCCATTTCCTGCAGATTCCGGGGCCGACCAACGTGCCGGACCGTATTCTGCGCGCGATGGATCATCCGACCATCGACCACCGCGGCCCGACCTTCGCGCGACTCGCGGGCGAGGTGCTGGAGGGGCTGAAGCCGGTCTTCGGCACGGCGGGGCCGGTGGTGATCTACCCCGCTTCCGGCACGGGGGCGTGGGAGGCGGCGCTGGTCAACACGCTGTCGCCGGGCGACCGGGTGCTGATGACGGAGACCGGGCAGTTCTCGACGCTCTGGGTCGAGCTGGCGCGCCGTCTCGGCCTGGAGGTGCAGCTTCTCCAGGGCAATTGGCGGCGCGGCGCCGACCCCGAAGCCATCGAGGCGGCGCTCGCCGAGGACGGGGCCGGGCAGATCAAGGCGGTCGCGGTGGTGCACAACGAGACCTCGACCGGCGTCACCTCGCGCATCCCCGAGATCCGGCAGGCGATCGACCGCGCCGGGCACGGCGCCCTGTTCATGGTCGACACCATCTCGTCGCTCGCCTCGATCGACTACCGGCATGACGAATGGGGCGTGGACGTCACCGTCGCCGGCTCGCAAAAGGGCCTGATGCTGCCGCCCGGGCTCAGCTTCAACGCGGTCAGCGAGAAGGCGCTGCAAGCGGCGAAGACTTCGAAAATGCCGAAGTCCTACTGGGACTGGTCGGCGATGCTGAATGCCAACCAGCAGAACGTCTTTCCCTATACGCCGGCGACCAACCTGCTCTACGGCCTGAAGGAAGCCCTCGCCATGCTGGAGGAGGAGGGGCTTTCGGCCGTCTTCGCCCGCCACCAGCGCCATGCCAGCGCGACGCGCGCCGCGGTGGGGGCCTGGGGCCTGGAGGTGCTGGCCGAAGACTCTCGCGAATTTTCAGGCTCCTTGACCGCCGTGCTCCTCCCCGAAGGCCAGGACGCCGACGCGCTTCGCGCCCTGATCCTGGAGCGCTTCGATCTCTCCCTCGGCAACGGCCTCGGCAAGCTCAAGGGCCGGGTGTTCCGCATCGGCCATCTCGGCTGGTTCAACGACCTGATGCTCGTGGGCACGCTCTCCGGCGTCGAGATGGGCCTCGACCTGTTCGGCCTGCCGTCCAGGGCGAGCGGCGTGCTCTCGGCGCAGGACATCCTGAAGGAGCCGGTCAGGCGCTGACCGGCGTTTACCGAGATGGATCGAGCCGCCGCCGAAGCCCTTGTCGACGCGCTGCGCGCCCGCAGCGGAATCGTCGCGGCGGTCGGGGCAGGTGGCAAGAAGTCGACCCTCTACCGGCTGCTCGAAGCGCATCGCGCCCTCGGGACCCGGCGGGTCCTACTGACCTCCACCGTGCAGATCGCGACGCCGCCGAGCGGCCTCGGTGTCGAGACGCTGATCGTCGGGGCCGACGCGGCCATCGCCGACATCGGCAGCCGCGACGGCCTCTGGCTGATTGCCGGACCGTCGCTCAAGGCGGACGCGCCAAAGCCCTCGCGCTACGGCGGCCTCGCCGAGGACACGATCCCCCGCCTGCACCGGTCGGGCGCCTTCGCCGTCACCCTGGTCAAGGCGGACGGCGCGCGCATGCGCATGATCAAGGCGCCCGCCGATACCGAGCCCGCTTTGCCCGAGGGCGTCACCACCGTGCTGCCGATCGTCTCCGCGCGCGTCTTCGGGCGCCCGCTCACGGAGAAGCTCGCGCACCGGCCGGAGCGCCTCTGCCAGGTGATCGACGCCGAGCCCGGCATCGAGCTCACGCCCCGCCACGTCGCCCATCTGCTCGCCAGCCCCGAGGGCGGCCTCAAACGCGTCGGCAGCGCACAGGTCGTGCCCGTGATCACCATGGTGGAGGGCGCGGAGCGGCTGGCGCAGGCGCAGGAGGCGGCAAGGCTGGCGCTCGCCATGACCGAGCGGTTCGAGCGTGTCGTGCTCGCCTCCATGACCGGCGCCGCGCCGCTGGTGGACGTGGTCACGCGCTGAACAAAGTTGCAACGGTCCGGGAAGAGAAATTCACCCTGAAGAATTAAGTCTTGCATCGTTTTTCTACTTCTAATTGAATACCGACACACCCCCTCAGCCCGGATCAAGCATGCCTTTCAAAGCCACCTTCACGATCGGGAGCAGCGCGCAGAGCGGCAAGCGCGCGCTGCAGCAGATTCTGCCCGCCGGCTGGCGTTTCGCGCATCAGGTAAGCCTCGACCTGATCAGCCAGATCGAGCATCTCGCCTGGCCCGATCGCGCCGACAAGCTCGATACCTACTTCACGCAGCAGGCGGACGGCATGCTCGATCGCACGCGCATGGGCGCCATGCTCGGCGGACGCCTGGCCGTGGTCTCCGATCTCACGAAACCGGCGGGGCCGGACGAGCAGGCCGCGAGTTTCTCCATCTGGTGCCGCGCGATCACCACGGCGATCATGCTCGATCTCGAACGCTGCCTCGAGATCAGGGAGCCGACCCAGGCGCTCACCTACATGGTGGCGCGCGACTGGCAGTTCGCGAAGTCCGCGGCCTCCTGGATCGCGGAGAACGGCATGGCGCCGGTGGCGGACGCGCTGAAGAGCCTGCCGGGCTACGCCATGGTGCTGCTCGCCACCAGCCCGAACGACACCGCCGAACGCTTCATCGTGCGCGATGCCTTCTGGCAGGCGGTGCAGACAAAGTCGTAGAGCATTCGCGAAGGGCGTGGCATGATCGTGTGATGCACGCCGCCGCACCGCCTTCGAGCGTCCCCCGCACCATGGCCTACATCAATGTCGGCCACAGCTTTTCGCATCTGGTGATGCTGCTCTATCCGACCGTGGTGCTCGCCCTGGAAAAGGTGTGGAACATCGGCTTTTCCGAGCTGCTCCCGCTCGGCTTTGCCGGCTATCTGCTGTTCGGCCTCGGCGCCCTTCCGGCGGGCTGGCTCGGCGATCGCTGGGACAGCGCCAGGATGATGGTGCTGTTCTTCCTCGGCACGGGTGCCGCCTGCGTGCTCGCGGGGCTCGCGACCGGCCCGGTCACCCTGGGCATCGCGCTCACCCTGATCGGGCTGTTCGCCTCGATCTACCACCCGGTGGCGCTCGCCTGGGTGGTGGGCGCGAGCGAGCGGCCGGGACGCGCGCTCGGCATCAACGGAGTCTACGGCGCTGTCGGCACGGCGAGCGCCGCCCTGCTCGCAGGCTTTCTCGCCGATTTCGTGAGCTGGCGCGCCGCCTTCATCCTCCCGGGCATCGCCTCCATCGGCTTCGGCCTGTTCTTCCTCCTCGACCTGCAGCGCGGCAAGGCCGAGATGCTGCGCGGCGCCTTTCGCCAGAGCGCGCCCAGGGGCGACGGCCAGGGCATGCTGCGCGGCCTCGCCCTCATGCTGTTCGCCATCCTGTTCACCGGCATGATCTTCCAGATGAACGCGGTCGGCCTCCCGAAAATCTTCCAGGTGCGCCTCGGCGACCAGCTCGGCGACGGTGCTTTGACCGCAGGCGCGCTCGTCTCGATCGTCTACCTGATCTCGACCGCCGGCCAGCTGCTCGGCGGCCATCTCGCCGACCGCTATGACGAGCGCAGGCTCTACATGGCGAGCTACGCCTTTCAGATCGGCGTGCTCATGGCCGCGGCGGTCACCGGCAACATCCTCCTGCTCGCCCTGGTGGCGCTCGCGGTCTCCACCCAGACCGGCACGCAGGCGATCGAGAACTGCCTGGTGGCGCGTTACACGCCGCTCAGTTGGCGGGCCACGATCTACGGGCTGAAATTCGCCGTCGCCCTCGGCCTGAGCGCGCTCGGCGTGCCGCTGATCGCCTGGATTTTTTCGAACACCGGCGGCTTCGAGGCAGCCTTCTGGGCGATGGCCGCGTTTGCTGCCGTCGCGGTCGCCGTCTCCCTGCTGCTGCCGGCGGAGCAGCGTGACAGCCAGCCGATCCCCGCAGCACCCGCGCCGACCGCCTGATGCGTGAGCGGCCGATCAGCCTGGACGAGGTCCGGGCCCTCGGCGAGCGCCGCGTGGCCGGGCTGATGACCGGCACCTCGATGGACGGCCTCGACGTGGCGATCTGCAGGATCGAGCCGGGCGAACGCCTCGCCTTCGAGCTGCTCGCCTTCGAGACCGTGCCCATGCCGGACGATCTGAGGCGGGATCTGGCGCCAGAGCGCCTAGACAGCATCGCCGCGGTCGCCCGCGTCAACCAGCGACTTGGGGCGTATTTTGCGGACGCTCTAAGTCAGGCTGCCGGGCCTACCCGGCTCGAGCTGATCGGGAGTCATGGGCAGACCGTCTATCACGAGCATGGCGTCACCAGCCTGCAGCTCGGCGATCCCTGTCCGCTGGCCGCGGCCTTCGGCTGTCCGGTGGTCAGCGATTTCCGCATGAACGACATCGCGCTCGGCGGCTCGGGCGCGCCGCTGGTGCCCTATGTCGACCAGCGCCTGCTCGGCCGCCAGGGCGAAGCGCTGCTGGCGATCAATATCGGCGGTATTGCGAACTTCACCGCCCTGCCCGGCGATCCGGCGGCGTCCGATCGGGTCATCGGCATGGATTGCGGTCCCGGCAACATGCTGATGGACGGCCTCGCCCGCCGCCGGTCGCGCGGACGTGACAAGGCCGACATGGACGGCAGGCTGGCGCTTCGGGGAAAGGTCGACGAGCGCCTGCTCGCCTGGCTGACCAGCCACCCCTATTTCGCCGGAACGCCGCGCGCGTCAGCGGGCCGCGAGCAGTTCGGCGACGATTTTCTGGATCGAGTTCTGGAAGAGAGCGGCACCGATCTGGGTGACGAGGCCGCCGTCTCGGACCTCATGGCGACGCTTGCCGCCTTCACGGTGTTCGGCATCACCGACGCCTATCGGCGCTTCGTCGCCCCTGGGATGCCGGTGGAGCAGGTGATCGTCAGCGGCGGCGGCAGCCGCAATCCGGCGCTGATGGCCGGCCTCAGCGCAGGCTTCGGCAATATCGCGGTCGCGGCGAGCGACAGGGTCGGCCTGCCGGTCGATGCCAAGGAGGCGATCGCGTTCGCGATCCTCGCCTCGGACCGCGTCGACCGTCGTCCGACCAGCCTGCCTTCAGTAACCGGTGCCCGTCGACAGGCGCTGCTCGGGAAGATTACCGAATGCTGAGCTCGGGCGTGCGCCCTTGGGCGCGTTGAGCTCCGACGTCCAGAACATCTCGAGGTCACGCAGCTGGGCGTTGAGCTCGTCGAGCGGGCGAAGCTTCGGGTTGTCGCCGAGCGCCTGGCTCTGCTCGCTCAGCATCACGTTGATGTGGCGGCAAAGGTCCCTGCCCTTGTCCGACAGGCGGATGCGCACCACCCGCCGGTCGCGCTCGGAGCGCTCCTGCAGGACGTAGCCGGCCTCGACCAGGCGCTTCAGGTTGTAGGTGACGTTCGAGCCGAGATAGTAGCCCCTGCTGACCAGATCACCGACGCTCACCTCTTCCTCGCCGATATTCGCCAGCAGCAGCCCCTGAACGTTGTTGATGTCGCCGATGCCGATGCGCTCCAGTTCGGCTCTGAGCACGTCGAGAAAACGGCGGTGCAGACGCTCGATCAGGTTTATGGTCTCGCCATAGTCGTTGATTGCCATGAATGCTTCCATCGGATCACGCGTGGAGGATGTAAAAAAAGTTGGCGCATCATATCCATCCTGGCCCCGTTTGGTAAACGCCTGATTAGCGCAAAAGTCGATTCATTTGCAGCAGGTTTTGCCTTCAAGCGAGAATTAAGCCCCAGCCGCCGCAACTCACACAGCCGCCGGCAGCCCTTCGGCTTCCAGCGCTTTTGCCTGGCGTTTCTCCAGTTTTTTCACGTCGAAACCGTCGATCAGCTCCATGAACATGCGGTGCCAGTTCACCTCGGCGCCGAGATGCATGAAGACCGAGCCGAGGCCGATCGCGGCGCGGTCCATCAGCACGAACTCGCGCGGCGGGGTGACACCGCCCAGCTCTCGGAGCTTGCCATGGACATTGCCCGCGACCTCGCGGCCATAGGCGCCGGAATTGGTCTCCTCGATCAGCCTGGGGCGGTCTTCCATCAGGGGCGCGTAGATGAACGCCGCCCAGATGTTCAGGGTGTCGATCACCTCCCTGCGCAGATCCGAAAAGCCCCAGGTCTCGTAGGCATGCACGGCGAGATCGCGATCGCCGTCCGCAAGCGCGTGATAGAGGTCGATCACGCCCTGCACCAGAGCCGGGCGGAAGACCCGGACGCAGCCGAAATCGAGCAGGTTGATGCCCTGGTCCTCTCGCGCGGCGTAGTTGCCGAGATGCGGATCGCCGTGGATCACCGCGTAGTCGTAGAAGGGCACGTACCAGGCGCGGAACATGTTCATGGCAAGCCGGTCGCGCACCGCCTGCGGCGCATCCGTGAATTCGGTGAGCTTCCGGCCTTCGAGCCAGGTCATGGTCAAAAGCCTGCCGGTCGAGAGGTCCTCGAGCACGTCGGGGACGTAGACCTGCTTTTCCTTCTGCAGCATGCGGCGATAGAGCGCCATGTGCTTCGCTTCGCGCTCGTAGTCGAGCTCCTCACGCAGGCGCTCGGCCAGCTCCTCGTAGATGCGCTCGGGATTGATCGACGGATCGTAGCGCCGATACAGCGAGAAGATCAGCCGGAGCTGGGTGAGATCGGCCTCGACCGCGCTCTCGATGCCGGGATATTGCAGCTTGCAGGCGAGGTCCCGGCCGTCCAGCGCGCGCGCGCGATGCACCTGGCCGAGCGACGCCGCATGCGCCGCATCCAAGTCAAAGCTATCGACTTTCGATCGCCAGTCGGGGCCGAGCTCCGAGGCCATGCGCCGACGTACGAAGGGGCGGCCCATGGGCGGGGCCTGAGACTGCAGCTGCGCGAGCTCGGCCGCATATTCCTTGGGCAGGGCGTCGGGGATGGTCGCCAGCAGCTGCGCGACCTTCATCAGCGGCCCCTTGAGGCCGCCGAGCGCCTGCCTCAGCTCCTCCGCATGCTGGCCCCGGTCGATCTTCATGCCCAGGAGCTGGGAGCCGGCAAGGCGCACCGCGAGCCCGCCCATGGTGCCGGACACCTGGGCATAGCGCCTGACCCTGCCGGTCAGCGTGTTTTCCCCGCGATTGCGGGAGCGGTCGCTCATACGGTGGCGCCCGCCTCCTGCTCCAGCCGGTCGATCAGCCCCTCGACGATGCCGAGCCCCTTGCTCCAGAAGGTCGGATCGGTGGCGTCCAACCCGAAGGGTGCCAGCAGCTCCTTGTGCTGCAGCGTGCCGCCCGCCGACAGCAGTGCGTGGTAACGCTCCTGGAAACCCTCCGGCTCCGCCTGATAGACGGCGTAAAGCGCGTTCACCAGGCAGTCGCCGAAGGCATAGGCGTAGACGTAGAACGGCACGTGGATGAAGTGGGGGATGTAGCTCCAGAAGACCCGGTAGCCGTCCTCGAAATGAAACGCCGGACCGAGGCTCTCGGTCTGCACGCTCATCCAGATGTCGCCGAGCTCGTCGGGCGTCAGCTCCGCCTTCTTCCTGGCGTCATGCACCTTGCGCTCGAAATCGACGAAGGCGATCTGCCGGACCACGGTGTTCAGTGCATCCTCGATCTTGCCGGCGAGCAGGAGGCGGCGCTGCACCGGATCGCTCTCCGCCTTCAGCACCGACTGAAAGGTCAGCTGCTCCCCAAAGACCGACGCGGTCTCCGCCAACGTAAGAGGGGTGCCGGCCATGAGGGGGCCCTGCTGTCCTGCCAGGACCTGGTGGACGCCATGGCCGAGCTCATGGGCGAGCGTCATCACGTCGCGCGGCCGGCCCTGATAGTTCATCAGCACGTAGGGATGCGCGCTCGGCACGGTCGGATGGCAGAACGCACCGGCGTCCTTGCCGGGCCGCGGCGGCGCGTCGATCCAGCGGTCGGTGAAGAAGCGGTCGACGATGTCGGCGAGCTTGGGCGAGAAGCCGCGATAGGCATCCAGCACGATCACCTTGGCGTCGTCCCAGGCGATGCGCTTGTCGCTGAACTCGGGCAGCGGCGCATTGCGGTCCCAATATTCCAGCTTGTCCAGGCCCATCCATTTGGCTTTGTATTGATAATATCTGTGAGCCAAGCGCGGGTACGCGCCCTTGGTCGCCGTGATCAGGGCGTCGACCACCTCGTCCTCGACCTGATTGGCGAGATTTCTCGAAGAAATCGGGCGGCCGAACTTGCGCCAGTCGTCCTCGATCTGCTTGTCCTTGGCGAGCGTGTTGGTGATCAGCGCGAACAGGCTGACCTGGCTCTGCAGCGTCGAGGCGATGGACTTCGCCGCCACCTCGCGCTTGGACCGGTCCTTGTCCGAGAGAATGTCGAAAATCTCGGCCGAGGTCAGGTTCTTGCCATCGAGCGGAAAACGGATGCGCGCCATGGTCTCGTCGAACAGGCGGTTCCAGGCGGTGCGCCCGGTGATCGACTTCTCGTGCAGCACGCGCTCGATCTCGTCGTCGAGCTGATGCGGCCGAAAGCTTCTGACATCCCGCAGCCATGGCCGATAATGAGCCAGCGCCGGCTCGGCGCCGACCTTCGCCTCGAGATCGGCGTCCTCGATCTTGTTGAGCTCGAGGGTGACGAACAGGAGCTTGGTGCCGACATCGTTGATGCGCTCGCGCACGGTTTGATAGAAGCGGCTGATCTCCGGGTCGTCGGACGTCGCGGCATGCAGGAGCGACGCGTAGCTGTAGACCTTGCCGAGCAGCTCCTCGATTTTTTCGTAGGAGCCGATGAACCCGGCGAGCGCCGCCCCGCCCATGCCCGCAAGCTTGCCCCTGCCCTGCTCGATCAGACCGTCGGCGCCGTCGCTCGCCGTGGTGAGGTCGCGTTCGATCGCCGGGTCGTCCATACCCGCATAGAGGTCGGAGAGATCCCAGACCGGCAAGTCGGACAAGGCACCGTCGGCTTCCTGACGGTCGGCATGCTGGCGCTCGGGATTCATGCGGTTCCTCCACGGAGATGCTGCGGTTGCTGGTCATATAAGAAGCCACACTGGCCAATCCAGCCGCAAACCATTATCACATTGCAATCAACACGTTTAAGAATAAAAGCTCGCTGTGCAGCGAAGTTGACGGCCATGGAGGCCGGTGCACGGCATGGTCAGGTGGGAGACATGATGGCGGCGCCGGATTTTGGTCGTAATCTGGTCGATCTCTTCGAGAAATCGGCGGCAGCAGGCGAAGAAAAACCCTTTCTCTGGGGCAAGGTCGACGGCCGCTACAGGCCGTGGTCCTGGGCGACGGTGCGCCAGCGCATCCATCAGCTCTCCCGCGCGCTTCGCGCCAAGGGGCTGAAGCCGGGCGACCGCGTGCTGCTGGTCAGCGAGAACCGCCCGGAATGGCCGATCACCGACCTCGCGGTGCTGCGCGCAGGCGGCGTCACCGTGCCCGCCTACACCACCAACACCACCGACGATCACCTGCATCTCCTGACCGATAGCGGTGCCGCCTTCGTCGTCGTGTCCGGCGACAAGCTCGCCAAAGCCCTGCTGCCCGCGATCCGCAAGGCAGGCAGCGTCAAGCTGCTGATCACGCTCGCGCCCCTCGACAAGGCCGGCGATTCCGAAATCGAGACTCTCACCTGGGACGAGACCCTCGCCCTTGGCGACGCCAGCCCCGAGTTCGCGACCGACCCCGCGGAAACGCTGTCCTCGCAGGACCTCGCCTGCCTGATCTACACCTCCGGCACCGGCGGCAAGCCCAAGGGCGTGATGCTCAGCCATGGCAATATCCGCGCGAACGTCGAGGGCGCCTATCACATCCTGAAGGAGCTCGGCCTCGGCAACGACGTCTTTCTGTCCTTTCTCCCCCTCTCCCACGCCTATGAGCACACGGCGGGGCTGTTCCTGCCGATCGCGATCGGCGCCCAGATCTACTACGCCGAGGGCCTCGAGACTCTGTCCACCAACCTCACCGAGGCGAAGCCGACCATCATGGCCTGCGTGCCGCGCCTCTACGAGGTCATGCGCCAGCGCATCCTGAACGGCATCGGCCGGCAGAAGGGCCTGAAGCCGATCCTGTTCGCCAAAGCCGTCGACATCGGCAGCCGGTCCTACGAGGACCCGCGATCACTTTCCTTCGTGGATCGGATGTTCAACCCGCTGCTCGACCTCCTGGTGCGCAAGAAAGTCCGGGAAAGATTCGGCGGCAGGATGAAGGCGCTGGTCTCGGGCGGAGCACCCCTCAACTACGATGTCGGCCTGTTCTTCACGGCGCTCGGGCTCCCCGTGTTCCAGGGCTACGGCCAGACCGAATGCTCGCCGGTGATCAGCGTCAACCGGCCGGGCAAGGTCAAGCTCAGGACCGTCGGCCCGCCGCTCCCGGGCATCGAGGTGCGCTTCGGCGCCGACGGCGAGATTCTCGTCCGGGGCGAGGCGGTGATGCAGGGCTACTGGCAGGACGCGGACTCGACCGCGCGCACCCTGATCGACGGCTGGCTCTATACCGGCGACGTCGGCATCGAGGACAATGAAGGCTATATCCAGATCACCGACCGCAAGCGCGACCTGATCGTCAATTCCGGCGGCGACAACGTCTCGCCGCAGCGGGTCGAAGGCATCGCCGCCCTCGAGCCGGAGATCGGCCAGGTCCTGGTCTATGGCGACCAGCGCCCCCATCTGGTCGCCCTGATCGTGCCCGACCAGGATTTCGTCAAGGCCTACGCCAAGGTCGAGGGCAAGCACCACGACCTCGCCTTCCTCGCCGAGGACAACGACTTCCAGGAGGTCATCGGCGCCGCCATGAAGCGCGTCAACAAGCGCCTCTCCCCGATCGAGCGCATCCGCCGCTTCAAGATCATGCACCAGCCCTTCACCATCGAAAACGGCATGATGACCCCGACCCTGAAGCTCAAGCGCCAGATCATCTATCGGGAATATGAGGACGCGATCGGGGAGCTGTACAAGGGGCGGGTCTCGTAGTGGACCAGGCGCCAGGCCTCGCCCCCCGACCCTCTGCAGTCGTCTGACGGCTTCGCCGGGCCAAGCCAGCCGGCAACCGAAAAGGTCGAACCTTGGACGCAGTAAGACGCTATTTCAAAACGACCTTCGCCACCATGGCGCGCAAAGGCGCGCTCATGTCCAGGAAGGAGGCGCGCGCTTTCTATCTCCTTCTGGCGATCAGCCCGCTTCTTATCTGGTTCTTCGCCTATACGGCGCTCGAGAAAGGAGCGGAGGGCTCCTGGGAGGAATATCTCTGCTGGGCGCTCGTCGGCCTGTTCGCGACGGCGTTGATTTCCTTCCCCGCCACGCTCTACGGCTATCATCATCGCGATCGAATCGAGACCGGCAACGAGAAGCCTCACGATCTGAGCGGCATCCATCGCGCCGCGGTCGCGGGTGTCGTCGGCGTTCCTCTCGTTCGCGAAGCCTATCGCTGGCTGACGGGCAATTGACTGCGCGTACTGTCGACGCCGATCCGATGTGCCAAGATCCGGACGATCAATCCTCGGCCGCCGCGTCGGCCTCCTCATCGCCGAACACCCGGTCGACCAGCCCGCTGACCGGATCGACGACATAGCTGTCGATCGCCTCGAACGCAAACTGGGCGCTGGGGCGCATGTAATCCTCGACCATGCGATCGAAAAATTGATCGGCAGGGCTGTTGTTCCATTGCTCGCCCGCATAGACGGCGGCGCCAACGCCGACCGCGGGCGCGCTGACGGCGACCGCCGGGGCGGCGGGACCGGCGGCCGGAGACGCAGCCACCGTGCCGGCCGCGGCCAGCGCACCGGCGCCATAGGCGACGCCGGTGTCGTCGATCTCCTTCACGGCGCCTACCAGGGTGTTGGTCGCTCGGTCGGTCCAGCTCGCATCCTCGGGGGTGTTGACATAGCCCTGGATCGCACCGGCGGCAGGCTGCACGCCGAGGCCGACGCCGCTGGCCAGCCTGCCGACCGTCGAGGCCGCCTTCGCGCCGGCGGCGAGCTGCTGCGTCGAGGCTGCCTTGGCGCTGTAAGGTGTGGCGTCCAGCGCCTTGCTCGCGGTCATGCGCGGATCGGTGATCGCGCGGGCGAGATCGGTGCGGCCCGGAAGATTGGCCGCATTGCCCTTGGTCAGCGTATTCGCCGCGTTTGCGCGGGCGGTGCGGTCGACATGCGCGCCATAGGCCTCCAGGCCGCCCTGGAGCCCGGCCGCACCGTAGCCCGCAGGCCCGACCAGATCCGTGGCGTCGGTGTCCCGCGCGGCCTTGTCCTCTTCGGGCCCCTTCTCGGTCTCGGGCGCCGATTCCAGGGCCGTGTTGACATCCTGGTCGATACCCTCCGCCATCGACTCGTCCGGGCCGTAGCCGCGGTGGCTGTTGAAGCTGTCTGGGCCGGGCATGCTGTTGTCGACCGGAGCGCTGGTGGGCCCGAGGCCGTCGAATTCGTTGGCGTGCTGGTTTTGCTCGGCCGCCGCCTGCGCGGCATCCTCCTCCGTGCCGTCGGTGTCCACGGCCGAGGGACCGGAAAGGCCGCCGAGCGAGTCGCCGTCACCGTCGACCGTTCCGTTTCCGGATTGTCCATCGGCGGATTGCGTGCCGGCCGTGCCGCGGTCGTCGGAATCGTCGTCATCGTCGGTCTGACCGGCCGCTTCGTTCATCGCGCCGTCGAAGGCCTCGCTGCCCGCGGTTCGCTCGGAGCCGGTCATCCCTGTCTGGCCGGTGTCGCTCCTGCTGTCGGAACGGTCACTGCTGCTGTCGCGATCGCTGCCGCTGGCACCGGCGCTGCCGCCGTCATTGCCTCCGCCCTGGCCGCCGCCCGCCGATCCGCCGACACCACCGCCGCTCGAACCGCTGCTGCCTGCGCCACCGACGCCGCCACCTGGACTACCCATATCAAATCTCCGATGCCGGACGACGCCGCGGCAACGCCCACGCTGCAAATCCACCCAACGAAATTAGCGCAAGCATCAACGCACGCAACATCGTTTTTAATTGAAAACCCTCGTCTCTGTTCTTGTCTGAATTGACACCTTTCCCTCTCCTTCAATATTTATCCTTGAAATAATTTGGAGAACGTTGAATTTCACCTTGAAGGTGTCACCTGGGGCGACGGCACCCCGGTGACGACGGAGGACGTGCTGTTCACCGACGAGGTCGGCAAGCGGACCTCGCATACCCATGGCATGACCCAAGCATTCATGCCTGCCTTCCTGTTCTAGTGCAGCGGCGCATTCGGATGATTCACGAGCCGCAGCCCTAGGTTATTGGTTTTGCATCGATGTTTCCAAACGCCGCTGATCGCTCAGTTTGGATCGATGCATTAGGAGAAAATATGATGGCTGATGAGGCGAAGCCGGTCCTCACGGAACTCTTCTGGCGTCCAGCCGCGCTCGACGACGAGGTGGCGCCATGCATCCAGATGGGTCATCGACCAGGCGATGTCGGCCGCCCTCTCGGCTGTCAGACCCGGACGCAGCCGCTTCTGCGCGGCGAGCGGCCTCAGAATGGTGGCGTATTTGGCGAGAAGGCTCGCCTCCATCCGGTCGCGCAGAACGACCGCCGCGTCGGCGTCGGTGACGGCAGCGGCGACCAGAAGGCGGCCGACGGGGAAGATCTCGGGCAAGTGGTTCAGCCAGGCTTCGGCGAAGTCCAGCAGCACGTCGGGCGTCGGCGCCGGCTCGGCGGCAAGGTCGGCCATGCGGCGGGAATGGGTGCTCTTGGCGTCGGCCTGGCGCGCCATCGCGATCAGGAGACCAGCCCGCGAGCGGAAGGCGAGATAGACGGTCTGGCGCGTCACGCCCGCCCTCCGGCCGATCTCCGCCATGGAGGCATCGACCCGCCCGGCCTCGATGAAGAGTTCCCAAGCGGCGCTGAGGATTGCCGTCGACGTCTCGTCGGTCACGGACTGCTTTTGAGGATCCGGCATCGTTTCAGGCGACTTTACATATGTAAAACGACTTGTTACTTTACATATGTAAACTCGTCACGTTCCGGAGGCAACCATGTCCAGCGTCCTGGCCTACCTGCCCCATATTCTGGTCGGCACCGCCATCCTTCTGACATTCTGGGCAACGCTTCTTTCCTTCAAGGGCAGCATACATCACAAGCGACGCGGGCGCCTCTACCTCCTGCTGCTCATTCCCCTCCTTGCCTCGGTCGTTCCGATCACCCTCAGAGCCGCCGCGGAGGAGGGGCCGGTCAGGATCGTCCAGCTGCTCTACCTTTCGGTCGTCGTCGCGGCCGCGGGCTGGACCGCGTGGCGCGCGGTGCGCGACCGTGACGATCTGCAGGCGTTCCGAGGCCCGATCTACGTCGGTCTCGCGCTGGTGCTGAGTGCGATGGCCGTCCTCCTGCTCGTCATGGGCATCGTCACGCAGAACATCATGGCCTTCGGTTTCTCGATCATCGGGATCGTCTATGGCGGCGCCATGCTCGGCTTCATCGGGCAGGCCGCATCGCAGAACTGGTGGCTGCACTGGCACCTGAACGGCATCGCCCTGCTGTTCGCCGCGACGCACGCCTCGTTCACCGGCCTGGTACTGCGCACGCTGAACCCCGCCTGGGACGGCGAGGTTCTTCACGGTCTCACCCAGTTCGGCGTCATCGCCTTGGCCTATTTCTTCCGCCAGTGGCTCTCCTGGCGCTACGAGGCCGCAGCCCTCCGGGAGCACGCCATCGTCTAGCCGGCGACTGCCCGGAGCCGATCAGCCGTTCATCGCGACGATCGGCCCTGCGTCGTAAGTTCGAATGTTTGCTTTCCGATCTGACGGGCGCAGGCTGATGCAGCGCCCATCGCATGTGGAGGCGAACGGCTGCTCCATCCGCAATGCTGCCGCAGCCTGCCCGCCAGCTCGCGGCCAATATTGGCACCACTCGGGAATTGGCGTCGTGACAGCAACCGGAACCAAAAGGGACTCGTCGCCGGTGACTGCCATGGAAAAATCCCGGCGAATGCCCCATTCTTTGCCCTTGCGGACGACCCGGAGAAAGCCATGGCTGGTGGGTTTGCGAAAGACGGCGCGGTGCAGGATCAGATCGATGCCAGCATCGAGGACGCGGTCAGCCGCGCGCGGGATCGCCTCTCCCGGGGCGAAAGCCTGGAGCACTGCGAAGAGTGCGGCGACGTGATTCCGGAGGCCCGCCGGCAGGCCGTCCCCGGCGTGCGCCTATGCATCGCCTGTCAGGAGGCACGCGACAAGAAGGCGGTGCATTTCAGCGGCTACAATCGTCGTGGCAGCAAGGACAGCCAGCTTCGCTGACCCTAGGTCGAGGTCGTTCACGGATAACGTCGTCATAGGCTGATCGACGCCCGCGACATCGCGAGAACCTTGGTTTTCCTGTGCGCATTGCTCTATCTATGCGCCAAGCGTTTCAGCGATGCGGAGGCGATCATGCGGTTGGGTTGGGCGACGTGGTTCTTGGTCCTGGTTCTGGCTTTCACAGGAGTCCAGCCCGGCGCGGCCCGCGCCGCCGCCAAGGAGGAGTTGGTGATCGGCGTCAGCCAGTTCCCGACCGCGTTTCATCCCAATCTGGAAAGCCATGTCACCCAGGGCTACGTGCTCGCCATGACCAGCCGGGCGTTCACGGGCTACGACGCCGACTGGGAGCTGGTGTGCATGCTCTGCACCGAGCTGCCGACGCTCGAAAACGGCAAGGCGGTGATCGAGAAGCTGGAGGACGGCACGGACGGCATCGCGCTCACCTACACGATCGTCGAGGGTGCCACCTGGGGCGACGGCACCCCGGTGACGACGGAGGACGTGCTGTTCACCGACGAGGTCGGCAAGCATCCCAAGAGCGGCGTCTCCAATGCCGAGCTGTATCGTCAGATCCTGTCGATCGACGTGATCGACCAGAAAACCTTCACCCTGCACATCGATCGGGTGAGCTTCGAATACAACGCGATCAACGATTTCGAGATTCTGCCCGCCCATATCGAGCGGCCGATCTTCGAGGAGGACCCGGAAAACTATCGGCACCGCACCGCCTACGAGACCGACTTCACCAATCCCGGACTGCATTTCGGCCCGTACAAGGCGGTCGAGGTGTCGTCTGGCGCCCATATCGTGCTCGAGCCCAACGAGACCTGGTGGGGCAAGCCGCCCTTCTTCAAGCGCATCGTCATCAAGGCGATCGAGAACACCGCCGCCCTCGAAGCCAATCTGCTCTCCGGCAGCATCGACATGATCGCGGGCGAGGCCGGCATCACCCTCGACCAGGCGCTCGCCTTCGAAAAGCGCCATGGCGACCAGTACCAGATCGTCTACAAGCCGGGGCTGATCTACGAGCATCTGGACCTCAATCTCGACAATCCGATTCTTGCCGACAAGCGCGTTAGAAAGGCGCTCATCCAGGGGATCGACCGCGAGGCGGTGAGCCAGCAGCTGTTCGAAGGCCATCAGCCGGTCGCCCATGGCAACGTCCACCCGCTGGACTGGGTCTATGACAAGGACGTTCCGAAATACTCGGAAAACCTCGATGCGGCCGCCGCCCTCCTGGATGCAGCAGGCTGGACGGACATGCAGGGCGGCGTCAGACATAATGAAGCGGGCACCCCGCTCGCCCTGGAGCTCATGACCACCGCCGGCAACCGCACGCGCGAGCTGGTGCAGCAGGTGCTGCAAAGCCAGTGGAAACGCATCGGCGTCGACATCACCATTCGCAACGAGCCGGCGCGCGTGTTCTTCGGCGAGACCACGGCCAAGCGGAAGTTCACCGGTCTCGCCATGTTCGCCTGGATCTCCTCGCCCGAGAACGTGCCGCGCTCGACGCTGCATTCCGAAGAGATCCCGAGCGCCGAGAATGGCTGGGCTGGCCAGAACTACACCGGCTATCGCAACCCGCATATGGACCAGCTCCTGGAAGACATCGAGCGCGAGCTGGATCGGGAGAAGCGCGAACAGATGTGGCATGAGCTCCAGACCATCTATGCCGAGGACCTGCCGGCCATCCCGCTCTATTTCCGCGCGGACGCCCATATCTGGCCCAAATGGCTGAAAGGCGTGGTGCCGACCGGCCATCTGAACTCCAGCGCCAACGCGGTCGAGACGTGGTATGCGGAGGACGTCCCGAACTGATTTTTTCTAACGGCCCCGAACCTCCGAGCGCTGCCCTTGATCCGCTATTTTGCCCATCGCACCGCCGAGGCGGGGCTGCTCCTCCTGGTGATGTCCTTCGTCATCTATCTCCTCCTCGGCCTGATGCCGGGCGATCCAATCGACATCATGGCCTCGGGCGATCCCGACATCACCAGCGCCGACATCGCCCGTCTGAAGGCCCTCTACGGCCTCGATCGCCCGATCACCGAACGCTACGCCCACTGGCTGGCCGACGCGGCCGGCGGGGACTTCGGGTTTTCGCGGCTGCATTCCAGGCCGGTGCTCGAGGTGCTGGCGCCGAGGCTCTGGAACACCACCGTGCTGATGGGCCTGTCCTTCATCCTCGCCCTGGTGATCGCCATCCCGCTCGGCGTCATTGCGGCGGTGCACCCCCGGACTTGGGTCGACTACGGCATCAACCTCTTCGCCTTCGCCGGTTTTTCCCTCCCTTCCTTCTGGCTGGCGCTCCTTCTCATTCTCCTGTTCTCCGTGACCCTGGGCTGGCTGCCGGCCGGCGGCGTGCAGAGCGTCGGCCGCGACGATTTCTTTGACTGGGCGCTGCACCTGATCATGCCGGTGACGGCGCTCACGCTGCTCACCGCCGGCCGCATCATTCGCTTCACCCGAAGCGCGATGATCGAGGCCCTTCGCCAGGACTATGTCAGGACCGCGGAAGCCAAGGGCCTCGGCCCCTTCGGCGTCGTGGTCGGCCACGCGCTCCAGAACGCCATGATCCCCGTGGTCACCATCCTCGCCCTCGATTTCGGCACCCTGTTCTCCGGCGCCCTGGTGATCGAGCAGATCTTTTCGTACCAGGGCATGGGCAAGCTCATCTACGACTCGATCCTCGGCTCGGACTTCAACGTCGCCCTGGTCGGCCTCCTGTTCGCCACCGCCCTCACCCTCGCCAGCAACCTCGCCGCCGACCTCATCTATGGCTGGCTGGATCCGAGAATCTCTTATGGATGAGGCAGGGGCGACCCGTGCTCCCGCCTCGCGAGCCGCCGAGGTCCCGTCAACGCCGGCGACCGCGTCGCCCGGGCGGCTGGTGCTCAGGCGGTTCCTGCGCCACCGGCTCGCGGTCGCGAGCGGCGGGGTGCTGCTCGCCCTGGCGCTGGCCTGCCTGGCGGCGCCGTTGGTGGCATGGCTGCTCGGCCAGGACGTCGAGGCGGTCGACCTGTTCAACCGATTCGCTCCGGCAAGTCCGAGCAATCCCCTCGGGACCGACGAGCTTGGGCGGGACCTGCTGCTCCGCCTCCTCTTTGGCGGCCAGATCTCGCTGTTCGTCGGCCTGGTCGGCGCGGTCGCTGCGGCGCTGATCGGCACGGTCATCGGCGTGATCGCGGGCTATGCCGGCGGCCGTATCGACGCCTTCCTGATGCGCCTCACCGACGCCGTGATCGCCCTCCCCCTCCTCCCGCTGCTGATCATCCTCGCCGCCCTCGATTTTTCGAAGCTCGGCCTGCCCGCCGGCCTGATGCGCTCCTCCTACGGCAGCCTCTACGTCATTCTCGCGATCGTCGCCCTGGTCGGATGGACCACGGTCGCACGCCTCGTGCGCGGCGCGACACTGTCCGTGCGCGAGCGTGACTTTGTGCGCGCTGCGAGGGCACTCGGCGCTGCACCTTCGCGCATCATCGCACGCCACATTCTCCCCAACGTCATCTCGCCGATCATCGTCGCCACCACCCTTTCGGTCGGCAATGTCATCCTCACCGAGTCGATCCTCTCCTTCCTCGGCCTCGGCATCCAGCCGCCGCTGCCGAGCTGGGGCAACATGCTGACCAACGCCCAGGAGCTCATCTGGCAGGCCCCGGCGCTCGCCATCTGGCCGGGCCTCCTGATCTTCGTGACCGTCATCGCCTTCAACTTCCTCGGCGACGGCCTCCAGGACGCCCTCGATCCGCGCGCCGGAGATCCTTAGGTCGCAAAACAAGAAAGCAACCTTAGATTTTAAAATCTTTCATTTTTTTCGCTAATAAGGCTCATCAATCGATTGCCCTTGCCAGGACGCCATGGTAGCGTCTCCACGGTTTTGCGGTGTTTTACAGTTCATCGTCGGTGTTTGATCCCTCGTCGAGCCATTTGCTGTGCTGCGGGGTGCTCGGAACCGGCATTTTCCTGCTTGCCATCATGTTGAGACCGGGATTCGAAGGCTTGATGACCTACCGTCAACGATTTCCCCATCGTTCCAGCGGCGTCGCGGGCCGGGACGGTCGGCCGCGCGCACGGACGGCCTGACATGGCCAACGAAACCATGCCCCTGGTCGGCGCCGATCCCACGCCGGAAGGCGACGAGCTCAATCTGCGCGAAATGTGGCGCGCGCTCCTGCGCCGGAAGCTCATCTTCATCGCCACCGTGCTGGTGATCACCGGCTGCGTCTACACCTACAGCAAGCAGCAGACCCCGCTCTACACGGCGAAGGCCCTGATCCAGGTGCAGAGTCAGAACACCAACATCCTGGAGCTGGATGGCGTGGTCGACGATCTGATCGCCGATGACGCGACCATCGAGAGCGAGATCGAGCGGCTGATCTCCCGCGCCTTCATGCGCCGTGTGGTCGAATCGCTCGGCCTGGAGCGCAGCAGAGAGTTCAACCCGCTGCTCGCGGAAGGCCTGGGCGAAGGATCGCTGCTCGAGTTCTTCGACGTCACGCGCTACCTCTCCGCGAACTGGCTGCGCAGCATGGTCGGCGACGATCGTCCGAAGATCGCCGCCGACGCCGGTCCGGAAGAGCGGATCTCGGCGGAGCTCGACGGGGTGATCGACCGCTTCGCGAGCCGCTATCACGTAGAGCAGGTCGGCCGCTCCTACGTGGTCGCCATCTCGATCATCTCGCAAAGCCCGAAGATCGCAGCCCAGATCGCCAACGCTACGGCGGAGCACTATCTGCAGGCGCAGGTGGAATCCAAGTATCAGGCGAGCGAAAAGGCGATCGAGTGGCTCGGCAAGCGCATCGAAGAGCTGCGCGGCGAAGTGCTGGAGGCGGAAGCCAAGATCGTCGAATACCGTTCCAAAAACAACATCGTTGACACCGATCAGGGCAGCCCGCTGACCCTGCAGCTCACCCAGCTCAACACCCAGCTCGCCCTCTCCCAGGCGCAGCGCGCCGAGGCCGAGGCGCGGCTCGCCCAGACCAAGAGCCTGCTGAAAGCCGGCGGCGTGCAGGAGGCCGCGAAGGTCCTGACCTCGCCGCTGCTCGCCGAGCTCAGGATTCAGGAAACCTCGCTGGTGCGCCGCCTGTCCGAGCTCGCCGCCGAGTTCGGCCAGAACCATCCGCGCATGGTCAATGTGCGCGGCGAGCTCGTCACGGTGCGCTCCAAGCTCGAGGACGAGGTGCGGCGCGTGGTGCAGGATCTCGAGAACGAGGTCGCGGTCGCCAAGGCGCGCGAGGTCGAGCTGCAGTCCAGCCTCACCGGCATCCAGGGTCAGTCCTCGACGGTCGAGCTCGCTCAGGTCGAGCTCAGAAATCTCACCCGCGAGGCCGACACCAACCGCCAGCTGTTCGAGACCTTCCTCACCCGTTTCCGCGAGATCGTCGAGCAGCAGGAGCTGCAGGAGGCGGACGCGCGCATCATGTCCGCGGCCGACGTGCCGAGCAAGCCGTCCTCGCCGCATACCGGGCTGGTGACCATGATCGCGTTTGCCGGCTCACTGGTCACGGGCGCGCTTCTGGTCTTCCTGCTGGAGCGCTGGGACTCGAATTACGGCTTTCGCAGTGCCGAGGAAATCCAGGCGCTCGGCCTCCGAGCACTCGCGCTTGTCCCCGATCTCAGCCGCAAGGAGACCAACGGCATTCCGGCGGAGGAATACATCCTGGAACGGCCGAACTCGGCCTATGCCGAGGCGCTGCAGCGCATTCGCACCAGCCTGTTCCTGAGCGATGCGCGAAACCCGCCGAAATCCATCCTGATCACCTCCTCGGTGCCGCTCGAGGGCAAGTCGACCATCGCCTCGGCGCTCGCCCGCCAGTCAGCGCGCTCCGGCCTCAAGGTCATCCTGGTGGACGCCGACCTCCGGCGCCCGCGCCTGCACGAGGTGATCGGCATCCCCAATCAGAACGGCCTGTCCGAGGTCCTGACCGGACGCGCCAACCCGGAGACCGCGATCCATCGGGACGAGAAGTCCGGCCTCGACTTCCTGCCCGCCGGCTTCGGCTCGGTCAGCCCGCCCGACCTGTTCCGCTCCTCGACGATGAAGATCCTGCTGGAGGAGATGACCTCCTATTACGACCTGGTGATGATCGACAGCCCGCCGGTCGCCGCCGTGTCCGACAGCTTCACCCTCTCCGGCCTGGTGGACAAGTCGATCTACGTGATCCGCTGGGAGGAAACCCCGCGCAACGTGGCACTGGCCGGCATCCGCCAGATGCTCGAATCCGGCGGCGACATCGCCGGCATCGTGCTGTCCCGCGTCGACGTCAAGAAGCACGCCCGCTACGGCTATGCGGACTCAGGGCACTATCAGGGCAGCTATCGGAAGTATTACGTGAATTGAGGTGCGCGGGCAGCGGCCTGATCCACATGGGGCCGGACCTTTCAAAGGCAGGCCCAATGCACCGGCATCCCAGATGGATCTGGGGAACCTTTGCCTTTGACGGGCTACTTGCAGGCAAACGTCACCTCATATTTGTCGTCGTCGACATCGCGGTCGACCAGATCTGCATCGCGTCCATACTCCTCGGCGCAATACAGATCCGCTCTCTCCGCAATGACATCGAATTCGTCTTCGTCGCTGAACTCGTAGGTAACGGTCGGCGCAGTCGCCTTGGTCCGTTGGGACGTTGCGCAGGATGCGAGAGCGATCGCGCAGGTCACAGCAATCAATGCATGGCGGGGGAGCATGGGCGGATCTCCGTTGAAGTCGATCAAGTCAATTCAAGAACGCCTTGTGCATGCGCGAGTTCCACGGACGCGACCTCTTTCGGCAATCATGCAATCACCAACCCGGCGTCACTCCCGATGGTAGGGATGCCCGCTCAAGATCGTGCTCGCCCGATAAATCTGCTCGGCCAGCATGGCTCTGACCAACCGATGGGGCCAGGTGGCTTTGCCGAAGGCGAGCTTTAGGTCAGCGCGTTCAGTCAGAGAAAAATCCAGGCCGTCGGCGCCGCCGATGACGAAGGCCAGGGTCTGGCGGCCGTCGTCGCGCAAGCGGGCGATGTGCTCGGCGAGGTCGGTGCTGGAGAGGTTGTCGCCGCGTTCGTCGAGAAGGATGACCGCCGCGTTGTCGGGCAGGGCTTGGGAGATCTTCTTCGCCTCTTCGGCCAGCCGGCGTTGCCGGCCGCCCTGGCTCTGCTGCGGGATCTCGATCAGCTCGACCGGCCAGGGACAGCGCTTGATGTAGGTGTCGACCAGCTCGGCGCTCGGTCCACGGCGATCGCGGCCGACCGTGAGCAGCATGATGCGCATCGGCGTCTCGCGACTTTCAGGTCAGATGTCTAACGGGCGGGTCAGATGTAGATCGGGGATCGGCCCCGCCGATCAGGCGCTGGCCGAAGCCGCGACTTTCCGCTCCTTTTCAGGCAGGGCACTGCCCCAGAGGCGCTCCAGGTCGTAGAAGCGCCTGGTCTCGTCCCGGAAAAGGTGGACGATGACGTCGCCGGCGTCGATCAGCACCCAGTCGGACTGGCCGCGCCCCTCGGCGAGAGTGCCGGCCATGCCGCGCGCCTTCAGGCGTTCGAGCACATGCTCGGCCATGGCTTCGATATGCCGCCGGGAGCTGCCCGTGGCGATCACCATGGTGTCGGCAATGCTGGTTTTTCCGGTGAGATCGATGGTGACGGGATCGATCGCCTTGTCATCGGAAAGCGATTGTTCGATGAGCCCGGCGATATCGGTGTCGGATGTGATGGCAACCGTATCGGTACCTATGATGACGCACCCTCCTTTGCTCCGTGCAGCGCCGCCTCCTCTGCTCCAGCTCCTGAGCCCACCGGCCATTCCCGGCGTTTGCGGATCGCGGTGCTGGAGACGCGATGCCGGCGCAGACGGAAATACACCCATGCTGGCAGATCGCCGCCGACCAAGTCCGAAGCACGCTCCGGATCGATGCGGCAATGCGCGTAGGCGCGCGCAACACGACCAGCCAACGCCTTGTAAGAATACGGTTCTCGATCGAAAACGGCAATGGGAATGAGGTTGAGCAACCCTTTCCAATCTCGCCATGCCGGCAACTGCAGAAGATTGTCAGCGCCGATCAGCCAGACGAAATCGTCCCGACCGCTCCGTTTCAACCGCCGAACCGTATCCACGGTATATTGTGTACCGAGCTTTCGTTCCAAGTCCGTGACAACGATTTTCGGATGGTCCGCAGCGATCGCCCGAGCGGACGCCATGCGTTCCGGCAGATCGGCCATCTCCGCCTTGGCTTTCAAGGGATTCTGCGGCGAAACCAGCCACCAGACGCGATCCAGGCCCAGCCGCCGGATCGCCTCCAGGCTGATCGCCAGATGGCCGTGATGCGCCGGATTGAACGACCCCCCCAGCAGCCCCACCCGGGGGCGCCCGGGAGCGTGGACTTGCCTGAGACTGGGGTCGACGTCCGAGGCACGGCTGGGGTTGGCAGGAACCGGCCTCGAGGCGTCAGGGGGTCGGCGCAGAATGCGTACGATGGGGCGCCGTCTCGAGATCCCAGCCGTGGCGGCGCCAGCCGTCATACCGGCCTGATCTGCCCGTTGCCGCGCACCCGATAGTTGAAGGTGGTGAGCTGCTCGGCGCCGACCGGGCCGCGCGCATGCAGGCGGCCGGTGGAGATGCCGATCTCGGCGCCCATGCCGAACTCGCCGCCGTCGGCGAACTGGGTGGAGGCGTTGTGCATCACGATGGCGCTGTCGACCTCGGCGAGAAAGCGATCGGCCGCCGCCTGGTCCTCGGTCACGATGCTCTCGGTGTGATGCGAGCCGAAGCGATCGATATGGGCCATCGCCTGCTCCAGCCCGTCCACGATCCTGATCGACAGGATCGCGTCCAGATATTCGGTGCGCCAGTCCTCGTCGCTCGCGGGCCTGACGCGCGCATCCAGCGCCTGGACCGCATCGTCGCCGCGGATCTCGCAGCCCGCGTCGATCAGATCGTCGAGGATGCCGGGCAGCAGGCCCGCGGCCACCGGGCGGTCCACCAGGAGGGTTTCCATCGCACCGCAGATGCCGGTGCGACGCATCTTGGCGTTCAGGACGATCGCCTTTGCCTTCGCCGGATCGGCCGCCTTGTCCAGATAGACGTGGCAGATGCCGTCCAGATGGGCGAGGACCGGCACCTTGCTCTCCCGCTGCACGCGCTCGATCAGCGAGCGCCCGCCGCGCGGCACGATGACGTCGATGACGTCGGGCATGGTCAGCATCATGCCCACCGCGGCGCGGTCGGTGGTCGGCACCAGTTGAATCGCGTCTTCAGGCAAACCTGCCTCGCTCAAACCTGTCTGCAGGGCGTCCAGGATGGCATGGGAGGAGTGAAAACTTTCTGAACCGCAGCGCAGAACAGCGGCATTGCCGGCTTTCACACAGAGCGCGCCGGCATCCGCGGTCACGTTCGGACGGGACTCGTAGATGATGCCGATGACACCCAAAGGCACGCGGACGCGCGCGATGTCGAGGCCGTTCGGCTGCTGCCAGCGCGCCATTTCCCGGCCGACCGGGTCGGGCTGGTCGGCGATCGCCAGGAGGCCTGCGGCCATCGCCTCGATGCGCTTGGCGTCGAGGACGAGGCGATCGATCAGCGCCCCCTTCAGATCCCGCTGCCTGGCGGCCGCCACGTCCTTGGCATTGGCCTCCAGGATCGCGCCGGTCGAGCGGCGCAGGCACGCGGCGGCCGCGCGCAGCGCCTGGTCCTTGCGCGCCGTCGGTGTGGTCGCGAGCACGGCGGCGGCCGCGCGCGCACCGCGCCCGATCCTCGACATCACGGTTTCAAGATCGGATTGCAGGACGGTCGCCATGGTCGGACTCGCTATTCATAAGGTGTTCGGCGGTGGGATGAATGCACGCGCAGACTCTAGGGCAGAGCCATGGCCCCTGCCAAGCCCGTTCGATCACGCTGCTTTTCAGGGATTTATGGTCCGGCAACCTTGTGTGGTGGGCTTTCGTTAATACCTATCAGCAATACTGGTTGATGGCGGGTGACGCGAGATCGAGGCGCGGCTGAGATCAGCTTGTTTTGCCTCGCGCAGCCCCTAAATCTTGATTGAAGCGCGGCTTTTGACTCCGGCCCGCAGGAGAACGGCAATGCAGACTGACAATCGGCTCTTCGACGATCTGGCCAAAGTAGCCAACGGCGCCCTGCACACCATGTCCGGCGTGCGCGACGAGATCGAGAACCGCATCCGTGAGCGCGTCGAGCGCTGGCTCGGCGACATGGACATGGTGCCGCGGGAGGAGTTCGATGCCATCAAGGCCGTCGCGCAGAAGGCGCGCGCCGAGCAGGAAGCGCTGACCGCCCGGGTCGCCGCCCTGGAAAGCCGTATCGCCGCGCTGGAGGGGGCCGGCACGGGCCCGAAGCCGGCGTCAGGGAGCAGGACCGCCGCCAAAGCCGGCACGAAAACCAGAAAAGCGCCTTCGCGGAAACCATCGGCTGCCGGCAAGCCGGCCGACTGAACGGAATTTTATCGACAATCCTTCCCCTTTGCGCGATGTCATCAGCGGTCGCTTGCGGAGCCCCCCCCGTTTTGGCAGACTCCGATTGTGAGATGGTGGGGTCGGCGAGACGCGGTTCGAGCGCCATCGATCGGGGCCGAAGCGGGTGCCTGCTGACAGGCCGTCCCAGCCTTGGGGATAGCAAAAGGAGTGCGCCATGGTTTCCCTACGCACAGAAACCGAAGAGAATATCGGCAATCCCCTGGATCTGGTCGAGCAGGTTGCGGTCGCCAATGAGTGGCCCTTTCACCGCCAGACCGAAGACGAGCTCGCCGCCGAGATCAGTGGCCATTGGTGCCAATATCGCCTGTGGTTCTGCTGGCATCCCGATCTCGGCGTGATGCATCTCTCCTGCGCCCTCGAGATGAAGGTGCCGGCCGCCAAGCGCCAGGACATCTACGCCCTGCTGGCCATGGCCAACGAGAAGCTCTGGCTCGGCCATTTCGACCTGTGGTCGGACGAGAATCTGCCGGTGTTTCGCCATGCGCTGCTGCTGCGCGACGGTGTCGGCGTCAGCGGCGAGCTGATGGAGGATTTAATCGACATCGCGGTCGCCGAATGCGAGCGCTTCTATCCGGCGTTCCAATTCGTGATCTGGGGCGGCAAGCCGCCCGTCGAGGCGCTGACCGCCGCCATGCTGGAGACGGAGGGCGAAGCTTAAATGAAGGAGCTCGCCGGCCCGATCCTTCTGGTCGGCTCCGGCAAAATGGGATCGGCGCTGCTCGGTGGCTGGCTCGATCACGGTCTTTTGAAAACGGACGTCCTGGTGGTCGAGCCCTCGGCCGCGGGCCGGGAGGCGGTCGCCGGCCTTGGCGTCGAGGCCGTCGCCGGGCCGGAAGCCCTGCCCGCGGGTCTCGCCTTCCGTGCCGTGATCTTTGCCGTCAAGCCGCAGATGATGGCCGACGTGCTACCGGCTTACCGAGAGACCGTCCGGGACGGGACGCTGGTGCTGTCCATCGCCGCCGGCACCGCGATCGAGCGCTTCGAGGCGGCGTTCGGCGAAGCCACGGCCGTGGTCCGCGCCATGCCCAACACGCCTGCCGCGATCGGCAAGGGAGCGACGGCGCTTTACGCCAACGCCCGGGTTTCCGAGCAACAGCGTGGCCTCGCCGAGGCTCTGATGTCGGCCGTGGGCGAGGTCCATTGGCTCGAGGACGAGGAGCAGATGCATGCGGTCACTGCCATGTCCGGCGGCGGCCCGGCTTATGTCTTCCTCTTGATCGAGACCCTGGCCAAGGCGGGGATCGCGAGCGGCCTGCCGGAGGCGCTGGCCTGGCCGATGGCGCGCACCACGGTGATCGGCAGCGGCGCGCTCGCTGCCGCCAGCGAGGAGCCGGCAGCGACGCTCAGAAAGAACGTCACCAGCCCCGGCGGCACCACCCAGGCGGCGCTCGAAGTCCTGATGGCGGATGACGGCGTGCAGCCCCTGTTCGATCGGGCGATGCGCGCGGCGTCCGACCGGTCCCGGGAGCTCGCCTGAGGGCGCAGCACGCGACGCCCCGTCTCTCGGACCGGGGTCAGACGCGCTGAACGCGGAGATCGATCATGTCTGCTGCCAAAGCCAAAGCCGGCCAGGCCTCCAAGCCGGATCTTCTGGCGCTCGCCTTCGAGATCATCGCCGAGGCCGGCTGGCGCGGCTTTGCCTTCACCGATCTTGCCGAACGCGCCGGGCTCTCGATGAGCGAGCTGCGCCAGACCTTCACCGGCCGCGCCGCCCTGCTCGATGCGCTGAACGAGCGGTTGGATCAGGCGATGCTGGCGGTCGAGGCCGACGACTTGCGGGACCTGCCGCCGAAGGATCGGGTGTTCGAGCTGATCATGAGCCGCCTGGAGGCGATGGCGCCGTTCCGTGCTGGCCTTTGCCGGCTGATGCGGGATGCGCGCTTCGATCCCGAGCTGCTCGCCATGACCGCGTGGCGGATCGATCGCTCGCTTGCCTGGATGCAGGACGCCGCGGCCCTCGACGGCGGACGCGGCCGTTCTCCGCTCGGGCTGATCCGGCGCCGCCTGCAGCGCCGCGTTCTGGGCGCCGTCTATCTGCAGATCCTGAAGGTCTGGGCCTCCGATGACAGCCCGGACCTTGCCAAGACCATGGCATCCCTTGATAAGCAACTCAGGCGCATTGAAAACCTGGCCGGGCTGAAAGCGAATGGCAATGAGGCCGATGCCGGGGCCGGCGCCGTTTGACGATCGGCTGTGCAAACATCGATCCGACAACCCATAGATCGAGCGATTGAGGAGCACCCATCATGGCCAAGAAGACAGAGTCCCCCTTCGACTTCGGTGACATCAGCAAGATGTTCAGCGATTTCAAGGTGCCAGGCGTCGACTGGCAGGAGGTCATGGCCTCCCAGCAGAAGAACATCACGGCGCTGACCGAAGCCAACAAGCGTCTGATGGAAGGCGCCCAGGCGGTCATGCAGCAGCAGTCGCAGATCATGAGCAAGGCGATGGCCGAGCTCTCCGACGCGACGCAGGAACTGATGAAGCAAGGGGATCCGCAGACGGGCGCGCAAAAGCGCTTCGATCTCGCGAAATCCTCGTTCGAAAAGGCGGTCGCCAACATGCAGGAACTGGCGGAGCTCGCCGGTCAGTCCAACAGCGAGGCGCTGGAGATCATCAACAAGCGCGCCGCCGAGGCGTTCGAGGAGATCAAGTCGCTGATTCAAGCGAAGAAGAGCTGAGGCACGAATCGCCTCAGCCTTACATCTTCGCGATGAGCTTGCGCGCGGCCGCCGAGGGCAGGAGGTCGCCTGATACCACCTGGCGCTCCAGCGCGCGCATCTCGGCCGCGGCCGCCGGATCGCGCCTGAGGCGCTCGATCAGCGCTGCCTGAACGTCCTGCCAGAGCCAGCTTTTGCGCTGCTCCCGCCGCTTCGCCTCCAGACCGCCCGCGGATTCGAGCGCCTGGCGATGCCGCCTGATTGCTGCCCAGACCGCGGCGATGCCTTCGCCATGCAGGGCCGAGCAGGTGAGCACCTCCGGCTGCCAGGCAACGCTTGCCGGCCGCAGGAGCTGCAGCGCTGCCTTGTAATCGGCGGCGACCCGGCCCGCCTCGGCGCGAAGCTCGCCATCCGCCTTGTTGACCACGACCAGATCCGCAAGCTCGACGATGCCGCGCTTCATCCCCTGAAGCTCGTCGCCGGCGCCGGGAGCGAGCAGCAGGAGGAAACAGTCGACCATGTCGGCGACCGCGGTCTCGCTCTGCCCCACGCCCACGGTTTCGAGCACGATCACGCCGAAGCCCGCCGCCTCGCAGGCGATCGCCGCTTCGCGCGTGCGCCGGGCGACGCCGCCGAGCGTGGCGCCCGCGGGCGACGGTCGGACGAAGGCGTACTTGTCCGACGCGAGCCGCGGCATGCGCGTCTTGTCCCCGAGGATCGAGCCGCCGGAGCGCTGGCTGGAAGGATCGACCGCGAGCACCGCGATGGTCTCGCCTGCCTCGATCACATGGGTGCCGAGCGCCTCGATGAAGGTGGATTTGCCGGCCCCCGGCGTGCCCGAGATGCCCAGCCGGATCGCCTTGCCGGTATGGGGCAGCAGCGCCGAGATCAGCGCATCCGCCTGGTCCCGGTGATCGTCGCGCCCGGACTCGATCAGCGTGATCGCGCGCGCCAGCGCCCGGCGGTCGCCTTCCAGGATCTTCGCTTCGAGCAAACCGGGGTCGATGGCCAAGGGTGCCGGGCGCCTTGTCGCGGTGGATGTCCGGACCAGCCCTAGGCCATGGCCGCCTCCGGCGTCAAGCGGGGGGAGCTGCCATGATTGAACCCTTTGGACAGACGCGCTATGGACGGATCATGCGCGGCTATTTCGGAATCGGAGCGGAAGCGATCAGCAAGCCGATGAATCTCGGCAATCTGATCCGCTCGGCTCATGCCTTCGGCGCCAGCTTCGCCTTTCTGGTGGACGCCCACTACTCCGTGCGCGAGGCGCGCTCGGACACGTCCCAGGCGGAAAAGCAGCTCCCGGTCTATCGCTTCGACAGCCCTGACGACATGGTCCTGCCGAACAACTGCCAGCTGGTCGGCGTCGAGCTTCTGGACGAAGCCGTTGATCTGCCGAGCTTTCGCCATCCGCTGAACGCCGCCTACGTCTTCGGCCCCGAGCGCGGCTCGCTGACCCCGGAGATGGTGGCGCGCTGCGACCACGTGGTGAAGATTCCGACCCGTTTCTGCATCAATCTCGCGGTCGCCGGCGCCATCGTCATGTATGACCGCACGCTCTCGCTCGGCCGCTTCGCGCCGCGCCCGGTGCGCTCCGGCGGCCCGACCGAGACCCTTGAAGCGCATGTGCAGGGCGAGGTCAGATTGCGCGGTGCGAAGTCTTGAGGCGGCTTCAATAAACAATATCTTGTGGTACAATCTTTTGTGGATAACGATATACAGATAAGATGCGAGGGGTTTCTCGCCATTTAGCACACTGATATAGACATCCGCGTCAGCAACAAATGGGGACGGCCCGGCTCCGTTGCATATCAGCAAACTTCGCCTTTCCGGCTTCAAGTCCTTCGTCCAGCCGACCGAGCTTCAGATCGAAGCCGGCCTGACCGGCATCGTCGGACCGAATGGCTGCGGCAAGTCGAACCTGGTCGACGCGCTTCGCTGGGTCATGGGCGAAAGCTCGGCCAAGGGCCTGCGCGGCGGCGAGATGGACGACGTCATCTTCGCCGGCACCGGCGCGCGCGCCGCCTTCGATCTCGCCGAGGTGGCGCTGCATCTGACCGCGGGCGAGGAGCCGATCCCGGGCTTCGAGAATCTGGACGAGCTCGAGCTCACCCGGCGCATCGGGCGCGGCATGGGCTCGGTCTATCGGGTCAACGGCGCCGAAGTCCGGGCGAAGGACGTGCAGCTCCTGTTCGCGGACGCGGCCTCGGGTGCGCGCAGCGCCTCGATCGTCAGCCAGGGCCGGATCGGCGCGCTGGTCGAGGCGAAGCCGCTGGAACGCCGGAAACTCCTGGAAGAGGCTGCCGGCATCGGCGGGCTGCAGGCGAGGCGCCATGAGGCCGAGCTGAGGCTGCAGGCGGCCGAGGCCAATCTGCTCCGGGTCGAGGACCTGCTGGTCACCCTGGACGAGCAGTTCGCGACCCTGCAGAAGCAGGCCAAGCAGGCGGAGCGCTACCGCAAGCTGCAGCAGCAGCATCGCGAGACCGAGGCCGCCCTGCTGCTCGGGCGCTGGCAGGCGGCGCTGGCGCAGAAGGCGCTCGCCGAGGAGGCGCTGACCTCCGGGCGCAGCCATGTGCAGGTGCATGCCGAGCGCCTCGCAGGCGCGCGCCGGGCGCGCGAGCAGGCGTCGACGGCGCTCACCGAGCTTCGGCGCGACGAGGCGGCGCTTGATACCGAGCAGGTCCGGCTGAGTGAGCGGCTCTCGGCGATCGACGCCGAGGCGGCGAGGCTCGATGCCAATCAGACCCAGCTCAAGGATCAGGAACGGCAGACGGCCCAGGACCTGGAGCATGCCGAGGCAGCACTCGGCGACGCCGAGACCATGGCCGAACGGCTGCAAGCCGAGCGCCAGGCCGTCGAAACGCTGATCCAAAGCGGGGACGAGGATCGAACGCGTGCCGCCGCCGCCGAAGCCCAGGCGCGCGCCGCCCTGGAAGCCGCGGAGACCGCGTTTCGCGCCCAGCTCGCCAGAAAGGCCGATGTCGAGGCGCGCTGCCGCCAGATCGAGGCCAGCGCGCTCGGCCTGGCCGAGCAGCAGCAGTCGCTGGCCGCGGCGCGGCGCGAGCTGGACGGGCGGCTGACCGGCCTCGCCGAAGCACCGCAGGCGCGGTTCGAGCCGGCGCCAGGTGCGGAAGGGACGGCCGGCAGCCTGGAGACGGCGCTGCAAGACGCGATCGTCGCGAGCGAGCAGGCGGATGCGCGCCTGCACCAGGCCGAGGAGGCGCGCAGCGCTGCGCAGGCGACCCTCGCCGAAGCGCGCGCCGCCGTGCGCGCGGCGGACGAGGCCCTGCGCGCCAGGGAGCGTGAGCGGCGCGAGCAGGACCACGCGCTGAAGCTCGAACAGGAGCGCCTTGCCGACCTCGAACGGCGTATCGAGCGTCTGGACGGGCGGCGCGGCGAGCTGTCGGTCAAGACCGAGACGCTTGCGGCCGAACGCAAGGAACTCGACATCGAGGCCGCCGAGCGCCGGATCGACGAGATTGCCGGCAGCATCGAGACCATCGGCGACCGCTGGTCGGCGGCGATCGAGGCGAAGGACCAGGCCGCAGCCGAAGCCGAAGCGGCCGACCAGAGCCTGCAGGCGGCGACGGCGACGCTGTCCACGCTCGAGGCGGAAGCACGGGCGCTGGCCGATCTGGAGCAGCCGGAAAGCGAGGCCCCGCCGCTCCTCGACAAGGTCCGGGTGCAGGACGGCTATGCCGATGCCCTGGCCGCAGCGCTCGGCGACGATCTGCTCGGCAGCGAGGACGAAGCGGCCCCCGTCACCTGGCTGACATCAGTGGGCGGAGCACCACTGGACGGCGCCCCGCTCCCCGAGGGAGCGGCAGCGCTGGCAAGTGTCGTGCAGGGCCCCAACGCCCTCAATCGCCGGCTCGCTCAGGTGGGCATCGTCGACGACGCGGACGGCGATAGGCTGCAGGCCGAGCTTCGCCAGGGCCAGCGCCTGGTCAGCCGGAGCGGCGCGCTCTGGCGCTGGGACGGCCTGGTCCGAAAACCCGATGGCGCGCGCGCGGCGGCGGCCAGGCTGAAGCAGCAGGCGCGTCTGCGCGAGCTTGATGGCGAGCTTGCCGCGGCGCGGGCGCAGCGCGAGGCGGCGGAGGCGAAGGCCGAGGACGCACGCGCTGCCGTGAACACGACCGCTGCCGCCGTGCGGACGATCGAGACCGAGCGTGAAACCGAGCGGCTCACGGCCGAGGCGGCGCGTCATACCCTTGCCGAGTTGCGCGCGCGCGCCTCGGCGATCGACGCCGAGCTCGGGCCGCTCGGCGAGGAGAGCGCGCGCATCGAGGCCGAGCTGCAGGACCTCAGGCGCGAAGCCACGGCACTCGGCGCCGGCCGCGAGGGAGCCGAGGCCGAGGACGGCACGGATGCCGAGCTGCTTGCGCTGCGCACCGCCCACGACCAGGCGGCATCCGCCGAGCGCGAGGCCGAGCAGAGCGACGCCGCCACCGGGACCGAGCTTGCAGACGCGCGCAGGGCTGCCAGTGACTGCCGCAAGCGCGTGCTCGATCACCAGGAACGGCTGGAGCGGCAGCGCGCCGAGGAGCGCCGGGAGGCCGCCCTTGCCCAGGAGCGGGCCCTGGAGCGGGTGCAGATCGAGGCGAAGCTCACGCGCCTGGAGGAGGACCAGTCCGCCCTGGATCGCCGTCTCGCCGACGAGGCGGATCAGCAGACCGAGGCAAAAAACACCCTCGATGTTGCCGCCGTCGATCTGCAGACCGCGGAGCGCACGCTCGAAGCGGCGCGCACGCGCCATGGCGAGGCCAGGGCTGAGGACGTCGCGCTTCGCGATCGCCACGCCAGCGCCAGCCGGCAGGCGGAAACACTGGCCGCCGATCTCGAAGCCTGGAGCGGCCGGATCGAGGGAGCGAAGGCGCGGGTCGAGGCGCTGATCGCACGTCGAAAACAGCTGATCGCCGATCTCGCCGATCTCGAAGGCCTGCCGGAGGAGTTGACGCAAAAACGCGGCGACCTGCATGCCAAGGTCGAGGCCGCGAAGGCACGCCGCCAGGAGCTTGCGCAAAGCGTGGCCGCTGCGGAGCAGGCGTTGACCGAGGCCGAGGCGGCGCTCGAGCGGGTCGAGACCGAGCAGGTGGAGGCGCGCGAAAGTGGCGCGCGCCTCGAGGCGCATCTGGAGCGCGCGGACGCCGAGGTCGCCCATGCCGAAGCCGCCGTGCGCGCCCGGCTGGGCGAGGCCGTCGAGGTCGGCCTCGGCGGGGCGCCCGGCGAGGACGCGCTCGCCGAGCTGGAGGCCAGGCTCGCGCGCATCGAGGCCTCGCGCGAGCGCCTGGGCGCGGTCAATCTGCGCGCGATCGACGAGGCCGCCGAACTCGACCTGCGCATCCAGACCCTGACCACCGAGAAGGACGAGCTGACCCAGGCGATCGAGCGCTTGCGCCGCGCCATTTCCACGCTCAACCGCGAGGGTCGCGAGCGCCTGCGTCAGGCGTTCGGCGAAGTCGAAAAACATTTCGAGGCGCTGTTCGTGCGCCTGTTCGGCGGCGGCCGCGCCAAGATCGAGCTGACCGACATGGAGGACCCGCTGAACGCCGGCCTGGAGCTGTCCGCGAGCCCGCCCGGCAAGAAGCTGCAGTCCCTGTCGCTGCTCTCCGGCGGCGAAAAGGCGCTGACCGCTGTTGCCCTGATTTTCGCGATCTTTTTGACGCGCCCCTCGCCGCTCTGCCTGCTGGACGAGGTCGATGCGCCGCTCGACGACGCCAATGTCAGCCGTCTCGGCAATCTGCTGGAGGAGCTGACCGAGGCCACCAGCACCCGCTTCATCGTGGTCACCCACCACCCCCTGACCATGGCACGCATGGACCGGCTCTACGGCGTCACCATGATGGAGCGCGGCGTCTCGCAGCTGGTCGGCGTCGACCTGCGCACGGCCGAGGAGCTGCGCGCCACCGCGTGAGGCGCCAGTTCGGTGTCCGCCGGGGTCCGTGGGCGGAGTGCGGTCCTCCTCCCGGTTGATCTCGTTCCCGATGAATTTCCTGTCAGCAAGTCGGCGAAACCGGCGTCGCCCATGTACAGAAAGACCGCAAGACGTTAGAAAAATTGGTCAACGCCTTGGCTGGCAGTCCGCCGGGGCAGGAAACCGGATGGGAGAACAAGAAAATGGAAGAGCGGGTCAACGAGGCGAAGGCGACGTCCAGGCGAAAATTTCTTGGCAGTGCCGCCGGCGCCGCCGCAGGCGGCGGTGCCCTTCTTGCGGCCCCCCATATCGCGCGCGCCCAGAGCACGGTGCTCAAGATGCAGGGCTCCTGGGGTGCTTCCGACATCTTTTCCGAGATGGCCAAGCAGTATGCCGACCGGGTGGCGGCGATGTCCGGCGGCAGCCTCACCATCGACTATCTGCCGGCGGGCGCCGTGGTTCAGGCCTTCCAGGTGCAGGACGCCTGCCATGACGGCGTGCTCGACGCCGCCCACACCGTGACCGCCTACTGGTACGGCAAGAACAAGGCGGCCTCCCTGTTCGGCACCGGCCCGGTGTTCGGCGCCAATGCCGCCCAGATCCTAGCCTGGATCCACTTTGGCGGCGGCAAGGACATGTACCGCGAGCTGGTGCAGGACATTCTCGGCCTGAATCTGGTCGGCTTCTTCGCCATGCCCATGCCGACCCAGCCGCTCGGCTGGTTCAAGAGCAGATCAACTCGGCCGCCGACATGCAGGGCCTGAAATACCGCACCGTCGGGCTTGCCACCGACATCATGCAGGGCATGGGCCTCTCGGTGACCCAGCTCCCCGGCGGCGAGATCGTGCCGGCCATGGAGCGCGGCGTGATCGAGGCGTTCGAGTTCAACAACCCGACCTCGGACCGCGAGTTCGGCGCCCAGGACGTGTGCAAGGACTACTATCTCGGCTCCTACCATCAGGCCGCCGAGTTCTTCGAGATCATCTTCAACCGCGACACCTTCGAAAGCCTGCCGGCCGAGCATCAGGCGATTCTCGAATATGCCGCCGAGGCCGCCAACACCGCGAATTACGGCCTCGCCATGGACCGTTATTCGGGCGATCTGCAGAAGCTGATCAACGAGGATGGGGTCAGCGTCCACCGCACCGACACCTCGATCATGGAAGCCCAGCTCGCGTCCTGGGATACCGTGCTCCAGGATCTGGTGAAGGACGAGTTCTTCGGCCGCGTGGTCGAGAGCCAGAAAGCCTGGGCCGAGCGGGTCGCCTTCTACGACCTCACCAACCAGGCCGACTACAAGCTCGCCTACGAGCATCACTTCCCCGGCAAGCTCGGCTTCTAGGCCGGACGCCGGCCGGCGTTGACTTGGGAAGGGCGGCCTGCGCCGCCCTTCCTTTTGCCCGCCGCTCGCCTAGTGTTGGACCTGATCCGGTCGCCGCTTCGTCCTCGGGGAAACAGCTATGCTGCGCTTCATCGATATCGCCGACAGCATCTCGGCCTGGTTCGGCAAGGCCTTCGCCTGGTGCATCCTGATCATGACCTTCGGCGTCGGCTATGAGGTGTTCGTGCGCTACGTGCTGCGCGACCCGACCTCCTGGGCGTTCGATCTCAGCTACATGATGTACGGCACGCTGTTCATGATGGGCGGCGCCTACACGCTGTCCCGAGACGGCCATGTGCGCGGCGATTTCGTCTATCGCCTCTGGCGCCCCGCCACCCAGGCAAAGGTCGAGCTCGTCCTCTATTTCCTGTTCTTCTTCCCCGGCATTCTCGCCCTGATCTTCGCCGGCTGGAAATATGCAAGCCGCTCCTGGCAGTATGGCGAGGTCAGCGTGATGAGCCCCGCCAACATCCCGATCTTCCAGTTCAAGACCGTGATGGTCGCCGCCGGCGTTCTCCTGTTCATCCAGGGCATGGCGCAGGTCTGCCGCTGCATCGTCTGCATCAGGACCGGCAAATGGCCGGAGCACGCCGAGGACGTCGAGGAGATGGAGGCCGTGCTCCTGAAGGAGCGCGACCTCGCCAGGATCGGCGGCGAATCCCACGCCCTGTCGCACGGAGACGGTGACCCCAAATGACCGATCCCCAAATTGCCGTCTCGATGCTCGGCCTGTTCCTGCTCACCATCTTCCTCGGCTTTCCCATCTGCTTCACCCTGATGGCGATGGGCGTGTTCTTCGGCTACTACGCCTATTTCGACCCGAGCCGCATGTGGCGCGGCTACGATCGCGCCGTCGAGCAGGGCGCGGATGCGCTCACGCTCTGGCAGACCTGGATCGAGGGCCTGTTCAACAACCGCATCTTCGATCTGTTCATCAATCAGACCTATTCGGTCATGGCGAACGACGTCCTGACCGCCGTGCCGCTCTTCCTGTTCATGGGCTACATCGTCGAGCGCGCCAACATCGTCACCCGCCTGTTCGACACCCTCTACATCGCCGCGCGAAGGCTGCCGGGCGCCATGGCGGTGGCAGCGCTCGCCACCTGCGCCATGTTCGCGACCGCGACCGGCATCGTCGGCGCCGTGGTCACGCTCATGGGCCTGCTCGCCTTTCCGGCGATGCTCAGAGCCAAATACGACACCAGCTTCGCCTCGGGCGTGATCTGCGCCGGTGGCTGCCTCGGCATCCTGATCCCGCCCTCGATCATGCTGATCGTCTACGCCGCCACCTCCAACGTCTCGATCGTCAAGCTCTATGCCGGCGCCATGCTGCCGGGCTTCCTGCTCGCCGGCCTGTACATGATCTATGTGATCGGCCGTGCCTGGCTGAACCCTTCCCTCGCGCCGAAGCCGCGGGAAGAGGACACGGGACGCTACAGCGGCGGCCAGATCGCCGTCATGCTGGTCACCTCCTTCTTCCCGCTGGCGATCCTGATCCTCTCGGTGCTCGGCGCCATCCTGTTCGGCCTCGCGACGCCCTCCGAGGCCGCCTCGGTCGGCGCGCTCGGCGGCCTGGTTCTCGCCGCCTGCTACCGCTCGCTCACCTGGGAGCGCCTGCGCGAGTCCGTCTATCTGACCGTCAGGACCTCGGCCATGGTGTGCTGGCTGTTCGTCGGCTCCTGGACCTTTTCCTCGGTCTTTTCCTATCTCGGCGGCGAGCAGCTGATCAGCGAGGTCGTGATCGGCCTCGATCTGTCGCCGGTGATGTTCCTCTTGATGGCGCAGCTCATCATCTTCCTCCTGGGCTGGCCGCTGGAGTGGTCCGAGATCATCATCATCTTCGTGCCGATTTTTCTTCCGCTCCTTCCTCACTTCGGGATCGATCCGCTGTTCTTCGGCATCCTGGTGGCGCTCAATCTCCAGACCTCCTTCCTGACGCCGCCCATGGCCATGTCCGCCTATTATCTGAAGGGCGTCGCCCCGCCCCATGTGCAGCTCACCCACATCTTCAAAGGCGTGATGCCGTTCCTCTCGATGATCTTCCTCTCCATGCTGCTGCTCTACCTCTTCCCGGGCATCGCCATGTTCCTGCCGGACTATTTCTATGGAAAATAGGTCATGCGATGACCTCGTTAACCGGATCTTGTACGGGCCAGGTCGTTCTTCGTCCTGTCAAGGGGCGGTGACGATGCGGGTACGGGAGTGCGGAGCATGAGCAGAACCGATCTGACGGCGCTGTCCGCCGTCGATCTCGCCGCCGCGATCCGGGATGGTCAGCACAGCTCCGAGGAGGCCGTCGACGCTTATCTCGGTCGGATCGCCGACGTCGATGACAAGATCGAGGCCTGGGCCTTTCTCGATCCCGACCATGCGCGCGCGCAGGCGAAGCGGGCGGACGCCGTCAGAAAGTCCGGCCGGCCGGTCGGCCCGCTGCACGGCGTGCCGGTGGGCGTCAAGGACATCATCGACACATCAGACATGCCGACCGAGAACGGCACGGTCCTGGACGCCGGGCGCCGCCCCCGGAAGGACGCCGTCCTGGTGAGCCGCCTGCGCGCCGCGGGCGCCGTGATCCTCGGCAAGACCGTGACCACGGAGCTCGCCTACTACGCGCCGAACAAGACGAAGAACCCCCACGATCCGACCCGGACTCCCGGGGGCTCGTCCTCCGGTTCGGCGGCGGCGTTGGCTTCGGGGATGGTGCCCTTGGCCATCGGCACCCAGACCAACGGCTCGGTGATCCGCCCCGCCTCCTTCTGCGGCGTGGTCGGCTACAAGCCGACCTGGGGCCTGATCCCGCGCACCGGCGTGCTCGCCCAGTCCTTCCATCTCGACACCATCGGCACCTTCGGCCGCTCGGTCGCGGACGCAGCACTGCTCGCCGATGCCCTGATCGGCCATGACCAGGGCGACAGGGCGACGGTGCCGATCGCCCATCAGGGCCTCCTCGATGCGGCGCGATCGACGCCGCCGCTCGATCCGCTCTTCGCCTTCGCCAGGACGCCCGTCTGGGAGCAGGCGGAGGACAGCACGCAGGCGGCGTTCGCGGAACTGACCGACCTTCTCGGCGAGGGCTGCGATCAGGTCGACCTCCCGGAGGTCTTTGCCGAGGGCCATACCCTCCTGGCGCGCCTGATGACCGCTGGCTTCGCCCACAATCTCGGGCGCTACGAGCGCCGCGGCCGCGATCAGCTCAGCCGGCATATGCAGGACGCGATCGACCAGGGCCGCGAGGTCAGGGCCCCCGACTATCTGGCGGCCGCCGACTGGATCGAGGTTCTGAACGCCGGCCTCGACCGGATCTTCGAGCGCTACGACGCCATCCTGACGCCGGCAGCACCCGGGGCAGCGCCCCACGGTCTGGAGAGCACCGGCAATCCCGCCTTCTGCACGCTCTGGACGCTCTGCGGCACGCCCGCGATCACCCTGCCGCTGCTCAACGACGGGGATGGCCTGCCGGTCGGTGTCCAGCTGGTCGGGCCGCGCGGCGCCGACGCCAGATTGATGCGCACCGCCGCCTGGCTGACCGAGAAGCTTCGCGCCGCCGGCGCCTGACGAGGGGAGCAAGCGATGCTCGACAAAATCCTGGCCCTGATCTCGATCGCCAGCTTCATCGGTTTCATCAGCATTCTCATCTACTACGTCACCGAGCCCGATCTGACGATCATCTGCATCATCGTCCTCGTGATGGCAGCCTTCGATTTCTTCCTGCTGACGCGCAACAAGCCCAAGACGGACTCCCAGCCGAAAGGTTAGCCTGCCGTCGCCGACGGCCGCGGTCTTAGGTCACATGATCGTAACTGTCGGTTGCTACGACCCTTCAAGTCCTTTAGATCGCTTATGGAACGGCCGCGAAACGTGGCCATTCGATTTGAGCGCGGAGTTTCCCATGCGCCATCGGCGTTCGGCAAAGATCCTGGCGACGCTCGGCCCGTCGAGCTCGACGCCCGACCGCATCAAGGCGCTGTTCGATGCGGGCGTCGACGCGTTCCGCTTCAATTTTTCCCATGGCAGCCACGACGATCACAAGGAGCGCTACCAGATCGTCCGGCAGATCGAAGCCGAGGCCGGGCGGCCGATCAGCATCGTCATGGACCTGCAGGGGCCGAAGCTGCGGGTCGGCACCTTCGAGAACGACCGCATCGAGCTCCGGGCGGGACAGGGTTTTCGCTTCGATCTCGACGACAAGCCGGGCGACCAGAACCGCGTCCAACTGCCCCATATCGAGATCTTTCAGGCGATCGACCAAGGCACCGAGCTGCTGCTCGACGACGGCAAGCTCCGCCTCACCGTCGAGCAGGTCGGCAAGGACTTCGCCGAGACCAGGGTGATCGCCGGCGGCCCGCTGTCCAACAGGAAGGGCGTCAATGTTCCCAACGCCGTCCTGCCGATCTCGGCGCTCACCGAGAAGGACAAGAGAGACCTGCAGTTCGGCCTCGATCTCGGCGCCGACTGGGTCGCTCTTTCCTTCGTGCAGCGCCCGGAGGACGTCGCCGAGGCGCGCCGCCTGATCGCCGGGCGCGCGGCGATCATGGTCAAGATCGAAAAGCCGGCGGCGATCAATCACCTCGATCAGATCATCGAAATGGCCGACGGCATCATGGTCGCGCGCGGCGATCTCGGCGTGGAAATGCCGCCGGAAGACGTCCCCGGCCTGCAAAAGCGCATGATCCGTGCCTGCCGCGATGCCGGCAAGCCCGTGGTGGTCGCGACCCAGATGCTGGAAAGCATGATCCACGCGCCGGCCCCGACCCGCGCCGAGGCCTCCGACGTCGCCACCGCCGTCTATGACGGCGCCGATGCGGTGATGCTCTCGGCCGAGACTGCCGCCGGCGACTACCCGATCGAAGCCGTATCGATGATGGACCGGATCATCGACAAGGTCGAAAACGGCCAGCTCTACCGCACCTATCTCGACGCCTATCACGCCGAGGCCGAACGCACGACCGCGGATGCCATCATGCTCGCGGCCAGCGGCGTCGCCAAAACCATGCGCGCCGCCGCGATCGTCACCTACACCACCACCGGCTCGACCGCGCTCCGCGCCGCCCGCGAACGTCCGGACCGGCCCATTCTCGGCCTGATCACCCGGGAGAGCACGGCAAGACGCCTCGCGCTGCTCTGGGGCCTGCATCCGATGATCTGCGAAGACGCCACCGACATCGACGAGATGATCGACCGCGCCTGCGCCGCCGCCCTCGACATCGGCCTCGCCCGCCCCGGCTCCAGCCTGGTGATCACCGCCGGCATGCCCTTCGGCACCCCCGGCGCCACCAACCTCCTGCGCATCGCCTGGGTCTCCTAGCAGGGGGCGCCCTGCAGCGTTGACTTGGGGTCGGAGTGGCGGAGGCGTAGGTGCCTGGCGGTTTCGATGGATGTGATACCAGGCCAAGTGGCAAGTGACCGCTTCGCACCGCCCGATAGACCGAGCATCACCGGCTCGTCAGGCGTTCTCGGAAGGGGAGGAACGCCTTTTCCCGGCGTTAACGTTTTCTCAACCCTTTCCTGCCAGTGTTACGTTCTGGTCCATGTGATCCTGGGAGTCCGCCCATCGAGGATGGTGGGATGAGGCTCGGACTCCCAGGGTCACATGGACCAGGTAGGAGGATAGCAGGTGGCGGTTAAGACCTGGTTAAGGCCATGGCCGCACGGCGCGGCCGGGTGACCCGAGATCGAGGGCAAACGAAACAGGGCACTTTCCGGTTTGGTCGGTATGGGCTAACGGACACGGAGAAGCCTGTGGCAATCGCTGGGCGTTTTCATCGATGAACGCCATGCCGGTTCTGTCTGACACCGATCCGCCTTGGGAATGACCGTTTCCTGATCGCCCCAACATCCCGATCAGGCCATCTGCCAAGCGTTAGGTTTTTCTTAACCCGTCCATGGCATGCTGTTTCATGGTCCATGCGATCCTGGGAATCCTCCCGCCCGCCGGAAAAGCTTGGGCGAGGCTCGGACTCCCAGGATCGCATGGACCAGCGAGACGTACCGGACGATAGCCGTGGTGGGTTAAGGACACGTTAATGCGGCTGTTTCCTGCGGAGCTTTGTCGCCGGTCGTCCACCAGCGCCTTCAGGTGACGCTGTTGATTGCATCCACGATACGGTCCAGCGCTTCGCCCAGGATCTCAGGGTCGATGTTGATCGGGGGGAGAAGCAGGATCGCGTTGTTCTGCCGGCCGCCGCCATAGACCAGGATGTTTGTCGCGAAACAGGCCTGCTGCACCTGGCTCCGCGTTGCCGGATCGGGAGCGCCGTCGGCATGGGCGAACTCGATCGCGGCAGCCGCACCCACGATGCGCACGTCGCGGATGCGCGGATGGGTGCGGAGCGGCGCGAGCCCGGCCTCGAAAGCCTCCGCGACCGGACCCGCCGCATGCTCGACCCAGCCATGCGCCTTCATCTCCCGGATCGTGGCGCGCGCCATGGCACAGGCGATCGGGTTGCCCTGGAAGGTGCTGGTATGGGTGCCGGCCGGCCAGGCGCCGAGAATGTCCTCACGGCCGGCCACGCCCGCGAGCGGCAGGCCGGCGGACAGGCCCTTGGAGATACAGACCAGGTCCGGCACCACACCCTCATGCTCGAACGCGAACCATCTGCCGGTGCGTCCGAAGCCGGTCCAGATCTCGTCGACGATCAGGAGCACACCGAACCGATCGGCAAGCGCCCGCACCTCGGTGAGAAAACCGGCGGGCGGGCGCACCGCCCCGCTGGTGCCCTGGATCGCCTCCAGGATGATCGAGGACGGCAGATCACCCGCCGCCTTCGCCTCGGCCAGACGCTGCTCCAGGGTCTCGAGGCAGAACGCCATCAGCGCCTGCTCGTCCTCGCCGCGCGGTTCGGACCTGAACCGATACGGATAGGGGATGAAGGTGACCACGTCCTTCAGCGTCGAAAAGATCCGGTGCAGATGCTCCGCATGGGTGATCGACAGCGCGCCGACCGTGCGTCCGTGATAGCCGCCCTCGAAGGCGAAGAGGCGCGGCCGGCGTGTATGGTATTGCGCGGCCTGATCGCGGTCTCGACCGCCCGGTGCCGACGCTCACCAGATGGTAACGGCTGAGTTCGCCGGCAGGATCGAGGCGAGATCGCCATAGAGCTCCGCCCGCTCGGTACGAAGCGTAGGAGGCGCGTGCCGGTGTGGCAGACGCCCTGCTCCACCGCCCTCGCGGACCGCGTCCCGATGCGCCGGCAGCCCGTGGCCGAGATTGGTCACCGCCGAGCCGGCCACCAGATCAAGATAGCGCTCGCCGTCTTCGGTGAATGAAACGGCCTCGCCACGCACGAACAGCGGCGGGCTCGCCCATGGCGGCGGTGTTGACGCCCGTCGACTTCGCTGCTAGTCGAGCTGATGATCGCGGTTGTTTCCATCGACACCACCTATGGCGACCTTTCCATTGGGTTCGATCCATTGTATGTCCGAGAACAGCGCCAGCAGGTGCCGTCCTGATGCCGTCGGCAGACAAGCAGGTTGCCAGTTTCACTATTTTGCGGCGTTATCGGACTTCCAGAAAGGTCCACTTTATCAAAAATAAGAAGTCCAATTTGATCAGGATGGCCACAGGTCTTCCGTGGATGTCGACCGCTTGGGGAGGAGGGTGCTTGGCAAAGGCCTTGTCGATATATTGAACAGATGGCGCCGATGCGAGACCTACCGCTGGTTCGTGCCAATTTATCAATGCAGCCGCAAATTTGGCCGATCTTTTGCGTTTCCGATTGGCTTGAAGGGGAATCCTTCGTTAAATCGACAGCCTGCAAGATCGATTTCTGGAAAGATTGCACCCATGGATGAAGTAAGATCGAAGATAACCAAAGAAGACAAGGCCATTCAGGAATACTATTTTCTTCAAGAATTGATAGAAAAATATGACAGCAAAGCTTTGATCGTGAAATCCTGGAGCGTTACACTCAGCGCAGCCTCAATCGGCTTTGCATTTGCCGAAAGACTGGGCGTCATATTCTTGTTGGGATCATTGAGCACATTGATATTTTGGTATCTGGAATCGAGATGGAAGTACTATCAGAGAATCATGATCGAAAGAGCAAGTGAGATAGAAAAATATGTAAATGGGGACAGTTCAGCGTACAGCGGACCGAAAATATGCACTACTTTCGCAAGTGAGTTTGGCTCATCAGAACGTCTGGGAAAGGCTTTCAGAGTCTTCTTCTATCGCAATGTTTATATTCCGCACATTATCATCTTTTCATTCGGATTGCTTCTATTCGTTCTGCAAACCGGAATATTTTTTCAATACAGATTGTTCTAATGCGCGCCCTCTAGTCGGAATCGACTGAGGCTTCTCAGAGAAAAGTGGTAGCGGAGGAGGGACTTGAACCCCCGACCCATGGATTATGATTCCACTGCTCAACCGACTGAGCTACTCCGCCACGGAGACCCCAACGCATGTAACGCCAGGCACAGCGTTGGTCAAGCGTTCAGGCCAAAGTTCAGCCCGTCGTCGCTGACGACCGGGGCTTTTTCGATGAAGCCGCCGCCGAGCACGCGCGTGTCCTGATAGAGAACCGCCGCCTGGCCGGGGGCGACGCCGCTTTGCAGGTGGTCGAAGACGATGCGCGCCCGGCCGTGCTCAAGCGGATGGACGGTGGCGTCGGCGGCCGCTTCGCGCGCGCGGTGCTTGACCCGGACACGGAGACCGTCCGCGGGTGTGGCCAGCCAGTTCATGTCCTTCACGGCGATCTCGGCGCAATGGGTGGCCGGGCGCGGGCCGACGATCAGGCGCCGGGTCTCGGGCTCCAGTCGAATGACGTAGAGCGGCTCGCCGACCGCGACCGCCAGGCCGCGGCGCTGGCCGACGGTGTAGTGGATCAGCCCTTCATGCCGTCCGAGCATCCTCCCGTCCACATGGACGATGTCGCCGGGCTCGGCCGCACCGGGCTTCAGTTTCTCCACGATGTTCGTATAGGACCCCGACGGCACGAAGCAGATGTCCTGGCTGTCCGGCTTGTCTGCGACCGGCAGGCCGAAGCGCTCGGCGAGTTTTCGGGTTTCGGTCTTTTCGAGGTCGCCCAGGGGAAATCGAAGAAAGTCGAGCTGGTCCTGGGTCGTGGCGAACAGGAAATAACTCTGATCCCTGTGCTCGTCGGCCGCGACATGCAGCTCGGCTCGGCCGTCCCGTTCGATCCGGCGGACATAGTGTCCGGTGGCGAGCGCACTCGCCCCAAGATCGCGCGCGATATCGAGAAGGTCACGGAACTTGACCCGCTGGTTGCAGCGCACGCAGGGGATCGGCGTGATGCCCTTGGCGTAGCTGTCCGCGAAATCCTCGATCACGGCCTCGCGGAAACGCTGCTCGAAATCGAGCACGTAGTGGGGAATGTCCAGCTTTTCCGAGACGTCGCGCGCGTCCTGAATGTCCTGCCCGGCGCAGCAGGCCCCCTTCTTGCCGACGGCCTTGCCATGATCGTAGAGCTGCAGCGTGACGCCGATGACTTCATGCCCGGCCTCGGCGAGCAGCGCCGCGACGCAGGAACTGTCCACCCCGCCCGACATCGCCACGACCACGCGGTGGTCAGCGTTGACTTTGTTGGGTCGGGTTTGCGCCGCAGCTGGGGGCATGTCTTAGAAACCTGCAGGGATGGTGACGACCAGGCCGTCGAGCTCGTCGCTCATCACGATCTGGCAGCCGAGGCGGGAGGTGGGCTTGAGGCCGAAGGCGAGGTCGAGCATGTCCTCTTCCTCGTCGCTCGCGGGTTTGAGGCGCGCTGCGTGGTCCGGATGCACCACCACATGGCAGGTGGCGCAGGCGAGCGAGCCGTCGCAGGTGCCCTCGATGCCGAGATCCGCCTCGCGCGCGATCTCCATGACGGACAGACCGCGCTGCACGTCCATCTCCTTGCGCTCACCATCCGGCATGATGAAGGTGATCCTGGGCACCCGTCCTCCCCGACATCTCAAAAGCTGGAAAGCGAAAAAAGGCAGCCCGACCGGGCTCCGTCAAGTCAACGATGGCGCACGTTGCGCCTAGATGGTGAAGGATTCGCCGCAGCCGCAGCGGCCGGCTTCGTTGGGATTGTTGAATTTGAAGGCCGCGCCAAGCTTGTCCTGGACGAAGTCCATCTCGGTGCCGACCAGAAACATGATGGCCTTCGGATCGATCACCACCTTGACGCCGTCGGCGTCGACGAGTTCGGCGTCGGCGGCGATGTCCTCGACGAAGTCGATGGTGTAGCTCATGCCGGAGCAGCCGGTATTGCGCACGCCGACCTGAATGCCGGGCGCACCGTTGCCTTGAGTCTCGACCAGATGCTTGATCCGGTCGACGGCAGCCTGGGTCAGGGACAGCACCTGGGTGCTCATGACAGCCACTCTCCAAACCACATGCCTGTGCGAGCCGGCGCGACACCGCCCGGCCTCTCAAGTTTATGTCGGTCTCCCCACCCAAAATACAAGGGGGGGGCAGCCTGCCCCTGGGTTGACGACGTCCATGGGTATGCGGGCAGGCGATGGGGCGGAGGTGTCGGCTTGGACGCGGGGGGTGCTCTGATGCTGCGGGCTTCTTCGATAGCCGGCATGTCGGGGCAAGGTCGTGAATTGACTCGATGGCTTTGGAGGCGGGGCCTAAGATGACGTCGTCGGGGCCACGATCGGGCGGGAGACGAGCATGGAGGCCGGTTTCTGGCATCAACGCTGGCAAAGCAACGAGATCGCCTTTCACGAAGGCAAGCCGAACGAGCTGCTGGCCCGGTATTTTCAGGCGCAGTTCGGGGCGCAGGGCAGCCGGGTTTTCCTGCCGCTTTGCGGCAAGACACGCGATATCGGCTGGCTGCTGTCCCAGGGCTATCGCGTCGCCGGCGCCGAGCTCAGCGGGACGGCCATCGAGCAGCTGTTCACCGAACTCGCCATCGCGCCGGAACGGACCGACCTCGGGACGCATACCCGCTATAGCGCCGATGGCATCGACATTCTCGTCGGCGATATTTTCGAGCTTTCGGCGAGCATGCTCGGAACGGTCGACGTCGTCTATGACCGCGCCGCCCTCGTGGCCCTGCCTGAGGCGATGCGCCTTCGCTATGCGGCCCACCTGAGCCGGATCACGGCGAACGCGCCGCAATTCCTGCTCACCTTCGCGTATGACCAGACCTGCATGGACGGCCCGCCCTTCTCGGTGACGGGCGAGGAAATTCGCCGCTGCCACGGCGATCGCTATGCGCTGGAGCAGGTCACGGCCAGGGAGGTCGCCGGCGGCCTCAAGGGACGCTGCGCGGCCACCGAAAATCTGTGGCTGCTGAGCCCGAAACCTTCGGACGCCTGACGACAGCAATCCACCACTATCGCAACAATCCCCCACTTCCCCAGGAACCAACCGCATACCGCCACATCAGGCGACGGCCGCCCAAGTCAACGAGGTGGCCGCGCCACTAGGCGGTTTTGCGGAGGGTGCGTCTTGCCAGGAGCTTTTCGGCGGCTTGCAGGAAACGGTCGACGTCGCTTTCCTCGCTCGCCCAGCCGAAACTGACCCGGATCGCCGCGGCGGCATCTTCCCGGGAAAAGCCCATGGCGAGGAGGACGGGGCTCGGGCCGACTTTGCCGGAGGAGCAGGCGGAACCGGCGCTGACCGCGATGCCGGCGAGATCGTAGTGGATCAGCTGAGTGTCGTGGCTGAGGCCGGGAAACACCAGGCAGCTTGTGTTGGGAAGACGCGGTGCTTCGGCACCCGTGATGCGCACCTCGTCCGACAGGGCGCGGATGCCGACCTCCAGGCGATCGCGAAGGGCGCGCGTGCGCTCGGCGAAGCGTCGGTCCGCAAGCGCCAGGGCGGCAGCCTCGCCGAAGCCGACGATGCCGGGGAGATTTTCCGTTCCCGCGCGAAAACGCCGTTCCTGCGCGCCGCCGCGCAGCAGCGCTTCCGGCTCCAGCCCGTCTCGGCAGACCAGCGCCCCCACGCCCTGCGGCCCGCCCAGCTTGTGGGCGGACAGGCTGAGCGTGTCGGCGCCGAGCTCGGCAAGATCGAGCGGGATCTTGCCCGCCGCCTGCACCGCATCGACATGCAGCCGGACGCTGGCCGTACGCGCGATCTCGGCAATCTCGGCGATCGGCTGGATCACCCCCGTCTCATTGTTCGCCACCATAACCGCCAGCGTGGCGGGGCGTTGACTTGCCAGACACTGGCGGAGGCTGTCGAGGTCGATGAGGCCGTCGTCGGTGACCGGCACGGACAGCTGGTCCCTGGCCAGGGCCAGGATGGAGGGGTGCTCGATGGCAGAGACCAGCAATGGGCCGTCGCCGGCGAGCGCCTGGTTGTTGGCCTCGGTGCCGCCCGACGTGAAGACGACGGCTTCGGGCGACGCGCCGACCAGGGCGGCGACCTGCTCGCGGGCGCGGGACAGGCGTTTTCGCGCCGCGCGCCCTGCCGCATGGACCGACGACGGATTGCCGACCGACGCCATGGCCTCCGCCATGGCGTCGATCACCTCCGGCTTGACCGGGGCGGTCGCGTTGTAATCGAGATAGACCGGGTTCGACACGACGCTCGACTCTCGCCTCGCCAGCGCGATCAGCGTTTGGAGACGACGATAGGCTCGAGCGTGTCGCCTTCGGCCTCCTCAGCGTCGGCAGCGGCCTCGCGCGTCTCAAGCCTGATCACCTTGGCGTTCAGACGCTCGACCTCGCCCTGAAGGCGCTCCAGGCTGCGTGCCACCGGATCGACGGTCCGTCCCGGGAGCGTGCCGTAGGCCGGGAAGCAACACTCGAGATCCACGTCGACTTCCTGCGGGCCGGTCGGCTTCGCCGGAATGCCGACCACCGTCGTGCCGGGCTCGACCGCCTTCAGCACCACGGCGTTGGCGCCGACGCGCGCCCCCTTGCCAACGGTGAACGGACCGAGCACGGCGGCACCCGAGCCGATGACCACGTCATCCTCGATGGTCGGGTGGCGCTTTTCCGGATTGAGCGACACGCCGCCAAGCGTAACCCCTTGATAGAGGGTGACATTGTCGCCGACCTCTGCCGTCTCGCCGATCACCACGCCCATGCCGTGGTCGATCAGGAGGCGCTTGCCGATGGTGGCGCCCGGGTGGATCTCGATACCGGTCAGCCAGCGGGCGATCTGCGAAAGCCAGCGGGCGCTTGTCGTCCAGCCCCGGAGCCATAATTTATGGGTGATCCGGTGGAACAGCACGGCGTGAACGCCCGGATAGCAGAGCAGGACTTCCCAGGCCGAACGTGCCGCTGGGTCGCGCTCGACGACGGCGTCGATGTCGTCTTTGAGGGTTCTGAACATGATCCGGTGCCACAGATCGTGATTGCAATAAAAGCTGCGTTCACGCTAAACACGGCGCAGCCTGCCATTCATGTTGCGACAATGGCGTATTCCGTCAAGTGACCGATGTCACAGTCGCAGCCGATAGGTAGGCGGTTATGCCCATCGACGGGGTGGCCCCCCGGGTTCGGCGATCCCATGTAAGGTCGCTGGCCATCGATGGTCACGCGAAGATCGGCGCGGCGACGCGCGGAGGGAGTCTATAAATGCCGGAAGTCATCTTCAACGGCGCCGACGGGCGGCTCGAAGGCCGCTACCACCATGCCACCGAGCGCGATGCGCCGCTCGCCGTGGTGCTGCACCCGCACCCGCTGCATGGCGGCACGATGAACAACCGCATCGTCTACGACATGTATCACATGTTCGTGAAACGCGGCTTCTCGGTGCTGCGCTTCAATTTTCGCGGCGTCGGGCGCTCGCAGGAGAGCTTCGATCACGGTCAGGGCGAGCTGCGCGATGCCGCGGCGGCTCTGGACTGGATGCAGCTCTATAACCCGAACGCCAAGGGGGTCTGGGTCGCCGGCATCTCGTTCGGCGCCTGGATCGGCATGCAGCTCCTGATGCGCCGCCCGGAGATCCAGGGTTTCATCAGCGCGGCGCTTCCGGCCAATCTCTACGACTTCACCTTCCTGGCGCCCTGTCCCTCCTCGGGCCTGATCGTCAACGGCGATCGCGACACCCTGGTCACGGTCGACTCGGTCGAAAAGCTGGTGGAGAAGCTGAAGCAGCAGCGCGGTCTCGAGATCGGCCTCGAGGTCATGCCGGGTGCGGATCATTTCTTCACCGGCTGTCTCGACCGGCTGAACGAGATCGTCGAGGACTATCTCGACAAGCGCCTTGCCGCCATCGAGGAGGAGGCCAAGGCGCCGTCCGGACGCCGCGGCGCCAAGACGCGGTCTGCCGACGATGACGAGCCCGACGAGGACGATGATCCGGACGACGAGAGCGACGGCGACGACGTGGTCGCCAAGGCCAAGGCCGGCTGACACGCCCTGAAAAACGCTACAGAGACGAGATGATGCGCGCCCACCGTTCCGATTTCATTCAGGCCTTCGTCGATCGCGGCTTCCTGCATCAGGCGACCGATCTCGACGCCCTCGACAAGCTCGCGGCGTCCGATCGGCTGACCGCCTATATCGGCTTCGATGCGACCGCGGACAGCCTGCATGTCGGCAATCTGGTCGGCATCATGATGCTCCGGCTCCTGCAGAAGACCGGACATCGCCCCATCGCCCTGGTGGGCGGCGGCACGACCAAGGTCGGCGACCCCTCGGGCAAGGATGAAAGCCGTCAGCTCCTGACCGACGAGGCGCTCGCGGTCAATCTCGACGGCATCAAGCGCTCGCTCAGCGGCTTTCTCGAGATCGACGAGGCGGGCGAGCACGGCCTGATGGTCAACAATGCCGACTGGCTAGATCACCTGAACTACATCCAGCTCCTGCGCGACTACGGCCAGCATTTCACCATCAACCGCATGCTCACCTTCGATTCGGTCAAGCTCAGGCTCGAGCGCGAGCAGCCGCTGACCTTTCTCGAATTCAACTACATGATCATGCAGGCCTACGACTTCGTCGAGCTGGCGCGGCGCTATGGCTGCATCCTGCAGATGGGCGGCTCGGATCAGTGGGGCAATATCGTGAACGGCGTCGAGCTCGGCCGCCGGGTCGATCAACGCACGCTGTTCGGCCTGACCAGTCCGCTGATCACCACGGCGTCGGGCGCCAAGATGGGCAAATCCGTGTCCGGCGCCGTCTGGCTCAACCCGGAACGGCTCGCCGACTTCGAATACTGGCAATATTGGCGCAACACCGAAGACGCCGACGTGGGACGGTTTTTGAAGCTGTTCACCGATCTGCCGCTCGACGAGATCGCCAGGCTCGAAGCGCTCGATGGAGCGGAGATCAACGAGGCCAAGAAAATCCTGGCCTTCGAGGCGACCAGGCTCTGCCGCGGCGAAGACGCCGCCGGGGAGGCCGCGAAGGCCGCAGGCTCCGTGTTCGAAGCCGGATCGGACGATCTGGACGGGCTTCCGACCGTCGAGATCGACGACGGCGAGATCAAGGCGGGCATCGGCATTCTCGACCTGCTGCAGCGCGCCGGCCTGGTGATGAGCAAGGGCGAGGCCAGACGCCTGATCCGCGGCGGCGGCGCACGCCTGAACGACGACCGGATCAGCGACGAGGAGCTGGTAGTCGACGGCAGGGACCTGCGTGACGGCGCCCTGAAGCTCTCCTCAGGCAAAAAGCGCCACATCCGGGTCCTGGCGGCTTAGGGCTTCTCCGATCAGTCGCTTCCATATAGTCGCTGAGAAAATGCTTTGAAACCAAAGAGATAGGATACGCATTCCGATCGCATCGGATCGGACTCCTCTCCGGGCTGCACAGACGATTGATCAGACGTTGTTTCCTCCTTCCGCAGAGGAAACCTTAAGCTCTCGCCTTTGCCTCTGTCGTCAGGGTCCATATGACCTGGGAATCTGCCCGCCCGGCGGAGATGGAGGCGCTGGGCACAGACCCCAGGATCGCATGGACCTGATCACGATGATGGAGGTGGCAGGTTAAGATTTCGTTGATGAGCGGCTGTCTCAAGAAGCCTCCATCGAAGAGATGCCCGCCGGTTCTGTCTGAGAGGTTTTCCCCAACGTTAGAGCATTTTCCTATTGCGTGGAATCGATCTCTGTGATTCGACAATGTCGGTTGAGACAGTCGAGAGGTGGCGATGGCGCCGTTATCGTTGGATTTGAGAGAGCGGCTTGTTGAGGCCGTGGAGAGCGGAAGTTCGATCAGGCAGGCGGCGCGCCGGTTCTCGGTGAGCCCGTCGGCGGCGATCAAGCTGATGCGGGTCGCGAGACGACCGGCAGTTTGGAGCCGGAGCAGGCGGGCGGGCGCAGACCGCTCTTGCTCGAACCCCCGCTGCCAAGGCGCTGGCCGAGTTGGTCGAGAGGCCGATCACGACATGACCCTGGCTTCCAGGATCCAGGCCGAGCTCGAGCGCCGCTTCGCTGTGACAGCCGGGCTGACCATCTCACCGCACGCTGCGCCGGCTTCGAATCAGGCTTTCGAAAAGTCGCTGAGGAGCCGCTGAACAGGATCGGCCGGATGTGGCCGCGAAGTACGCCGCTGGCGCGCCTGGCAGCGCTTCATGGATCCCGAACGTTTCATCTTCATCGACGAGACCGCAACCGCGACCAACATGACCAGGCGCTATGGCCGCTGCCCCTCGAACCATAGCGTCTGATCGCCAAGTGCCCCATGGCCATTGGAAAACCACCACCTTCGTCGCCGGCCTCAGGCAAAAGCGGGATCACGGCGCCCTTGGTGCTCGACGGGCCGATGACGGGGGCTGCCTTCCGGGCCTATGCCGAGCAGTTTCTCGCGCCGACACTCAAGCCGGGCGATGTCGTGGTCATGGACAATCTATCAGCGCACAAGGTCGACGGCGTCCGACAGGTCATCGAGAACGTCGGCGCATCGGTTCTTTACCTGCCGCCCTACAGTCCAGATCTCAATCCGATCGAGCAGGTCTTCGCCAAGATCAAAGCCATCCTGCGCAAGGTCGCGGCGAGAACCAGGGAAGCGCTATGCGACGCTATTCGAAAAGCACTCGAACTTTGCGACGACCATGAGTTCAAAAGCTACCTCAGACATGCTGGATATGGTTCTACCTAAATGAAAAATGCTCTAGGTTTTCGTTAACCTGCCCCTGGCATGTTGTTTCATGGTCCATGCGATCCTGGGAATCCGCCCGCCAATCGGAGGCAAAGGCGCTGGACACAGACTCCCAGGATCACATGGACCAGCGAGACTTGCCCGACCTTAGCCCTGGTGAGTTAAGGAAGGATGAATACGGCTGCACTCCTGCGCGCATAAGTCGAGACTTTGTGGCGTGGGCATAGCGGCCGTCTGAAGACGATGTGTCACCACGCTCAGAGCGGCTCGCCGCGCGCCAGTTTCGGCAGGTCGCCGGCGATGCCCATGCCGCGGCGCATCAGCCAGCTCTTGACCGGCGGCAGGTTGTCGACCACGGCGAGGCCCGTGCGGCGTACGACCTTGGCGGGCATGAAATCCGTGGAAAACAGCCGGTTCAGGCCGTCAGTCAGGCCGAGAATGGTGCGTGCATCCCGTTCGCGCCAGCGGGCATAGCGTCGAAGCGTCTCGCCGGCGCCGAGATCCTGGCCGGCGGCCCTCGCCGCGACCAGCACTTCGGCGAGGGCTGCGACGTCGCGCACGCCCAGATTCCAGCCCTGGGCATGGATGGGATGGAGCCCGTGAGCGGCATCGCCCACGAGCGCGATGCGCGGCGCCGCGTAAGCGCGCGCGGTCTCGGCCGAGAGCGGGAAAGCGGCGGGATGCCCCAGGATTTCGATCGGTGAAAGCGCGTTGTCCTGGCGCAGCCTCAAACTGGCGAGCAGCTGTTCCGGCGACGTGGCGACCAACGCCTTGGCGACATCCGGGCGTTCGATCCAGGTGACCGAGCAGACATCCGCGCCGATCGGCAGGAGGGCAAGCGGCCCCGCCTCGCTCATGAACTCGTGCACCAGGTTCCCATGCGCCTCGGCATGGCGAAAGGCGAAGGTCATGGCCGTCTGCCGGTAGTCGATACGCTCGATGCCGATGCCTGCGAGCCGGCGCAGGGTGGAGCGCCTGCCATCCGCGCCGATGGCAAGCGCCGTCTCGAGCGCGCGCCCATCCTCGAGCGTCAGGGTCAGCGCGTCCGGCGCGCGCCTCAGCGCTGCGAGACGGCTGCCGGGACGATAGCGGATCGACGGGTTTGCCAGCACCAGCTCCAGGAGCCGCCGACGCAGCGCTCGCGTCTCGATGCCGTAGCCGAACACGCCGCCGACATCGTCGGCGTCATAGGCGACCGACCCATCGGTCCCGGTATCGCGCACGCGCACGCCCTTGATCGGCGTCGCGATCGGCGCGAACTCCGGCCAGAGCCCGAGCGTGTCGAACACCTGCTTCGAACCCTGCATCAGCGCCAGCGCCCGGCCGTCGAAGGGGGCCGCCAGCACGCGCTCGACCTGGTCGGCATCGACGACGGTCGGGCGAAGGCCGTGGCGCGCAAGGGCAAGCGCCAGCAGCAGCCCGCTATGGCCGCCGCCGATGATGACGAGATCGCTGTCGTCGCCGATCCGGGTCAACGCTGTTCCACCCATGTCGAACACATGGCCGGGATGCATCCTCTTGTCCAGCGATCGCGTCCATCAGATTCACGACGTCATCATGGTCACCACCGCGCCGCGACGTTTCGCCTGACTTCGCGCGGCTCCCGATGGGATGCGATCGGCATGCCTGTCCTCTTCCCTGATGACCGTCGCATGTCCTCTTCGATCTGGGTCATTCAGCTGACCGGACATGGTTCCAGCAGGTACCGTTCACGCATTCTTTACCATTTCATGCGACACCAGCCCTCTTGCCGGTCCATGTGATCCTGGGAGTCCGTGCCTCGCTCCAAGTCTTTAGGGCGGGCGGATTCTCAGGATCGCATGGACCAGTGACTGAGTGTGGCGAAGACAGGTTAAGGAAAGATGAAGGCGACCGACGAACCTGGCGAACGCTGTGGGCTGCACGGCCGACGGGTGCGCATCGACGGTCGCATCCGACCGGGATGAGCGCCCTGCCCCACGGTTTCACTACATCTCCCGATGTCGCTGAGCAGCTGAGCCAGCGACATGACGTCGGTCTCTCGTCGCAAGCGACCGACACACCATCTTCTGGAGACGGCGTCTCATGCCGTTTTCGAGACGAGACAACCGTCACCCCGGTCCGGCATTGCCGCCTCGGCGCAGTCGCGCCATGCCGTTTTCAGCAGTCCATGACCGGTCAATTCAAAAAGAAAACGGTATCATGAGACCTGTGCGCGGATAGGGTTTGCTTTAGGGTTATCTTTCTGATTCTATTGGAGAAACATGAAGGTTATTGCCGCTATGCCACGCCGCCGGATCGGTCAGGAAACGCTGCTTTGTTGCTCTGAGAAACGCTCCTCGCTGGACGAGATCGACGGCCTCATCGACTGGGCGCCAATTGAGAGACGATTGGAAGTGATCCATTCGGCACCACGTGGCGAGGCAAGCTGGCCGCCGCTCGCGATGTTTCGCGGGATGCTGCTGGCGGTCTGGTATGACCTTTCGGACGTGAAGCTCGCCGACGCGCTCGATGACCGAGCCTCGTTTCGCCGGTTTTGTGGCTTTGCCCGCAGCGAGCCGACGCCGGAGCGTACTGCCTTCGTCCGCTTCCGCCGGGAACTGCTCCGTTATGAGCTCGACCAGGTATTGTTCGATAAGATCACGGCGCAGCTGAAGGCAAAGGCAATCCGGGTCAAGACCGGCACGCTGGTGGACGCGACCGTGGTCGGCTCGGCGAGCGAAGGCGACGAGGAGGCACGCTGGTCGGGCCATCGTTCGCGCAAGTCAATCCACGGCTATAAGGCGCATGTCGGCGCCGATGCGGACACGGCGTTGGTGGAGAAGGTCGCGGTCACGCCGGGTAACGCCCATGATGGCCGCAACGGGGAGGCGGCACTGCCGGATGATCCGGGCGATGTGTTTGCCGACAGCGCCTATCGAGGCGAGGTGTTCAGAATGGCGGTGCGCACCCGCGGCGGCACGCCGCGTGTCATCGTCACCCATGTCTGGGCCAAGAGCCAGGATGAGGCGGAGCAATGGCTTGCCGCGTGGAACGGCCCGATCCACCAGATCCGCTGTCGGATCGAGAAGATCTTCGGCACCTGGAAACGGTCCTACGGCTTTCGACGCATGCGATGGCGAGGCCTCGCCAAAGCTCATCTCCAAGCCCGCCTCACCGCCATCGCCTACAACCTAAAACGAACCCGAAACATCCTCATGCCAGCCTGACAAGCGCCCCGCCGAAGCCCCGGATGCCGGATTGGTGGCAGGGCTGAAAAGTCGTACCTATCTGATATAGCGTCGAAAATTTTCTATCCGCGCACAGGTCTCGTCATGGGCCGGCCGCCAAGCCGCTCAGGTTCCCAATCCACCCCGGTGCAGTGGGCGAGCCGCACCGTCGGCAAAGTCCAGCCCGCCCGCGCTGCGGGCCTAGGCGGGAGCGACGAGCATGTCGTCCTCGACGCTTTTCTTGAGGAGCGAGGTCTTCAGCTTTTCGAGCGCGCGATGCTCGATCTGGCGGACGCGCTCCTTGCTGATGCCGAGGGTGCGGCCGAGCTCTTCGAGGGTGCGGCCGTCGTCGCGCAGACGCCGCTCCTTGATGATCACCTGCTCACGGTCGGTGAGCTCGCCGAGCGCCTGGGCGAGCCAGATGGAGCGGGTCTTGTTGTCGTGGGCGAGGGTCACGACCTCTTCCGGCGACGGCGTCTCGTCCGCGAGAAAATCCTGCCACTCGTCCTCGCCGTTCGGGCTGATGCGCGCGTTCAGGGACTGATCGCTGCCGGAAAGGCGCATTTCCATGGCGATGACGTCGGAGACGTTGACCGAGAGTTCCTTGGCGATGTGATTGCGGCCGGCCTCGTCGAGCTGGCCGTTGCCGCCATCCTGGATTCTCGCGCGCAGCCGACGGAAGTTGAAGAAGAGAGCTTTTTGCGCCGCGGTGGTGCCGGTGCGCACCACCGACCAGTTGCGCAGGATGAAGTCCTGCATGGCCGAACGCACCCACCAGGAGGCGTAGGTGGAAAAACGCACCTCGCGTTCCGGCTCGAAGCGCTCCGCCGCCTGCATCAGGCCGACCGTGCCTTCCTGCACGAGATCGGCCACCGGCAGGCCGTAATTGCGAAATTTCGCCGCGGTGCTGATCACCAGGCGCATATAGGCGAGCACCAGCTCGTGCAGAGCGGTCTCGTCCTTCTCGTCCCGCCATTTGAAGGCAAGCTCAAGCTCGCGCTCCCTGGAAAGGAGCGCCGTATTCATGGAAACCCTGATGAACTCGCGGCCAGCGTCTCGAGTGGTTGAAGTCTCTACATAAGACATGTGCTCACCCATTCCTCTGCACCCCGCGCTCATGGTCACCTGACCCACCATGGCAGAGCCCAAACAGGCCTTCTTTTCTTGCCGATCCCTTCCATCTACCCCGTTCGGACACCACGTCTGAGACGCAGGGTCAGATCAGCAGCTCCAGGTTCGACAACGACCCTTCAATCTTCAAGTTAATTATAATTTAGAGTTTGGTAAATTAGATTTTTCTTATTTTGCAGCTGCAGCATTTTCCGACCACCGTCCGGCGAGCAGCCGATCCAGCTTTTCAGGCGCTTCGAGTTGCAGGTGAACCGCAAGTTTTTCCACGGATTTTCCGAGGTTTGGCGCCAGGCGCACATGGTCCTTTTCGGTGGTCACGCAGACTGCGTCAAACTGCCTCGCTTCTGTCACCAGGCCGTCGATTTCCGACGCGCGGTAAGGGTGATGGTCCGGAAAGGAGCGGGTCGCCACCAGATTCGCGCCGATCTGCTGTAACGTCTCGTAAAATTTCTCGGGACGGCCGATGCCGGCAAAGGCCAGAACCCGCCGTCCCCGGAGATGCTCACTTTGGCCGTCGGGACGCAGATCCGCACGCAGCCGCGTCAGCCCTGGCGGCAGGAGGCGATCGAGGCCGGTGCGGTCCTCGCCGATCACGATGACGGCGTCGATGCGCGCCAGAGCCTGATCGACCGGCTCGCGCAGGGGCCCCGCGGGCAGCAGGCGACGGTTCCCGAAACCGACGGCGCCGTCGACCACAAGTAGCGTCAGATCCTTGGCGAGATGGGGATTCTGGAGGCCGTCATCCATCACGATGTGGCTGGCGCCGGCACCGATCGCGTGCCTGGCACCGGCAACTCTGTCGGCGGACACCCAGGTCGGCGCGGCGCGCGCCAGCAGCAGGGCCTCGTCGCCGACGGCCAGGGCGTCATGGGTGTCGGTATCGACCCGAAGCGGCCCGTGCGCGCGGCCGCCCCCACGTCCGCCATAGCCGCGCGTGAGGCAATGCGGCACCATGCCCAACGCCTGCAGACGACGGGCGATGGCGAGCGCGGTTGGCGTCTTGCCGGCACCGCCGGCCGTGAGATTGCCGACGCAGATCACCGGAATGCCGACCCTGGTCGGCGTCACCAGGCGCTGGCGCAGCCTTCCTGCCAGACCGTAGAGCCGCCCGATCGGGTCGAGCAGGCGCGCCGGCGCGCCATCCGTCTGCCAGAAGTCAGGCGCACGCATGGCCTGGCTGCACGTGCCCCGGCGCCGGCGTCTCGACCGCACCGAGCTGCCGATCGAGCAGGGGGGCAAGGGCGGCCTGCACGCGATCGAGCACGGCCGCTTCTTCCGTTCCGGCGTCGATTCCCGCCGCGGTCATGCGCTCGAGCACCGCAGGGTCCGCGAAAAGGGCTTCCACCGTCCCGGCGAGCTCGTCCGCATCGCGCACGCGGCGCGCAGCACCCTTCTCGAGCAGCTCCGCCGTCATCTCGTCGAAATTGCCGGTATGCGGGCCGAACAGCGGCGGGCAGCCGAGGCGCGCGGCCTCGAGCGGGTTCTGCCCGCCATGGGGCACCAGCGAGCCGCCGATGAACGCGATCCTGGCCAGACGATAGAAGAGACCGAGCTCGCCCAGCGTGTCGGCGACATAGAGCCCCGTCTCGGCTTCCGGCCGCTCGCCGAGGCTGCGCCTGGCGACCGCTTCGCCGGAATCGGCCAAGTCCTGCGCGAGGGCTTCGCCGCGCTCCGGATGCCGGGGCACGATCACGGTGAGCAGCTGCGGATGGGCGGCCCGAAGCCGCCGATGGGCCTGCAGCAGCAGGGTTTCTTCGCCCGGATGGGTGCTCGCGGCGAGGAACACAGGCCGCTCGCCGATCGCGGCACGAAGGTCGGCAAGGGCTTCTGGGTTCACAGGCAGCGGCGGTGCGGCGTTCTTCAGGTTGCCGGGGATGCGGACGTCGCGCGCGCCGAGCTCGGCGAGCCGGTCCGCATCCGCCTGGCTGCGCGCCAGGCAAAGCGTGAAGCTGCCGAGCAGACGCCGCGCCGAGGCGCCCGCCCAGCGCCAGCGGCCGGCGGAACGCGCCGACATGCGGCCGTTGATCAGAACCAATGGCAGCTTCGAACGCTCCGCCTCCAAGAGCAGATGCGGCCAGATCTCGGACTCGATCAGACAGCCGACATCCGGGCGCCAATGCTCAAAAAAACGCCGCCAGGCCGCCTTCTGGTCGACGGGCGCGAATTGATGAAACGCACGCGCCGGCAGGCGTTCCGTCATCAGCCGGGCCGAGGTGACAGTGCCGGTGGTCATCAGCACATGCAGGGCCGGCCGCTCTGCGAGCAAGGCCTCGATCAGTGGCAAAGCGAGAAGCGATTCGCCGACGCTTGCGGCATGGATCCAGACAAGTGGCCCCTCTGGACGCACCATGCCGGTCTGACCCAGGCGCTCGCCCAGACGCTCCTCCTGCTCCTTGCCGCGCCGCACGCGGCGGTTCAGGTGGAGCGCCCAGAGCGGCGAGCCGAGATCGGTCGCCACGCGATAGAGGCCGAGCAGCATCAAGCACCGGGCTGGATCGGCTCCAGCCCCTCTTTCCGGTCGATCTGCTGAGCGAAGTCGATCATGCAGCGTTCGATGCGCAGGCGCCGGCTTTCGGTGTCGTCCCCTTCGAGCGGCATCACCGGCGCGCCGAAAGCCAGCCTGCCGCGCGCGAACGGCCGGACCAGCATGAAGCGGTCCCAGCTCCCGAAGGTGCGCTGATGGGGCGACGCGAAGGTGATGGGGACGACCGGGGCACCAGCATTGCCGGCGAGATAGGCGATGCCCGGCTGGGCGCGCATGCGCGGGCCGCGCGGGCCGTCCGGGGTCATGACCACGATATCGCCCTCCTCCAGGACGCGCAGCGCCTCGCGCAGCACCTTGACCCCGCCGCGGCGCGACGATCCCCAAAGGGTCTTCAGGCCGAAGCGGTTGACCGCAAGCTGAATGAGCTGGCCGTCGCCATGGGCGGAGCTGATCACGTAGGGCTGACGCTTCGCAGCCTTGGAGCCCGTCTGCCCGCCGACGTCTGCCAGGAGACGGCGCCAGGCGGGATAGATCATCAGGAGACGGCCATGCCAGAACGCGCCGATGAATGGCCTGCCGTCGCGGATCAGCGCGGCCGTCCCCGGGTCGATATCCAGCTCCCAGCGTCCGGTGCGATCGATCAGGCGGATATAGGCCGCGATCAGGATCGCAAGCAGGCGGCGTGCCAGCGGCCGATGGTGCCAGCGCACGCGTTTCTCGGGTGCCGCGATCGCAGGCCCGATGGAGGTCATGCTCAAAGCCCGTCGGAAAAGACGGTGGGGCTCGCATCCGGGATGAGGTCGTCGAAGGTCTGATCGGCGAATTGCCGCTGATAGAGGCGCGCATAGACGCCGCCTGCCTGCAGAAGCTCCTGATGGCTGCCCTTCTCGACGATGCGCCCCTGGCTCATGACCGCGATCAGGTCGGCACCGACGATGGTCGACAGGCGATGCGCGATCACCACGGTGGTGCGTCCCTGCATCAGGCGCTTCAGCGCCTGCTGGATCTTCTGCTCGGCCTCGCTGTCCAGCGCCGAGGTCGCCTCGTCGAGCAGCAGGATCGGGGCGTTCTTGACCATGGCGCGCGCGATGCCGAGACGCTGGCGCTGGCCGCCCGACAGCGTGTAGCCGGACGGTCCGATGATTGTGTCGTAGCCCTGGGGCAGCTCCATGATGAAGTCATGCGCCGCCGCCGAGGTCGCGGCCTCGATGATCTCGGCCTCATCGGCGTCGACCCGGCCATAGCCGATATTCGCGCGCACGGTGTCGTCGAAGAGGTCGACGTCCTGGCTGACCAGCGCGATCGAGCCGCGCAGGCTGGAAAGCGTCACGCCCCGGATATCCTGGCCGTCGATGCTGAGCGCCCCCTCGTCGACATCGTAGAAGCGGAGGATCAGGTTCAGGATGGTCGACTTGCCCGCCCCCGACGCGCCGACCAGCGCCACGGTCTTGCCGGCGGGAATGTCCAGGGTCAGGCTGTCGATGGTGCGGCGCGACGGCAGGTAGCCGAAGGTCACGCGATCGAGACGGATGGCGCCGCCCTCGGTGACCAGCGGCTTGGCGTCGGCGGCATCCTTGACCACGGGCTCGTGATCCAGAACCGTATAGATGCGGTCGGCGGCGGCGAGGCCCGACTGGATCTGGGTGTTGAGCTTGGCCAGCGCCTTCAGCGGGCGCGACAGCAGCAGCATCGCAGTGATGAAGGAGAAGAAGGTGCCCGGGGTCATATGACCCTCGATGACCTGATAGCCGCCATAGCCGATGATCAGGGCGATGGCGACGCCGCCGATCAGCTCGGTCGACGGCGAGGCGATCGCCTGCATCCTGACCGCCTTGTAGTTCAGCTTGAACAGACGCTCGATCAGTCCGTGGGCGAACTCGGCCTCGTGATCCTCGCGGTTGTCGGCCTTGACCTGGCGCACGCCCTGGAAGGTCTGCTCCAGGCGCGCGGTCAGCCGCGCCATCTGCGCCTGGCTCTGGCGCGCGACCTTGCGCACGCGCTGGCCGATGCGCACGATGATGGTCGAGGCGATCGGGATGCCGATGAACGCCAGGCAGGCGAGCCGCCAGTCCTGATAGAACATGACGCCGGTCAGGCCGACGACGGTGAACATGTCCCGCGCGATCCCGGTGAACGCGATGGACACCGCCGTCCTGAGCTGCTGGGTGTCGAAGGTGAGCCCGGAGATCAGCGGGCCCGGGCCGCGCTCCAGGAAATAGCCGAGATCGGCGCGCATCAGATGGCTGAAGATGCGTTTTTGCAGATCCGCGATGATCCTCTGGCCGACCCGCCCCATGAGCACGTCCTGACCGTAGCCGGACGCCATCTTGATCACCGTCAGCGCCAGGATCGCGATCGGGATGAGCCAGAGCATCGTCCGGTCACGGTTGAAGAAGACCTCGTCGAGGGCGGGCTTGACCAGAAAGGCCTGGGCCGAGGTCACACCGGAGAAGGCCACCATGCAGATGACGGCGAAGATCAGCCATCGCGTCTGATTGCGGATGTGGTCGCGCCACAGGCGCCGGCTGGCATCGTCGCTCAGCGTCTGCAGGGCCGGAATGACATAGCTGACACAGGTCGCCAGCTGGCGACCTAGGGAATCAGCCAGGGATCGGCCGTGACCGTCGATACCTGCGGTGGACAGCGCTACCTCACAATCCGGCGACCGTGCCGAGGGTGTCTGCTAGCCTGTCGCGCCGCCTTCGAGGGGCCGAAAGCGCCAGACCGTCGCGGGCGGCACGTTGCGCAGCACGAATCGCACGAGCTCAGCTTTGACACCGAGCTTCTTAGCCGGAATCGGGGAAAGAGGGGAATAGCTATATTGCAACAGATAGCCGCCCGGCTGCAGCGACTTCACGCTCTCCTCGACGATCGCCCGCTGGAAGTCGAAGGGCATGTTGACCATCGGCAGGCCCGAGACCACGGTGCTGACCGCGCCGATGTCCTGCTCGGCCACGATCTCCGACAGCCTGGTGGCGTCGCCATGCACCACGCGCACGCCGGGAAAACGGTTGCGCAGATAATCATAGAGCTGCTCGTCCAGCTCGATCATCATCAGCGCATCGCTGGGCATGCCTTTTTCCAGGAGCCCCTGGGAGATCGCCCCGGTGCCGGCGCCGAGCTCGACCACGGTCTGCCCCGGCTCCCAGGCCACCGCGCTGGTGACCGCCCGCGCCAACGCCATGGACGACGGGATGATCGATCCCATCGATTTCGGCGATCGCAACCATTGACGGAAGAAAAGTTCCGTCTCCTTGACTCCTTGGACTTGGTTCATTCCCTGCCCCTACTGGTCCCATCGAAGGCGCGATCATCGGACGTTGTCATCCGTCAAGGGCGGCCATGAAGCAGCCCGCCTTTCTCCTGATGAGACCCAGCCTGGTCTCGTCCGTCAGCAACGATCGCAGTAGCAAACAACCAAGACGATACACGCCATCCCGACATATCAGCACGGATTTCAAAAGTGACAAGATGGCGATAGTCAAAAAACATTAATGCCCGGCAAGGTGCTTGGCAATTCCGGAGGCCGACGGCATCACGCCGCCGGCGCCTCCTGCACCCGCCCGTCCGCGGCGTAACCTTTTGATCGCCCTTTCTTTATCCAGTTCGCCACCTGGTCGCCGAAAAGCAGCATGCAGGGCGTCAGGACCAGCGTCAAAACCGTGGCGAAGGCGAGGCCGCCCGCGACCGCCGAAGCGAGCTGCGCCCACCAGTCGGTTGAAGGCCCGCCGGAAGAAATATCGCGGGTAAAGAAGTCGATATTGATCTTCAGCACCATGGGCATCAGGCCGAGGATCGTGGTCACGGTGGTCAGGAGCACCGGGCGCAGGCGCTGCGCGCCGGTGCGCAGCACCGCCTCGGCGGCCTCCATGCCGGCATGTCGGAACTCGTTGTAGGTATCGATCAGCACGATGTTGTTGTTGACCACGATGCCGGCGAGCGCGATCACCCCGACACCGCTCATCACCACGCCGAAGGGCTGCTGCGTGATCAGGAGGCCGAGCAGCACGCCCACGGTGGAGAACACGATCGCCGAGAGGATCAGGAAGGCCTGGTAGAAGCTGTTGAACTGGGTGACCAGAATGATCGCGATCAGGAACAGCGCGATGGCGAAGGCCTTCATCAGGAACGCCTGGCTTTCCTTCTGCTCCTCGTCCTCACCCTTGAAGGTCACGGTCACCGCCGGGTCGATCTCCTGCTCGGCGAGCCAGGCCTTGATCTCGCTCGCCTTGTCGTCCACCAGCACGCCGTCCTCGACATCGGCGGCGATGGTGAGCTGCCGCTCCCTGTCGATGCGTGCGAGATTGCCGACCTTGGGCGCGGGTGCCCGCGTCACGAAATGCGAGAGCGGCACGGCGCCGTGGGAGGTGTTCACCCGCAGGCGCTCGAGCTGACCGAGGCCGCGCCGGTCTTCCGGAAAACGCGCCCTGATCTCGACCTCGTCGACGGCATCGTCCGGCCGGTAGTCGCCGATGCGGATGCCGTTGGTGACGAGCTGGATGAAGCTTCCGACCAGGGCGACGTCGGCGCCGTAGCGTCCGGCCTGCTCGCGATCGACCTCGAAACGCCATTCGATGCCCGGTATCGGGCGCGAGTCGGTGATGTCGACCAGCCCCTCCATACGGTCGAACTTCTGGCGCACCAGATTGACCGCGGGATCGAGCTTTTCCGGGAAGCGTGAGGAGAGCTGCACCTGCAGCGGCTTGCCCACGGGCGGCCCCGCCGCCTCCTTCCTGACTTCGAGATGAATGCCCGCGAGATCGGCGACCTTGCCCCTGATCTCGGCGAGGATCTCGGCGGCGGGCCGCCTGACGCGCCAAGGCTCGAATTCAAGGAGGAGGATGCCAATGACGTCTTCGTCGACATTGTCCTCACCGGAAAAGGAAACGGATGTGCGCGCATACATGGTGTCGATGCCCTCGACATCGAGCAGGCGCTCCTCGACCTCATAGACCAGCGCATCCCTCTCCTTCGCGGAGAGATTGCCGCGGGTATGGATGTGCAGGCTCGCGATTTCCGGCTCGACATCAGGGAAGAACTCGACGCCGCGGCCGAACATGCCATAGGCGGCGTAGGAGCCGACCGCGATCATCGCCGCCGCGATCAGCACGAGCACCGGCCGGCGCGACAGGCGGCGCAGCAGGCGCACATAGAAGCCGGTGAAGCCTTTGAGCTCCTCCAGATCGCCATGCTCGACCAGGGCGAAGGAACGCTCGGCTGCCGCATCCTTGTCCGCACGGCCGACCAGGGCCCCGACATTGGGCACGAAGATCAGCGCCATCACCAGCGACGCGGTCAGCGTGGCGAGCAGGGTGATCGGCAGGAACTTCATGAACTCGCCGACGATGCCCGGCCAGAACAGCAGCGGCATGAAGGCCGCAAGCGTGGTCGCCGTGGAGGCGGTGATCGGCCAGGCCATGCGCTTTGCCGCGATCAGATAGGCGTCCCGGCGCGGCAGCCCTTCGATCATCTTGCGGTCGGCATATTCGGTGACCACGATCGCGCCGTCCACCAGCATGCCGACGGCCAGGATCAGGGCGAACAGCACGACGATGTTGACGGTGAGCCCGAGCGAGTAGAGCACCAGAATCCCGGCGAGAAAGGATCCCGGCACGGCAAGACCGACCAATCCCGCCGAGCGCAGGCCGAGTGCCGCCACCACCACGATCATCACCAGCACGATCGCCGAAAGCACGTTGTTCTGCAGGTCGAGCAGCATGTCTTGGATATTGTCGGACTTGTCCTGCTGGAAGCCGACCTCGAGATGGGGCGGCCAGCTCGCCCGCTCCGCCTCGACCAGGTCGCGCACCTGCTGCACGGTATCGATGATATTGGCGCCGATCCGCTTCGAGACCTCGAGCGCCAGCGCCGGCCGGCCGTCGATGCGGGCGAAGCCCTCGGCATCCTTGAAGGTGCTCCTGAGCTCGGCCACGTCGCCGATCTTGACGACCTTGTCGCCGTCCACCTTGATCGGCAGGGCGAGCAGATCCTCCGCGGCCTCGATCACGCCTGGCACCTTGACGGCGAAGCGTCCCCTGCCGGCATCCAGATTGCCGGCGGCCACCAGGCGGTTGTTGCTGTCGACGATGGTCAGGATGTCCTGAAGATTGAGGCCGTAGCTCTCCACCAGGAGCGGATCGATCACGACCTCGAGCAGCTCCTCGCGCTCGCCGCCGATCTCGACGTCGAGCACGTTGGGCAGCCCTTCGATGCGCTTTTCCAGATCACGCGCCAGCTTCAGCAGCGTGCGCTCCGGCAGATCACCGGAAAGGGTGACCACGAGCACCGGGAAAAGGGCGAGATTGACCTCGTAGACCAGCGGTTCGTCGGTCTCTTCGGGCAGATCGGCCTTGGCGATGTCGGCACCCTCGCGCACATCGGCGAGCGCCTCGTCGATGTCGATGCCGGCCTCGAACTCGAGCGTGACCGAAGCGCTGCCCTCGCCCGCCCTTGCGGTCATCTCCTTCAGGCCTTCGACCCGCCTCAGCTGCTGCTCCATCGGCCGCACCAGCAGGCGCTCCGCATCCTCCGGCGAGATGCCGTCATGGGTCATCAGCACGTAGACGATCGGAATCGAGACGTCGGGATCGGCCTCTTTCGGAATGTCGCGATAGGCCTGAACGCCGGCGACCAGGATCAGGACAAGCCCCAGAAGCACCGTTCGGGATCGGCTGAACGAGGCTTCGATCAGCCGGTTCACTGCGCGGCCTCCGAGACCACCTGCCCGGTCTCGCCGGCCTTGCCGCCATCCTCGACCGGCACCGGCTGCACCTTGGCGCCGTCGCTGACGAACCCCTGACCGACCACGATCAGGCGCACCCTGTCGGGAAGGCCGGTCAGCCAGACCTGGTTCTGGTCCGCCTTGGCGATCTCGACCGGGCGGAACATCACGACGTCCCGTGCGTCGACCGTGGTCACGCCGAGCGTGCCGTCGTCGGCAAGGGTCAGCACCGAGGGCGACACCCGATGCGCCGGGACATGCTCGACGGCAAGCCGGATCTCCGCACTGACGCCGGCGGCCAGCCTGCCGCCCGGGTTCGGCACTTCGAGCTCGATCTCGAACGTCCGGGTCTGCGCATCGGCCTCGCTGGCGACATAGCGAAGCTTGCCTTCGATCTCGTCGCCTGTGGCGAGCCGGGCCCGACCCGACATGCCCGGCTCGAGCACGCCGACTTCGGTCTCGGTGACCTCGCCGGTGACCAGGTAAGGGTCCTGGTCGAGCAGCACGGCAACCCGATCGCCGATATCGACGAACGTGCCGATCTCCACCGGCCGCCGGTCGAGAACGCCCGCAAAGGGCGCCTTGATATAGGTGTGCTCGAGATCCAGCTCGGCGCGCTTCAATGCCGCCTCGCCAGCCGCGAAATTGGCTTCGGCCAGGGCGACATTGGTCTCCGCCTGAAAGCCTTTCTCACCCAGCTTTTTCGCCGCATCGAGTTCGATCCGGCGCTGCCGGAGCAAGGCTTCGGCCTCGAGCTTCGCCGCTTCCCGGTCTCTGGGATCGAGGCGAATCAGGACCTCGCCTTGATCGACGCTGCTGCCTTCACGGCCGGCGACCTCGATCACGCGGCCGTTGGTCTCCGCCCGCAGCTCGACCCGGCGAAGCGGCTCGGTCTTGCCGTTGATCACGATTTCCCGCGCAATGTCCTCGGCCACCAGATCGCGCACGCGCACCGTCAGCAGCTTCGGCTCGTCCGCAGCCGACCCGGTCTCGGGCGCCGCATCGTCCGGTGCGGCGCCGCCCACCTGGCCGGACAACAGCCAGCCGGCAAGGCCCGCGGCGAGAACGCCGGCGATCACATAGGATGTCTTGGTCGCCATGATCAGTCAGCCGCGTCCTTTGCGACTGCCTCCTTCTCGATGGTCTCGATCAGCCGATCCTTGTTGTCGGCGACATAGGCTCGGGCGGCACCGGTCACGGCCCGGCCATAGCCGACCGCGAAACGCATGCCGGGCGAAAGGCAGCCGTCATCCTCGGCCACGCAGCCGTCGATCGACGCCAGCAGCTCGTCCCATTGCGCCACCATCTCATCGGCGATCTGCGCGATTTTCGCCGCCGGCAGCAGATGCGCGAACACCATGAGGACGAGGAATTCGGAGCGCACCTTGTGCCGCGGCGGCGTGCTCATGAGCTCGCCGATCAAGGCTTCGCGCCCCGCGGGCGTCAGGCTGTAGACCTTCTTGTCCGGCCGTTTTTCCTGCAGCACGCTGGTGCAGCTCACCAGGCCGCGCCGGGTCAGATCGGCCAGTGCCGGATAGATCGACCCGTAGCCGGCGACGAAGAAGTGGCAGAACGCCTCTTCGAAATGCCGCTTGATCTCATAACCGGTGAGATCCCGCTCGGTGAGCACGCCGAGGCAGAGTGTCTTGACGTCCATGCGAGTTCCGTTCGAGGTGTTTCTATATCAAAATGATATATATCACTCAGCTATATATCAAGCCGATAGTATGCACTCGACTATGAACGTTCGATGAAAGGCTGCCGTGTCGGCGACGATCCAACCGCAATCGCGGTCGACGAGCGGCGCCACAAGCAGAAGCCGCGGCGTGTCGTCGACAGAGGTGGACCTGTCACGCAGGCCGGAACCCAGCCCCTGGCCGCCCACCGCAGCTTAACGACCGCCGCGCCGAAGTGATGTAGCGGATGTTACAGTCGCCAAGCGATCGCGCCGTGGCGATCAAATCTGTCAGATGGCACACAAGAGCGAATTGCCGGCGCCGCCATGCCCGCATCCGGTAGACGCGCCGCCGCACCGGGACGCGCCCTAAGCACGCTTGTCGTCAGCAGCCCGGCGAACCGTCCAGTCCACGAGATCCTTGGCGGCGCGTCCGAAGGCCAGGTCGAAGGCTTCAATGATGTCGTTCAGCTTTCGGCTCTCAGCCCTGGCGAGACCGACCACCGAGGTCGACGCGACGGGGGTCCGGCGCGGCATGGTCACGAGCTGGGCCTGGAATCGAATGCGAACATCGGGCGGCGCTTCGTCGCCTCGGTACTCAGCCTGGAATTCCCTGATATTGACCACCAGCCCGTAGTCCGCACGCAGTCCGTAGGCGCCGCGGCCGAGAACGTCGATCTTCTCGCTGTTGTCGAAGGATTCCAGCAGCAGCGTCTGCGTCATCACCGGGACCACGTCGACCCACCTGGCCCCCGCATAATATTCGAACTGGGTCGGAGAGGGTTTGAGCGCGATGCGGGCGGTGTTGAGGCCGGCGGTCGCCGTCGGCACGTCGATGGTCAGGCGCCCTCGCGCCTCGGGCAGGCTCGCATCGAACGTGCTCTTCGGCGTGAGATCGAAGAGACGCGGCGGCGCCCCGCTCACCAGAGAAAGCGGATCGACGCAAGCCGTGAGCAGGATGGCAAGGGCAAACGGCGCCGATCGACGCCATGTCCGTAACGAAAAGGCAAATGACCCGATCATGAAACACTCATTCCGCCTGAAATCCCCGCTGCGATCCGCCAATCAAGAAACCCGCGGGATCACGCTCGACTTCCTTGGTGATCCGCGTCAGCGCAGCGACCAGGGCACGCGACTCGCCGACCAGATTGGTGAGCTCGTAGAGCCCCGTGCCGCTGAAATCGCTGAGCGGCTCGCGCAAATCCTCGACCATGCCATCCAGCTGAAGAGCGGCAGCACCGAGATTGTTCGCAGCCGTGCTCAATTCGGCGAGTGTATTCACCAAATCACCGCCAACCCCGTCAAGTCGCTGGTCGAGCTTGCCCGAGACCTCACGCAGGTCACTGCCGAGCAGTTTGATCTCGCCGAGCGTCTCCGTCATCCCGCTCATGACGTCGTCGAGACCGTCGCTGTTGCTGGCAAGCGCGCCGCTGAACGTCTCGATGTTGGCAAGCGTCGAGCCGAGGCTGTCGAGATTGTCGTCGCTCAGAAACGTCGCGAGACGATCGGCGATGTCGACGGCCTGCGCCAGGAGATCGGGCGTGGATTCGAACACGCGCTCCAGGGCCGATCGGCGCGCGGCGATCACCGGCAGGCCGTCTTCGTCCGCGCTCGCAGCGTCCATGGGCGCGCTCTCACGGGTGCCGCCGCGCAGCTGAACATAGGCGATGCCGGTGATCCCCTGCAGTTCCAGCGTCGCGATGGTATCCTTGGTGATCGGCGTCTTCTCGTCGATTTCGGCAACCACGCGCACCCGCTCGACGTTGCTCGGATCGATGCCGATCTCGACGATGCTGCCGACGGGAATGCCGCGATACTGAACCTGGCTTCCTTCCTGCAGACCGGTGACCGAGCCTTCGAAATAGATGGCGTAGGCGGTCGCCCGCTCGTCGATGTCGGACTTGATCAGCCAGGCGCTGAAACCGGCGAGCCCGGCGATCAACGCGAGGACCACGACACCGACGACCAGATAGCTGGCTCGAATTTCCATCTAAACGCGTCCGTCCATCAGGGGTTTGCTCATCGCGTCTCCAGCCAGCGCCGCCCGCCCGCGTGGTCCGGAGAAATAGGTCTTGAGCCATGGATCGTCCGCCGCGCGGAGCTGCTCCAACGTACCAACGGTCGCCCGTTTGTCCACCAAAGCGGCGATGCGGTCGCAGATCGCGGCGAGCGAGTCGAGATCATGGGTCACCATGACCACGGTCAGGCCGAGGCTTTGCTGCAACCCTCGGATAAGGCGATCGAAATCGGCGGCACCGATCGGATCGAGCCCGGCGGTGGGCTCATCGAGAAAGAGAATGTCCGGATCCAGCGCGAGCGCGCGGGCGAGACCGGCGCGCTTGCGCATACCGCCTGAAAGCTCCGACGGATATTTGTCGCAAGCATGGGGCGGCAGGCCTGCGAGAGCGATCTTCAGGGCAGCGAGATCACGCAGGAGATCGGGCGAGAGAGGCTGTCGTTCACGCATGGGCGCCTGGACATTCTGGGCGACCGTGAGCGAGCTGAACAAGGCGCCATCCTGAAAGAGGACGCCTTGGCGCGCGCGCAGGCTTTTCCAGGCATTCCGTCCCATATGGGCGAGATCATAGCCGAGCACCTCGATCTGTCCGGCGGCGGGACGCATCAGACCGAGCATCTGGCGCAGCAGCACCGACTTGCCGGTGCCGGACCCACCGACAACGCCAAGGATCTCGCCCCGCCTGACGTCGAGATCGAGGTCATCATGCACGCGCTGCGCACCAAACTGGGTGCAAAGGCCGCGAATCCGGATGGCCGTGCCCTCATCCATCGCGCGCTACACGCCGAGGGCGGAGAAAAGAATGGAAAACAGCGCATCGAACACGATCACCAGGAAAATGCTGATCACCACCGATGCCGTGGTGTTGCGCCCGACGCTGTCGGCGCTGCCGGAGACCAGGAGGCCCTGATAGCAGCCGACCAGGGCGATCAGGAACGCGAAGACCGGCGCTTTGATGATGCCCACCCAGAAGGTCGCCGGCTCGATCGCATCGTCGAGCTGGTTGAGAAACTGGCCGGGCGTGATGTCGAGCACGACCCAGGCCATCAACCCGCCGCCGAACAGGCCGAGAATGTCGGCAAAGAAAGCCAGCAGCGGAAGCGCGATCATCAAGGCGAGCATGCGCGGCAGCACCAGCACCTCGACGACATCGAGACCGAGGGTCTTGATCGCGTCGATCTCCTGATTGACCGCCATCGCGCCGATCTCGGCGGTAAAGGCGCTGCCGGAGCGCCCGGCGACCACGATCGCGGTCAAAAGAATGCCGATTTCCCGCAGCACCGAGACGCCGACCAGATCGACGGTGAAGATCTCGGCGCCGAAACGCCGGAGCTGGTCTGCGCCCTGATAGGCCATGACCACGCCGATCAGAAAGGCGATCAGCCCGACGATCGGCAACGCATGCAGGCAGGTCTGCTCGAGATGATGGGTCAGCGAGGTCAGCCTGAGCCGCCCGGGGCTGACCAGGCTTCGGATCAGCGTCAGCACCGTCCAGCCGAAGAAGGAGAGCAGGCGGGCGCCCTCGACCACCGCATCGATCGCCCCCTTGCCAAGCTCGTTGACCAGCCGGATCAAGCCGCCCGGCAGAGCCGGCTCGGTCGGCACGTCGAAGGCGACGCGCTGCACCTCGGCCAGGAGCGCCCTGTGACGCTCGTCTCCGATCGGCATCTCGACGCGCACCCCAAGCGCCGTCAGCCGCGATTGCAGGCGGTGCAGCAGCCAGGCCCCGGACGTATCCATCGCGGTGATGCCGCCGAGGCCAATAAGAACCGTGCCACCCCTCATGTCCGTCGCCAGGTTCAGAATTTCGGCCTGACGCCGGTCGAGATGGGGCAGGTGGTCGAAGGTCCAGCCGCCGCCGGCACTGACGGTCAGCGTCGTATCCTCACGGCGCCATTCGAGCTTGCCCGGACGCGCCGGCTCCATGACTCCGGCGTCAGCCCCCGTGATCGCGGCGGACGTCATGATCGCCCCGCTCTGCGCAGAACAGTACATCGACAGGGTGCGTGGCGGATCACGTCCGCGTTCCCCTCTGCTTCTCGCGCAGCTGCCTGATGCGCTCCTGACTGCCCTGCAGATGCGGGTTGATCGCGAGCGCGGCTTCGAGGCTGCGGATCGCAGCATCCGGATTGTCGATCGCGTCATAGATCAGGGCGAGCCCCGACAAGGCGCCGAAATGGCGCGGCTCGAGCTTCAGCGTCTGCTGAATATCGCTGACCGATTCATCCAGCCGGCCGAGGAGGTAGTAGACGGTCGCCCGCTTGTTCCAGGCTTCGGCGAAGTCCGGCGCCTGCGCGACCAGCGCGTCGAAGGCGTCAAGCGCGGTTTCATGCTCGCCGCTGGCCATCGCCGTCATTCCGCGCCGCATCAACTGGCTCGAAGCTGCATCATCGGACTCGATCCATATCTGCCAGATCCGCTGCTGCAAGCCTGCAGCATCTGCCGGATCGTCGGTTTCCTTCAGCCGCTCGAACAGGGCATCGAGCCGACTGTCGTTCTGGTCCGCCAGCGCAGGCACGGTCCCGGCCGGCGAGGACAGCATCGTCAGAAACAGACCGAAAAAGGCCCAAAACCCAAACACGGCGTGCCGCATCCTCATCTCCCAACTCATTGTTTTCTTGAAACATAGGGTGTCGGCCCGATTTTCCTACACGATCCCAATCCGTAGGCAAACCGAGGCATGGAGAGCGAGGTGAGACGCGATCGCCGGAAGGCCTATGTTGACGGTGATGACCGCTCGAATTTGGCGAGTTCGACCGCCGCCCTGAGCTCGATGTCGTCGAGCACGCTGTTGAGCTCCGGATCATCGATGGCAGGCCGCGGCTGATCGAGCATGCGCGCGAGGTTGCGCAGCTGGTTTTCGGAAACCCATCCCTGCACCAGGCCGATCTGCAGCTCCTTCAGCTCGTCCAGAAGACTGTCGCCATGCAGGACGGCTTTCCTCCTGCCGACCGTCGGATCGGTCGCTTCCTGAACCGCGAGCAGGCTGCTCAGGGCGGCGAGCGGCACCGTGCCTGCGGTCGCCGCAGGCGCGGCCGAAGGGCTGTCGTCGATGTGATCCCTGAACGCCTGGCTCGCGGCTGCGCCGCCCTTGTTTTCGGCCTTCCGGACGCGCCCGGCCGGTGTGCCGGATCCGGTTTGCGTGATCTTCATGTTTCAGCTCCACCTTTACCGGACAGGCACCGCCAGGCGGCCCTTGCCGGCAAAAAGTCGTCGACACCCGATGGCAGGAGGCCGACATCCATCACGGCCATTTTCGGACCCTAAGGTTAATTTCCGGTTAACGCTGAACCACGCCCCCGAACAACCGGGATCGAGGCGGCAAGAATTGCCGCCCGACCTTGGCAAAACTTGCCGCGTCAGAGGCTGTTGCGTGGTCATGACGTCACGAGAAAATCGCAGAAAAACAGTCCGTTGGAGCATTTTCAGGCGATTGGCACGATCCTCGCAAGGAAGCGTCCGAAGTCAATCGCTGACAGGTCTGAGCCGTATGATCCTCTTTCTGCATCGCATCCTCATGACGTCGTTTCTGGGCCTCCTCCTTCTGGGCTCGGCCGACGCCAGCGCGCGGTCGCGTATCAAGGACATCACCGAGTTCGAGGGCGTGCGCGACAACATGCTGGTCGGCTACGGCCTGGTGGTCGGTCTGAACGGCACCGGCGACAGCCTGCGGAACTCGACCTTCACCGCGCAGAGCCTGGAGGCGATGCTCGAGCGCCTGGGCGTCAGCACCCGCGGTCAGCGCATCAACACCAAAAACGTCGCCGCGGTGATGGTCACCGCGACGCTGCCGCCTTTCGCCCGCCAGGGCTCGCGCGTCGACCTCTCGGTCAGCGCACTCGGTGATGCCAAGTCGCTGCTCGGCGGCACCCTCCTGGTGACGCCGCTGCACGGTGCCGACGGTGAGGTCTACGCGGTCGCACAGGGTGCCCTGACCGTAGGCGGGTTCGCCGCCGAGGGCGATGCGGAGAGCGTGGTCAAGGGCGTGCCGACCTCCGCCAGGATCGCGAGCGGCGCCATCGTCGAGCGCGAGATCGCCTTCGAGCTCGACCGGATGAGCAGCGTCAAGATCGCCCTGCACAATCCGGATTTCACCACCGCGTCCAGGATCGCCGCGGCGATCAACGGCCACATGAAGGCGCGCCTCGCCAGTCCCCGCGACTCCGCCACCGTCGAGCTCAGCGTGCCGCCTGCCTATCAGCGCCAGATCTCGACGCTCCTGACCGAGATCGAGCAGCTCCCGGTCGAGCCCGACCAGCCGGCGAAAGTGCTGATCGACGAAAGCTCCGGCATCATCGTGATGGGCAGCGACGTGCGCATCGACGAGGTCGCCGTCGCCCAGGGCAATCTCACGGTGCGCATCACCGAGACGCCACTGATCTCCCAGCCCGCCCCCTTCTCCGACGGCGAGACCGCGGCCGTTCCGCGCACCCAGGTGCAGGTCGACGAAGCCACCGATGCCAAGCTCGCAGTCCTGCCTGCCGGTGTCAGCCTGCAGGATCTGGTGACCGGCCTGAACGCACTCGGCGTCAGCCCGCGCGACCTGATCAGCATCCTCCAGGCGATCAAGGCCGCCGGCGCCCTTCAGGCCGACATCGAGGTGATGTGATGACCGATCCGATCCTGAACCCAGGCGCCCTTTCCGCCCCGAAGGTCGGCGGCGCCCAAGGTGCCGACAGCCCGAACCTGACACGCGCCAAAGACGCCGCCCAGGAGTTCGAGGCGATCTTCCTCAGCCAGATGCTGGCGACCATGACCCAGGAGTTGGGCGGTGCCGGCGGGGTTGCCGGCGGCGACGATGTCTATCGCGACATGTTCACCCAGGAGGTGGCGAAGATGATCAGCCGCAGCGGCGGCATCGGCGTCGCGGACACGATCCTTCAGGAAATGCTCAAGACTCAGGAGATCGGATGATGGAGCCGCTGGAAAAGGCCGCCATTCTGATGACGCTGATGAAGCGCCTCGGCCAGATCATGGATCATGAGCGCGCGCTGCTGGCAAGCATGCGCCTCGACGACCTGAAGGAGCTGCAGGAAGAAAAAGCGGCGCTGGCTGAGGCCTACGAGGTCGAGATGGCGCGCCTGCGCAAGGCGCCGGAAACCTTCGCCAAGCTCGACGACAATTCGCGCCGGCAGATCGAAGGGGCCATGCGTCGCTTCCAGGAGGCGGCGCAGAGCAACATGCGGGCACTCGCGGCGGCGCAGACGGTGGTCGACAAGCTCGTGCGCAGCATTGCCGACGGCCTTGCCCGCCACCGCCGCGGCCCCTGCTACGGCCCGCCGGGGACCGGCGCGCACCATACGTCGGGTGAAGTGATCAGCGTAGCCTTCAATCGGAAGCTCTAGGGGACCGTCATGGCCTTCACCAACCTGTCCACCTCCCTGTCGAGCGCCATTTCCGGCCTGAACGCCGCCCAGGCGGCGATCAACTCGACCACCCACAACATCGTCAACGCCAATACCGAAGGCTTCGTCAGAAAGACGCAAGGACAGGACAGCCGGATCATCGCCGGGCGCGGCGTCGGCGTCGAGGTCGGCGTGGTCGAGCGCATCACCGACGAATTCCTGATCGAGGAGGTGCGCCGGCAGGCGGCGATCACCGGCAAGTCGCTGGCGATCGAATCCTATTACAGCCGCACCCAGGACGCCTTCGGCAACCCGGCCTCCGGCAACGATATCGGCAGCCGGATCGGCGCCCTGACCACGGCGATCGAAGCCTTCGCCAACGACCACGAGACGCTCGCCACCGCCCAGGAGGCGCTGAGCAACGCCGCCGAGGTGGCGCGCTCGATCGGCCATCTGGCGGAGCGCGTGCAGATCCTGCGCAGCGAGGCCAATCGCGACGTGGCCGCCATGGTCGACAGCATCAATGCCGACCTCAAGGTGATCGACGACCTGAACGACGAAATCGCCCGCACCTTCAAGACCGGCCAGCAGAACCCCGACCTCTACGACAAGCGCGATCTGGCGCTCAAGCGCCTGTCGGAAAAGATCGAGATCGACACCTATCATCAGGACAACGGCTCGCTCGCGGTCTACACCGTGGGCGGCGAGGCCCTGGTGGATTCGACGGCGCGCGTCCTCTACTACAGCACCGCCGGTGAAATCACCCCGGACGCCTATCTGACCCCGCTCTCGATCTTCCGCCCGGATCAGATCGACCCCGCGACCGGCAAGCCCTTCGATCCGACCGCCGGCATCGAGATGGTCTCGGGCGGCATCCGTGCGCGGCTGACGCCGGAGCTTCTGGGCGATGCGGTTCCGGACGCCGATCAGCAGATCGTCAGCAAGTTCGGCAGCGGCCGGCTGCAGGGTCTGATCGAGATGCGGGACGACCATTTTCCCGATCTTACCGATCAGCTGCACGAACTCGCCGAGGGCCTGCGCTTCGCCCTGAACGCCGCCGCGAACGACACGGTCGCCTGGCCGCTGACCGGCAGCCTGACCGGCACGCGCACCGATCTCACCGATTTCGCGGGCGCCACGCGCAGCGGCACGGCGACCATCGCGGTCGCCGACGCCAATGACGGCAGCACGCTGCTCGCCTTTCAGATCGACCTCGGTGCGGTCACCGACGAGACCGATCTGGTGACCCAGCTCAACACCAATCTCGGCGCCTTCGGCAGCGCCGCGATCAATGCGGACGGCGCGCTCGAGATCACGCTCGCCAACAGCGATCACGGTCTCGCGCTCGCCGAGGGCGACAGCAGCATCACTATCACCGATGCCGCCGGACGCGACCGCGACTACGGCCTGTCCCACTATTTCGGACTGAACGACATCTATGTGAACGACGGCCCGTTTCCGACCGACCTCGCCGTGCGCGCGGATCTGATGGCGGACCCGGCCAAGCTCGGCAGCGCCAAGCTGGACGTCGAAAATCCGCCCCTGGTCGCGACGCTCGGCGGTCCCGGCGACAATCGCGGCGCCAAGGCGCTCGCCGTGGCTCTCGAGACCAACCAGACCATGATCGCGCGCGGCAAGCTGCCGCAAAGAAACGTGGATATCGGCAGCTATGCGGCAGAGATCGTCGCCGTGACCGCGACCGAAGCGCATCGCTTCGAAGAGCAGGTCAAGACCGACACGGCGCTCGCCGACGCCATCAATTTCAAGGCCGACTCGGTCACCAGCGTCAATCTGGACGAGGAACTCGCCCACCTCATGACCCTGCAGCAGGCCTACTCGGTCGCGGCACGGGTGATCACCATGGTCGACGAGATGCTCGAGCAGCTCGTCAACGCCGTGCGCTAGGGAGACAAGGCATGACCATCAACCGTATCGGTGATTTCGCCCAGTCCGAGCGCATGATCGGACAAATGCTGCAGACCCAGACGCGCACGCGCATCGCGCAGGGCCAGATCGGCTCGGGCAAGGTCGCGGAGCGCTTCCAGGACCTCGCCCCCGACGTCGAGCGTCTGATCGACACCAAGCTGATCCTGAAGCAGAACCAGCAATATCAAAAGAACATCACCGTCACCGACAAGAAGCTGATCGCGATGGAAAGCTCGGTTGCCGGCCTGATCGACATCGCCGCCCATGCCCGCGTCCTCGCCCTGCAGCGGATCAACGATCCGAACACCTTTCCGGGCATGATGGCAGGCGAATTCGAGGCCCTGCTCGACCAGACGGTGTCCAATCTCAATGACGACATCGAAGGCCGCTATCTGTTCGGTGGCTCGCAGACCGCGCGCCAGCCGGTCGTGCTCGATCCGGCCTTCACCGCCTTCGGCACCGCAGACACGACATACTACCAGGGCGACAATCTGACGCTGAGCACGCGCGTCGATGTCGACGTCGAGGTCGAGACCACGATGAGCGCCGATCTCCCGGGTTTCCAGGCGCTGATCGGCGGCCTGCGCGGCCTGATTCATGGCGATGTCATCGACGATGAGCCGACTTTGGAGAATTCTCTCGGTTTGCTTAACGATGCCTTAACCAACTTGGCCGACTATCAGGCGGAGCTGGGGGTGCGCCAGGCCCAGCTGGAGAGGATCGATCAGAGCCATATCGACGCGGAGATCTACTTGGACGTTAGAATCAGCGAAATCGAAGACATCGATCTGACCGAGGCCATCAGCCGTCTTTCCAAGGATCAGGTCCTGCTGGAGAGCGCCATGGCCACGATCGGGCGGCTGAGCCGCATGAGCCTGGCCGAATATCTCTGATGCATGCACCGACCGACATGTCGCCGATGGCGACCGTCCAGGATCTGGACGATCTGATCACTTGCCGGAGCTCCCTATGACTCAGCCCGTTGCCACCAAAGCTGCCGAAAACCTGCATGCGCCGACGGCCGCAGGCGCGCCCGAGATCATCCAGACGCGCTTCGGCGATCTTACGGTCGATCCGGACAAGATCATCACCTTCGACCGCGGCATCTACGGTTTCGAGCATCAGCGCCGCTTCCTGCTGTCGCAGGTTCCGGGCTGGCCCGGCTTCTTCAATCTGCTGCAGGCGGTCGACGATCCGGGACTGAGCCTGATCGTGCTGCCGCTCGAAGCCGGCGATGGGCCGATCGAGCCCTCGGACTTCAAGCAGGCCTGCCAGACCCTCGGATACGATCCCGTAACCACGGCCACGATCGCCATCGTCACCATGCGCGAGGACAGAGGCGATCAGGTCTTCACCGTCAATTTGAAAGCGCCGCTCCTGATCGACAGTCAGCGCCGCGCCGGCCGGCAGCATGTATTCGCCAGCGACAAATATCCGCTGCGCCATCCGCTTGAGGCTCATGATCGGAACGGGGACTGAGCAGGTGTCGAAGTCGAGCCAGACGGCGCTCGCCGCCGATTCAGCCGCCAGCCAGAACGCGGACGATCTCCGCGCCCTGTTCGACGAGGCCAAGAGGCTGCTCCAGGCCGGCCATGCCGAGCAGGCGCTGCCGCCGCTTCGCGACATTCTGAGCCGCTGTCCCAATCACCCCGACGCCCTGAATTTCCTGAGCGTCGCCTTCGGCCAGCTCAACATGGTGGACCAGGCCGAACAGTTCAGCCGTCAGGCGATTGCCCTCCGGCCGAAGGATCCGGGCTTCCATCTCAATCTGGCGAACCGGCTGAAGGAGCAGGGCCGGATCGACGACGCCCTTCTCGCCTATGAGCAGGCGCTCGCCGTCGACCCAGGTCATCTCCCGGCCCTGAAGAACCTGCTTCGCTGCCTGGTGGCCGATGAGCGCTGGAAGGAGGTGAGACAGGCTGTCGACAGGCTTCTTCCCCATGTCGCGAGCGATGCCGAACTCCTCGTCGAATGTGCCGAGGCCTGCATCGGCGCCAGCGACAAGCGACAGGCACTGGCGCTCTATCGGCAGGCCGTCGACATCGAGCCGGACCGGCGTTCCTGGCTGCTGCAGCTGGCAAGGCTGGCGATCGTTCAGAATCAGATCGAGCTCGCGAGGACCATCGGCGAACGCGTGATCGAGCAGGGCGAACATGCGGAAATGCGCGCGATGCTCGCATCGATCATGCACCGGGTCAGCCGTTTCGACGCCATGGCCGAGCATCTCGATGCCATTCCTGACGGCTGCGATCAGGCGGCCAACGCCGCCAATCTCAGGGGCATGATGCTGTTCAGCCAGTGCAGGATCCGCGAGGGTCTCGCGGAAATGGCACGCACGAAGACGCTGGCGCCGGAGGCCTTTCCGCTGCAGGCAACCCGGCTCATGTACATGAATTACGATCCGGATCTGTCGGCGGCTGCATTACGCGACGCGCATTTCGCTGTCGGCCGCCACTTTGCCCAGAGCCTGCCGCTGCTCGACCAGGATGGCCTCGCCCTGCCGCACGATCCCGACCGGCGCCTGCGCATCGGCTTCGTCTCGCCGGATTTCCGCGCCCATTCCGTCGCCTATTTCACCCAGGCCTATTTCAACGCCTTCGATCGGGATCGTTTCGACGTGGTCGCCTATGCCCATGTCGCAAAGGAGGACATGGTCAGCCAGGCGCTGCGCGAGCAGGTCACCGGCTGGCGCAATGTGTTCAATCTGAGCGACCAGGCGCTGGCGGCACAGATCCGAAGCGACGGCATCGACATTCTGATCGACCTCGCCGGCTACACCAGGGACACGCGCCTGCTGGCCTTCACCGCGCGGCCGGCCCCCATCCAGATGACCTATATCGGCTATCCCAACACCACCGGTCTGCCGGCGATCGACTACCGCATCACCGACGGCATCACCGATCCCGACGGTGTGGACGAGGATTACAGCGAGACTCTGATCCGCCTCGGTGGCTGCTTTCTCTGCTACGCCATTCCCAATCATGCGCCACCGATCGAGCCCGCGCCACACCAGCACCGGGGCCATGTGACCTTCGGCTCGTTCAACAATTTCTCCAAGATCAATCCCGCGGTCATTGCCACCTGGGCCGATGTCCTGCATGCGGTCCCCGGCTCGCGCCTCTTGTGCAAATCGACCAGCAGCGCCGATCCGACCGCGCAGGCGACGATCCGCGAGGGCATGCAGACCCACGGCATCAATCCGGAGCGGGTCAGCTTCTGCGCCTTTCGGCAGACGCCGGAAAGCCATCTCGGCGTCTATAACGACATCGACATCGCACTCGACACCTTTCCCTATAACGGCACGACCACCACCTGCGAAGCCCTCTGGATGGGCGTGCCCGTGGTCGCCCTTCTGGGCGACCGTCATGCCAGCCGCGTCGGCGCCAGCCTGCTGAGCGCCATCGGTTTTCCCGCCGGCATCGCCTCGACCCGCGACGAATATGTGCTGACCGCACGTCTGCTCGCGGAAAATCCGGGCCTGCTCAAGACCATGCGCCATTCTCTTCGTAACTCGCTCATGAAGTCACCGCTCTGCAACAGCCAAGGCCACGCATCCGCGATGGAGCAGGCCTTTCGCGCTGTCTGGCAGATCTGGTGCGATCAGCGGTCCGGAGATCAAACAAGGAGAGTTCCATGACAGCCCAAGCCCGTGCGACAGCGGCAGGCGAGGCCGACAGCGACGCGCTCAGGCAAGCGATCGAAGCGCAGCCCTACTGGTATCACAGGATCGAGCTCCCGGGCGGCATCGTGACTCCCGGATGGGCGCCGCTCAACCAGGCCGCCTATCAGATCCCGGACGACCTCAGCGGCAAGCGTGTCCTCGATATCGGCGCCTGGGACGGCTACTGGTCGTTCGAGGCCATGAAGCGTGGTGCCCGCGAAGTCGTCGCGATCGACGATTTCTCCGACTATCTCGGGGCGCTCGACAAGCGTGACCGGCCGGGCTGGCAGACCTTCGATCTTTGCCGGGACGCGCTGGGCTTCGATCACGACGCCTGTCAGCGCATCGAGATGTCGGTCTATGACATCAGCGAAGAGCGGCTCGGCCAATTCGATACCGTCTTCTGTTTCGGCGTTCTCTACCATCTTCGCTACCCGATGCTCGCCCTCGATCGAATCGCCAGCGTCTGCGATCACGATCTGCATATGGAGAGCGCGATCCTCGACGACTTCAGCCCCTATCGCGGCGGCTTCGGCGCCGGCTATCCGGGCGGCCAGATGGTCATGGAGTTCTATCCGGACGACCAGTATGGCAAAAACCGCACGAATTGGTGGGTGCCGACCATCCATTGTCTCGGCCACATGGTGCGCAGCGCGGGCTTTCAACACGTTCAGGGCTGGAAGCTCGTCGAGGGCACGCCGAACCAGCTCGGTCATTGCCGCGGCTTCATCCACGGCAGTCAAAAGGTCTCTGGTCAGCCGAACGCCAGCTGATTGCCCGCGCTGTTTAGAGAGGAGTTCTCCCCATGCCATTGAACGTCGTCTCCAATTACGCCGCCAACGTCGCTCACCGCAACCTGCAGATGAACGATACGGCGGCCTCCAACTCGCTCGCCAAGCTTTCCGTGGGCAAGCGCGTCGTCAATGCCCGCGACGACGCCGCCTCCATGGCCATCGGCCAGCGCCTGAACGCCGAGGTCATGGGCCTGAAGCAGGCCGTGGTCAATTCCGGCCAGGCCAATTCGATGCTGCAGATCGCCGATGGCGCCATGAGCACCGCATCGGACATCCTGACCCGCATGAAGGTCCTGGCCATTCAGTCGTCATCGGCCAACCTTTCCACGACCGAACGCGACTTCCTGGACACGGAATATCAGGCTCTATTCGCGGAAATTGACCGTATCGCCGACGATACCGATTTCGCCGGCACCAAGCTGCTCGACGGCGCGGTCGAGATCACCGCGGCCACGGGTTTCGCCGTCGCCAACGGTGTCGCCTCGATCACCGCACAGGGCATCGGTGCCGGCACGGCGACCTCCGGCGCCCAGTACAGCATCTCCTTCGACTACGACTCAACAGCCAACACCGCGGCCTTCTACATCACGACCGCCGAGGGCAGCTATTCCGGCGCCATCAACACCGAAGTCCTGGGCACCGACGGTGCACTGCTCCGCGCCACGGCGGTTCTTGTCGAAGGGTCCGGCACGGCTCCGGCACCGGGCTCGTTCACCATTGCCATCAATACCGCCTTCGACTCCAACACCGATATCGCCGCCGTCACCCAGGCCTTCTCCGGTTCCTCCAGCCTGTCGCTCACCTTCAAGCTGGGCACCGGGACCGAGTCCGAGGACTCGCTGAGCTTTACACTGGACGCGATCAACACCACCTCGCTCGGCCTGTTCGGCTCGACCCTCGACACCGTCGAGAACGCGAGTGCCGCGCTCGAGTTGATCAACAACGCAATCGACACGCTGAACGAGTTCCGCTCGGACGTCGGTGCCGCGCAGAACAGGCTGGACTTCGCCTCGTCCAACCTCAACATCTCCGTGGAAAACGCCGAGGCCGCGCGCAGCACGCTGGTGGATTTGGATCTTGCACAGGAGATGACCAGCTTCTCCAGCAAGCAGGTCCTCATGCAGGCCGGCGTCGCTATGCTGGCTCAGGCCAATCAGATGCCGCAGAACCTGCTGCGTCTCCTCCAGTAATCCGACCGAGCGCGGGAAGGCCATGAAGCCCTTTCCCCTCTCCTTCGATAGGGGAGCAGGCTGAAGCTTAGCCTCCTCATCCGCTTGCCGGACCGACTTCGGCACCGCTCGACGACAGACGGATGGGGTGCGCAACCGGCGTGCAGCCCGATCGTCGAGGTCAGATCACCCGGCAGATGAGGGCGATACGGGCAGTCGGCATGCAAGATGACCGGATGCGGCCGATCTCATCGATCGGCTTGTTCCAGACGTCGCGCACTGTACGCAGTCTCCGGTCACAGATTTGTCCAGACGCGCTCGATGGCGTCGCGTCGGGCGAATAGAATGACGCAAAGCCCAAGGTCAAGCCTGCAAGCTCGGCAAGGCCATGGGCCCCAGACTGGTCGGGCAACGAGTCTTGGTCGTCCAGCCGTTGACGCCCTTTCGTTTGCCATAGGGACCACGCGGTTACCCGAATCGATCCATCATGCCGACGGCATCCCCTCACCTCGCCTGCGGGCAGCGACGTGACTGGCGGCCCAACGATCCGACATCCGGTGTGAGCCGAAACTTCGTGGGGGCGCTCTCAGAGCCCGTTTTAAAAGAAGTTGAGCGAAAACAGCCAGTTATGGCATCCGAATTCTGCCAGGAACGACGGAGCCATGACCGATGTGGACTGCTTTCGCTCGAACGCACTATGAGCGTTTGAACGCTCGCTATGCAAGCGACGTCACCGATGACGAGTATGGCTTGATCGAGCCCCTGTTGCCGCCGGCGAGACATGGTGGTCGGCGACGGACGACGGATCTGCGCGAGGTCTTGAACGCGATCCTTTATCTCGTGAGGACTGGATGCCAGTGGCGCTTGCTGCCGAAAGACTTTCCACCATGGAGCACGGTCTATGGCTATTTCCGGCGCTTCTGGCAGGAAGGGATATGGCATCGCATCTGGATGATCCTCTTGATGCAGGCGCGCGAGCAGGACGGCAAGGAGGCGTCACCGACGGCAGGCGTTGTCGACAGCCAGAGCGTGAAAACCACAGAAGCTGGCGGATTGCGCGGCTATGACGCCGGAAAAAAGATCAATGGCAGAAAGCGCCATCTGGTCACCGACACCATCGGCTTGCCCCTCAATCTGGCGGTGCATGCGGCCAACATCCAAGACCGTGATGGGCTGGCCTTGGCCTGCCGCTGGATCAAGCGGCAGTTTCCTTGGCTGCACTGTCTTTTCGCCGATGCCGGCTATCAGGGACCTATCGCCGCGAACAACGCAGCCGGCGCCAGGCTCCGGCTCGAGATTGTCAAAAGGCCACCGCACGCCGAAGGGTTCGAAGTGATCCCAAAACGCTGGGTGATCGAGCGCACCTTCGGCTGGCTTGGTCGCAACCGCCGTCTCGCCAAAGATTTCGAACGGCTGATCGAACATTCCAAAGCCATCGCCGTCGTCGCCATCATCCAGCTTCTCGCCAGGCGATTGGCAAACCCATGAAATCGCCAGAAAACTTCAAAAACGGGCTCTTAGCGATTTCTTTACATTTCGCCGGCTAATATTGGCGACAGTAGGTCAAGACCCGGTCGCGCAAGCGCCGGTTTAAGCGGCAAGTAGCCGCTCGCCATCACCATCCACGTAGGAGGTACATCTATGCCTTTGAATGTCGTTTCCAACTACGCCGCCAATGTCGCCCATCGCAACCTGCAGATCAACGATACTGCGGCCTCCAACTCGCTCGGCAAGCTTTCGACCGGCAAGCGCGTCGTGAACGCACGCGACGACGCCGCCTCCATGGCCATCGGCCAGCGCCTGAATTCCGAGGTCATGGGCCTGAAGCAGGCGGTGGTGAACTCCGGCCAGGCCAATTCGATGCTGCAGATCGCCGACGGCGCCATGAGCACCGCCTCGGACATCCTGACCCGCATGAAGGTCCTGGCCATCCAATCCTCTTCAGGCAATCTCTCGTCGACCGAGCGGGACTTCCTGGACACGGAATATCAGGCTCTGTTCAACGAAATTGACCGTATCGCCGACGATACCGACTTCGCCGGCACCAAGCTGCTCGACGGCGCGATCGAGATCACCGCGGCCTCGGGCTTCGAGGTCGCGGACGGCGTCGCCTCGATCACCGCACAGGGCATCGACGACGGTGGCGGGACGACGGCCGCCCAATTCAGCATTTCCTTCGACTACGACTCGACGGCCAATACGGCGGCCTTCTACATCACCACCGCCGAGGGCAGCTATTCCGGCGCCATCAATACCGAGGCACTCGGCACCGACGGTGCGCTGACCCGTGCCACCACGGTGACGGTCGAAGGCTCGGGCACGGCGCCGGCGCCAGGCTCCTTCACCATCGCCCTCAACACCGCTTTCGACTCCACCACCAGCATCGCCGCTGCCACCGACGGGGAGTATTCCGGCTCGTCCGAGCTATCGCTCACCTTCAAGCTGGGCACCGGCACGGAGTCCCAAGACTCCCTGACCTTCAGCGTGGATGCGATCAACACCGCGTCGCTCGGTTTGACCGGCACGACGATCGACACGGAAGAGACGGCAGCAGCCGCTCTCGAAGCGGTCAACACGGCCATCGACAATCTGAACGAGTCCCGCTCGGACGTCGGTGCCGCGCAGAACAGACTGGATTTCGCCTCGGCGAACCTCAACATCTCCGTGGAAAATGCCGAGGCCGCGCGCAGCACGCTGGTCGACCTCGACATCGCCCAGGAAATGACGAAGTTCTCGAGCAAGCAGGTGCTCATGCAGGCCGGTGTCGCCATGTTGGCCCAGGCCAACCAGATGCCGCAGAACCTCCTGAGACTGCTGAACTAGTCGGGCGCAAGGGGAGGGCGCAGCGCCCTCCCCACCCGCTGGACGAGAGCATTAAAAGGTCAAGATCATGAACGTGAATCCGGTATCGATGCCGGGGCCCACATCATCAGGTCAGACCGAGACCCGGGTGAAGGGGCCTCAGGCTCCGTCACCTGCTTCGGAACGAGCGCAGCTTCTGCAGCGCGAGCTTGCGTCCGCCGATCGCCCCACCGAAGGCAGGTCGGCGGCCGTCCTCGACAACGCCAACGACGTCGACGAGGCCGATCTGCATATGGCCGAGCAGCTGAGAGAGTTCGTCGCCAGCGAAAAGTTCAATCTTCGCACCTATCACGACGAAGGTTCAGGCCGCCAGATCGTCGAGGTCCGGGATCAAACGACCGGTGATGTCGTCACCCAGTATCCGTCCGAGGAGCTGGTGCGCCTCTATGCGTCCCTGCGCCAGTCCCTCGTCGATCAGCAGGCCTGATAGGACCGCGGGATCATGGCAACCAACCTCAATCTCGACAGCCTGAGTGTCGATTCCAGGGGGCGGGTCTCATTCTCCGGTCTGAACAGCGGCATCGACGCGGCGGGCGCCGTCGACGGGATCATGGCCGCCCGGCGCATTCCGATCGACAGCATCGAGCAGCGCATTTCCGACAATGACGCCAAGATCGCGATCCTCGGCGATATCGAGGCCCTGACGCGCAATCTCCTCGACGCCGTGGACGGGCTCAGCGGCAAGGTGAGCTTCGACGGTTCGAGCGACATTTTCGAAACCAAGAGCGTGTTTGCCTCGTCACGCCGCAGCGACGCCCAGTCGCCGTCCGCGGCCGCTGAGATCCTCGGCGCCAGCACCACCAACCGCGCCCAGGCGACCGGCCATACCATCGAAGTCGTGCAGGTCGCCTCCGCGCACAAGATCGCAAGCGACAGCATCGCCGGCACGACCGGCGATCCGCTCGGTTTGCAGGGCACCTTCGAGATCAACGGCGTCGCGATCAGCATCGGCACCGACGACTCGCTCCTGGATCTGCGCGACCGCATCAACAGCGCCAACCGCGGGGACAATGCCTCCGGCGTCACGGCGAGCATCATCACGATTTCCGCGAACGAGCACATCCTGACCCTGACCGCCGACGAGACCGGCACCGACGCCGCGATCACGCTCACGGACAGCGGCGGCGTCGCGGCCCCCGGCGACGACGAAATTCTGCTCGGACTCGGCATCATCGACAGCGGCAGCGCGATCAAGAACCAGCTGCAGGCCGCCAACAATGCGCAGATCCGCGTGGACGGGCTGGAAGCCATCGGCGGAGTCGACGTCATCGAGCGCCAGACCAACACCATCGACGATGTCCTGGACGGCGTCACGCTCAGCCTGTTCAAGGCGGAAGCCGGCACCACCGTAACCCTCGATGTCGAGCCCGATCTCAACCAGGTCAAGTCGTCCATCGTCGACATGGTCGACGCCTATAACGAGCTGCGCACCTATATCAATACCCAGGCACAGTCGGAGATCGAAGACGAAGACGGCGAGATCGTCGAAGGCCTGCTCGCCGGCACCAGCGTGCTCTCCGAAATCCGCTCGAAGCTGTCGAACGCGATCGGCGGCGCGGTCCAGGGCGGCGACGCAGCCTTCAGCAGCCTCGCCGAGATCGGCATCACCATTCTGGGCAAGGCCGAGGTCGGCAACCCCTTGCTCGCCAATACGCTCGCGATCGACGAGGCCAAGCTCGACGAGGCCCTGCTCAATCGACCGGATGCCGTGCGCGATCTGTTCGCCTTCGACTTTTCCAGCTCGTCTTCGGACGTCCTTCTGGTCGGCTTCAGCGATCGCACCCAATATAGCCAGAGCGGCTACACGCTGAATGTCGCCTATGCCGATGGTGCCATCGTGTCCGCCAATATCGGCGGCAATCCCGACGGCAGCGATGACGGCAGCGTCCAGGTCGACGGCAAGCGTCTGACCGTGCTGTCGGGAGATGCCGAAGGCCTGCAGGTGCTCTATAATGGCAATGCGTCGGCCAGTGGCATTCAGCTCGACCTCTCCGTCGGCGTCGGCGCGCAGATCCAGGCTGCGGCCACCCAGCTGCTCGACAATGACAGCGGCACCATCGGCGCTCAGGTCGACACGCTGACCCAGCAGAACGAACGGGGCCAGGCGCGGATCGAACGCATGGAAGAGCGACTCGAACGCCAGCGGGAAATCATGCTGAACCGTTTTGCCGCCATGGAAAGCGCGCTCGCGTCCATGAACACCCTTCTAGAGAGCATCCGCAGCCAGATCGACGCCGCCTTCGGCAACAACTCGTGATGTGTCGTCGACCATGGACTTCCCCGGCAAATGCCGAAAACCTGGCTGCGTACCGCCCTTCCCGGCAATGACGGCGGGGGTCGATTGTCGTGGTCATGCCACCCGGGCCACGCGTCTGGACGACGATGCCGCCGGCCGCCGTCTTCCTCCGATGCCCGACAGGCCGCGCTGCCAGGCGCCACTGGCGAAATCGTGAAATGGCCACGTCACTAGCAGAAAATTAGGGCTTCGATGAGACCATAGGGTCCGCAAGACGGAATCGGACCACATAGGGATGAGAGCTTCGACATGACGGCAATGCGAAAGGCGATGAACGCTTACGGCCAAGCTGTGGACACCATCCCGCCGGCCAAGCAGATCGTCATGCTCTATGACGGCATTCTTCGTCACATCGCCAATGCGCGCACGGCGATCGCCAATCGCCGGATCAACGACCGATTCATGGCCGTGCAGAAGGCGACCCTGATCCTGGAAGCACTGCAGGGCTGCCTCGATCACGACAAGGGCGGCGAGATCGCGCCCCAGCTGGATCGGCTCTACACCCACTACATCTTCCGCCTGCAGGCGATCAACATGGAGGATGATCCGGCCATCTGCGACGAGCTGATCGGCATGATCAGCGAGCTTCGGGACTCCTGGGCGACGCTCGCCAAGTCGGGAACGTCGCCGGCAGCGCCGGCGACCCCGACAGATCGGACCTCGGCACCGGCCCCGATCACGGCCTGATCGCGCGCCCGGGCTGCCCGCGCCGGCGAACCGGCGGGCATGGCATGAGCACCGGCGGCTTGGCGGTCGACATCGAGAGATGTCTCGGGCTCGATCAGCGAGCCAGGCCGTCGACAGCGCCTCAAAAATCTCTACATTGCGCTCATGCTTCATCTGAACGACGTCACCTTGCGCATTGGCGGGCGCTTGCTGCTGGAAGGTGCCAGCGTGCATCTGCCGGCCGGGCAGCGGGTCGGGCTGGTCGGCAGGAACGGTGCGGGCAAGAGCACGCTGCTCCGGCTGATCCGCGATGACCTGCAGCCGGATCGCGGCGACGTCAAAAGACGGAACGCGGTCAGGATCGGCTGGGTCGCCCAGGACGCCCCGGGCGGCGAGATGACACCACATGCGGCGGTGCTGGCCGCCGATCAGCAGCGCGCCGAGGTTCTGCGCGCGGCGGAGCGGGCGGAAACCGCGGAAGAGATCGCGGAGACCCAGACCCGCCTTGCCGATATCGGCGCGCACGCGGCACCGGCGCGCGCCAGCACCATCCTGCGCGGTCTCGGCTTCGAGGAGACGGCGCAGCATCAGCCGCTCTCCAGCTTTTCCGGCGGCTGGCGCATGCGCGTGGCGCTTGCGGCCGCCCTTTTTGCCGAGCCCGATCTTCTGCTGCTCGACGAGCCGACCAACCATCTCGACCTCGAAGCGACGCTCTGGCTCGAGGCCTATCTGCGCCGCTATCCGCACACGCTGCTGCTGGTCAGCCATGATCGCGATCTGCTGAACCACGTGCCCGAGCGCATCATCCACCTGGATGCCCTGAAGCTCACCGCCTATAGCGGCGGCTATGACGACTTCGAGCGCATCCGGCGGGAAAAGCAGGTGCTTTTGGAGAAGGAGCGCGTCAAGGTCGAGGCGAAGCGCAAGCACATGCAGGCCTTCGTCGACCGTTTCCGCTACAAGGCATCGAAGGCACGCCAGGCGCAGAGCCGCCTGAAGGCGCTGGCCAGGCTCGATCCCGTGGCGCAGATCCTGGATGAGCCGAGCATCCGGCTTGCCTTTCCCGAGACCGAGGTGCCGCCACCGCCGCTTTTGACCTTCGACCGCGTCCAGGCCGGCTATGGCGACAAGGTGGTGCTCGATCGCCTCGACCTCCGGATCGATCCCGACGACCGGATCGCGCTGCTCGGCGCCAACGGCAATGGCAAATCCACCTTCGCCAAGCTGATCGCCGGACAGCTGGCGCCGATGGCGGGCGAGATCGTGCGCCCGCCCAAGCTAGAAGTCGGCTATTTCGCCCAGCATCAGATCGAGGAGCTCGACGCCGAGCACACCGCTCTCGAGCATCTGGCCCGCCTGCTTCCGGGGGAGCGCCCGGAGCGCCTTCGCGCCCACCTGGCACGCTTCGGCCTCGGCCAGGATCGGGCCGAACTCGCGGCCGGCAGGCTGAGCGGGGGGGAAAAGGCGCGGCTGACCTTCGCTCTGCTCAGCGCCGGGCGGCCGCAGGTTCTCGTGCTCGACGAGCCGACCAACCACCTCGACATCGATTCGCGCGAAGCTCTGGTTCAGGCGGTCAACGAATTCGCGGGCGCGGTCATCCTGATCAGCCACGACCGGCATCTGATCGAGCTGACCGCGGACCGCCTCTGGCTGGTCGCCGATGGCCGTGTGCGGCCCTATGACGGCGATCTCGACGACTACCGCCGGCTGCTGCTCGGCGGTTCGGCGTCCGCGGCCAGGGAAGCCCGGCAGGAAAAGCCGGCCAAATCCCGGGACGATCCGGCACGCCGCCGGCCGGTCGAGCGCGGCGAGCTCCTCAAGCGGCGCCAGGCCGCGCGCGCGGCGGAAAAGGAGCTGGAGCGGCTGTCGAGCGAGCGCGCGACCATCGCCGCCACGCTCGCCGACGAGACGACCTACCGCTCGCTCGGCGACGAGCTCGATACGCTGTTGAAGCGGCATGCCGAACTCGAAGCGGCGGTCGAACACGCGGAGACGCGCTGGCTGGAGGCGGAAGAGGCGCTGGAAGCGGCCGAAGGACGGTAAGGTGGTGTGACCACCTCACTTCGTTCATTCGAGTCCCAAGGCCGGGCGTTCAATCCGCCGAGCCCATCGCAAGCAACCGCCGTCCTGAACCTGGCCGCAAACCTGAGGGGGCCTGGCGGTGCCGGTCAAAAACCGCGCCGTGGACGTTCCACTGCTATTTCACGGTGATGGTGATCGGCTCCGACATGACTGGCGGGTTGTGCGGGATGTGGTTGGAATCGCCGAGCAGGAGCTGCAGATGGTGCTCACCCGGCTCAAGATCGAGCTGCACCTCGGTCTGGCCGCCGCCGAAATGCAGGTAGTTGTCGCTGGAGGGAATCGGCTCGTCCATATAGGGCAGTTCGGCGTCGATCAGCAGGTGATGATGGCCGGTGTCGATGCGTTCCATGCCGGCGGGCGCCACGCCCATCCGGGTCAGACCGAACACGACGGTCACCGGGCTGGTCACGACGTCGCCGTCAGCGGGGGAGATGATGTAGGCGCGTGCACCTTCGGGCGAGTCCGAGAGCTCCTGGGCGAAAGCGGCACCGGCTAGCGGCAGGAAAAAGGCGGCAAGGACGGCTACAGGCTTCATCGGCGGAGGCTCCCTCATCAAATCACTTCAATGGCGGTCGATCGAATCAGCCGTTCATGACGACGCATCGGCTGCCATTGAGATTAGCCTAGCCTGACGACACCGCAAGGCGAACATACCGACTTTAGTCTGAGACATTTCACGGTGGAGACCCGCGGCCTGGCCGCCTCAGCGCAGCCGGCGGCGGCACCAGGTGCTGAGCTGCTCGATCAGAACCACCATCAGCAGCACGACCAGGGTGAGCGTGGCGACCTTCTCATATTGGAACGCGCGGGCGTAGAGCTGGATGTAGAAGCCGACGCCGCCGGCGCCGACCAGGCCGAGCACCAGGGACTCGCGGAAATTGAGCTCGAAGCGAAACAGGGTGTCGCGCACCAGGTCGGGGGCGACCTGGGCGAGCGCACCGAAGCGCACCCGCTGCGCCCAGCTGGCGCCGACGCTCTCCAGCGCCTCGAGCGGCCTGGGATCGGCATTCTCGAGGGCTTCGGCGTAGAACTTGCCGAGCATGCCGGTGGCATGAAAGGTGATGGCGAGCACGCCGGCAAGCGCGCCGAAGCCGATGGTCACCACGAACACCAGGGCGACCAGGATGAGCGGAATGCCGCGCATCACGCCGAGCACCCATTTCACGGGCTGATGGACCCAGGCCGGGGTCAGATTGGCCGCGGCGAGCAGGCCGGCACCGAGCGACAGCAGGGCGCTCAGCACCGTTGCGACATAGGCGATCTGCAGGGTCTCGACGGTCGAGCGCAGCACCGTCTCCATGACCGTGAGGTCGGGCGGGACCAGGCCCGAGAAGAACTGCGCGAGGCGCTTGGCGGCCCCCTCGACCTTCACCACCTGGACGTCCAGGCTCCACCAGGACCAGGCGAACAGCCCCAGGATGAGAAGGGTGACCGGCAGGATCGGCAGGCCACCTTTCGCGTCGGCCTCCGACGTGACGGCGGCGGCGTGCGTGGGATCAGGCCGGGCGGCGTTCGGCGTCGCGGTCATAGATGCGCGCTCTCACCCCCTCGTCGATGGCAGCCGGCGGACCGTCGACCAGAATCCGGGCCTCCTTGACCGCAATGATCCGCTCCATATGCGCGAGCGCCAGATCGGGCTGGTGCACCGCCATGATCAGGGTCGCCGCTCGGCGCTGGCAGGCCCTGGTCAGCAGATCGAAGATCTCCAGCGTCAGGGTGGGATCGAGCTGGCTCACCGGCTCGTCCGCGAGGATCAGATCCGGCGCCTGGGCGAGCACGCGCGCGATCGCCACCCGCTGGCGCTGGCCGCCGCTCAGGCTGTCCACGCGCGCATGCATCTTCGCCAGCAGATCGACCTCGGCGATCGCCTCCCTCGCGAGCCGCCGATCCTCGTCCGAGAACCTGCCGAACAGGGACAGCCAGGGATGGGCGTAGCCGAGGCGGCCGGAAAGCACGTTCTGCAGAACCGTCGCGCGCTCGACCAGGGCAAAGCCCTGAAAGATCATGCCCGTGCGCCGGCGCTGCTCGCGCGGCTGCGAGCTCCGGTTCAGACGCTCGCCCAGAACCTCGATCTCCCCCGATGTCGGCGACAGCGTGCCGTTCATCAGCCGCAACAGCGTGGTCTTGCCGCCGCCGCTCGGGCCGATCAGGGCGACGCGCTCGCCTTCCCTCACCGCGAGCGTCTCGATATCGAGCGCAAGCGTGTCCTGACCCGGATAGCGCATCTGCACATGATCGAGGCGAACCACGGTTTCGGCGACGGGCGCCGAACGATCGCTTGCGGTCCGGGGATACGCGTCCATGCGCAGCCCCCCCTCCCGATCAGCCAAGTAAGCCATAGCGTCTCGCGATCTCGGTGACCTCGCGGTAGGCCTCATGGTCGGCGAGAACATAGCCGTCCGGTCCGTAGACATGTTTCAGGAGATACCGGTTCTCCGGCGTGTTGAGGTCGAGCATGGCCTGCTTGAACGCGCTTTTTAGGTCCGCATCGAGAGACGGCCTGGCAATCACCGCATGGGAGGGGATGGGCCGGCTTTCGGCGACCCAGCGAATGTCAGTCTGCTGCGCCGGGGTCAGCAGCATGTCGGAAAATTCGCTGACGCCGGCGACATCCACGAGGCCGTTGGCGACCGCCTGGATCGCCTGCTGATAACCGCCTGCGAAATAGACCTCGCGGAAGAAGACATGCGGGTCGGCGCTCGGCTCGAGAAGACCGGCGCTGGCGAGAATGTCGAGCGGATAGAGATAGCCGGACTCGGAGATCGGATCGGCAAAGGCCGCGGTCTTGCCGCGCAGATCGGCCAGCGTCTCGATCCCGCTGTCTTTTCTCACGAACAGACGCGCGGTGTAGGTCGAGGAGCCGCGATAGACTTCGGCGAGCAGGATCTCGGCGCCGAAGATCTCGTGGGCGAACACATAGGGCAAGGCACCCGCAAACGAGATGTCCGCGGTGCCGCTGCGCAGCGCCTCTATGGCGGCGGCATGATCGAGGGTGACGAAACCTTGGACCGGCACGCCGATGCGCCCGCTGAGATAGGCGGTGATGACCTCGATATCGCCCAGCAGCTTTTCCGGATTTTCCTGTGGAATGAAGGCGAGCGTGAGGCCGGCATCCTCGGCGAATGCCGGCCGCAACGGCGCAATCCCCGCCGTGAGCGCCAGCGCGCCCAAAGCCTTCATGATCGTCCGACGCGTCGATTCAGGCATCAGCGCAGCTCCGAATCATAAGCATCCGCCATCTCCTGGTAATCCTTCCAGGCCACCACCGCCTCGTCCCAGGCCTCGCGCAGAACCATGTCGCGCAGCTGCCAGAGACGTTCGGCCAGGGTCAGCGTCTTGTCGCGTGCATCCCGGTTGGACATGGCGCTGGCATCCAGCTCCATGTCACCGGCCACCGTGCGCAGCAGCAGGTCGGCATGCTCGCGGTCGCGCTCGGGAATGAGGGTGTCGAGCGTGCTCAGGAACACGCTGAGCTCCTCGACCATCAGCCGGAACGGCGTGGCCTCCTCATCGAAGATCTGATAGGGGTCGGCCCCTTCGCCGACCGCCTGCAGATAAGCGGTGAGATCGCTTTTCTCCGCCTCGTCGAGCCCGAGGCCGAAGGTCTCGTCCTTCCAGGCCACCACCTCGGCCAGCGTCGAAAATCGGCCGTCGTGGAAATAGGGGGCGGTGTGCAGTGTGCCGAGCAGGGTCGGCGTATCGAACGCGCCGCTGAACCCGCTGGCCGCGCCCGTGCCGGCCGAGCCGATATCGTGCACGTGGTTGTCGGTGAAATGCGAGCCTGGGCTGTGGCAGCTCGCGCAGGACTGGCCGTTCATCGAGGGGAAAGCCTTGGTGAACAGGACCTCGCCGCGCTTTGCCGCCTCCGAAGCCGTCACCTTCAGACGGCCGTCCCGCTCCAGATGGGGCGCCGGCAGGAAGTCGAACTCCAGCATGTAAGCGATCAGCGCATCCAGTATCAGCGGGCTTGGCTCCGGGCCCTTGAACTCGTTGACGATCACATTGCGGGTAAAGTCGCGCAGGCTGGCGAAGCGCCCGTCCCGGCCGTAGGGCGCGGTGAAACGCAGGCCGCGCAGGCTCGGAATGTCCAGCGGATCGCTGCGGTGATCGTTGAAGCGCGCATTGAAGAAGCTGCCGTCGACGTCGATCGCGCCCGGATGCGGGCTGATGCCGCCGATATAAAAACGCTGATTGGCGTCGCTGCGATTGTGGCAGGTGGAGCAGGCGAGTCCGAGGCTCTTCGCCGGATCGCCGAAGATCTCGGGACTGTCGAACAGCATGTCGCCAAAGGCCACCAGGAAGACGTCACGCTCGTCGATGCCCTGCTCCTCGAAGTTCAGGACCAGCCGCGGCAGCGGATCCTGATCGTTGATGTCGCTGCCGGGCGGCAGCCAGGGCGCCATCTTGGCAAAGGGATCGGCGAGGAAACGCTGCTCCGGGATCGGCTCGTAGCGACCGCGCGGCGCAAACGCCGCAGGCTCGAAATTCTGGGAGAGATAGCTTGCGAGCAGCGCGCGCGCCGAGGAGAAGGCCTCCCGGTCCGCCGGCAGGCCGTCGTCACCGATCACGCCGGACTGACGAACACTCGATGCCAGCTCCAGCCAGGCGAGCCCGAGGGCGCGAAAACCTTCGGGATCGGTCTCCCTGATGCCGTCGGCAAGCGCGCGATAGAGGGCCTGCGCCTGATCGATCTCGGCGCCGGCAAGGCCAGGCTGCTCCAGCGCCGCCGCGGCGTTGGCGAGATGCTGGCGGATCGCGGAGGACAGCGCGCGCGTGGTCGCCGCGTGCAGCGCTGCGGCATTCTCGGCCATCAGCGCGGTCTCGATCGCCTGCCAGTGCGCGGTGCCGGCGGTCTGATCCAGCTCGATCAGACGGTCCGAGGCCGGGCGCCCAAGAATGCGGCCACCATCGTCGGTGGTCAGCATCCGCTCGATCAGCCCCCAGTCGACCGGGTCGAGATTGAGCATGAACAGCGTGTTGCGATAGGCATAGGCGATCGCATGCCAGGGTGCTTCCGCCTGGATATGAGCCGCGGCCGGCTGGACGACCGCGATCATGACCACAGCCGCCGCGAGCACCCCCTGCACCCGGCGCTGCAAACATGTGAACAGCTGTTCACATGAAGACATCAATACAACAATAGACATCGATTATTTACTTTGATCTCTTCTTTTTGTTTCCGGTCTTTTATTTAGATGTACTATCAACAGGGTTTTGTCAATTCCGATGTTTTTTCGAAAAGACGGCGCTATGCTGCATCCGGGGTTGCGCAGCGGCAGCGGCGGGTGAGCGTTCATGGGTGGCATTCGGATCATTGGCGGCAGGTTTCGCGGCAAGCGCCTGGCGACGCCGGCCGATCGGTCGGTGCGCCCGACCGGCGAGCGCACGCGCGAGGCGCTGTTCGACATTCTCGACAGCGCCGGCCTGATCGCGGGCGCCACCGTCCTGGATCTGTTCTGCGGCACCGGCGCCGTCGGGCTCGAAGCCTGGTCGCGCGGCGCCGGCGAGGTCTGGCTGATCGATCGGGACGTCACGCTGGCAAAGGCCAATGTCGAGGCGCTCGGCCGGCCGGACGCCGTCCATATCAGGCGCGCGGATGCGTCCGCCCTCGGCGCGCCGCCCGCCCGGTTCGACCTGGCGTTCCTGGACCCGCCCTATCGAAGCGGCCTCGCCGCCACAGCCCTGGCCGCGCTCGGCCGGGGCTGGCTCGCGGAGGACGCGACGATCGTGGTCGAGCTTGCCGCCAGGGAAGCGCTCGAGCCGCCCATGGGCTTCACGATGACGCAGGATCGCCGCTATGGCGCGGCAAGGCTGGTCTTTCTCGAGCACGAGAAGCCGGAAGCCGGGCCTTCATGATCCGGCGAAAACATGCTCTGATAGCGCGCTGCGAAAAGACAGCAGCCGACCAGGAGGCAGACGGTATTCATGGAGCTGGCGCTCGGCATCGACCTCGGCGGAACCAAGATCGAAATCATCGCCCTCGACGAGGACGGCAAGGAATGCCTACGCCGGCGCCGGCCGAGCCCGCGCGGCAGCTATGACGCCACGCTGGAGGCGATACGCGACCTGATCGCCGAGACCGAATTCGAGCTCGGCGCCAAGGGCAGCCTCGGTTTCGGAACGCCGGGCGCGATCTCGCCGGCGACCGGGCTTTTGAAGAACTCGAACTCCACCTGGCTGAACGGCAAGCCCTTCGACCGCGATCTCAGGGCCTTCCTCGGGCGCGACCTGGCGATCGCCAACGACGCCGACTGCCTCGCCTTGTCCGAAGCGACCGACGGCGCCGCCGCGGGTGCCGCCTCGGTCTTCTGCGTGATCATCGGCACCGGCGTCGGCGGCGGCCTGATCATCCGCGGCCAGCCTCTCGCCGGGCCGAACGCGATCGCGGGCGAGTGGGGGCACAACCAGCTCCCCTGGCCGAAGCTCGAAGAGCTGCCGGGTCCCGACTGCTATTGCGGTCTCACCGGCTGCATCGAAACCTGGCTCTCCGGTCCCGGCATGGCGGCCGATCACAGGCGCGTCACCGGCAGGGCGATCGAGCCGCCGGCGATCGTGCGCGCCGCTGCCGGCGGGGATGGCGACGCGGAGACGACGCTCCAGCGCTACGAGCATCGCCTCGCCCGCGGCCTCGCCATGGTGATCAACATCGTCGATCCCGATGTCATTGTCCTGGGCGGCGGTCTCTCGCAGCTCGGACGCCTTTACGAGTCCGTGCCGCGGATCTGGCAGACCTACGTCTTTTCCGATATCGTGCGCACGGCTCTGCGCGCGCCGATCCACGGCGATTCCTCGGGCGTGCGCGGTGCCGCCTGGCTCGGCCGCAACCGCCACCTGACGGCAGCGCCGTCCTGCTGACATGATGGAGCCTTCCGTGATGCCCGACCAAAATCCGCCGCTGACGCTCGACGACTGCATCAACAGCACCTGCCCCTGGTCCGGCAAGCCGGTGGCCGCGGACTCGCTCACGCTCTACGCCGGCCAGGTCGTCGGCTTTTGCAACACCGGCTGCCGCGACAAGTTCGAGACCGCAGTGAAGCATTTCGAGGCGGCAGGCGCCGCCATGCCGGACAAGAGCTAGCGCACCGGTTCCCTATCCCTGCGAGGACTCGCCGCCGTTCCGAGGGCGTCTCGGCACCATCAGGATGGCCTCGCCGTCCAGCACCTTGATGTCGCCGACCCGGCAGGTGGTCTCGAGGGTCACGCGCTTGCGCTCGCCGTTCAGTGCCGTCACGGAGGCGCGCGCGATCACCGTGTCGCCGATGCGCACCGGAGCGAGGAAGCGGAGGTTCTGGTTGACGTAGATGGCGCCCGGACCCGGCAGCTTGGTGCCGAGCACGGTGGACACCAGGCTCGCGGTCAGCATGCCGTGGGCGATCCGGCCTTCGAACATGGTGCGGCTGGCGAAATCCTGATCCAGGTGGATCGGATTGGTGTCGCCGGAAACGCCGGCGAACATCAGGAGGTCGGCTTCGGTGATGGTCTTCGAAAAGACCTCGCTCATGCCCTCCTTGAGATCGTCAAAGTAGTAGCCTTGGCGATCGTCCATGCAGCTTTCCTCTCATCCGAACGGTCAGCGACGGCACCGGCAGCGCAAATTGTGCGTTGCACCATTTTTCATCATTGATGGCTGAAAATCAACCAAATCCTCTTGTGGCCATGCAATAGGATACGCCGTGGACGATGAAATTTTTGGCGGCCCGGCGCTCAGCGCAGGGGGACCTTAGCCCCAGGCAGCGAGCGCATTCCCGCGGCTCTGTCGAAAAACGCCGGCAAAGCGCGACGCCGCCGAAACGCCTTGCTATGCTTCGGACCCGACTTGTTTTCGTGGGGAGACGACCGTGACGAAGCAGCCCGTCATCATCGATTGCGATCCCGGCCAGGACGACGCGCTCGCCATCCTGCTGGCACTCGGCTCGCCGGACGAGATCGAGGTGCTCGCGGTCACCGCGGTCGCCGGCAATGTGCCGCTGGCATTCACCGAGGTGAATGCCCGGAAGATCGTCGAGCTTGCCGGCCGCACCGACATTCCCGTCCATGCCGGTGCCGACCGACCCCTGGTGCGCGACCTGGTGACCGCGGAAATGGTCCATGGCAAGACCGGCCTGGACGGCGCCGATCTTCCGGACCCGTCGACGCCGCTCGCGTCCGGCCATGCCGCTCTCGCGATCATCGAGATCCTGAGAAAGCAGCCGGAGAAGACGGTCACGCTCTGCCCGGTGGGTCCGCTCACCAACATCGCGCTCGCCCTGCGTCTCGCGCCGGACATCGTGCCCAGGATCAAGGCGATCGTGCTCATGGGCGGCGCGATCGGCGTCGGCAACATCACGCCGGCCGCCGAGTTCAACATCTATGTCGACCCGCATGCCGCCGACGTGGTGTTCCGCTCCGGTGTGCCCCTGGTCATGCACGGCCTCGACGTCACCCACAAAGCCCTGGTCACCCCCGCCAGGCTGGAGGCCATCAGGAAAATCGGCACGGAGGTGAGCGAGGCCGTGGTCGGACTCCTGACGTTCTACAACATCTTCGATCAGGCCAAAGGCGAGGGCCAGGGCGCTCCCCTGCACGATCCCTGTGCGATCGCCTGGGTCATGCGCCCCGAGTTGTTCGCCGGCCGCGAGTGCCATGTCGCGATCGACACTCAGAGCGAGGCTTCCATGGGCCGGACCCTGGTGGACTGGCGCGGCCGCTTGGAGCAGCCGGCCAACGCGCTGGTCATCGACGAGGTCGACGCGGATGCCTTCTTCGCGCTGCTGACCGAAGGCCTCGCCAGGCTGCCGCACGCGCGCTGAGAACGCTTTGACATCGGATGCCAAGCGAGTATGCCTAGACCGATTTGACACGCTTTTGGGAGATAGCGAGGTGAGCGGACTTTCGGCACGGGCATTTGCGAGAAATCTGGCAGCGGGATGCGCCGCGATCGCGCTGGCATCGGCGGTGGACCTGTCCGCCGCCTGCGCAGAGACACCCGCGGACACGCTGGTCGAGGCCTGGCGCATCGACGACCTGATCACCCTCGATCCCGCCGAGATCTTCGAGCTCACCGGCGCCGAATACGGTGCTCAGGTCTATGACCGTCTGGTCACCTATCCGGTGGACGACGTCGAGAACCTCCAGGGCCACGTCGCCGAAAGCTGGGAGATCGGCGAGGACGGCAAGACCTACACCTTCAAGATCCGGGACGGCATCACCTTCCACAGCGGCAACCCGCTCACCGCCGAGGACGCGGCCTGGTCGCTGCAAAGGGTGATCAAGCTCAACAAGACACCGTCCTTCATCCTCAGTCAGTTCGGCTTCACACCCGAAAACGTCGAGGAGAGGATCAAGGCGGTGGACGACCGGACCATGCGGATCACGCTGGACGAGGCCTATGCGCCGACCTTCTTCCTCTATTGCCTGACCGCCGGCGTCGGCTCGGTCGTCGACAAGCAGGAGGTGATGGCGCATGAGAAAGACGGCGACATGGGGCATGAATGGCTGCGCACGGCGTCCGCCGGCTCCGGCCCGTTCAAGCTTCGCGCCTGGAAGCCCAACGAGAATCTGGTGATCGACGCCAACCCCGACTATTGGGGCGGCGCACCCGGCGTGAAGCGGGTGTTCGCGCGCCATGTGCCCGAATCCGCCACGCAGCAGCTCCTCCTGGAAAAAGGCGACATCGACATCGCCCGCGATCTGGAGAACGATCAGGTCAAGGCGCTCGCAGGCAATGACGAGGTCTTCGTCGAAGAGGTGCCGAAGGGCGCCATCTGGTATCTCGGCCTCAATCAGAAGAATGAGTATCTGGCCAAGCCCGAGGTACGCGAGGCGCTCAAATATCTGATCGACTACGACGGCATGGCCTCCACCATCCTCGCGGGCTCCGTGAAGGTCCACCAGTCCTTCCTGCCGAGCGGCTTTCTCGGCGCGATCGAGGACAAGCCCTATTCGCTCGACGTCGAGAAGGCGAAAGGCCTTCTGCAACAGGCCGGACTCGCCGACGGGTTCTCGGTGACCATGGACACCCGAAACGTGCCGAGCACCATGGACATGGCGCAGGCTATTCAGGCGACCTGGGCGCAGGCGGGGATCCAGCTCGAGATCCTTCCGGGCGACAACAAGCAGACGCTCACCAAATACCGGGCCCGAACCCACGACATCTATATCGGCCGCTGGGGACCGGACTATCAGGATCCGCATACCAACGCCGACACCTTCGCCAGTAATCCGGACAACAGCGACGAAGGCAACAACACCGGCAAGCTCGCCTGGCGCAATGCCTGGGACATTCCGGAGATGACCGCGCTCACGGCGGCCGCCGTTCTGGAGCACGATCCCAAGGTGCGCAGCACCATGTATCAGGAGATTCAGCGCGAGCATCAGGCGACCTCGCCCTTCGTCATCATGTTCCAGGACATCGAGCTGATCGCTTCGCGCAAGAACGTCAGCGGCATGATCTGGGGGCCGTCCTTCGACGACAACAAATATTGGAAGGCGACGAAGAAGTAGCGCCGTTTTCTCTAACCGGGCCGGTCATTGCCGAGGCCGGCCCCGGTGACCGCGCGCAGCGGGCGTTCACACGCAAGATAACCGAAGCCGGCAGCGGCTCGCTGCCTCAGCTCACCTTCTGCAGCAGCGTGTCCAGGGTCGCCTTGGCGTCGCCGTAGAGCATGCGCGAGTTGTCCTTGAAGAACAGCGGGTTCTCGACGCCGGAATAGCCGCGGCCCTGGCCGCGCTTGGAGATGATCACGTTCTTCGCCTTCCAGACCTCGAGCACCGGCATGCCGGCGATCGGCGAGCCGGGGTCGTCCTGGGCTGCAGGGTTCACGATGTCGTTGGCGCCGACGATCATGACGAAGTCGGTGCTCGGGAAGTCGTCGTTGATCTCGTCCATCTCGAGCACGATGTCGTAGGGCACCTTGGCCTCGGCGAGCAGCACGTTCATGTGGCCTGGAAGGCGTCCTGCCACGGGATGGATGGCGAAGCGCACCTCCTTGCCTTTGGCCCGGAGCTTCTTGGTGAGCTCGGAGATGGCGCCCTGGGCCTGGGCGACGGCCATGCCGTAGCCGGGCACGAACACCACGCTGTCGGCATCGTCCAGGAGCTGGGCGACGTGGTCGGCGTCGGTCGGCACCATCTCGCCTTCGATCTCCTGATTGCTGGCGACCGCCTCGCCCCCCCAGCCGCCGAGGATCACCGAGATGAAGCTGCGGTTCATGGCGCGGCACATGATGTAGGAGAGGATGGCGCCCGAGGAGCCGACCAGGGCGCCGGTGACGATCAGGAGGTAGTTGCCGAGCATGAAGCCGACGGCCGCCGCGGCCCAGCCGGAATAGGAGTTCAGCATCGAGACCACGACCGGCATGTCGGCGCCGCCGATCGCCATCACCAGATGGGCACCGAAGGCGAGCGCGATGATGGTCATGATCAGGAGCGGCCAGGTCCAGCCGTTGATCACGAACAGGATGCCGAGCAGCACCGAGACGATGCAGCCGACAAGGTTCATCATGTGGCGGCCGGGCAGCGCCAGCGGCTTGCCGTCGATCGAGCCCTGGAGCTTGCCGAAGGCGATGATCGAGCCGGTGAAAGTGACGGCGCCGACGAACACGCCGATGAAGATCTCGATGTCGTGGATCACGGCCTCGGCGCCGTGATAGCCGGTGCCTTCGAAATGGCTGTTGAAGCCGACCAGCACCGCGGCGAGGCCGACGAAGCTGTGCAGCATCGCGACCAGCTGCGGCATCTGGGTCATCTCGACCCGCTTGGCCACGAACCAGCCGACCACCGAGGCCACCGCCATGACCGGAATCAGGAGAAAATAGTTGGTGACGCGAGGTCCGAGGATGGTCGCCAGGATGGCGATACCCATGCCGACCACGCCGTAGACGATCCCCCGCTTGGCGCTTTCCTGATTGCTGAGACCGGAAAGCGACAGGATGAACAGCACACTCGCGGCGATATAGGAGGCGTTGACGAACCCTTGAGAAAACATCGGTGGATTGTCCACTTCATTCAGTCAAAGCGGCTGAAAACCTGGCCGCATACCCTCGCTCCAGGCCAAGACGGTCCAAGTCCATGCAGATGGCCACGCCATCAGCTGCGTTGGAACATGGCGAGCATGCGGCGGGTCACCAGGAAGCCGCCGGATATGTTGATGGTCGCGATCAGCACCGCAAACGCGGCGAGGATCAGGACGAGCACGCTGGAACTGGATATCTGCAGCAGGGCGCCGATCACGATGATCCCGGAGATCGCGTTGGTCACCGCCATCAGCGGCGTGTGCAGCGCGGGGGTGACGTTCCAGATGACGTAGTAGCCGACGATCACCGCGAGCACGAACACCATGAAATAGGACAGGAACTCGGAGGGTGCGGTGAGGCCGATCAGGGCGAGCAAGATCGCTGCCCCGCCGAACACCATCCCGGTGGTGCGCGCTTTGGCAGCAGCCGCAGCTTCTGCTTTTCGCGCTTCTTCGGCCGGGTCGGCCTTGGGCGCAGGCGGTGCCTTCGGGGCGACCGAGGTCGAGACCGGCGGCGGCGGATAGGTGATCTCGCCGGCCTTCGAGACGGTGACGCCGCGGATCACCGTGTCCTCCATGTCGATCACCGCGCGGCCATCCTTTGCCGGCGTCAGGTCGTCGAGAAGGTGGCGGAGGTTGGTGCCGTAGAGCTGGCTGGACTGCGCGGCCATGCGGCTCGCGAAGTCGGTATAGCCGACGATCGTCACCTCGTTGTCGGTCACGATCTTCTCGCCCGGGACCGTCAGGTCGCAATTGCCGCCCTGCTCGGCGGCGAGATCGACGATCACGGAGCCCGGCTTCATCGCCTCGACCATGTCTTTGAGCCAGAGCTTGGGAGCGGGACGCCCCGGGATCAGCGCCGTGGTGATGACGATGTCGACCTCCGGCGCCTGCGCGCGGAACAGCTCGAGCTGCTTTTCCCGAAACTCGGGCGAGGACGGCTTGGCGTAGCCGCCCTCGGTACCGCCTTGCTCGCCCTCGAAGTCGAGGAAAAGGAACTCCGCGCCCATGCTCTCGATCTGCTCGGCGACCTCGGGGCGGATGTCGAAGGAGCGGACGATGGCGCCCATGCCGCGCGCCGCACCGATCGCGGCGAGCCCGGCGACGCCGGCACCGATCACCAGGATGACGGCCGGCGGCACCTTGCCGGCCGCGGTCACCTGGCCGGTGAAGAAACGCCCGAAATTGTTGGCCGCTTCGACCACCGCGCGGTAGCCCGCGATATTGGCCATGGAGGACAGCGCATCCAGCTTCTGCGCACGGCTGATGCGCGGCACCATGTCCATCGCCATGACCGCTTCGGGTTTCTTGTCGTTCAGCTTTTTCAGCAGGTCCTCGTTCTGGCCGGGATAGAGGAAGCTGATCAAGGTCTTGCCCGGTCCGAGCCTGTTCACCTCGGCATCGCTCGGCGGGCGCACCTTCATGATGATGTCGGCGTTCTTCCACAGATCGCCGACTCGATCGACCACCTCGACGCCGGCGTCGCGATAGGCCTCGTCGGAGAAATTGGCGTCCGCGCCGGCACCCTTTTGAATCTTCAGCTTGTAGCCGAGCTTCTGGATGCGCCCTGCGGTCTCGGGCGTCAGGGCCACGCGCTTTTCGTCTTTTTGCGTTTCCTTGGGCACGCCGATCGTCATCGGATCGGTCGGCGTGCTCCCCTCGGAGCCGTTTTCAGACGACGCGTTGTCGGCCATGGTCTGGTCCTTTTCCCCAAATTTCGGCGGCGCGGGCCGGCATTCACCTTCCCCCACCGTTCGCCGAGCCTGATTCCAGGCGCACCTATCGTTGGCTTTTGCGGTGCATTACCAAAAGCTTATCTATCCGACCCTATTTCACACCGCAACGCAACCACCCCGGCGCCGTTGCCGCATGAACCTTCGTCCGCCCGGCGCAACCGGCCAGGGCGACCGCGCCAAGGCCGGACAGCGCATGACGAGCGTTGCACGACCTTGGTTACTTTTTCGTTAGCGAATCGCATCCATCCTGCATGCGCCGCCACGGGCCGGATCAGCTGAAGAACTGGCCGCCATTCGGCGAGATGGTCGAGCCCGTCAGGAAACCGGCGTCGTCCGAGGCGAGGAACACCACGCAGCGCGCGATCTCCTCGGGCTCGCCGAGGCGGCCGACCGGAATCTGCGGCAGGATGCGCTCGTTCAGAACCTTTTCCGGGATGGCCCGCACCATTTCCGTGCCGATATAGCCCGGACAGATAGCGTTCACGGTCACGCCCTTGAACGCACCTTCCTGGGCCAGCGCCCGGGTGAAGCCGATGTCGCCGGCCTTGGAGGCGGAGTAGTTCACCTGACCCGCCTGACCCTTCTGGCCGTTGACCGAGCTGATATTGATGATCCGCCCGAAGCCGCGGTCGCGCATGCCGGGGAAGACCGGGTGGGTCATGTTGAACAGGCCGGAGAGGTTGGTGTCGATCACCTCCTGCCACTGCTCGCGGGTCATCTTGTGGAACATGCCGTCGCGGGTGATGCCGGCATTGTTGACCAGCACGTCCACCGGCCCGAGATCGGCCTCGACCTTGGCAATGCCGTCCTTGCAGGCATCGTAGTCGGCGACAGACCATTTGTAGACGGGAATGCCGGTCTCGTCCTTGAACTTGCCCGCGGCTTCGTCATTGCCGGCATAGTTGGCGGCTACGCTGTAGCCTGCGTCCTTGAGCGCCTTCGAAATCGCCGCGCCGATGCCGCGCGATCCACCCGTGACCAATGCAACCCGTGCCATCAAGCCTCTCCCCAAAATTTATCGTAAGCCCCAATCGCCCTTTCATCCTGGCGTGAGACCGACGCAATCACGAGGCCAGCCTCGCCTGCATCGCTCTCTTCCTTTGTGCATAGCTCAACGTCGACGAAAGCGTCAAAGGAAACGAATGCCGCATCTGCACACACGCAGGCCGCGGTCTCAGCCACCCCGGTCACGACGAACAGCGGACGGCACCCATACATAGCCGTCGGGATCGACCAGATAGCATTCGCGCAGGCCATGGGGCTTGTCGGCGGAGGCGGCGAGCACATGGTCGCCGCGGGCACGCGCCCGCGCTTCGGCGCCATCGGGGTCGTGATCGTAGAGGCGAAGCTCGATGCCGACGCCGCGCAGCGCGCCGTCGCCGGTCAGCGCCAGCAGCGGATGGCCGCCATAGGCATGATCGGCATGCAGCATCCATTCCCGGGCCTGGCCATCGGCGCCGACGTGGCGAATGACCGCGAAATCGTCGTCCTGATAGACCACCTCGAGCGCCAGGACCTCGGTCTGGAAGGCGACCGCGCGCGCGATCTCGCGCACCAGCAGATTGACCCCGCTGCCGCGCAGCGACCTGCCATAGTCAGAGCCCGACATCCAAGGCTCTCCCGTCCGCGTCTTCACCGCCTCTGCCTCCCCTTCTCGCCCGGCCGCACGGCCAAGCGGACGACGCTTCGCAGACGGGGTCAAGGCTTTTGCGCCGACAAAGTCCACGAGGGGGCCGCGCCCCTAGAATTTCGCCATCTGGCGGTCGGCGAGCGGCGGGATTGCTCGGCGCAGCGTCTTCTGGCCGAGCAGGCACAAGAATTCCCACATCACCTGAGCGTCCAGCTTGCTCGCGCCGCTGAAACGCTCGCGAAAGCGAAGGGGCAGCTCGGTGCAGCGCACCGGCCGCCTCGCCGCCGTGACGATGTCCAGGAGGATCTTGGTGCCGTGGCCGGAAAGGCCGCGATAGACCTCGTGAAACAGGCTGCGCCGCAGCATGAAGAAACCGCTCATCGGATCGGAGAGGCGCACGCCGCAGAGCCGCGCGCTGAGCGCGTTGGCGGCCCGGCTCATCAGCGCCCGTCTCGCCGGCATCGGACCGACGCTGCCGCCGCGCAGGAAGCGGCTCGCCGCCACCAGGTCGAAGCCCTCCGTCTCGACCAGGGCCAGCATCGGTTCCAGGAGATGCTCGTCATGCTGCAGATCGGCGTCCATGACCGCGATATAGGGGCTGGTCGCCATCGCCATGCCCTCGATGCAGGCCGACGACAGACCCCGTCGGCCGATCCGCCGGATCGCCTGAACGTGCGGTCGCTCGAAGGCGAGGGTGCGCAGCACCTCGTAGGTGCCGTCGCTGGAATCGTCATCCACGAACAGCGCCGACCAGGACAGCCGGGACAAGGCCTTGTCAAGCGCGGTGATCAGCGGCGCGACATTGTCGACTTCGTTCAATGTCGGGATGATTATTGTTAATTTTTTAACATTTTTTGGTTGATAAAAAGGATGTGCCGATTCCATGCTGTTAATCATCCCTAGCGTTAGATTCCCAGGGTTGGGCAGGCGCAGGCGCAGCGCCGACGGAGCAGGCATGAGACAGCGATGAGAGCCGTCCTCGATATCACGTCAGTGAAAGATTCTGCGCCGATCTCCGGTAATAACGTGCAGATCGCGGCCATGTTTCTGGTGGTTGCCATAGTGATCATCGCGCCCCTGGCAGTCATCGACACGCCGCTTCTCGCAGACTATCCAAATGATGTAGCGCGCATGCACGTGATAGGCAATGTCGATCGCAATGCGATGCTCGGCGAGCGCTATGGCATCGACTTCGATCTGATTCCCAATATTGCTATGGATATTGCGGTTCCGTGGCTCGCCAGAACCATGCCGCTCGACCTCGCCGGGCGCGTTCTCCTCGGTGCCTGCCTCGTTTTTACGCTGCTCAGTGTGGCATTTTTACATCGCACATTATTCAACCAATGGTCGTCAACACCGCTGCTCGCCGGGCTGATCGTCTATCACGGCAGTTTCATGGCTGGGATGGTCAATTTCTCCCTCGGCATCGGGCTGGTGCCGGCAGCCCTTGCGGTCTGGATCAGGCTGCAGCGGGCCCGCACCGCCTGGCGCCTTCTGATCGGCAGCCTGATGACCCTCGGGCTCTATCTCTGCCATCTGGTCGCGGTCGGCGCCTATGGCCTCCTGGTGATCGGCTATGCCCTCGCGATCACGCGGGACGATGGGGATCACGCGGCAGGCAGGCGGCCGCTCTTTGCCGAGCTCGCGACCGCGGCGGCGACCGGCCTGTTGCCGCTGGTTCTGTTCCTGCGCATCGCGCTGGGCCAGGACGCGGAGGGCGCGCCTGCCGGGATCGTCTATGGCGGGGTCGTCTGGAAGCTCAAGGCCCTGCTCTCGCCGCTCGCCAATTACAGCCTCACCCTCGACCTCGCGAGCTTCGCCCTGATCACGGGCCTCGCCCTGATAGCCGCGCGCAGCGGGCGGCTCGCGCTCGACCGGCGCATGGTGCCGGGCCTTCTCCTGCTTGCCCTCGCCTTCGTCCTCGCCCCGAAGGCGCTCTGGACCGGCGGCGTGTTCGACCAGCGCCTGGCCGTGCTCCTGGCCCTGATGCTGATCGCCAGCACGCGCTTCAGCGCCCCGCCGACGTCCTGGTGGCAGGCGGCATCCATCCTGCTCGCTCTTCTCTTCGTCCTGCGCATCGGGGTCCTGACCTCGACCTGGCTCGACCACCGCCAGGATCTCGCCGAGATGCGCCGGGCGATCGGTCTGATCGAGCCGGGCGCGCGCCTGCTGGTGGTGCGCCCGGACCTGAAGACGGCGCAGCGCCGAGCGCCCGAGCGCCACCGCGTCTTTCACCACGCCGTGCAGCTGCGGAGCCTGCCGATGCTCGCGCTGACCGAGCGCTCGGCCTTCGTGTCCACGATCTACGCCCTTCCCGGCCAGCAGCCGCTCACGCTGAAGCCGCCTTATGACCGGCTTGGCGGCCGCGGCCATGCGGATCTGCCGACCCTCGAGGATCTGGCAGCCGCCCTCGCCCCAGGGGCGGACCCTGCCACCGTCAGCGAGCAGATCCGCCACTGGCCGTCGGACTTCGACTACGTCCTGATGCTCTACGGCTACGGCCAGGGCCTGGACGCGCGCACCGCCGGCCTGCCGCTGAAGCCGCTGCTGGACGGCCGCATTCTGGAACTTTTTCGCATCGTCGAGCGATAGGATCGCCATCTGGGACCAATCCGCCTGGACAATGACCGTTATGACAAGGTTCGTCGATGTCGACGGCCTTGTCTCCATGCCCGGCGTTAACGTTTCGTCAACAACTGTCTGTCACGATGGCATTCTGGTCCATGCGATCCTGGGAGTCCGAGCCTAGCCCCATCTTTCTCGGCGGTCGGGCGGATTCCCAGGATCGCATGGACCATCGAAAACCTTAGTGGCGCGGGGTTAAGAAGAGGTTAAGGCAGGAGAGCTGGAAGGTCGACAAGGACGGGCGAGACGTTGGAGCCTTGCTCGAAGCCAACGGTGTCGCCCGTGATCACACCGCCTTTTCCAGCCAGAGGCTACCGGCGAGATCGTCCACCTCGGCGGTCACGCGGGTGGGCGCCAGCAGCCTGTGCCTGCCCAGTTGCCCACCCATATGCGTCGCGACATAGCGGCTGGCGAAGCGGAGGCGATAGCCGCCACCCTGGAGGAGGGCGGCGATCGCCGCCTGCTCGTTATAGCCGCGCCAGGCCCAGGCCTCGGGATAGCCGTCCGGCAGGAAGATGTCGTGGACGTGCAGCCAGGCTCCCTTGGGCAGGGCCGGCAGAAGATGGCCGATCAGGTGGTCGACATCGGTGCCGGGCATGAGGAGATGGCTGGAGTCGATGAACAGGATGTCGCCGCATTGCAGCGCCCGGAAATCGTCCTCGGGGGCTGTCTGCAGCAGGCTTCGCCGCCAGGTCACCTCCAGGCTGGACAGGCTGGCGCGCGGCTCGGGATCGATGCAGGTGAGCCTGGTCGCGAGGCCGCCGTCGGCGATCGCCGCCGCCATGAAGCGCGTGGAATGGCCGGAGCCGACCTCGACGATGCGCGCCGGCCTCTGCCCCCGCACCACCGCGTAGGCGATCAGCGCATCCATGCGCGGAAACCAGTGCTGATCCAGCCGGCAGCCGCGCCCGCTTGCGACCAGCGCCTCGATGTCGGGCGCCAGCGTCTCGATCCTGCCGAGCCAGGCGGCGAACTCGCCGGCAGCCTCGCGAAATAGCGGCTCGAGGGCGGGATAGCTGTCGGGTGCGCGCATATCGGCCGCATGGCGGTAGGGCAGGAAAAAGCCGCGCTTTTGCAGGCCGAGCACGGTTTCGAGGCCCATGACCAGGCGCCGCCATCGCCTGCGGCTCAGCATGGCTCGAATGCTCGCGACATCACCGGTCCATCAGGGGCGCAGAACCATCCCCTCCTTGGCGACCACCGAGCCCGGCCGGCTCCGCTCGAGCGCGCGCGCGATGCCGTCCATGAACGCGTCGTCATGGTCGGGGTCGTGGTGAAAGGCGACCAGGGTGCCGACATTCGCCGCCTCGCAGAGCTTCACGCCTTCGCGCCAGGTCGAATGGCCCCAGGTGCGGAAACGCGGATACTCCTCCTCGGTGTAGGTGGCGTCGTAGATCACCATGTCGCTGCCCTGGATCAGCTTCAGGATGTTCTTGTCCAGCCGGCCGGCCTGGTGCTCGGTATCGGTGATATAGCAGATCGACTTGCCGCCGTAGTTCACCCGATAGCCGGTGGCACCCTGCGGGTGGTTCAGGCTGCCCGTCTCGATGACGATCCCCTCATGCGGCTCCAGGCGCTCGCCCGCGGCGAAGTCGTTGAAGGCGATGCAGGCATGCATGATGTCGATCGGCACCGGAAAGAGCGGCCCTGCCATCAGGCTTTTCAGCACGCCCTGCAGCCCGCCCGGACGCGCCGCCAGATGGCCGGCCCAGACCTCGAAGCAATTGCTGGGATCGTATGCAGGCCGGAAAAAAGGAAAGCCGTTGATGTGATCGATATGGGTGTGGGTCAAAAAGATATGCGCCTGCAGGCCGCGCTGCCCGGCCAGGCTCCTGCCAAGTTCGCGCAGGCCCGTGCCGGCATCGAAGATCAGGCGGCGCTCGCCGCAGGTGATCTCGATGCAGGAGGTGTTGCCGCCATAGTCGACGGTTTTCGGGCCGGGACAGGGCACGGTGCCCCGTACGCCCCAGAAGCGAACGGAAAACTCTCCTTGGTCAGCCATCGGCTTGTCTATGCCGTCCCTTTAATGACCCGATGCCATGCCTTGTCGATATCCTACAGGCTCGAAACCTAACGAAATGTGACCATGGTCACGCTGGCAGAAAGCGATAGAGATAATATCGATCGGCGGCCACGCCTGCCGGCAGCGGCTGTGCTTCGAAGGATGCGGCCGGCAGCGCCTGATCCGCGGCGATCCAGGCGCCCGGGCGCAGCAGAGGCGGCAGCGCGCCCGCAAGCCAGGCCGCAAGCCGCTGATTGCGCGCGGCATCGCCGGTGCCGATGTCGCTGTGCACCAGGATCGCTTCCCCCGGCCGGCGCGCGGCGAAGGCGGGCAGGGTCGCCTCGATGCTGCCGAGCACCAGATGGTCGTCGTCGGGGACGCAGTCGGGATGGGCGCGCACCTCGCGCTCGAACACGACGATGTCCCGATCCGGCAGACGCTCGCGCAGGTGGTCGTAGGTGCGGCCATTGCCGAGGCCGAGCTCGAGCACCGCGCCCTCCAGCTCGCCGACGGCGCGCGCGGCCAGGTCGAGACAGGCGCGCTGCGCCTCGAGACGGCGAATGAAACTGTCCAGACGGCTCAACCCAAGGCCTCCCGTCTCCCCCTTCCGTTCGGCGCCCGCCCGGCGGGCAGGCAACACCCGCGAGGCGGCTGCGGCATGCATCGCCGCGCGGCCTCAACATGACGTGATCGGCCGCGTTCGTCGAGCCCCTGGACGCGTCTTGCACACCCTCGGGGAAAGCCTGCTATAAGGGCGCGGCGCGACCGGCATGGCAGGCGTGCAGCGAAGGTGGCCGGTCCGGTCCCGCCCTTCTGCCCGGCCTCGACGACAACGGGAGATCCTCGATGCGTTTTCGGCTTCTCGCCGCCCTTCTCGTCAGCCTGCTCGGCATGGCGGGCCCTGCCGGCGCCGCCGAACCGGCAGCGGCGCTCCGCCTCGCCGATCGGGTGACGCCGGGCGGCCTGCTGTTCGGCCAGGCAGCGCCGGGAAGCCGGGTCGAGATCGACGGCCGCAGCGTTCGCGTCAGCGACGACGGCCGCTTCGTCTTCGGTGTCGGGCGCGATGCCAGGGGCGTGGTCGAGGTCACGGTCCGAGCAGCAGCGGGCGACGCGGTCTCGAAAACGGTGACCGTCGACAAGCGCGACTACCAGATCCAGCGCATCGACGGCCTGCCGCCGCGCAAGGTGGAGCCGAACCCGGACGATCAGGCCAGGATCGAGGCGGACTGGGTCATGCTGAGCAAGGCGAAGGCCGCCGACAGCGCCGGCCTCGCCTTCGCCGACGCGGCCGCCTGGCCGGTGATCGGCCCGATTTCCGGCGTGTTCGGCTCGCAGCGCATCCTGAACGGCGTGCCGAAATCGCCCCATCGCGGCGTCGATGTCGCCGCCCCCGAGGGCACGCCGGTGGACGCCATGCTGGACGGCGTGGTCACCGTCGCCGCCAAGGACATGTACTATACCGGCGGCACCGTGATGGTGGATCACGGCCACGGCGTTCAGAGCCTCTACGCCCATCTGTCGTCGGTGGATGTCGCGGTCGGCCAGGAGCTGCGCAAGGGAGACCCGCTCGGCAAGGTCGGCGCCACCGGCCGCGCGACCGGGCCGCATCTGCATCTCAGCCTTTATTGGTTCGAGACCGCCCTCGATCCTGCCCTGCTGCTCGGGCCCATGCCGGCGCACCGGCCGGTGCCCAGACCCCGACAGGCGGCGGTCGGCAGCACGCAATAGGGCGGCCGCGGATCAGCGCGGCGAGGCTTCGGACGCGCGCAGGCGGACGATCACTTCGACCCGATCGATCTCCTGCCCCTCGGGCGGCACCGGCAGGCGGCTGATCTCGATATGATCGTCGGGAATGTCGGACAGCTCGCCGGTCACCTCATCGAAGAAGTGATGGTGATGCGAGGTGTTGGTGTCGAAATAGCTCTGGCCCATGTCGACCACCACCTCGCGCAGCAGGCCCGCCGCGGTGAACTGGTGCAGCGTGTTGTAGATCGTGGCCAGCGAAACCAGGATCCCCTCGGTGCGCGCCTCGTGGAACAGCTCCTCCGCCGTGATATGGCGGTGGTCGTTCTCGAGCAGCAGCTTGGCCAAAGCCAGACGCTGACGCGTCGGCCGCAGATTGGCGCTTTTCAGCCTGTCCAGCGCCTTGGAATAGGTCCTGCTCATGGTCACCGCTCAGCCGCTCCTCGACGTCCTGACGCAGCCGGCAAAGTCCCTGCCGCCGCTCGATTTGCATCAATTAGCACTAAACTGGTCCCCTATCGGACCGATGTCAAGCGACGAGGCGCCGCAGGCCGATATCCCGGGCCTGCCTGCACGTGCCGAGCGCGACCTCGATCAGCGGCCGGTGACGATGCGGTCGACCAGCTGCCGGACGGTCGGAATGAAGCCGTTCGAATAGAACGGGTCCTGCTTGAACCGGTAGACATTGTGCCCGGCGAACATCAGCTCGTTCTCGACATCGCCTTCATGGGCGATGTCCTGCAGCGTCTTCTGGATACAGAACGAGCGCGGATCGGGCGGCTTGCCGGTGGTGTAGTCGTCGCGGTCGGACCAGTTGGAGAACTTGCAGAAGGACAGGCAGCCCATGCAGTCGGCCTGGTCGCGCTTGATCTGGCGTGCGCGCTCAGGATCGACATAGATCAGCGTGTCGTCCGGCGTCTTCATCGCCTGGGTGAAGCCGGCGGCGGTCCATTTGGCGACCTTCTCGACATCTTCCGCGCGCACGAACACTTCCCGCCCACGCGAGCCGAACGGCATGGCCGTGGTCAGGCCGCGGGCTTCGTCCGCCTCGGTCGCGAAGTCGATCTGGCGCTTGGAGCGCGCGACCAGCTCCTTCAGGAAGTCGTTATAGACCGCGGAGGAATAGAAGCCGGTCGGGCTGAAGCGGTGCAGCAGCACGTCGCCCTCGTCCAGCTCCAGCAGGCGCTGCTTCCAGCTCTCCGGAATCGGGCTCTCCCGGGTCAGGAGCGGCCGCGTGCCGAACTGAAAGGCGATCGGTCCGAGGTCGGGATTGTCGATCCAGTCCGCCCAGTCGTCCAGATGCCAGACACCGCCCGCCATGACGATCGGCGTCTGATCGAGGCCGAAGCCGCGCATGCTGTCGCGCAGCGCCTGGACGCGGGGTCCGGGCGGCTCGGGCTGCTTCGGATCTTCGGAATTGGAGAGGCCATTATGGCCGCCCGCGCGCCAGGGGTCCTCGTAGACCACGCCGCCCAGCCATTCGGACACCCGGCTGTAGGCGCGTTTCCAAAGGGCGTTGAAGGCGCGCGCCGAGGAGACGATGGGGTAATAGTAGACGTCGTATTTCGCGGCGATCTCGGCGAGGCGATAGGGCATGCCGGCGCCGCAGGTGATGCCGTGGATCAGGCCCCTTGCGCCCTCCATCACCCCGTGCAGCACGCGCTCGCAGCCGCCCATTTCCCAGAGCACGTTCATGTGCAGACGGCCAAGCCCGCCGCTGACGTCATGGCCGATGCGTGCCTGGCTGATGCCGGCGGCGATCGAATAGCTGATCAGTTCCTCATGACGTTCGAGCCTGGTCTTGCCCCTGTAGATCAGCGGCACGCGCTCGCCATTGGCATCGATCAGGGCGTTGTTCACGCCGGAAATCGTGCCGACCCCGCCTGCGGCCGCCCAGGCGCCGCTGGAGAGGCCGTTGGTCGCGGCGACACCCTTGCCGCCTTCGATCAGCGGCCAGACCTCGCGGCCGGACAGCATCAGAGGTTTCAGTGAAATCAATATGCGGGCTCCCCCGAACGGTCACGCAAGCCGGCTCTTGCCTCGATGCGCGCGTCGCCCCACTCCCTGTCGCGACCCGACGCACAGCGTTTCTTGGATGCGGTTTCGCCGGATCGATACCGCCTGACCTTCGCATATGGGGCGCATATTCCAGACGACAAGGGACCGCCCCTCGCACCATGCTCGGTTCGAGAAGCGGTCCCGTCAATCGAAAAGTAGCGTGGCCTCTTGGTCTATCAACCGGCCCGACGCTGCCGCCTGGGGCCGCGATCACCGCGATCGCCCCCGCGGTCACCGCCGCCTTCGCCCTCGTTTCTGGGCGGACGCGGCTGGGCTTCGAGCTCCTCGCCGGTCTCCTGATCGACCACGCGCATGGAGAGCTTGATCTTGCCGCGATCGTCGATGTTCAGAACCTTGACCTTGACCGTGTCGCCCTCATTGACCACGTCGGTCACTTTCGCGACGCGTTCGTTCTTCAACTCGGAGATATGGCAAAGCCCGTCCTGCTGACCGAGGATGTTGACGAAGGCGCCGAAATCGACGACCCGCACCACCTTGCCGGTGTAGATCTGGCCGACCTCCGGCGAGCTGGTGAGACCGCGGATCCAGTCCACCGCCTGCTGGGCGGCATGGGCGTCCGACGACGCGATCTTGACCGTGCCGTCATCCGAGATGTCGATCTTGGCGCCGGTGGTCTCGGTGATCTCGCGGATCATCTTGCCGCCCGGGCCGATCACCGCACCGATCTTGTCCTGCGGGATGTTGATCACGCTGATGCGCGGCACCGTGTCGCGCATTTCCTCGCGCGCACCGCCCAGGCCCTTGGCCATCTCGCCGAGAATGTGCATGCGCCCGCCCTGCGCCTGGCTGAGCGCGGTCTGCATGATCTCCTCGGTGATGCCGGCGATCTTGATGTCCATCTGCAGCGAGGTGATGCCCTGCTCGGTGCCGGCGACCTTGAAGTCCATGTCGCCGAGATGGTCCTCGTCGCCGAGGATGTCGGAGAGCACTGCGAAACGGTCGCCTTCCTTGATCAGCCCCATGGCGATGCCCGCCACCGGGCGCACCAGCGGCACGCCGGCATCCATCATGGCGAGCGAACCGCCGCACACCGTGGCCATCGAGCTGGAGCCGTTGGACTCGGTGATCTCGGAGACCAGACGGATGGTGTAGGGGAAGTTTTCACGGCTCGGCAACAGCGGACGCAGCGCGCGCCAGGCGAGCTTGCCATGACCGATCTCGCGCCGCCCCGGCGACCTCAGAAAGCCGACTTCGCCGACCGAGTAGGGCGGGAAGTTGTAGTGCAGCATGAAATGCTCGCGGTGATCGCCCTCGAGCGCATCGATGATCTGCTCGTCCTGGCCGGTGCCGAGGGTGGCGATCACCATCGCCTGGGTCTCGCCGCGGGTGAACACGGCGCTGCCATGGACCCGCGGAAGCAGGCCGCATTCGGCGAGAATCGGACGTACCGTCACGGTGTCGCGGCCGTCGATCCGGTTGCCGGTATCGAGGATCGCGTTCCTGACGATGTCCTTTTCCAGCTTCTTGAACTGGCCCATGACCAGCGGCTCATCCGGGCCGCCCTCGGCGACGAACTGCGCCACCGCCTTGGCCTTGACCACGTCGATCTTCTCGTGGCGCACGGTCTTCTGCGGCTCGGCATAGGCGTCGCGCAGCTCGGCCTCGCAGGCCGCCTTGATCTGGCCGTAGAGCTCGCTGTGGTCCTCGACCTGCAGCTCCCAGGGCTCCTTGGCGCAGGCTTCGGCAAGGCCGATGATCAGCTCGATCACCGGCTGGAAGCTCTGCTGGCCGAACATGACCGAGCCGAGCATGACCTCCTCGGACAGCTCCTTGGCCTCGGACTCGACCATCATGACCGCGTCATGGGTGCCGGCGACCACCAGATCGAGCTCGCTGTCGGCGAGCTGTGCGAAGGTCGGGTTCAGGATGTACGCGCCGTCCTTGTAGCCGACGCGCGCACCGCCGATCGGACCGAAGAACGGAATGCCGGAGATGGTGAGAGCGGCCGAGGCGCCGATCATCGCCGCGATGTCCGGATCGTTCTCCTGATCATGGGAGAGAACCGTGCAGATCACCTGGGTCTCGTTCTTGAAACCCGAGGGGAACAGCGGGCGGATCGGACGGTCGATCAGGCGCGAGGTCAGCGTGTCCTTTTCGGTCGGACGCCCTTCGCGCTTGAAGAAGCCGCCCGGAATCTTACCGGCGGCGTAGAACTTTTCCTGGTAATTCACGGTGAGCGGGAAGAAGTCCTGGCCCGGCTTGACCGTCCTCGCCGCATGCGCGGTGCAGAGAACGCAGGTCTCGCCATAGGTCACCATGACGGCGCCGTCGGCTTGCCGTGCAATTCGGCCGGTTTCCAGAATCAGAGGCCGGCCGCCCCACTCCATTTCTTTTCGTGTGATGTTAAACATTTGATTTTACTGCCTTTCCAACAGCCTAGACCGGCCCATCCTTGCTGATGGCCGGTCTGTCCGGATTGACGCCGGACCCGTGAAAGAGCGATCCAAAATCCTTCAGATCGATCGAGCGCGGACCGCGTTTGGGGTTTTCCAAGGATTACTTACGCAGACCGAGACGTTCGATCACGGTCTGATAGCGGCTCTCTTCCTTCCTCTTCAGATAGTCGAGCAGCCGGCGGCGCTGGCCGACCATCATCAGGAGGCCACGGCGGGACGCGAAGTCCTTCTTGTGGTCCTTCAGATGCTCGGTCAGGTTGGTGATCCGTTCGGTCAGAACCGCGACCTGGATCTCCGGTGAGCCCGTGTCGTCGGGCTTGGTGGCGAACTCCTTCATGAGTTCCTGCTTGCGTTCTGCAGTGATTGACATGTCTTAATCCAACACTTCTTGCGGTTATGTCACCCGGATGATGGCATCACCGGGGGTGATAGGGTTGTGACGTTCTCAGATTGAAGACGCGCAGCGGGCTGAGCTCTGCCCCCGTGAGCCTGGCAAGGGCGACCACATCGCCGCTGGCCATGGCCCGAATGGTCGTGTCTTCGGCTTCGCTGCCTCCTGGGCTGCCCCCCTGAACGCCCGATCCGGCGAATCCATGTCCCGTGACCATATGGGGGGCGACGCGAATGGTTTGTCCGGCGCGCAGACGCTCGGCCTGCGGCTCGGTCAGGGCGAGGGACGGCAGGCCGGAAAGGGCGTCCTTCAGCGGCCGCAGCACCTGCGGAAACGCCTCGTCGGCGATCAGACGCTCGAGCACCGCCGGCGCCACCGCCTGATCCGCCTCGAAGGCGCCCACCTTCGTGCGCCGAAGCGCGGTAACGTGCCCGAAGCAGCCGAGCTTGCGGCCGAGATCGCGCACGATCGCACGCACATAGGTGCCCTTGCCGCAGGTGAGCTCGAGGGTGACATGGTCGGCGTCGGGACGCTCGACCAGCTCCAGATCACGCACCATGACGGTACGCGGCTCCAGCTCGACGGCCTCACCACGACGCGCGATGTCATAGGCACGCTCACCCGCCACCTTGACCGCGGCGAAGCAGGGCGGAACCTGCTGGATCTCGCCGATGAACGCTCCGAGCGCCGCCTCGATCGCCGAGGTTTCCGGCCGGACCTCGCTGGTCTCGATGACCTCGCCTTCGCTGTCGTCGGTATTGGTGGCTTCACCCAGCTTCATGGTGAAACGGTACTGCTTCTCGCCGTCCATCACGAAGGACACGGTCTTGGTCGCCTCGCCCAGCGCGATCGGCAGCACGCCGGTGGCGAGCGGATCGAGGGTGCCGCCGTGACCGACCTTCTGCGCCTGGGTCACACGCTTGACGAAGCCGACCGCCGCCGTCGAGGTCATGCCCTCCGGCTTGTCCAGGCAGAGCCAGCCGGTGATCGGCCGACCCTTCTTCCTGCGCTGCTGCCTAGCCAAGGCCGCCCCCCTCGTCGTCAGCGAGCCCTTCGGCGGATCCGCCGTGGCCGCGCTTCGCCTCGTCGAGCAGCGCGTCGATGCGCGCGGACTCGGCGAAGGTCTCGTCGGCCTTGAAGGTCAGGGTCGGCGCATATTTCAGATTGGCGGCGCGCGCGACCTCGCCGCGGATGAAGGGCGACGCACGCTGCAGCGCGGCCTTGACCTCGTCGCTCAGCTCGCCGCCGAGCTCCACCACATAGACCGTGGCCTGGCGCAGATCGCGGGTGACGCGCACCTCGGAAATGGTGAGCGGCGTCTCGGCAATGACGGGGTCGTGCACGGCCCCGCGCGCAAAGAGGTCGGCGAGGATGTGGCGAATGCGCTCGCCGACGCGCAGCTGGCGCTGATTGAGCCCGCCCGCCGTCTCTCTGTCTGCCGATGTCCTGCCTCGTCTCATCACCAGTCTTTCCGGCACGCCCCGTCCGTATCGAGCGCGGACCGTCCCCCTCCTCGCCGACCCCCTGGTGTCGGCGAGGACAGTGAACGCCCGCGATCGCATCGAGCTAGAGCGTACGTGCAACCTCTTCCACCTCGTAGGCCTCGATCACATCACCCTCGCGGATGTCGTTGTAGCCGTCGACGCCGATGCCGCATTCGAAGCCTTCGCGGACCTCGCGGGCATCATCCTTGAACCGCCTGAGCGAGCCGAGCGCGCCGTCATGGATGACCACGTCATCGCGCAGCAGCCGCACCCTGGCGCCGCGCCGGATGATGCCGTCGGTGACCATGCAGCCTGCGATCTTGCCGATCTTGGTGATGGTGAACACCTCGCGGATCTCGGCATGGCCGGTGGTCTGCTCCTTCGATTCCGGCGCCAGCATGCCGGACAGCCGGGCCTTGGCCTGATCCAGCAGCTCGTAGATGATCGAGTGATACTGGATGTCGATATTCTCGCGCTTGGCCAGCTCGCGCGCCTGGGCGTTGGCGCGGACGTTGAAGCCGAGGATCATGGCGCGCGACGCCATGGCCAGGGTCACGTCCGATTCGGTGATCGCGCCGACGCCGCTATGCAGCACGCGCACCTGCACCTCGTCGGTGTTGAGCTTCTGCAGGCCGGCGACGATCGCTTCGAGCGAACCGTGCACGTCGGACTTCACCACCACCGGCAGCTCGCCGATCTTCTGCTCGGCCATCTGGCTGAACATGTCCTCGACCGTGCCGGCCGGCGCCACCACGCCCGCGCTGTGCTTCTTGCGCTGGCGATATTCGGTGATCTCCCGGGCCCGCCTTTCGCTCTCGACCACCACCAGCAGATCGCCTGCATCCGGCACGCCGTCCAGACCGAGGATCTCGACCGGAGTCGATGGTCCGGCTTCCTGGATGTTCTCGCCGTGATCGTCGATCAGCGCGCGCGCCTTGCCCCAGTGGCCGCCGCAGACGATGATCTCGCCGACATGCAGCGTGCCCTTCTGGATCAGGGCGGTGGCGACCACGCCGCGGCCGCGATCCAGCCTGGCCTCGATCACCGCACCCTGGGCGCTGCGATCGGGGTTGGCGCCGAGCTCCAGGAGTTCGGCCTGCAGCAGAACGCCTTCGAGCAGCTTGTCGAGGCCGGTCTTCTCGGTGGCGCTGACCTCGACCGCGAGCACGTCGCCGCCATATTCCTCGAGCACCACCTCCTCGGAGAGCAGCTCCTGCTTCACCCGGTCGGGATTGGCCTCGGGGCGGTCGATCTTGTTGATCGCCACCACGATCGGCACGCCCGCCGCCTTGGCGTGATTGATCGCTTCGCGGGTCTGCGGCATGACGCCGTCGTCCGCGGCCACCACCAGGATCACGATGTCGGTAACCTGCGCACCGCGCGCACGCATCTCGGTAAAGGCGGCATGGCCCGGCGTGTCGATGAAGGTCACCTTCTGACCCTGGCCGATGTCCACCTGATAGGCGCCGATATGCTGGGTGATGCCGCCGGCCTCGCCGGAGGCCACGTCCGCCTGGCGCAGGGCGTCGAGCAGCGAGGTCTTGCCGTGATCGACATGGCCCATGACCGTGACCACCGGCGCGCGGGGCTTGAGATCGCCCTGCTCGTCGTCCACGCCCTCCAGGCCGATTTCGACGTCGCTCTCCGAGACGCGTTTCACCGTGTGCCCGAACTCGCCGATGATCAGCTCGGCGGTATCGGCATCCACGGTCTGATTGACCGTGGCCATCACGCCCATCTTCATCAGCGACTTGATGACATCGGCGCCGCGCACCGCCATGCGGTTGGCGAGCTCCGAAACCTGAATGGTCTCCGGCAGCACCACTTCGCGCACGATCGGCTGCTGATCCTGCATCTGGTGCTGGCGCTTCTCGCGCTCGTGACGCCGGCGCATGGCGGCGAGCGACGGGGCCCGGCGCTCGATCACCTCGGCATCGCTGTCCAGCATCAGCCGGCCGCCGCGGCCACGTCCGTCGGCACGCCCGCCGCTACGGCCGCGGCCATCGTTTCGGCCTTCGCTTTCGGCGACGCCGCGCGTCACCTTACCCTTGACTTTGCCCTTGCTCTCAGCGGCGCGGCCGCGCGCGGGGCGATCCTCGTCGCCGTCGTCGGCACGCTGCGGCGCGGGCACCGGCGCCTTGGCAGCCGCGGGCTCGGCCACCTCCGTCTCGGTCTCGGTCGTGGCCTGCACAGCCTCGGCAGCGGTCGCTGCCTCCTCGGCCTCGCGCTTTTGCCGCTCTTCCTCTTCCTTGGCGAGCAGGCGGGCCGCCGCCTCTTCCGCCTTCTTGCGCGCGTCGTCTTCGGCCTTGCGGCGCGCCTCCTCCTGCTCCATGCGGGATTTGGCCGCTTCCTCCTCGGCCGCCCTGCGCCGGCTTTCCTCGGCGACGCGGCGCGCATTCTCCTCGGCCCGCTGCCGCGCCTCCTCCTCGGCCTTCTTGGCATCGGCGAGCGCACGCACACGGGCGTTCTTCTCGTTGTCGGTCAGCGGCTTCAGGACGACCGGGCCGCCCGACCTGGCGCCGCCATCCCGTCCCCGCGACTTGGCGGGCGTGCTCGGCGACGGCTCCGCCTTGCGCGCGACCGCAGGGCCTGCGGCACCTTCCGTGTCCGACTTCAGGGGCGCACGCTTTCTCTTCACCTCGACGGCCACGGACTTGCTGCGGCCATGGGAAAAGCTCTGCCGCACCACGCCGGTATCGACCCGCTTCTTCAGCTCGAGCCTGCCGCCGCCCGATTTGTTCAGCGAGATCCGGGAACCCCCATCCTGCTCTTTCGTACTGGTCATGATGTTTCGGTCGTTCCCTTCGGCTCGGTCCGATCGGAGGGCGAACCGTCGTCCTCCGTAACTGCATTCCTCAACTCGACATGGACGTCGGGCCGAAATCCGGCAAGACGCCGCGCGTCACGCAGCAAACGCTCCGCCAACTTTCCCGGAGCAAGAGCCGCATGCACCAACTCGTCACGCCCGAGCGCAGCCCCGAGAGCCGCCCTCGGACCTGCCACGATCAACGGCAGATCGGGCGCCAGATGCCGAAGCTTCCGCCGCCCATCCTCGGCGCCGTCAGCGGCCGCAAGCAGCACCGCCGCCCCCGAACGCTCCAGGCAGGCCTGAACCTGGTCAAAGCCCATGACAATAAGTCCGGCACGCCGGGCAAGCCCCACGCCGTCGAAGAAACGACGGGTCAGCAGAGCCTCGATCCGATCGGCCAGACCATCCAAAACCATGACCGACTGCCTGGCCGCACGGCCGAACAATCGCTTCTCAACCGCATTGTTTACCACATCCCGGCCAGCACTCAACCACATACCGCGTCCGGGCAGCCTTTCATCGATATCGGGCAGCACCTGGTTATTCGGGTCGACCACGAAGCGGATGAGCAGATCGCGATCATCCGCCGAGCGCGTGACCAGACAGCGGCGCTCGTTCGAGCGCCTGCCGTCCGGTTCGGACACATGATCTTCCGCCATCGGCGCGCTGGTGACCGCCATGTCGACGACAGCTTCCGTCAAGCGGCGGCCCCGTCATCGGCATTGGCCGACAGCATGCCCGCCTGCCCGATCCAGTCGTCGCGCGTGATCCGCCCCTTGAAGCTGAGATAGCCATCGACCCAGGCGACGTTTTCCGGCGTCCAGGCGGCGATCTGCGAATAGTGATAGATGCCGAGCCCGTTCAGCTTCTGCTCCAGCTTCGGGCCGACGCCGCTGATCTTCTTCAGGTCATCGGCCGCGCCATTGGGCGCATCCAGCGGCCGCGGGCGCTCGCCTTCGAGCGCATCCTCGTCCACCGGGCCGGCCGCCAGCCCCTCGTCGTCCTCGGCAGCCTCGACGCCTGCCGCCGGCGGCTCGTCGTCGAACCAGTGGGCGCGCGCCGCCATGATCAGCTCGCCCGCGTCTTCCTCGCTCAGCCCCGAGTCGGGCAGGAGCTCGACCAGCTCGTCGCCGGCGAGATCGGCGAGATCGTCCAGGGACTTCACGCCCTTGCGCCCGAGCTCGACCTTGGCCTCCAGGGTGAGAGGCTCGAACTCGAGCAGGTCGTCCTGCATGCCGAGCTCGGCAGCCTCGCCGCCCAGCGTCTCGGCGCGCTCGGTCAGATAGCCTTCGGCGCGCTCGCGAAGGGCCTCGGCGATGTCCTCGTCGAAGCCCTGGATCGAGGCCAGCTCCTCCAGATCGACATAGGCGACTTCCTCGACCGTCGAGAAGCCTTCGGTGACCAGCAGCTGGGCGATCACCTCCTCGACGTTCAAGGCCTCGACGAAGTAGTCGGTGAGCTGCCTGAACTCCCGCTGGCGCTTCTCGCTGTCCTCGGTCTCGGTGGTGATGTCGATTTCCCAGGCGGTGAGCTGCGAGGCGAGACGCACGTTCTGGCCGCGCCGGCCGATCGCGAGCGAGAGCTGCTCGTCCGGCACGATCACCTCGATGCGCCTTGTCTCCTCGTCCAGCACCACCTTCGAGACCTCGGCGGGCGCAAGGGCGTTGACCACGAAGGTCGCCGGATCCTGGGACCAGGGGATGATGTCGATTTTTTCGCCCGCGAGCTCGTTCACCACCGCCTGCACGCGCGAGCCGCGCATGCCGACGCAGGCACCCACCGGGTCGATGCCGCTGTCCTTGGAAATGACGGCGATCTTGGCGCGGGATCCGGGATCGCGGGCGACCGACATGATGTCGATGATGCCGTCATAGATCTCCGGCACCTCCTGGGCGAACAGCTTCGCCATGAACTGCGGATGGGTGCGCGAAAGAAAGATCTGCGGCCCGCGGCCCTCGGCGCGCACGTCATAGATATAGGCGCGCACCCGGTCCTTGTTTCTAAAGGTCTCCCGGGGCTGCAGATCGTCACGGCGCAAAATGGCTTCGGCGCGGCCGAGGTCGACCAGGACGTTGCCGTATTCGGTGCGCTTGACCTCGCCGACCACGATCTCGCCGATGCGGTCCTTGAACTCCTCGTACTGGCGCTCGCGCTCGGCCTCGCGCACCTTCTGCACGATCACCTGCTTGGCGCTCTGGGCGGCGATGCGCCCGAGATCGATCGGCGGCAGAGGCTCCAGAATGTGATCGCCGATCTCGGCCGCGGGGTTCTTTTCGCGCGCGTCCTGGAGCGGCAGCTGGTTCACCGGGTCCTCGATCTCCTCCGCCACTTCGAGCTGGCGATAGAGCGAGATCTCGCCGGTCTTCCGATCGACCTCGGCGACGATCTGGTGCTCCTGGCCGTATTTCCGACGCGCGGCGGTCTGGATCGCCTGTTCCATGGCGATCAGCACGTCGTTGACGTCGATGCCCTTTTCCTGGGCGACACTTTCCGCAATCCGGATCAGCTCGAGCCGTCCGATACCCGCCGTGCTTTCAATGCCAAAATCGGTCAATGCTCAATTCCTTCCTTCTGCCTCGGCCGCCGCCAGAAGCTCGTCGGTCAGCACGAGTTTCGCCTTCCTGATCGAAGAGAACGGGAGCGCCCGCTCGCCTTCCGGGAGGGCCAGGCGCACGGTCTCCCCGTCCAGGCCGAGGAGCCGCCCCTTGAACTTCCTCTGGCCGTCGACCAGCCGGTCGGTCTCGACGCGCGCCTCGAAGCCGGCGAAACGCTCGAAATCCTCGGGCTTGATCAGCGGCCGGTCGATGCCGGGCGAGCTCACTTCGAGCTGATAGGCCCCGTCCATCGGGTCTTCCACATCCAGGATCGCCGAGACCGCGCGGCTGATCTCGGCACAGTCGTCGACGGTCATGCCCCGGCGGTCCAGGCGCTCGGCCATGACCTGCAGGGTCGGCCGCCGGCCGCCGGTGCTCATCACGCGCACCAGCTCATAGCCCATCGACTGAAGTGTCGGCTCGATCAAGCCCGCTATCGTCTCCGTTCGGTCCACACCAATAAAAAAGTGGGCCTTGGGCCCACTTCACCTCGTCCGGGTTGTCGTGATTATGCCCTATATGGGCGTTTTCCTTGACCGCTGCAAGGTTTTTTCATGGTCGGCGGTCAGGGAAAGCCGCTGACCCGGCAGGAACTGCGCGCCATCCGCTTTCCCCTTGAGTGCTTCTCGATCAGGAGCCCGGCAGGAGATTGCCGAGCCCCTTACCGAGGCCGTCGAACAGCCCCTTCCCCGGCAAGCCGCCGCCCGACTCCTCGCCCGGCCGGCGCCGATTCTGCATGGAGGCGGCGCATTCCTCGCGGATTTTGGCGCTCAGCGCTTCCTCCCTGCAGCGATCATGCTCCTGCCAGGCGAGCTCGAGCTCGCCCCGCCTGAGCTGGATCTGAATGCGCAGGGGCATGAACGGCTCATCTGTGCCAAGTTTCGCCTTGGCCCGCTCGGTCACGGACAGCGCATCCTCATAGTCGCCCTTGATGGCGTAAAGCTGCATCTCCAGCTCGTAGCTCTGGCGCGAGCGCAGCTCGTTCGGCGCGATGCGCTTCAGATTGAGCAGCGCGTCGTCGTAACGGCGCTGCGCATTCCTGACATTGGCCATGACCGTACGCGTGTGCGCCGAGTCGACGGTGCGGCCGCTGATCCCCTGCTCCGCAAGCTTCTCAGCGTCCTTCAGGCGCCGCTCGATCAGCGCCGTGGTCGCCTCGTTGGCGGCGTGATGGCCGGCGAGCAGCGTCTCGGGCAGGCGGTCCTCCTTGGCCCGCTCGTAGTTGGTGCGTTCCGCCTCCCGTTCAACCTTCGAGAACTTGACTCTTTGATATTCGCGCTTGCGATAGGTGTTCATGCGTTCCTGGCGATCCGCAGGATCGATGTGAGTGATGCCGAGCCGCCGCCAGGCCTCCTTGCCGGCGCCGGCGACATTGGTGAAAAAGGCCTTTATGGTCCCGCCGGCGAACGCGCTCGCATCGCCGCTCTCGCTGAGTTCGCGGAAGGTGATCTCCTGCTGCTTCTTCAGGAAGTCGAGATAGGTGCCCTCCTCGGCGCGCAGCTCGACCAGCAGCCGGAACAGATCGGCGCTGGCACGCGGGTTGTAGCCGGACTTCACCAGGAGATCCGCCGCCAGCAGATCGGCCGCCTCTTCCTGCTTGCGCGACCAGAGATTGTTGACCACGTGGTCGGACACGCGGTTGATCAGCCAGGACGACGTCTGCAGGGTCGCGGTCTTCTCCGCCGTGTCCTGGGCGTCGTGGTTGACCTGATAGTCACCCTTATAGTCCTTCTCGACGTCGGAATTGGCGACCGCCGTGCCGATCATGGCGATCCCGGCGCCGGCGGTCACCGCCTTGCGCTGAGCGTCGATATAGTCCTGCCTGGAGAAATGGTTGAGGAGGATGTGCGCGGCCTCGTGCGCCAGCACCATGGCGAGCTGGCCTTCGGTCTCGACCTTCTCCAGAAAGCCGAGGCTGACATAGATCTCGGCATCCGGCGTGGCCTGCGCCGTGCCGCGGTCGCTGGCGTCGATATAGAGCTCGATCGCCGGTTTGTCGTAGGGATAGACGCCGGTCACGCGTGACAGGATATTGCGCAGATAGGCGAGCATGTCCGGCGCATCCACCAGACCGCCGATATCCATGGTGGCGAGGCCCTGGGAGACCTGCAGGTCGTTCAGCGCCTTGACGTCGAAGCCGTCCTGCTCCGGCCCGCGCGCCGCCTCGATGTCCGCGCTGATGGTGTCGATATACTTGCCCTCGAAGGTGTCGACCACCGGCGTGAAGGGGGTGGTCTCGGGCAGTATCGAGCTGCACGCGCCGAGCCCGCCGACGGCAAGCAGCGCCGCCGCGAGGCGGCCCTGCTGCGAGACGCGGCCGGTCATTCGCAAAGATCCCCGTCCAGGCCCATGGTCGAGGCGTTCTTGGCCTGCGCCACCTTGGCGCCCGCCGCCTTGCGGCAGCCGGCCGGCCACTGGATGTCGGTCTTGAACACCCAGGCCGGATTGAGCTGGCCGCCGAAATCGACCAGGACCAGATCACCGTTCTCCCCGGTCACCTTCACCTTGCTGAGATCGAGGCTGCCGACGTCGTAGTCGCCGACATAGTCCTCGTTCTGGTCGTAGACTTCGATCGGATCGGTGAGAAAACCCTTGATCGGCTGGTCTTCGGCAAAGGCCGGGCCGGTCAGCAGCCATGCCAGCGCCGTGAATGTGGTCAATGTGATATGAGGACGTGTGCGCATCATGATATTACCTCTTTGTGAATGGGATGAAGCGTTTGTTGGCGAACCTGGAGGGGACTTGGACGCTGCCGCCGCCCTCGGCCTTGGATACGAGAATCCGCTTCAAAACGTCCTTGCTCACGGCCAGAGCCGTCAGGCCGAGCCAATTCATCGGCGCGAAGGCGAGGGACGCGAGCAAGGCAACCGTTCCGAACACCAGCGTCATGTGGCCGAGCAACTCGACGCCGGCATAGACCGCTTCCGGCCATCGCTCGCCCTGGTGTTTTTGCCACCGGGCCACGCCCTCGCTGATGGCGAAGATCAGCAGCAGCAGCGTTATTTCGAGCAGCCCTGTCGCGGCTTTCTCGAGCTTGGGCCAGGGATATTCGCGCTTGATCCGGCCTTCGGCATGCCCCAGCGCCAGCGTCGGCATCGGCCGCCAATAGCCGTCGGGACCGAGCGCGATCAGGTTGTCGAGCGCCATGGCGTGCAGGAAGACCCCCGGGATCTGGCCGTGCACCGGGCTCAGCACCAGATCGGGAGCCCCCTTGATGTCGGCGCCGATCATCACCACCCGGCCTTCGAACAGCGCGCCGAGCGTCGCCATCTGCTCAGGGGTTCTGGCCGCGAGCACGGCCTCGCCCGGTACCCACTGGTTGTAGGGACAGGCTTGCCGCGGCTGGGACGAATTGGCGTTGAGGATGCCGATCGTGTCCTGCAGGAACTGCCAGACGCTTTCCGTGCGCGATCCCAGTCTGGCCATCGTTGACGCGTCGCCAGGCCACCAGCCTTGCAGCCAGCTCGGAAAGTTGTCCGTTGGACGCGTGGTGCATCCGTCCGGGAATCGCCGGAGCTGAAGATAGGGTTTCTTCTCTTCCTCGCCCACCTTCACTGTCAGCCCATATTCGCGCTCGTTCATCGCCTCGCCAGGCAGATGGCGCGGATAGAAGCCCCATTCGACGATCAGCTTCTCCCGTTGGCTGGCGACCAGCTTGGCGGTCGGCTCGTCGTTCTTCTTTTTCCGCAGCAGCTCGTCGAGGAACTCGCGATGGCCAAGATCCGCATAGAGAGCCAGGGCGGCGCTCGGCACCCTGCCGTCGACGTTCTGGGGCCAGATGTCCTGCCAGATATCCGGCTTGCCGTCCTTGACGACGCTGTCTTGCGCTGGCGCTTCCCCGCCGAACGCGGCCTCGTCATCCAGGGTCACCACCAGCGGATAGTCACCGTGGTCCGCCACCCAGTTGGTCGGCAGGCGCCGGACGCCGGCGTCGATCAGTCCTTGGAACACGGACGAGCCGCCTTCGACCGGATAGTCCTTCTGCGGCGCGAGATCGCCGATATAGACCGGCGGCAGCGGCAGGACTCTCGCGCGCAGGTCCTGCAGCGCCTTTTCGTAGTCCTCGTCGTTCTGGAACGCGTCCTTGTCGAGCGTGGACTTGGCGCACCGCCCCACTACTCGCTCGCCCAGCGCCTCGCCGCCCTTGAGATAGTCGATGAACTGCTCGGTCTGACGCTCGGCGCTATGCTCGTGCGAGAACAGCAGGTCGAAAAACACCGCCTTCGGCGCGTGGCAGTAGATCGCCTGCAGCAAGAAGGTCAGGGTGCGGTGCGGCACCGGCCAGCTTGCCCGCACGCTCTCGACGAAGTGGTCGTCCAGGATCACCACCGTGATCGGGGACAGGCGTTCCTTGCCGTATGGCACCTGATCCATGCCGTAGAGCGGCGCGACATAGCGGAAAAAGATGTCCTGGGAGGCCCTGTCGGTAGCGCTGATGACGTTCAGGGGATCGAGGATCGCCGTCCCGATCACCACCACGGCCGGCGGCAGCGAGCGCAACAGACAGAATCCGATAATGGCGATGATGCGCATGAAAATGGCTGAAAACGTCCCAAGCTATCTCGAGCCGCCACCGCCCGCGCATGGGTAGACGACTATAAAATGAAAAGCGAACATCAGGCGCAATGTACTGCCTGGAATTGCTATTTATCATAAAATTAAACGTCAAGCAGAACAAAATTGCAACATTTTTGCACGTCTGATGTCGTGGCCGTCGATCAACACTTCCGGCCGCCCGATCAGCGCGGATCGCTGAAACGTCATCGATCGTCGATCAACATCAGAACCCGGTTCGCAATCACCGTGGCCAAGGACGACTTCGGGCGTGAAAAAAAGCAGCGCGCCGCTCGGCGGGTGCCGGCGGCGCGCTTTTCGGGAAAAAAGCCCGGTGGGCTGCTACTGCACGGCTTCGCCGTGGAGCTGGAGGTCCAGGCTGTCGCGCTCGATCTCGCTGGTGACGCGAAGGCCGATGGTGACGTCGATGATCTTCAGGATCACGAAGGAAACCACGCCGGACCAGACCACCGTGGCGAGCACGCCCCAGACCTGCGGCATGAACTGGCCGATATTGCCTTCGAGCACGCCGGCGGTGCCGCCGATGGCTTCGGCCGCGAACACGCCGGTGAGCAGGGCGCCGACGATGCCGCCGACGCCGTGGATGCCGAAGACGTCGAGGCTGTCGTCATAGCCGAAGGCGTGCTTGACGCTGGTCGAGGCGAAGAAGCAGATGATGCCGGCGGCGAGGCCGATGATCAAGGCACCCATCGGCGTGACGAAGCCCGAGGCCGGCGTGATCGCGACCAGGCCGGCGACCGCGCCCGAGAGAATGCCGAGCATGCTCGGCTTGCCGAGCTTCATCCACTCGACGAACAGCCAGGCCATGGCCGCGGCGGCGGTCGCGATCTGGGTCACGGTCATCGCCATGCCGGCGGTGCCGTTCGCGGCCAGGGCCGAGCCCGCATTGAAGCCGAACCAGCCGACCCAGAGGAGCGAGGCGCCGATCAGCGACAGGGTCAGATTGTGCGGCGCCATGTTTTCCGAGCCGTAGCCGAGGCGCTTGCCGAGCACGATGGCGGCGGCCAGGCCGGCGATGCCGGAGTTGATGTGCACGACCGTGCCGCCGGCGAAGTCGAGAGCGCCGAGCCCGCCGACCCAGCCGCCTCCCCACACCCAGTGGCAGACGACCGGATAGACCAGCACGCTCCAGAGCCCGAGGAACCAGAGGAGCGCCGAGAACTTCATGCGGTCGGCAAAGGCGCCGGTGATCAGGGCCGGCGTGATGACCGCGAAGGTCATCTGGAACATCATGAAGACCGTTTCCGGGATGGTGCCCGAGAGCGAGTCGACCGTGACGCCGGCGAGGAACATCTTGTCGAGATTGCCGACGAAGGCGCCGTCGCCGGAAAAGGCGAGGCTGTAGCCGACGATCATCCAGGTGAGCGTCGCCAGGCAGCACACCGCAAACACCTGCATGCCGATGGTCAGCACGTTCTTCTTGCGCACCAGGCCGCCATAGAACATGGCCACACCGGGTATGGTCATCATCAGGACCAGCGCGGTCGAGGTCAGCATCCAGGCGGTGTCGCCGGTGTCGAGCACGGCGTCCTGCGCCAGAGCGTCACCGCTGAAACCTCCGATCATGCAAGCCAGCAGGGCACCGAGGATCGACGCGAAACGGACAACCGAGCCTCTTGGCGAGGTCTTCATAACCTGTGACATGGGCTTTCTACTCCCTTCCCCCTATCAGAGCGCGTTCAAATCGACGTCGCCCGTGCGGATGCGCGTCGCGCTGCCGACATCGATCGTGAAGATCTTGCCGTCACCGGTCTTGCCCGTCCAAGCCGCCTTTTGAACGCATTCGACAACACGCTCGAGCAGGTCGTCATCGATGACGACCTCGATCTTCACCTTGGGCACGAATGCGACTTCGTATTCGGCACCACGGTAGATATCGGCCTGGCCTTTCTGGCGACCGAACCCCAAAACCTCGCTCACGGTCATGCCGCCCACGCCGAGGCTCGCCAGGCCGGCGCGCACCTCGTCCAGCCTGGTCGGTCTGATGACGGCGATGACCAACTGCATGATGTGCTCCCTCGACCTCACCAGGTCGAAACCTTACGGTCCGGGAACCAAGCCCTTCCCAAGACAGGATTTCTTTTCAACTTTCATGCCATTCTCTTGGGCAGGAAAAGCCACGTGAATCCGCGAGCAGACGGCGTCTTTCCTGATGTTATTGATTAAAATTTAATCAAATAAGCAGTTGGTTTTGCATAAATTTTAAGCATATGAGGATCGGGCCGCTCGCAGCCCCGACCGTCCGAGCACGCGCGATCGGCATGGCTGCCACCCATGATCCCGGATCTTCAGAGGCTTTGCGCCCTGCAAGGACGACCACGCCTGGCGGCGGACGGGGCGCAGGCTCAAGTCCTGCTGCGAACAGTCGAAGATTAACCAAAATTGTCACAAAATATAGTAAACAGATATTTATTCTTGAAATTAACCAACTGGAAATACTAACGTCCAAAAACCAAGACAAAAACAGCGCACTTTCGAATAAAACAAAGAGAGAGCCGCCATGTCGTCGAAGCACAATCCTCTCTGGCCCTGGAGCCCGATCGTCGCCACCCTGGTTCTGCTGAACACCGCCTATCCGCTCCAGGCCTTCCAGGACGACTGGCGTGACCGGCGCCTGGAGACGCCGCTCGGCTACGAGACCAGCAGCGACAGCGAGCGCGCCATCGGCTTTCGGCGGGACAAGGACCACCGGCGGGTCGAGGTCAACACCATCTACGGCTCGACCCTCGCGACCGCGCTCGGCAATCAGATCAACGTCGAGGCCGCAGCCGGCAGCTCCGTGGTGATCAACGCCAACCAGATCAACAAGGGCCATCAGCTCGCGATCACCGTGATCGACGACGACTACAAGGAGATCGTCGACGAGGCGATCGACGACTTCGAGGACCAGAAGAAGAAAAAGTAGCGCGCACCGCGCGGCGACACCGTCGACGTGGCCGCGGCTGCGTCCTGGACAGCACCAAAACCTGGGAAAGAGCCATGAACGCACGATCTGCCGCCCTCAAGGGCGCGGTTGCCGCCTGCTGCCTGATGGCCAGCGCCTGCACCAACCCGAACGCCTTCGAGACCAACTATGCCGAGCCGATCGGCGGCGCGCCCGTTCTGCACAATCCCACCCCCTATACCGAGGCGCTCTACTGCATGGGCGAGTATTTCAGGGGCGGCGAGGCGCCGGTGCCCTACACCATCTCGGTCGGCAAGATCCTGGACTACACCGGCAAGGACGACATCGAGACCGGACGCCGCCTGACCCAGGGTGCCGCGCTGATGGCGATGTCGGCGCTCGGCAAGGCCGGCATTCCGCAGGTCGAGCGCTTCGACACCTCGGTGACCGAGCTCGAGATCAAATTCGCCGACAACCAGCTGATCGGCGACCAGGAGCAGGAGGGCAGCGTGCGCCGTCTGATCGCCGGCGAGATCCCGGGCTCCGGCTATCACCTGATCGGCGGCATCACCGAGCTGAACTACAATATCCGCTCGAACGAGGGCGAGGTGCTCTACGACATCGTGTCGCTGGGTGCGCGCTACTACGTCATGAACATCGGCCTCGATCTGCGCCTGGTGCACACCAAGAGCCTCAGGGTGATCGAGACCGTGTCCTATCAGAAACAGATCATCGGGCGCGAGCTCAAGGCTGGTCTGTTCGAGTTCTTCGACGGCAAGCTCCTCGATCTCGGCCTCGGCGAGCGCTCGCTCGAGCCGATGCAGCTGGCCGTGCGTTCGGTGATCGAACGCGCCGTGTTCGAGCTGATGCGCAATCTCCACCACCTGCCGAAAGACGCCTGTGAAGATCGCCTCTACGGACCCGATCTGCACCTGGCCGGCAGTGTCGGGAAGGTGGAGCCGAAGGAAGAGAAGCAGGAGGCCGAAGGCCCGAGAGAGCTTCTCCCCGAAGGCGACGCCTCCCAGGTCCGTAAATCCTGAGAGTGACCCCTCCTCGTAACCGTCCTCCAAAGGAGATGACCATGCGTACTGCTACGCTCACCGCCATGGCCCTTGCCCTGACCGTCGCCGCCGGCGCCGCCCAGGCCGGTCCGAGCCACCACACCTACCTGCCCTACAACTCGATCCAGGGCTTCGGCGACATGAAGATGCCCTATGTCCACGTCCATCCCCATGTCGCGCTGGTCAACCCCAAGCTCGACATCGAGAACGGCATCGAGTTCGACCAGGTCAACAAGGGTGACATGCTCGCCATCCAGGGCCTCGCCTCGATCGGCCCGAAGGACGTGACCGGCACGGCCGCCGCGATCGGCAACACCGCCAATGTCGACGTCACCGGCGGCGTGTTCGTCGAGGGCAACCAGAAGAACTACGGCAACGCCCTCGCCGTCCAGGGTGCGCTGGTGATCGGCGCCAAGGACGTGGACCTGACCTCGGCCGCCATCGGCAACGCCACCAGCGTCGCCACCAAGGGTGACGCCGGCGTCGACCTGAACCAGTCCAACATGGCCTACAGCATGGACGCCGGCATGGTCAGCGCGATCATCACCCCGAGCCACGGGCATGGCCATGGTCATGGCTACGGCCTGGGCGACGTGACCAGCACCGCCGCCGCGATCGGCAACACGCTCTCCGTCGAGTTCGGCGAGTACGGCGAAGCGCTCGTGTCCTCCCGTCAGGACAACTGGGCCGATGCCAACGCCATCAACCTGACGGCCGTCGCCGGCAAGTTCGACACCGCCGAGATCACCTCGGCCGCGATCGGCAACGCCCTGAACATCAGCAACGTTCTGGACGACTGATCCACGACCCCTCCCAGGGTGACGTTCCCGGTCGGCGCTCGCCGGAGCGCCCGTCGCAAGACTTCGAGGGTGGTGCAACGCCACCCTCTTTTTTTTTGTTTTTCCGACTTGCCTGAGCTCCGCAGGCCTGCCCGAGCCCTCTCTTTGAGGTGACCGGGCCAGGCTCCGCCGTCGCGAGCGGTGCCGCGGGCGACCGCTACTCGAAGCCGACGCCGCCCCGAAGGCTGGTGACGCTTTCGGAAAGGCCCGTGCCGAGCACACGCACGCCCGAGCTTTCCGCATCCACGATCAGCGGCCGGGCAAAGCCGGTCTGCCGCACCGCCGAGACGATCTTGCCCTTGCCGTCATAGACGATGAAGCCGCTCGGCGACGGCCGCACCACCTCGCGCAGCTTGCCCTTGCCGTCATAAATCAACACCGATCCGGCATTCGCCTCCGCCGCGCAAAGCGACGCCACCAATGCCAACAGAAGACCCCAACGCATGCAACGCTCCTTTCCCGCTCGATCCGGTGCCGAGCTCTTTTTGGTTAACATCAGCATTAGGGAGGACGTGAAGTCGTCGGGCAATCAGCCTGTGCCAGCCCATCTACGTATCGAGGTATTAGTGAGCTTGGTTTTCTCGTTCGATGGTTCGCGCCTCAACGAATTCCAAGGCAGCGTTGGATTTCAAGATTGCCATCCTGAAGGATTTTCAAAGCCTTTCCGGCACGTTTGGTTCATGTTTTGTTATTTTTTGGGGAAAATCTTCCGATGTTAATCAATTATTAAGGAATGCTGCATATAACCTATAGTTGGGCAATGTCATGGAACCATATCTGTCGACGATGGGGAGATTCTCATGCAATTTCTTTCCCTAGCAACGCAAGCTATCGAAGCGATGACGGCTTTGCTTGTCGCCGTCTCCAGCCTTCTTGCAGCCATCGCACTGCTTCGCCGACGAAGGCGTCTTAGAAGCGACTCAGAACGTACTAATCGCAGGAAGTAGTTCGCCTGACCTGAATCAATGTCCCGGGGGCACGAAACTCGTTATCGGTCTGCCCCCGGGGATTGCTTTCGAAACCTGAAGAACACCGGCGCCCGCCCCGCCTTTCGCGCCTTTTCCTCGTAGCGCGTCGCCGGCCAGTCGGCGGGGCGTTCCCGCCAGTCTGAGGGACGGTCCGCGAGCCATTCGTAATGACCGTCAGCGAGCGCCGCCGCCAGCATCGGTCGGGCATAGCTCATGATGTCGGTCGCCAGACGAAGCTCACCGCCGGGCTTCAGGATGCGCGCCATGTCGGCGAGGGTCTCGGGATTGACGATGCGCCGCTTGTGGTGGCGGGCCTTGGGCCAGGGGTCGGGAAAGAGCACGAAAATGCGATCGAGGGACGCGGCAGGCAGCGCCTTCAGCAGCAGCCGCGCATCGTCGATCACCACGCGCACATTGTCCACGTCCTGAGTCAGCGACAGCAGCCGCGCCACGCCGTTCACATAGGGCTCGCAGCCGATCAGCAGTGCATCCGGGCAGGCGATGGCCTGCTGCGCCAAGTGTTCTCCCCCACCAAACCCCACCTCCAACCAGCAGCGCTGGTCAGCTTGACTTCGGACCTCGCCAAGCTGGAGGGGCGTTCCGTCCTCGGGGATGTGGATCTGCAGCTCGGGCAGCCGCTCCTCGAGCAGCCGCTTGCGTGCCGGCCGGATGCGATGGCTCTGCCGCCGCCCGTATATATGCCGCTGCATCGGCACCGCCCCCCCGGCGCCGCCATCCGACTCCACCGCCGTCATGCGAGCCCGCATACCGTCGAATCGAACACCAAGCCCAAGTCAGCGAGTGTGAGCGCGTCGCTCACAAAGACGCTGTGCGCAACTCGCGGACGAGGTCGGTCTTTTCCCAGGAGAAGCCGCCGTCGGCCTCGGGCTCGCGGCCGAAATGGCCGTAGGCGGCGGTGCGCGCGTAGATCGGCTTGGACAGGCCGAGATGTTCGCGGATGCCGCGCGGCGAAAGATCCATGAGCTCGGTCAGCGCCTTGCCGAGCTTGCACTCGTCGACCTGGCCGGTGCCATGGGTGTCGACATAGAGCGACAGCGGCTTGGAGATGCCGATCGCGTAGGACACCTGGATCAGGCAGCGCTCGGCAAGCCCGGCGGCGACCACGTTCTTGGCGAGATAGCGCGCCGCATAGGCGGCCGAGCGGTCGACCTTGGTCGGATCCTTGCCGGAGAACGCGCCGCCGCCATGGGGGGCGGCACCGCCATAGGTGTCGACGATGATCTTGCGGCCGGTGAGGCCGGCGTCGCCGTCGGGACCGCCGATCACGAACTGGCCGGTCGGGTTGACGTAGAACTCGCTTTCCGGGCACATCCAGCCGCCGGGCAGCGCCTCCAGCACATAGGGGCGCACGGCCTCGCGGATTTCGGCCTGGGTCATGCCCTCCTTGTGCTGCGTCGACACCACCACCGAGGTCGCACCGACCGGCTTGCCGCCGACATAGCGGAGCGTCACCTGGCTCTTGGCGTCCGGTCCGAAATAGGACGCGTCGCCGGCGTGACGGGCGCGCGCCATGAGCTGCAGGATGCGATGAGACAGCTGGATCGGCGCCGGCATCAGCTCCGGCGTCTCGTTGCAGGCGAAGCCGAACATGATGCCCTGATCGCCCGCACCCTCGTCCTTGTCGTCGCCGGCGTCGACACCCATGGCGATGTCCGAGGACTGCTCGTGCAGCAGGATCTCGACCTTGGCATCGGCCCAGTGGAAACCCTCCTGGGCATAGCCGATGTCCTTCACGGCGTTGCGCGCCAGCTTCTCGATGTCGGTGTGGGTGATGCCATTGCCGCCGCGCACCTCGCCGGCGATCACGATCCGGTTGGTGGTGCAGAGGGTTTCCGCCGCGACGCGCGCACCCGGGTCGCCAGCGAGATAGGCATCGACGATCGCGTCGGAAATGCGATCGCAGACTTTGTCCGGATGCCCTTCGGCGACGGATTCACTGGTGAACAGATACTCGGCATTACCCATGGAGACTTCCTCTTGACGGCCGCGTTTACCACTCTCAACGATTATCGCCACGGAATTGTGACCGTTTGCACCCGTTGAGCGCGGGTCCATTGACTTTAGATTTAGGCGGTCAGCAAGACCGCGCAAGACGCCGTGTTTGCCGGAGACATCGGCCACAGGTCAAGAGATTTGGTCGGGAATACCGCATTTGGCAAGCACTTGATCGTTCGAGGTGGGGTGCGGTCAGTCGTTCGAGACCTCAAGCGCCGCTTCCGGATTGCCCAGCGCCTTGGCGAGCTCGAACAGGCGCTTGCGCACCTGGGCATCGGTGATGCGATAATAGGCTCGGACCAGCTCCAGCGTCTCGCGCCGCTCGAGCAGCAGCGTCCCCTCGGCGCCATGGTCGAAGCTCTGGGCATGCTCGGAAAGTCCCGAAAATGCCCCCTGCATGCTGCCGGGCAGACGGCTGCCGACCATGTCATCGAAAAAGAAGGAGACTGGCACATCAAGGATTTGGCCGAGTTCGTACAGCCTCGACGAGCCGATGCGGTTGACGCCGCGCTCATATTTCTGGATCTGCTGAAAGGTCAGGCCCAGAAGGTCGCCCAGCCGCTCCTGGCTCATGCCGAGCAGCGTGCGCCGCAGTCGCAGCCTCTTGCCAACATGGACGTCGATCGGATTGGGCTTGGCTACCATCGGTCGGCGTTCACCATCAGTGGACACGGCTCAGCTCGCCATCGTCTCGCCATTGTCGGCGAGGGGATCGGCCTCCCTGGGCGGACCCGGCTATCTAAACTTTACGTATCTATTTTTTAAAAGTTTTTCAATCATAAAGATTGTCATGAGCAAGATTGCCACCGTTGAGAGAATTGCCAGAAGAGGATGCCGGGCATAGAGGGGCGGCTCTGCCAGCGGCTTCGGCAGGGCGGAATCGAGCACGCCGGCCTCGCCGAGATCAAGGCTGGCGAGCAGGCGGCCAAAGGGGTCGACCACCGCGGAAATCCCGGTATTGGCGCTGCGCACCAGGGGCAGCCCCTCCTCGATCGCGCGCATGCGCGCCATGGCGAGATGCTGATACGGCCCCGAGCTGTGGCCGAACCAGGCGTCGTTGGTAATGTTCAGCAGCCAGTCCGGGCGACTGTCGTCCGGGGTGACCTCGGCCGTGAAGATCGCCTCGTAGCAGATCAGCGGGCTGAAGGCCGGGAGGTCGTCGACCGCCAGGGTGAGGGGTCCCTCGCCCGGCTGAAAGTCGATCGAGCCCTCGGTGATCTTCTTGAGCCCGATCCGGGAAAGCACCGACCGCCAGGGCAGGAACTCGCCGAACGGCACCAGGCGGTGCTTGTCGTAGACGGCCTCGATCTCGCCGCGATCGTCGAGCGCCGCGAGGCTGTTCCAGGCGCGTTTCGGCTCGCCGTCGAGGTCGAAACGGTTGAAGCCGGTGATCACATGGCCGCCCTTCGGCGTCACCTCGGCGATCACCTCGCGCGCGACCGCATCCTCGTCCAGCACATAGGCGCTCGCGGTCTCGGGCCAGACGATCACGCTCGGTGCCGCGGCCCCAGCCGCAGGCGGCCGCGCCGAAAGATCGAGATGGCGCCGGAAGCTGTCGGCGCGCAACGCCGGATCCCATTTATGAAACTGGTCGATATTGGCCTGCACCAGGCGAAGGCGCACGCCCGCCTGCTCGCCGCTCAGGCCGCCGCTCAGGCGAAGACTGCCCGCCGCGAACAGGACGGCCAGCATGGCCACGGCAAACCCCGGTCCCGACCAGCGTGCACGGCCGTCGAGCGCGAGCGCCGTGATCCAGAGCGAGCCCGCGAGCACCGCGACCAGGCCCAGACCATAGACCCCGACATAGGCCGCCATCTGGCCGATCGGCAGGACGGCGATCCAGACATAGCCGATCAGATTCCAGGGAAAGCCCCAGAGGAACTGCGCGCGCAGCCATTCGCCGAGGATCCAGGCGACGGCCAGCGCCAGGGCCTGGGCGAGCGGATGGCGCGGGCGCAGCAGATGAAAGGCGAGGGCCGCGATCGCCGGAAAGACGGCCATGACGGCGCAAAGCAGAAGAACCGCAGGCAGCGCCAGCGCCCCGAATTTTTCGGCATCCGTGAAAAACGCGATCGCGATCCAGTAAAGGCCGACCACGAAATAGCCGAGGCCGAACCACCAGCCGGTCAGGAAAGCCTCGCGCCGATGCCGGACGCGGTTCAACAGCAACAGCCAGAGCGCGAAGCCGAGAAGGCCGGGCAGAAGATGGAGCGGCGGCAGCGCGAGCGCGCTCGCGGCACCGGCGAGCCAGGAGGCGACGAACGAACGGCGCATCGTCCAGGCAAGCCAGGACGGCATCCGTGCCGCCGCCTCCGGCAGCGCATCGGCGTTTCCCGTCAGGACACGGCCCATGGTCAGGCGGTTTCGGCCTTGGTGGGCTCCTTCGCGGCTGCGGCCGGCGTCTTCGGCCGGATCAGCACCCGCTTCACCCGGCGCGGATCGGCATCCAGCACCTCGAACTCCAGGGCGGCCGGATGGGGCACGATCTCGCCGCGCGCCGGCACCCGGTCGAGCAGCGTGAAGATCAGCCCGCCCAGCGTGTCCACGTCCTCGCGGCGGTCAGCCTCCAGCAGTTCCTGGCCCAGATGCTTTTCCAGATCCTCGACCTCCACGCGCGCATCGGCTTCAAGGGTGCCGTCCGGACGTTCGGTCAGGCTGGGCGGCAGGATCTTGTCATGCTCGTCCTGGATCTCGCCGACGATCTCCTCCACCAGGTCCTCGATGGTCACCATGCCGTCGGTGCCGCCATATTCATCCACGACGATCGCCATGTGGGTGCCGGTGTCGCGCATCTTCATCAGGAGGTCCAGCACCTTCATCGAAGGCGGCACGTACAGCAGTTCGCGCAGGATCGCCTTCAGCGTGAAATGCTTGCCGTCGCCCCAAAACGGCAGAAGGTCTTTCAAATGGACCATGCCGGCGACGTCGTCGAGCGTGTCCCGGACCACCGGCATGCGCGTATGCGTGCTCTCGCGCATCGCGGTGATCACCTCGTCGAGCGTCGCCGCGCTGTCCACCGTCTTGATGTCCGAGCGCGGCACCATGACGTCCCAGACCTGTAGCTCGCCGAAGGAGAGCGCGTTCAGCAGGATCGCGCGTTCCTCCTCGCTGAACTCCGGCGAGTTCTGCTGATCGTCGCCCTCGTTCTCCTCGATCAGCCCTTCGAGGGTCTCGCGCAGCGAATGGCCATCGCCGTTCTTGCGGCGCAGCAACGCACGCAATCGGGTTTTCAGCCCCTGAATGAGTGTCGCGCGCTCGTCGCGCTGGCCGGCGTCGTTCATGTCGGTCACGATGCCACGCTCAAGGCGGCAGGCTGATCCTCGGCCTCGGCCACCGGCGCGTAGGGGGCGGCGAAACCGAGCGTCTTCAGGACCCTGGCTTCGAGCGCTTCCATCACCTCGGCGCGGCCGTCGTCCTCGTGATCATAGCCGAGGAGGTGGAGCGTGCCATGCACCAGCAGATGGGCGAAATGGTCGAGTGGCGCCTTCTCGAGCTCGGCGGCTTCGGCGACCAGGCGCTCATGGCTGATCACGATGTCGCCCAGCACCGCCGCCGGCGGCCGGCCGACGTCGGCTTTGCCGTCGATGAGGTCCAGGCCGGGAAAGGACAGCACGTTGGTCGCGCGGTCCTTGTTCCTGTAGGCGGCGTTCAACGCCCGGATCTCGCGGTCGTCGGTCAGCAGCAGGCTGACCTCGCCCGCTTTCAGCCAGGGCGTCACGACGGCAGCCGCGAGCGCCGCGCGCACGATCCGCTCCGCCGCCGCGTCCAGCGGTTCGGGAGGGTCCAGGTCTTCGCCCAGCCCTTCCTCCCAGGCGGGAGCGTTCACGGTCAGGGCAACCGTCGTCGGTCCGTCGCTGTCCATGGCTTCTTTGAAGGTTTCGGGGAGGTCTTCGATGGTTTCGGGATAGGACGTCGATCCGTGTCAGCCATGGCCTCTGTCCGCACGGGCTTCGCCGTCCGCAGGCCGCCGGTAGGCATTGATGATTTTGGAGACGAGGGGATGGCGCACCACGTCCTTTTCGGTGAAACGGATCATGCCGATGTCGGCCAGGCCCTCGAGCTTGGCGACCGCGTCGTCGAGGCCGGACTCGGCACCGAGCGGCAGATCGTGCTGGGCGGGATCACCGGTGATCACCATGCGCGAGCCCTCGCCGAGGCGGGTCAGGAACATCATCATCTGTGCAGGCGTGGTGTTCTGCGCCTCGTCCAGAATGACGAAGGCGTTGGAGAGCGTGCGCCCGCGCATGAAGGCGAGCGGCGCCACCTCGATGTGACCGCTTTCCAGCCGGGTCGCGAACTTGCCTTCGGGCAGCATGTCCTGCAGCGCATCATAAAGGGGCCGGAGGTAAGGGTCGACTTTATCCTTCATATCGCCCGGAAGGAAGCCCAAACGTTCGCCCGCCTCGACCGCAGGGCGTGACAGGATCAGCCGGTCGACCATGCGCCGGCGCAGCAGCGACGCGCCCATGGCGACCGCGAGATAGGTCTTGCCCGTGCCGGCCGGGCCGAGGCCGAACACCAGGTCGTGCTCGCGCATCGCCTGGACATAGCGCGACTGGTTGGGCGAGCGCGGGCTGATGCGCTTCCTTTCGGTCTCGATCAGCTGGTCCTGGCCGCGAAAGCTTTTGTCCTTGTCCTTGCCTTTGGTCTTGGCCTTCACCGGCTCGTCGCCGCCGACCACCATGCGGATCGCGGCGTCGACCTCGCTCTTGTTGAGGTCGATCCCCTGCTCCAGCCGGTTGTCCAGATCGTTGAGCACGGCCTTGGCCGCCTCGATCTGCTCGAGCCCGCCCGAGATGGTGACCTCGTTGCCGCGCGACACCAGGGTCACCGGAATGCGCTGCTCGATCTGGGCGAGATGCTCGTGATGACGGCCGAACAGCAGGGCGCATCGGGCATTGTCGTCGAAGGTAAGCGTGCTGCTGTCGACCTCGAGGGATGCAGGGACCGGTTTCAGGCGCTTTTCTCCAGGCTCGCAGGATCGGTGTAAGGGGGATCGGCCGGGACGGGGTGCCCCGAGACTGGGGACGATGCCGCAAGCGGTCGCCCGGCCAGGCTGTGCGCGTGATGGGCGGTGATCTCGACGTCGATCAGATCGTGGCCGATCTTGGCTCCGTCCGCCTCGACATGCACCGCCTGCAGATAGGGGCTCTTGCCGACGAGCTGCCCCGGATGACGGCCGGGCCGCTCCAGCACCGCAGACGCCGGCCGACGGTGCGGTTGAAGTCGTCCGCCTGGCGGTTCAACAGCGCCTGCAGCCGCGCCAGGCGCGCCGTTCTGAGCGCGTCCTTCCGCTTCGCTGGTTGGAGGCCGGCGTTCCCGGGCGTGGCCGTATTTGAAGGAGAAGGCCTGAGCGGAAGCCGATGCGCTCGACCAGCGTCATGGTCGCTGAAATCCTCGTCGCTTTCACCGGGGAAAGCCGACGATGAAGTCGAGGAAAGCGCAAGGTCTGGTCGCGCCCTGCGCAGCCGGTCGACCAATCGAAGATAGCTGTCAGCATCGTGCTGTCGGTCTTCATCGCCTTCAAAACACCGTCCGAGCCAGATTGGACCGGTAAATGTAAAAAAGGCATTAACGATGACAATTTCGCATGCGCGTCGATCAAATCGTCGGACATGTCGCGCGGATGCGAGGTGGTAGCGCAGCGCCAGTCCCTCGATCTCGGCGAGCGCGGTCAGCAGGCGCGCCAGGCTCCAGCTTTTGCCGTCGGTGCCGCTGCCGTGATAGGCGTTGACGTTCTGGCCGAGCAGAGTGATTTCGCGGGCACTCCGCGGCCACCAGCCGCTTCGCCTCGGCGATGACGCGTCGGCGGCAGGCCGGGAGGTCTCGACGCCGCGGGTATAGGGCACCACGAAGGTGCAGAATTTGTCGCAGCCTTCCTGCACCGTCAGAAAGGCGCTGACCGGCTGGTCCGGGCCGACATCTTCCGGCAGCAGGTCGAACTTGCTCTCCAGCGGGAAATCGGTGTCGAGCACGGAGCCTTCGCTTCGGCCCGGCGGTGCAGCAGTTCAGGCAGGCGGTGATAGGCTCGCGGCCCGACCACCAGGTCGACGAAGGGTGCGCGCTCGATCATGGCCTCACCTTCGGCCTGGGCGACGCAGCCGGCCACACCGATGGTGAGATCCCCACCCTGCTCGCGCCTGGTATCGCGCAGGCTGCGGCGCAGCAGCCAGGTCGGAGCTCGGAATAGACCTTCTCCGCGGCCTTTTCCCGGATATGGCAGGTGTTCAGGATGACCAGATCGCCCCGTCGACATTGTCGGTGCTGCCATAGCCGTGGCGCGCCAGCAGGGACGCCATGCGATCGCTGTCATAGACGTTCATCTGACAGCCATAAGTTTTGATGAAGAGTTTTCTGGTCACGCGCGGACGACCGTCGGAAGCCCTGAAAGGTAAGACGACAATCCTTTGGGACTATGCATAAGCGTCAAACGACTGCGATACCATGACGGTCCTTTCCGTCGCCTCCTCCACCCGAGCCTCACAGCAATGCTTCAGTTATGGGAAGCCGTCCCGGTGACGTCAAGGCAGGGAGAAGGACGGGGACCGTTGCTCTGAAGAGACGAAACCGGCCGACGACATCGCCGGCCGGAACCAAATTGTCAACGTGGAACGAAGCGGATCGAAAAGCTGCTGAAGCTGTTTCCGCCTGAGGCTCAGGCAGCGCCTCGCCGGCCGCGGCCGGTGCTGCGCTTGGTGCCGAGGCCGATCTTCTTCGCGAGGTCGCTGCGCTGCTGTGCATAGCTCGGCGCGACCATCGGATAGTCGTCGGGCAGACCCCAGCGCTTCCTGTACTCTTCCGGCGTCATGTCGTAGCGGGTCTTCAGATGCCGCTTCAGCATCTTCAGCTTCTTGCCGTCTTCGAGGCAAATAATATATTCAGGCGTCACCGACTTCTTCACGGCGACGGCGGGCTGCGGCTTCTCCGGCTGCTCCGGCTCAGGCGTCGGCGACAGGGTGTTCAAGCTGACGTAGACTTTCTGAATCACCTCGGGCAGATCGCTGACGGCGACAGTATTGTTGGAAACGTGGGACGCCACAATTTCCGTCGTCAGAGCAAGAAGCTCATTTTGGCTTAACTTTTCAGTCATAACGTTCCACGCCTTTTTGCAAGCAGATTGTCAATGCTGTCGAAGAATATATTTAAAGTTTTTACTTCTGCAAGACCTTTGTGAAACTTTTCTTTAAAGGAGACAAGATACCATGGAAAAGGCGCAGTACAGCTTGGATATCACCTCCGATATCTGTCCGATAACAATGGTGAAAACCAAACTTCTGCTGGAAGACATGCCTGTCGGTGAAATCGCGATCATTCGGCTGAACTCTGGCGAACCACTGGACAACGTGCCACGGACTTTGCGTGATCAAGGTCATGAAGTGCTAGAACTTGAACCAGAAGCCGAGGGCAGCGCCGTTCACCGTCTAGTGGTGAAGAAAGGGCCGGATCGCTTTTAGTTGGGTTGATCAAACTTTTAGTTTGTCACCATCGGTTTTATCAAGACAAAATATCGCTACCCCTGCGCACGCCGCCTCTTCAAGCGACGATTTGCGCCATCGACATCAACTTCAGCAGCAGGCCAGCGGAGATTTCAGGGACAGGTCTGCAGGCTCGGCGCCGGCAGATCCATCAGCCTCAGATCGGAGCGCATGGTATAGGCGGTCATGCGGCTGCCGTCCGGCCGCTGATAATAGCCCTCGCGCCGGCCGACCTCGACGAAGCCGAAGCTGTGATAGAGGTTCTGCGCCGAATAGTTGTCGGCGGCCACCTCCAGGAACATGGTCTCGGCGCCGATGCGCTGGCAGCGCTCCATGCAGTCCCGAAGCAGCACCGCCCCGATCTGACGGCGGCGATAACTGGGCCCGACACCGATCGACAGAAGCTCGCCCTCGTCGCGCACCACGCGACAGAGCGCGAAGCCGACGCCGCGGATGCCGTCGAGCCCGGAGAGATTGCCCTCGAACAGCCGGGCGAGCAGGCCGAACCCGCCGGGCAGCGCCAGCAGATGGGCGAGATCCGCCCGGCTCCAGGCATCGTCGAAGCAGCTTTGATGCAGCCGCGCCAGCCGCCCGAGATCGAAGGGTCCGACCGTCTTGATGCTGATCGTCGGCTGTCGCTTCAGGGCGAGCATCTCAGGCCGGAACCTCCACTCTTTCGGCTGGGTCGATCAACGGCGTGGGCGGCACGGCGTCGGGCGCCCTGACATAGAGCGGCCGCAGCCGGAACCCCTCGGCCGGCATGTCGCCCTCGGCAAGCCCGCGCGCCGCGGCCCGGGCCACGGCCACGGCATCCACCGGCTCGATGTCGATCATGTGCACGTCGACGTCTGCAGGAAGGGCGGCGGCGATCATGCCGGCACCACTGCCGGCGAAACGCCAGGCGCCGCGTCGAACATCACCCGCCGCCGCGGCGATGGCCAGTGCCTGGATCGGCGTCGCGGCGACGCCGGCGGCGTCGAATGCCTGGACATAGACCTCGCCCCGGCGCGCATCCTCGGCGATCAATGTGCGCCGTCCCTCCTGGTCGCGTGCAAGGCCGCTCATGAGCGCCTCGTGGCTGGTGACGCCCAGCACCGGCAGGCCGGCCGCGAGGGCGAGCCCACGGGCCAGCGCCACGGCGCTGCGAATGCCGGTGAAGCTCCCGGGGCCACGATTGACCGCGAGCAGATCGAGATCGCCATAGTCGAGGCCCTGCCTCGACAGCAGCCGTTCGATCACGTTGATCAGCTGATCGGCCTTGCCGTCGTCCGGCGAGAGGGCCGCGCTGTCGACGATTGAGGGGCCCGTCTCCGCCCCTTTGTCAGCGCTGCCGGCGTCCCGGCCCGACCGCCAGAGCGCTGCCGACGCCCGCTGATGTGCGCTGTCGATGGCAAGGCCAAGCACCCGCCGACCCTCCGGCTGCTATTCGATCGGGCGGACTTCGCTGACCTCGGGCACGTAATAGCGCAGCAGGTTCTCGATGCCGTTCTTGAGGGTGATGGTCGAGCTCGGGCAGCCGGCGCAGGCGCCGCGCATATGCAGATAGACCACCCCGCGCTCGAAGCCGTGAAAGATGATATCGCCGCCGTCCTGGGCCACGGCTGGACGTACCCGGGTATCGATCAGCTCCTTGATCTGCTTGACGATCTCGTCGTCATCTTCGTGAACGCTGCCGGCGTCCGGCGCGAGCTCGGCATCCGGCGCGATCACCGGATCGCCGGATTTGAAATGCTCCATGATGGCGCCCAGCACCGCCGGCTTGAGCGCATACCAGTCCTGGCCTTCCGCCTTGGTGACGGTGACGAAATCGCGCCCGAGAAAGACCCCGGTGACCCCGTCGACCGCGAACACGCGCTTCGCCAGCGGCGAGCCGTCGCTCGCGTCCGCCTGCGTGAAATCGGCAACGCCGTCGGCCATCACCTCCCGGCCCGGCAGGAATTTCAGCGTCGCCGGATTGGGCGTCTGCTCGGTCTGAATGAACATTGCGGAACCTCCCGGGATCCACAGCGCATGCGTGGTCCCCAAAACCCAAGATGGCGCATACCGCCGGCCGGTTCAAGCATGGCCGCGGCATGAGCCTGTCACGTCGACGGAAGCGGTCACCATCACCATCATTTCAGGAGAATGTTGGTGATCTCCTTCAGCTGCGTGCGCGCGCGCAGCAGATAGAACCCCTGGGCGGCGAGATGGCTCGGCAGCAGCTGGCTGTCCGGCGCCCCGTTCAGGATCACCCAGGGCTGCAGCGTCGCCGCCTCGCGCAGGCTGTCCATGGTAAGCTTCCAGGCATTGCCGAGGTCCTTTTCCGCGATCACCTTGGCAAAGTCCACCTCCATGGCGCGCATCAGGAGGTAATAGGCGTAGAGCCGTCCCTTGTTGGCGTAGAACAGATCGTCGCCGGTGAAGTCCGGCACCCAGCCGGAACGCTCGGTCAGATGGCGCGCGATCGCCGCCGACGACGAGCCGATGTCCGAGGTGAAGCGATCGATCATGGTCTGCAGATTGTCGGAACGCGCCTCGAACACCGCCTGGCCGGACGCCACCCGGTCGTTGTAGCGGCGAAGTGCGCGCATGCCCTCGCCATACTGCTTCTCCGACGGCGTCGTCGGTGTCCACAGCGACACGTCCGGATCGTAGAGCCAGACATTGCCGGGATAGGACAGGCGACCCGCGGCGGTCGCTGCGTCCTGGTCCTCGGCGCTCGAGCCGCGGGTGCGCGCGACCTCGTCGCGCAGCTCCGAGGTGAAGCGGAACAGCGCGGTCACGATCCCCTGCTGGAAGTTCGGCATGTTGTCCAGCATGGAACCCGGCATGAAGAACGGATCGTTCGCCACCCAGCGATGGGTCTCGGTCTCGCGCTGGATCAGATCCGCCGCCACCGCGACCGCCAGGCTGCCGCCCTCGGGCGCGCTGCTCGGCATGCCGAAGTCGACATCGTCGTCGATCTTGGTGAGCCAGATCATGCCGCCGACATAGTAGATGACCAGCAGCCCGATCAGCACCACGGGCACCAGCCCCAGAACCCGAAGGCTCGGCACCCACCAGCGGCGCGCCGGGGGCGGGGACGCTGTCGCGGAGCTCGCGGGCTTCGGCGGCGTGTCCGGCTTGGGGCTCGGCGTCTCGCCGGCGGGGCCGGCGGCGTCGGACGGGACGGATGGATCGGCCATGGTGTCTTCCCTGCTGGTGGTCAGCGCGGCAGAAAGCCGACGATGTCGTAGACCTTGGCGATATTGTCCGCGGCGATGTCCGATGCCTTCGCCGCCCCCCGGCGCAGGATCGCCTCGATTTCCCCCTTGTCGTCCATCAGCCGGCGCATCTCGGTCGTGATCGGCTCGAGCCTCGACACGGCGAGATCGGCCAGCCTGCCCTTGAAGTCGGCAAACGAGGTTTCGGCGAACTCGGCCTCGACCTTCGATCTGGGCTCCTCGGCCAGCGCCGCGTAGATCTCCAGAAGATTGGAGGCTTCCGGCCGCTTTTCCCGATCGAAGCTCAGCCCCATCTCGCTGTCGGACTTGGCCCGTTTGATCTTCTGCGCGATCGCATCGGCATCGTCGGTGAGGTTGATCCGGCTCTGGTCGGAGGCATCCGAGCTGCTCATCTTCCTGGTGCCGTCGCGCAGGCTCATGATTCTCGCGGCTTCCTCCTGGATCACCGGCTCCGGCAGCGGAAAGAACTCCGTCTCATATTGCCGATTGAACGCGCCCGCGACGTCACGCGCCAGCTCCACATGCTGCTTCTGGTCCTCGCCCACCGGGACATGGGTGCCGCGATAGAGCAGAATGTCCGCCGCCATCAGCACCGGATAGGTATAGAGGCCGGCCAGCGCCTGGTCCTTCTTCTTGCCGGCCTTGTCCTTGAACTGGGTCATGCGGTTCAGCCAGCCGAGCGGCGTCACGCAGTTGAACACCCAGGCGAGCTGCGTGTGCGCCGGCACGTGGCTTTGCGCGAAAATCGTGGTTTTTTCCACATCCAGCCCGGCCGCGACGAAGCTCGCCGCCACCTCGATGGTGCGCGCGCGCAGCACCTTGGGGTCCTGCGGCACCGTGATCGAATGCAGATCGACCACGCAATAGATCGCCTCATACTCGCCCTGCAGCCGGACCCAGTTGCGGATCGCGCCGAGATAATTGCCGAGATGCAGACTGCCGCTAGGCTGAATACCCGAAAAAATCCGCCCCTTCATCACGCCACGCCTTCGCTGAGATCGAAAAAACCCACGAGGCTTTTATGGTGATCCCGTCCCGCCGACACAAGGGCGGGCGCGACGCGCGCCGGCGTTGACTTGCCTGAGACGGGCGGGGCGGGCGACGCCATCAGCTTGTCGCGGACAAATTGGCATGAGGCGGTTTAGGGCAGGCACCGACGGTGGCCCTCTCAATTGTGAGCAAGTACGCGGCATGCCCCCTCCCGACGTTGCCTGTCGGAAGACGATCGCATCATGCCTCAACCTAACATCCTGAATTACGGCGCGGATTCAATCTGTCGCAGGGTCGCTCTAGTTGCCGCCGAAGCGGCGGAAGATGGAGGCGCGGGCCGGGGCGGTGCGGGCCATGGTGGCGGCGGAGCGCCTGGCGGCCTCGGCCTGGGCGCGGGTCTGCTCGAGCTCGACGCGGTGGAGCCTGTCCCGGAGCTGATCGGCCTCCAGCCGGATGGTCTCGACCCGACGGCGCTCGCCCGCGAGGTCGTCAAAGGTCTGCTCCAGCTTGTGCAGCAGACGGACGGCTTCGCGGCGCCAGTGCTCGACGTCGCTCCAGTGATCATCGTCGGCATCGACCGCCTCCGGGTCGATCGGTGCACCGTTCAGCGCCTTGCCGTTCAAGGCCTTGCCGTTGAGCGCAGCACCGTTCAGCGCGGTGCCGTTGGGCTGGGCACCGTCCAGGTGCTGCTCGCCGTGATCGGGGCCGCTCTGGCCCGCCGGACCGGCAGGCTCGTAGGGTGCGCCCTCCTGATCGAGCTCCTCGAGCACCTCCTCGACCGCCTCGGCGTCGATGACGCTGCGCTCTTCGAGCGCGCCGAGCACCAGGAGGCGCGAGCACACCAGATTGATGCGGCGCGGCACGCCGTTGCAGTGCTCGTGGATCAGGGCGCAGGCATCGGCATCGAAGGTCGGATTGCCCTGCCAGCCGACCTGCTTCAGGCGGTGCTCGATATAGGGACCGATCTCGGTGTCGTCGAGATTTTCCAGGTGGTGGCTGGCGACCACGCGCTGACGGATCTGCTCGTAGTCGTCGCCGGTGAGCGCGTCCCGGAACTGCGGCTGGCCGACCAGGACGATCTGCACCAGCGCCTTGCCGCCATGCTGCAGATTGGCGAGCATGCGCAGCTCCTCGAGCGCCGGCAGCGACCAGTTCTGCGCCTCGTCGATCACCAGGAGCGGGCGCTGGCGGGACTTGTTGCGCGCCACCAGGAACGCCTCGATGTCCTTTTGCAGCTCCGCCTGGTCGCGGTCCGCCGAGGGCAGCTGGAAGGCCTTGGCCACCAGCGGCAGCACGTTGGCGGGCTCGATCTGGCCGGCGCTGACCCGCCCGGCGACGAACGGACCGGCGCTGAGCTGCTCCGCCAGATAGTCGACCAGCGTGGTCTTGCCGGTGCCGACATCGCCGGTAACGACGATCAACCCCTCGCGCTGATGTAAACCGTAGGTGAGGTAAGCCATCGCCCGGCGATGGCCTTTGCTGCCGAAGAAAAACCGGTGGTTCGGACTGAGCTGGAAAGGACGCGAGGTGAGATTGTAGAAATCGGTGTACATGGCGGTCAGCCGGCCTCGAACGGAGCGATGTGTCGAGCGGCTGCCATCATGTCAGGAACACACCCCTTGACAGAGCCTGACCGCCGGTTGGTGTGGATCGGGTTTCGGCTCGGGCCGGGCGACGCTGCCTGGAGGAGCGGCCAGCGCGCCTGCGGCGCGGGCTGGCGCGGGTGCCGCCAGGACGTTCGGCTGCAGGATCAGAAGGCCGAGCGCCAGGGCACCAGCCGCGGCGGCGGCCGCCTTGGGCATGGAGCGCTTGGCCTGCGGCGCCCGCCGGTTCACCGCGAGGGGCATGCCGCCGGCGGCTCCGGGATCGTCCTCATGGTTGATGCCGCTGCTTTCCACCAGGACCAGCGAGACGTTGTGACGTTCACCGATACGCTGCAGGGCGTGCTCGATCTGGTCGTCCCTCGTGCGCCCGGCCTCGACCGCGAACACCACCTGACCGGCGACCACGCTCAGCACCGCCGCCTCCTGGCTGATCAGAATGGGCGGCGCATCGATCACCAGGATCGTTTCCGGTCGTTCGGTCAGATGACGCAGGATCTGCAGCATGCGCCGGCTGGCGAGATTGTCGAGCAGGTCGTCGTCGGGCGTGCCGCTGGCCACCAGGGTCAGGCGATCGAGATCGGTCTCGATCACCAGATCGTCCATGGTCAGGCTCTCGTCGGCGAGGGCGTCGGTGATGCCCCGGCGATCCTCGCCGCCCAGATAGCCGACGGCGCCGACACCGGCGGAGTCGACGTCGAGCAGCACGGCGCGGTGGTCGCCGACCGTGGAGAGGCCGAAGGCGAAATTGATCGCGGCCGTGGATTTGCTGACGCGCTCGTTGGCGCTGGTGACCAGAATGATGCGGTCCCGCCAGCTCGACTGGTCGGACAGCGCCTGGCGCAGCAGGGCACGGATGATCGGATCCATGGCCGCCGGCAGGGGCTGCGAGCGCTCGCGCGGATCGACGAAGCCTTTTTCGACCAGGTCGTCCCAGTCGATGTCGAGCTTGGGGTTGAGCGGCGCGCCCGGCATCTCCGGCTCGGGCTCGTCCTCAAGCGCCGCCGCAGCGCGATTGGTCGCCGCCGCCATCTGCGCCAGCACGGCTTCGACGTCGGGGACGTCGACGGACGCCCCCCCCGCCACCGCCTCCGGCGGCTCGGGCTCGGCCATCTCGGTGATCGTCGCGTCGCCGGCCGTCGCCGGCAGCTCCGCGTCCTCCGGCATCTCGGCTGCATGGCTGATCGCATTCCAGCCGTCGGACTCTTCGGGACCGGCCCCTGCCGTGGAGGCGTCAAGCGTCGGTGCTGTCTCGTCGGCGTGCGTCCTGCCGTTCGGCGCAGACCCGGAGGACCGCTCCGAGCGGATGTCGGTGTCCGACGGTTCGACCGCCGTTTCCGACGTCATCCTGGACGGTGTCGGGACGGTCCCCGGGCTCGGTTCGGAGCGGACCGTCTTCGCGGGACCGTCCGATCCGGAATGGTAGCCGAGCCTGGGAACGGCACGCTCGACCAGCGACAGGCGGGAGCGGCGCCGCGATCGCCAGCCTGGCTTGTGCATGGAGCTGGTTGCCATCCGGTCCGTCCTCAGCCCAGGATCTGCGTACGCAGCTGGTCGCCCAGAGGGGCAAGCCGGTTGGTCAGCTCGGCAAAAGCGAGACCACTGAAAGCACCGACCAGAGTCAGGCAGGCCAAACCGAAGGCCAGACGCGAATGGGCCAGTTGCTTGCGCTCTGCCGGAGTCAGCACTTCTGAGATCGTTCCCAGCACGCCGACATCAAAACGTCGCCTGAGCTGCCATGCACTTTCGAAAACCCCCTTTATGCGATTGCAGAATAGCGCGACGGCCGCTCCCAAGCCAGCACCACCGAGCAAGACCGCTGCCAGCGCCATCAAACGTGACGGGCCGACCGGGTCAGTCGGCAGCTCAGGCTGCTTGATCAGCCTAAACGCTTCCTGTTTCGCTTCCCCCTGTGCAACGTCCTCCATCTCGTCGCGGCGCTGCTGAAGGTCCGCCAGAGCGTCCGTCAGCGCTTCCCTATCCGCTTCGAGTTGGGCAAGTTCAGCCTCAACCGAAGAGGCGGTCTGCGTCAAGGTCTCCAGGAGTTCAATTTCGCTCCGTTTTTCCTCCAGACGCGAATTCAGGGCTGCGACCTTGACGATGAGATCGCCATGCTGCTGCTCCAGCGCGTCGCGCTTGGCCTCGGCGGCAGCATCGGCCTCCGCGGCCTTGGACGCCGCCGTCACGGCCTCGGCCTCGGCCTGCAGCGCGTCGATGGCGTCGAGCACGGCGATGACATAGGGGTGGCTGTCGGCGTAGCGCTCCTGCAGCTTGGCAAGCTCGCCGTCCAGGGCGGCGCGTTCGATCTGAATCTCCGACGGAGTCTTCAGAGGCTCGGCGTCATCGGCCGCGGCTGCCGGGCTGCGCGCCTTGGCCAGCTCCCCGGCGATGCGGTCACGCTCGGCGACGGCCTCCTCGGCCTGCTGTTCCAGCTTGGCGATCTCGTCCTCGATGGCCGTGGTGTCGGCGGCCTTGCTCTCCGGATCGTCGAGATAATCGGCATTGTCGCGCTTGAACGCGGTGAGGTCGGCGTCGGCGAACTGAATGCGCAGCTCGTAGTCGCTGATCTCGTCGTCGATCTGGTTGACGGCGTCGGCTGTAGCGGCCGCCGCCGCGTCACGCTTCGCGCGAAAGCCGTCGATGATCGATTCCAGCACATGTTTCGCCATATCGGCGTCGGGATGCGCGTAGGTCAGAACGAAGACCGGCGGCACGGTCGCGCGCAGGACGAGATCGTCGCGAAGGGTCTGCGCCTTCGCCGGGGCGAGCAGCCCTTCTTCGCGCACCTTGTCGATCGCCTCGTCGGACAGCAGCATGGCTTTCAGAATGCTGGCCGGCGTCTGTTCCGGCGCCTGATGGTCGGCCGTCTCCGCCATCAGCTCCGCGAGATCGGCATGGATCACGGCGGAGGTAACGAAGCTGGTCGGCCAGAGCGCGATCGCGGCCCAGCCGGCAATGCAGACGAGCCAGGCGGTCAGCAGCGACAGCCAGCGCTGGCGCCAGATGCTCTGCCACCAGGTCTGCAGCCGCGCGGTCAGGCCGTTGGGTCGGGCCGGCATCACCATGTCGCGCGACCCCAGCGGCTCGTCCTTTTCTTTCAGCGCTCTAATCGTGCTCGATGTCGGCATGCGCTGGTGGTTTCGTTATCACTATCGATCATGAGTCGAAGCCTACGCGTTCCAGAGCGGGTGAGACTACCCGCCATGATCCCCGCGCACCGGCCAGGCGAAAAGCAATGCCGAGGCCGCGGTGCTGCGGCTTCGCACTCCAAGAGACCTGATCGCACGATACCGTTTTCCCCCGAGGTTCAAAGCGATCAACGTCATGGCCGGTACGGCAGGTCGTCACTATCCAACGCCGGCAGGAAGGCTTGGCCCGACCGACGCCCCCCGATGTCTCATACGCCTCTTTACGCATCCGTCCCAGACGCCATGCTGGAGTCGAGACACTTTGGTGATGCGACACCGAAGAAAATATAGAAGCGAGGAAATCTACAAAAGAAACTGCAGAGATGCTAGATCTGAGTGAAATAAAATATTCACAATTCATAATTCAATGCCGGGTGTGCTCTTGGGATCATGCTCCGGGCCGGCGACACCGTCGGTCGCTCTGATGGCAGGGCGAGGAGCGCCGGGCGCTGTCGGCCAACACTTTGAAAATGCACGAAACATGGGAGGAAACATGCGGCTGGATCAAGCCACCTGGCAGGAGGTCGAAACCTATCTCGAAGGCTCGAAAGGCATCATCCTGCCGGTCGGTTCGACCGAGCAGCATGGCCCGACCGGCCTGATCGGCACCGACGCGCTCTCTGCCGATCTCGTGGCGCGGGGGGTCGGCGAACGCGCTGCCGCCATGGTGGCGCCGCCGCTGAATTTCGGCATGGCGCAGCACCATATGGCGTTCGCCGGCACCATGACCCTGCGTCCGGAGACCATGCTGGCGGTGCTGGTCGACCTCTTCACCTCGCTCGCGGTCCACGGATTCGAGCGCTGTCTGATCATCAACGGCCATGGCGGCAATATGGCGACGATCATGACCGCCATCTCGGAGCTGCATGCCCGCTCCAGCCTCGGCTGGCCGGGGGCGGGCGGCGCGCTGCGCTGCCGGCTGCGCAACTGGTGGACGCCGAAAGCGGTCATGGCGCTGCAGGAGGAGATCTTCGGCGAGCGCGACGGCAGCCACGCCACCGCCGCCGAAATCGCCCTCATCCAATATGCCTTTCCGGACAGCATCAAATCCGCCCCCCTCGACCCGCCCCTCGCCCCCAGGAGCAGCGGCTTCACCGACGCCGCCGACTTCCGCCGCCGCTATCCCGACGGCCGCGTCGGCTCCGATCCGAGCCTTTCCAGACCCGAACACGGCGAACGCCTCTATCACACCGCGGTCGAAGCCCTCGCCGAGGACTACAAAACCTTCCTCGCCGAGCCCTAGTGGCGTGGCCACCTCATGGACTCGGGCCGTTCGAGCCTGGTCCCGCGGTATGCGGCCAGGCTTTCGACCGATTGATTGGTGGTGATTGGCCGGCGGCGCGCCGACGTGGTGCTCCGTTCTTGGGTTAACCTGCCGTTAACCCAAACCTGCCATCATCGCGATCTGGTCCGTGCGATCCTGGGAATCCGTGCCTCGCCGCTCTCTTTCCGGCGGGTGGGCGGATTCCCAGGATCGCATGGACCAGGAAGGCTCGATGTCTATGGCATGCGTTGGTTAGGAAAGTATGAAGCGTGACGGATTTCGCGATGGGCAGTGACGACGTGAGGCGATCTCCGCCGTGCCGCTGTCGAGACGTAGTGGCTCGCCTCACGTTTCGGCTGTCCAGGTTCGCTCTTCTCCATCATGAGCGCGGCCCTGCCGCCTTCCCCTCCCTGTTGCCGTTCAGTCACGCCGTCATAAAAATCGAACCAGACGTTCAAAGACTTGGGCGCAAACCGTGGGCCTCGGCCATACCGGTCCGAGTCCATGAGGTGGCCACGCCACTTAGATGAGGTCGGTGGTCAGGGCGAAGGGGACGAAATCGGCGGCAGCAATGGTGGAGGGTGGGGTTTCGATGTAGTCGCGGCTGCGCATTTCCATGAGCCGGCTTGCGGTGCGCTCGAACTCGAAAGCGCCTTCGCCGGCCTGGTAGAGCGCCATGGGCTCGGCGTCGGCGCTGACGATCAGGTTGACGCGGCATTCATAGAGGGCGTCCACCAGGGTCATGAAGCGGCGGGCCTCATTGTGCTTGGCTCTGGTGAGCGCCGGCACGCCTTCCAGAATGAGCGTGTGATAGCGTTCGGCGAGTGCCAGATAGTCGCCGGCGCCGAGCGGCTGTTCGCAGAGCTCGGCGAAATCGAACCAGGCGACGCCGCGTGCGGCCTTGGGCACCGGAAGCCGGCGCGAGCCGATCTCGATCTCCTCGGCGCCGCCGTCGGCATCGTCGGTGAGGAGCGCGAAGATCCCGGCGATCGCTTCCCTGGCCGCGGGACCGTCCGGGCAGTAGTAGACCGGCAGGTTTTGCAGGCGTTCCAGCCGGTAGTCGGTCGGGCTTTCCAGGCTGAGCACGTCGAGCTCGTCTCGAAGACGTGCGATGAACGGCAGGAAGCGATCGCGGTTCAGGCCGTTTTCGTAGAGCCGCTCCGGCGGGAAGTTCGAGGTCGCCACCATCACCAGGCCGAGATCGAACAGGCGGCCGAACAGGCGGCCCAGGATCATGGCGTCGGCGATGTTCTGAACGTGAAACTCGTCGAAGCAAAGCAGCGTCACCTCGGCGAAAAGCCGGTCGGCCAGGTGCAGGATGGCATCGTCGACGCCACCCTTTCCGCGGAAGTCCTTGAGCCGCCGGTGCACATCCTGCATGAACGCGTGGAAATGCACCCGGCGCTTCTTGTCGACCGGGGCGGAGGCGTGGAACAGGTCCATGGCCATGGATTTGCCGCGCCCGACCGGGCCGTGGATGTAGAGGCCCCGAATGCCGAGCGGCCTGCTCCTGCCTGCCGATCGTGAAAAGGCGGCGCGAACCTGCTTCAAAAGGCCGCCACCCGTCGCATTCCTGATGCCGCTCTCGCCCGCTTTCAGCTCGTCATGCAGCCGCTGGAGGCGCCGGATCACCTCGGCCTGGGCGGGATCGGCCTGAAGGCTGCCGTCGGCAAGCCGCGCTTCGTAATGGCGCAGCGGTCCATCATGCGGACGAGGGTCGGATGCGCTCATGAATGTCTGCGGCTCATCGGTTAAGAGGCTCAAGGTCGCGGATCTCCAGCGAAAGCCGCGTGACGCATTCGGCGGCGCGCGTCAACCCCCACCGCCAAAGCGCTCCATGCCGCACCGCCCTTGCCGCCTCCGACCGCTGCCGTCACCATGCCGGCGGCGATGAACGGACGAGGCGGACCATGCAGGTGCTCGCGGATTTTCCATGGGAAAACGGTCGGCGATGGGTCGACGAGCTGCGCCGGCAGGCGCCGGCTCACGCGATCCATGTCTGGCCCGACACCCCCGGTCTCGATCGGATCGACATCGCCGTGGTCTGGACGCCGTCCGCCGGGTTCTTCGACGAGATGACAGCGCTTCGCGCCGTGATCGTTCCCGGAGCAGGGGTCGATCAGCTGTTTCGAGGCTGCACCAGCTTTCCCGATGTGCCGATCATCCGCCTCGCCGACCCGGTGATGGCGACGCGCATGGCGGAATATGTGCTTGCCATGGTGCTCGGCCATCACCGCGAGTTCGGGCGCTATCGCGCGCAGCAGCAGCGCGCGCATTGGGCGCGGCATTTTCACCGCGATCCCGGCGACGTCCGGATCGGCATTCTCGGCATGGGGATGATGGGAACGCGGGTGGCCGAGTATCTTTCGGCGATCGGCTACACGGTGACCGGCTGGAGCCGGTCGGACAAGGCGATCCCTGATGTCGAGACGGTGGCGGGCGAGGCGGCGCTCATGCCGTTGATCGCGCAGAGCGACGTCCTGATCTGCCTGCTGCCGCTGACCGAAGCGACCCGCGGCATTCTGAACGCCGCGGCGTTCGAAGCTCTGCCCGAGGGCGCGCTGGTCATCAATGCCGCGCGCGGCGGGCATCTGGTGGTGCCGGATCTTTTGGCGGGGCTCGAGCGGGGCAGGCCTGCCGCCGCCGTGCTCGACGTCTTCGAGGACGAGCCGCTGCCGGCTGCGAGCCCGCTCTGGCGGCATCCTGCGGTCACCGTCACGCCGCATATCGCCAGCCTGTCCAACCCCGTGACCGGGGTGCGTCAGATCGTCCGGGCCCTCGAGCGGATCGAGGCGGGCGCGGCGCTGGATCATGTTGTGGATCGCCGGGCCGGTTATTGATCGTCTGAGAGCAGCGGCTGGAAGCCGTCCGAGGATCCGTCCGCGACGGGTTCGGCGGGCGAGTCGGCCGGTGGCGCCGGCGTTTCTTCGCGCAGCAGCGTGATGCTGATCCGCCGGTTGCGGGGATCGGTCGGGCGTTCCGGGATCATGTGCTCGGTGTCGCCTTTGCCGGTCACGCTGGCGATGCGCGCCGGGTCCAGACCCGATGCCACCAGGACCTTCCGGGTGGCATCGGCGCGATCGAGCGACAGCGACCAGTTGTCGTAGTCATTGCGCTTGAACACCAGGGCGTCGGTATGGCCGGTGATCATGACCGGATTGGGCAGGCTGTTGATCGCCGCGACCACGGTGGTGAGCAACGCCCGCGCCTCCGGGTAGAGCTGGGCGCTGCCGAGGGGAAACATCGACTTCTTGGCCTGGTCGATCAACTGGATGCGCAGGCCCTCGGGCACGCGCTGGATCGCCAGATTGTCGGCCAGCTCGTTGAGCTCGGGATGGTTGCCGACGACCTCGGTGAGCTTTTTCTCGATGCGCTCGAATTTCTCCTCTTCGGTCAAAGGAGGTTGGAGAACCGGCTCGAACCCGTCCTCAGTTCCCTTCTGGGTCGATGCCGCTTGTTCGGGTTCGGCGAAGTCCTCCTGCAGCTCCTCGAGCAGCTCTTCGTCGATTTCCTGCCATTCGGCCCCGCGCGTCTGGTAGCGCGTGACATCGTTGCCGTCTTCGTCGATGGGGCCGATGACGTTGTCGAGCGGGATCGGCACGACCTCGCGTGCGAATCTGAACTGCGGATTGCCCTCGATTTCGACCATGCCGGTGAGGTTGATCTCACGCGTGAAGCCGAACGCGTTGTTCATCGAGCCGGCGACGATCTTGATCTTCTCGGTGTCGGGCACGGAAAAGGAGATGATCAGCACGAAGAAGCAGACCAGCAGCGACATCAGGTCCGCAAAGGTGACCATCCACATCGGCGCGCCGGCTGGGGCTTCGTCCTTGGCCATGGTTTCGCGTCCCGGCCGCCGTTAGCCGGCCGGTCCGCCGTCGACCGGGCGTGCCGCCCGGGACGGAACTGGCGCCTGTGCCGACATCTAGGCTGCCTGCTCCACGATCCGCTGGCTTTCCGGCAGATAGGCGTTCAGGAAGTCCACCATGATGTCGGGGTTGGTCTTGTTGTGGATGTGGATGATGCCCTCGATGATGAGGCTGCGGTTGAGCTGCTCCACCGCGAGCTTGGCGCCGAGCTTTTCGTTGATCGGAATGGCGATCAGATTGGAGATGAGCGCTCCGTAGAGCGTGGTCAGGAGCGCCACCGCCATGGCCGGACCGATGGCTGCGGGGTCCTCCATGTTGGAGAGCATCTGCACCAGGCCGACCAGCGTGCCGATCATGCCGAAGGCCGGCGCCGCATCGCCCAGCACCTTGAAGAAGCGGCCTCCCTCCTCGAGCCGCTCGATATATTGATCGCGCTCGCGCGTCAGGGAGTCCTTGATGAAGTCGAGGGCGAGGCCATCGACGCAGAGCTGAATGCCCTTCTTCAGGAACTCGTCCTTGATCTCGACGCTTTCCAGGCCCATCAGCCCTTCCCTGCGCGCGATCTTGGCGAGCTCGCTGATCTTGTCGACCAGCTCGCGGGCATTGCCGCTGGCGCCGCCGAAGGTGACCTTGACCCCGATCATCAGCGCACCGAACACGCCGCCGATGTCGAAGCGGATCAACGTCGCCATCATGCCGCCGCCGAGCACGATGAACATGCTGGGCACGTCGACGAAGGACGAGAAATTGCCGCCGAGGAAAATCGCGGCCAGCACCACCGCCGTTCCGCCGAGCATGCCGAGCAGCGTGCCAAGATCCATGAGGGCAAGACTCCGATCACTGCCAACAGGTTAGGTCAAGCCGGGCCTGCAGACGGAACGCATCCCGCAGCGGCCTGACCATCGAAGTCTACCAGCCGCATCTATAGGAAAGGTTAACGCTCGGCGCCCGTCTTCGGAGTCTTGCGATGACGGTTCAGGCGTTCATCTTTTCTTAACCCTGCCGTGCTACCCAGAAATTGCTTCCGAGGCCTGCGGGCTTTCGAGAGTGCAGCCGGGGCGTGCGTTGCTACGGATCGCCAGGCGGCTGTCCGAGCATGTGCAGATGCGATGATGACGGCAGGAGATGAGAAAAGAATGAAGATCCCGTGCTTTTTTGACACAGGCGCCTTTTCGTCGGGGCCTCACCTTCAGCGCACGTCGCCGTCGCCCTGAAGGGTGCCGCGGTCCAGGCGAGACTGCAGCTTCTCGATATTGTGGCTCGCGATCTCGTTCAGGGGCAGGCCGAGATCGGCCGCGAGGGTCGCGACATACCATAACACGTCGCCAAGTTCGTCCCCGATGGCGGCAATCTGGTCTTCGCTGAAGTCGCCCCCGCGATCGCGCAGCACCTTCTTGACCTTGCCGGCAACCTCGCCCGCCTCACTCGCGAGACCGAGGGCCGGGTAGGTGACCCGGTAAGCGTCGGCGTAAAGGGCGGTCTTGCGGGCAGCGTTCTGATAGGCGTTGAAGTCCACGTTTTTCCTCCAGTGCGGGATGGGAGAAGCTTTGCCGTGTTCCACCGACCTGATAAAGTCTTTTCACGAGGTTGGGCAGAGGAACAAACCGGCGGCGTGATCGCCGGCACCGAACACAGGGAGGGAATCATGGCGCTTTCGAAGCTGCCGCTTGCCGTCGTCGCGGCCGCAGCGACAGTCTGGTCGGGCGGGGCCATCGCCCAGGATCAGACGGTCTACGGCGTGCTGCTGAAGACGCTGTCCAACCCCTTCTGGGGCGCGATGGAGCAGGGCGTGCAGGACGGCGCCGCCGAGGCCGGCGTCGAATATTACCTGCAGGCGGTGGAGAGCGACCAGGCGGCCGAGCCGCAGCTCAATGTCTGCAACACCATGCTGGAGCGCAATCCCACGGTGATGATCACCGCGGCGATCAACTCCACCAATCTCCTCCCCTGCCTGAAGCAGGCGACCGATGCCGGCATCCCCGTGGTCGACCTCGATGCCAATCTCGATCACGACATCGCCAAGGAGGCAGGGGTCGACATCGCGTTCACCATCGGCTCGGACAACGAGGCCGCGGGCGCCCAGGGGGCCGACTATGTGGTCGAGCAGCTCGGCGCCGATGCCGCCGGGCCGGTCCTGGTGATCGAGGGGCTGTCCGGCAACATCACCGGCCAGAAGCGCGCCCAGGGTTTCGCCAGCCGCCTCGCCGAGGCGGCCCCCGGACTCGAGATCGTCGCCTCGCTTCCCGGCGACTGGGACCGGGCCAAGGCCGCCAACATCACCAACGACATTCTCACCAGAAATCCCGATCTGGTCGCGATTTTCGCGGCCAACGACACCATGGCGCTGGGCGCGGTCGAGACCGTCTACGCGGCGGGCAAAGGCGCCGACGTGATCATGGTCGGCGTCGACGGCAATGTCGATGCGGTCGAGAGCATCAAGGCGGGACGCCTGAACGCCTCGGTCGCACAGCTCCCCTATCTCGTGGGCAAGCAGGCGGTCGAGCGGGTCGGCAAGGTGCTCTCCGGCGAGGAGGTCGAGACCTTCCAATATGTCGACACGCTGGTGCTCACCAAGGACGTACTCGAGGCGGGCACCGAACCCCTTCTCGAATTCGTGAAATAACCCCATCTAGTGGTGTGGCCACATACGATTCGTGCGGAGCTCGGCGAGCAGGTGCGCGATCGCCGTGGCACACGCCCGGCCAGCGGAATCCTCTGATGGGGTTGCACTACGACGATGATGCCACCTTTGCGGGTGCGGCCAGACGGTGGGTGACGGTGCCGTCCGGCCGCGCTCCTGGACGGAGACGCGCTTGAAGAGCAACAGAACGTCAGGCAGCCGTGCCACCAGGCATGGCATGGAGGCGGTGGCCATGGCCGCAACCATGCCTTTTGCCGCGATGGTCACGCTCAGTCACCGCCTGCCCATGCTGTTCGAAGCCATGGCGGGATCGAGCTCGTGGAACGACCCCGAAATTCTCAGGATGACCGATGAGAAGGTGCAGGCCGCCGGCATGACCGTTGCGGCGCTGGGTGGTGCGTTCGCGGCGAGCCAGCAGGCGATCGCCGGCTATGCGCTCGCCGAAGCCAGCGCCGGCCTGGCCCTTCTCATGGCGCCGCCGAGGACGACGGTCCAGATCAATGCTCACGCGCAAAGATCGCTGAAACGCCTCTCCGATCTCACCGAGGCGCTGGGCGAGATCGGCAGCCGGAGCCTTGCCAGCGGCCTTCGCCCTGCCCACCGCAAGGTGACCGCGAACGCCAAGCGTCTCTCGGCGAAAGCCGTGCGCCGCTGATGGCTGCCGCCGAGACCGCGTCCCTTTGGCGCGACCTCGCGCTGCGCTCGCCGGTCAGGCTGGAAAGCCTGGGCGTGCTCGCCCTTCTGGTCGCGGCGATGGCGCTGCTGTCGCCCTATTTCTTTTCGGTCTCCAACATCCTGAACATCCTGCTGGCGACCGCCGTGATCGGCGTGCTCGCGATCGGCGCGACCTTCGTCATCTGCTCCGCCGGGCTCGATCTCTCGCTCGGCTCGGTGGTCGGCTTTTCCGGCGTGGTCGGCGCGCTCGCGGTCGATCATCTGGGCCTGCCCTGGCCCGTGGCCGTCCCGGCCTGCGTCCTCGCCGGCATGGCCTGCGGCCTGATCAACGGGTTCTTGGTGACGCGGGCGAAAATCCCGGCCTTCATCGTCACCCTCGGCATGCTCGGCCTCGCGCGCGGTGCCGCCCTGGTGCTGACCAATGGCAAGCCGGTCTACGGCCTGCCCGAGGGTCTGCTGTTCCTCGGCCAGGGGCGCCCCTTCGGCGTGCCCATGCCGGTCTTCATCTTCATCGGCGTCGCCTTGATCGCCCACTATGTGCTCGCCTCGACCCGCTTCGGCCGCTACACCCTGGTGATCGGCGACAACGAGGCGGCCGCCCGCGCCACCGGCGTCAATGTCGAGGCGCACCGCCTGAAGCTCTACGTCCTCTCGGGCGGCCTCGCCGGGCTGGCCGGGCTGATCTTCATGGCGCGCGTCAACGCCGGCGACCCGACTGCCGGCCTCAATTACGAGCTCACCGCGATCACCGCGGCGATCATCGGCGGCACCAACCTCTTCGGCGGCCGCGGCAGCGTGCTCGGCACCTTCGTCGGCGCCCTGATCATGGGGGTGCTCCAGAACGGCCTCAACCTGCTCGCCGTCCAGTCCTACTATCAGCAGATGGCGATCGGCGCCGTTCTGATCCTCGCCGTCTGGCTGGACCGCGTGAACTCCCAGAGGTTCGGCACATCATGAGGTCATGCGGTCATGCGATGACCTCGATGACCTTCGATGACGCTTGCGACGCCTCACCAGCTGTGAGGCCGCCGTCATGAGCCTGCTGGAACTGGATAACGTCCAGAAAAAATTCGGCACGGTGGAGGCGCTGCGCGGCGTCACCTTCGGCGTCGACGCGGGCAGAGTGGTCGGCCTGGTGGGCGACAACGGCGCCGGCAAGTCGACCCTGATGAAATGCATCACCGGCATCTACCGCGCAGATGCCGGCGGGATCAGCTTCGAGGGCCACGCCGTCGGCCGCGCCGACCCCGGGGAGATCAGAAAACGCGGGATCGAGATGATCTATCAGGATCTCGCCCTCGCCCCGCAGCAGGACGTCGCCGCCAACATCTTTCTGGGTCGCGAGCCGACTAAAGGCCCGTTCGGGACAATCGACAAAGCAAGGATCGAGACGGAAGCCGAGGCCATGATCAAACGCCTGGGTGCCCGCATCCCGTCGGTGCGCTACCAGGTCGGCCAGCTCTCCGGCGGCCAGCAGCAATCCGTCGCGATTGCGCGCGCGCTCACCTTCGAGCCCAAGCTGGTGATCATGGACGAGCCGACAGCGGCCCTTGCCGTGCGCGAGGTCGACCACGTCCTCGACCTGATCCGCGAGCTCAAGCGCCAGGGCATCGCCGTCATCCTGATCAGCCATCGCCTGACCGACGTCTTCGCCGTCTCCGACCGCATCATCGCCCTGCGCCAAGGCCGGGTGATCGCCGACGAAGCCACCGCCGAAACCACCATGACCACCGTCGTCGCCCACATCGTCGGGGTGGCGCGGCCACCTCGTTGACTCGGACCGGCGTGGCCTGGCGAGACGGTATGCGGCCAGGTTTTCGACGTTTGAGGGCGGGCTGATCCGTTGGAGGGCCCTCGAGGCGACGCGGATCTGGATGTTCGGTCGGCTCGAGCTCCATGTGAAACTTGAAGGTCCGCATGGCACCGGAAGACGCAGCGCTCCTGGATCGTCTCGTTATACGGGCCTCACAGAACGAGCAGTGACGAGACGTCATGACGCTCGCGTCTGATCGGTCCCATTGCAATCATTAGGCCTATGTTAACCCGTCCCTGTCATGCTGCTTCATGGTCCATGCGATCCTGGGAATCCGCCCGCCGGCAAGAGGTTGGGTGAGGCTCGGATTCCCAGGGTCGCATGGACCTGATGACAGGTTAAGCGGGTAAAGGTTGAGGAAACGTTATCCGCTGCCATCAGGGCTGGAGAATGACGCGGCCTGATATCTTGCCGTCGCGCAGGTCCTGCAAGGACCGTGGGGCGTCGTCGAGAGGGCGGGGGTCGAGGGGGATCGGGGGGATCTTGCCGGCCTGGCCGAGCGTGACCAGGGCCTTCAGCTCGTCGAGCGTGCCGACATAGGAACCCTGAATGGTGAGCGAGCGCGCGGGCATGAGCGGGAGGGCGATGGGAAGGGCGCCGCCATAGAGGCCGACGATGATCAGCCGGCCGCCCTTGCGCAGGCTGGCGAGGCCGAATTTTCCCGTGGGCACGGCGCCGACGAAGTCGATCGCCGCGCGCGCGCCGCCGCCGGTCAGGTCCAGCACCTGCTTGACGGCGTCCTCGGCGCTGTTGTCGATGACCTCCGACGCGCCCGCCGATTTGGCGATGGCGCGCTTTTCCGGATCGATGTCCGCGACGATCACCCTTGCCGGCGTCAGCTCCCTGGCCATGTGCAGGGCGGACAGCCCGACGCCGCCGGCGCCGATCATGAGGAGAGTGTCGTCCTCGCGCAGGCTTCCGACCTTGCCGATTGCGCTGTAGGCGGTCAGGCCGGCGCAGGCATAGGTGCAGGCGAGATCGGCGGGAATGCCGTCATGGGGCACGAGATAGGAGGGATCAGGAACGATCACATGGTCGCTGTAGCCGCCGTCGACGCGGGCACCCAGAAATTTGGGGGTCATGCAGAACTGTTCGCGCTCGTGGTGGCAGATGCCGCAGGTCCGGCAGCCGATCCAGGGAAAGGCGATATAGGCTTCGCCGACCTTGACGCCGTCGGCCTCCGGCCCAGCCGCTTCGACCACACCGGCGATCTCGTGGCCGAGGGTGAGCGGCAGCTGCGCGCCGAGCTTGGCGAAATCCACGCGCTCGCCCTGGCCGAGGTCGAAAAAACCGTCCTGGATATGCAGATCCGAATGGCAGATGCCGGCTGATGTGATGCGCAGCAGCACCTCGCGCCCGCTCGGCGTCGGCGTCGGCTGCTCCCGCAGCACCAGCGGACCGCCCCATTCAGTGATCTGATAGCTTTTCATCGCTGCCCCCTCGCCGCCTTCCTGAGATTACCGCTAGCATGGGCGGAAGGGGACGGTCACCGCAAGCCCGAACGATTGAAGTCTGACCCCATAGCGCCCTATAAGCCCTGATCGGGCGTGAGCCTGGGCTCGTTGCAGGGAAGCCGACCATCGTCAAGCCATCGAGGTCTCTCAGCCGATCCGGCCGTCTGTTCATGGACCTGCCGCCGATGATTCAGGCGGCGCTGCTGATGATCGTCGGCGCTGCCTGCGTTGCGACGCAGAACGCCATGATCAGGATGGCGTCGGCGGAGATCCACACCTTCGAGATCGTGTTCTTCCGCAACGTGTTCGGCCTCGTCGCGATGCTGCCGCTGCTCATACGTAGCGGACCCAGCCTGCTGCGCGTGCGCCATCCAGGCAGTCTCCTGATGATGAGCGTCTGGCATCTCGGCGGCATGGTCTGCTATTTCCTGGCGCTCGCCTATCTGCCGCTTGCCGACGTGATCGCGCTTTCCTTCTCGAAGCCGCTGTTCGTCACCGTCGGCGCCGCCCTGTTTCTGGCGGAGGTGGTCAAGGCGCGGCGCTGGAGCGCCGTGCTGCTGGGCTTTCTCGGCGTGCTGATCGTGCTGCAGCCCGGCTTTTCGGTCATCTCGCCCTATGCTCTGGTCGTGCTCATCGGCACGGTCCTGGGGGCCGCCACGGCCCTGCTGATCAAGCGCCTGACCCGGCTGGAAAGCGTGTCCGCGATCGTCCTCTACCAGGCCCTCTTCGCGACCGTGCTGTCCCTGCCGCTCTGTCTCCTTCACTGGCGCATGCCCGACATGACCGAGTGGTCCCTCATGATCGGCATCGGCGCGCTTGGCACCCTCGCCTGGCTGACAGCGACCCGGGCGCTCGCCCTGATCGACGCTTCGGCGGCCGCACCGTTCGAGTTCCTGCGCCTGCCGTTCGCCGCCGTCATCGCCTTGGTGATGTTCGCGGAAATTCCGAAGCTCACCACCTGGCTTGGCGGTGCGGTGATCTTCGCCGCCGCCATCTACATCGCGAGGCGCGAGGCGGCGGCCGCCGGCCGGCCGGCTTCCTCCGAAGCCAGATCGTGAAAAGGGCGGCCCGAAGACCGCCCCTTCAATCAGCCTGGCTGCATACCCGTCAAAGGCCGGGCACGTTCAGCCGAGACGCCCCCAAGTCAACGAGGTGGGCGTCCCACTAGCAGCCGTCGGCGAGGGCGAGGACACGGTCGATCAGATCCTTGCCGCCTTCGACCTCGGCGGCGAACTGCTCGTAGATCGGGGCTGAGGCTGCGACGAAGGCATCGCGGTCGGCAACGTTGAATTCCATGCCGCCAGCCTGGAGCGAGTCGCGCAGCTCGCCTTCGACCTTGGCGGCGTAGTCGTAAGTCCAGGTCTGGACGTCGTTGGCAAGCGACAGCACCGTTTCCTGCACATCGGCGGGCCAGCTGTCGAACAGCTTTTTGGAGGCCGTCGGGAAGGACGGCGTGTAGACGTGGTTGGTCTCGGAGAGGTATTTCTGGACCTCCTGGAACTTCGCGGAGGCGATGTTGGCGTAGGGATTTTCCTGGCCGTCGATCACGCCGGTCTGGAGGGCGACGAACACCTCCGAGAACGCCATGGGCGTGGGGTTGGCGCCGTAAGCCTCGAACATCTTGACCCGCCAGACACCCTTGGGCGTGCGCAGCTTGATGCCCTGCAGATCCTCGGGCGTGTTAATCGGGCGGACATTGTTGGTGATGTTGCGAAAGCCGTTTTCCCAGACCGCGAGAAGCTTGTAGCCCTGCTCCTCCAGCTTGGGCGCCAGCTCCGGCATGATGATTTCCTTGGCGACGCAGCCGGCATGGACGCGGTCCTTGATGATGTAGGGCATCTCGAACACGCCGAATTCCGGCTGCACGGTCGACATGATCGAGGAGGGCTGGGCGACCTCCTGCACGCCGAGCTTGACCTTCTGCAGCATCTCCTGGTCGGTGCCGAGCTGGGACGAGCCGTAGATGTCGGCTTTGACCTGGTCGCCGAGGGCCTCGTTGACCCGCTTCACCCATTCCGCCCCGCTCTCATACTGCACGCCGCCCGGATCGTTGACCGTGCCGAAGCGGATCTCGATCTCCTGCGCGGTGCCGGCGGCACTTGCCAGAGTTAAGGCTGCGGCGAATGTGGTGGCCGCGAGAATCGGACGTCTGTTCATGGCTTGAGCCTCCCTTCGGCATTTATTCTGCGCCTAGCTTTGCGGCAAATCACCGATCTGTCCACCGTCGGTGTCCCTGGAACCACCGATGGCGGTCGTCGGCGCCATCAGCTTAAGGGGCCAAGCTTCCGGCTGTAGCGCTCCAGGATGCCGAGGCCAAGCTCGGTCGGACGCTGGCAGGGCTCCCGGTCGACCACCTGGCCGAGACCGAGCCTTCGCGCGGTCAGGCGCTTGCCGTAGCAGAGGAACTGGCCGACCGACTGCATCAGGAAGGTGATCAGCGGCAGCAGCTCGGCATAGAGCCGCTCCGCCTCCTCCTCCCGCCCCGCGCGCATATGTTCGTAGATGCGGATCTGCACGTCGGCGCACTCGGGTGCGGGGATCATGCCGACGCAGCCGGCGCGCAGATTGTCGGTGAGCTCGAGCCCGCCGCGGCCGTTGAGCACGTCGAGCACGCCGTCGACCGCCTTGATCGTGTCCGCGATCTGGAGGGCCGAGCCCTCGCCCTTCAGAAGCCGGAAGTTGGCGTGGTTGCGGCATAGGGTGTGGAGGCCGTCGTCGGAAAGGCCGACACCGAGATATTGCGGCGCGTTCTGGATGGCGACCGGGATGGGGGACGCATCCATGACCGCGCCGAAGAAGCGGATCAGGCCGGCTTCGTCGATCGGTGCCCCTTGCGGCGGCTGCAGGATCACCCAGGCGGCGCCGAGATCGGCGGCCGCCTTGACGAAGGCGATCTGTTCCTCGGGCGTGTTGCCGAAGACCGTGATCGCGACGGGCAGGCGGCCGCCGACATCCTCGGTGAGCCATGCCATGACGTCGTGACGCTCGGCCAGCGACAGCTTGCTCACCTCGGTCGCCAGACCCAGCGCCGCCACGCCATGCGCCCCCATGGCGACGCAGGCTTCGGCCTGGCGGCGCATGGCCGCGCGGTCGAGCTTGCCGTCGGTGCCGAAGAAGGCATAGAGGATCGGGTAGATGCCGTGGACGTCGGTCATGCGGGCCAGCCTTTGTTTCTGTCTCCCTGACATTCGATCATCCACCGATGCGGCCGCGAAGGCCAGGGCCTGGCGACACATCGAGGATGGGAAAGGGCGAGGGAGTCTCGACGGAAGGTTTCGAGCTTCAAGTCCCGGCCGAAACGCGCAGCGTATCTGCTGGCTCCAAAAGTTGCCCATGGCTGCCTCTCGCATGGATGGCAGCGAGGGCGAAACTGTTGATCAAGTAGACCATGGTCGGTTCTCGCCAGCTGTACGCGGTCGAGCGCTGAACGGCGTGCGCGCACCCACCGGTTCGAAAGGATCACGATGCCCAAGATCGACATGGCAGACGTTCCGACGCGGAAGGGCACGGGTTATCCGCCCGCGTTCAATGCAGCCTGCAGCGAACGCCTGCGGCAGCGGCTCGGCGATGCGGGCGGGATCGTAGATTTCGGCGTGAATCTGACCCGCCTGCCCCCCGGCAACTGGTCGAGCCAGCGACACTGGCACAGCCATGAGGACGAATTCGTCTATGTGCTCGAGGGCGAGCTGACCCTGGTCGAGGATGGCGGCGCGACGGTTCTGACCGCCGGCGATTGCGCGGCCTTCCCGAAGAACAGCGGTGATGGTCACCATCTGATCAATGCGTCCGCTGCGGATGCCGTGTACCTCGAAATCGGTTCGCGCCATCCGGACGACCTGACCACCTGCTCGGATGTCGACATGCAAAGCGCCAATGCGGACGGCCGCTTCGTCCATAAGGACGGCACGCCCTATGAGGGCGGCTGACGATGGCGCGAGAACCCGAACCAACAGGAGCCCAGACGATGCAAGGAACCTGCCACTGCGGCGGCGTCACCTGGACGCTCGATACGCCGCCAAAATCCGTCACGGCCTGCAACTGCACCATCTGCCGGCGCTACGGCGTGCTTTGGGCCTACGGTCACATCGACCACGACATTCACACATCCGGCAAGACGACCGCCTATCGCCGGGCGGACGGAGGGGCGATCGATTTCCACTTCTGCCCGACATGCGGCTGCGTGACCCACTATGTCGCGACGAGGCCGGGGGATGACGGCCGGCACTGGACGGCCGTCAATCTTCGGCTGACCGATCCGGAACCGATCGCTCACCTGCCGATCGACCACTTCGACGGCCTCGACCGCTTCGACGATCTGCCGCGAGACGGCCGCTGCGTATCGGACATGTGGTTCTGACGATCGGTTGCCTGCACGCTGCCTGACGGTGCTGTTCGGCGTGCGTCGACAACGGTCTCTGTGCACCCACCGACCGGTGTGGCCGTGATGCCGACCGCATCAGGCATTGGGGCTCGACGACGATATTCCGGCGGCTGCTAACGTTCTGTTAACGCATCGCCCCTAGGGTGATTGGGTCTTGCTGGTCCATGCGATCCTGGGAATGCGTGCGCCCGTCGAAGGGTGGTCGGGCAAGGCTCGGACTCCCAGGGTCGCATGGACCTGAAGAGCAGTGTGGCGGATTGGGGTGAAGGAAAGGTTAAGGGCTGCGCTTTTTGCGGGGAGCGAGGACTGCTTGTCTTGGGGGCGGGAGGCGGCGGGGTGTCGGCAGGTGGGCGATATGGATCGGACCGTGACGCGAGGGGGGGGCTTTTCGATGGTGCGCTTCGGTCTATACTCCGACCCCCCAATGTGGAGGTCCGGTCATGTCCCCATCCCCCGAAGCTGCCGATGACAATGCCGTACCCGCCGTCGCGCGCCGCGACCGCCTGACCGACGAGCAGGCGGCAGACGTGGCAGCGCTCCGCGACAGCGTGCAAAAAACACGGCGTGCCATGGTGCCGGAACTCGAGGAGATCCTGTACGAGCCGCTGCCGGTGCTCGATCAGGGGTTCATCCGAGTGATCGACTATATGGGCGACGATGCGGCGATCGTGCAGGCCGCGCGCGTGTCCTATGGGCGCGGCACCAAGCAGATCAGCAATGATCGCGGGCTGATCAACTATCTCATGCGCCACCGGCACACCTCGCCGTTCGAGATGTGCGAGATCAAGCTGCATATCAAGCTGCCGATCTTCATTGCGCGGCAGTGGATCCGGCACCGGACGGCCAACGTCAACGAGTATTCCGCGCGCTATTCGGTGCTGGAGGAGGCGTTCTACCTGCCCGAGCCCGAGCATCTCGCGGCGCAGTCCCAGACCAATCGCCAGGGACGCGCCGAGGTGCTGGAAGGCGCCGAGTCCAGGGACGCCCTGGAGCGTATACGGGCGCACAGCTCCGAGGCCTACGCGCTCTATCTCGACCTTCTGAACGAAGATCGGGAGGGCGAGATCCGTGATCCGTCGAGGCGCGGCCTGGCCAGGGAGCTGGCACGCATGACGCTGCCGCTCAACGCCTATACCGAGTGGTACTGGAAGATCGATCTGCACAATCTCCTGCATTTCTCGGCGCTGCGTGCCGACAGCCACGCGCAGTACGAGATCCGCGCCTATGCCGAGGTGCTGCTGGACGTGCTGCAGCGCTGGGTGCCGCTGACCTACGATGCGTTCATCGACTATCGGCATGAGGGGGCGGAGCTGTCGGCGAAGGCGCTCACCGTGGTCCGGCGCATGCTCAAGGGCGAGACGGTGGATCAGGCCTCCTCGGGCCTCTCCCCCCGCGAGTGGCGGGATTTGCAGGCGCTGCTTGACTTGAGCTAGGGGTCAAACCCCATCGGGCTCGGCTTTTTCATCGATCGCCGATGCCCCTTTTGCCGCCAGCTTTACGATGTCTTAACCGAGTTGCGTCACCATGGTGCTCTGGTCCATGAGATCCTGGGAATCCGAGCCTCGCCCAAACAGATGGGGCGAGGCTCGGATTCCCAGGATCTCATGGACCAGCGCGCGATGATCGCAGGAAAAGATGATGAAACGGTAAAGAGCATGTCGCTCGTGACCCGGTCATCTGCGATCGAGCGGATTGAAGCTGATGGAGTTTGATCCAGGCGGCGGCTCGGCGTGGCGCGTTTTCCGGGTCGAACCGGGGATGAGCGACGACCGGCGACGTGTCGTCGCTCGGTGCTGCTACTGCGGGGCCGGAAGAATTGAGGCCACGGCCGTGCCAATCGTCTCGCTGACTGCCACTGCCTTGATTGTTTGAGGTCGAGGAGCGCGCCCGTTGCAGCGGCATTCAGATGATTCACGAGCAGCTACTTAGAGCGCATCCCGATCAGACGTGATCGGAATATACGCTCTATCTCTTTGTTTCGACGCATTTCCTGTTCGATCGGGTGTTTCCACCTGATCGGGATGCGCTTTAGGTCATTGGTTTAGCATCAATGCTTCCAAACATCGCTGATCGGCCTGCTTGGATCGATGCACTGGATGACCTTCCCGCCCCATCAGAGACGGACAGCCTCCCCCGGAACGCCAGAGCGTCAGCAAGCCGACATGGCTGCGGATCGACGACGATCCGGACCGTCACTGTCACGCGGGTTCGGCGCGTTCCCAGCTTGGCAAGCATGGCTGGGCGCCCCCGCGATCGCAAAGCCTCTCCCATCACCCCCAGAACTTGGGCGCAAACCGTCGTATCAAGCTCCGACGGTCCGAGTCCGCGCCGTGGTCGCACCACTTGTTCGAAAGGGCTTCGGCACGAAGAAGAGGTGGTCGTCGGCGGGGCCGGTGGTTGCGTGGCAGGTGATGCAGAAGCGCACGTGATCGTCGCCGTCGCCGCCGGTGACGCCGGTGACGCCGAAGAAGCTGCCGTCGGGCATGATCATGCTGTAGCGCCAGTCGCGCGCTTCGGGATCGAAGCCGGGCGCCATTTTTTCCATGAGGAAAAGGGGGCCGGGAAAGACGGTGCCGGCGGTGGTGACGGAAAAGGAGTCCTTCGCAAGGACGGCTCCTTCGGGCATGGGCTCCGTCAGGCCGGCCGAGCCATAGGCGCCGGCGAGACCGTTGGCGTAGTTGTTGACGTAGCGGCTGCCATGGGTCGCGGAGGGATAGGGCGCGCTGTTGAAGCGCCGCCAGCGCCGGTAGCCGACAGCGGCCGGATCGCGCGACAGGGCGTAGGCGGCGGCCATGTCGTCGGCGATGCCGACATAGATGTCCTCGGCCGCGTCCGGGGTCAGGTCCGCGGGGTCCTCGACCGTGAAATGCCGGTCCTGCGCCGGGAGCGGTGCTGCCGGGATCGCCGACAGGATCAGGAGAACGGCGAGGCAGCGGAGGGCAGAGACGGGCGACGCGCGCATCGACATGACGAGCCTCAAATAGCGCAGCCCGGCGCCCCTCGAGCTGCGTTTTGACGATCGGACCAATCTCCGCCGATCTGCATACGCCCATCGGCGAAAACTTGCCAGAAGGGCTCACATGCTGTTGATGGGTTTTTGGCGGAGCGGTGCTGCTCGCCGGACTCTGAGAGGGCAACACGGGAAAGGACGTTCATGATCGGCAACAAGGTGACCGAGGAGTTGACGGTAAGCCCGCAGATCACGGCCGACGACATCCAGGCGATCAAGGCGGCCGGCTTTCGTTCGGTGCTGTGCAACCGGCCGGATGGCGAGGAGTCGCGGCAGCCGGCGTTCGCGGCGATCGAGGCGGCAGCCACGGCCGCCGGGCTGGAGGTGCGCCATCAGCCCGTGGCTTCCGGCCAGATGACCAAAGAGGATGTCGCCGCCTTCAAGGCGGCGCTCGCGACGCTGCCGGGGCCCGTCTTCGCCTATTGCCGCAGCGGCACGCGCTGCATCACGCTCTGGGCGCTTGGCGAAAGCGCCGAGCGGCCGATGCCCGAAGTGCTGCAGATGGCGCGCGACGCCGGCTACGATCTGGGCGGCTGATCACTCGACGGCAGCGGCGTCCGGGGCCGCCGCTTCGGACCGCGCAGGACCATCGGCCACGGTCTCGCGCAGACGCTTTTCCACTTTTTGCGCATCGCTCTCGGCGCCGGCGTCCTTGAAGGTGGCAATCGCCTGCTCGAGCGCTCTGATCGAGGCCTGGCGCAGGCTCTGATCGCCGCTGATATCGGCGAGACCGCCGAGCGAGACGCCGAGATGATGCTGGGCGGCCGCCCAGAGCAGCGGGGTTTCGCTGGGCTCGAACTCGCCAAGGGCGTCGCGGCTGGCGGCCGCCGCTTCCTCCAGGATCTTGCCCTTGCGCTCGCGCTTGCCGAGCAAAGCGAGGGCGTAGCCGAGGTCGCTCCGGGCGATCGCCCAGCGCATGCGGTCCCGCTCCTTCGGCCATTCGCCGAGCACGGCCTTGAACGCGAGGATGGCGTCGTTCAGCTCGCGCGTGCCGGAATTCCGCTCGGCGCTGGAGAGCAGGTTGAGGCCGAGGAGATACTGGTCTTCCGCCCAGTTGCTGTCGGCCGCGGCCTGGTCGCCGGACGGTGACGACGCTTCGCCGTCGCCGGCAAGCTCGGGCGTGGCGGACAGGCTGCCGAACTGGTAGAGGCCGAGGGTGCGGTCCTGGTGTTCCGGCTCGACCGGGTCGGCCAGCGCCACCGCCTCGACCGCAGGGCCCGGCTCGACGGCGGCGGGCTGTTCGGCGGCCGGAGCTTCCTCGCTTGCGGCGGGGACCGCTGTGGCCTGGCTCTCGGCGACCTGCAGGCTCGCGAGCAGCGTTTCCCGGCGGATCGCCAGGCCCGCGATATGGCGATCCAGGCTCTCCGCGCGCTTCTGGCGCTCGGCGGCGCCGACTTCGGCCTGGTGAAGCTGGCCTTCGACCTCTTCGACACTATCCGCGAGGCGGTTTCGGCGCCGGTCGAGGACGGCCAGGTCGGTCTCGATGGCGGTGAGCGCCCGGACCTGCTCCTGCAGATCGTGGATGGCGGAATCGGCACGATCCCTGGCGACGGCACGGTTGGATTCGAGCAGCGCGAGCTCGGTGGCCGCATCCAGGATCTTCGCTTCGAGATCCGCGAACCTGGCTGCGGCTTCCTGTTCCTTTTGATAATCGCGCTCGATGCTGGAGAGGGTTTCGGCCCTGCTTTCGGCCTGCAGCTCGGCGCGCTCCAGCATGCCGGTCAAGCGCGAGGTCTCCGCGCGCCAGAGCTCGCGTTCCGCCTGATGCCTGAGCTCGACATAGCCGATTGCACCGGCGCTGACCGCGATCAGCAGCAGCAGAACGCCCGGTCTCATCGCCGGGGCCTGTCCGTTGGCGGCGCCGGTCTGGCGTCCGTCGAACCGGGGCGTGACCTCTGCATGATGGGTGCTGGAATTCTACGTATAGTTGATGATCCGTTCTGTCCTGTCCTACCAGCTTCGACGCGGCGAGCGCAATGGGAAAGGAAAAGTGAAACTACCCACAGCTTTTGCAGGACCGCCCGTTGAAGAGGTATTCCGCATAGTGTACGTAAAATGGGCTGTCTGACCAGGAGGGCGATCGACGTTCATGCTGACGGCGGCATCGTCCTGGCTGAGATGACCCTCCAACCGAGTTGGAGCCATGATCGACTTCAACGATAAAGTCGTGACCATCGTCGGTCGGCTTGCGACCCTTCCGAGCGAACGCGCCCACGAGGCCGTCGCCGCCGCGGGTGGCGCGGTGCGCCGCGGTCAGCCGCGGCATGGCGGCCTGCTGGTGGTCGGTCGTCTCGCTTTTCGCCAGCTCGATCGGGGTGGTCTTCGGCGGCGCATCTCGGCGGCCGACGACGCCGGCGCGCGCTGCATCGGCGAATCCATGTTTCTCGAAGCGCTCGGCCTCATGGCCCCGCAGACATCGGCGGCCGCGGGCGTGGTCGATCTGGAAAAGCTGCCGGAGAAGACCGGGCTGGACGTGGACACGCTCCGGCTCCTGATCCTGTTCGACGTGATCCGGCCGAGGGACAACCAGTGCAGCTTTCGCGATCTGGTGGCGGCGCGCGAGGTGGCGCGGCTGCTCGCCGAGGGCATCGGGCTCGGCGACGTGATCGAGGGCGCGCATCGCATCGCCGACAACCGGCCGCAGCGGCGCTCGGGGCCGTTCGACCAGGATCAGCCGCTGGCAAGGCTGCGTCTGGTGAGCGATCAATACGGCCAGATCGTGCATCAGATCGGATCGTCGCTCGCCGATCTGAACGGGCAGCTGCGGCTGCCGCTGCCGGATGCCGACAACCCGGCGGTCGACGAGCTGTTCGAGGCGGCCGAGGAGGCGGAGTGGCTGGGCGAGCTGCCGGTGGCGGCGAAGCTCTATCAGCGCTGCATGCGCCTCGACCGCAAGGACCCAATCGCCCCCTTCAACCTCGCCAATGTGCTGCGTGAGTCCGACGACATCGACGGTGCGGTGTTCCATCTGCGCCTGGCGCTCGGCCTCGATCCGCATTTTGCCGACGCCTGGTACAATCTGGCGCTGATCATGGACGGCAAGGGCGAGAAGCGCGCCGCGATGGAAGGCTTCGAGCGGGCGATCGCCGCCGATCCGAATTATGCCGATCCGATCTACAACCTGGCGCAGCTCCATTTCGACGACGAGGATTTCCAGGAAGCGGAGCGGCTGTGGACGCGCTATATCGCGCTCGATCCCGACAGCGAGTGGAGCCGGCGCGCCCGTCACGGCGTCGCCCTTTGCCGCCGCCAGGTCCCGCGGGGACTGCCGTTGACCTGACGGCGCGGCGCGCCCGCCTCCTCGTCGCCTTCATGCCGGATCACCGACCCATCTGAAGTCAGGGCAGGCCGACCTTCGGCCCCCCCTTTAGCCGGGGACGGGGTCTTTTTGCTTGGCGCTGATCGGGACGGGGTCGGGGGCGAGGTCCTCGACCATGTCGTCGGTCGCCGTGTCGATCAGGCGGGCTGCGCCGATCTCCTCGAGCGGCAGCTGGTCGGCGTCCTCGGCCTGCATCTCCTGGACGGCATGCAGTTCCTCCATGTCGGAGACGACGGTCATCGACGCCGGCTCCATGGCGACGGGCTCCGTGACGACGGGCTCGGCCGGCGTTTCGGCAGCGGCGACGGTCACATCTTCGATCGCGACCGGCGTAGCCGCGATCACGGCCGGTGCCGAAGCAATGGCGCCGCCCGGCGCCTCGACCGGCTTCGGCTCCTCGTCGGGCTCGTAGAGCAGGATGGCGCGCTGGGCGATGTCGAGGGCAGTGGTCAGCCCGTCGACCACGACGGCGTTGGCGCCGGCTCCGCGCAGGCCGTCGACGCCGCTGGCATCGGCGCTGCGCGCGATGATGCGCAACTTGGGGTAGAGGCTGCGGATCAGGGTGATGACGCGCACGGCCATGGCCTGATCGTAGATGGCGATGATCACCAGCTTGGCCTGGCCGACATGGGCGGCCTTCAGCACCTCGGTACGCGCGGCATTGCCGAAATAGATCGGCAGCTTCCGCGCCTGGCTGGCGCGCACGCGCCTGGGATCGTAGTCGAGGGCGAGCACGGGCAGCTGCAGGCCGACCAGATGGCGGGTGACGGCCATGCCGACCTGGCCGAAGCCGATCACCACGACGTGGTTGCGCTGATCCGCGGTGCCGGCAGCCAGCTCCTTCAGGGAGGCCGCGGCCTGGCCCTCGATCTGGTTGAGATGGCGGCGGGTGAAGGCCGCCATGATCGGGGTCATGGCCATGGAAAAGGCGACCGCGACCGTGAGCAGCTGGACGTCGCTGCCGACGAACAGGCCTGTGGTGGCGGCGAGGCCCAGCAGCACGAAGGCGAATTCGCTGCCCTGGCCGAGCAGGCCGCCGAGCAGGAGGGACTGGCGGACCGGGAAGCCGAGACCGATCGAGAGGCCGGCGAGCAGCACGGCCTTGAGCAGCAGCAGGCCGACCGCGACGATCAGGATGGCATGCAGGTTCTCGATGGCAAAGCTGAGATCGACGGTCATGCCGACGGTCATGAAGAAGAAGCCGAGAAGGAGGCCGCGGAACGGCGCGATGTCGGCGGCGACCTGGTGGCGGTATTCGGTGTCGGCGACCATCAGCCCGGCGACGAAGGCACCGAGGGCCATGGAGAGGCCTGCGGACTCCGTGGCGAAGCTGGCGCCGAGCACCACCACCAGGGTGGTCGCGGTGAACACTTCCGACGCGCTGATCGTGGCGATGAAGTCGAACAGCGGGCGCAGCAGGTAGCGCGCGACCACGACCACCACGAGCAGGACCAGAACGGCCTTGACCCCGGCGACGCCGAGTGCTGCCCAGATCGAGTCGCCGCCTTCGCTCAGCACCTCGACCAGCACCAGCAGCGGGCCGACCGCGATGTCCTGCACCAGGAGGATGGCGATCGCCATGCGGCCGAGCTGGGTGAGCGTGCGGCCCCAGTCGCGCAGCACCTGGAGCACGATCGCGGTCGAGGACAGCGCGAGCGCGCCGCCCATGACCACGGCGCGCTCCGCCGGCAGGCCGAGGGCATGCGCCATGGCGGCGATCACCACGGCGGTCACCAGGAGCTGGGTGATCGCGAGCATGTAGATCCTGGTCTCGAACAGCTTCAGGCGTTCGAGCTTCAGCTCGAGACCGAGGGTGAAGAGCAGGAACACGACGCCGAGCTCGGCGAAGTGGCGCACGGCCTCCAGATGTTCGATGACGCCCAGGCCGGACGGACCGATCGCGGCGCCGCCGATCAGAAAGCCGAGCACCGTTCCGAGACGCAGCCGATCGAACAACGCGGCAAACGCGATGAAGAACAACAGAACGATGAGCGTCTCGTGCACCTTTATCCCTTAACGGTAGAGTGGCCTTCCAGCAACAAAACGGGCCAGGCCCGACGTCGATCGCGGAGCATGCTCCCGGTCAAGGAGCCTGCTGTCCGGCAACCTCCGAGCAGCCAGCCAAAAACGTCGACCATGGTGACAATCTTGAGCAGAACCCAGGATGAACGTTGCTCGCGGCGAAACGAGCCCCGATCATCCTTTCAGGGTAAACTTCTAAACCTGGGGTTGCAACTAGATTCCCGCGTGCGATCGCCGCATGTGAACTGTAGCCGATAGTCCTTTCCGAAAGGTCAAAGCCGGGCAGGAAATGTGACGGTTCTTCACGTCCGTCCGGTGTTGGCGGGTTTGGGAACGGGCGGCTCTGAAGGGGGGTGTTCGAAGCGGTCGTGCCACGGCAACATGAGCGGCCCGACCCCGTCTCGTCCAGCAAAGGCGGTGGCGATTTCTGCACGGATTCTCCCAACTCAGCCCGTGGCCGAACGTGTGCCAGCCTTCAGGCTCTTTAATGCCAACGCGAAAAAAGCCGCGCTTATTCCGCCGAAACGGGCTGGGCCCGGCCTTTCGGCCGGCACCTGCTCAGACGCTGCCGAGATTGACCAGCGTGACGCGGCGGTTCAGCGCCTTGCCCTGATCGCTCCGGTTGTCGGCAACCGGCCGCTCCTCGCCGAAGCCCTTCACCTCGAGCCGATCGGCGGGAATGTCGTACTGATCGGTGAGCATGCGCACCACGGCGATGGCGCGCCGGTAGGAGAGATCGACATTGTAGCCGGCTTCGCCGTCGCCATCGGTATGGCCCTCGACCAGGATGCGGCGGTCGGCAAGACCGGGTGCGCCCAGTGCGTTGGCGATCTCCAGGATCTGGGCACGGGCCTCGCCCTCGACACGGTCGGAATCGACCGCGAAGTTGACGGTCAGATCGACGCGGGCCTCGGCGCCCTCGGCAAGGCTCTGCTCGATCACTGCGGCCGAGGTCACGGCGGGGCGCTCGATCAGCGAGGCCTGCATGACCGGGCTGCCGATCGCGCTTTGATGCTCGTAGCAGCTATCCGGCCCGCGCGTGATCAGACCGCCGCGGTCGCTGTCCTCGAAGTCGGTGCGATCGGCCTGCACGCCGATCCAGACGGCGCCGGTCAGAACGCTGCCGGTGAAGCCGGTCCGCTCCAGCGTCGCATGGATGAAGCAGGCGCTGTCGAGATTCGAGGAGTCGAAGCTGACCCGCCTGATGTAGGTATCGCTGAAGTCGGCGCCTTCCAGGTTGGCGTTCGAGAAGGTGACGCGCTCCAGGATGGCGCCGCTGAAGTTCGCGCCTTCGAGATTGGTGTTCGAGAAGTTGACGCGCTCCAGGGTGTAGCCTGAGAAGTCATAGCCGCTGAGATCCATGCCGTCGAAATCATTGCGGCGGATGAGCCCATCCTCGGCCAGGATCTCGGCGTCGTAGCGCCCCGGCGTCCGATGTTCGCGGATGCGGGTCCGCTCGCCTGCGTCGATGCGCACGCCCGGCGCGGACACACCGTCGCCGTCGACGCGAACCCCGGGGGCGCTGACACCTTCCTCGTCGACGGTGACGCCCGGTGTCCGGATGCCTTCGTCGGTAATCTCCACGCCAGGTGCCTTGATGCCGTTCTCGTCGATGGTGATACCCGGAAGGCTGATGCCGTCGGCGAGCGCCGTCTGGGTCAAGAGTGCGATTGCAAGCGCGGGCAGGGCGGATTTCAAGGGCATCGTTTCTCTCCTTTTATCTTTTGGTTCATGGGCTTGCCGCGGAGCCGACCGACGGTGCCGCCGAAGAATGTCGCTAAATCCGGTGTTCTTAAACCAGGGCCCGCCTGAACCCAAGCTGACCAAAAAAAGAACCCGCCGATTTCGACGGGTTCTTCTTGGTCTCAGCTTGCCGATGGCCAAACACCGTGTCTGGCAAGGCAGCTTGATGCATCGTCAGTCACCGGCGGGGCAGGTTCGCCTCAAACCCTTCCCATCGGCGACGTCAACGAGGTCCCCGCGGGACCCGCTGTCCTCGCAGGACCCGCTGTCGCCGTGCGACTATTTGGGGATGGTGCCTTGGACGCCCTCGACATACCAATCCATCTTGAGGAGGTCCTCGTCGGAGACGGTCTCGCCTTCGGCGACCACCTGCTCGCCGGCCTGGTTGTTGATCGGTCCGGCGAAGGGGTGGATCGAGCCGTCGATGATGCCCTGCTTGACCGCATCGGCGGCGGCGGCGACGTCGGCCGGCACGCCCGGGCCGTAGGGGGCCATCTCGACCATGCCCTGCTTGAGACCGTACCAGACGTCCGCGCTCTCCCAGCTGCCGTCCATCACCGCCTTGGTGCGCTCGACGTAATATTCGTCCCAATGGTCGACGATCGCGGTGAGCTGCGCCTTGGGCGCGAACTTCGCCATGTCCGAAGCCTGGCCGAAGGCGAGCACGCCGCGCTCCTCCGCGACCTGCAGCGGCGCCGGGCTGTCGGTATGCTGGGAGATGATGTCGGCGCCCTGGTCGATCAGGGTCTTCGCGGCATCCGCTTCCTTGCCCGGATCATACCAGCTGTTCACCCAGACCACCTTGACCTCGGCGTCGGGGTTGACCTTGCGCATGGCGATGGTGAAGGCGTTGATGCCGCGGATCACCTCGGGGATCGGGAAGGAACCGATATAGCCGATGGTGTTGGACTTGGTCAGGTGACCGGCGATGGTGCCGATGACCGAGCGCCCTTCATAGAAGCGGGCGGCGTAGGTGGAGAGATTGTCGGCGCGCTTGTAGCCGGTGGCGTGCTCGAACTTCACGTCGGGGAATTGCTTCGCGACCTTCACCGTGGCGTTCATGAAGCCGAAGGAGGTGGTGAAGATCAGGTTGTGACCGTCGGCGGCGAGCTGGCGGATCACGCGCTCGGCGTCCGGGCCCTCGCTGACATTCTCGACATAGCTGGTCTTGACCTTGTCGCCGAACGCGGCGTCGATCGCCTGGCGGCCGACATCGTGGCGATAGGTCCAGCCATGGTCGCCGACCGGACCGACATAGACGAAGCCGACCTTGGTCGGATCCTCCTGGGCCTGGGCGCCGGCAGCAGCCAGGGCGCTGACCGCCAGGGCGGCAAGGGTGGTGCGCAACAGACGGCTCTTGGACATCAACGAAACTCCCTCGGTTTTGCTTGTCCGTTCATGACGGATTCGATGCAATGAATGCGCCAGGTCCCGGCAGGACCTAAGCTGTAGGATGGAAGGGGCGGCCGAGGCAAGCCGGAGCTTGCAGCCGGCGGCGCGCGGCGCCGCTGGACATCAGGGTCAAAACGACGATGGTCGCAATATAGGGCAGCATCGAGAGATATTGCGAGGCGATGTCGATCATCGCACCACCCTGGGCGTGGAGCTGCAGGATGGTCACGCCGCCGAACAGATAGGCGCCGATCAGGATGCCGACCGGCCGCCAGGCGGCGAACACCACCAGCGCGAGCGCGATCCAGCCGCGGCCGGCGGTCATCTGCTCGATCCACATGGGCGTGTAGGCAAGGGACAGATAGGCGCCGCCGAGCCCGGCCATCATGCCGCCGAACAGGACGGCCATGTAGCGGATGCGAATGACCGGATAGCCGATGGCATGGGCGGCCTCGTGATTGTCGCCGACCGCGCGCAGCACCAGCCCTGCGCGGCTCCTGTTCAGGAACCAGGCGATGACCGGCACCATGGCGAGGCCGAAATAGACCAGGACGTCGTGGGAGAAGAGCAGCGGGCCGACCACGGGCAGATCGGACAGGCCCGGGACCTTCAGCCGGGCGAGGCGCTCGAGCGGCGTGCCGACATAGGGGCTGCCGATCAACGCGGAAAGGCCGATGCCGAAGATGGTGAGCGCCAGGCCGGACGCCACCTGGCTGGTGAGCAGGGTCAGGGTGAGAAAGCCGAACAGCAGCGCCATGGCGGCGCCGGCGAGGGCCGCGGCGAGGAGCGCCAGGGTCGAGCTGCCGGTGCCGACGGCGGTGGCGAAGGCGGCGACCGCGCCCACCAGCATCATGCCCTCGACGCCGAGATTGAGCACGCCGGATTTTTCGACGACCGCCTCGCCGAGGGCGGCGAGCAGCAGGGGCGTGGCGGCACCGACGATGGTGATCAGAGCGAGGATGACGGGGTCCAGCGACATGTCAGGCGGCCTTTGCCTCGGGGCTCGATCCGAAGGCGATGCGGTAGCGCACCAGGAGATCGGCGGCGAGCACGAAGAACAGCAGCAGGCCCTGGAACACGCCGGTCACCGCGGTCGGCAGGCCGACCGCGATCTGCGCGTTCTCGCCGCCGAGATAGGAAAGCGCCATCAGGAGGCCGGCGAACAGCACGCCGAGCGGATGCAGCCGTCCGAGAAAGGCGACGATGATCGCGGTGAAGCCGTAGCCCGGCGAGATCTCCGGCACGAGCTGCCCGATCGGGCCCGCGACTTCGCTAAGGCCGGCAATGCCGGCGAGGCCGCCGCCGAGGAGCATGGAGAACCAGACCATGCGCGCCTGGCTGAAGCCGGCGAAACGGGCGGCGCGCGGCGCGGCGCCCACCACCTTCACCTGAAAGCCGAGCAGGGTCTTCGACAGGATGAACCACGCCACGCCCACGGCGACGACCGCAAGTAAGGCGCCTAAGTGCAACCTGGTGCCGTCCAGGAGGATCGGCATGGTGCCGGCGTCGGGAAAGAGGCGGGATTCGGGGAAATTGAAGCCCTCGGGATCGCGCCAGGGGCCGTGGACCAGGGCGCTCAGCAGCAGCGTCGCCACATAGGTCAGCATCAGGCTGGTCAGGATCTCGTTGACGTTGAAGCGGGTCTTCAGCAACGCGGGGATGGCGGCCCAGAGCGCGCCGCCGAGCGCGCCGAACACGACCATGGCCGGCAGCAGCAGGATGCTTTCGCTGTCATGCAGCCAGATCGCGAGCCCGCCGCCGAAGATCGCACCGAGGGTGAGCTGGCCCTCTGCGCCGATGTTCCAGACGCCGGCGCGAAAGCCGATCGAGAGGCCGACGCCGATCAGCACCAGCGGCGTCGCCTTGACCACCAGCTCGGCGACACCGTAGCGGCTGGAGAGCGGCGAGACGAAGAAGTGATAGAGGGTCTCGACGGGGTCGTAGCCCATCAGCGCGAACAGGACGAAGCCCGCCGCCACGGTGAGCGCCACGGCAAACACCGGCGCCAGATAGGTCCAGGCGGCCGACGGTTCGGAGCGCGGAACGAGCCTGATCATTGAACCGCGGTCTCCGACCCCAAGTCAGCGCCCGCCGGCGTCCCGGCGCCGCCCATGAGGAGGCCGATCTGTTCGGCGGTGACGTCGGCGGTCTTGAGCGGCTCGGAAAGCTGGCCGAGATGGAGCACGACCAGCCGGTCGCTGATCGCCAGGAGCTCGTCCAGGTCCTGGGAGATCACCAGAACGGCGGCGCCGGCATCTGCAAGATCGAACAGGGCTTGGTGGATGCGTGCGGCGGCGCCGGCATCGACGCCCCAGGTCGGCTGGGCGGCGATCAGAACGGTCGGGCGCTGCTCGATCTCGCGGCCGATGATGAATTTCTGCAGATTGCCGCCGGAAAGGGCGCGCGCTTCGGCCTCGACGCCGGGTGTGCGCACGTCGAAGCGCTCGATCACCTCTTCCGCGAAGGCCCGGGTCCTGTCCTCGCGGATGACGCCGCCTGGCGCCAGCAGCCGTTTCGGGCCGTAGCCGCTGAGCAGCGCGTTGTCGGTGAGGCTCATGCCGGGCACGGCGCCATGGCCGAGCCGTTCCTCCGGCAGAAAGGCGAGGCCCAGCTTCCGGCGCGCGGCGGGCCCGAGCGTGCCGGCGGGCTGGCCGTCGATCGTGATGGCGCCTGCCGGCTCCACCGGCACCTCGCCGGAGAGCGCTTCCTGCAGCTCGATCTGACCATTGCCGGCGACGCCTGCGATACCGAGAATCTCGCCGCCGCGGAGGCTGAAGCTGACATTCTTGAGGTCGATGCCGAAGGGTTCGGGCGAGACCAGGTCGAGGTCTTCGACCTCCAGGCGAACGGCGCCCGCATCGCGCTGATCGCGCGGGGTTGGGCGGGCCAGCTCCGATCCGATCATCATGCCGGCGAGGCTGGATGCGGTCTCCGTGCGCGGATCACACACCGTCACCACCTTGCCGCCGCGCAGGATGGTCGCGCGCTGGCAAAGGGCCCGGATCTCGTCGAGCTTGTGGCTGATATAGAGGATCGAGCAGCCTTCGGCGGCGAGGCGCTTCAGGGTCTCGAACAGCTTCTCGACCTCCTGCGGCGTCAGCACCGAGGTCGGTTCGTCCATGATCAGGAGCTTCGGGTCCTGCAGAAGACAGCGCAGGATCTCGATGCGCTGGCGTTCGCCGACCGAGAGATCGTGCACGTAGCGATCGAGGCCGATCGGCAGGCCGTAGGTGCCGGCGACGCTTTTGACGCGCGCGGCAAGCGCTGTCATGTCGCGCTCGCCGGGCATGCCGAGGGCGATGTTTTCCAGCACGGTCAGCGCCTCGAACAGGGAGAAATGCTGGAACACCATGCCGATGCCGAGTTTTCGCGCGGCATTGGGATCCCTGATGGTGACGGGCTGCCCCTCCCAGACGATCTCGCCCTGATCCGCGGCGAGCACGCCGTAGATGATCTTGACCAGCGTGCTCTTGCCGGCGCCGTTCTCGCCGAGCAGCGCATGGGTCTCGCCGGGCAGCACCTCGAGATCGACCGCGTCGTTCGCGAGGCAGCCGGGGAAACGCTTGGTGATCCCGGAGAGTGCGAGGCGAGGTGTCGGGGCGTTCATGTCGAGGCGTATGGGCTCCTGTCGCAGGTCGATGCGCAATGATCAAAGACCGTGAAGCAAAGACCATGCCGCAGACGCTCTGGCCTGTCACGCAATTCCCAAATTTTTCCTGTAATGCGACCGAAATGGGCGGCCGCTCGCCGCTCAGTCCTGGGACAGGCCCGCGATCGCCTCGCCGCCGGCGACCGGTGCCGGCAGAGGTTCGGGTGCGCCGCGCGAGCGCGTCAAGAAATCCTTGAAGATCATGGCGGGCAGGCCGCCGCCGCTCGCCTGCTGCATGGGCTTGCCGTCGTCATTGCCGACCCAGACGCCGACCACGAGATCGTGCGTGAAGCCGATGAACCAGGCATCCCGGTAGTCGGAGCTGGTGCCGGTCTTGCCGGCGACGAAGCCCGGCATCTGCGCGCGCCAGCCGGTGCCCTCGATCAGCGTGTCCTCGAGCATCCGGGTCATGCCGGCGACCGCGTCTGCCGACAGCACCCGCTCGTCGATCTCGGAGCGCTGATAAAGGGTGGCGCGATCGGCACCGGTGATGCTGACGATGCCCTCCGGCCAGACCATCGAGCCGCCATTGGCGACCGTGGCGTAGGCGGCGGTCAGCTCCAGCAGGGTGACCTCGGCGCTGCCCAGCGCCAGGCTCGGATGGTCGTGCAGCCTGCTGGTGATGCCGAGCTGGCGGGCCTTCTGCACGATCTTGTCGCGGCCGATATATTCGGCGAGGCGCACGGCCGCGGTGTTCACGGAATGGGTGAAGGCGTGCGCGATGGTCACGCGTTTGGGGTAGGCATCGTCGGCATTGCGCGGGCGCCAGCCGTCGACGTCGATCGGCAGGGCGGAGATGCGGTTGTCCGGCTGGATCGCCTCGTCGAGGGCGGCCAGATAGAGGAAGAGCTTGAAGGCGGAGCCCGGCTGGCGTCGGGCCTGGACCGCGCGATTGAACTGGCTTTCCCGATAGCGCCGTCCGCCGAGCATGGCTTTGATGCGCCCGTCCGGGGTCATGGCGACGAGGGCGAGCTGGGTGGCGTCCGCTTTGTCCGCATGGCGCTCGAACACGGCATCCGCCGCCGCTTCGGCATGGCGCTGCAGGGCTTGATCGAAGGTGGTCTGGACGGTCAGCCGGGGCTGCAGCGTGCTGGTATAGAGATGGCTTTCGGCGGCCACCCAATCGGTGAAATAGCGCTGATCGCCGCTGTTTCGGCTGCTGCCGGCGAGCGTCGCAGGCGCTGCGATCGCCCTCTCGGCCTGAACGCGATCGACAGCACCCTGCTCGACCATGCTCTGCAGCACGACCCTGGCCCGCGCCTGTGCGCGCTCGAGCTTTCGGGTGGGCGCGAAGCGGGACGGGGCCTTGATCAAGCCCGCCAGCATCGCCGATTCCGCCAGGGAGAGCGTGCCCGCGGTCTTGCCGAAATAGCGCCTGGCGGCCGCGTCCACGCCATAGGCGCCGCCGCCGAGATAGACCTTGTTGAGATAGGCTTCGAGGATCTGCTCCTTGCTCAGGCGCCGCTCCAGCGAGAGGGCGTAGGCGGCCTCCTTGATCTTGCGCGTGAAGCTGCGCTCCGGGCCGACGAAGGCGAGCTTGGCGAGCTGCTGGGTGATCGTGCTGCCGCCCTCGACCACGCCGAGCGCTATGAGATTCCTGAACGTCGCGCGAGCGATGCCGATCGGGTCGATGCCGAGATGGCCGTAGAAGCGGCGGTCCTCGATCGCGATGACGGCGGCCGGCAGCCAGGGCGACATCTCGCCGAGGGTGACGTAGTTGCCCTGGCCGTCGCCGATCCGGGCCATGACCAGGCCGTTGTCGTCCAGCAAGGTGATGGCCGAGCTCCGGCTGCCCTCGCGCAGATCGCGCGCGGCTTCGAAATTCAGGCTCTGCAGCCAGAGCAAGGCGAGGCCGAGCAGGAGGACGAGAAGGGGCGCCGTGATCAGCCAGTGGGCCGCCGGACGCCGGCGCCGGGTGTCCGCAAGCGTGTAGCGCGTGCGCAGCTCGGCAGGCCGCTCGGAGGTCAGCACCGACGACGCGAGCGCACGCAGACGCGTGGACAGCGCGCGGCGACCTGGCTCATTGCTGCTCGTCGATGACCTCAAGGCTGATCACCCCGCCATTGATCACCACCTTGCCTCGATCCTCGAAGTTCACGGTGATGCGCTCGCCGACCACGGATTGAACATGGCCGACACCCCAATCGGGCTCATCCGGATGCCGGACCCTCGCTCCCGGAACCAGGCGCGAATCCATGGGATCTCCTCGTCGATCGCATGACCGGCATCCCCCGATACCGGCTCGCTTCGGGCGCAGCATACGCCCGATCGACGCTAGCGCCAACTCGGGCGAATTCCTGTGATCTTCTTCACATCTGCGCTAGATTCTACGAGTCGCTGCCCGCCGGCAGCACCATCCAAATGCGGGGGGATCCATGAAAATCGCTGTCTTCGGGGTGGGCGCCATGGGCTCGGTCTATGCAGCGCTGCTCGCCGATGCCGGGCATGAGGTGGTGGCGGTCGACGTCTGGAAGGACCATGTCGACGCGATCGGCCAACGTGGCCTTCGCCTCGAGGGTGCCAGCGGGGACCGGACGGTGACCTCGATCAAAGCGACGACGGACCCTGCCCAGGCCGGACTTGCGGATCTCTATATCATTGCCACGAAGGCGGACGGGGTCGGTGCGGCGGCGCGCGCGATCCAGCCGCTGATGGGACCGGATTCGCTGGTGCTGACCATCCAGAACGGCCTCGGCGCCGGTGAGCGCATCGCAGAGCACATGCCCACCGACAACGTGCTGCTCGGCGTCGCCCAGGGCTTCGGCGCGTCGATCAAGGCGCCCGGCCACGCCCACCACAACGGCATGGCGCTGATCCGCATCGGCGAAATCGGAGGCGGCCTCACCGAGCGCCTGGAAAGGGTCGCCGAGGTCTGGCGTGGTGCCGGCTTCGAGGTCAAGGCGTTCGAAGACATCCAGCAGCTCATTTGGGAAAAATGGCTCTGCAACTGCACTTTCAGCGCGCCCTGCGCGGCGTTCGACTGCACCATCGCCGAGCTGATGGCCAACCAGCACCGCTGGAGGGTTGCCTTAGGCTGTGCTAAGGAGGTTTTCGCCCTCGGCCAGGCCAAGGGCATCGCGTTCAGCTTCGACGACCCGATCGCCTACGTCACCGCGTTTGGCCAGCGCATGCCGAACGCCCGCCCCTCCATGCTCCTCGACCACCACGCCAAGCGCCCCTCCGAGATCGACGCGATCAACGGCATGGCGGTGACGCTTGGCCGGGAAATGGGGATCGAGACGCCTTACAATGAGACGCTGAGCGCTGTGGTGAGGGCGCGGGAGGCGGGTTGGGTGACCAAGGGGTAAAATGAGGTCCGTCGACCAGCAGGTTGCGGCAACGCTTGGCAGCGGCTCGCCCAACGACACCACCAACTGTGCATGGCTCGAGCTTTTCCCGGCGCTTGTCGCTGCTGCCATCTTGCCTTTGCCAGGGTCGTCGCCACCCACCATCACGATCCCGAAAACACATCCCGACCGATCGAGAACGCGTCGCCTGCCCCGTGACCTTCATGATCATCACCTGGTGTGCCAGAGCCTGTGGAAACCCTTCGGTGCACCTTTGAGCTCGGAGACTCCGCCTGGTTCTGCTGAGCGACTGCTGCAAGGTCACTCTCGCCTTGAACCTTTGTGCTCGGGATACAGCGACCGGTGATCGACGCGAGTTCGCCGAAAGGCGGAGCGCAGGCACCATATGCTATGCCTTCTCGGGACGAGGCGCCGAAGATCCACAGCGCGAATCGTGCTAGGGTCTGGATCTGGCGGCCGCTGACGACCACGTGAGGGCGATCGTCGTGTTTCTGTTTGATCGAAGGCCTGCCTGAGTCCATGCGGATCCTGCATCACCCGCGATTTCGTCTCGTCTCCTGCCTGATCTGGTGCCTCTCCTGGCCGGCGGTCGCCGCTCTCCTGCTCACCCCGCTGCCGTTCGGCTTCATAGCGCGCTCCGATCTCCTCGGCCATGTCCTGCTGTTCGCGGTCATGTCGGTCGCGGTCGTCACCTTCGCCCGCAGCCGGACGCAGATCATCACCCTTGCGGTCCTGTCGATCGCCTACGGCGTCGCGCTGGAGTTCGGCCAGGCCTATGTGCCCGGCCGCACCTTCGACGTTGCCGACGCCATCGCCAACGCCGTCGGCGGCGTCGCCGGCTGCCTGACGGCCCTCGTCCTGCTCGAACGGCTGGTGGCCACGACCACCTCGGGCCGCAACCGGACCTGACCGGCGCTCGGGCCGTCGCTGTCGTCGAAACTTGTCCTGAAAGACTCAGGCAGAGCCGGCGAATTCGGGGTCGGCGAGCGTCACACCCTTTTCGGCCTGCAGCGCCGCCGCCGTTGCCAGGGGGTTCTTCGAGCCGGACGTGATCCTGACCAGATAGCTGCCGTGGCCGCGCTGCTCGATCGCCTGCAGTCGGTAGCGCGCGAGCATCGCCCGCTGCTCGTGGCCGGTGACGCTCGGATCGAACAGCAGCTCGATATGGCCGTTCGGCACCATCGGGGCGGTCTTTCCCCGGAGCATGAACACATGGCTTGCGGCCGCCACGGAGGGCCGGGCGCGCAGCCAGTCGAGATCCTGTTCCAGGCCGGCCGCCGACGGCCGCAGCTCGACCACCTCGAACGCCCCGATCGTCACCGGCCTGCCGGATCCGCCGGTCACGGCGATGCCGTCGATGTCGGCCTTCAGGGCCGCCGCCATGCCGGCACGCGCGCGCACAGCAATGAGATTGTCGCTTTTCTCGAAGGTCACATCCCGGTTCTGATAGCGCAAAGCGATGGTGGCGGGCACGGCGCGCGCTCCCTCACGACCGAATGGATCGCCCCGACCCCTAGGCCCCGGCGTCCCAAGAAGGGAAAACATCTCGCCCAGGAATCGATGACATTCCACCCGCCGCAATCGACCGATACGTCATGATCGTCCCGCCTCAAATGGCTTCAAACAACGTCAACATCTGTCCTAAATAGTCCTGCCGCCCTGCTTCATCAAGCAACACCCCGCCGTCGCCGACGACCGTGACGAGACGTGTGCTGATCAAATGCATGTGAACATCCATCAACCCTGGAGATCGCAGCCGAGGAAATTCCGGCCCGCCCCCTTGCAGGCCTCGAGCACGCTGTAGGTGCCGGCCGCCGGGTCGATCACCATGTCGCCGGGGTTGGTCAGGCAGTCGATCAGCCGGGTCTGCAGGCCGACCGGCTTGGCGTGGCCGCCGCGCTGCGCGAGCTTCTCGTTCCAGACATCCGGAATGTCATGCGCCTTCCAAACCCCCTTGGCGCGCAGCGGCTTCTTCTGCAGCACCAGCAGATATTCGCTGGTGCGGCGCGTGCGATAGCCCATGCCGATGCGCATCTTGTTCCAGACGATCAGGTCGACGGTCTCGAGGTCGGTCCTGCCGATCCAGGGCTGGACGCCGGTGCAGAGGTGATATTTGTCCAGCCAGAGCAGCAGATGGCCGCTTTTGATCAGGGCCTGGTCGATGCGCTCGATGAAGGCGCCGATCAGCGCATCGTCCATCTGCTCCAGCCTCGCCCGATCCTTCTGGCGCTCGCCTTCATTGCCGTATTTCTGCCGATCGAGCACGCCCCGATATTGCGGATCGAAGATGCAGAGCGGAAAGGCGCCCGCCTGCAGGCTTTCGAGAAAGGCGAGGCCGTCCGATCGATTGCGCGCATTCGGTCTGAAGCCTGGCGGCAGATCCAGGGCGGGCTGCTTCAGATGGCGTTCGCCGCTGAAGACGTTTTTTCGGGACTTGGCTTCTATCGGGGCGTCGATATCGAGCGCGCCATCCTGCATGCCGGCCTCCTTGTCGGTAGGACCCGATGAAGCGATAGCTGCCCGGACGGCAGAGGTCACGCCTTCAGCCCTTTCTATCCACAGCTTTTTTGCAAGGATCTACCGGAGCTGCGAGCGCTATGCTTCGATATCCGGGTCTTGGAACCAAGAGGGTGGCAGATGTCGAGCGAGCGAAAGAAAATTGGTTTTGTCGGGCTTGGACTGATGGGGCAGGGCTTCACCAAACAGCTCTGTGCCTGCGGCCATGAGGTGCGCGGCTTCGATCTGGCGGCGGACAAGATCGGGCGCGCCAAGGCGCACGGCGTCATCCCGGCGGCCTCCGCCGCCGAGGCGACCACCGCCTCCGACCTCGTCCACATCTGCGTCATGACCTGGAAGGACCTGGAAGCCGCCGTCTTCGGCAAGGGCGGCATCGCCGAGGGTGGCGCTCCCGGCAAGATCCTGATCGACCATTCGACCACGCCGGTCGAGGTCACTCGGGCGTTCGCGCAGCGCCTCGAGGAAGAGACCGGCATGGTCTGGGTCGACGCGCCGATCTCCGGCGGCCCGCCCGCGGCGGCGTCAGGCACGCTTGCGGTCATGGTCGGCGGCGACGACGACACCGTCGCCCGCGTGCTGCCCCATCTCGCGGATCTGGGCAAGGCCACCCATATGGGCCCGATCGGCAGCGGCCAGGTCACCAAGATGGTCAATCAGGTGTTCGTGCTGAACGGCTTTGCCATCCTCGCCGAGGCCATGGCGCTGGCCGAGGCGGGCGGCATCGACGCGAAAAAGATCCCGGAAGCCCTCGGCGACGGCTATGCCGGCTCCACCATGCTGCAGAAGGTCTGGCCGCGCATGCTGGACCGCGATTTCGCGCCAGCCGGCTACCTCTTCCAGTGCATGAAGGATCTCGATCTGATGCACGACATGGCGCGCGACCTCAAGGTGCCGACGCCGATCTCCAGCCAGACGGCGACGCTCCTTCGCATCATGATGAGCAAAGGCCATGGCGAGCTCGACGTGATCTCGATCCTGAAGCTTTACGACGGCAGGGAGACGGCCTGAGAGCCGTCGCCTCCCCGGCCTCCTGCCGCCTGAGCGGCGGCCGCAGGTCGAGGCAGGGGCGCTACCCCAGGCGATCCGCCAGCGCCAGGCAGGCGCGGGTGATCGCCGCCGGTCGTTCCATCGTCACCAGATGGCCGATATCCGCGATGTCGATCTTTTCGGCGTTCGGCAGACGCTTGGTCAGCTCGGCGACATCCGCTGCATTGTAGAAGACGTGGTCCTGCAGGCCACTCAGCACCGTCACCGGCATGTCCAGCTTCTCGTAAGCGACAGTCCAGTCGGCGCCGATGCCGGCCGCCAATAGCCTAGCGGCACCGCTGTCCGGATCGAGCGGCTCGTAGCCGCCCTCCTTCAGGAAATTGGCGCTGTTGGCCGCCTGCCAGGCCGGGCCGGTGAGATGCGGCAGCATCAGATCCTGGATCAGCCGGCCGCCGCCGACCAGAGCGGCGCGGTGGGTCGCGCGGTTGGTCCAGTCCAGGCGCGGCCCCGGTTTTCGGAGCGTGTTGATGAACAGCAGGCCGTCGCAGGCGGCACCGCCGAGATGGGCTTGCGCCGCGAACAGCCCGCCGATCGACAGCCCGACATAGACAGGGTGGCGGGGCGCCACATCCTGGATCAGGCTGATCGCGTCGGCGACGATGCCGTCGGCCGTGATCGCAGCAGCATTGCTGAACGGGCTATCCTTTTGACCACGAAAATTCCACATGAGCGTGCCATGGCCTTCCTGGCGAAGGGCGGGGCCGATCTCGGCCTCCCAGGCGCCGGTCTCGCCGGTCAGCGCGTTGAAAAAGGCGAAGGTCGCCTTGCCCTCGTCTTTCGGCGGCTGGTGCTCGTAGAAAAGTGCGTCCCCATCGCCGATCTGGAAAACCGCCATCTCCCTCTCCCTTCCGCGGCTGATCTCTCGCCGCACGCCACAGTCGCTCGGCAATCAGCGTCCGTGGCGAAGCAACCCTTTCGTTGCCGCCCTTCCACCGCTATAACGCTTGGCAGCATCGCGCAAGACGCAAGCAGGACGGACGAACATCATGGCTGAGCTGGCGACCAACGGCACGCGATCGGCGAGCGATCGACAAAAGGCGCTGGACGCGGCGATCGGGCAGATCGAGCGCTCCTTCGGCAAGGGCTCGGTCATGAAGCTGGGCGCCCGGGGCACCGCCATCGACATCGAATCGATCTCCACCGGCTCGCTCGGTCTCGATCTGGCGCTCGGCATCGGCGGCCTGCCCAAGGGCCGGGTGATCGAGATCTACGGTCCGGAAAGCTCGGGCAAGACCACGCTCACGCTCCACTGCATCGCCGAAGCCCAGAAAAAGGGCGGCGTCTGCGCCTTCGTCGATGCGGAGCACGCCCTCGACCCGGGTTATGCCAGAAAGCTCGGCGTCGACATCGACGAACTTTTGATCTCGCAGCCGGACACCGGCGAGCAGTCGCTCGAGATCGCCGACACGCTGGTGCGCTCGGGTGCGGTCGACGTGGTGGTGATCGACAGCGTCGCCGCCCTGGTGCCCAAGGCCGAGCTCGAAGGCGAGATGGGCGATTCCCATGTGGGTCTGCAGGCGAGGCTCATGAGCCAGGCGCTCCGGAAATTGACCGGCAGCATCAACCGCTCGCAATGCATGGTGATCTTCACCAACCAGATCCGCCTCAAGATCGGCGTGATGTTCGGCAATCCCGAGACCACCACCGGCGGCAACGCGCTGAAGTTCTACGCCTCCGTGCGCCTCGACATCCGCCGCATCGGCCAGATCAAGGACAAGGACGAGGTGGTCGGCAACCAGACCCGGGTGAAAGTCGTAAAAAACAAGGTCGCGCCGCCGTTCCGTGTGGTCGAGTTCGACATCATGTATGGCGAGGGCATCTCCAAGACCGGCGAGCTGCTGGATCTGGGCGTCAAGGCCGATCTCGTGGAAAAGTCGGGCTCCTGGTTCTCCTACAACAGCCAGCGCATCGGCCAGGGCCGGGAAAACGCCAAGACGTTCCTCCGGGAAAACCCCGAGATCGCCGACGAGATCGAGAAGAAAATCCGCGAAGCGGCGGGCCTCGGCAGCAAGGCAGGCGCGCCCGGTATCGATCTGCTGGACGAAGGCGAGCCGATCGGGCTGGACGACGAATAGCGGGCCGATCGCTCCCGGAACGGCCTCAGTGTCCTCGGCGCATCAATCACCCTCCGGCCGGTCGACATTGCTTCCCGCAGGCTCGGCTTCGTCGGCGGCGTCGATCATGGCAGCGGCGAGCTCCGCATAGGCCTCGACCCAGGCCTGTCTGATCGCCGGCGTCAGCGCGTCGGCGAGATGCTGTTCCAGGGACCAGATCAGCGCGTCGCCGAAGACCCGATAATGCTCCGGCTCGATGCCGTAGCCGGCGTGGCGGCGGCCGAGCGCCGAGAGCGTCGGCTTCAGCTTGTCCAAACGGCCCAAACCTGCAACGGCCGTTCCGAGCACAGCCATCAGCATTCGCTTCTGCTCGGGTGCATCGCCGCGAAACAATGGCCTGAGCTGCGGCGCCATGGAAAATAGCCGATCATACAGGAGATCGACGGCCTCCATGGCAGAAGGCCTGATCCTGTCGAACGATTCTTGAACCAGATCGATCTGTTCCGGCGTCATGGGAGGCGTTCCCCTTTTCGTTTCGCTGCAGAGGAGATAGGCGGCAAAGCCGGGCGAGCACCATGAGATTTGTCAATCGATGCGATCCCTGAAGGCGACCCGACCCGGCACGGCCTCGCTCCAGACCGGACGATCATCGCCCGGCCGCCGCCTGCGGCCATTCCAGGGAGGCGAACGGCTCCAGGGACCGGACCGTGACAAAACCGATGACAGCCTCCGCCCGAATGCTCTAGCCTCTGGCCGGTCATCAGGCGAGGGAGGCGTTCATGGAAAAAATTGCACTGATCGGCGGCGGACTGGTGGGGCAGGCCTGGGCGATCGTCTTTGCCAGGGTTGGCCACCCCGTAGCCCTCTACGATGCCTCCCCGATGACGCTCGAGCAGGCCGAGACCAACATCGCCTCCAGGCTGAACGATCTCACGCGCTTCAAGCTGATCGACGATCCGGACGTCGTGCTCGGACGTATCGGCTTCGCGATCAAGCCCGGTGATGCGGTCGAGGGGGCGGACTATGTGCAGGAGAGCGTGCCGGAGCGCGTCGAGGTCAAGCGCGCGGTCTATCAGGAGCTGGACCAGCTGATCGGCGCCGAGACCATCATCGGCAGCTCGACCTCGGGCATTCCCGCCTCCGCGTTTACCGACAATCTCGCCTGCCGTGCCCGCTGCCTGGTGGCGCATCCGATCAACCCGCCCTCGGTCACGCCGCTGGTCGAGCTCTGCCCGGCGCCCTGGACCGATCCGGCCACGGTCGATCGGGTGTTCGACTTGATGACCGGTGCCGGCCAGTCGCCGATCCGCCTGAAGAAGGAGGTGGACGGCTTCGTCGCCAATCGGCTGCAGGGCGCTCTTCTGACCATGGCGCTTCGCCTGGTCGAGGACGGCATCTGCTCGGTCGAGGACGTCGACATCGCGATCCGCGACGGCATCGGCCGGCGCTGGTCGTTCATCGGCCCGTTCGAGACCATCGACCTCAACGCTCCCGGCGGCATCGCCGACTACATGGCGCGCTATGGCGGCCTTTATGAAAAGATCGAGCGCTCGGCCGACCAGCCACTCGAGTGGAGCGAGGCGCTGGCCGCCCGCATGGAAGCCGAACGCCGCGAGCGTCTTGCCGTCGACGCCATTCCCGAGCGCAGCGCCTGGCGCGACCGCCGCCTCATGGCCCTCGCCGCCCATATCAAGACAGCCCGTGAGCGCATCGGCGACTAGGTGGCGTGGCCACCTCATGGACTCGGACCGGCATGGCCTGGGTCGACGGTATGCGGCCTGGTTTTGGACCGCCGCCTTGACGTGACGCTTGCGGACGGTCGGCGTGGCAGGTCTGTCGGCGAACGGCGAGGGATTTGTTTGATCTTTATGGGCATTTTTCTCTTTATTGACGAAATTGCCGTGCAATCTTCGCAATAGTCGGCAATTGGAACAACAACAGTCGACCGCGGTAAAAATTCCAGAACTCATGTTGACTTCGATCATCAGCTCGCACTAAGTTGCTGTTCCGTTCACCACAGTGATGCAGCGCTTGGGAGGACGAGCTCTGCTATGCGAGCCGGGCGGGAGAATAAGCTGGCAACTCGGATCACGGTCACGGTCGACGAACAGGATCACGCTCAGTTGACCAAACTGGCCGAAAAATACCGTGTGTCTCTCGCCTGGCTCGTACGCTACGCGGTCAGCGACATGCTGGACCGTCATCAGCAGGATCAGCTCCAGCTGCCTCTTGATCTGACCAGCACGCGACGATAACGGCTCGTTGCACCCGCGGGGTGACGGACCTCAGCAGGAAATGTCGTAGCCGAACCACTGCTTGGCGAGCCTGGCGATCGTGCCGTCGGCGAGGGCCGCGGCGATCGCATCGTTCACGCGCCGACGCAGATCTCCGTCTTCCTTTCGCATGCCGGCGCCCACGCCTCGTCCGAACACGTCACCGATCATGTTGGGACCGATCAGTGCCAGATGCGGGATGCTGTCCTGCTCGCCAAGCCTGCTCCAATAGGTTCGCGATGACAGCGCGGCGTCGACGTTCCCGGCTTCGAGGTCACGTGTCAGATTTTCAAGCGTATCGTAATATCGGATTTCCACCAGCTCGCGCAGGTAGCGCCGGACGAACGCCGCGTGGGGCGACGCCACCTGGACACCGACGGTCGTCCCGGCCAGAGCCTGGCGAAGTGCGTTCAGGGTGATTCTGACCCCAGGCGACAGGTTGGAGAGATCGATTTTCTCGTCGAGGGTGATGGTGGCGGCCAGGGCATTGTCCGAGCGCACCGCGAAAATGGCGGGCTCGGACGCATAACAGACCGAAAAGTCGATGAGCTGCCGACGCTCCTCCGTGATCGTCATCCCCGCCATGATCAGATCGAACTTGTCGGTGGTCAGCGCCGGAAGCATGCCGTCCCAGCTCTGTTCGACGAACGCGCAGGACGCGTTCAGCCGCCGGCAGAGATCCGCCGCGAGGTCGATCTCGAAGCCCTCGAGTCCGCCATCGTCGCCAGTCGCGTTCCAAGGCGGATAGCGGCCCTCCGTGCCGATTCTGATCGTCGCCTGATCGGCGGCAAAGCCAGCCTTTGCAGCCATCAGAAGGCCGAGCAGAACAAAAAGCATGCGCATCCAGAACTCCTGACGAGCGACGTCGCGCTGCCGTTGTTCAAACCAACGGGGTTCTTGTCAAGGCGAACCGGGGAAACCATGGTCAACCCGACCCCGGTCGGTCTAGACTGACGTCGGTCAGTGCATCCTTTCCCTGATGGCTCGAGGAGGAACCATGGTGCGGCCGAAGAAGGTTCTGGTCGGTGAGGTCGGCCCGAGAGATGGTCTGCAGATCGAAAAGGATTTCGTGCCGACGGCGACCAAGATCGAGCTGATCAACGGGCTGATCGATGCCGGCGTCAGGGAGATCGAGTATTCCTCCTTCGTCTCGCCGCGCGCCGTGCCGCAGCTCGCCGATGCCGCCGAGGTCCTGGCCGCCCTCGAGCGTCCGGACGGCGTTCATCTGGTCGCTCTGGTGCCCAATGCGAAGGGAGCGGCGCGCGCCGTCGAGACGGATGTCGACGAGCTTCGGGTGTTCGTGTCGGCCTCCGAAAGCCACAATCGCAAGAACGTCAATCGCTCGGTCGAGGAGTCGCTGCAGGGCTTCGAGGAGGTGGTGCGCATCGCCCATGCCGCCGGCCGTCCCGTGAGCGGGGCGATCGCCACGTCCTTCGGCTGCCCGTTCGAGGGTGATGTCCCGGTCGAGCAGGTCGTCAGGATCGCAGAGCGCTTTGCCGAACTCGGCATGGTCGGCATCAGCCTCGGCGACACCACCGGCATGGCGACCCCGCCGCTCGTGGCCGAACGCTGCCGCCATCTCAAGGCGGCGGTCCCCGACCTCCCGGTCACGCTGCATTTTCACAACACCCGCGGCATCGGCCTCGCCAATGTCATGGCCGGGCTGGACGAGGGCATCGATCGCTATGAGGGCTCGTTCGCGGGCCTCGGCGGCTGCCCGTTCGCGCCCGGCGCAACCGGCAATATCTGCACTGAGGACCTGGTGTTCCTGCTGCATGAGATGGGCATCGAGACCGGGATCGACCTGGAGAAGCTCTGCGCCGTCGCGCGCCGGGTCGAGCAGGTGGTGGGCCGAACCCTGCCGGGCCAGGTCATGAAGGCCGGACCAAGGCTGGCGCTGTCGTCCATGGACCAGGTCGAGACGGCGGTCGGCTGAGGCATGCCGCTTTCCGGTCTGAAGGTCGTCGATCTCACCCGCATCATCGCCGGCCCGTTCTGCTCCCAGCTCCTGGCCGACATGGGCGCCGAGGTCATCAAGATCGAAGCCCCCGGCAAAGGCGATCCGACCCGCGAGCAGGGCGCCGAGGTCGACGGCTTCAGCTATTATTTCGCGCAGTTCAATCGCAACAAGACGTCGATCACCGCCGATCTCTATACCGATGCCGGCAAGGCGATCCTGACGCGCCTGCTGGCAGATGCCGACATCCTCCTCGAAAACTATCGCCCGGGCGTGCTCGCCAGGATGGGCTTCGATCAGGCCAGGCTGGATACCATCAATCCCCGCCTGATCGTCGCCAGCATCAACGGCTATGGCAGCACCGGCCCCTATGTCGACCGCCCCGCCTTCGACTTCATCGGCCAGGCGATGAGCGGCTTCATGAGCATCAACGGGCCGCCCGATGGCGAGCCGCTACGCGCCGGCCCGCCGATCAGCGATCTGCTGGCCGGCCTCTATGCCGCCTTCGGCATCGTCTCCGCCGTGGTCGCACGCGATCGGAGCCCGGAAGGCCGCGGACAGCGGGTCGAGGCCAGCCTGAACAACAGCCTGATCAGCGTGCTCGCCTATTTCTCCGCCCACTATTTCGCCACGGGCGAGCAGCCGAAACGCACCGGCAACGACCACCCGATCGTCTACCCCTATGGCCTGTTCAAAGCCAATGACGGCGAGATCGCCGTCGCACCCAGCAACGACATCTTCGTCGAGCGCTTCCTCCAGGCCCTCGGCCTCGCCCATCTGCTCGACCAGCCAGCCTTCGCCACCAACCAGGCCCGCCTCGACCATCGGGAGGACCTGCGCCGGCTGATCGACGGCGAAATCGGCAAGGCCGGTGTCGACCACTGGATCGACATTCTCAATCGCGCGGGCGTTCCCGCGGGGCGCGTGCAGACCCTGGACCAGGTGTTCAACGACCCGCAAGTTCTGGCCCAGGAGATGGTGCTGAACTGCGGCGCCGACCGCGGCATCAGGGTCACCGGCTTTCCCGTCAAGCTGAGCGCCACGCCCGCCCGGCTCCGGCATCCGCCCCCCGATCTCGGCGAGCACACCGACGCCGTTCTCGAGGGACTTGGCTACACCGAGACCGAAATCGACGAGCTGCGCGCCGCCGGCGTGATCTGAGGCGAAGGCCGGAATGTGCGGCCAGCGTCCCGGAAAGCCCGCCCAATGCGTGCAGCAGCGCAGCCCCGTTCATTCTTTCTTAACCCGCCATGGCTATGATCGAGCACGGTTTGCTGGTCCATGCGATCCTGGGAGTCCGAGCCTCGCCCAAGCTTTTCCGGCGTGCGGGCGGATTCCCAGGATCGCATGGACCAGGAAGCAGCATGCCAGGGAGGGGTTAACAAAAGCCGAACGCTTCCAGGAGAGTCTGGGTGACGGACGGTGCAGGCCGATCCATCCTTGGAAAAACGTCGTGAGATCGTCACGACACCGGCCGGCGTGCGAAGGCGGCTCCGGTTTCCATTGTCAGCCGGAAGGACGGACGCGGCAGGCGTGGTCCGCATGACGTCGAAGCGTGCGCTGCCTTGATCAGGCGGTGAGAAGCTCGCGCAGGCGCCGGCCGATCAGCGCAGGGGCGTCTGCCGCCAGGCATTGGGGATTGAAGGACAGCCGCGCCTGATGGAGGGCGCCGTTGTCGACCCGGATCGACGGCTCGCCGCCTTCGAGCGCAAGGAGAAGCTGGAAGGCGGTCATGCCGGCACGGTCCTGATCGAGGCTCAGGGCAACGGTCGGGACCTCGCCCTGGTCCTGGAGGCGAAGCGTCGCGTGGTCGAGCCTGCCGGCAGCCTCGACGATCGCCTGACAAAGGCCGAGCCAGCGCTGACGGCGTGCCGCGGGATCGTCGGCGACGAACAGGTCGAGGGCCGTGAGGAGGCCGGCGATTTCCTCCTTGCCCGCCTTGCACGGCCGGCCGATGCCGTGCTGCGGCAGACCCTTCAGCAGCGCCTTGTCGATGAAGGGCGCGGGCGGCTGCCATTGGTCGAACAGCATGTCCATGTCCAGCATCTGCAGCGCCGCCGCCATGATCAGGTCCCGGCGTCCGCAAAGGAAGCCGGAAGCCTGCGGGCCGCCGATCGCCTTGCCGCCGGAAAAGGCGACCAGGTCGGCGCCATCGTCGATGAAGCGGCGAAGGTTGGACGCGGGCGGCAGCTGTGCCGCGGCATCGACGATCACCGGCACGCCGGCGGCATGCGCGACCGCGGCAAGCTCCCCGAGGCAGGGTTTCGCCGCCGGATGCGCGACCCAGAGGATCGCCGCCGTCTGCTCGTTGATCGCGTCCGCGATCTCCCAGGCTTCGGCGTCGCGCACGCCCGCCCCGGCATAGCGGTCGGGCAGGCCGACCTCGATCAGCCTGACGCCGGCGGTGCGCACGGCGTGGTCGTAGAGATTGCGCTGGCTGCGGGCGACGATGACCTCGTTCGACATGCCGGCGGTGTCGGGAAGCCGGTTCATGCGGCCGGGATCGAGCCCGGTGACGGCCGCCGCGGTGCCGAGCAGGAGGCCTGCCGCCGCCCCCGACGTCACGAGACCGGCCTCCGCACCGGTATGGCCGGCGATGATCTCGCTCGCTTTGGCCTGCAGTTCCGCCATGTCGACGCAGGCCTGCGAGGCCTGGACCATGGCCTCGGCGACCTCGGGGCGCATGATCCCGCCGGAAAGCCGGGTTGCCGTGCCCTTGGCATTCACGATGGTGCGCACGCCCAGCCGTTCATAGATCACGTCGACGCTCCCCCTTGTTTCTCGCCGGGACCGAAGGGACAATCTTCATCACCATAGTGAGAAGCGGCTTTCGGCAACAGGAAGGACGGAGGAAGGCAGGACGCGATGGCGGGCAGGGTTCAGGACAAGGTCGCGATCGTCATCGGTGCCGCCCAGGGGATCGGCGCCGGCATCGCCGGGCGGCTGATCCGGGACGGCGCCAAGGTGGTGATCGCCGATTGGCACGACGATCCGGGCGAGGCGACCGCGCGTCGTCTCGGTGCGCATTTCGTCAAGACCGACGTCGGCAGGAAGACCGATGTCGAGGCTCTGGTCTCCTCCACGCTCGACCGTTTCGGCAGGGTCGACATCCTCTGCCAGAACGCCGGCATCTACCCCTACACGCTGATCGACGACATCACGGTCGAGGAATGGGACGACGTGCTCGCGGTCAACCTGCGCGGCTGCTTCCTTGCCGTCCAGGCCTGCCTCCGTCCGATGACGTCGCAGCGCTACGGCCGGATCGTGCTCACCTCCTCGATCACCGGGCCGAAGGTCAGCCAGCCGGGCCATGCCCACTATTCGGCGAGTAAGGCCGGCATCAACGGCCTGATCCGTGCCGCGGCCATGGAAGCCGCCCCCTTCGAGGTCACGGTTAACGGCGTCGAGCCCGGCAATATCCTGACCGAAGGCGCCAAGGCGGGACGCAGCGCCGCGTTCATCGAGACGATGGAGCGCTCGGTGCCGCTCGGCCGCCTGGGCACGCCCGAAGACGTCGCCAATGCCGTGCTGTTTCTCGCCTCCGACGAAGCAGCCTACATCACCGGCACCACCATCGTGGTCGATGGCGGCCAGATCCTGCCGGAGGCGAAGCAATGAGCGCGGCGGCCGCCGCCGGGCGCGAGCCCATCCTGTCCGTCGACAATGTCAGCAAGCGCTTCGGCGCGGTCACGGCATTGGACGGCGTCACCTTCGAGGTGTTCCCGGGCGAGGCCGTGGCCCTGCTCGGCGACAACGGCGCCGGCAAGTCGACCCTGATCAAGATCCTCTCGGGCTCACTGGAGCCGAGCGGCGGCCGCATCCGGTTCGACGGCAGCCCGGTGACGCTCGACAGCCCGACCACCGCCAAGGCGCTCGGCATCGAGACCGTCTATCAGGACCTCTCGCTCTGCCTGAACGTCGACGTCGTCGCCAATTTCTTCATGGGACGCGAGCTGGTGCACGAGGTCGCCGGCATCGAGATCCTGCGCGAGGCGGCGATGCAGGCGGAGACCGAAAAGGCGCTGGCCGACATCGGCACCCACATCCCCTCGGTGCGCACCAATGTCGAGCATCTCTCCGGCGGCCAGCGCCAGGCGATCGAGCTTTGCCGCTTCGTCCATTGGGGCGGGCGCCTGGTGCTCCTGGACGAGCCGTTCGCAGCACTCGGCGTCGCCCAGACAAGGCGCGGCCTGGAGCTGATCAACCGGGTGAAGCAGCAGGGCGTGGCCGTCGTGGTCATCACCCACAATGTCCTGCACGCCTTCCAGGTGGCCGATCGTATCATCGTGCTGCGCCACGGCCGGGTCACCGGCGAGCGCCAGGTGAAAAGCACCAGTGCGGAAGAAATCGTCGACCTGATCACCGGAGAATTGAGCGACGAGGTCGGTGAAACCGATTGATCGCTCGGCGATCGCGCGATTTAATCGGACCAGGGAACAAAAAAGCAGGAGGGAGCTTCTCATGTCGACCTTGACCCGTCGCGGCACGCTCATGGCCACCGCTCTGGCCATCACGGTCGCTGCTCTGCCCATGGCAGCGGCAGCCCAGGACAAGGGGACGATCTACTACATGATCCCGACCCTGCTCGATGAATTCCAGACCGAGAGCCAAAAGGCGATCGAGGGCGTGTTCAGCGATCTCGGCTATGAGGTGAAGTCCCTGGATGCGCAGAACGAGGCGAACCGCCAGCTCAACCAGCTCGAAGACGTGATCGCGCTCAAGCCCGCGGCGATCATCATGAACGCCGTCGATTTCGATGCCATCGTGCCCGGCGTCGAGAAGGCGCGCGCCGCCGGCATTCCCGTCATGAACTATGACCGCCAGATCCGCACCACCGAGTTCGAGCTGACCTCGGTCGCCGGCACGGTCGAGATCGGCCAGGTGGCGGCCGGCGAGGCGATCCGCCTCCTGACCGAGCGCCATGGCGAGCCCAAGGGCACGGTCCTGCAGGTGCTCGGCGATCCCGGCGACAACTATACCCTCGACATTCAGCAGGGCTTCGAGGAGCGCATGGCCGCGGAAGCCCCCGATGTCGAGATCATCACCAAGGCCGCGATGCAGTGGGAGGCGTCCAACGCCGCCGACATCGTCGAGGACCAGCTCCTGGTCAACGACCAGATCGACATGATCTTCTGCCACGCCGCCCATCTCACGGTGCCCATCGTCTCGATCCTGGAAGGCAAGGGCAAACAGCCGGGCGAGATCATGCTGATGGCGTCCAACGGTGCTCCGGTCGGCCTCGACAACATCCGTGCAGGCTGGCAGCAGGTCGAGGTCGAGCAGCCGCTCTACGCTCAGATCTACGGCCTCGCCATGTTCGCCGACAAGATCGTCAAGGGCGAGCCGCTCGAGCCCGGAACCTACGACGTCGTCGGCCTCCCCTCGGTGCTCGAAATGACCGACTGGGGCCCCAACCTCAAGATCCCGGGTGCCGCGATCACGCCCGACAACGTCGACGACACCAAGTTCTGGGGCAACCTCACCCCGCCCACCGACCCCGTCCAGCCCGTCCAGTAGCCATGAGCCATGGCGGGCTTGACTTGACGGAGTCTCACCCGTCGCGCTGGAGCGAGGATGATTGAGGTTTGAGTAGCCAGGCCATTCCGGCAGCACCCGCGCAGCGTCATGCGTGGGTGCTGAACCTGTTGCTCGATCATCTGGTCTGGCTGATCCTTGCGGTCATCCTCATCCTGTGCTCGCTGACCATCGAGAACTTCTTCCAGCTCGGCATCTTCCTCAACATCCTGCAGCACGCGACCTTCGTCGGACTGATCGCGATCGGGCTCTCCTTTTGCATCATCGCCGGCCATATGGACCTGTCGGTCGAATCGGTCATGGCGTTTTCCGCGATGATCGCCGCCTGGCTCGCCGCCGGGCGCGGCTCCGCCTCCGGCCTGGAGCTGGCGCCCTGGATAACGCTGCTCGTGGTGCTCGCCTTCGGTGCGCTTGCCGGCGCCTTCAACGGCTTTTTGATCATCCGCCTGCAGATCAATGCCTTCATCGTGACGCTCGCCATGTACATCGCGATCCGCGGCCTCGGCCTCGTGCTGACGGGCGGCCGCTCGATGTACGGCCTCCCCGACAGCTTCCGGGCCGTGGCGACGGCCAGCGTTCTCGGCCTTCCGCTGCTGGTCGTCATCCTGGCGCTGGCCTATGTGATCTTCCATCTCTATCTGACCCGCACCCGCTTCGGCCGCCACGTCTATCTGGTCGGCGGCAACCCTACAGCACCCTTCCGCGCCGGCATCGACGTCGAGCGCGTGCTCTACACCGTCTTCATCCTCTCCGGGGTGCTGGCAGCACTGGCGGGTTGGCTCCTTGCGGCCCGCACCAACGGCGCCACGCCGAACCTCGGCCTGGGCATGCTGTTCGAAGCGTTTGCCGCGGTGGTCATCGGCGGCGTGTCCTTGCGCGGCGGCGTCGGCCGCCTCTCCGGCGTGTTCGCCGGCGTCCTCCTGCTCTCCTCGATCGACACCGCGATCAACGTCATGGGCCTGGACGCCTACTACATGCAGGTGATCCGCGGCGGCCTGATGCTGCTTGCGGTGCTGCTCGACAGCGCCAAGATGACGATCCGGCGAAAGCTTCTTTCCTGACAGACTGTCGACAAGGACAGCGCGATGTGGTGCCTGACGCGCCGATCGCGATCGATCGGCGGCTGTCTGTCGTCCGGCCATCCGGGCTCACCGCCGACGCCTTTGTCGGCGTCACGGTTCTCGCCTATCTCGACGATCTCGTGAAACATGGAAAGGAGCAGGCTCTGGGTGTAGAGATGTGCTAGGGTGACGTCGCTGATGCGGGGAGAGCTGCAGCCGAGAGACGGTCCATGGGAGGAATCGAAGATCGAGTCGACGCTCGGACGTTGAAGACGAGCGAAGGGGAGCGGAGGGTCGGCGGGGGATCGCAGCCCCTGATGGGGGTGATTCTGTCGCTCGCTTTGCTGACGACCACGCTCGGGGGGTGCAGCTACGAGCATGGCGAGGCGGCTGCGGCGTTCGGCAGCTCGGAGGCTGCCGTTAGAGCCTGGGAGCGGGCTGCCGCCTGGGGCGATCATGCGGCGGAGCTGGCGCTCGCCGAAGCGCTGGTCTCCGGCAATGTCGCAGCGCAGGATCTTGATCGGGCGACCGATCTCGCCAAATCCGCGAACACCTTTGGCGATCAGCCGACACGCGCCGGTGCCGCCTTCCTGCTCGGCGACATCAGCGAACGTCAGGGGCGGGAAGCTGATGCGATCAAGTGGTATGAACGTGCCGCCCAGCTCGACAGCGAAGCGGCACAGATTCGTCTCGCCAGGCGCTATCTCGCAGGCGAAGGTGTCCCGATGGACTCGCAGACGGCGATCCGCCTCGCCCGCCGTGCCGAGGTGCAGGGCAGCGGTGAAGCCAAGACGCTGCTCGGCGACATCTACACCACGAGAACCGACGGCGATCAGAATGGCTGGGAGGCGGCCGGGTGGTATGAGGACGCCATCGACGACGGCCGGACCGAGGCCATCGGCAAGCTCGCCGCCCTCTATCTGCGCGAGGATCTGCGCCCGACCAGCCCGAGACTGGCAGCGCGGCTCCTGGAAGACGCGGCTGACGCCGGCGACGTCGAGGCGATGGTCACCCTCGGCGAGCTGTACGAAACAGGCGATCGCCTTTCGGCGGACCCGGCAGCCGCCATGCGCTGGTATCGCGCCGCGGCCGAGCATGGCGTGGCGGCAGCGCAGATCAAGCTTGCCGACGCCTATGCCGGAGGCGAGGGTGTGGCGGCCGATCCCGCCGAGGCCGCGCGCTGGTATGAGGCGGCCGAGACCGAAGGCGACGGCCGGGCGATGTACGAGCTTGCCCGGCTCTACGAGCAAGGGGCCGTCGAGCCCGCCGATCCGGAGCGCGTGATGACGCTCTATACGCAGGCGGCCGAGGCCGGCGTGGTCGATGCCATGACGGCGCTTGGCCGGCTGCATGCCGAGGGGGCCGCAGGCGCGCCCGCTGATGTCGAGACGGCGATCCGGTGGTACCGGCAGGCGGCCGAGCAGGGCGATCCGGCGGCGGCGGGTGCGCTTGCCGGCTTTTATCTCCGAGGCGACGGCGGGCCCGAGGATGTCGCCCGCGTCGAAGAGCTCTATCGCACCGCCGCCGAGGCGGACGTCGCCGAAGCCCAGCTCGCCCTTGCCGACCTCTACCGAGAGGGCGATGTCGTCAGCCGCGATCCCGGCCAGGCGGCGCGCTGGTATCAGGCGGCGAGCGACCATGGCATCGCCGAGGCCGACTACCAGCTGGCGATGCTCTATCGAAACGGCGAAGGCGTCGCCGCCGATCCCGCCCTGGCGTTGGCGCATTATCGCAAAGCCGCGGAGGTCGGCCATGCCGGGGCGGCGGCGGCGCTCGGCGCGTTCTATGCAAGAGAGGGTGTTTCCCGTGACGAGACGGAGGCGATCGCCTGGTATCGGCGTGCGGCCGAAGCGGGCGATGTCGACGCGGCGATGCAGCTCGTCGGCCTCTATGGCGATGGCGCCGGGTCAGCGGCCGATCCTGACGAAGCGATCGCCTGGCTGAAACGTGCGGCCGAGGGCGGCCATCCGGATGCGCTGGTGACGCTTGCCGAGCGCTATCTGCGCGGCACCGGTATCGAGAAGGATCCGGAGCAGGCGGCCGGTCTCTATCATCGCGCCGCCGATCTCGGCCGGCAGGACGCGATGATGAAGCTCGGCGATCTCTACGCCACCGGCCGCGGCGTGCCCAAGGATCTGGACGAAGCCGCGAAATGGTACCAGGCCGGGGCCGCGCGCGAAGGCTAGGGAATCGGCTGAAATCCTAAGGTATCCGCCGTTCAGGCTGTGCGCTGCTGCAGGAGGTGCCTGCAAATTTGGTCAATGGCCTGGCATTCGGACACATGATAAATGTCTGAGCGGAGCTGACGTCATCAAATAATCGGGCCTGAGCCGGTGCCTTGGGATCATCGCTGGAGCGCCTGCTTCCCATGCGGCGGGTCGGCCTTCGACCTATTCGACGGCAGGCAAAAACAGAGGAGGCAATATTGAAACTGACCACAGCCATGCTGACCGGCGCCGCGATCGGCCTGATCGCGCTTCCCGCCCTGGCCGAAGATCCGCCGATGAGCTTCTTCGTGACCTCGGTCGGCTCCGGGGACGGCGCCAATCTCGGTGGCCTCGAGGGTGCCGACGCCCACTGCCAGCAGCTCGCCGAGGCGGCCGGCTCCACGGGCCAGACCTGGCGCGCCTATCTCTCGACCCAGGAGGAGGGCAAGCGCGGCATCTCGGCGCGCGACCGCATCGGCCAGGGTCCCTGGCACAACGCCCGCGGCGAGCTGATCGCGACCGATCTCGACCAGCTGCACATCATGCCCAACATCTCGGTGCGCACGGCCCTCGACGAGAGCGGCAACCGCATCAAGGGCCGCGGTTCCGAGGTCAACGAGCACGACATGCTGACCGGCACCCAGGCCGACGGCACGGCCTACTTCCCCTGGCAGGAAGGCGACTTCACCTGCTCGAACTGGACCTCGAACGCCGATGGCGAGGGCTCGGCGACGGTCGGCCACCACGATCGCCATGGCGGCGGCAACGTCTCCTGGAACGCCGCCCACAACTCGCGCGGCTGCAGCCAGGACAATCTCAAGAGCACCGGCGGCGCCGGCTATTTCTACTGCTTCGCCGCCGACTGACCTGATCGACGATCCCGAGCGCACCCATCGCCTCACGCGCGGGCGATGGGTGCGGACCGCTCGGCTGCCGTTCCTTTCGGAACGGTGGCATCCAGGCTGATTTGATTCGCGATCCGCACCCCGTTGCCCGCCAGCGTCCTTGGCTCCCGGCGCAATTCATGCTGTCCTGGTCCTTCGGTTCGACGGGGAGGCCTGGGGGATGGCGGAACGTAAGACAGCCTTGGTGATCAGCGCGCACGCCGCCGATTTCGTCTGGCGCTGCGGCGGCGCGATCGCGCTGCATCAAAAGCTCGGCTACGAGGTCACGGTGGTCTGCCTGTCCTTCGGCGAGCGCGGCGAGAGCGCGAAGCTCTGGAAGGAGCCGGGCATGACGCTGGAGCGGGTCAAGGCCGCCAGGCGCGAGGAGGCGGAGAACGCGGCGAAGGCGCTGGACGTCCACGACATCCGCTTCTTCGACCTCGGCGACTACCCGCTGACGCTCGACCAGGAAGCCAAGTTCCGGCTGGTGGACGTCGTGCGCGCGGTGCAGCCTGATTTCATGATGTCCCACTCCAAATACGACCCCTACAACACCGACCACATGTACACGACCGAGATCGCGCTCGAGGTGCGCATGATCGCCCAGGCCTGGGGCCACAATCCCGGCGAGAAGGTGCTGGGCGCCCCGCAGCTCTATCTGTTCGAGCCCCACCAGACCGAGCAGATGGGCTGGGTGCCGAACGTCTTTCTCGACATCACCGACGTCTGGGACAAGAAGCGGGCCGCGATCGAGTGCATGGAGGGCCAGCACCATCTCTGGGCCTACTATACCAACGTCGCCGAGAACCGCGCCAACCACTTCCGGCGCAATTCCGGCGGTCAGGCCGGCGGCCGCCCGGCGAAATACGCCGAAGCCTTCCAGGCCGTCTTTCCCCGCTGCGTGGATGAGCTCTAGCCATGGCCATCGGCGATGGCAGGCCTGACTTTGACGTCGCCCACCTTGGGCATGTCGAGGTCTATACCGACAGGTTCGAAGACAGCCTGGATTTTTTCACACGGGTCTATGGCCTGACGGAGAGCGGACGCGATGGCGACAGCGTCTATCTGCGTGCCTTCGACGACTACGAGTTCCACACGCTGAAGCTGACGCGCCATTCCACGACGGGCGTCGGCCATATCGGCTATCGCGCGTCGTCGGCGGAAGCGTTGGCGCGGCGGGTCGAGGCGATCGAGGAAGCGGGCTACGGCATCGGCTGGCATGACGGCGATCTCGGCCACGGCAGGGCGTACCGCTTCCAGGATCCGTTCGGCCACATCTTCGAAATCTATTGGGAAACCAGGCGCTACGAGGCACCCGAATCGGAAAAACCGGCGCTCAAGAACATCGCGCAGCGTTTTCACGGCCGCGGCTGCTGTCCGCGCAGGCTCGACCACGTCAACCTACTCGCCGAGGACGTCACAAAATTCCGCGACTTCATGCTCACCTGCCTGGGCTCGCGCGTGACCGAGCAGATTCTCCTCGACAACGGGCGTCTGGGCGGCTGCTGGTTCACGGTCAACAACAAGGGCTACGACCTCGCCTGCACCGAGGAGCATGGCGGCGGCCAGGGGCGGCTGCATCACGTCACCTACGCGACCGATCAGCGCGAGGACATCCTGCGCGCCGCCGACATCTTTCTGGAAAATGGCGTGCACATCGAGACCGGGCCGCACAAGCACGCCATCCAGGGCACGTTCTTTCTCTATGTCTGGGAGCCCGCCGGCAACCGCATCGAGCTCGCCAATGCCGGGGCGCGCCTGATCCTGGCGCCCGACTGGGAAACGGTCACCTGGACCGAAAGTGAAAGAAAAAAGGGCCAGGCCTGGGGGCTCAAGACCATCGCGAGTTTTCACACCCACGGGACCCCGCCGGTGCGCGATCGCACCCCGCCCGCGCCGAAGAAGGAAAGCTGATCATGCACGTCGTCATGCAGACCATCGAGCGTGCGGATGCCGCTGTCATCGCGGGGCTCGGCGAGGCCGGCGTCTCCACCGTGCATGAAGCGCAGGGGCGGACCGGGCTGATGGCGGCGACCATGCGTCCGATCTATGCGGGTGCGCGCGTCGCGGGCTCGGCGGTGACCATTTCCGCGCCGCCCGGCGACAACTGGATGGTGCATGTGGCGATCGAGCAGCTGAAGGACGGCGACATCCTGGTGCTTGCCCCGACTTCACCCTGCCAGATGGGCTATTTCGGCGACCTGCTCGCGACCTCGGCGATGGCGCGCGGCTGCAGGGCGCTGATCAGCGACGGCGGCGTGCGCGACGTGCGCGATCTCACCGAGATGCGCTTTCCCGTGTGGTCCACCTCGATCTCGGCCGCAGGCACGGTCAAGGAGACGCTCGGCTCGGTCAACGTGCCGGTGGTCTGTGCGGGCACCCTGGTCTATCCGGGCGACGTCATCGTCGCCGACGACGACGGTGTGTGCGTGGTGCCGCATGCGAAGGCCGACGCCGTGCTGGAGTCTGCGAAAAAGCGGATCGCGAGCGAAGAAGAAAAACGTCAGCAGCTGGCCGCCGGCCAGCTTGGGCTCGATCTCTACGACATGCGCGAACGGCTGGAGGCCAAGGGACTTACCTATGTCTGACGGCGTCCGCTGCATGTGGATGCGTGGCGGCACGTCGAAGGGCGGGTATTTTTTGAACTCCGACCTTCCCGCAGATCCCGAAGAACGCGACGCCCTCCTCCTCCGCATCATGGGCTCGCCCGATCCGCGCCAGATCGACGGCATGGGCGGCGCCGACCCGCTGACGTCCAAAGTCGCGGTGGTTCGGCCGTCGACCCGGCCGGACGTCGACGTCGACTACCTCTTCCTGCAGGTGTTCGTCGACCAGCCAATCGTCACCGACGCCCAGAATTGCGGCAATATCCTGGCGGGCGTCGGCCCGTTCGCGATCGAGCGAGGCATCCTGCCCGCCGAGGATGGCGAGACGACCGTCCGAATCTTCATGGAGAATACACACCAGATCGCGATCGCCCGCATTCCGACGCTGGGCGGCCGCGTCCGCTATGACGGCGATGCCCGGATCGACGGCGTCCCCGGCACCGCCGCCGCCGTGCCGACCGAGTTTCGGGACACGGCGGGCTCCACCTGCGGCGCGCTTTTGCCGAGCGGCAAGGCGGTCGACGTCATCGACGGCGTCGAGGTCACGCTGATCGACAACGGCATGCCCTGCGTCATCCTGCGTGCCGCCGACATGGGCATCACCGGCGACGAGAGCGCAGCCGCGCTCGAGGCAGACGACGGCCTCCGAGCCAAGTTGGAAAACATCCGCCTGCAGGCCGGCCCGATGATGACTCTCGGCAATGTCGAAAAAAAGTCGGTGCCGAAAATGACCATGGTCAGTCCCCCGCGGCTCGCGGGTGCCTTGTCGACGCGCACGTTCATTCCGCATCGCTGCCACAAGTCGATCGGCGTGCTCGGCGCGGTCAGCGTCGCCACAGCCTGTCTGACGGAGGGCGCCGTCGGCAGCGATCTCGCGCGGATTCCCGACGGTCCCATCAAAAAAATCTCGGTCGAGCATCCGACCGGCGAGATGACCATCGTCGCCCATGTCGACGACGACGGCGTCGTCGCCCGCACCGAAGTCCTGCGCACGGCGCGAAAACTGTTCGACGGAGAGGTGTTTCCGAGATGAGCGTCAGGATCGCGATCATCGGCATGGGCGAAGCCGGCAGCGCGTTCGTCACCGGCTGGGGCGCGGGCGCGGGACGCCGCGCTGCGATGACTTGTTTCGACATCAAGACGGACAAGCCTGAGACCGCCGACGCCATGTGGGCGCACTACGAAAAGCTCGGCATCAAGGGGTGCGCCAGCCCCGCCGAGGCCGTGGCAGGTGCCGACCTTGTCCTGTGCACCGTGACCGCGGACCAGGCCGTGGCCGCCGCCGAGCGTGCGGCCGCCCACCTCGAAGGCGGTGCCTTCTGGGGGGATTGCAATTCCTGCGCGCCGTCCTCGAAGCGGCAGGCGGCCGAGGTGATCGATGCCGCGGGCGGGCGCTATGTGGATATCGCGGTCATGGCGCCGGTGCATCCGAAGCGGAACATGGTGCCGCTCCTGATCGCCGGGCCGCACGCTGAGGCGGCGGCGCCGATCCTCGAGAGCCTGCCCATGGCGCCGCGCGTGGTGGCGGGCGAGGTCGGGGCGGCGTCCTCGATCAAGATGATCCGCTCGGTGATGGTCAAGGGCCTGGAGGCGCTGTCCGCCGAATGCGTGCTCGCGGCGGTCGCGGCCGGCGTCGAGGAGGAGGTGCTCGGCTCCCTGATGAAGAGCCATCCCGGCACCGACTGGCCCGCGCGCACGGCCTACAATCTGGAGCGCGCCATGCGCCATGGGGCGAGACGGGCAGCCGAGATGGAGGAGGTCGCGAAGACGCTCACCGATCTCGGCCTGCCCGACGACATGGCACGTGCCACGGTGGACTGGCAGCGGCGCATCGCCGAGACCGGCCTGCCCGTTCCCGACGATCCCGAGGCGGCAGGCGCGAAGGAGCTGGCGCAAAGCCTGCTCGCGAAGCTTCGGCGCTGACCGGGGCGGGGCGTCACGCCCCTCCGAAGCTCGCAGCCGACGGCGCGCATGCGCGCGACACGGATCAGCGCTTGCTGTCGTCGCGTTAACCGGATCCTAACGCCTCGCGCGTATTCAATGGAGCCAATGTCACGCGCCAACTCACTGGGGCAAGGCTGTGCACGGTCAAACGGGTTTGGATCATTCGGCGGGTGCGCTCGGCGGCAGCATGATCGTGGCCGAAAGCGCGGCAGGCGCGCCCGGGGACGCCGCCCGATCGGATGAAGGCCTGACGCCCCGCCCTTTCGAGCTTCCCTTGCGTCTCGGTCCGCTGAAGCTCGCGACTCCGAGCATTCTTCTCTCGCAGATCGAGCTGGACGGACTCCTGTTCGCCGGCGTTCGCGAGGTGCGGGACGCCGACCTGCCGGCCCGCAGCGTCGCCTTCGCCGCGGTCCCGGATGAAGCGGCGGCAATGCCGACGATCCGGCTGCATGACGGCCATATCGACTATGTTCATCACCGCTACACGCGCTGCTGGATCGACATGCGCGGCGCCTTCGACGCCTATCAAACCGCGTGCCTTTCCGCCAAGCTGCGCAGCGACATTCGCCGGCAGACCAAGCGCTTTCTGGAGCATACCGGCGAGACCGCCCTCGACGTCCGCTTCTATAGAACGGCGCAGGAGATCGAGGCGTTCAGCGTCCTTGCCGAGCAGATTTCGGCAAGGACGTTTCAGGAGAAGACGGCCGGATGCGGCTGGCCGCGCGGCGAGGACTTCAAGCGAGGCCTGATGCGCTCGGCCGAACGCGACGGCTGCTTTGGCAGCATCCTGTGCGCGAACCAGATGCCGGTCAGCTATCAATTCATGACCAGAAAGAACAAGCGCCTGATCGGGACCTATATCGGCTTCGATCCGGCCTATCAGAAATATTCGCCCGGCAAGATCCACATGCTGGCCTGTATTCGCCACCTGTTCGACGACCCCTCAAGCGAGATTTACGATTTTGCGGGCGGCGGCTTTCGCTACATGATCGACTTCTCCTCCGATCGGGCAGCCTGCGCCGATATGCTGAGACTGAGCCCGCGCCCCTGGCATCTTCTGGTCATCGGGGCTCATCTCACCCTGGCGACGCTCGCCAGGAAGGTGACCGCTTTGTGCGACGGGCTGCGGCTGAAGGAGTGTCTGCGCAGGAAGCTGCGCGGGCGCTGAGCCCGGCACGAGAGGCGATCCGCCTCACCCTGCCTCGATCGCCGGCTGCAGCCGCTCTGCCACGGCTTTCGGATATTTGGAGCGCAGGGATCGCCACCGGTCGCGCTGCTTCGCCTTGTCCAGACGGTGGGTGGTGAGTGCCCAGCGCTTGGCGGTTTCGCTGAGTGCCGCGGCGGCGTCCTTCTGGCCTTCGAGGACGGCGATGATCGCGCCGTTCAGGGCGCCGAAATATTCGCCATGGCCATCCAGGTAGAGGTCCGGAATCGCGTGGCGCATACTGGTCTCATGGGCCTCGAGGAAGGGTTGCGAATAGGCTTTGATGATGTTTTCGTCCCGATAGTGTTCCGGCCGGTGCGGGTCGAAATAGCCTTTGGGATCGCTGACCGAGCGGGTCGATTGCACCGGGCTGCTGGCGAACAGGGCGAAGAGATAGGCAATTTCGGGCTCCTGGCTCTGGCTCGCGACCACGTAGTTCCAACCCCAGTTGAAATAGGGCGTCACCAGCCTTTCGCCGTCGACGATCCCGCCTGGAGTCACACTGAAGGCGAGCTTGCCGCGCAGCGCCGAAGCCGGGCCGTTCAGATATTTCTGCGTCCCGCCCCAGCCGATATTGCAATAGATATTGCCCCGGCCGAATGCCTTCCAATTGTCGAACAGGCCGGCGCGCGGGGCATCGGGATAGAGCGACTCGGACGCTCTGACCAGCTCTTCCAGGGCCAGGACGCCCGCATCGCCATCGATCATCGGGGTCATCTCGTCGTCGAACGGCCAGGCGCCGCGGGCGTGGAAGCGGACCCACCATTCCCAGCCGACATAGGTGGGCGTGCGGAACAGCGCGCCGCCGTAGCGGTCGTAGTCGGGGTCGTGAAAGAACGCCATCTGGCGGTCGAGCTCCTGCCAGGTGACCGGGATCGCCAGCGGTTCGCCGAACTGGTCCTCGTAGCGTTTCCGGTTGTCGTCGCGGCCGAGCCAGGGCTGGTTGTAGAACATCAGATAGGCGTCGCCGTCCGCCTGGAAGCCGTAGAGCCGACCGTCATAGCTGTCGCCGATGGTATAAAGCGCCTCTGCGCGCAGGGCCTTCGGCTCGTACTGCTCGGCCAGCGCGCTGAGGTCGACCAGAGCACCGGCTTCGGCCAGTTCCGGAATGCCGAACGTCGCCGGGAGTGCCAGGTCATAGTCTTCGCCGCCGGCCATGTGATCCAGCATCAGCTTGGTGTTGATGTCGTCGAGCACGGCAACCACGATCTCGACCTCGATGCCGCTCATCGCCTTGAACGCGGTGACCACCGGCTCGATATTGCCCTGCGATCCATTGGGGATGAGGAGGCGAAGCCGAACCTCGCGGCCGGATGCCAGAGCCGCCGCCTGCTCGGCCGCCAGGCGGTCGAGATCTTGAAGGGACCAGCCGCGTTCAGCCCGCAGCGGGCGTGTCAGACCTGCGGCCGCCATGCCGGCGGCGCCTGCCAGGAGGTGACGACGGCTGAATGACGGTCTGTCCGATTGCGGCATGTCTGTCGTCTCCGGCGCAAAGGGCGATAAACCTTACAGGTAGAATTATCTTCGATATATATCTACTATAAATAGTCTTCGATTGAACCATGGAGAGCCTCTAGCGCGTGTTTTCACAATCGAGCATCAAGCGCCTCCAGTTTGCCTTCGCGGCGATGGCGGGACTGACGCTGCTGACACTGACTGTCGGGTGCATCGCCTTCGCGTTCAGCTATTCCGCACAAAAGCGGCTCCTCGAAGAGACCGCACCGCTCTTGCTCGACATCGAACGGCTTTCGGAAGTCGTGATCCATTTCGCATCGGCCTCGCGCCAGCTCGAGACGATCGACAACCAGGAAAGACTGGACAGGGCGCTTGCCCGCTACCGTACCCAAGGTGACCGGCTGCAGGCCGAGCTTCTGGACCTCGCGGACTACGAGTCGCACGCCGAGATCGTGGCCCAGCTCAAGGATATGGTCCGTCAGCTCGAGGCCCACGAGGACACCTATCTCGGGATCCTGCGCACCAAGATCGCTGCCACGACCAGGCTCAACGATCTGCGTCGCGAGATTTATCAGGAAGGGCGCGTTTTTCTGGAACGGCTGGAAAATCCGCTTCTCGACTCATCGCTGACGCTGGTCGACGCTGCTTCGTTGCCGGACGATCAACGGGACGGGACCTTGCCCGATGCGCTCAGGGACGTTCAGCTCCTGACCGATATCGGTGTCGCTGCGGAACGCTTCCTCCTGGCAGCGGGACAACCCGCCGAGCCCGGTGCGTCCGCTCGCCTGGCGAACCAGTCCGAAGTGGCGCTGGCGCCGGCCTTTCGACGCCTGACCCAGCTCACCCTCAAGCTGCGTGATCGTAAGCAGCGCGGGACCGTGGCGGCGTCGCTCAAGGTCTTCGAGGAGAAAGCGCTCGGTGCCGGCGGGCTCGTCGATCACGCGAACACCCTCACTGAGTCGGCACGGCGCCTCGACAGCCTCGGCAGCCAGCGCACCGTCCTCCTGGCCCATATCAACGGTCTGATCGACGAGGTCGTCGGCAATGTGCGCAACTCTTTTCTGCAGGCCGCCGATGCCGCACAGCGAAAAGGCCTGATCGCGGTTTCGATGCTCGTCCTGCTGTCGATCGCCGCACTGGGTGCGGCGATCTGGATCGGCTGGCGTCTGATCAACCGTGACATCGCGCGCCGTCTCGATCAGCTCGCGACGTCGACGGTCGCCCTGGCTTCAGGCGATCTCGACGTCGCGATCGACCAATCCGGCAGCGACGAACTCACCGACATGGCACGCGCCGCCGAGACCTTCCGCCAGAACGCACGCGAGCTGCGCCGGGCGGAAGCCGAGCTTGCCGATCGTCTGGCCGAGGTCGAGGGCGCGAACAAGCGCCTGCTCGACGCCAATGAGGCGCTGGACAAGGTGAATGCCGAGCTTGCGGAGAGCGAGCTTCGCTACCATCTCGCGGTCGACGGCTCGTCGGTCGGGATCTGGGATCTCGATGTACGTCACGGCAAGCTTTTCTGGTCGGCACGCCTCAAGGCCATGCTCGGCCTGCCTGCCGAAGGCAGCATGCTCGGCATCGCCACCTTCCTGGACCGGGTGCATCCCGAGGATCGCGCTGCGCTCTCCGCCGCCCGGCAACGGCATCTCGAGACAGGAGACGACTACGACATCGAGTGCAGGCTGCGCCGGGAGGATGGCAGCTACATCTGGGTGCGCAATTGCGGGCAGGCCGTGTGGGACGGCAGCGGCGCGCCGCTGCGCATGGCGGGGTCGGTCGTCGACGTCACCGAGCGCAAACTGGCGGACATCCGGCTGAACCAGCATGCGCGCGAGCTCGAACGCAGCAATCGGGAGCTGGATCAGTTCGCCTATATCGCCTCGCACGACCTGAAGGAACCGCTGCGCGCCATCTACAACCATGCCTGCTTTCTTCTCGAAGACTACCAGAGCAAACTCGATGACGAGGGTGAGAACCGCCTGAACCGGCTGATCATGCTGAGCAAGCGCATGGAAAAGCTGATCGCCGATCTCCTCTATTTCTCTCGCCTCGGACGCGGCGATCAGGCCATGCAGCTCCTCGATCTCAACGACGTCGTCGCCACCATCGGCGCCGACCTCAAGGAAACGCTGATGGCGCGAAATGCCAGGATCGATGTCCCGGTGCCCCTGCCGTCGATCAGCGGTCATCCCGCTCACATCGTGGCGCTCTTTCAGAACCTGATCAGCAATGGCAGCAAATATAACGACGCCGAGGAGAAGGTGATCGAGATCGGTCAGACCCCGTCCGACGACGAGAGCGGTGATGCCTTCGAAACGCTCTATGTGCGCGACAACGGCATCGGCATCGACGACCTCTTCAAGGACGATGTCTTCCTCCTGTTCAAACGCCTGAACGGCGACAAGGCCTATGGCGAGGGGACGGGGGCGGGTCTCACATTCGTCAAGAAGATCGTCGAGAACCACGGCGGCAGGATCTGGCTCGACTCGACTCCCGGGAACGGCACGACGTTCTTCTTCACTTTGAGGCGGGCCGCCTGACGGGCAAACGGACCCCGTCACGCCCGCCCGTGCTGGCCATGACAACCTCCCGCAGTCCGCGCGATCTCGACGATGGCCGCGAGAGGGGGGAAATACCCGGATCGAGAAGCGCTTCGACCGGGAGCGCCTCTGCGACCTGGTGCGGCGGTCCAGGGATCATGGGCCAAAGATCGCCATTCTCCCACGCGAACGACGCTCGGCACGGCCTGATCAATTTACAATTTAAAATTGATTTGTTATCCAACTTATTCGACTTTTTGCCTTTTCACCCACCATACCGAACGAGACGTGTCGGACGGAGAAGCAGCGGCGATGAATTGCGTCACAGCCAGCCAGACCATTTTGATCGTTGATGACAGCGATGACGACTATGACGCCACCGTGCGCGCTCTGTCCAAGGGGACGAACCTGCGTAATCCCATCCATCGCTGCGAAAACGGCCAGGAGGCGCTGGACTATCTGCACCGCCGCGGCGCCTATGCCCAGCCCGATACGGCACCCCGTCCCGGCCTCATTCTTCTCGATCTCAACATGCCCGGAATCGATGGGCGCAAAGTGCTGCAGGAGATGGACAGCGTCGTCGAACTGCGACGCATCCCGACCGTGGTGATGACCAACTCCGACGACGAGCGGGACATCGACGTCTGCTACGAGCTCGGCGCCAACACCTATGTCCGGAAGCCACTGAACTGGAACGGGTTCTTCGAGGCGATGACGCGTCTGAAGGAATATTGGTTCGAAATCGCCCTCCTGCCGAAGTCCTGACGAGGGGAGCGCCCGTCCCTTGTGCCGGACGCAGCCGGCACCCGCCGCCCGGTCATCGGCGACCGCCGATGACCGAGGCAGGGCCCTGCGCGCTTTTTGCCGCTTGGCTGACCAGCTCCCTCTGTGGTAAAGCCCGAAATATCAACCTTTTATGGATCCATGAGCGCATGTCCGAACGCGAAGAAGACGTCACCGAATACCTGCCGATCACCGAGCTCACCGCCGAGATCGTCGGGGCTTATGTCGGCCATCACACCGTGGCGACGACGGATCTGCCCTCGCTGATCGCGACCGTCGGCAGGGAGCTTGCCGGCCTGGGCCGGACGCCGGCGGAGCCGGTGGAGGAAAAGCCCAAGCCGGCCATATCGATCAAGCGCTCGGTGCGGGATGACGACATCGTCTGCCTGATCTGCGGCAAGCCGCAAAAGATGCTGAAGCGTCATCTGGCGACCCAGCACGATCTGACGCCGGACGACTATCGCGCCACCTTCGGCCTGAACGACGACTATCCGCTGGTGGCGCCGTCCTACGCAGCGCAGCGCTCGGCGCTGGCCAAGAAGATCGGCCTCGGCAAGAAGCCCGACGCGGCGAAAGCCCCGCGCGCCAGAGCGACGAAGAAGCGGGTGGCGAAGAAAGGCTGACCCTTCGCCGTCAGAGGCTCGTCGGCGCCGGAGCCCGATCTACCAGTGGATCGACTCGATCTCGCTGAACGTGATCTGCGTGCCGTCCTGAAGCGTGATCGTGCCGGCCGCATCGTCGGTCAGATCCAGCCAGCCATCATTCGCGTCGGTGTTCGAGGATTCGATCGAGCCGCTGTCCAGCTGCAATGTCCAGTCGGAACCGAAATTGCCGATATTGCTGCCTCCTGAGGCATCGTGCAGCTCGATGATGTCGGTCCAGCCGCCGCCATAGCCGCCTTCGACCAGGTCATTGCCCTGGCCCTGCAGGATGATCAGCAGGTCCGAACCGTCGCCGCCCCAGATCGTATCGTCACCGGCGCCGCCGTAGATGACGTCATTGCCGGCGTCGCCGCCGAGCGTGTCGTTGCCGTCGTCGCCATAGAGAACGTCGTCGCCGCGACCGCCCCAGAGCACATCGTCGCCGGCGCCGCCGAAGAGCATGTCGTTGCCGCCATCGCCTCCCAACTCGTCGGCGCCGTCGCCGCCGGAGAGAACATCGTTGCCGCTGCCGCCCCAAAGCGTGTCGTCACCGAGGCCGCCGCTCAAATTGTCATTGCCGCCGTTGCCGCCCAAGGTGTCGTTGCCGGCCCCGCCCGACAGCTCTTCATCGGCAGCGCTGCCCCAATAGGTATCGTTGCCCGATGTCGGATTGTTCGAATAGGAGTCGACAACGTCGATCGTCAGCGTCTGGCTCGATTCATTGCCGTCCGCATCGGTTACGCGCACGGTGATGTCGTGGGACGTCGCGGCCTCGTAGTCGATCAGCGCGCCGTCGGCGACGGTGATCTCACCGGTGGCGGCGTCGATCGCAAAGCGCCCGCCAGCGTCGTCGGCCAGGGCATAGGTGAGGCTGCCGCCGGCTTCCGGGTCGGTCGCGCTCACCGTTCCGACAAACGCGCCGTCCGCCGCATTCTCGACCACCGTGTTTCCGGACTTCGTTCCGACCAGACGGACGTTGTCGAGCCCTGCCCCCCAGCCGTCCACCTTGCCAAGGGCCTGGAATTCCAGGCGATCGCTGCCATCGCCGCTGCCCGCCTTGACGTCGACCTGATAATCGACGAGATCGCGCTCGCCGCTGCCGCCGACGGTCTTGATGAGCTGGCCGCCCCAGTAGACGTTCATGCCGCCGGAATAGGCGCCGACGAAGTAGGTGGTGTAGTCGGAATAGCTGAACGTCAGCTGATAGGTTTCGCCATCCGTCAGGCCCTCGACATTCTGGGCGATGCGCGCATTGGCACCGCCCGCGTCCATGTCCAGATGATAGTTTCCATCCATGCTGCCGGTGTCGTTCAGCCAGCGCGAAGCACTGGAAATGTGCCAGGTGTCGACCTGCGATCCGGTGACGAACGACCAGTCGTCAAGATAGGTCGTGGCGCCATTCGTCGTCGCCGACTCGAAGCTGCCATTGTCGATGAAATCGCTGATACCGCCGGTGAGACGGATCGCTTCGGGCGCTTCGTTCACATCCTCGACATTGATCGTGAAGGTCTCATCCCGGGTCAGCCCGCCCGCATCGGTGACGCGCACGGTGATGTCGTGGGACGTCGCGGTCTCGTAGTCGAGCAGCGAGCCGTCCGCCACCGTGATCTCGCCTGTGGCCGCGTCGATCGCGAAGCGGCCGCCGGCGTCGTCGGCGAGGCTGTAGGACAGGGTGTCGCCGGCGTCGGGATCGGAGCCGAGCGCCGTGGCGACCACGGTGCCGTCGGCAGCATTCTCGCTCAGGATGCTGGTATCCACCGCCTTGTGGGTGATGGACTGGACGAGAAAGTCGGAATTGTCGCCCGTCGTGGTAGCGCCAGCCCCATTGTCATAGCCGGTGGCGGTGATCTCGAGACGTTCGAACGCCGTCCCCGCATCGATCGAGAAGCGGTAGGTGTTGTTGCCGAGATCGGTGCCGGCGTCGGGATCGAAGATGCCGCTCGCCACGATGTCGCCGCCGGCATCGCGTGCCACCCAAGCGCCGGTCTCGCCAAGCCCGCCTTCCGTCGGGAACATGCGGCTGAGCACGATCTCGATCTCGGTCTGCGGCACGGCGAAATCGACCTGCAGCATCTCGCTGGTCGCTTCCGCCCCATCGTAGTTGTAGTCGATCTGATTGCCACGCTCGCCGGCGACCCCGAAGCCCTCGCCATTCGCCTCGTAGCCGACGACCGCAGGGCTGCCGTCCGGGCCGATCGCCCGCAGCGTCATGCCGTCGCCCCAGGCCTGATCCCCGTTCGTGCCGTCGAGAATGCCTTGCGAGGCGGCAACCAGCATCGGATTGCCACTCAAGGCGATGTCGTCAGGCGCCTCGTTGACGTCGCCGACATTCGTCTCATCGACGTCGCCGACATTGATGGTGAAGGTCTTTTCGTAGGTGGCGCCGGCGGCATCGGTGACCTGGACGGTGAGATCGTGGGTTGCGGCGGTCTCGTGGTCGAGCAGCGAGCCGTCCGCCACCGTGATCTCGCCGGTGGCCGCGTCGATCGCGAAGCGTCCGCCCGCGTCGTCGGTGAGCGCGTAGCTGAGCACGTCGCCGGCATCCGCGTCGGATCCTGTTGCCGTGCCGACCACCGTGCCGTCCGCAGCCCCTTCGAAGACGACGCTAGCACCAAGAGACGGCGCTGCGCCCGCCGTCATCCCCCTTGCCGTCGACAGGGTCAGACCATTGCCGGAACCGGTGGCCTCCGTGGTGACGCCGTCATTGAGATCGTCCATGCGCCAGTCGGCGATCAGGCCGGATTCTCCCGGATCGACGTCACGCAGCGCATCGCTGGCGATATCGGCCGGATCGCGCGCATGATCGAAGACGCGGACATCGTGATAGGTGCCGGCGAAATATTGGGAATCGACGAAGGAGCCGCCGACGCTGTCCTGTTCCTGCCCGAACACCAGAGCACCGCCGCTGCTCAGTGTCTGCCCCGTGGCGATGCCGGTTCTCTCGTAGCCGAGCACGCCATCGACGAAGACCTGAAGCTGGCCGTCGCTGCTGTCCCAGCTCAGGGAAACCTGATGCACCTCCCCGTCCATGACCGACGACGTATCAATGCCGGTGTTGATGTCCTGTCCCTTGAACCAGACATGCAACGTGCTCCCACGCGTGCCCATCATCAGCTCGTTGTCCTGGCCGGGCACGCTGTAGGACAAAAGCGTATCCACGTCCGAGGCCGGACCATCGGAGGCGAACTGAACCTCGACCGTCAGCGCATCGCGGCCGCCGAGGACGGCATCACTGTCGTCGGCGATGAAGTAGTGCGCATGGTTGCCGTCATCGTTCAGCCGGATGCCATTGCCGCCGAAGACAAGATCGTCCGGGGCGTCGTTGGTGTTCGCCGTGCTCAGCGTGAACACGTCATCCACGCTCGACCCCTGCGAATCGGTCGCCGTGACCTTGACCTCGAGCGACCCGACATCGCCGTTCGCCGGCGTACCGCTGAAGGTGCGGGTGTCGGCATCGAAGCTCAGCCAGTCCGGCAAAGCCGAACCATCGGCCAGGGTTGCCGTGTAGCTCAGCGTATCCGACGTATCCGCGTCGCTGAACGAGTCTGCCGGAACCTGATAGCTGAACGCCGTATCTTCGGTCGCCGCTTGATCAGTCAAGGCCGCCGACAGGGTCGGCCCGTCGTTCGAGCCGGTCACCGTCACGGTCAGCCGGCCCGTGTCGGTCAGCCCGTCGGCATCCTCGACGACATAGTCGATCAGCACCGTCGCCGTCTCACCAACCGCCAGATGGTCGTAGGCCTTGCCCGGATCGAACACCACCTGGCCGTCCACGATCGACACACTGCCCGAACCGCTCGCCGACGAGGTCGAAGAAAGGCTATTGCTGTCGCTGATCGCGACCTTGCTCAGACTCCTCCCCATCGATACCGACGACAGGCTCAGACCGTCGCCCGCATCCGGATCGCTGTCGTTGGCCAGAACGTCGATCTTCAGCGCCTGGTTTTCCGATGTCCGGGCCACGTCGTCGACCGCCACCGGCCCCTCGTTGACGTCGCCGACACTGATGGTGAAGGTTTTTTCGTAGCTTTCGCCCGCGGCGTCGGTGACCTGGACGGTGAGGTCGTGGCTGGCGGCGGCCTCGTGGTCGAGCAGCGCGCCGTCGGCCACCGTGATCTCGCCGCTGGCGGCGTCGATCGCGAAGCGCCCGCCGGCGTCGTCGGTGAGCGCGTAGCTGAGCACGTCGCCGGCATCCGCGTCCGACCCGGCGGCGGTGCCGACCACCGTGCCGTCAGCGGCGTTCTCGGCGACGCCGGCGTTGGACAGGGTGAGATCGTCCGGCGCGTCGTTGCTGTTCGCCGTGGTCACGGAGAACGTGTCGGTCACGCTCGACCCGTGCGGGTCGGCCGCCGTGACCCTGATGTCCAGGGCGCCGACATCGCCGTTGGCGGGCGTGCCGCTGAAGGTGCGGGTGTCGGCATCGAAGCTCAGCCAGTCCGGCAGCGCCGAGCCGTCGGCCAGGGTGGCGCTGTAGGTGAGCACATCCGAGGCGTCGAGATCGCTGAACGCGTCCGCCGGGATCTGGAAGCTGAAGGCCGCATCCTCGCTCGCCGCCTGGTCGGCCAGCGCCGCCGACACAGTCGGCCCGTCATTCGCGCCGGTCACCGTCAGCGTCAGGCGCCCGCTGTCGCTGAGGCCGCCGGCATCCGCGACCACATAGTCGATGGTGACCGTCGCCGTCTCGCCCACCGCGAGGTGGTCATAGGACGACCCCGGCTCGTAATGCACCTGGCCGTCGACGATCGACACGCTGCCGCCGCCGCTCGCCAGGGTGACCGAGCTCAGCGTCTGACCGTCGCCCGCATCCGGGTCGCTGTCATTGGCCAGAACGTCCACCGAGATCGCCGCATTCTCCGACGTGCTCGCCGCATCGTCCAGGGCCACGGGCCCCTCGTTGACATCGCCGACCTGGATGCTGAAGGTCTTTTCGTAGCTTTCGCCCGCGGCGTCGGTGACCTGCACGATGAGGTCGTGGCTGGCCGCGGCCTCGTGGTCGAGCAGCGTGCCGTCCGCCACCGTGATCTCGCCGCTGGCGGCGTCGATCGCGAAGCGCCCGCCGGCATCGTCGGTGAGCGCGTAGCTGAGCACGTCGCCGGCATCCGCGTCCGACCCGGCGGCGGTGCCGACCACCGTGCCGGCGGCAGCGTTCTCGTCGACGCCGGCGCTGGACAGGGTGAGGTCGTCCGGCGCGTCGTTGGTGTTGGATGTGGTCACGGAGAAGCTGTCGGTCACGCTCGACCCGTGGTCGTCGGTCGCCGTGACCCTGATGTCCAGGGCGCCGACATCGTCATTGCCAGGCGTGCCCGAGAAAGTCCCGGTCTTGGCATCGAAGCTCAGCCAGTCCGGCAGCGCCGAGCCGTCGGCCAGGGTGGCGCTGTAGGTGAGCACATCCGAGCCGTCGAGATCGCTGAACGCGTCCGCCGGGATCTGGAAGCTGAAGGCCGCATCCTCGCTCGCCGCCTGGTCGGCCAGCGCCGCCGACACGGTCGGCCCGTCATTCGCGCCGGTCACCGTCAGGGTCAGGCGCCCGCTGTCGCTGAGGCCGGCACTGTCGCTGACCACATAGTCGATGGTGACCGTCGCCGTCTCGCCCACCGCGAGGTGGTCATAGGACGACCCAGGCTCGTAATGCACCTGGCCGTCGACGATCGACACGCTGCCGCCGCCGCTCGCCAGGGTGACCGAGCTCAGCGTCTGACCGTCGCCCGCATCCGGATCGCTGTCATTGGCCAGAACGTCGACCGAGATCGCCGCGTTCTCCGACGTGCTCGCCGCATCGTCCAGGGCCACGGGCGCCTGGTTGGTGATATAGGGCTGGGTGTCCGGCTGCCCCGGTGTTTCCTGCCGGGATTCGACCGATTCCTCGGTGGCCCCCCCCTCGTCGGGCGGCGGGGGCATGATGGGCGCGGCGGTTGCCGACGCGCTGCGCTCCGCGCCGTCCGCCTGGTCGATCGCCGCCGTTTCCGGTGAGGATTCCGTCGGCGGCGGCGGGGACGAAAGCGTCTCGATCGCTGCAAGCGCCGGGGTGTCTGCGATCCCGTCGTCGTTCGAGACCGCCTGAGGCGTGACGGCAGCCGCGCCAGATTCCTGGGTCATGACGGCGGTTGCGGCGTCACCGGCCTCGTCGGCCTCGTCGGGCCTCGGTTGCTGCTCCGCCTCGTCGGCTGCCTTTCGAGCGTGTCCCTCGTCGTTCGTGCCTTCCTGGTGGACGTCCGGCTGGGTGCCGGATCCCAGATGCAGGCTGGGAATGTCCCGCGGAACATTGCCGTCTGCGGCCGAGCGCTGATTGCTCGCGAAAATCTTCTCTTGCTTGAAAAGACGCTCGCCCAGCTTGGCTGCTTCGTCCTCGTGGCCTTTCCGGTCGTCAAAGGTCGATTCATCAGACGTCATGGCGGGCCTCATCGAGATTTGGACACCGAGGATACAGCTCAGGCATCGTGGTCATCCCGCATGATCGCCTAAAATTGCTAAGGATTTGTTCAGATTTTCGGTTAACGCCTCCGCTTGCGACGGCTGCCATCGGCGCGATCGGTCCGAGCGGTGGTCTATGATCCCCGTCACGGAAGCCGGCGGTGCCTTCCGCCATCCTCATGGGACCGCTCTCGTGACGATGCTCGACCGGATGCGCCCGGGTTCGGGACGGCGCCGCGGCCCGATGGCCGGGGCTTCTTGCTATCAACGTCGAGGTCGTAGACTTTTCAACATACAAACCAATTTTGGTTGAATTCGGCAGCCTATACCGCAAGTAGGACGCTGCTTTTGTCCAAACCATTTCGATTTGGACAAAATCTTTGCGTTAGCCACCTGGACTGCAGGCCTGGGCGGACTAGTTCAACTCTGGCGGGCTGACAGGCGACTTTAGCTCTCGAACCGGGAAACGCCGTTGCTGATGGTCTCCGTACCGTCGATCCCCTTGCAGGCATCCCGCGGCTCCGGCCGCCTTTTGGCATGCAGCCGACACCGAAGACGCTGCGACCGCCGCCGTGACGCGCCAGTGATCTCTCCCAGTGGCGACAGCACACCGAGAGCATTGGCCGCGCCCTAAACAATAGACCAGTTCCGGTCGAACGCCTCTGATGCAGGAAAGTACTCATCGATGACCTTTAGCAACGACAGGATACTCGTGGCGCCTGCCAGGTCCGGGTCGACCTGGCTGTGCATGCTGCTGAACGAGCTCGACAACGTCGTGGCGCTGGACGAGCCATTTGCCCGGGAAGCTTTGGCCGAGATGGATCCTGCGGGTTTCGCCGAGTTCGTCGGAAAGACCCTCGAGGACGAACGGCGCATGATTCTGGAAAGCGCCAAGGCGCATTCGACCAAGGCGATCGGCGATCGCGGCCTCGGCAATCACTATGGCGAGGTGTCGCACAAGACCGGGCTGCGCGCCCGCCAGGTGGAATTCGGCACGATCGACATATCCAAGACGCTGTCACCCGATTTCACCCTGGTGATCAAGCACACCATTCCGTTCACCGGCATCATCGATCGTCTGATCCTGCGCTATCCGACCTATGTGCTGGTCAGAAATCCGCTCGCCATCCTCATCAGCTGGAACTCGATCGAAGCCGCCTATCGCGACGGCAGGATCCAGGACTACGCGCTCAACCTCACCGGCGATCTCGCCGAGCGCCTGGACGTTCCCGATCGTTTCGAGCGGCAGCTTCGGCTGCTCGAATGGCATTTCGAGAACTATCTTTCCGTGTCGCCCCAGCATGTCGTCCGCTACGAGGATCTGACGACGTCCAGGGCCGATCACCTGCATGTCATCACCGGCCAGCATCGAGTCGACGGGACCGCGGGCAAGGCCGCGGGGAGCAGGGACGACGTCGATCACCTCTTCCACATGCTGGTCGCGCGCGGCGACAGCAGCCCGATCTTCGCCTTCTATGATCGGGATGCGATCGAGGCCATGCACGCCTCGATGACCAGGCGCATGGAGCTGGCGATCGGGGCCTGAAGCCTCTCCGGATCAACGGGAGCAAAGGGCGGCGGCCATAGGACGGGGCGGCCGAGCGCGCCGCGGTCTACTTGACGCTGCCGAGCGACAGGCCGCGCACCATGTAGCGCTGCATCCAGGCGAACACGACGGCGACCGGGACGGTGGCGAGCAGGGTCGCCGCCATGACATGGTCCCAGTTGACCTTGTAGGCGGCACCCACCAGCGAATAGATCCTGAGGGTCAGCGTGTAGCTGTCCTGGCTGCGCAGGAGCGAAAGGGCGAGCACGAACTCGTTCCAGGTGTTCACGAAGGTCAGGATCGAGGTGACCGCGAGGGCGGGCACGGCCATGGGCAGGAAGATCATGCGCAGGCTCTGCAGCCAGGTGGCGCCGTCGATCCAGGCGGACTCCTCGATTTCGCGAGGGATCGTCTCGAAAAAGCTCTGCAGCATCCAGGTGGCGAACGCCATGTTGAAGGCACCGTAGGCGAGGATCAGGGCGATCGGCTGATCGACGAAGCCAAGAGTCGCCATCATGCGGAAAATGCCGATGATCAGCACGATCGGCGACAGCATCTGGGTGATCAGAAGAAACTGGCGATAGGCCGGCTGGCCCTTGAAGCGAAAGCGCGCCGTGGCATAGCCCGCCGGAATCGCCACCAGGAGGACGAGGAGGACCGAGCTGCCGCTGACGATCAGGCTGTTCAGAAGCGCTTGCCCGAAGCCGATCGCATGCCACATGTCGACGAAGTTGGACCACGTCAGCGTCGTCGGCCACCAGGTCGGATCGAACACGAAGATTTCCGATCGGGGCTTCAGCGCGGTCGAGAGCATCACGGCGTAGGGGAAGAGGATCACCAGCAGGAGCGGCGACAGGATCAGCCAGTAGAGGACGCTCTTTTTGGCCTTGCTCAATGCCCGGCTCCCTGGGGCTGCTTCATCTGCATGCGCGCATAGACGATGGTGAAGGCGAGCAGGATGGCGAACATGATCAGGGACATGGCGGCGGCGTCGCCGATGCGGCCATACTGGAAGGCGAGCTTGTAGAGATAGGTGACGAGAATGTCGGTGCCGTTGGCGGGATCGCCCTTGGTCATCACCCAGATGATCGGAAAGGAGTTGAACACGTGGATGACGTTCAGCACGAGGGCGATGTTGAAGAAGCTTTTCAGGAGCGGCATGGTCAACTTGGTGAAGCGCTGCCAGGCGTTCGCCCCGTCGATTCTGGCCGCCTCGTAGATCTCGCCCGGCAGCGACGACAGGCCGCCTAGAAAGACCGTGGTGGTGAACGGGATCGAGACCAGGATGCCCACCAGGATCTCGACCGGAAAGGCGATGCCGGCGGTCGCCAGCCATTCGACCGGGCGCGCGAGAATGCCGAGATCCTGCAGCGTCTCGTTGACCATGCCGTACTGACCGTGCAGCGACCATTTCCAGACGATCGCGGTCATGGTCAGCGACACCGCCCAGGGCAGCATGATGATCACGCGCATCAGCCCGCGGCCATGGAAATCGTCGTTCAGGATGAGGGCGATCGGCAGGGACAGGAGCAGCGTGCCGCCGACCACGCCCACGGTCCAGATCAGGGTGCGCCAGAGGGACGCCCAGAAGATCGGATCGGCGGCCAGCGTCTGGAAGTTGCCGATGCCGACGAAATCCCGAAGCTTGCCGAAACGGTTGACCTCATGGACCGCGGCCATGACCACGTCGTAGATCGGATAGCCGATGATCCAAAAGGCCAGCAGCAGGCTCGGCAGGATCATCACCCAGGCGCTGCGAGCGCCGACGTTCACTTGGCGGGACCCGGCTCGGACGGGAGAGGGAGGCCGGGCGCCTCGAGACGCGCCCGGCCTGTGGTCATGTCTGGCGGCAAGGCCGAAACCAACGAACCCTCCGAAAACCTGGGCGCAAACCGCCGATCACGGTGATGGCGGCCTGAACCCAATGCTGAGGGCATCCCTCAGTTCAGGATGCCGTTGATCTTGTCGGCGGCAGCCTGCATGGCGGCCTCGACCTCGGCGTCGCCGGTGTAGACCTGCTGCAGCGCCGCTTTGGTGGCGTCGGCGATCTCCTCCCAATTGGCGATCAGGGGCGCGAACTTGGCGTAGGGCAGCATGTCGGTGAACGCCTTGAGCTCGGGATCGTCGGCGAAGTAGGGATCTGCCGCCACCGATTTGAACACCGGAAGGAAGCCTTCCTTCTGGGTGAACTCGTTGCGCCATTTGTCGGTGAAGGCGGTCTCCGAGAGGAACTTCCAGGCCTCCTCCTTCACGTCGCTGTCGGCGAACATCACGATGCTGTCGGTGACGCCGTAGGTCGCCTGGGCCGTGGCCATGGGAATGGCGGCGATGCCGTAATCGACATCGGGCGCCTCTTCCTTCATCTGGCCGCGCAGCCAGGGTCCGGACAGGATCATGCCGACCTTGCCCTGCTTGAGCATGCTTTCGACGTCCTGGCGATTGTAGTTGGTCACGCCCGGCTGGGTAAGGCCGGCGTCGATCAGGCCCTTGTAACGGTTGGTCGCGGCGATCGCAGCCTCGCTGGCGATGCCGCTCTGGCCGTTCTCGTCGAGGATGTCGCCGCCATGTGTCCAGAGCGCGTAGTACCAATAGGCGTCGGTCTCGGTGTCGCCGCCACCCTGCAGGCCGAAGCCGTAGATGTCCTCGCCAAGGGCACTGACCTTTTCGGCTGCGCCCTCCAGATCGTCCCAGGTGGCGGGCGGCTCGGCGACGCCGGCCTGCTCCAGGAGCGCCTTGTTGTAGTACATGGCGCGGGCGGATGCGGCGACCGGCAGGCCGTAGATCTCGCCGTCGATGGTCGAGGGGCCCATGAAGGTCTCGATGAACCGGCCCTTGAACTCGTCGTCCATGTAGCCGCTCAAGGGCTCGACGATGTCGTTCTCGACGAAGTCCACCAGCCAGCGCGTGCCGATGATCGAGATGTCCGGCGCCGTGCCGCCGGCGATGTCGGTGGTCAGGCGCTGCTGCAGATTGCCCCAGGCGACGTCCTCGATGACGATGTCGATGTCGGGATTGGCGGCTTCGAACTCCTCGGCCATGGCCTCGAAGATCGGGGCGGTCTGGTCGCTGTAGTGCGACACGATCACCCTGACCTCGGCGGCCGAAGCGGCCGTCCCCATACCCATTGCAAGCGCCAGCACCGAAGCCGCGCCGAGCCACCGACCGTTCATGCCCATGCCAAGTCTCCCTCGCTTTCGATTTTGCACCACTTTGTCGATGATAGGATCGAATCGGCTCCAACGGCAACCAGGCGGGGCCTGGAGCCCGAACTTTAGATCGAAGCTGGATCGAGGCGCTTTTGCAGGAAGTATCTGACGTGACCGCTTGGGAAATCGTCGATCCGACCGAAGGTGCGAAAACCGAGCTTTTCGTAGAAGGTCGGGGCCTGGAAGCTGTAGGTGCTGACCCAGATGCCGGTAAGGCCGCGCTGTTCGGCCTCCGCCTCGGCCGCCTGCATCAGACGGACACCCAGGCCCCTGCCGCGTTCGCGCCGCGCGACCCAGAGCAAATTGACGTAGAGCCAGTCCCAGACGCTCGCGCCGACCAGGGCGCCCTGGATGACATCGCCTTCGCTCAGCGTGATGGTCAGCGGGGACGGCGCGTAGCCGGCCACACCGTTCGGAACGGTCTCATCCATACCCGCGCCGATGCGATCGATCAGATCGGCATCCGCGGGCTGATCGCTGACGTCGATGGCGAATTCGTCCAAGGCATTCCCTCCGGTTCAGACCGGAGAAGGCTAGCACGGACCGACGGCGAGGGCTCCTGCTCAGGACGGGCTGCGGCCGCGGGCGAGCCAGCGCGGCTGCGGCCGTCGGCGCGCAGGGCCGCCGGCCTCCCAGCCATCCGCCGCCTCGCTCCGGCGCCAGAGGCGGACGAGCGGGGCGGTGACCAGGGAGACCAGGCGCATGTGCAGAGGCGGCATGGTCGCGCGCCAGCTTTCCGTGAAGGTCACCGGCAGCTCTTCCCAGCGCGGGCGGTTGCCGGCGACGCCGTGGTTCACGTCGAAGCGTGTGCTGTGCACGCGCTCGGCATCGAACGGCACCTGCAGCCAGGCGCAGATCGCGCCGAGCGTGCCCTCGGGATCGGCGGCGAGGTCCTCGTAGCGCACCCGCTTGACCGCTTCCGGCCAGAACATGCGCCAGAGCAGCGCCACGCCGATCAGATTGTCCACCAGCCAGCGGCCGGCATATTTGATCACGGCGCCCGTGCCCTCCGCCCCGGCCGAACGCATCATGTTGGCGACGAAGCCCTCGGGGCGGCGCACCAGATGGATCACCCGGATGTCGAAATGGCCCGATGCCTGCAGCCAGAGCAGGCGGTAGGGGTCCTTGGAGGCATCGATCAGCCAGCTCACCTGGTCCTGATGCGCTTCGGCCGCCTCCTTCACCTCCTCGAGCGCCCGAAGATTGCTGGAGGCGTAGGCGTCGGCGATCGCCCGCTGCGTCGGCAGCGGACCGCCGGTCAGAATCGAGGGGAGGAGCGGCCAGCGCACCACCTTGCCGCTGGGATGGCGGCCGGAGCGGAAATAGCCGATGGGAAAGCGCATGCTGCGGCGCACGCGCTCCAGGATCGGGCTCCAGAAATCGCACTGGCCGAGCGGACTGAGGCAGCCGCAGGGCAGCTGCTGGCCGACGCCGATGTCGAGCAGCTGGAACTCGCCGAGCGTCCAGCATTCGGGTTGCGCGCCCAGAAGAACGTCGAGCAGGGTCGAGCCGCTCCGCCCGGTGCTGAGAATGTAGACCAGGGGAAGCTTGCTGCGGCGATCCCGCGTGTCTGTGGCGCGTCGCTGGGCCATGGGCGCACTGTACCTCGACTTCGAAAAGCTGGCATCGGGGAATTTCAGATGGATTTATTGAGGTTTGAGCGTTTTCCTCATGTGGATAATCAACTTATGGACATGTTATCCACATGGCAACTGCTACATTGGTCTTGACGGAAAAAATTCGACTAACAGTAGAAATTGACGATCCCTCACCATTCAGGCACCAAGCCTTCCCTGCATGCTCGAACCCAAGGTCAGCCCTGCGGCCGGTGGCCGCCTAGGTGGGGCGGATGCCGCGCAGGCGCTCGTTGCGGCGACGCAGCAGTTCCATGGCGGTCAGGAGGCCGATCGAGATGATCACCAGGATGGTGGCGACCGCGAGGATGGTCGGCGAGATCTGCTCGCGGATGCCGGACCACATCTGACGCGGGATGGTGCGCTGCTCGGGGCCGGCGAGGAACAGCACGGCGACCACCTCGTCGAAGGAGGTGATGAAGGCAAAGAGGCCGCCCGAGACCACGCCCGGGATGATCAGCGGCATCTGCACCTTGAAGAAGGTGCGGATCGGATTGGCGCCGAGCGACGCCGCGGCGCGCACCAGGCTGTTGTCGAACCCGACGAGGGTCGCGGTCACCGTGATGATGACGAACGGCGTGCCCAGCGCCGCATGGGCGAGGATCACGCCCAGATAGGTCTGGCTCAGCTTGATCTGGCTGTAGAAGTAGAACATGCCCGCCGCGGTGATCACCAGGGGCACGATCATCGGCGAGATCAGGATCGACATGATCGCGCCGCGATAGGGCATTTCCGAGCGCGACAGGCCGATCGCGGCCAAGGTGCCGAGCGCGGTCGCGAGCAGGGTCGCGGCGATGCCGATGATGAAGCTGTTCTTCATCGCCCTGACCCACTGGGCGTTCGCCCACATGTCCGCCCACCAGGCCACCCCTTCGGCATTGGGATTGGCCATGCCGTTCGAGAAGATGTCCTGATACCAGCGCAGGCTGTAGGCGTCGGGATCGAGGCTCATCATGCCCTTGGTGAAGCTGAAATAGGGCTCCGCGTTGAAGGAGAGCGGCACGATCACCAGGATCGGCGTGATCAGGAAGATGAAAATCAGCGCGCAGATCACGCGAAAGCCGTAATACCAGGCCCGCTCGCCGGTGCTCGCATACGGAGGCAGTTCACTCATGTGGCACGGCCACTTCGTTGACTTGACGGAGACTCTGCAAGGCCGCTGGCGACAGCGGACCGAACGTCTTTGAAGCGGTCACGTTGCTGGCCGAGGCACGATGCCGACCATTGGATGACACCGTTCCCGCTGGGCTCAGGCCCAAAGTGAATGAGGTGATCATATCACCTAGCCCAGCTTCATGTTGTCGATGCCGACCAGGCGGTCGTAGACCCAGTAGAGGGTCAGCACGACCGCCAGCAGGATGATCGCGAGCGCCGCGGCCAGCGACCAGTTCAGCGACTTCTGCATGTGGTAGGCGATGAAGTTGGAGATGAGCTGGCCGTCCTGGCCGCCGACCAGGGCGGGCGTGATGTAGTAGCCGATCGCCAGGATGAACACGAGCAGCGAGCCCGCGCCGATGCCTGGGATGGTCTGCGGCGCGTAGACCCGCCAGAACGCGGTCCAGTTGGTGGCGCCGAGCGACTTCGCGGCGCGCATGTAGGACGGCGAGATGGTCTTCATCACCGAATAGAGGGGGAGAATCATGAAGGGCAGCAGGATGTGGGTCATCGCGATCAGCGTGCCGGTCATGTTGTAGATCAGGGCGAAGCGCTGATCATCCGACGTCAGGCCGATGGCCACGGACAGGTCGTTGAGGACGCCTTCGGACTGCAGCATGGCGATCCAGGCGGTGGTGCGTACCAGCAGCGACGTCCAGAAGGGAAGCAGCACCAGGATCATCAGCAGGTTCGACGTCCTGAGCGGCAGATGGGACAGCAGGTAGGCGACGGGGTAGCCGAGCAGCAGGCAAAGGAGGGTGACCGCGAGCGCCACCAGGATGGTCTTGACGAACAGCCAGACATGGATGCGCTGGCGGTCGGGCAGGCGCTCGAAGCTGCCGTCGGCATGATACTGGAAGTCGAGGGCCGCTGCGAGGAAGGCGGGCGTGACGCTCTGGGACGCGATCTTCATCGCCTGCCAGACCTCGATCTCGCCCCACTCGTCGTCGTCCTCGAGGACCGCCTCCTTGAACGGCGCCTCCATCTTTCTGGACGCACGCGCGGTGCCGGTGAACAGCGAGCGCGTGCCGGAGAGCTCCTGGTTCACGCGGGTCGCGACCTGGCCGATGGTCTTGTCCTCGCGCGCCTGCTGCAGGTCCCGCACCAGGGCGGCATACATCGCCTCGTCGGGCTCGCTGGTCGCGTCCCAATCGCGCAGCAGCTCGGTGCTCGCCGGCATGTATTGGGCGTAGGTGTTGTTGCTGATGCCCTGCCAAAGAAGCAGGGCGATCGGAATGATGAAGCTGGCGAGAATGAACAGGAGAAGCGGCGCGACCAGCAGAAAAGCACGCACCCGGCTGACGAACAACGCCTGCGCCAGCTTCTTGCGAAGCGGCGTGCCGTCGGCTGCAAGCATGGGGCCGGCAGCGGCCGGCGCCGTCATGTCGGTCATGGATGCCTCATCCTGGTCACGGCGTTCCTGCCTCGAGATCCGAACCGGGAGCGGCGCTGCGCCCGCAGCACCGCCCCTCGGTTCAGCCTGCCGCTACTGGGCTAGCCAAGCGTTGAAGCGCTCGTTCAGCTCGTCCTGGTTGTCGGCCCAGAACTCGAAATCGTTGACCAGCGCGGTCTCCATGTTGGCCTCCGCCGTGGGCATGTGCGGGCCCATCTCGGTCTTGCCGTCGTTGAACACGCCGACCAGCGGGCTCGACGAGCGGCGCGCCGGGCCGTAGGAGATCCAGCTCGCCTGGTTGGCCAGCTGCTCGGTCTCGGTCGAGAACGTCAGGAAGTCGAGCGCGTCTGCCTCGTTGGGCGCACCCTTGGGGATCGCCCAGAGATCGAAATCAAGGATCTGCCCGTCCCAGACCACCTCGAAGGGCTGGCTCTCGGCGATCGCGGCGTTGAAGATGCGGCCGTTATAGGCGGTGGTCATCACCACCTCGCCGTCGGCGAGAAGCTGCGGCGGCTGGGCACCGGCTTCCCACCAGACCACCTGGTCCTTGATGGTGTCGAGCTTGGCGAAGGCCTGGTCGATGCCCTCGTCGGTCTCGAGCACGTCATAGACCTCGTCCACCGGCACGCCGTCGGCGATCAGCGCGAATTCCAGATTGGCCTTCGGCGTCTTCCTCATGCCGCGCTTGCCCGGATATTTCTCGAGGTCGAAGAAGTCGGCCATCGCGGTCGGCGGGCTGTCGCTCAGCACCGAGCTGTCATAGGCGTAGATGGTCGACCAGACGATGTTGGCGACCGCGCAGTCGTTGATGGCACCGTCGATGAAGTCTTCCTCGGCCGGCGTGCCGTCGGCGCCCGGCGGCAGGATCGACGGATCGAGCTCGATGAACAGCCCCTCGTCGCAGCCGCGCACGGCGTCCGAGAGTTCGACGTCGACGATGTCCCAGGTGACGTTGCCGGCCTCGACCTGCGCCTTCACCTCGGCCAGACCGCCATTGTAGTCCTCGGAAATGATCGCCTTGCCGGTCTTCGCCATCCAGGGCTTCTGATAGGCCTCGACCTGGCTTTTGGTGTAGGCGCCGCCCCAGGAAACGACCGTGAGATCGTTGGCGGCGGCGGTGCCGGCGACCAGGACGGTCGCGGCCGTGCCGAGAAGGATAGTCTTGAACGTCATGAAAGGCTCCCTTGGTTGATTACGCTTCATTGGCGTCGACATAAGCACAAACTCGCGCCCATGGCGACAATCTGGCTCAGTTGAGCCCACGGTCAATTCTGCAGGGCGTCCAGGGCCCGGCAGTCCTCGGCATGCCAGCCGACCTTCACGCTGTCGCCCGGCGCGATATGCACGTGACCCGCGGCATTGGGCACCTTGACGATGAAGTCGTCATGGCCGCAAACGCGCACTCGGGTGCGCATGTGGTCGCCGAGATAGATCTGCTCCTCCACCTTCGCCTCGAAGACATTGGCGAAATTGTCGGCCTTCGGATTGATGGTGACGCGCTCAGGGCGGAGGGAAAGCAGGGTGTTGATGTCGCCTTCGCGCACGTTGACGGCGAGTGCGGTGATCTCGCCGCCCTCGACGGCGACCCGGCAGGTCTTGCCGTCGAAGCCTTTGATCTTGCCCTTGAGCTTGTTGTTCTCGCCGATGAACTGGGCGACGAACGCGTTTTCCGGGCGTTCGTACAGGTCCTCGGGCGGGGCGAGCTGCTGAATCACGCCGTCATTGAACACCGCGATCCGGTTCGACATGGTCAGCGCCTCGCTCTGGTCGTGGGTGACATAGACCACGGTGACGCCGAGATTCTCGTGAATGGCCTTGATCTCATACTGCATCTGCTCGCGCAGCTGCTTGTCGAGAGCACCCAGCGGCTCGTCCATCAGCACCAGCTTCGGCTCGAAGACGAGCGCCCTCGCCACGGCGACGCGCTGCTGCTGGCCGCCGGAGAGCTGCGCCGGGCGCCGGTGGCCGAACGCGCCGAGCTGCACCATGTCGAGAGCGCGCTTGACCCGGCTTTCGACCTCGCTCCGGTTCATGCCGCGCACGTCCAGCGGAAAAGCCAGGTTTTCGGCGATGGTCATGTGCGGGAACAGGGCGTAGTTCTGGAACACCATGCCGATATTGCGCTTGTGCGGCGGCACGTTGTTGATCGGCTGGCCGTCGAGAATGATCTCGCCATAGGTGGCGATCTCGAAGCCGGCGAGCATCATCAGGCAGGTGGTCTTGCCCGAGCCCGACGGGCCGAGCATGGTCAGAAACTCGCCCTCGGCGACGTCGAGATTGAGGTTCTTGACCACCAGCGTCTCGCCGTCATAGCTCTTCTGCACGTTTTCGAAGCGCACATAGGCCTTGTCGACCGTGGCGTCTTGATTGATCGTTGCGGTGTCAGACAAGCTTCAAGCTCTCCCCGTGCCGATCCTCATGTTTATTGCTCGATTATGCATCAGCTCGAGCCCTTGTGCTTTTCATTAATGCAGAATGCCGTCGAAATAAACATCGTCATTTGCGACACCCCCTTGCGCCGGTTGCGTCATCGCCCTGCAGCGACGGCATGACGTGATGAGCAAATGCCATGCCAAACGGCGTGATACGCAGAGGTCAGTACAGCTCCTCCTGGATATTGCGCTCGATCAGGTCGTCATAGCTCCTGACCGTGGCGGCGCTCGTCTTGGCGTCGACCACATCGGCGATCATCCGGCCGAGGGTCGGCAGCGCCTTGCGATCGACCTTGGCATCCTCCTCCCAGAGCCGGGATCGGATCAGCGCCTTGGAGCACTGCAGGAAGGCCTCCTCGACGGTGATGACCACCACCAGCTTCGGCAGGCGGGCGTTCATTTCGAACCGTTTCAGGAGATCGGGCGCGGTGCTCAGCCGGGCACGGCCGTTCACCCGGAGCGTCTCGGTGAAGCCCGGAATGAAGAACAGCAGGCCGACCTCGGGCCGGTTCACGATATTGGCGAGCGAGTCGATGCGGTTGTTCCCCGGACGGTCCGGCAGGAGCAGGGTCCTGTCGTCCGCGACCGCGACGAAGCCCGGCGCATCCCCGCGCGGCGAGTTGTCGGCGCGCCCGTCCGCCCCGAAGGTTGCGAGGCAGACGAACGGCGACAGCTCGACGAAGCGCCGGCAGTTGCCATCGAGATGGTCCAGTTCCTTGAGCAGAGCGAGCCGCCCGGGCTCGCCGTAAAGCGCGCGCAGCGCCTCCTCGTCCTGAACGATAGTCCCGTCATAGCCGTCGGTCATGGCCGTCCGCTCCCTGTTCGCGCCTGCGCATCAGGAAAGCATAGCGCGCAGAACGCGTCAAAAAGGCGGTTCGAGCGGCAGACGACGCCTCGCGGCAGGCGATTTGTCTATTCTTGGTTAATATTTAACATTAACTTTCATTCTTCTTTTTTATTTGCATTTTGTTTAGATTTTGATTACATTTGTCGAAATAGAGATGCAGATCTCGATTTTCGGGAGTTTCCCATGGCGACAACCCTCGACGCCGTCAACAGCCACCCCATACCGGTCGACCGCAACCGGATCGATCTGACCTGGGAGCGCGCCCAGGAGCAGGCGCTGCTCGCCTTTCGGGCCAATCACGCCATGGCCGCCCGGGCGCACTGGCAACGGGCGCTGGACATCGCCGAGCGCCATTTCGAGCGCGGCGATCCCAGGCTTGCCGCCAGCCTCAGCAACCACGCCTTCGCGCTGCTGCGCCAGAACCAGATCCACCAGGCCCATGTCTATTTCCAGCGCTCGGTGGACGCCTGGGAGGACAGCTGGTGCTGGATCCCCTGGATGACTGCGGCGAAGGGACCCGGCGACACCGAGGCCGCCCCCTATGACCGGACCACGCAGGATGCGTTCTACGCCCTGATCCGACAGGGCAAGGCGATGACCGAGACGCTGTGGAAGGAGCACAGGTTGCCCGAAGCTGGTGAGGATGACTGGGAGGGCGTCAAGCCGCGGGGCATGAACGACGTCCGGCGCCTGTTTTCCGCCGTCTTCCTGATGCCGACGACCGGGAAGCGGTAAAGGGCGGCATCCCAGGCGCAGGGCCGCCGGGCCGGACGTTAATCATTTAGCGATATTCATGCGCTAGTCTCGCCAGGCCCGGCCGACTGCCCGTACCGAAGAGAGCCCATGACGCCCCTGTCGCTGATGCCGCCGATCGACTACTGCTCGTCCTGCGAAGGGCGAAAGGCGGAGCGCCAGGCGGTCGACATCGGGGAGGCGCGTGCCCGCAAGGCTGAGTCGAAGGCGGCGGCCGATGCGCAGGCGCCGCCGCCGGGAGCCATGCCGGCAGAGGCCGGGAACGCGGCCACACCTGGCCAGCCGGAGCCGGTGACCGGCAGCGTGCCATCGCTGCTCGCCCCGGATCTTGCGGTGCAGGCCGCCCTCGGCCGGCCGTCGATCGATGCCACCGGCGGCGAGGACGCGGCACTCCGCCTGCGCACCGCCCGGGCCTATGGGTTGGGGTGACGATCTGCGGGCTTTTGCTGCGAATCGTCAGCTTCTCGGAAACCGCCGCTCCAGCTCGTCCACATCCTCCGGCGTGAGCGGCCGGGTCGCCTTGTCCTGCAGCAGCAGATAGAGCTTCGCGGTCGCCTCCAGCTCCTCGATCGCGCCGGCAGCGCCGTCCAGGCTCCTGCCGGCGACCACCGGCCCGTGATTGGCGAGCAGCACCGAGGCGTGCTTCGCCGCGAGCTGGCGCACGGCGGAGGCCAGGCGCTCATCCCCCGGCGGGAAATAGGGCACCAGCGGCAGCCTGCCCACGCGCATCACATAGTACGCCGTGAGCGGCGGCAGGCAGTTCGCCGCATCCAGGCCGTCGAGGCAGGACACTGCGACCGAATGGGTCGAATGCAGATGCACGATCGCGCGGTCGTCCGGGCGCATCTCATAGACGCAGCGATGCAGAAACGCCTCCTTGGAGGGCTTCTCGCCGGCAAGGTGGTTGCCCTGATCGTCCAGCTTGGCGATATCGGCCGGATCGAGCCGGCCGAGGCGGGAATTGGTCGGCGTCAGCAGCCAGCCGTCGTCCAGGCGGGCGCTGATATTGCCGGTGCTGCCGTGGGACAGGCCGAGGGCGGCGAGCATGCGGCCGAGCTCGACGATCTCCTCGCGCAGATCCGCCTCGAGGCTCACGATGCGCTTCCGTTCAGCTCGTCCAGCACGCGAAACGCCTTGTCGAAGAAATCGACGCCGCCGAAATTGCCGGACTTCAGGGCGAGTGCCAGCGGCGCTTCGCCCAGGCTCGCGGTCCAGGGCACGCCCGGATCGATGGTCGGGCCGATGCGCAGGCCCTGCACGCCGAGAGCGCCGACGATCGCCCCCGAGGTCTCGCCGCCGGCGAGCACGAAGCGGCGCACGCCCTTGGCGCGAAGGGCCTTGGCGATCGCCGCCATCGTCTCCTCGACGACAGCACCCGCATGCTCGCGCCCGAATTCCGCCTGCACCGCCCTCACCTCCTCGGGTGACGCGGACGCGCTGATCAGGATCGGCCGCTCGCCGAGCAGGGGCCCGGCGACATCGAGCGCACGGCGCGCTTCGTCCGCACCGCGGCAAAGGCCGGCGACATCGATCCGGTGATGCGGCCCCGGGAAACGCTCGATCTGGGCCAGCGTCGCCGCGGAGCAGCTCCCCGCGAGCACCGCCGACGCTCCCTCGATCGCCGGCAGCCGGTTCGCCGTCTCCGAAGAACCGAGGAGACCCGAATCGCGAAAATTGCCGGGCAGGCCCATGGCGATGCCCGAGCCGCCGGTGATCAGCTTCAGCCCCTCGGCGGCGTGGCCGAGCGCGACCAGATGCCGGTCGCTGATGGCATCGGCGATCGCCTGACGAGTCCCGTCGGCGCGCAGGCGCTCGATCGCCTCGCGGATGGCATCCGGGCCCCGATCGACCACCGAAAACGGCAGCAGCCCGACCTTGCCCCGGCTCTGCCGGCCGAGCACCGCCACCAGGTCGCTGTCGGTCATCGGCGTCAGCGGATGATGGCGCATCGAGCTTTCCGAGAGCAGCCGGTCGCCGACGAACAGATGGCCCTGATAGACGGTGCGGCCGTTCTCGGGAAAGGCCGGGCAGGCGATGGTGAAGCCGGTGTCGAGCGCCGCCATCAGCGCCTCGGTCACCGGGCCGATATTGCCGTCATCGGTGGAATCGAAGGTCGAGCAATATTTGAACAGGATCTGGCGCGCACCCCGCGCCTGCAGCCAGGCCAGCGCCTTCAGCGACTGGCGGATGGCCTCGTCGGCCGGGATGGTCCTGGACTTGAGCGCGATCACCAGGGCCTGGGCGTCGCCGACGTCGACCGCCTCGGTGGGCACGCCGATCAGCTGAACCGTGCGCATGCCGCCCTGGACCAGCATGCTCGCCAGATCGGTGGCGCCGGTGAAATCGTCCGCGATGCAGCCCAAAAGAAGTGACATCTGTTTCCGACGGCTCCAAGCGCCCGCGCACTTGGAGAACGCCCCCCTGGATGGTTAAAATGATGCGCAAGCCCGTTCTATCCCATATCGACGTGGTTGCAAGCGGGGCGGATGTTCAGCGGAGGCGGATCGTGCATATCGTGATTACCGGCGGCGCCGGCTTTATCGGCAAGAAACTGGCAGCAGCGCTGCTTCGGGCCGAGGGCATCGCGCTCGAAGGCCAGGGGACGAAGCGTCTCGAGAAGCTCACCTTGTTCGACGTGGTCGAGGCGGACGGCGTCCCCGAGGACCCGCGCGTCACCAAAATCGCCGGCGACATCACTGACAACGGTCAGATCGCTGACTTGATCACGCCTGACGTGGACGCCGTCTTTCATCTCGCCGCGATCGTCAGCGCCAATGCCGAGGCCGATTTCGATCTCGGCATGGCGGTCAATCTCGACGGCACCCGCCATATTCTCGAGGCTTGCAGAAGTCAGGGGTCCAGGCCCCGCCTGGTGTTTGCGAGTTCGGTGGCGGTCTATGGCGGTGACATGCCAAAGGTCGGCCATGACGACATGTGGCTGAACCCGCAGACCTCCTATGGCGCCCAGAAAGCTGCGGGCGAGCTGCTGGTCAACGACTACAGCCGAAAGGGCTTCGTCGACGGCCGCGCCCTTCGCCTGCCGACCATCGTGGTGCGCCCCGGCAAGCCCAACAAGGCGGCGTCCACCTTCGCAAGCTCGATCATCCGCGAACCGCTCGCGGGCGAGCCGGCGATCTGCCCGGTCAGCCGGGATTCGGTCATGTACATCCTGTCGCCCAGGCGCGTGGTCGAGGCCTTCCTGCACGCGCTCGCTCTCCCCGGCGAGGTCTTCGGCCCGGCGCGCATGCTGACGCTCCCCGGCATCTCGGTCGCGATCGGCGAGGTCGAGGAGGCCCTGGTCCGGGTCGCCGGCCAAAGGGTCGCCGACCGCATAAGCTGGGAGCCGGACGCCCACATCCAGAAAATCGTCTCCGGCTGGCTCCCCGCCTTCGACGCCAAACGCGCGAAAGGCATGGGCTTCGAAGGGGACCAGAGCATCGACGAGATCATCCGAGCCCATATCGAGGACGAGCTCGGCGGCGTCGTTCGGTAGTCCGGCCTGAAAGGGCGGAAACGTCCGGCAGGCCAGCCTACTGGACGCCGATAATGTCAAGCTCGATCGGGACGAAGCCGCGGCCGTCCGGAGCGGCCGCACGCAGTTCGAGTTCCTCGCCCGCACGCGGCGGCGCTCGTCCCGGCTCGGGCTGGAAACGGAACAGCAGCATGACGCGTTCGCTGGCGGTCGAGCCGGCACCGCGACCATAAATATAGGCGCGGGCGACTTCCTTCGTGGCCGTGCCGTCTCGGTCGACGCGAAAGGCATGGACGACGTTACTGGCGTCCGGGACCTTGCGTAGCCAAACACGCATCGTCCCGGACTCGGCAGCGCTGGGCGGGATGTTGATCCTCATGAACGGACCTGCTGCGGATGAGGAAGCGATTTCTGTTCCAGATGATCCGGCGTTCATCGAATGCAAGACTTGGTCAGGCAGAACGCCCCGCCGGGTGGGCTCGCCCGCTTCGATGACCGGACGAGCGAGCGTCCCGTCCCGCTCCGGCCGGCCGGGCACATCTCCAAGAATCCAGACGATCAGGACGCCTTCGAGCATGATCCCGTTCCCGTTCGCGTGCCTGGCGCGCGCACCCGCTTGCGACCCGGATTGCCCAAAGCCGCAGGCGGGCCGGATCCTCCGCCTGCGGCCACGGCCGTTGTCGGGCCGTCGTCGAGGAGCATCGATCGTTCAGGCGAAGGTGCGCAGCGAACAGCCCTCATAGCGAACGACGGCAGGGGCCACGCCTCGGCCTGTGCCGTCCGCGAAGACCAGATACAGCTTCACGTCCTTGACGGTTTTCTTCCTGCCGATATAGCGGCGCAGGCCGCGCGTGATATCCAGACAATAGCTGGTGTGCTCGTAGCGCAGCGGATGCTTGGGCCGGATATCGTACGCGTCGCGCTTCGCCTGTTCAGGATCGCAATGTCCGGGCGCGCCATGACATCTGCCGTGACCGAACAGGATCATCCGGCCGGCGTAGCTCGGATCGTCATATCCGGTCTTCGCGTCGCATGTCGGATTGTCGATATAGGCCCGTATTTCGAAGCTCTCCTTCGGCGGCCGCAGGCGAAGAAAGTCGAGCTGCGCACGCGCGAAGCCGCCCACGACCTCGCCGAGCGGGACTTCCCTGTTCCGCTCGCCCGCGTCGGCCGCGGCGGCTTCCATTCCGGGCGAGGGTTCGTCGATCGTCCCGGAAGAAGCGATCGCGGATTCGACGGAATCGGACGTATAGATGTAGCGAAGGGACGCCTCCGCATCGACATAGAAGCCGCCCGGCCGCCCGCCATAGACCGGCGTCTCCAACACATGATCCGGGAGGCTGACGCCGGGATGGAGGACCTGCCAGTCGTACCAGATCTTGTCGACCATCGCGTGGTGCAGCCAGAAGATCGGATCAAAGCTGGCCGAAGTAATCGACCACATGTCGCCGTTTGACTCGGGAAGCGGCGAACTCGGATCGACTCCGCCGACGAGCACATGCACCGCACCATGCGCGCCGAAGTCGAGATCGCTGGTGAACAACGAAAAGCTCGGATTAGTGAGATAGCGATCGACCTCGTCACGCAGCAGGGGGACGCTGCTCCGAAACTGCGTGGGATAGCGATGGGTGAAGGCATCGTCGCCGGTCAGCCCCTGTGAAATCGTGCGAAAGAGGCTCTTTGCCTTGGCAAGCGGATTGTCGACGACGGTGCCGTCTTCGTTCTCGTAGGTCGCGTCGTTCAGGATCTTCGGAAGGCCGTTGGAGGCATGGGTGGCGGTTCTGAACTGGGTCCAGTCCCAATACGGCAAGGTGAGTTCGAGCTCGTAGTCGCCCCGCTTCCACTGCAGCGCCGTGTTGAGGGCCTTTTCGAAAGCGTAGATATAGGCCCGGTGCCAGGTCAGGAAGATGCGGTTGTCGTTGTGGCACAGGCCCTGATCATAGCCGTGGCCGCGGGCGATCGCCGCGTAGCCGCGATTGTCGCCGATCGCAATGTCCGAGATTTCGTACATTGCGGCGTAAGCGTCGCGCAGATCCTGGACGTCTTCGGGCTGCAGCTGCAGCAGATCGAAACGAAAGAGAGGCATGCCAGCGAGTTTTCGCTGGTGGTTCAACTTCGCGATGGTGACCATGACGGAATAGTCCTTCTGTATATGCAAATCCGGCGCAATGCCGACTCATCTAAAATCGAGTTTCTCGTCCGCTTCCTGGAACGAGGTGAACTCAAGCGCGTAGTCTAGTGAAAGTGAACCTCGCTTTCAAATTGATTCATGCAATCAAGTTAATCGCCTTTTGAGCGTAGTGCTGTTCGCGGCCGGTAAAGTGCTGATCGCTATGGTCGTCATGAATCCGCTCATTTGCGATTACCCAAATGAGCGCAGCGTCAGCGAAGGGTCATACAAGAAGCCGACACGGCGAACAGGTAAGTCCGTGGCCTGGACTGGATGGTGGCAGACTTTCTATCGTAGGCTGGAGGTGTGGTGAGCCGGGTGATGGGAAGAGAGGGAGGAGTTAACGATATGGATCTCGTCGCGAGACTGGAGAACATCTACACGGGCGTCGCGCATGACGTGATGCGCGGCATGGGGCTTTCGAATTTTACGCTGCCCCCCGAGATCCGGCCGCTGTTTCCCGAGCAGACCCTGGCAGGCGTGGTGTCGACGGTGAGCGGCAAGGTGGATAGGTCAGCCGACGCCCATACCACGCTCTACGAATGGACCGGCCTGCTCTCCAAGGCGAAGCCGGACACGGTCATGATCTGCCAGCCGAACGACAGTGTGATCGCCCATATGGGCGAGCTTTCCGCGGAAGTGCTGAAGCTGAAGGGGGTGCGCGGCTATGTGGTCGACGGCGGCTGCCGCGACGTCAATTTCATCATCGAGCAGAATTTCCCCGTCTGGTATCGCTATCACACGCCGCGGGACGTGGTCGGCTACTGGCTCCCGGACCAGTTCGAGCAGCCGATCACGATCGGCGAGGTCGCCGTCAACCCCGGAGACTACGTGCTCGGCGATCGCGACGGCATGGTGATCCTGCCGAAGGATCAGGCCGAAGCGATCGTCGATGCGGCAGAGACGGCGGTCGCCACGGAAAACAAGGTGCGCACCGCCATTCTCGACGGCATGGATCCGCAGGAGGCTTATCTGAAATACGGGAAGTTCTAGCGGCCCGGCCCTTTCATGCCGGTGTTTGGCCGGGACTGCCCATAGCCACCCAGAGCCTGCTCGGATGTGATGCGCGCATCGGATGCATGGCGGCCGTCGTCATTCCGCGTCGCCCTGCAGTTCGTCGGCCAGAATGGCGCGGCACGCCGCGATCTGATCCTGGCCGATCGGCCCGGCGGCGGGCTCGATCAGGAATTCCCCGTCCTCGAAGGCGAGCTGTCGCATCGATTGCCCATCGAGGCCGTCCTGCAAAGGCATGGCGAGGTTCATGGGGTTGAGCCCGGTCATGTAGGCCGGCGCCGCAAAGGCTGCGGCCGTCATCACCACGGCGACACACATGCTCGCGCCCAGCCGCCAGGATAACGGCGCAGCCCGGTCCGGCACGGCACCCGCACCGAGGTCCGTCTCTCCGGCGTCGTTCAACCAATTGAAGTCGGCGCGAAGCCGGTGATAGCGATGCATGGCGAAAACTTTCCAAAGGAGGGCTGCGTGTCCGCACGCCCTTCGAGTCTCCGCGGAAAATGTTAAAAAGATATTGACGCGTGCCGGAAAGGCATGCGCTGCCCTGTCTCAGGGATCGCGGCTCAAGCCTTGGCGCTTCAGGGCATCCAGGTAGTCCTGCCAGAGCCGATCCCGGTTGGCACCGAGATGGTGCAGATAGGCGAAGCTGTAGATGCCGGTGTCGTGCAGGTCGTCGAACTTGATCTTGATCGCGTAGTTGCCGACCCGCTCGACGTCCATGATGCCGACATGGCGCCGGCCGGCGAGGGTGACCTTCTGGCCGGGACCGTGGCCCTGCACCTCCGCTGACGGGCTTTCGACCCGAAGCAGTTCGGCGGGAAGGGTGAAGCTGTCGCCGTTGTCGAAGGCGATGCGCAGGAGCTTTTCCTGGCGGTCGACCCGGATTTCCGTGGGCCAGGGCGCGCCGTCCTCCGCGGTCATGACGTTGCCTTGCCGCGGCTGGCGCTCGGCCTGGCCTTGACCGCATCCGGAATGGCTTCGTCCTCGCCGAGCGTGCGTGCTTCGTCCACCAGCATGATCGGGATGCCATCGCGAATCGGGTAGGCGAGGCCGGCCTCGTCGCTGATCAGCTCCTGACGTTCGCGGTCATAGCGCAGGGTTGCCTTGGTGAGCGGACAGACCAGGATGTCCAGGAGCTTGGGATCGACGGACGAGACGGCGACCGGCTGGTCGTCGCTTGCGGTTGTGGGCTCGTCGGTCATGTCCAGATCCAAAGTCTCTTTAAGTGCGCCCTGCAGGCGGTGCCTGCGCCTAGTGGCGGATGCTGCAGCTGTCGTTGTCGAGGGTGCCCATTTTCAGGAGGGCGACGAGCGTGCGGCCGAGCTCGCACGCATCGGGCGTTTCCAGCAAAGCCTGCTTTTCCGAGGGCTCGAACGGGCAGATCATGGCGAGCGAGGTCAGCAGGCCTTCGAGCGGCGCGCGCTCGATCTGGCCCCAGTCGACGCTGATGTCGTGGACCGCGAAGTAACTGCGCAGCGCCTCGACCAGGTGGGGGCGCAGGCTGTCGGGAGCGGCGTCCGGCTCCAGGTCGCCCTGCCAGGGCTCGAAGTCGGCGATCACCTGGCGATAGGGGGTCGCGACCGTCAGCTCCTTGGCGATCTCGAAGCGGCAAAGACCGGTCAGCGTGATCAGGTTGCGGCCATCCTCGGTCGCCTCGAAATTGGTGATTTTTCCAGCGCAGCCAACGGGATAGAGCGGCAGCTCATCCTCACCTGCGGCGCTCGGCTGGATCATGCCGATGACCTGATCGCCGCGCCTCGCGTCCTTCACCATCTGCAGATAGCGCGGCTCGAAGATGTTGAGCGGCAGGTTGCCGCCGGGCAGCAGAATCGCGCCGGAAAGCGGGAAGATCGGGAAGCGCGAGGGCAGGCGCTCGAGCGCGCCCTGATCGCTTCCTGGCTGGCGGTCATGATCGCTGAAGATGGTCATGCCAGTCTATATAGCGCGATCCGCGCAGACCTCCATCATGAATTCAAGATCCTTGGATTTCAGAGGGTTAGGAAAAGAGCACCGCCGACAGGCGCTTGCGCCCCTGGATCGTCGCCGGGTGGGTCGGGCCGAGCGCATCGAAGAACTTCAGGAGCTGCTTGCGCGCGGCCTGGTCCTGCCACTCGCGATCGGCCTTAACCACTTGTAAAAGCCGCTCCATCGCCTCCTCGGTCCGGCCGCGCAGGAAGAGCGAGGTGGCGAGATCGAGGCGGGCTTCGTGGTCCCCGGCATTCGCCTGCAGGCGGCTTTCGAGCGCACCCGGATCGGGCAGCGTGCCCGCCTCCTCGGCGAGGCTGAGCGCCGCCCTGGCGCCAGCGATCTCGACGTGATTGGCCTGCTCCGATGCGACATTATCGAGGCGTGTCCTGGCCGCGGCAGCACGATTCAGGGCGATTTCCGCACGCGCGGCGCCCGCAATCGCGTCGACATTGTCCGGCTCCTCGGCGAGCACCTGCTGGAAGATGTCGAGCGCGAGATCGACCTCACCCGCGTTCAACGCGTCGCGCGCCTGCTCGACCCCGACCTCAGCTGCCCCCGGCCCGATCGGGCCCGCGAGACGCTCGACGAAGGCCTTGATCTGGCTCTCAGGCAGCGCACCCGCGAAGCCGTCGGCCGGCTGGCCGTCCCTGAAGGCGTAGACCATCGGAATGGACTGGATGCGCAGCTGCTGGGCGAGCGCCTGGTTCTCGTCGATGTTGATCTTGACCAGGCGCACGGCGCCCGCGGCCTGCTGCACCACCTTCTCGAGAACGGGTGTCAGCTGCTTGCAGGGACCGCACCAGGGCGCCCAGAAGTCGACGATCACAGGCACCGTACGGGAAACCTGGATCACATCCTCCATGAACCCCTTGGTATCGCTATCCTTGATCCAATCCCCGCTGCCGCCGGCAGACGGTTCACGTTCGCCCAGGAGTCCCGACAATAGCGCCATCGTCTTTTCCAACCCACGTCTGAAGCGGCCCCTGCCGGGCCAAATCTGGCCCTAACATGGCGAAACGCCTCTCGACTATCAAGGGCGGGGTGGTCCCGCTGCCTTGACTTGGAGTTGCCCGGCCCGCCATGGCTTTTCCACCGACACCGCGACCGCCTCGAATCCCCTTGCCAAACGCCGGCCTTTCTCCTAAATACCCCCAATCGTCCGGTGCATCCTGCACCGCCACGGACGAGCGCGAGCGGGCGTAGCTCAGGGGTAGAGCACAACCTTGCCAAGGTTGGGGTCGTGAGTTCGAATCTCATCGCCCGCTCCAATTTTTCTCGGACTTGCCTGAGTTGGGTCTGGTGGCGGCAGAGGACGGCTTCATACGGTCTGGCCGTGATGACCGATATTAGAAACCGCTCATCCTGCTTTGCGTCGGCCGTCTGTGATCTGTCGCACATCCGTCGGCTCTGAGTGGCGCTATTGCCCAAAATATCTATGTGAGAACTGGGAGGAGCCCTCGGGTTGGTGAACCTTGTCAGCCCCTCGCCCGTTTTCTATGGCTATCGCGTTCAAGCAACCAAGAAATAGTGGTGAATTCATGGTCGGTCGTTTGATGCTGATCCTGTTCAGCCTCGTCGCCTTGCCCGGAGTCGCAATGAGCGGGGACGGACATGCCCTGGCAGTTTCGAAGCGGGTCGCACTGGTCGTCGGCAATGGCGACTATGACGACAGGGGCTCCGTCCTTGCAAACCCAGTCAATGATGCGACGGCGATTTCCGCCAAGCTGCGCGATCTCAGGATCGAGGTCATCGAGGCAGTCGATCTTGACTACAAAGGGATGCGGGATGCATTGCGCAGGTTCGACCGTGCCCTGCAAGGAGCGGACGCCGGGCTCTTCTACTATGCAGGCCATGCGATGGAGTATCGGGGCCGGAATTACCTCTTTCCGACCGATGCAATCCTGGAAACCGAGGGCGACGTCAGCCTCGGCCTGATCGATATGGATCAGGTGCTGCAGGTGATGGAGACCGCCGTCCCAACGCGCCTCGTCTTTCTCGATGCCTGCCGAAACAACCCGCTCGCGCGCAATTTTCGACAGTCGCTCGGAGCCAGCCGGGAGGCTAGCGTCGGCCGCGGCCTTGCGCGCATGCAAACTGCTGTCGGCACGTTCATCGCCTATGCGACGGCGCCTGGCGATGTCGCTGCCGACGGCGAGGATCGCAACAGCCCCTTCACGGCTGCGATGCTCACGCATCTGGATGAGCCCGGCCTCGAGATAAGTCAAATGATGCAGCGGGTGCGCAACAGCGTGGTCGAGGTCACCGGTGAAGGGCAGGTCCCCTGGGACAGCTCCTCGCTGCGCGGTCCGTTCATCTTGAACCTGAATATCATTGCAACTCCTACCAGCGATACTGCGGATCGGGCCGAGACGGTCTTTTGGGAGACCATCAAGGGCAGCAGCCGGCTGGCCGACTTCGAAGCCTACCTCGAGCGATTCGGAGACAAGGGGGTTTTTGCACCTTTGGCCCGAAGCAGGGTCGCCGACCTGCAGAACGAGACGCTGGCGACTGAGGAAAATGCGCTGACCATGGACCGCCGGCAAATCCAGCAGGCTCTCAAGGCCCTTGGCTATGACATGGGCGCCGTCGATGGGATCTTCGGAAGCCGCACGCGGTCGGCGCTCCGCGAGTGGCAGCAGGACAATCGATATGATGCGACCGCCTATCTCTCCAGGGAGCAGATGATCGCCCTGCTGGAGAGCGCTTCGGCCGCTCCGGCGGGCGTCGAGGAGCCAGCGTCCGAGGCAAAATCGGGCGCTGATGCCCGACTCGACGATGGCACCCCCGTCCAACTCCGGGTCCGCCTTGTCAAAATCAGAACCGACGATCTCGGCGATCTCGGTCTCAGATGGAACATTGCCGATGAGGCAAACAAGCTCTATGTCGGCTTCTCTGCCGACCCGCTGGCCGAGGGCATCCCTCTCAATCCGGGCGCCGCTCCGCCTTCGCGACGAGACATCGATCGTCTGATCGACGATGCAGAAGATAAAGGGCGTGCTATTGTCCTGGATATACCGCTAACTGTCGCTCTGGGTGATGAACGGAATGAATTCTTTGCCGGTGGCGAGGAACCCATCGTCAATGCAAGCGGCCAAGTCGTCGACTACAAGAAATACGGCCTTCATCTGGAGTTCACCCTAACGTCCAACGAGGCAAACAGGATCGATATCGGCTTTCGGCCGTCTATCGATTGGCTGGCTGCCGACGGAGCGGTCGAAGCCAATGATGAACTCATGCCGCCCGCTCTCACGACGGAAGTCGATGTCGGGCTGTCCAGCGGACAGACGGCGGTCCTTGTCGGTCCGAACAGGCAGAAGAATGAGTTTGAGCCAAAGCTCTTTCATCCCATCATGAGAATACATCCGTTCATGGAGGATCTGTTCGCTCCAGATGGAGAAGAGGAAAACAAGTGGCTCCTGGCTATTCTTATCACGCCTAGCTTTTGACGTCGTTCGACGGCCTGTGCCAAGCTTATGAGGACTTCATCTACGTGGTGCCGAGGAGCGGTCTGCTTCACCAATCTCGGGGATCTGCCGATAGCGGCTCGTGAGAAGCTCGGCCCGAGACTGTGACAGCGGTCATAGTTGCCGGGCGCCACCTGGGCTTTGCTGTCTCCAGAATGGAAGTCGGTGCCGTGGCCGGGAGATGGTGGAAGGCACTGACGCGCCGGCGGGTCGTCGAAACCTGCCGCTAGCTGGAGACGCCTTCATGTCACCTGATCATCACGACCTTCTGGTGCGGACCAACGCTCGCGTGGCGGAGGCCTTGTGGTGGCTGCTGGCCTTTGCCGGCGCTGCCCTCGCGGTGGCGCTGGTTCTGGCGGGGCCGGGGCTGCTGGAGCGCGGAACGCTCGATGTCGACGCCCTTCGGGTGATCGGGCGGAGGGCGACGGGCATTGCCATGCTGACCGTGCTGCCCGTCCTGGCCATGTCGCTGGTGGTCGAGGCGTTCGCCGGCCGGTGGCTCATGCCGGCTTATGTCCTGGTCGGCATGCTGATCGGTTTCGGCGTCATCCGGGTCTTTTATTTTCCCGGCCTCGCCGGCTCGGAGCAGGAGGTCTATGGGGAGTTTCTGGCGCTTGGCGCCCTGGGCGGCGTCGTCCTCGGCGCCCTGCGCTGCCGGCTCATCCCGCTGCTGCGGGAAGCGGCTTCGGGTGAGCGCTGGCAGCTCGCGCCGGCCTTCGCTGCGGCCGGCGGTTCGATCATCCGCTGACAGGCCGACGATCCGATGCCATAGTCTTCAGGCACGCTTCTCATTTTTTGGAGCTGGTCATGAGGTCCTGGCAGCGACACCGGCTTTTGCTTGCGCTCGCGGCGTCCGCCTTCACGCTGGCCGCGTCGGTCACGGCCCGCGCCGATCAGATCGACGGGGACTGGTGCTTTCCGCGGGATGGGCGGAATTTGCATATCGAGGGGGACGACATCGTCACGCCCCATGGCACCGCCACCTCCGGCGACTATACGCGCCATGCCTTTCGCTATGTGGTGCCGGAGCGCGATCCGGGGGCGGGCGAGGAGATCCTGATGCGCCAGCTCAACGACGAGACCATGGTGCTGACCCGGCCGGACGGCGGTGAAGAAACCTGGAAGCGCTGCGATTTCCAGACGAGTTTTTTGCGGACGGCGGCGCAAAAGGCGGTGTGAGGGTGACTAGGTCACCGTCGCGCCTGGCGTGATCGCCTAGGGTGAGGCTTCCAGCGCCCTTCTGGTTCGACCATGGGAGAAAAGCCGTGCTGCGCGCCTTCTTCGTTCTGACGATGCTGATCGCCTCATCGGCCTCGGCCCAAAGTCAAAAAATCAGCCCGGAGGACGCGCTCGCGCTCGCGCAGTCCGAAAAAATCACCATCGTCGACATTCGTTCGCCGGCGGAGTGGGCGGCGAGCGGGATGCCGGCGCCTGCGGTCGGGGCCTCGCTGCTGGACGACGCGAGAAAGCCGCGCGCCGCCTTTCTCGACGAGATCCTGGCGCTGGTGGACGGCGACAGGAGCCGGCCGATCGCGCTGATCTGCGCCAGCGGCAACCGCTCGGCCTTCGCCGAGAAGCTGCTGGCCGAACGCGGGTTCACGGCGCTTTACGACATCAGCGAGGGCATGACCGGCGGCAAGAACGGCCCGGGCTGGCTGGCGCGCGCTCTGCCGACCTCGCCCTGTCAGGCCTGCTGAGCCCGGCATCATCCGAAGGAGCAAAGACGATGCGGCTGTTCTTGATGCCGGGCGATGCCGCGGCCTCGTTTCTGGGGCTCGCCGAGGGCAGCGAGCACCGGCAGATTTTCCGCATGTTCGCCAACACCGTGTTCTGGGGCCTGGTCGGCGTGGTGGCCGCTTTCCTGGTCGCGTTCTAGGCGCGGACGCGCCGCTCGGGCCGCAGATCGACACCGGCACAGGGTCAGGAGCGGCGGCAAAGGCGTGCGCGGGCGGGCGGCGTCAAGGTTAACACGCCGGCCGGCGCGCCAACATCCCCGGACCGGGCGGCAGGGCGTACCCTGCTATTTACCGAGTCCTGCCTTGTGCATTGATCCGGCGCTTGCCATGCTGTGATAATTGCATTGGCTGTTATCGCCCCACGCATTGGAGGGCACATGACGTTCAAGGCATCGCCTCTTCTCGCCGCCCTCGTCCTGATTCCCATCCTGTCGGCCTGTTCGTCGGCTGTCCGGCCAGCGCCGGAGACGGCTGCGGTCGCCCAGGAAAGCCGCCTAGCGCCCGCGCCGTCAACCCTGACGCCCGACCCGCCGGAGCTGGCGCTGGATGCGGCGGCGGTGGAGCCCGCGGCGGCGCCGGCCGGCGAGGAGCCGCCGGTCGCGCGCGTCCTGCGGCCGATGCTGGCGATCGACGACGATCCGGCCCAACCGCTGCCCGACATCCTGCCGGACGGCGCCGAGGTCAGCTATGTGGTGCTCGATCTGGCGCGCGGCACGACCATCGCCGGGCGTCAGGCCGGGCGCAGCCATATTCCGGCGTCCTCGGCGAAGCTCGCGACCGCGGTCGCCGCCCTCGAGCTGCTCGGGCCGGAGCACCGCTTTCGCACCGAACTGCGGGTGAACGGCCCGATCGTGGACGGCGTGCTCGAGGGTGACCTGATCCTGGTGGGCGGCGGCGATCCTCTCCTTGACATTCCGGACCTGCTGCCGCTGATCGAGCGGCTGGTCCGCAAGGGCGTCAGCCGCATCGACGGGCGTTTTCTGATCGACGACGGCGCGCTGCCGCGGTTCACCGAGATCGAGCCCAGCCAGCCGACCGAGGCCGCCTACAATCCGGGCGTGGGCGCGCTCTCGCTCGCGTTCAACCGGGTGAACCTGCGCTGGAACCGGCCGGGCGCGCTCGAGGCCGAGACCGTGCCCGAGCTCGACGAGGCGTCCTTTGAGACGGCGGCCGCCGATCGCCTGCCGCCGGGCGGGGTGCAGCTCAAGAGCTTAGCGGGCGGGCATGCGGTCTGGCAGCTTGCGGACAAGGGCGCTCGGCGCTCGGCGGGCAGCCTGCCGGTCAAGGATCCGGGGCTGCATGCCGGACGCGTGTTCCAGGGCCTCGCCGCCCTTTACGGGATCACGCTGCCGGCGCCGGCGCGTCTGTCCGGGCCGGCGGACGGCGAGCTGCTCGCCCTGCATGAAAGCCCGCCGCTGCGCGAGCTGGTGCGCGACATGCTGTGGTACAGCAACAATCTCATGGCGGAGCTGATCGGCCTGTCGGCGGCCAGGACGCTGGCGCCGGTCGCCGAGCTTGGGAGCTCGGCGGATGTCATGCTTGCGGCGCTGCGCGCGCGCATGCCCGAGGTGTCCTGGGAGGGCGCGCATCTGGAGAACCATTCGGGGCTCAGCAGCAAGGCGCGCCTGTCGCCGGCGCAGCTCGCGGCGATCCTGCGCCATGGCTGGGAGGACGGCATGCTCTCCAGCCTGCTGCCGGGCTCCGGCTGGTCGGGGACGCTCGCCCGGCGCTTCAACGGGCCGGATCAGGCGCTGCGCATCTGGGCGAAGACCGGCTCGATCAACTATGTCGCGACGCTCGGCGGCTATCTGCTCTCGGCCGAGCATGCGCCGGCTGCGTTCGTCATCATGATTTCGGACGAAGCGGCCAGGGCCGCCTACGAGGCCGCGCCGCGGCGCACCCGCGCCGGCGAGACCCAGGCGCATCAGTGGCATCGCGCGGCCGAGCGGGCGATGGATCAGATCGTCGAGCGCTGGCTGCAGCCCGGGGACGGCGAGCAGCCGGACGGCCTGATCGCGCTGTCCATGCGCCAGGCGACCGACGGTCGCTGACCGCGGGCCGGAGCGCCGTCATCGCTCTCGAAAAGAGGGCGGCGGCGCGGCGTCAGGCGGCGGCCGGCCTCGCCTGCCGGACGGATACGTCGTGGACGCCGACCGGCAGGATGACGCGAAAGCAGGTGCCGCGGATGCCGTGGCCTGACAGGATTTCCAGGCGGCCGCCGGAACGCTGCACGATCTTGTTGACCAGGGCGAGGCCGAGGCCGGTGCCGCCGCCCTCGTCCTTGCGTTTCAGCGCATGGAAGGGCAGCAGCACGCGCTGGTGATATTCGGACGGGATGCCCGGCCCGTCGTCGGACACTTCGAGGACGAAGGACGAGCCGGACAAGGCGCCGTCGATGCGGATCTTGCCGTGGTCGTGATCGTGATGCTTGACCGCATTTTGAATGAGGTTGCGCAGGATCAGCTCCCACTCGGTCTGCACCGCAGCGATCCCGCGCGATTCGCAGGCGACCTCGACCTCGAAGCCCTGCGGGATGGCGAGCAGGTCCAGGACCCTGTGCACCGTGGCGTCCGGATCGAAGGGCTGGAGCTGGGCAGTGCTTCTGCCGATCCTGGAATATTCGAGCAGGCTGCTGATCACATTCTCCATGCGCTCGCCCTGAGCCTGCATCGCGTGCAGATGCCTGCCGACCTCGTCGGGCAGGTCGAGACCTTCGAGATCCTCCTCGATCCATTCGGGAATCGCGCGCAAGGCGCGGAGCGGGGTGCGCAGATCGTGGGAGGCGGCGTGGGCGAAGTCGGCGAGGTCCTGGTTGGAACGCTCCAGTTCCTGGTTGGTCTTGCCCAGCTCCTCATTGGCGCGGCGCTCGTCCTCGATCATCTGGCGCAGCCGCGAGGTCATGAGCTTGAACGCCGCGCCGAGCTCGGCGATTTCGCCGTCGCCGCGAACCTCGATCGGCGTGTCGAGATTGCCTGAGGAGATGCGCCGGGCGGTTCTGGTGAGGTGGGAGAGCGGCTTGGTCACGCGATAGGCGAGCAGCCAGCCGGCGGCGCAGGCGAGCATGGCCACACCGAAGACGACGATGGCAAGACGGTAGCGCAGCGATGCGATCGGTGCGAAGGCGAGCGCTTGCGGCTGCGTGAGGACAACGGTCCAGTGCCGCCCGGGGTTCGACGGATCATAGAGGATCTGCCGGAACGCGAGCAGCTCGGACTCGCCGCCGATCAGGCCTTCGAGGAGCCGGCCGGTCCCGGCCTGGCCGGCGCCGAGCATCGCCGCCGCCTCGGCGTAGTCGCGCGCCAGCGTCACCCCGCTGGCGAGCTCCAGTCCAAATTCCTGATCCGGGATCGGATGGCGCAGGAACGCGCCAAACTCGTCGACCATGATGAAATGGGCGCCGTCGAGTTCGCGCGGCGGCAGGATTCGCGCGGCGTCGAGATTGACCAGGACGGCGCCGCGGCGTTCGCCGTCGTCGTCGAAAACCGGCGCGCCGAGGCGAATGGTCGGCCTGAGCGGATAGTCGATCACGCCATGCTCGCGGTTCAGATTGAGCGCGCTCAGATAGATCTCGCCGGGCAGCAGCGCCAGCACCGGCGGGACATAGTCGCGATCGGACTTGTCCTGGAGGTCAGCGCGCGCCGTGACCACCACGTCGTCGTCCTTTCGATCGACCCGCGCCCGCTCATGCCCGGTGGTGTCGAGGAAGCGGAGCTGAAAATAGTGGTCATGGGTCGCGACCACGGTGGCGAGCTGGCGGTTGATCTGCTGCCACAGAACGTCGCGGCTCGGATCGTCGGGCCCGGCGTCGAGCCAGGCGCGCAGGAGAGGGCCGCGCGCGATCGCGCTGATGTCGTTGCCGACCCCGTCGAGCCGGGCGCGCAGCAGGCTGATTTCCTTGTCGAGCTGCTGTTCCAGTCTTGCCGAGACCGAGCTCTCCAGCCGATCGCGCACCAGCGAATCGGTCACGAAGAGGATCACCAGTGCGGCGCCGATCACCACCAGTGAGCTGCTGAGCGCGGTCCAGAACGAGAGTCGCACCGGTTGCTTCTCCGACGTTGCGATGATGAAGGCGGCCCCGCCGATGCACTTCGAAGACCGAACCGAAGCCCGAGAAACGGCGCGGTCTGCCGATCCTTCCGGGGCGCCGCCCGGTTAGTGCGGCAGATCGACCACATGGGCAAACTGTTGAATCATCTGGATGGCCTCCTTGACGCTCGGTCCGGACATCGACTTCTGCATGTAGCCGGCGACATGCCGCTGGTAGGCCTGCTCCTTGTCCCGCGGCGCATCGGAGGTGGTGAGAATGAAGACCACGAGATCGGTCAATTTCGGATCGGCCCTGATGGTTTCGAGAAACTCGTGGCCGTTCATGCGCGGCATGTTCAGATCCAGCAGCACCACGCTCGGTCTGCGGAGGGGCTGGGTGCCGTTCTCTCCGCGCAGGATCGACAAAGCCTCGAGGCCGTCATGGGCGACCGTGATCGGGTGGGCGAGACCGGTCTTGCGCATGGCACGCCGGAAGATCTCGACGTCCATTTCATTGTCCTCGACCAGCAGCAGGTTCACTCCCTTCAAGGATCCGAGACCACGATCGTTGGCGGGGCTGGGTTCGGCCTGCACCATTTTGAGCATGGGGTCACTCCTGGATAATCGAGAACATAAGCAAGGCATCACGGCTGAACCGTCGTCTCGGTCTATCCCACCATCCTGAGGTGAAGATCACGGTCGACGGCATGATGAACCTTGTCTTTAGAAACAGGACTCTCTTAGCCATCCATGACACGGCTGCAGCCGCAGCCGCTGTGCACGATGCCTGGCGAGCGGCCTGGACAAAGCTGTCGCCGAAGGAGAACAAGACTTCGGGTAAAAAAAGACACTAGGTTTACATTTCCATTCCGCCTATTAGGAATGGTTATCTACAACTTTAATAAAATGATGAGCACCTCATTTCGACATGCAGCACCCAGCCCCAGGTGAGGCCGAGATCGACGGCCAGCAGGTTTCAACATCAGAGATGACCGGCCAGGATCAGCCGCTGGATCACGAACGGGGCTGCGTGATCGTGCATCGGGGCGTGACGCCCCTCCATGTGAGCGAAGCATGGGCTGCTCTTCACGGCTACACGGCGGCCGAGGTGATGGCCATGCCCAGCATCGAGCCGCTGCGTCACCCCGACGATCGGGCGCGGATGAACGGTTACAGCGTCGAGCGCGCCGCCGGGCGCTGCGTGCCGAACCGCTACGCCTATCGAGCCGTGCACAAAGATGGCGGCGCCGTCTGGGTCGACGTCATCGTGCGCAAGGTGGTGTGGCATCAGGAGCCGGCGTTTCACTGCACGATCATCGGCCAGCGCGACGGATCCGGACGTCTCGATCAGCTGCCGCCTGCGGCTCGGCGGCCGGCAAACGTGGACGATCTGCATCTCCTGGACGTGATCGATCAGCTGCCCGACGGTTACGCCCTGTTCGATGCCCATGAATGCCTGATCTTCCTCAACCAGCGCTATGTCGACTACGCGTCGAGGGGCGAAGGGCACATTCGACCCGGCGACAGTTTTGAAACGATGATCCGTGATCTCGTGCATCGCGGCGTGATCGCGGAAGCGATCGGGCAGGAGGAGGCCTGGATCGCCAGGCGGCTGGAGGCGTTTCGATCTCCGGACAACCAGACCTTCGACGTCAGCCATCGCGATCGGCTTCTCGAGGCCCGGCACATCAAGACCAACGATGGCGGCACGCTGCTGATCCTGGCCGACGTCACCGAGGAGCGTGCGGCGGCGCATGCGGTCAGCAGCTATGCCTCGGCGATCGATCAGGTGATCGATCGCGTGTCGATCGTCGACCGGCACTATCGCTACGTGTTCGTCAACGACTCGCTCGTGCGCTTCTACAGCAAGACCAGGGAGTATTTTCTCGGTCGGCACGTGATGGAGGTGCTCGGCCGAGAGCAGTTCTACGGTTCGGCCAAGGAGAAATTCGACCGCTGCTTCGCCGGCGAGAGCCTGCATGGACATCGCAGCCAGATCGACAGCAAGGGCGATCTTCGCGATTTCGATTTCAACTTTGAGCCTTTTCGCGACAGGAGCGGCGAGATCGTCGGGGCGATCGTGGTGCTGCGCGACGTCACCGAGGCGAAGAAGCGGCATGAAGAGCTGCAGCTCGCACGCTCGGCGATCGACCAGATCTCCGAGCGCGTGGTCATTCTCGATGCCAAGCGGCGCGTGCGCCTCGTCAATCAAAGTCACCTTCGCTATCACGGCCGCAAGGCCGAGGAGGTGATCGGCCGGCATTTCAGCGAGCTGATCGGCCGGGAGCACTATCGAAACGGACCGGAAGAGAACCTGAAACGGGTGATCGAAAAGGGTGAGAGCACGCGCCACGGCTATTGGCGGCCCGACCTCCAAGGTGAGACGCGTTATTGGGAAACCGCCGTGGTTCCCTATCGTGAGGCGGACAACAGCATCTCCGGCGCGATCGCCACCAGCCGCGACATGACAGAGTATCATCAGGCCGAGCGCGCGCGGCAGCGCTTTCAGGAGGCGATCGAGCATCTCGACGACGGCTACGCGCTGTTTGACGAGCATGGGCATTTGGTGGCGTGCAATCGTTTCTACGAGCGCATGCACATACCGACGACGCCGAATTTCTGCATCGGCGTCTCGTTTGAGGCGATCCTGCGCGGCCGCGTCGAAGGCGGCGAAATTCTCGACGCGATCGGCCGGGAGGAGGAATGGGTGGCCGATCGATTGGTGACCTTCCGGTCGGAGTCGCATTTCACCGAATTTCCCGTGGCTGGCGGCCGCTGGCTGCATGTACGCAATCGGCGAACGGCGGATGGCGACACCCTGCTCGTCGTCAGCGACATCACGGAAGGCAAGCGGATGGAGGCGGCGCTTGCGGAAAGCCGGTCCCGGTTCAAGGACTTCACCGAGCTTGCCGCCGACTGGTTCTGGGAGCAGGACGCCGAAGGCCGCTACACCTATGTGTCCGAGAGCATGGCGGCCTTGGCCGGCCGGGAGCCGCATGAGCTCCTGGGCAAGGATCCGGTCGAGGTGCTCGGCCCCGATGTCCTGAAGGATCCGGCATCCCGGGATCTCTGGCACGAGCTGAGGACGACCGGAGTCGACCGGGCCGTGGAAATCGAGCACGATCTGAAGGGAGCGGACGGCCGGACGCACCGCGTGCGCAGCACCCTTCGCCCGGTGAGGAACGCCGCCGAGGCGATCATCGGCTATCGCGGCGCCGCCAAGGACATCACCGCGGCCTATCGCCTGGAACGGCAGCTGGAGCATCAGGCCAATCACGATGCGCTGACCGGGCTGATCAACCGGCGGGCGTTCGAGCGCCATCTGGCCTGGGCGATCCGGCGGAACGCGAGCGGGCGCCGGTCATCGGTGTTCTGCTTCATCGACCTCGATCAGTTCAAGATCGTGAACGACACCGCCGGCCATCTGGCAGGGGACCGGCTGCTGCGCCAGGTCGCCGGGCTGCTGCAGGGTCTGATCCGGGATTGCGACATCCTGGCCAGGCTCGGCGGCGACGAATTCGGCCTGCTGCTGCGCGACTGCTCGCTTCGGCGCGCGCAGAACATGGCGAAGAAACTGCTCGCGGCCCTCAACGACGATCGCTTCTTCCATGGCGAAAGCGTGTTCGAGATCGGCGCCAGCATCGGCATCGCCTGCATCACGGCGGCGCACAGCAGCGTCGGCGAGATCATGGCGGAGGCCGATCTTGCCTGCTACGCGGCCAAGGATGCCGGACGCAATCGCGTGCAGGTCTATCAGGCCGACGATCGGGAGCTGCGCCTGCGCCGCGACGAGATGTCCAAGGCCAGCCAGATCCGTTCGGCGCTGGACAACGACCGCTTCGTCCTCTACGCGCAGCCGATCCTGCCGCTCGCCGATCGGGATGGCGAGGGCAGCCGCATCGAGGTGCTGCTGCGCATGGTGCGATCGAACGGCACGCTGATCGCGCCGGACAGCTTCATCCCGGCGGCCGAGCGTTACGGCCTGATGGCCGAGATGGATCGCTGGGTCATTCGCCAGAGCTTCACCATGCTCGCCAGCCAGCCGGAAACACGCATCAACATCAACCTGTCGGGCCTGAGCCTGAACGAGGCGAGCCTGATCGGCTTCATCAAGCGCCTGCTGCGCACCCTGCCGATCGCGCCCGAGAACGTGTGTTTCGAGATCACCGAAACCGCCGCGATCCAGAGCCTCTCCAGGACCAAATCGCTGATCGCCAAGCTGAAGCAGATCGGCTGCCGCTTCGCCCTCGACGATTTCGGCAGCGGCCTGTCGTCCTTCAGCTATCTGAAGCAGCTTCCGGTCGACTATCTGAAGATCGACGGGTCGTTCATCCGCGATTTCCTGAGCGATCATCGCAGCCGGTCGATGGTCGAGGCCATCCATCACGTGGCAAAGAGCCTCGACCTGCGGACGGTGGCGGAATGCGTCGAGAGCGAGGAGACGGCGCAGATGCTGCACAGCATCGGCATCGATTTCGTCCAGGGCTTCGCCGTCGGCCGCCCCGAGCCGCTGAGCTACCACCCCGCATCGCACAAGGTGGCGGTCTAGGCCGCGCCCGGAAGCGACCGCCGCAACTCCCTCAACCCGATGCCACCCCCCTGCGCTCGTCAGACCTGACCGCATACCTCCGGGCCAGGCTGCGCCGGTCCAAGTCCACGAGGTGCCCGCGCCACACCGCGCCCCTTAGAAGCTTGGGCCCATCAGGGTGTCGGGCAGCCAGAGCGCGATCTGCGGGAAGATGCAGAGCAGCACGATCGCGAGAACCATGCACAGCATGAAGGGGAGAGCGCCCCAGAGGATGGTCGGCAGCTTCACATCCGGGACGATGCCGTTGATGACGTAGAGATTGAGGCCGACCGGCGGCGTGATCAGGCCGATTTCCATGTTGATGGTGAGGATGACCGCGAACCAGATGGGGTCGAAGCCGGCGCTTTCGATGATCGGCAGGAGGGTCGGCGCGGTCATCAGGATGACGGCGACCGGCGGCAGGAAGAAGCCGGCGACCAGCAGAAAAAGATTGATCCAGGCCATGAGCACCCAGCGGCCGACCTCGAGATCGGCGATCCAGAGGGCGAGCGACTGGGTGATGTAGAGCGTCGACATCATGTAGCTGAAGAGCTCGGCCGCGGCGATGATCATCAGGATCATCACGGACTCGCGCATCGAGGCGCGCAGCATCTCCCAGTGATCGCTGATACGGGTCATGCGGTAGATGACGATCACCAAAGCGAGGCACATGACGGCGCCGATGCCGGCGGCCTCCGAAGGGGTGGCGACGCCGCCATAGAGCACGAACAGGATGCCGGCGATGATCAGGAGGAAGGGGGCGACGCGCGGCAGAACCTCGAGCTTTTCCCGCAGGCTGTAGCCGACCTCCCGGGCTCGAAAAGTCGAGCCACCGCCCGCTGGGCGGCGCGCCTGGATCAGCCCCCAGGCGACGAACAGGCCGGTGAGCAGCAGGCCGGGCAGGAGGCCGGCGAGGAACAGGCGGCCGATCGAGGTCTCGGTGGCGATGCCGTAGACGATCATGGTGATCGAGGGCGGGATCAGGATGCCGAGGGTGCCGCCCGCCGCGATCGAGCCGGTGGCGAGCCCGTCGGCATAGCCGCGCTTCCTCATCTCCGGAATGCCCATCTTGCCGATCGCGGCACAGGTCGCCGGCGAGGAGCCGGAAAGGGCGGCGAAGATCGCGCAGGCGCCGATGTTCGAGACCATCAGCCCGCCCGGCACGCGGTAAAGCCAGCGGTCCAGCGCCTCGTAAAGATCCGAGCCCGCGCGGGAAGAGGCGACCGCCCCGCCCATGACGATGAACATCGGGATGGAGAGCAGCGCGAAGCTGTCCAGCCCGCCATAGAACACGTTGGGCACGATATCGAGCGCGTCCACCCCCTCGACCGCCACCAGAAAGACGATGGCGACAGCACCCAGCACGAACGCCACCGGCGCCCCCAGCAGCAGCAGCCCCACCGTCACAACAGCCACCAGCCCCCCCAGCTCCAACTCACCCATCGCTGCCACCGGCAGTTGGTTGACTTGGACCTCGTCCTTCGCGGGTGACGTCGGTGTTGGCGGAGGCGCGATCGTCCGACGGCGCGTCCGGCCCCAACGTGAATCGGCTTGCTGACAGCAAGTCGGAGAGGGCTTGGAGGGTGAGGAGGGTCATGCCGATGGGCATGGCGGCATAGGGGATCCAGAGCGGCGGGGCCCAGACGGATTCGTTGTGCCAGTCGCCGGCCCAGGCGTCCCACCACCAGTGATAGCTGAGGAAGGCGATCAGGCCGCAGAAGCCGATGGTCACCAGCGAGGCCGCGGCCGACAGGGTGCTGCGCGCGCCGTCGCCGACGTAATGGTCGAGCAGGTCGACATTGACGTGGCCCTTGGTCATCAGGACGTAGGGTGCTCCGAGGAAGGTGGCGCCGATCAGCGAGAAGCTGACGGTTTCGTGCTGCCAGATGGCCGACGCGCCCAGGACGTAGCGCACGAAGACGAGGTGACAGACCGCCGCCAGCGCCACCAGCAGCAGGCAGACGGCGACGATGCCGCCGAGCGTCGACAACCAGCAAACCACACGGTGGAGTGTCCACCTCATGGACGTCGACCTTTTGAGCCTGGTCCTGCGGTATGCGCCCAGGTCCTTTGAAGGATGGTCATGACATGAGGGCCGGGAGATCGGTGTGACGCATGGGTCGCTAACCTTTCCTTAAACTCTCTCTGTCATGGTCGCGATCTGGTCCATGCGACCCTGGGAATCCGCCCGCCCGCGAAAGCCAGGTGGGGCGAGGCTCGGACTCCCAGGATCGCATGGATCATCAGACCTCCCCCTTTGGTAGCATGGCTCGGTCAAGAAAGGCTTAACCGTGCGGGCCGATGGCTTCGGGCGCCGCAGGGGTGGGCCCCTCGAGACGCACGGGCCGGCCCGGCATGGCCGGTCCGACCATCCGCACCCACGGCGCAGCCAAGCCGGGGGCTGACGCGGCGTTCCCAATCCAGGCCAGCCCCCCTCCCGCGCTCAGGCAAGTCAACCCCGACCCTGGCAGGGTCAGTCGACGGCGAGGGCTTCTTCGATCAGCTTGGCGCCGCCTTCGACATTGTCGCCGAAGCTCTTGTAGGAGGTCTGCTTGGCGATCTCCAGCCAGGCGGCGTGCTGCTCCGGGCTCATCGAGACCACCTCGACGCCGGCGCCCTTGAAGGCGTCGACCAGCTTGCCGTCAAGGTCCTTGGCGGCATCGAAGAAGAAGTCCTCGGCCTTCTGGCCGGCGGCCATGAGGGCGTCCTGCTGCTCGGGCGTGAGCTTCTCCCAGGACTGCTTGGACATCAGGATCGGCTCGTACATGAACCAGAGCGCGTTCTCGCCGGGCTCGGTCAGGCAGGTGACCTGCTCGAACAGGCGATAGCTGACGAAACTCCCCGAGCTGGTGTTGGCGCCATCCAGCACGCCGGTCTGGAGACCGGTATAGATCTCGGAGGACGGCATGGAGTTGATCGAGGCGCCCGCACCCACCAGCATCTGCTCGAAGGCGGGGCCGGCGGCGCGCAGCACCTGGCCTTGGGCGTCGGCCGGATCGAGGATGCACTGCTTCGACGAGGCGAAGCCGCCGGCGAGCCAGGCATCGGAAATCACCACCACGCCCGCCTCGTCGATGATCGCCTTGATGTCGGCCATGAAGGCGCTGTCGTTCAGGCGCTTGGCGTGCTCGTGGTTCTTGACCAGGCCCGGCATCAGGGTCGAGCTGAACTGCGGGTGCTTGCCGGACGCGTAGTCCAGCGGGAAGGCGGAGATGTCGAGCTGACCCTTGACCATCGCATCCCACTGGTCGTTCGGCTTGAACAGCGACGCGCCCGGATAAACGCGGACCGACAGACCGACGTCGGCCGCGCCGACCTCCTTGGCGATGATCTGCACCATCTCATCGCGCACGTCACCCTTGCCGCCCGGCCACTGGTGGGACGCCTTGAGGGTGATGTCCTCGGCGGATGCGATCGATGTGGAGACGAGCAGCATGGCGGCTGCAGTCAGGCTGGAATGACGGTACACGATCAACCTCCCTTGATTTTGGCAACGTCAGGTCGCCTCGAATTTTCGCTAGTGGGAAGCTTCACACGGATCGATGGAGGATGACAAGGTCGTGACCGACATACCTGCCTAAGCATGCCGCCGCCTCTCATGGCCTTCCCCACGCGGTTTTGGCCGACGCGCAGAGGAGAGCCGGTGCGTTCATTCTTCCTTAACCCGCCATGGCTAGGGTCGAGCATGGTTTGCGGGTCCATGTGATCCTGAGAATCCGAGCCTCGCCCGAAATTTCCCGGCAGATGGGCGGAGTCCCAGGATCGCGTGGACCATGAAACAGCATGCCGGAGACGGGTTAAGGAAAGCCTAAGGCTGGAAAGAAAACCTGCCGGACAGCAGCGGCAGGCCGTTCCATCGATGGCAACCGACGCATTTCCTGCTCGGTTCGAAGCGACCGATGGGGTGTGCTCCGGAGCCAGGGCGAGGCCTCGTCGGACGGCAGCGGCGCAGGGCGTATCATCGACGGAAACCTGGTGCAGCGGCGCATTCGGATGATTCACAAGCCGCAGCACTGGGTTATTGGTTTTGCATCGATGTTTCCAAACACCGCTGATCGCTCTGTTTGGATCGATGCCCTAGAGCTTCTTCCGATCGGACGTGATCACCTGATCGACAAGAAAATGCGCCGAGAACAAAAAGCTGGAGCGTGCATTCCGATCGCATATCATGGGAATTCGCTCCAGGGGCAATCGGCACGAGCGCCCGCCGTTCAGGCAGCGGCAGGACGTGCGCCGCTATTCGGCGAGGCGGAGATTGCTGAGTTCGTCGGCGATCTGGACGAAGACCTGCTGCAGATCGCTGTTGCTCGGCGAGTTGAAATAGAAGCCGGGACGGCTCGCGCAGCTGCGAAAGAGGTTCTGCGTGGCGGTGCTGTTCAGCCGGAAGGTGATGGTGTAGATGATGATGCCCTCATCCTTCATCGCCGTGCACAGCTCGAGCATGCGCGTATTGATGGTCGATCGCGCCTGGCTGTTGCTGGTGGTGCCGAGACGGCCTTCGCTGAGCCGGCCATAGGCGGTGTAGTCGGCGCCCGGCCAGTCGTCCCGGAAGTCGTCGTCATAGCTGTTCGGGTAGCTGTTGCTGCCGGGCAGGCCCGAATAATGGTCCTCGCCGCCGACCCTCCATGTCTTTCCGGGCCAATCGTACCACTCGTTCTGGCCGTCGGTGAGCAGGATCACCGCTTTGGTCGAGTTCGGCGCGTCGTAGTCTTTCGGCAGGTCGTTGGGGGTGTCGCCCTTCCATCTGTTCTGGTAGTTCGGCGAGATGACCCGCCAGCCCCAGGCGAGGCCGAGATTGGACATGGTGCCGCCGCGATGCCAGGGCTGCATCTCGTCGATCGCGTCCAGGACGGTGGTCTTGCTGGCGGTCAGGGAGGTGATCGCCGGACCGCATCCGAGATTGGGGCCGGTGCCGTCGTTCTGGTCGTTGTTGTCTTCCTTCAGCTCCTCCTGGGTGCCGTCGGGATCCCAGTCGTTGTCGCCGTTCAGATACTCGCCCCAGGTGGCCGGATCGTCCTCGTCATAGGAGCCTGCGCCAGCCGCGTGGTGCGGGTTGGGAAAGTGCTCGAAGGTCGTCGGCCAGAGGAAGGGCTGCCATTTTTCCACCTGCGGCCGGGCGTCGTTGCTGTCGTTCGGATAGCTCCGGGCCTCGACGCAGCCTTTCCAGCTGCTCGGCTGAAAGCTGTTGGGGTTGAAGCCGTCCATCCAGCTGATGCGGTGATTGCCGATGTTCACCGTCGCCGCATAGGGGACGAGGCCGACCCAGAAATTGTCGACCGTCTCGCGTTCGCCATAGAGAATGTTGATCAGCGCCGTCGCCGCGTCCTTCATGGCGCCGATCTTGCCGTCGCTGCGCATGGAGCCGGTGTTGTCCATCACCAGCACCAGTTCCATGCCCGGGAGCTGCCGCTGGATGACGGCGCGCGCGGAGACGCTCATGGTGGGAATGCCGACCACGCTCATCAACCGGGTCGGGATGGTCGCGGTGGCCTCGATGGTGATGGTGTTCGCTTCGTCATCGAAGACGACGCGCGGTTTCCCGCCCTGGATCGTGGCGTCCATGTAGCCCGGAGGGAAATTCGCGTCGAAGAACATCTGGATGTCGTCTTCGCGCTGATCGCTGTCGAAGGCGCGGCCGCCGGCGAGGCCCGCGGAATCGATGGCGTAGGACAGCTTGGACTGCAGCATGTAGCCGCGCGCGCCATCGATCGCGAGGCCGATCGCCGCGAACATCGGGATGACCGCGAGGCCGACGATGATCGCGACGATGCCGCGCTGATCGCGCATGATCGCAGACCGGGCGCCATATCGGAGGATCGACATCGCCGCCTCCGGAAGTCCTGGAAAGCCCTGCAGCCGCATGCCCATCCTGTCCAGTCTCGTGCACGCCGTGAGAGGTTAGGGTGCACAAACCCTGAACGATAAAGATGAAGATTTGATTGACGTCGCAGCAGGTCGCATCGGCGGCGGCGCGTGCGCGCGCATACCGGCGAAGGCTGCGCGGTCAGAGGCCTTGGCGGAAGGGCGGCGGAGGGGCGGCGTCAGGAACCTTCGCGCGACAGCCCGGCCTCGCGGTAATAGCGTTCCGCGCCCGGATGCAGCGGGATGGCGATGCCGTCGAGGGCGGTTTCCTTGGTGATGGCGCGGCCCTTGGCATGGCCGGAGTCGAGGAGCGTGCGCGCGCTCGGGTCCCAGAGCGCCTTGGTCATGCCGTAGACCAGCGCCTCGTCCGCCTCGGCGGCGATGATCCACTGCGCGCCGACGCTCAGCGTCGCGATTTCGCCGATGCCCTCATAGGTGCCCGCGGGGATGACGTCCTTCGAGAAGAACACATGGTCTTCGAGCAGCTTGTCGACCTCGGGGCCGGTGATCGGGATGAGGTCGACGGTCTCGGTGCCGGCGAGCTCGGTGACCGAGTTCGCGGGATAACCCACGGTGACGAAATAGGCGTCCAGGCGATTCTCGCGCATCTCGGCGATGGCGAAATTGGGCTTGATGTGGCGCACCTCGATGTCGTCCTCGCCGATGCCGAAGGCGTCCAGGATGATCTGCGCGTTGACCAGCGTGCCGGAGCCCTGCTCGTCCAGGGAGACGCGCTTGCCCTTCAGGTCCTGGATGCTGTCGATGCCGGCGCCGCGGCGCACCACCAGATGGATGCTCTCGGGATAGAGGTTGGCGATCGCCCGCAGGTTTTCGAGACGCGGCTTGCCTTCATAGATCTCGGTGCCGCTATAGGCCCAATAGGCGATGTCCGACTGGGCGAAGCCGCTGTCGAGCTCGCCGCTGGCCACGGCCTCGACATTGGCGACCGAGCCGTTCGAGCTCTGGGCGGTGGCGATCAAACCGGGCACGCCGCAGGATCCGCCCTTCTCGCAGGGGCGCGAGCCCGGCGGGTTGCTGATGATGCCGGCGATCAGACCGCCGATCGGGTAGTAGGTGCCGGCGACCCCGCCGGTGCCGATGCGAAAGAAGCGGACATCCTGGGCAGAGAGGCCCGGGGCGAACAGAAAGCAGGAAGCCAGGAACGCCAGGACCAGGCGCGTCGCCATCGTCGTCTCCAGTCTTCAGGCAAAAAGGCTAGCGGCTCGATAAGATCAACACCTTACGCCAAAAACTGGCATGATCCAAAGGAAAGCGAGGTGCGGCGGGGCAAAACCGGCGGCGGTATCGGCGGGACGCGGGATCAGGGATCGAGGATCGTGTCCCAGTAGAGAAAATCGCGCCAGCTTTCATGGAGGAAGTTGGGCGGGAAGGCGCGGCCATGCTCCTGCAGCTCGTAGGTCGAGGGCATTTCCGGGACCTGGTGCGGGCGCATGTTGCATTCCTTGGGCAGGCGGCTGCCCTTGGCGAGATTGCAGCGGGTGCAGGCGGTGACCACGTTCTCCCAGCTGGTGCGCCCGCCGCGCGAGCGCGGGATGACGTGGTCGAAGGTCAGCTCATGGGCGCCGAACGGCTCCAGGCAGTATTGGCAGGTGAAATGATCGCGCAGGAACACGTTGAAGCGGGTGAAGGGCGGGCGCCGGTTCTGCGGCACATATTCCTTGAGCGCGACCACGCTCGGCAGCTTCAGGTCGGCGGACGGCGAGCGCACCGTGCGCTCGTAATGGCAGAGCACCGCCACCCGATCCAGGAACATCGCCTTGATGGTTTCCTGCCAGTGCCAGGTGGACAGCGGGAAGTAGCTGAGCGGCCGGTAGTCGGCGTTGAGCACAAGGGTCGGGCAGGCGTCGAGCGGGGTTAGGGCTGAAGGCTCGACCGCGCGCATTTTATCGCCTCGGTCGCGCCGGCCTGCTCGGCCGGGTGGCTCTGTGATGAGGTCTCTTCAACGACGTAGCCATACCACTAGAGCTAGTTGATGTTTGTGACACTGACAAGACTGAGGGCGTGGCGACAGCATGACAGGGGTCACGTCAAAACGACGCCCCGATCATGGCAACATATTGTTAAAAAAGTCTTTTTACGGTCGCGAAGTGGTTAGAGAATCTTCTCGACGGTATATTCCCGTGTGCGTTTTCCGGACGCGAAGATGATGATCTCGCCGATCAGGCCGAGCGCGATGACCTGGATGCCGAGGACGATCAGGAGCACGCCCAGGATCAGGAGCGGACGGTCGGCCAGCGCCAGGCTGAAGAACAGGCGGCCGATGGCGAGCGCACCGGTGCACAAGAGGCCCGCCAGAAGCAGCGGCAGACCGATCGCACCGAAGAAGCGAAGGGGCTTTCGGACGAATTTCAGCACGAAGAACAGCGCGATGGTGTCCGACAAAAGGCGCAGCTGCGAGCCGAAGCGCGCATGCGGGCGCGCGGTCTGGCGCCCGGCGACGTCGACCGCCCGGATGCTGAAGCCGCGATCATGGGCGATGATCGGCAGGAAATGCTGCTGGGTGCTGTGGCCGAGGATCTCCTCGATGGTGGCGCGCTTGTAGGCGCGCACGCGGCAGACCAGATCGCGCATCGGCCGGCCGAACAGGACGCGCAGTGCGCCGTGGAACAGGCGGTCCTGCAGGCCGTAGAGCCAGGACTTGCCGACCGTCGGGCGCTCGGCCACGGCCATGTCGGCATCGGCCGCGGCGTCGATCACCTTGGCGAGATCGCCGGGCTCGACCTGGAGCACGGCGGGCAGCGTCAGGATGATGTCGCCGGATGCGCGCCGGACCGCGGACTTCAGGGCACCGATCTCGTCGTCCCAGCGGCTGAGCGCGATCACCTTCAGGCGCTTGCCCTCCTCCGCGGCAAGGGCGCGCAGGCCTTCGAGCGCCTTCGGCTTGCTCTCGTCGAGCACGTAGATGAACTCGACCGAGCGGCCGCTCTGATCGAGGGCATCGCGATAGGCCCGGTAGGAGGAGAGGATCTCGGGCTCGTCCACCAGGACCACGACCACCACCGACACCGACGGGTTCGTGGCGGCCTCCGGGTGCTCGCCCTGGTTGGCGGCATCCTGTTCGGTCTTCTGCTCCGTCTGCGGCAGGTCGCGCGCCAGCACGGTTGGGCTCACCATGTGCTCCACTCCCCGATACGCGCCTGGGTGGCGTCGGCGTTGGCGTGATGGATGGTCGCGGCGATGACGCCGATCAGCCCCAGAAACAGGGCAAGCGACCCCAGAAGAATCGATGAGCTCATATAGACCACGGCGGTTGCCTCGGGTGATGCCAATGCGGCGTAGATGGCGGCGCCCAGGCCGATCAGGCTGAGCAGGCCGGCGATTGCAGCGGTCACGGTCAGATAGGCCGTCGGGCGCTGGGCGAAGGTGAGGAGCGTCTTGATCACGATCAGGTCGAACACCACGCGATAGATGCGGCCGAGGCCGTATTTGGAGACGCCGTGCTGGCGCGCATGGTGGCGCACGCCGACCTGGGCGACCGAGCAGCCGAGGGTGGAGCTCATCGCCGGGATGAAACGGTGCATCTCGCCATAGAGCGGCACGCGCTTGATCAGGTCGGCGCGGAACGCCTTGAGGGTGCAGCCATTGTCCCGGATGTTCACGCCGGTGACCTTGGCGATCAGCTTGTTGGCGATCATGGACGGCAGCTTTCGGGATAGCCACTTGTCCTGGCGCTTGATGCGCCAGCCGACCACCATGTCGTGGCCCTCGTTCAGCGTCTCGAGCAGCATGCCGATATCGGCCGGATCGTTCTGCAGATCGGCGTCCATGGTCACCAGGACGCGGCCCTGGGCCTGGTCGATGCCGGCGACCATGGCCGGGGTCTGGCCGTAATTGCGCCGGAGCTTGATCACCCGGATGCGCGGGTCGCGCGCGGCGAGCTCGGCGAGCTTCTCATAGGTGCGGTCGGCGCTGCCGTCGTCCACCAGGATCACCTCGTAGGCGATGCCGAGCGGGTCCAGGCTCTCGACCAGGCGGTCGTAGAGGAAGCCCAGGCTTTCCTCTTCGTTATAGGCGGGGATGATGACCGAGAGCTCGATGGGGCCTTCGGCCGGCCGAGCATCGGCCTGCCCCGCAAAGGGGGCATTCCCGTCCGGGAGCTCGCGTTCCCGACTGTTCTCGACGTCTTCGGCGTTCATGCGGCTTTATTCGGTTGGTTGTGTCGATAACACCCGACAGACATTTTAAGGACTTACCCTTTATCATGGCGATCAATCGATGGCCAGTTCTCATCACTGGCCTCACATGCTGTCTACGGGATAGGCGTTGACTTTGGGCAACGGCGACAATTCAATTATTGGTGTAAGCGTCGACCTTTCTCATCTACTATTATGTATAATATCACCGAGACTTTTGCACCTTCTGCGTCCGAGATGACGCGGATCTGTTGACAGCTCTTCAGGTAAGGGGCTTTTAGCGATCTGAAACGCTATTGTTTGCCAGGAAAGCTGATCGACTGTCATGACCGCGGTTTCCGGATGGATCGAGCGCTGGCGCACGGCGAGGGCGCTTGGGATAGGCAATGTCGCGCGGGTCGCCGCCTATCGCGGCATCAAGCGCACCCGGCTTGCCCGATGGTTGACCGCCTCGCCGGCCGAGGCGGCGATGGGCGACCTGTTCCGCGCCGAGACGGTGGTCGACGACGCGTCCCTGGAGCCGGATCTCGCGGTCTATTTCTCCCGGCATCACATGCCGGTCAACGGTCACGTGCCCTGGCTCTACGATCCCTTTGCCGGGGAAAGCTTCGAGGAGCCGGAGCGGCACTGGTCGAAAATTCCGGATTTCGTGCGGCCGGGACGGGACATCAAGGCGATCTGGGAACTGTCGCGCTTCGATTGGGCGCTGAAGCTGGCGCTGGCCGCGCGCGACGGCGGGAGCGAGGCGCCGATCGTGCGGCTGAACGCGCTGATCCGCGACTGGCGGCGCCACAACCCGCCTTTTCTCGGCCCCAACTGGAAATGCGGGCAGGAAACCACGATCCGCATGCTGCAGACCCTTCTGGCGGCGAGTCTTCTGGGTCAGGACGGGGTCGGCGCGGCGGCGGCGTCGGGCGATGCCCCCGGCGGGCCTGCGGGCGAGGAGTCGAGCGAGGCTGCCAGTGAGGCCCCAAGCGAGGCCTTGAAGGCGTTCGTCGAGATCCACAGCAAGCGGGTCGCCGCGACCATCCAGTATGCGCTCGCCCAGGACAACAATCACAGCATCAGCGAGGCGGCCGGCCTCTACATCGCCGGCGCCTGGCTGATGCGCCATGACGCGGCGGCGCGCCGGCCCCGGTCCTGGCATGAGCGCGGGCGCCAGCAGCTCGAGCGCCTCGCCGCCCGCCTGTTCGCCGAGGACGGCTCGTTTTCGCAATATTCGATCACCTATCACCGTTTCGTGATCGACATGCTGTCCATGGTCGAATGGTGGCGCCGCCGGCTGGAGCTGCCGGCGTTCTCCGAGATTTTTTATGCCCGGGTCGCCGCCGGGGTCCACTGGCTCTACGACATGACCGATCCGGTGACCGGCGACGGACCGAATGTCGGCAGCAATGACGGGGCCAGGCTGTTCGTGCTGTGCGCCACCGACTACCGCGATTTCCGGCCGAGCGTGCAGCTCGCGATGAAGCTGTTCGAGGATCGGGTGCCCTATCCCGAAGGAGAGCACGACCGGCAGCTCGTCAATCTCGGTCTCGCCCCTGCGCCGAGAGAGCCGCTGGAGCGCTCGTCCCGGGTGATGCCCGATGGCGGCTTCGTCCTCATGGCGCCGACTCGCCCCGGCGTGCCCACGGAGGGCCCCGTTCTCCCCGGGACGAGCGCGACTTCGCCTGCCGGCGTGCCGGCGACGGTCTGGGGCTGCGTGCGCTTTCCAAGCTTCGCGTTTCGCCCGGCGCATGCGGACGCGCTGCATCTCGATCTCTGGGTGGACGGTGTGAATCTCCTGCGCGACAGCGGCTCGTTCAGCTACAACCCGGCGCCCGGCGCCGCCCCCGATCTGCGTGCGACCGCGGCCCATAACACCATCGAGTTCGACGGCCGCGATCAGATGCCGAGGCTCGGCCGCTTCCTGTTCGGCAGCTGGCTCAAGCCCTCCGAGGTGGGCGAGCTCGCGGAGGGCGACGGCCTGCTTTCCTGGAGCGGCGCCTATCGGGACAGCGACGGCTGCCGCCACCGGCGCACGGTGAGCGTCAACGGCCCGGTCTGGCGGATCCGTGACGAGATCGAGGGGCAGGCGAAGGCGGCCGTGCTGCGCTGGCGTCTGGCACCGTCCGACTGGGTGCTGGACGGCGTGACGCTGTCCGGGCCGCTCGCCACCATCACGATCGAGGCCGACCAGCCGCCGGCCGACATCCGCCTCGCCGAGGGCAAGGAGTCCCGCTATTATCTCGAGCTCGACACCATCCCGGTGCTCGAGGTCGAGCTCGGACCGGACGCCCGTATGATCGAGACCACCATCACCCTGTCCGCCTCCGACTGAGAAGCATCGGGCAGGGACTAGAACGTCCACGAGGAAACGCCGACCCTCAGGCGTGATCGAGGCAAGTCAAAAAAAATGAAAGTCATCTACTTCTGTCAGTATTTTTCGACGCGCAAGGGCTCGTGGTATGGGCGGCCTTATGAATTTGCGCGCCGGCTGATCGAGCGCGGCCATGAGGTCACCATGGTCTGCGGCTCGAACACGCGTTCGGCCACGGGCCTTGAGCAGCCCTTCGTCGGCGGGCGGCGGGACGGGGAGTGCGACGGCATTCGCGTGGTCGAGTTCGACCTCAACTATTCGAACTATGACGGCGTGGCGACGCGCACGCTGAAATTCGCGAAATATGCGCTCAAGGGCATCACCTTCGCCCTGCGCGAGGACTACGACCTGATCTTCTGCACCTCGACGCCGCTGACCGCGGGTCTGCCGGGCATCGCCGCCTCGACCTTCCGGCGCAAGCCCTTCGTGTTCGAGGTGCGCGATCTCTGGCCGGAGCTGCCCAAGGCCATGGGCATGACCAACCCCGTGCTGCTCGGCGCGATGAGCGTCCTGGAATGGGCGTCCTACCGCTCGGCCAAGGCCTGCATCGGGCTTGCGCCGGGCATCGTCGAGGGCATCAAGGCGCGCGGTGTCGCCGAGCGGGACGTGGTCATGATCCCGAATGGCTGCGATCTCGACCTGTTCAGGCCCGAGGACGGCCAGCGGCCGTCGCTCGACGGCATTGCCGACGACCACTTCGTCGCGGTGTTCGCGGGCGCCCACGGCCAGGCGAACGGCCTGGACGCGGTGCTCGACGCCGCGGCCGTGCTCAAGGCGCGGGGGCGCGACGACGTCACGCTCCTGCTGGTCGGCGACGGCAAGTTCAAGCCGGCACTTCAGGCGCGCGCCGAGGCCGAGGGGCTCACCAATGTGGTGTTCAGGGACATCATGCCCAAGACCGAGCTCGCCAGGGTCATGCAGCGCGCGGATGCCGGGCTGATGGTGCTCGCCAATATCGAGGCGTTCTACCACGGCACCTCGCCCAACAAGTTCTTCGACTACATTTCGAACGGGCTTGCGGTGATCAACAACTATCCTGGCTGGCTCGCCGGCCTGATCACCGAGCATGAAGCGGGCGTGGCGGTGCCGCCGGAGAACCCCGAGGCCTTCGCCGACGCCCTCGTCCGCCTCGCCGACGACCCCGAGGCGACGAGAGCGATGGGCAGACGCGCGAGGAAGCTCGCCGAGCAGCAGTTCAACCGCCGCGACCTCGCCGACCGCTTCGTCGACTGTCTGGAGCGGGTGCGCGAAGCCACGTCCAGCCGGGCGGGCAAGGGCAAGAAGACGGTGGAGTCAGGCGCGGATTAGGGACGCTCGGCTTGCCCACCGATCGCCGATGGCCTCTTTTTGCCGCCGTCTTCACGATTTCTTAACCGAACGGCGTCACCATGACGATCTGGTCCATGCGATCCTGGGAATCCGTCCGCCCGCGAAAGATAAGTGGGGCGAGGCGCGGATTCCCAGGATCCATGGACCAACGTGCGATGATCGCAGGAAAAGATGAAGAAAAGATGAAGGAGCGGTCGAGAGCGTGTCGCCTGTGACCTGATCATCCGCGGTCGCGCGAATTGACGCTGACTGGCTTTCGGCCCCAGGCGTGGCGCGCCTTGCCCGAAAGCCGGCGGTCCCGACCAGGCCCGGGTCGACGCTGAGCCGCCTTTTTCGCTTTTCTCCGCCGTCTTCACCATGTGTTAACCAAAGCCTGCGAGGCTGCGGATCTGGTCCATGAGATCCTGGGAATCCGCACCGCATCCGACCTCTTCCGGCAGACGGACGGACTCCCAGGGTCGCATGGACTAGCAAACGGCTGCATTATGGCTTGAAAAGGTGAAGAAACCGTAAATCGCGAGGCCGATCACTTTCAGGCCGTCCTTCCTGGTCCCGCCGCGCCGCTCGACAATCCGGCGAACAGGCTGAACGTTCTCGGCCTTTGACGGCCACCCTTCGCACCGCCGACGTTGTCGCCGCATGTCCCTTCGGTTCATGGCGAACGCCCCGTTCGGGGAAGACACCAGCAGGGTTTGCGGCCAGGGACTTGGCGGGCGGTTGGCGCCGGGTCGGCAGCGAAGCGGCGTGCGGGGGCCGGGTGCCGACCGGCAGGCGCCGGCATCCCCGCCTGATCGAGGCATGTCCGAAAAAAATCAGTTCTGGTTGGCGAGGGTGTTGTCGAAGGACGCGCGGGTGTTGGGGCGCGGGTGGGATCTGGCGGCGGAGAGCGAGGGGGCGGGGTAGGCCGCGGCGAGGTCGGCGCAGGCGGGGGAGGTCTTGGCGGCGGGGTTGTCCCAGCGATAGGCGGTCATGCTGGAGGACGGCGGCAGGTCGACCTTGACGGCGTGGGCCTCGATCACGTCGGCAACCTCGTCGTCGAGCTGCGGGCCGAAGCGCCAGCGGTAGACATTGGAGACGACCACGCCCTTCTTGAAGCAGGACATGATCAGCTCGACCGACGCGGGCTCGCTCACCACCGGGCGGCCGGTGCGCCAGTCCAGGCTGAACTCGCCGATATTGGCCGGATCGAGCAGGCCCTCGCTGTTGCGCCTGAGCTCGGACATGCGGCTGTTGCTGATCAGGATGTCGTAACGATCGAAGGCGTAGAGCGTCTCCATCTCGCTGGTGGTCAGGAGGACGGCGCCGTCGAGCCAGGGCTGCAGCGCCTCGCTGGCGGCGGTCCAGTCCGGCTCCCGGGTCATCGGCGGGATGGTCACGCCGGCGAGCATGGCGACGGTCTTGATGCTGGCGGCGTTGGCGAAGAGCGTGAACAGCAGGGCCGCGCCGAGCAGCGCCGTGCGCAGCGGCTTTTTCGAGAGGTTGGGGGCGAAGATGTCGAGCGTCCTGTCGGTGGCGTCCTTGAGGAAGGGCCAGAAGCGCTCGGCCACATGCGCGATCGCGATCGCCCAGATCGCGAACAGGAAGGGCATGACGTAGTAGAGATAGCGCAGATGCTTCATGCCGCCGAGGGAGTGAAGGACGAAGGCGGGGATGAACAAAGCGAGGCAGAAGCCGACCGGGCGCGGGCGCCAGGCCATGGCGATGATCACCGCGAGGCCGGTGATCGACCAGAGCGTCGGATAATAGAGGGTGAGAAGCGCGTGGTAGTACCAGAACTGGTTTTTGGACGCCACCGCCCAGTCCGGTGTCCAGCGGAACGAGTCGAGCAGGCCGGCACCGATGCCGCTCAGCACCAGCACGGCCAGCGCCGCGAGGCCGAGCGCGCCCGCGGCGAGGACGGCGATCCAGCGCGCGCCGGGGTCGAGCCTGAGCAGCCAGGGCTGGCCGACCACCAGGGTGACCCATAGCCCGATGCCGGCGATGCCGATCAGCGTGGTTTCCTGCAGCAGCATCGCGAGGCCGAGCGCGAGGGCGGCGAGGATGCCGGTCGCCACCAGCGTGCCGCGCTCCCACCAGTCCCATTTCTCCACCATGAGATAGACGCCGACCGCGCCCAGGAAGAACAGCATGCCGTGCGGGCCGTAGAAGCGGTGGGTCACGGAGACCGCGATGCCGTCGGGCCAGAAGCAGAAGAACAGGGCGGCGATCCAGGCGGCGAGCACACCCGCGGTGACGCGCACCCAGAAGAACAGGGCGACGATGGTGGCCAGGGCGGCGATCACGCCGATCATGCGCAGCACTTCGATATGCTCGCCGAACAGGTCGAAGCCGAGGGCCACCAGCACGGTGTAGCCGGACGCGCGCTCATAGGTGCCGTCGGCGATCGCGAGCTCGCCATTGGCGAGCCAGGATTTGGCGGCGAACAGATGGTAGAGCTCGTCCATCATCGGCGCCTGGCTGATCAGCGGCAGGCGCACCAGGAGCCCGAGGGCGATCAGGAGGAGAAGGCTGATCCCGATTTCACGGCGGCCAAGCGGCGGGCTCTCGTACATGGGCTTCCAGGCGGCGTCAGGAGGACAGGGAAGGCATGGCAGGCGGGCGGAGGGTCGGGGTGCTGATCACGGGTCTGGAGACAGGGCCGACGTCTAGTCGACGTAGTATTTCTTCAGACTGTCGTGATGCTGCAGGGTGTCGCCATAGCCATATTGCGCGTGACGCTTCATCTCGACCTGGGTGAGCACGGCACCGGCGAGATTGGCGTCGGCCTCGGCGAGGAAGTCGAGACCGCCCTGCACGGTGCGCTCATCCGTATGGCCCCAGCGCACCGCGAAGATGGTGACGTCGGCGAAGGCGGCGAGCGTGCGCGCCTCGACCACGGCAAACAGCGGCGCGCTGTCGATCACGATCATGGTGTAGCGGTCGCGAAGGGCGTTCATCGCATTCTGGAAGATGATGTCCTCGATGACATCCGCGGGATTGGCGAGATGGCTGGAGATCTGCACCACGTCGAGACGGGTGGTGGGATCGACGCGCACGCCGTCCAGGATGTCGACCTCGCTCCGGATGTCCTCGAGGATCACCGGCCGCGCCTCCAGGCCCATCGCCGGATAGACGCTCGGGCGGCGCAGGTCGAGATCGACGATCAGCGTGCGCTGGTTGGACTGGGCAGCGAGGGTCGCGATGCTCAGGCTGAGTGTGGTCTTGCCCTCGCCCGGGAGCGTCGAGGTCACCAGCGCGATCTTGGGCTCGCCGCGCGGCGGCGTGGTCTTGATCGCCATGTAGATCGAGCGGATCGCTTCGGCATAGGCCGACATCGGCTTGTCGATCAGCTGATGATGCGGCAGGCGGTTGCGGCGCAGACGATCGAGCTTGGGCACGGCGGTGAGCGTGTTGACGCCGAGGCGCTCCTGCAGTTGGTCGGCGCTTCTGAGCTTGTTGTCCGTGCGGTCGATGAGAACCGCGATCAGGCTCGAGACGGCGAAGGACGCGCAAAAGCCGATCAGACCGATGATCTTCGGCCCGGGAGTGCTCGGTGCGGCGGGTGCGATCGCACGCGAGATGATCTTGACGTTGTCGCGCACCAGGGCTGGCTGCTCGCGGGTCTCGCGCAGGCGCTGCAGGAACTCCTGATAGATCTCGCGGATCGACTCGGCATCGCGCTCGAGGTCGTTGAGCTGCACCTGTGCCTGGTTCTGCTCGGCGTTGGTCGAGCGGATCTTGGTGATTTCCTGGGTGATCACACGCTCGCGCTCGCGCAGCAGGCGCACGTCGTTTTCGACCGCCTGGATGACGCGCCGGACCTCGCCGGCGATCTTGTCGCGCACGCTCAGGAGATCGGCCTTGGCGTCGATGATCTGCGGATGGTTCGGGCCGAAGGTGTTGGACAGCTCGCCCAGCTGGCGCTGCACCAGCGTCTCTTCCTGCTTCAGCGCCTGGAAGATCGGCGACGCCGTGACCTCGGCGATGTCGTAGAAGCCGTCGGGCTGGTCACCGCGCGAGCGGATTAGGGTGAGCGTGGCTTCCTTGGCGGACAGATTGGCGCGGATGGTCACGAGCTCGGTGCTGAGCCCGATGATTTCCTGATTTTGCGTATCGAGGCCCGCGACCAGCAGATTGTTGTTGGCACGGAAGGTCTCGACCTTGCGCTCGGCCTCGCGCAGCTCCTCGCGCAGCGCGTTGACGCGTTCGCCGAGCCAGCCCGTCGCCTCGCTGTTCTCGTCGAGCTTGGCGCCGCGCTGGCGGTCGGCATAGAGCTCGACCAGGCGGTTGGCGATGGTCGCCGCGGTCTCGGGGCGAAGGGCGGTGAACGAGACCGAGAGGATGTAGGCGTCACCCTCGCGGTAGACGTCGAGATTGTCGCGGAACTGCTTCACCAGCGTGTTGAGCGAGGGGACGGTGTTGCGCGGGCCGCCCGCCGCGGGCTGGGCCTCGAGCGCCGCGGCCTCCAGGCCGCTGTCGGCCTGGCCGCTGCTGCCGCCGAGATTATCCGGCAGCCAGGCGACGGCGTCGCGGATCAGGCCGGAGAAGGACGAGCCGCCTTCGCTGTCGCCATCCTGCGGCCAGAAGCCGGGCTCGAAGGCGAGATCGAGGTCGGTGATGATCTGCTCGATCAGCGAGCGCGAGTTCAGGACCTGGATCTCGGTCTCGATCGCCTCGGCGTCGACCGGCGCATCCTGCTCGCCTTCGTTGAGATTGATCACCTGGCGGTTGGTGCGCTCGACCAGGACCTGGGCCGTGGACGTGTATTTGGGAACGCCCTGCATGCCGAGAAAGATCGACACGATCGTGCCCAGCACGGTGCCGATCAGAATGATCAGACGATGCCGGTTCAGGGCCGCCAGGACGCTGAACACATCCAGCGTCGGCGCTGACCGTGTGTGACGGTTGGAGTTCGCTTGCACCGTTTTCTCGGCTCTTCTGTGTTACACTCAAGGCGTCGACGATGGGATCACGCGGCGCCCGCACAATCTCATCCTAAGAGGCAGACTCCGCGCTGGATGTGATCGCCATCACGGATCTGCAGAACGTCAAGCAGGCATAGTCGCCCTTCGAATCGATGACCTCCTGCGAAGGTCTGTCACAACCGGACGGGCGAAATCTGTGAATAGAACGGTCAACGTTAGCCTACTTTCGAATCGACAAGATTACGGAAGGCACCGTAGGTGTCAACGGCAGACAGGCCACAGTTTGGCTCGAAAAGCACACCCGCATAGGGGAAGCCCCGCCCCTGCGCACGGCCTCTTGACCGGGGAGACGAAAGAAAGCGTCTTGTCGCCCTATGGACCGGGATCATAGTCTAGAGGGCGCTTGGTCGGACAGTGAATTTGGACGCAGCTGTTTGAAGTAACGAAAACGTGATGCGCATGGGATCCGCCGAGGCGGCCGGACATGCGGAGAGGAGAGGAGATGGAGAAGCCGACGACTGCTTTGGGCGAGCGCGCCTAGATGCTGGGGATCGGTGTCTATCTCGGCATCGTCGGGACGCTGCTCGCCTGGTGCTTCGCCCGGCCTTCGGTCGTCCTGTCGATGGTGTTCCTGCTGTTCGCGCTCGATCAGTGGGGCTCGGCGCTGGCGGGCGGCATCATCCCGTCGGGCGCGTTCACCAACTATCTCGCCGCCGGCATGACCGCCTTGGGCGTGATCCTGCTGTTCATCTTCGGCCGGCCGCAGCGCTTCCTTGGCGGTACCGCCTTCTGGCTGGTGCTGGCGATCTATGTCTACGCCTTCGTCTCGACCTTCTGGGTGCCGGTTCCGGACAAGGCAGCCGTTCAGTGGCTGGCGAATTCTCCCTATCTGGTGGTGTTTCTGGTGGCCGCACCGCTCCTGGTGCAGGAGATCGACGATCTCGAAGAGCCGCTGCGCGCTCTCCTGCTGCTGGGCACGCCCTTCATCTTCTGTCTGAACTTCCTCCTGGAATGGGGCTATCGCGGCTTCATCGTCAACGGCGAGGTGGTGCGCCTGCCGCTGGCGCTCGCCCAGTTCGGCGGCTACATCATGATCGTCGGCGCCCTGTTCGGGCCGAAGCACAGCTACTGGATCCTGCTGCGCCTCGCCGCGGTGCTGCTGGGGGCGCTCCTGATCATCAAGACGGGGGCTCGCGGCCAGTTCATCTCGGCCTTCGTCTGCTGCGCGGTGATGTTCGGCATCGGCCGCTCGAACTTCTCGCCGATCCGGCTGCTGCTGATCTCGGTCGCCGGCGTGATTTTCCTGGGCATCGCCTATTTCGGGGCGATCAGCTACATGAAAAGCGATCCGGCGCTCAAGGCGACGGCCGGGCGCTGGTCGATCGACCGGCTGTTCGAGGATTACGGCGAGCGCAGCATTCGCGTGGTGCGCATCGAGGCCATGCTGGCGGCCTGGCAGGACAGTCCGGGCACCATGCTGATCGGGCTCGGCAATTCCGCCGCCTATGATCCCGACATCACCGGCTGCACCAGCCCGATCGGCTGTTATCCGCACAATCTCGTGGTCGAGGTCCTGACCGAGGAGGGCTTGGTCGGGCTCGGCCTGTTCGTCGCCCTGTTTCTCTATGTCGGCGTGACCGCCATCCGCGCAATCAGCGATCCGACCCTGAACGACGAGCACAAGAACGCGCTCAAGGTGATGTTCGCCTTCATGGTGTTCGAGCTGATCCTCAGCCTCAAGCAATCGAGCCTGCTCGGCAATTGGGGCCTGTTTTTGTTTGCCATTCTGGTCGACCGCGCGGTCAACCTGGTCTATCAACCCGTCAACGAGATCGCGCTCGCGCCCCCACCCCCACGCGACATGGTTCGGGAAAGGACGCAGGCCTGGCTCGCCCAGAGGAAAACGAACCGGGGAATCGGGCGGCGAGCCCCGTCCTGAGACGCGGTCCCGCCCGGCGCATCCTCGTGGAGGCCTGTCGATGAGAACCCTGCTGGTCCATATCGAGGATTGCCCGGATCTGATGGCGATCCTGAAGTCGGCGCTGATCGTGGCCCGCCAGTTCGGCGGCCACATGGAGGGGCTGTACGTGCCCCAGGGGCTGCCGAGCATGCTGCCGCTCAGCCCCGAAGGTGGTCTCGCCACCGCCGATGTCATGGCCAGCCTCGAGCAGGGCGCCGAGGATGCGGCGCACCGGCTGCGCGCTGATTTCGAGCGCTTCATGACGGATCAGGACGTCTCGGTGATGCCGATCGGTGCGGCGATCGATGCGCCGTCGGCGAGTTGGTTCGAAGCGGGGCGGACGGTGCAGGACACGCTCGGCGGCCGTGCCCGGGCGTTCGATCTGGTGGTGGTCGGCCGGCCGGTCTCCGGGCAGTTCGCGCCGAGCATGGTGGCGCTGGAGACCGCGCTGTTCGAAAGCGGCCGGCCGCTTTTGATCGTGCCGCCCGGCGGCAGCGAGACGATCGGCACCAGGGTCGCGATCGCCTGGAACGGCAGCACGGAAACCGCGCGCACCATCGCGCTCGCCAAGCCGTTTCTCCGGCGCGCGGAGGAGGTGGCGGTGATCAGCGTCGAGGAGGAGATGGTGCCCGGCCCGAGCGGCCAGGAGATCGCGCAGAACCTGGCACGCGGCGGCATCGTCAGCCGCACGCGCCATGTGCAGCGCGGCCACCGCGCGGTCGGCGAGACCATGCTCGAGGAGTGCCGGGCGTTCGGCGCCGATCTGATCGTCAAGGGCGCCTATACCCAGAGCCGCCTTCGCCAGATGATCTTCGGCGGCGTCACCAGTCACATCCTGGCAAAGTCGAATCTGCCGGTGCTGATGGCGAATTAGGTCTCGCTGACAATCATCGAAGCGCGAGAGCGGTCGCGACGACGTGCGCATCCACGACCTCCGCCATAGCTTCGCGAATTTCGCCGTGGGCGCTGGCCTGTCGCTGCCGATCATCGGTGGCCTGCTCGGCCACAAGAGCGTCCAGACAACAGCGCGCTGTGCCCATCTTGCCCATGATCCGCTGAAACAGGCGGTTAACGTTTCAACTTGCAAAAACTACGGATTTTCCGTATATATGACGATGCGGTTCGAATGGGACGATGACAAGATGGAAGCCAACTATGGCATTCCTTCGATCTTGCCATGCGGGTGTTCGATGATCCTTTCCGCCTGGAGATCGAGGACGACCGCTTCGACTACGGCCGGGAGCGGATCATCACCCTGGGCCTGATCGACGGCCGGGTCTATGTGGGATCCCCACCCCGCGCGATGACCGCTGTCGGATCATTTCCGCAAGGAAGGCCAATGCCCGAGAAAGCAGGCGCTACCACGACCTACAGACCTGACCGCAAGCGTCCGTGGCGGCTGAACAAGGCCGAAGCCGAACAGCTCGACAGCCTGACCGACGACGAGCTGACGGCGGCCGCCGAGAACGATCCAGACAATCTGCCGCTCGACGACCGGACGCTCGCCCGCTTTCGCCGGCCGATCGACGTCAAGGCTATCCGCAAGGGGCTGAAGCTGACGCAGCAGCAGTTTGCCCAAGAGTTTGGGCTGGAATTGCGGACTATTCAGGATTGGGAACAAGGGCGCGTGCTGCCGACCGGGGCCGCAAGAACGTTGCTCCGGATCATCGAGCGCGATCCAGAGGCGATTCGGCGCGCCTTGGCTTAGCGAACACTGCCATCATCAGCATGCATCGATTATCCGTCGTCAGGCTTTTTGGGACAGATGGCGGCGTGATTTAAGAGAGGCTCTGGCTCATCTGGTGGGTGGATTTAGGCAGCAGCGGTTTGATGCTGCAAGCGTCTTTGTTGGATGGTCTGCCGCTTGATCCTTTCTCGTTCCAGCAAGCTGGTTTTGCCGCGTCCGAAGTAGACGTCGGCGATCACGGTCGAGAGATAGAACCAGGCTCAGCTCTCAGCCGGCAGCGGTTTCAAAGAAACCGCGAGGGGCCAAGCACCTTCTCCCGCGGCGACAGCTCAGGCTGTTCCAGGGCAAGTTGCAGGATCCGCTGCCGAACCTCGTCCGGGATCTTGCTCCACACCCGGCCGGGGCTTGGGCGTCGGTCCTCCAGGACCTCAGGGCCGCCTGTCCGGTAGCGATCGTACCAGCAGTAAAAGGTGGTGCTCGGGATGCCGAGCTTCGAAAGCGTCCGCTTCACCGGCAGATGGGACTGCTCGACCAGCTGGATGATCTCCAGCTTCTCGGCGGCGGGATACCTCATTCTTGGCCTCCCCATCCCCGGTCATGCTTTTTTTCAAAAGGCGGTTCTCGAGCATCAACTCCGCGACAACCTTCTTCAGCACCCCGGACTCCCGGCGAAGCGACTTCACCTCACCGGACGTCGCCTCACACGCCGTGTCGCCGGCCAGGCGCCTCTTGCCCGCCTCGAGAAACGCCTTCGACCAGCGACAATACAGGTTCTGCGAGATGCCTTCTCGCTGGCACAGCTCGGCGATGCTGTCCTCGCCGCGCAGGCCCTCCAGCACGATCCTGATACACTACCGGAGATTGAGGCCATGATGATGGGCAACGACGCGCAGCAGGATGTCGTCGACGTGCTGCGTCGCAGGCTTGCGCCTGACTCCATGTCCGGCACCAATGTCGGACGCGGCGCCTGATTTCTGGGTATCCTGGATACGATCGATCGCGCGACAGGGCCGGCCCATGTCGATGCGGTCGTCGCGGGTTGCCTTTTCGGCATGAGGGGGCCACACAACGGTCATCGGCAAACTTCCGCCGGAGCAAGATCCATGGGCAAGACGCACAAATTCGCCGGCATCATGTAATGGCTACAGCGCGATGAATGGCGCGAACCGTTCGAGGCCGTGCTGAGCGAGCATCTGAGCCCTGCCTGCGAGGCCTTCGATCTCAATCCAGACGATCTGGCCGGACTCCTCGGCGCCGATGTCTATTTCAATCTCTGGGGTTGCGCGTTCGAGGATTTCATGACCCGAGACGACGAGGATGACGGCAATATCGTCGATGACTACCTCAAGCGCCGCGGCTGGAAGGAGAGTGCGGTCGTCAAGGCGAATCTCAAGGGCCTGCGCTCGTCGGCCATGAGCCTCTACGAGGTGAGCGGCATCGAGCCCGGCAGATCGTTTCTTGCACGCGACCTGGTGCGCGGCGGCGAGCCGGTCCGGGTCCGCGATCGCGCTGCATCCAGCACGGTCAAGCCCTGGGACCGGATCGGCGCAATGCTGATCAAGGTCGGCAGCAAGGTCGAGATGGGCGGCGGCGTGCTGCTGTTCGATCACGACGGCGCCGAGGAGCTGCTGAAGGCGCTTGGCAGGAGCAGGAAGCGGGCCAGCAAGGATCTGGCGGAGCTGATCGTGGAGGCGGACGTCGAGGTCGACGCCACGTCCTCGGCGGCAGCCATGGCCGAAGGTATGCTGCTGCCGCTCTCGGCATTCCTGTTCACCACGGTCTGGCTGCAGGGCAGCCTGGAGCAGGTGCTTGGCGAGCAGGTCCCAGCGTTTTGCAACAGCGACGGCGAGCCCCTGCTTTTTCATGAGCTGCGTTTCCCGCTGACCACGGCGGAAAGTCATGCCGAGGTCAAAACAGCGCTGGATGCAGCGCCGATGCTGGCGGCGGCCAGCGAGTGCTTCTGGAACTGGACGCGCACAGATCCTGCGGCGAAGCCCGCCGCCGATGTCACCGGCAAAGCCGGGCAAAAGCTGATTTCGACTCTCGAGGATGGCAGCGTCGTCCTTGGCGGCATCGAGCTCGATGACAACGCCCTGATCTTCTCGACCAACGCGACGCGCCGCGCCGAGCAAGGCCAGGCGCTGTTGACGGACCTGCTTGGCGCCAAGCTCGGCCGCCCCGAGATCGAGGTCCGAACGATCGACGAGCTGGAGGCGACGAACCCGTCAGAGGGCGACGATGTAGTCGCGTCGGAGATCCCGCCGGAGGTCGCACGGAGCTTGCTCAAGGACCAGCTCGACCGGCACTACCGGGAGACCCTGGACGAGCCCGTCCCGAGCCTCGGCAACCGATCGCCGCGGGCGTCGCTGAAGACCAGGCGATCATCGACACTGGCATAGCCGTGGATCAGGACGTTGCGAAAGGCGATGATTTGCGCAAGATGCGGTATCTGCTCGGCGGTTCGGGCATCCGACTTGCGCAGCTGGTTCAGGGCTTCGCCGATGATCTCGAACTGGCGCTCGACGGCGGAGCGCAGCAGCTCATCGTTCCGGTAATCCTCGAAGCTCTTGCCCGCCGTGAAACGGACGATGCGTTCGGCGGCGCGTTGCACGTCCCAGAGATATTTTCCGGGGTCAGGCTGCATAAAGCGCCACGCGTTCGGCGTCGACCCGCTGCCGCAAATAGGGGTTCTCCAGACCGGCCTCGGTCACGAGGTCGACCGGACGCTCGAACAGGTCGGCCAGACCTTCGCGCAGACCAAAATAGGCGCGGGCATAATCCCTCGGGGCCAGGTCCTGGAACAGCACGAGAAAATCCAGATCCGAGCGCTCGGGATCGAAATCGCCGGCCACGGCCGAGCCGAACAGATCGAGCTGCCGCACGCCAAATCGCCGGCAAAGGTTGCTTAGCGCAGCACCGCGCTCGGCCAGGTGCAGGACCTCTATCGTCGGTATGCTGGGCTCTCGCAGCAAGACTTCGTCCCCGGTCAAAGGCAAATTGAGTGGTGGAGTAGCACAATCAGCTTGCCTGGCTACCAAATCGGCCGAACGGGGGATCGCTGATAGGCGCAATGGTGTTGATGGAGGGTCTATTCATGGGCTGCCCGAATGGCTGTCCTCGGCGTGACGCCCTCTCCCGTTGCCACGGTTGTCAGGTCGCTCTGGAGGCTGCGGAGCCGATGGATTGACAGAAAGGCTATGCTGCAGCCTTGCGGTCCTTAGCGCCGTTGAGGCCGATCGAAAGCCTGAAGATGCGCACCTGGTGCATCGGCCATGATCTCCCCAGTCGCTGCCGGTTGCAGCCCGCCCTTGCATGTCTCTCAACGCGCTAGAGCCCGCGTCGCCGCCCGCCAACCTGTTCGGCGAAGGAATTTCCCCGGCCGGCGAGCCGGCCTCCTCGCGGCCGCTCCGCTGCAAATTCCTTCGCCTCCCAGGTCCTCCACTGCGTTCCGGCCGCACCAGGGCGCGGTGGAGGACGTCGCCATGCGGTCTCAAAGCGCCGATCCATCGCAGGACGGTCCTGCGACCGACAGCATAGGAGACCTCATCATGGCCATCACGCTGGGCACCTTCACCAAGCTCGACGACGGCAACTTCACCGGCACCCTCAAGACCCTGAACTTCTCCGCGGCGCTTACCATCGTGCCGATCGACAAGGCCTCCGAGAACGCACCCGACTATCGCATCTATGCCGGCCAGCGCTACGAGGTCGGCGCCGCCTGGAGGCAGGTCGCGAAGTCCAGCGGCGAGACCTATCTGAACCTTAAGGTCGGTGCGCCCGAATTCGGCGACAGCTGGCTCCGCGCCTGCCTGGTCAAGCTCGAGACGCCGAACGAGGACGGCAGCACCCACATCGCGCTTTGGCAGCCGCGCGACCGTTAGACCGGACAGCCCCGCTGCGGTTCGCCGCGGCGGGGCGCACGCGCCGGGAGATCGGCGCGAACCGGTCCAACAGTCGTATCGGCGCCCAGCATCGCGTAGCGGCGGGTGCTGCGAAGCTCCTCCAGGACAGGGTGGGCCTCCTCTCAGCCTTCCTATTCTACCATGCCGGAGCGGTCCGGCGCAGGCGCACATCATGTGCCGCCTGCGCCCTTGGGGAAAACCGAATTGGCCGCCGAGATGGCCAACGCGGCGGCGGCTGTTCGGCCCACCTTTGACGTCGGCCTTGCGCCATTGATGCGCGATCATCCTACACCGAATAGATCAGCTTGATCTGCTGGGCGACTTCTTTCAGCAGATCGCCATCATCCCAACCGAGGACGATGTAGCCGTATCCGCCAGCTTGCCAGTCGACCAGATTGAGATCGCCGTCCGCGGCAAGAGTCGGTGCGGTCGGCTCGTCCATCATCGTCATTTTCGTCACGCAGAAGGCCAAAGGCTGACCCTTGTCATCGAGATACATCAGCTGGGCCACCGGCTGGCCATTGATCACCAGCTGGCGAGCGCCTGCGAACTCGATGCTGTGGTCGTCAGATCCGGCACGCGGATCGTGCGGCCCAGGCGCTTGCTCAGCCACGCTTCGATGTGGTCCTTCTGGTCCGCCGGCACTTCCACCAGATGCACCGAACCGCTGGCATAGACCCGGTGATACTGCACCACCTGCTCTTGCCAGCTCGGCGCTGCGGTGACAGTGATCGGAGGCTTGCTTGCCGTCCAAAGCGCGGTCTGGAAGCCCAGCCCGCCACCGATCAGGAGGCAGGCGATCGACGCCGCCAGCAGCCACTGGGTCGATCGATCCAGGACAGACCAGGCTCGGAACGGCGTCGAGGAAACAGCGCGTCGATCTTCGTGATGATCGCTAGCTTGTGAGCCTTCTGTCGCGTCCGTGTCCTCGGGTCTGAGCTGGACGACGTCAGCCCTTGGCATCGGCTCGACGGCTTCATCCTGCCCATCCGGCGTCTTTGGCACCGGGTGCGAGCGCACGAGATCGTTCAGATGAAGGATCTCGGCATAGTCGTCCGACAGCTCTTTGCAGGCCTCTTCGATATCCGAGACGTCGGGTCGCGCCTCGATCCGGCGGGTCTCATAGTCGGAGCTCGGCTCGTCCGGCTCGATCGCCTCGTCGATCTTGCGAACCTTCTTCTTCGCAAGCTCGTTCCTCCAGTAGTTGCGGGCGATCGGCCGCAGCCAGGCGCGCAGCGGCGTGCCCTTGCGCCGCTGATGATTCTTCTCGATCGCCCGTCGAAGCGTCTCCTGGGCGACATCATCGGCGTCGACGGGGTTCTTGGTGATCGCCTTGGCGAGCCGCCAAAGCCAGCCGATCTCACCTTCCAGATCACGCCGAAAGGCGGCCTCTTCCGCGCTCAGGGCTTCTTGGTCTTGCTTGCCGCCTGAGCGCTCCTGGGTCCGCTCGTACATCGTCTCGGTCGCACATGCCCAATCCCGCACGCGCCCAACCAGACTTGGCGATCGCCAGTCGCGATCATCTCCTATAGGTAGATTTAGGACGCGGTTCACACGCATCCACATGATGATGGGATCAATCCATGAACCCGCAGAATTGACCGAGCAGATTGCCGCCATCAAAGACCCATCCGTAAGCGCCCCTCAATGCCGAGACAGGCGAGTGCAGGATTCGCATCCAAGAAAATGTGAAAAGATCTTTGACCCGGAGAAAGCCGCATGATTGCTGGGTTTCAGAGCGCATAAGCGAAGGTTAGGGCAGTAATTCGGAGGTTGCGCAGACCTCAGACAGCAACCGTCTGCGACCCGATGTTCCGCAGGCTATTCAAGTCGAATGCACGCTGTCCCTGATCAGCGCCTATGGGACAGATTTGAGGTGGTGAATAAGGGAGGATTTTTGGGTCATCGTAGCCATCCAAGGAGCTGACATGAGCCAGGAATCCGGGTTGGTGAAAGAACCGGCCGAGAAGGTTGTTCTGAACATCCGTCGAGCGACACGCGGCGGTATTCGGCTGAAGAGAAGGTCAGGATCGTGCTGGAGGGCCTGCGCGGCGAAGAGAGCATCGCGGAGCTGTGCCGGCGCGAAGGGATCTCGCAGAAGCTGTATTATCGCTGGTCCAAGGAGTTTCTCGAGGCGGGCAAGAAGCGCCTGGCGGGCGATACCGCGCGAGAGGCGACGTCTGGCGAGGTGAAGACACTCAGACGAGAGGCCGGAGCGCTCAAGGAGGTCGTGGCCGACCTGACGCTCGAGAACCGGCTTTTGAAAAAAAGCATGCTCATGGATGGGGACGACCCGGAATGAGGTATCCTGCATCTGAGACGCTCGAGATCATCAGGCTGGTCGAGCAGTCCCATCTCCCGGTCCGGCGCACGCTCGCCAGGCTCGGCGTCCCCAGCACCACCTTTTACCGCTGGTACGATCACTATCAGACAGGCGGCGTCGAGGCGCTCGAGGATCGCCGGCCGAAGCCGAGGCGGGTGTGGAACCGGATCCCGGACGAGCGGCGGCAGGAACTGCTGAAGCTCGCGCTGGACGAGCCTGAGCTGTCGCCGCGCGAACTGGCAGTGCGCTTCACCGATCAGGCCGGTTCCTTCGTCTCGGAAGCCTCGGTCTACCGGCTGCTGAAAGCCCATGACCTGATCACCAGTCCGGCCTTCGTGGTGGTCCCCCTCCTTGATCATTTGGGCAGCCGACGAGTTCAGGGACAAGACCTCGGCGCCGAACGAGCTCTGGCAGACCGACTTCACCTATCTCAAGGTCACCGGCCTTTCGCGGTTTCTTCGAAACCGCTGCCGGCTGAGAACTGAGCCTGGTTCTACCTGTCCACCATCCTGGACGACTTCTCGCGCTCTGTTGGAAGTGGCGCTGGAAGCCTCAGGCTGCGATCAGGCGACGGTCGTTCATCGACCGCGGCTCCTGTCCGACAACGGTTCCAGCTACGTCGCCGGCGATCTCGCCGCCTGGCTCGACGAGCGCGACATGACCCACATCCGCGGCGCGCCTCACCATCCCCAGACGCAGGGAAAAATCGAACGCTGGCATCAGACCCTCAAGAACCGGATTCTGCTCGAGAACTACTATCTGCCGGGCGATCTCGAAGCCCAGATCGAGGCCTTCGTAGCTCACGACAATTACCACCGCTACCACCAGAGCCTTGGCAATCTGACGCCCGCCGACGTCTATTTTGGCCGCGGCAAAACCATCCAGCAACGACGCTTGCAGCATCAAACCGCTGCTGCCTAAATCCATCCATCAGCCAGAACCTCTCTTCGTTCATGCCGCCATCTGTCCCAAAAAGCCTGACGACGGACAGCTCTGAGATCAACCTTGACCCATCCTTTCGCATGAACCATTCGTGACATCTCCGATCCCGGGACCGCATAGTACCGGGCATTCTGGAGCGCTCGGAGCAGGGGGATCTGTGAAAACCGCGGCGCTTTCGAGCCTCAATCCACTCCCGGGCTGTTCATCGTGCGCGTCGCGCTTCGGGCGCTGCGCCCCATCGACAAACCAGCGCGCTGGAACCTTGCCGCGGCGTCGACCGTCTGCGATCGGTCAGGCATGATCGAAGCCCGTGTCGTCTATCCCAAGCGAAGAGCGGCGCAGCCTCCACGGGGATGGTCGTCACGTGATGGCCATGTCAGGAGATCGCGGCTCACGCATGCATGATCGCGCAGCAAGAAACGGGTGGCTGAGAGGAGGCGTCGAGGGCAGGTTGGAGCTGACTTGCTGCGGCCCCCGATGAGGCCGTGTGCCGTTCCAGCCCTGGAGATCTGCGCTGACATCCGCTGCACCCTCCATGAACGCGATCGCCTGGCTCCTCCTCGTCCTTCTTTCCATCCTGTGGGGCGGTTCCTTTTTCTTCGCGGAAGTCGCCCTTCGCGAGCTGCCACCATTGACCATCGTTTTCGGCCGCGTTGGCATCGCTGCGATTGCCCTGCATATGCTCGTGCTGCTCACCGGTCAGCGGATGCCTGCCAGCCTCAGCCTGTGGGGCAGCTTCCTGGTGATGGGCACGCTCAACAACCTCATCCCGTTCAGTTTGATCGTTTGGGGCCAGATCCAGATCACGTCCGGCCTCGCCTCCATCCTGAACGCCACCACGCCCCTCTTCGCCGTCATCGTCGCCCATGCCCTGACCGCCGACGAAAAGCTGACGCTGAACCGCTTCGCCGGCGTCGTCATCGGCTTTGCCGGCGCGGTCCTGATGATCGGCCCGTCAGCCCTTCAGGGCCTGGGCGCCCAGGCATTCGCCCAGCTTGCCGTTCTGACCGCAGCGCTCACTTACAGCTTCGCCGGCCTCTATGGCCGCCGCTTCAAAGGCCTGCCGCCCATCGTCGTCGCCTGCGGCCAGGTCACCTGCAGCACGTTCCTCCTGATTCCGCTTGTCCTCCTCGTCGATGAGCCCTTCGCCATCGATCCACCAGGCACCGCTACTATCCTGGCTCTTCTCGCCATCGGCATCTTCAGCACGGCACTCGCCTACATCCTCTACTTCAAGATCCTCACCCTCGCCGGCGCCACCAATCTGATGCTCGTCACCTTCCTCATCCCCGTAAGCGCCCTGCTCCTGGGCAGCCTCTTCCTGGGCGAGATCGTCACACCCGCCCAGCTCGCCGGCATGGTCTTGATCGGCGCCGGTCTCGCCTGCATCGACGGCCGGCTGCTGCCAGCAGCCGGGGTGCCTGGACCTCGACACGGGCGGGGGGGCGGGTCTGTCATCCAGCTCGAAGGCGAGTATGACGGAAAAAGGTTAACGTCAGGTTAACCTTGACGAATTTTGTTCGGGAAAAACGCAGGCGTGCGCCGTCCGCTAGCCCCCCGGCAGCGCGACCTTCGCCGCGCCGATGATCGCGCCGTCGCTCTTGCGCTGCAGCAGCACGGCAGCGCCGTCGCGTCCCTCCGCCGCAAGCCTCGCCAGCGGCAGCTCAGCGCTCATCGCCCTGCCGTCATAGCGGCCAAGCTCGGTCAGCTCGCGCACGGCGTTGTGGTAGGTCAGCGTCTTGCCGGCATTCTCGCCGCGCTCGATCGGCACCTCGTGGACGTCGTCATAGGTGGCGAGCCACACCGTCGCCGCCTCTGATCCCGCCGGAATCTCTACCTGGGCACCGTCAATGTCCAGCCTGACGCCGCTGGCGTCCGCCGCAATATCCAGCGCCCGCATCACCCGGGAACGCTGCGAGCCGACCACGTCGATCCGGCCCTGGACCACCATTTGCGGCGTGTACACCCGGCCCGTGCCCATCCAGCGCGCATAGGCCTCCTGGCGCGCCGTGCCGGCCTCGAGACCGAGCGTGTCCGGCCAGCCGAGGCGGTCCCAGTAGGTGACATGAAAGGCCAGCGGCAGCACGTCCTTCCGCGCCGCAAGCTCGCCCAGAAGCTCGTCCGCGGGCGGGCAGGAATAGCAGCCCTGCGAGGTGAACAGCTCGACCACGACTGGCGCATCCTCCGCCACCGCCGCCGTCGCCATTGCTGCGGTCGATAGGGCCGCAAGCACAGCGCTGACTTGAGTGAGGCGTTTGATCATGGCGGGATCATGCCCGAAGCCCGGCGCCAATGCCAGCCAAAGGCCGCGCACGTCCGCTCAATTCGGCGTTAGCCCTTGCCTCCAAACCGATCCCGCGCCATGCATACGGGATCAACCAGGGATCAGTTCGAAAAAATGACCATCAAGACCGTCGCGACCATCCCGTTTGAAGGCCAGAAGCCCGGCACCTCGGGCCTCCGAAAGAAGGTCACCGTCTTCCAAGAGCCCCATTATCTCGAAAATTTCGTGCAGTCGATCGTCGATAGCCTCGACGGCTTCGAAGGCAAGACCCTGGTGGTCGGCGGTGACGGCCGCTTCCACAACGACCGCGCCATCCAGACCATCATCAAAATGGCGGCTGCGAGCCGCTTCGGTCACTTGCTGGTCGGGCGTGGGGGGCTGTTGTCGACACCGGCGGCGTCGGCCGTGATCCGCAAGAGGAAAGCGTTCGGCGGGATCATTCTATCCGCCAGCCACAATCCGGGCGGGCCGAACGGCGATTTCGGCATCAAGTACAATATCGCCAACGGCGGCCCGGCGCCTGAAGGCGTCACCGCGAAGATCTTCGAGCGAACCCAGCGCGTTCAGGCTTACAAAATCGCCGACACACCCGACATCGATCTCGATCAGCTCGGCACCACCGAGGTCGAAGGCTGCAAGGTGCACATCATCGACCCGGTCGAAGACTACGCGGAGCTGATGCAGTCCCTGTTCGACTTCGACAAGATCAAGGCCATGTTCGCCGACGGCTTCCGTCTGCGCATGGACTCCATGAGCGCGGTAACAGGTCCCTATGCCAAGCACATCCTGGAGGGTCTGCTCGGCGCGCCTGAAGGCACGGTGGTGAACGGCGAGCCCAAGCCCGATTTCGGCGGCCACCACCCCGACCCGAACCCGGTCCACTGCCGCGAGCTGGTCGAGGCACTCACTGTCAAGTCAACGCCGGCCGGCGTCCCGGCCTACGACATGGGCGCCGCCTCCGATGGCGACGGCGACCGCAATCTGATCGTCGGCCAAAACCTGGTGGTCAGCCCCTCCGACAGCCTCGCCATCCTCGCCGCCAATGCCCACCTCGCCCCAGGCTACAAGGACGGCCTGGCAGGCGTCGCCCGCTCCATGCCGACCTCCCAGGCCGTCGACCGAGTCGCAGGCAAGTTAGGCATCTCATGCTATGAGACTCCTACGGGGTGGAAATTCTTCGGCAATCTGCTGGACGCGGGCAAGGCCACGCTCTGCGGCGAGGAAAGCGCCGGCACCGGCTCCGACCACGTGCGCGAAAAGGACGGTCTCTGGGCCGTGCTCCTCTGGCTCAATATTCTTGCGGTCCGACAGCAGCCGCTCGCTGACATCGTCCGCGACCACTGGACCACCTACGGCCGCCACTTCTACTCCCGCCACGACTACGAAGCCGTCGAGTCGGCAGCGGCCGACGGCGTGATGAAAGCGCTGCGCGACAAACTGGCATCTCTGCCCGGCCAGAAGGCCGCCAGCCTGACCATCGAAAAAGCCGACGACTTTTCTTACACGGACCCGGTCGACGGGTCGGTCTCCGCCCACCAGGGCATCCGGATTTTTTTCGACGGCGGCGCCCGCTGCGTCCTCCGCCTCTCCGGCACCGGTACGGAGGGGGCGACCCTTCGCGTTTACCTGGAGTCCTACGAGCCCGACCCCGCCAAGCACGACCAGGACCTGCAGCAGGCCCTGGCCCCGGTGATCGAGGCCGCCGAGGCCGTGGCCGAAATCAAGGCGCGGACGGGCAAGGAAGGGCCATCGGTGGTGAGTTGAACTCACCGATGCTTGCCCCTGGGCCGCAATCGGCAAGTGTATCGCAAGCAATTCTTGAATTTACTCACTATTTCCGCTGAAAAGCGCAGGAAGCACTTTTAGCTTTAAGATTAAGAATCATAGACTCTGTGACAGAGCACGAACCCGAGGAAGAGTTTTGGACGGAAGTCGATCTCGATGGAAATCCTGGCCGGGTGAGATTTCACTCTACGCAAGAAATTGCTGAATGGGCTGACAGTGAATTGAAAGTCCGGGAGCCCCTATTTCAACGGGCCTATCAACGCTATGGTCAAATTGCTCTGAGCATTATTCATTCATGAATAAGAGTCCCAACGAATATTCTCCAGCTTGCTTCTCGTATGACGACGGAGTCGACCGATCAAGATAAGCAGAGTCTTCAACTGGAATTAGGCAAGTATGCTAATCATCGAGTCCTGCACTCGAAATCCCCAAATGGCGAGCAATTTATCTCAGAGTCGGTTTTGAAACTCATGATCGCGCCAATCGGCGGATGAGGGGCTTGGCGAAGCGGCGTGGAGGAGAGCGGCTGCGGACTTGATTGTCGCCTCGAACTTCTTTGCAAGGCGCCTGTTGCGGTTGATCCAGGCGAAGGAGCGCTCGCCCCCTAACCCGCATTTCTCACCTGTGATGGAGCATCGACGTCCGTGATCTGCGAAGGTGAGGTTGCAGCAATCACTTAGCGGAACCAGGCGGAAGCGCCGATGCTGACAGACTGTCGAGCCGGGCAGCGCGCATGTGAAGGCGTCGGCGGTCGCCGCGTCGTCGCTGATTTCGAAGGCGGCGCCATGACATCGGATGCCGGCGCACTGCTGCTTCGGCATGCCGATCGCACCTCGACCGCCTCCATGAAGGCCAATCAGCTCCGGCTCCGGTTCGCCGCGTTTGCCCATGTCCTGATCGAAGCGCTCCGTCGGCTGCCGGCCCTCGCGGCCGGCGGATCGTCGGCATCGCGCTCGGCTACGAGGATGTCGGCGACCACGACGATCTGCGTCATGATCCGGTGCTGGCGTCGCTGGCCGGCCGGATCGAGCCGAAGCACCGCGCCTGCGCGGTTCTCGCCGGCAAGAGCACACTCAATCGTCCGGAGCACGCACCGGCCGGATCACCGGGGCGCTATTACAGGATCAGCCATGACCTGACATGTGCTCGAGACCCGTTGGTCGATCTGTTCATCGAGGCCCATGCCCAACCGCCCAAGCGGATCATCATCGGCCTCGACGCCGCCGACGACCCCTCTCCACGGCCATCAGGAAGATTATCGCCCAGCATCTACCCATGGCGCGGCGCTTCGCTTCACGGCTATGCGGCTGCTACTGCTACCCGCCGCTCTCCATCTTCTGCGGCCACCGGCTACCGCCCGCCAGGCTGCGGCCATCGACCATCGACGCCTCGGCCGGCGCCAGATCGAGCGGATCGCGGCCCCCATCCGCGCCTGTGCTGGCTGCGTGTCCCGGATCCGGCTGCGCGCCGCTCGATCGGGGCTGGGGCCTCTGATCGAGGGCTTCGGCTCATGACGACCTGATGATCTTCCGATCGCTTTGCGATCGGCTCTTCCGAGACGGCGCGGGCAAAGCCGCGGGTGCGAGGCCAACCGGGTCGACGACGTCTTTGGCCTGCGCGCAAATCGGTTGGGGGTGGGGCCCCGATCGATGCCTCGATCGCCCTTGAGAAGGTCTGAGCTTCGAGAGGCCAAGGAGATCTGCTGCGACAGCGGCCGCGCCGAACGCCGGTTCAAGGACGTCACCTATCGCCCGCGCAAGAGCTGGGCGCGACGACGGCGGGTCATCGCCAAGGCCGAACATCTGCCGAAGGGATCGACCCCGTCGAACGCTTCCTCGCGTTCAACCATCGTCACCTCGCTCAGGCCGTCTACGATCGGCGGCAAAGCCCTCCATGAAAAGATCGGCTGCGCTCGCGGCGGCATGGAAAACAGGATCAAGGAAATGCAGCTCGATCTGTTCGCCGATCGCACCTCGACCGCCTCCATGAAGGCCAATCAGCTCCGGCTCCGGTTCGCCGCGTTTGCCCATGTCCTGATCGAAGCGCTCCGTCGGCCGGCCTTCGCCACACCCAGTTCGCCACCGCGACCGCCGGCACCATTCGCAACCGGCAGCTCAAGATCGGCGCCCTGGCAACTGTCAGCGTGCGCCGCTGCCTGGTGCGCATGGCTCAGACCTGCCCCTATCAGAGCGAGTTCGCGCTCGCCTGCCTCAGGCTCGGTCATCGGGCCGCCTGATCTGCTGAAAAACCCGATCAGACACAGGGCCTCGCCGAGGTCACGGCAAAGGACGGGCTGATCTTGTCATCGCAAACCGAAAAAGGTTCGACCGTCCTGTCGAAAAGGAAAAAGACGAAACTTGATGATGCACTCAGATTACTCCCGTCGTCTCAACGCCAAATCAGACGATCAAACGCGCCGAAATGCCGGTGCCGTGTGAAATCCAGGTTAGCCGCTGCCTGCCGATGCCATCGACACTCGATGGCGGCCCTGCATGCTTTTGCCGAACAGCAGCAGCCGCGGCAGATCGTAACGCTGCAGCAGCTTTTCCAGGACGATCGGTGCGGCGATCCCGGCGGCGAGGCCGAGGACGAGGTGCATCTCCTGGCTGGCGAGGCCGAGGCGTTCGAAGACGATGCGCGTGCCCGCCGTGCCGAAGACGTGGAAGAGATAGATCGCATAGGAATGGACACCGATGGTCGCTAGAACATCGCTGCGCCAGCGGAACAGGAAAAGGGCGGCGACCGAGGTCATGCCGGCGGCGAAGCCGACCAGGCTCTGGCGGCCGAGGTCCATCTCGATCAGGCCGGAGAGGCCGAGTTGCGTGGCGCCGATGCCGGCGAGTGCCAGCAAGGCGACAACGGCGCGTGCCGGCAAACCGGCACGCTCGAAGCCGAAGCGATGCATGGCGACGCCGGCGAGAAAGTAGGGGGCGAGATAGATGGCGCCGTTGATGGAAAAGCGCAGCGTCGGTTGAAACTTCAGGAGCGAGATCAGGCAGGCGCTCGAAAAGATCAGCAGGAAGACCATTCTGGTACGCAGAAGGCCTCCCTGCTCCAGGGGAATCAGGACCAGGAAGATCAGCAGCAGCGATTCCAGAAACCAGAAATGTGCGATCGGATAGCCGGTATAGAGGAGGAAGAGGCTGTAGCTTCGATTGGTGCCGGGCACGAGCATCTGCATGCCGACATACAGCGTGGCCGCCACCATCATCGGGAGCAGCAGGCGGCGCAGCTTCTTCAAGGCGAAGTCGAAGCCGTTGCCCTGCAGCGGCCTGAGCGCATAGACATAGCCGGACAGAAAGGTGAACAGCGGCATGCGAATATGGACCAGCGACTCATTGAGATAACGCAGATAGGTGCCATCGGCGACACGCAGTCCCTGATCCGGCTGCGCCCCGATCACATGATAGGCGACAAGCAGGACACAGGCCAAACCGCGCAAGCTGTCGACGGAACTATCCTTTTCCATAAGTCAAATACCGGTCAATGGGGCCTCAAATACGGTTCGATCAGGACATCGACCATCCTGTCGCAAGTCCACAAGATGACGAGGTCCGCTATGGGAGCTAAATTGTTTTAAACTTGTCTTGGCGCCGAGAGAAAGAAACTACAGGCTATAGGCGCATCGATATTTATTGTCCAGACGAGCCAGGTGAAATTTTTCTCATGATCGCCCTGCCCTCGCGACAAGCGCTGCCGAGGGGCGGAGCGGTCGATGCATGCCATGGCCAGGACCATCGGCATGCGTTCGGCCGGAGGTCGAACCTTCCGGAGCTCATGTCGCTAGTGCATCGATCCAAACAGAGCGATCAGCAGCGTTTGGAAAAATCGATGCAAAACCAATAACCTGGTGCTGCGGCTTGTGAATCATCCGAATGCGCCGCTGCACTAGATTGCGCGTGATCCAGTCGCGGGCGACGTGCTCTTCAGCGCTTCTTCATCTTTTCTTGCGATCATCGCATTCCGGTCCATGCGATCCTGGGAATCCGAGCCTCACCCCACCGGTCGTTGACGGGTGGACGGACTCCCAGGATCGCATGGACCGGATCATCATGGTGGCGCGATGCGGTTAAGAAATCGTGAAGTTGATGGCGAAAAGGCCAGCAGCGATCGATCGACAAGCCGTGCCTGAGGGCGGCGCTAGCGCGTGCCGGTGGCCGGGTAGGTCTGGTCGGGCTCCATGGCAGACGTCATGTCGGCAGCGCCGGGCCCGCTCGGCCCCTGATCGAAAGACCCCAGCAGTTCCCGGATGGCAGCGTCGATCGACTCGCATTGGTCGAGATCGGCCGCGATGGTTCGAAGGCTGGTCCGATAGCTCTCGATCAGTGCTGTCCTGTCGGTGACCTCCGGGCGAGCGAGATCCGCGCGCACGCGCTCGAGACGCCGCTCGCGCTCATCGAGAAGGTTCAGGATCTGCTGTCTCGCATGCGCGAACTGCCGAAGACTGTAGTCGCCCTGCTCCTTGAGCTCGCGCTGCGCGGTCACCAGGAGAACGGCGGTGATCGGGTTGAACTCGGCGTAGACCAGTTCCTTGAAGCGCCGGGCGCGCCGCGACAGGGTCTGCCAGCGGTGCCACCAGCGCTCCCACTGATCGCCGAGATCGAGCGCCACCGTAGTGCCGAGGCTGCTGATCGAGGGCGACGGGTCGGCGGCATGCGGCGGCCGTCCCTTGAACTTGATCTTCTGGTCGGCCAGAAGCTGGTTCACAAGCTGCTCCAGCCGCATCCAGGCCTCGCCTTCGACCGCCAGAAGCTCGTTCGCGCTGACGTCATAGGTGGTCAGGAAGGTCTGCTCGAGACGCCGCCGCAGCGGACGCGTGTCGCAGCGCCAGATGCGGCCGATGCGGCTGACGCGATGCGCCGCGGTCAGGCTCTCGGTTTCCTCGTCGGCGAACTGCGTCACCACCTGCTCGAGGGCAGCCCGCATGCGCTTGGCGCCGGCACGCTGCACGATGTCGATGTCCTGCTGGAGCGGTTCCTCGATCGCCTCCAGTCGGGCACGCAGTTCCTCCAGACGCTGCAGTTCTTCCTGGGTTTCCTCGTTCCTGGCGAAGTCGGTGGTCACGATGGTCAGGCTCTGCTCCAGCGTGATCGCCTCGTTGCGCAGGCGCGCGCTGACATCATCCTGCAGGGAGCGCAGGCTGGCGAGCATGCGGATCAGATCGGTCATCGCCGGTCCATCCTGAACCACGTCGCGCAGCGCCTCTTCCAGCGACGTGATCCCCGCAGCCGCCATGATCGTCGCCGGGATGTCGGTCGTCGACCCCGCCTCCTTCCCGTCCGACCGCAGGAGTTCGGGCCGGAGCGGCGGCAGCCCGCGCACCTCCGCCCAGCTGCGCAGCGCAGCGGGCAGCTCGCCGATAGCGCTACGCTCGTCCCAGGTGAGCGCCAGTTCGGCCCAGCGCGCGCTGCCGGCGACCACCGGAATGCGGCTTTCCGGAAACTCGATCGCCAGCTGCCGGCGGACATGCTCGACCACGGGATCGACGTCCTCCACAAGATCTTCGAGGGCGTCGATGCGGTTGATGAACACCAGCAGACGTTCCTTGTGCAGGCCGTGCAGCATGCGCAGCAGCGAGACGTCGGCGGTGGACAGTGCCTGCTCGGCGGTGAGCACGACGATATGCGCGTCGGCATCTTCGATCGTCGCCTGGGTGAGATCGTCGCGCACCAGGAGCGGATCGTTGGTGCCCGGCGTGTCGATGATGGTGGTCGGATAGGCAAATGGAACCTGATCGAAGAACAGCTCGGCGGATTTGGTGATGTCGGAGAAACGCCCGGCCTTCGGGGTCAGGCGGTCGTCGTCGTCATCGTCGATGACACCCATGCTGACATAGCGCGCCAGGAGCTCCGGCGACGGTTCCGCAAAGCGATGCTGCCTGCCCAGCAAATGATGGAACTGCCGACCCAGGCGCTGTTCCGCGCGCTTGCGGGTGTTCTCGAGATGGGACCGCAAATGCTCCTGATCGATGGTCACGCCGAGCCGTTCGGTCAGTTCGCGCATCCTGCCGCCGGAGCCGAGATAGGCCCAGTCGTCCTCGTCGAAGAAGGTGAACACGGCCCTGGCCGCGGGATCGATCGGACCGCCGAAATGCAGGTGGCAGACCACGGCGGTCCAGGGATTGACGTTGACCGGGCTCAGATTGGTGCGACGCGCCATGGCATTGACCAGCGAGCTCTTGCCCGCCTTGACCTGTCCGAGCACAGCGACGCGGTAGCGTGATCCGCGGCGCGCGGCCAGCATCTGATCGAGCGCCGCAGCCTCCTCCGGATGCAGAACGGACGTGAGGCGCTCGGCCACGCGCTGGACACCTGCAAGCAAGGTGCTGAGCGGCTCTCCGAAAGTCGAAGACACGATCGTCTGTTCTCCTCGATCAGCGGACATGCCGACCTCCGCACTCTTTGCCGGCGGCCTTCGATGAAGGGATCACAGGTCTGGTCGAAGCGGTCGACAGATCGCGTCGCACCGGGATGGCACAGACGTCGATGCCCCGTTCTCAGGTGACCGTCCAGCTATCAGATAGCACGGGTCATGATTTCGTCACTGACCACTCTAGAGCCGATGTCCGCATAGCCAACATTGATAGCGCAACGTCAATTCGTGAATACCCGCCCATTTTCTTGCCAAGATAAGGCCCGCAGTCAACAAGATACTGAGTCGTTTTTGACGAGAATTTCTGGTTGTGCACCATGCATTTCGGAGAAAATGCATGTAGTGCTGTCGCCGTTTCTGCCGGCAGTCATGCTTTTAAATAGTTATTCCAAATCACTAACTACTAACCTAAAGTTGATTCCCGCAAAATCCCCTTGCAGGACCTCCGAGAATGATCTATCGCCTTCCTTCTCCTGGCTGGATGTCCGATGGATCCTGCCCGACAGGCAAAGAAGCTTCCGCTGGCATGCGCTTCGGCATGCGAGACTGCGGAATCAGCTGTGATCGTCACCCGCTTGATTCTGTGGTCCATAGGGCATCGAGACTGGAGATTAGATGAGAAACGGTGTGAACGCCGGCGGCGCGCCGGGCCTGGCCTGCCGCTCAACTCTGAACCGTCGACCTCCCGACGAGGCCGCGGTTTTCCTAGTGAGGAAACCTGTCTATGGCGATGGATCTCAGCCCCCTGACCAAGCTGAACGGCTTCATCGGAGCCTGTCTGGTCGACAGCGAAAGCGGCATGATGATGACCAAGGAAGGGGGCGGTGATTTCGATCTCGAAGTCGCGGCCGCCGCCAATACCGAGGTCGTCCGTGCCAAGCGTCGCGCCATGAGCGAACTTAAGCTCGATGACAAGATCGAGGACATCCTGATTTCGCTCGGCGATCAATATCACGTGATTTCGCTGGTGCCGTCGAACGACGCACTGTTCGTCTACACCGCGGTCGACCGCGAGAACGGCAACCTGGCGCTGACCAAGGTCACGATGAAGACGGTGGCGAGCAAGATCAAACTCTGATCCCGACGCTTCCGTCGACCTTCTTGCCGACCACCGCTCCGCGAGGAGCGTCCGTCGGATGACATGATGGATGGCGTTCTCGGCACTGTCGGGCGCCGTCCATCAACTCCAGGGGATCAGGCCGGGACGCGGCGAAGCACTCGCTTTCCGGCTGGTCGTCGCCAAAGCCGGGTCAGTCTCGATGAATGCCGCAGCCGCCACCAAGGACACCCTGGATGAAGCTCTGGATGACGCCTTGGCGGGTGTGCCGGGGTGCGTTATTGCCGGCTATGTCGATCTCTCGACCGGAATCATGCTCGGGATCAGAGCCAAGGGCAACTTTCCGCAGGAAGCCCTCGATCTCGTGTCGACCACGGCTGCGAACCTGTTCGGCCATGCGGATCTGACCTCGATCGAGAACTGGGTCCTCGACCATGGTGACGGCAAGGCGTCGGGGTCGGGCCAGTTCGAAGAATTCGTCGTGCTCAGCGAGCAGCTGATGCATCTGGCCGCGCGATCCAAGGAGCATGGCGACAATGCCGTGGTTCTGGTCGCCAGGCGGAGCGCGAATTTCGGCATGCTGATGGCCAAATCACGACAGGCGGTCAGCCAGATTCTCGGCGTCGCTTGATCGCCATCGGACGTCGGATCGGCCCCGAGTGCGTCACAAACAAGCCGCACGATCTGCGATGCGGCAGCGAAAGGGGCGGAATGGCGTGGACGGGAGCCAGGTAAGCTGTTGGACAGCGCAATGAACGGTGCCGCAGACCTGCTGGAGCGGGAGACGACGACGCTCGATGAGTTTGCCGAGCTGTCATCCTTGCCCCGGCCGTTGCGCGTGGTTCTCCTCGGGGAGTTCTCCGCCGGCAAATCGTCGCTGGTCAATCTCCTGGTCGGTAGCGACCTCGTCCCGACCGGCGTTCTCGCCACGACGCGGCGCTTGATCAAGCTGCACTATGCCGATCGCATTCAGCTCGCGGCGATCGACAGCTCGGGTGAGCGCCGCGAGATCGAATCGTCTCTCGCTGCGCAGTTCAACGGCGCCGACGGTCATTTCGAAATCGGCCTGCCCTGCGCGCGTCTGAAGAGCATGGTGCTGATCGACACGCCAGGCCTCGCCGACCCCAATCGCGACCCGGCCGAGGCGCTTGCCGCGGCCGCGGACTGCGACGTCGCCATCTGGTGCACGCGTGCGCAGCAGGCCTGGCGTCACAGCGAGCACGCCATCTGGTCGAGCCTGCCGACGCATGTGCATGAGACCGGCCTTCTGGTGGCGACCCGCAGTGACAAGCTGGAGAAGGCGTCGGATCGACGGAGCGTCATGGCCAGGCTGCGCCAGGAGGCCGGCGCGATGTTTCAGGACGTTGTCCTCCTATCAACCCTGAACGCCCAGCAGGCGCAGGGCAAACACCCCGGAGAGCTGGACGTGGCGCTATGGAAGAGAAGCGGCGGCGAGGCGCTCGCCTCCGGGTTGATGCGGTCGTTGTCGCGCGCGGTGAAACATGTCTTGCCGACGGCTGCGGACAAGGCGGACCTGCCGATCGATGATCACTCTCCTCCTTCCGATCATGGCCATGGCATGAGCCATGCCGCGACGCCGATCGCGGTGGTCGTCGGTCAGGCCGACGATCGCGAGGAAAGCGGTGCCGATACACCGTCGGCGGTGGACCACCCGCTGCGTGAGGTCCCGGGGGATCACGAGCGGGCGGTCGTCGAAACGGTGGTCACGGTCGAGGGTGAGAGCGATATCGACGGGCTGCTCGCTGATCTGGTGCGGACCATCGACGGCTGCCGCCTCGCCGCCTGCATCGATCTCGATCGGACGCGATCACTTGCCATGGCCAGCGATCGTTCGGCTGAGCTTGCGGGGATCGGCGACGAACTCGCCGCACTTGCCGCATCGCTGCTCGCCGGCCCCGCGACCGAGCCGATCCGCGACATGATCGCGGCCGCCGGCGCCAGCTCAGCCCAAGCCGATGGCATGATCGACACCGTGACCCTCGACCGTGGCGATAGCGCCTACGTCTTCTGGCGGCGAACCGACAGGCCGGATCAGGCCGTGGTCCTGGCCGCCGCAGGAGGCCCCTCCATGGTCGCCAGCCTCGGAATCATTCAGGTCAAGATCCGGCAGTTCCTCGCAATCGCGAAGGCCGTCGCCTAGGTTCTGTTGACGTTTCATCGTAAGAGCAGGCATGCGGCGGCGAAATGGACGAAGGCGAGGTATCGTCGGGCGAGCTTTTCGAGGCGTGCAAAGCCTCTGCGATAGAATTTCATGTGACCGAACATGATCTCGATCTTGTGGCGTTCTTTGTAGAGAAACCAGTTGGTCTGTCGCTGATTTGACCTCGTCGGATTGGGCGGGATGACCGCTTCGGCCTTCTTGGCCCGGACGGCCTTGAGGAGAGCGTCGCTGTCGTAGGCGCGATCAGCGAGCACGGCCTTGGTTTCGATCCCATCGATCAGGCCGAGTGCTCTTGGCGCATCGCCCGCCTGGCCTGCGGTCAGATCGAAGCGGAGCGGATTGCCGAGCGCGCCGCAGGCCGCAAGGATCTTGCTGGAAAAGCCGCCTCTGGAGCGGCCGGGAGCCTGATCTCCTTCGTCTTTTTTGCTCCGGCCGCGCAAGCGTGAGCACGCACCATCGTGCTGTCCAGCATCAGCCATTCGAGGTCGGCATCGGCGCTCAAATCCTTGAGCAACGTCTGCCAGACGCCCTTTTCCTGCCAGCGGGCAAAGCGCTTGTAGACGCTGTTCCAGGCGCCGTATTCTTCAGGCAGCAATCGCCAGGCGCAACCGGCTCTGGCAACCCATAGCAAGTTCTCGACAAACCGCCGGGGCGCCGCCTCCTGGCGGATGCAGAAGTCAGGAAAAGCCCTGAGAACCTGATAGATCCGATCCCATCGGTCGTCCCGAAAACGCGGAGCCGGCATGGCAGGTCTCTCACAATATCATTTCCAATCATTCAGATAATCGGAAACCATCATGTGAAATGTCAACAGGGCCTGGGGCACAGCACCCGACCCGGCATCGAGCGCCAGTCAGGACTGCGGCAGGATCAGATTAGCGGGATCGGACCGCCGTGTTCATCCGCAGGTCCTCCCCTTTGTCCGGCTTGGTGATCGAGCGATCGACAGCCTGCTCTCCTGACGCCTGGTCAGCGGTGGTTGGGCTTGCAGGCGAGACGCAGGCTGACGCCGCTGCCATGACGGCGCGTGTCGGGAAAGCACCAGCTGGATGAGTCCCTTGCACCTTCCTGTGCGATGTGGTCTGTCTGCAGATCGGCGTCGATGTGGTGTTTGTGGGCATGACGAAACGCCAAGCGAAGAAGATCGGCGCGAAACAATCGTCCCTCTCTCGGCAGGCAGAAAATCCAGACGTGGATGGGTGGCCGAGTGGTTGGAAGGCACTGGTCTTGAAAACCAGCAGGGTAACGCCTTCGGCTCTCAGCAAGCTCCTCCCCTACCTCAGCAGCACGAGGTGGGACGTCATGGGATTATATTCAGATATGGATAGGTATCTGGTCTCTATCACGCCCGAGAAGAAAGGGGGCCGAGGTGGAGCGCTATCGGATTGGCAAGTGGCGCCGTCATCCGCTGTCTCAAGAGATGATGACCGACATCCAACGGAGGGACATCGTCCAGGCCAGAGATGCGATGCTGATGAATGGGTTAGCCCCGACATCTGTCAGGAATCAGCTCTACCTGCTCTCGAACCTCTACCGGGTGGCTGTCTCCGAATGGGAGCTGGAACTCTCCAATCCGGTGTCGGTATACGGATGCCGAAGAATCATCCTCATCGGACACGAGCCCTGTCAGTGAACGAAGAACGTCGGCTGCTAGCTGCCTGCTCCCCAGTTATTCGACCGATGGTGATATGGGCGATGACTACTGGCATGCGACGGGGTGAGCTTCAGCTGGTGGAGAGGGGCGATGTGTCTGTCTCCACTGTCTTCATCCGCGACAGTAAGAACGGATCGCCACGACTGGCCCCTCTCCCGTGAGAGGCCCGGAGGCTTCTCCCACTCTTGCCCCGTTCAGGCAAGCTGTTTCCCAATTCGAACGACACGCTTCGATGGTATTGGACCAAGGCTTGTCGAGATGCTCGGATTGACAATCTGCGCTTCCACGACTGCCGGAGGACATATGTCTCCAGAGCGTTAGCGAAGAACATCAACCCATACGCTGTCATGCAAGCGGTCGGTCACAAATCTACCATCATCGTGAAACGGTATGCCACGTTCGATATAGCGTCCATCGTCGACCTTCTCTAGCCGTTCAGTCCGGTGGTGTGGTGATAGGGGAGATCGGCACATCTGGAGGGATGAACTTTGGGCCAGCTTCTACACGGCAGCGCCGGAACGACGGAGGCAACTCGTCTCGCGATCCAGCGTGGCGAAGAGAGCGTGAGGGTTCTGGCGGCCCGTTACGGCGTCAGTCCGACGACGGTGCAGAAGTGGAAGAAGCGTGACTTCGTGACGGACGCACGAATGGGGCCGAAGGACCGTCGATCGACGGTCCTTTCCGTCGAGCAAGAGAGCGGCTGCATCGTGTTTCGCCGTCATACGCATTCCAGACCCTTGGCCTGATCTCTCTTCAACCCGCCAAACACCTAGCGCCGGCGAGGCCGGCGAGTTCCGAGGGATTCCTGGTGAGCGATGAGACGACCGATGGGATCGGCTATTGAAAGAATGACGTGTTTTCAATCTGTTACCAGAAACAAGGTCGAGCTGTGCTTGCGACCTGTTTCCGACAATCTCCAGTACCCAGGCGGCCTCCCGGGATCGCATGGACCGGCGTGCCACGGTATCAGGCATTACTTGCTAAAGCGTTGCGGTCAATGACCACCGTGTTGCTGTCGGAGATGGCCGCCCCCCCGATCACGCACCCTTCGGCGTCGCCAGCAGCCAGAGTCCGAGCATGGTGTAGGCGATCATGAACAGCGAGAGCGGCGCGGTCGCGAGGGCTGCGCGCCGGTGACCGGGAAAGAGGTCGAGGGCGATGCGGTGCGCGAGCAGGACCGACCAGACATGGCCGAGCACCACCACGCCCGCCTGGGTCAGCCAGATCAGGCGCACGCTGTCGATGTGATTGAAGAAGCCCGTGGTCACGTAGAAGGGGTGGATGCCGAGCAGGTCAGCGCCCGTAGCGAACGGGTCGCTGAGTGCGGCGACCGTGTGCTGGATGGTCACCAGGAATGACGTCAGATAGTGGGCGATGTGGTAGGCAAAGGCGATCGGCAGCATGCTCGGCGCCAGCCTGCCGAAGGTTTCCCGAACGTCTCTTTCCGAACGGGTCAGCAGGAGGCCGAGCCAGACCGTCAGGGCGAAGGCCGCGATCAGGGTGAGGATCGCGGCGATCAGCCCCAGAAGCGTCGGCCAGACCACGGCGGAACGTCCCGGAAATTCCAGGGGGTTGATGCCGATCAGCGCGAGCCACCAGAAGGTCTCGTTGATCCCGTCGAAGCTGCCGACGGCGAGCAGGGTCAGCGCGAAGATCCCGACGGACAGCGATGCTGGACGCTCCAGGAGGCGCCAGCCGGGCGTGCCGATGCCGCCGTCCGGTCGCAGGCGAAGGGCGGCGAGGCCGGCGTAAGTCCGAAGAATCACCGAGCCGAGTTCCACCTGCCGGAGCCAGGCGGGGCCGCAGAGGATCAGGCCCGCCATGGTCACGAACCAGTAGATGCCGACCCGCCAGGCGAGGCGCGCGGGATCGTCAGGCGCGATGTCGGCAAGCAGAAAGGCGGCGAAGCCGACGAGCAGGAGGACCGCAGGCCAGACGCCGAGCGTTTCCGGCAGCGCGATCGGCGGACGCACCCGGCCGAGCAGGCGATAGAGCCCTGTCCAGGGCTCGATCCAGCGGCCGAGATCGCCGAAGAGGCCGGCGAGGCTGACCAGCCCGACCCAGCCGAGCGTCCAGAAGAAAAGCGGCATCAGGTTGGAAAGTGGATCGCGCGGGCCGAAAAGGCCGATAGCGAGCAATCCGCCCAGCAGGAGCAGCGAGATCAGGCTGGTGAAGGACCTCGCCGTTTCCAGATCCGGTCCGCGAAAATTTTTCGCGCGAAAAAGCGCATGGATCACACTCCCCGGCAGGGCGAACAGCGCGAGCACCGTCAGCGCCACCGCAGCCACGCCCGCCGTCGAGTAGGCCTCGGTCGGCAGAAGGAGGACGAAGCCCTGCTCGGATACATGGGCATGGGCCTCGGCCGGCAGCAGGAGCGTCAGCTTGACGCTCAAAGCGAGACCTCGCAAGCTGAACACCTTCCTCATGTCTCGCGAGGCTCGCCTTGAAAGCTGCTATCGTCCTTGCCGGCCTCGGCCTCCTGGCGGTGGTGGTCTGGCTCGGCGTCGGGCCGGCCCAGCGCAGCGATCATCTCCTGATCACCGATGTCCAGGCAGCCCCGTTGGACGACGGCGGCGCCCTCGCCTTCATGACCATCGAGAACCGCGGAGCGCCAGACCGGCTGATCGCCGTCGACAGCCCGGTGGCCGAGGCGAGCCTCTACAGCCCGGCCGTCGCCGACGGCCCGCCTGTGCCGACCGGGAAAAGCGCGCTTGCGCTCGATGGCGCCCATATCCGGCTCGCGGCCCCTCGCGAAGCCTTCGCCGACGGCAGCCTGATCCCGCTGACCCTGACCTTCGCCGAGGCGGGCGAGGTCGCGGTCAAGGCGAGGCTCGCCGATCCCAAGGCCGGGGGTGCTGCCGGCGAGGTCGGGCTTTTCGGGCTTGGTGATATCTGCGTCGTCGGCGAGGGCGAGCCCGCTCCCGCGATCACGCTTTCGGCCACGCCGGAGAAGGACGGCTTTCGCGTGCGCGTCACGGCCGAGGACTTCACCTTCTCCGAGGATTTCGTGGATCTCTATCATGTGCCGGGCATGGGACATGCTCATCTCTATGTGGGAGGCATGAAGATCGGTCGCCTCTACACGCCCGAAGCCTATATCGGCGCCCTGCCCAAAGGCCAGCACGAGATCCGCGTCACCCTCAACACCAACGACCACCGTGCCTATGTGGTCGGCGACCAGCCGGTCACGGCATCCGCGGTGATAGAGGTTGACTAAAGCCCGTCACCGGCTCTTTTGTTTGTCTGCAAGCGAGTTGGTCTGGGGTGTGCGATCGTGGCAAGCGGCAAGGTCATCGGGGTCGACGTCGGCGGCACCTTCACCGATCTGGTGATGCTGGACTCCGAACGCGGCGAGATCCGCCTCGCCAAGACGCCGACCACGCCGCAGAACCAGGCTTTCGGCGTCCTCGCGGCCCTCGATGAAGCCGGTGCCGACCTCGCTTTGATCGACCTGATCGTCCACGGCACCACCACCACCACCAACGCGGTGCTGGAGCGAAAGCTCGCGAAGACCGGGCTGATCACCACATCAGGCTTTCGCGATATTCTCGAACTTGGACGGCGCACCCGGCCCGAGGCCTACGGCATGAAGGGCGTGTTTCACCCGATCATCCCGCGCGATCTCAGGCTCGAGGTGTCCGAACGCATGAACGCCGCGGGCGCCGTGCTGACGCCGCTCGACGAGGGCGGCGTGCGCGCGGCGGCAGAGACCTTGCTCGATCTCGGCTGCGAGGCGCTGGTCATCCACTTTCTCCACGCCTACGCCAATCCCGCCCATGAGCTGCGCGCCGCCGAGATCGCCGCTGGCCTCTGGCCGAACGCCTATATCACCATGGGCCACGCGCTGCTCTCCGAGACCCGCGAGTTCGAACGCGGCGTCACGGCCGCGGTCAACGCCTCGGTCCAGCCGATCCTGGAACACTACATGGCCTCGCTGCGCGAGCGGCTCGCCGCCAGAGGCTATCGCGGCGACGTGCTGGTGATGAACGGCAATGGCGGCATGGTGTCCTCCCGCCTGGTGGCGAAGGAAGCGGCCAAGACCGTAATGTCCGGCCCGGCCTCGGGCGTGATGGCCGCCGCCTATACCGGCAGGCGCGCAGGCGAGGACAATCTCCTGACCTACGACATGGGCGGCACCTCGACCGACGTCGCCCTGATCCGTGGCGGACATCCGCCTGTTTCCAACGAGATCGAGGTGGACTACGCGCTGCCCATCCATGTGCCCATGGTGGATGTGCGCTCTGTCGGTGCGGGCGGCGGCTCGATCGCCAAGGTGAATGCCGCTGGTCTGCTCGAGATCGGTCCCGAAAGCGCCGGCGCCGATCCCGGTCCCATCTGCTATGGCCGCGGCGGCGTCAAGCCGACGATTTCGGACGCCAATCTGCTGCTCGGTCGGCTCGACCCGGAAAAACTGAACGCGGTCGAAGGCGGCGTCGCGCTGGACGACGTCGCCGCAGTTTTTGCGCGCGAGCTCGGCGCCCCCCTCGGCCTCGATGCGCTCGGCGCGGCCGAGGCCGTGATCCGTGTCGCCAACGCCAAGATGGCGGGTGCGGTGCGCATGGTGTCGCTCTCGCTCGGCGCCGATCCGCGCGATTTCGCGCTCTTCGCCTTCGGCGGTGCCGGCCCGCTGCATGCCGCGGCTCTCGCGCGCGAGCTCGGCGTGCCGCGCGTGCTGATCCCGGCACGCCCCGGCATCACCAACGCGCTCGGCTGCATCGTCGCCGATCTGCGCCATGACTATGTGCAGACCATCAACCAGCCGCTCGACACCGCCGACCTCGACCGCGTGCATGCGATCTTCGCCGAGCAGGCCGAGGCCGGCACGGAGGCTCTCGCCCGAGAACATGTCAGCGTTCTGGACGTGCAAAAAAACTTCAGCGTGGACATGCAGTTCGTCGGTCAGAGCCATGTCGTGCGTGTGCCGCTCGACGACGGCACGCCCACGCGCGAGGTCCTACGCCAGCGCTTCGAGACCGTCTACTGGAACCGCTTCAAGGTCGAGCTCGCCGAGATCCGGGCCTCGATCGTCAACCTCAATTGCTCCGTCATCGGCGCGTGCGAGCCCATCGATCTTTCGGCCCTGATCGACGCCGCGGGGCGGCGCGCCGAGGCCGTGCCTGCCGGCAGGCGATCGGTGCGGTTCGATGGAGTCATCCATGATACGCCGATCTACTGGCGGGACCATCTGCCCGAAGCTGTCCAGCTCACAGGGCCGGCGATCATCGAGCAGCTCGACAGCACCATCGTGATACCGCCAGGCGACCGGGTCGACGGCGGAGTCGACGGCAATCTGATCATCCACGTCGGAGCGGCGCCATGACCCTCGATCCGATCACGCTTTCGGTCATTCAGGCGGGCCTGCAGCAGGTCTGCGACGAGATGGATCTCAGCTTTTCGCGCGCCGCCTTCTCGCCGGTGATCGCCGAGGCCAACGACCGCTCGGACGGCATCTACGCCGCGGATGATGGCGCGCTGATCGCCCAGGGTGCGGGTGGTCTGCCGGTGTTCGTCGGCACCATGCAGTATTCCACGCGCACCCTGATCGAGATGATTGCCAGCGGCAAGGCGCCGCCCCCCGAACCCGATGACATCTATATCGTCAACGATCCCTATCTCGGCGGCACCCACCTGATGGACGTGCGTTTCGCGCGGCCGTTCTATCGACAGGGAAAAATCTTCTGCTGGCTCTCCAATACAGGCCACTGGCCCGACATCGGCGGCAGCGTTCCGGGCGGTTTTTCCGCGTCGGCCACCGCCGTCGAGCAGGAGGGGCTCAGGCTTCCGCCGGTGCGGCTGTTCAAGCAGGGAAAACTCGATCCCGAGATCTATGCGATCATCTGCTCCAACATCCGGGTCGCGGACCAGCGCATCGGCGACGTCAAGGCGCAGGCGGCCGCCCTGATGGTCGGCGAGGAGCGGCTGCACGCCCTCCTGGATCGCTATGGGGACGATGTCGTGCGCGCGGCGGTCGCCGAGCTGCGCGAGCGTGCGGAAACCCAGATGCGCACCCTGATCGACGAGATTCCGGACGGCCGCTACACCTCGTCCGCATGGGTCGACAGTGACGGCGTCGTCAACGAGCCCCTGGAGATCCGGCTCGCGATCGAGAAGACACCGGGCCATCTGCGCTTCGACTTCGCGGGCTCGAGCCCGCCCTGCCAGGGCCCCATGAACTCGGTCCTGGCGACCACGCTCTCCTCGGTCTATCTGGCCATGCGCCACATCTTCCCGGAGGTGCCGATCAGCGCCGGCGCCTTGGCCCGCCTGAGGTGATCGACCGGACAACACCTTTCTCGACGCGCGCTATCCGCGCCCGGTCTCGGGCTGCGCCGCCGAGGTCAGCCAGCGAATCGCCGAAGCCGTGTTCGCCGCCCTGGTCGTGCCGCTCCCCCATCGCGTCACCGCAGCCCCCGCCGGCACCAGCGGCAATTTCGCGCTCGGCGGCTATGACCCGGAGAAAGGCCGGAGCTTCGTCATGTACCAGCTCTCCGGCGGCGGCTATGGCGGCAATGCCGATCACGACGGTCTCGCCAATGGCTGCTCGACCATCGGCATCTCGAAGGCGCCGCCGGTCGAGATCATGGAGCAGAATTTTCCCGTGCTCTATCGCCGCTACGCCCTGCGCGAAGGCTCGGGCGGCGCCGGCCGCCATCGCGGCGGGCTCGGTCTCGACTACGAGGTCGAGCTGCTGCGCGGCGAGGCGCGGGCGAGCTTCGTCATGGACCACGGCCGCTTCGGCCCCCAGGGCGCCCTCGGCGGCGAGGACGGCGCCCCCAACGAGGTCGAGGTCTGGCGAGACGGCATCAGCTACACGCCCGAACACCTCTCCAAGGAACAGGATATTTCTCTACGTGCCGGCGACCGCGTGCGCGTCAAGACACCCGGCGGCGGCGGCTACGGCCCGCCTTCGGAGCGTGATCCCGCGCTGATCGCCGAAGACCGACGCCTCGGGCGAGCGTAGCCCCCCCCTCACTTTCAGGTGCCCCGGCTCCGCCAAGCCTGCGTGCGCCGCAGCAGCCTGCCGCTCACACCCGTGTGCAGCAGCCGTGCCGCGACATTGGTATAAAAAATCATCATGCCCATGGCCGCGGCGGGCGCGATGTCGCCGGCGTCGTCCATGTTGAGCACGGCGACCGAGGCGAGCGTGGTGTCCGGCGAATAGAGGAAGACGACCGCCGAGACCGTGGTCATGGCGTTGACGAACAGATAGATCGCGATGTCGAGGATCGCGGGCAGGCAGACCGGCACGGTCACCGTGCGGAACATCTTGGTCACGGGCTGCTTCAGGGACGCCGAGACCGCCTCGAACTCCGGGTCCATCTGCTTCAGCGCGGTCGTCGCGGTCAGATGGGCGACGGTGTAGAAATGGGTGATGGTGCAGATCACCAGGATCGCCAGGGTGCCGTAGATCGCGTAGAGCGGATTTGCCGGGTCGTTGAAGAAGAAGACATAGGCGAGCCCCAGCACCATGCCCGGCACTGCCATCGGCATCATCGCCAGGAACTGGACCGCCGTGCGCCCTGCTGCAAGGCCCCTCGCCTTTTCCACGAGATAGGCGCCGACGAAGACGATGGCGGTGCCGATCAGGGCGACCATGAAGGCCATGCGGATCGAGTTCAGATAGGAGGCCCAGCCGCCGCCGTCGACCAGGTTGAAATTGTAGTTCTTCAGGCTGAGCGACAGGTCGTAGGGCCAGTAGGTCACCAGTGCCGCGAACTGGCACATGCTCAGCAGGCCGAGGATGAAGATCGAGATCACAACACAGACCGCGAGCATGGTGAGGTCGAAACGGCGGGACGGCTTCGGCTCGTAAGGCACGGCGCGTGCCGACAGCAGGGCGACCTGGCGGCGCTGCACCAGCCGGTCGACGGCGAAGGCGACCACCGCCGGAATCAACAGGACGACGGAGACCACGGCGCCCATCTCGAAATTCTGCTGGCCGACCACCTGCTTGTAGATGTCGAGGGCGAGCACGTTGTACTGGCCGCCGATCACCTTGGGCACGCCGAAATCGGTGATCACCAGGTTGAACACCACGAAGGCCGCCGAGATCAGCCCGTAGCGCGCACCCGGCAGGGTCACGGTGAGGAAGGTCTTTCGGCGGGATGCGCGAAGGGCGATCGCCGCTTCGTAGAGGCGGGCATCGGCGAGCGACAGCGCCACCAGGATGATCACCAGGGCGTGCGGGAAGGTATAGAAGACGGAGGCGGTGACGATGCCGATCGGCCCGTAGATCGAGGAGCCGAAGAGCAGCGCCTTCAGCATGCCCTGCTTGCCGAACAGATAGACCAGCGCAATGCCCGGCAGGAGCGACGGCACCAGAATCGGCACCATCGCGATCATCTTGAACAGGCCCTTGGCCGGCATGCAGCTTCGGGTGAGCGCGTAGGCGAACAGGAAGGCTGACGTCACCGTGATGACGGTGGTGACACCTGCTATGAACAGGCTGTTCCCGATCGAGCGGCGAAGGGCGGGCGTGGTGAAATACTCGACATAGTTGCGCAGGCCGACGGCGCCCGCCGGCCGGATCAGCAGCTTTCGGAGGTTTTCCGCCCTGACCTCGACGCTGCCGCCGGGCTCGGACAGGATGCCGCCATGGAGGAGCAGGCCACCGGTCGCCGACCGGTCGTGGAAACGCAGCGTGACGCCTTCCTCGAACTGGTCCTTCGGAAACATCTCGCTCGCCGGAAGACGGGTGCGGGCGGTCGGCGAGCGGCCGTCATTCACAGGCGCCGGCAGTCGCCCGACCCAGTCCTCCGCCGTGCCCAGATCCTCCCAGGTGCCGGGGGCACCGCGCTCGATTCCGATCTCGGCGAAGCGGAAGTCATAGACCGTCGCCGATTTGGCGAGGATGGCGTAGAGCGGCAGAGCGAGCGTCACCAGGAGATAGAGGGCGACCAGACCGATCAGGATGCGCAGCGTCCAGTCGTCCCGTCCGAGCTTCGCACGGATCGGGCGATCGAGCGGCGGCGCGTCGGCCGTGCTAGCCATGGCCGGACATGTTGGGATCGATTCGGGCGGGATAGACCAGGAGATACTCGCGCGGCAGCACGATCGGCAGGGCCTGGCCGGGCGACAGATTTCTCGCGCGTGTCAGATTGATCGACAGATCCGCCTCCAGGACGACTCCGTTCAAGCCGTCGGGTGCCAGCCGCGCGCGCACGAAGGATCCGAGAAACTCCAGATCGCGCACCTTGACCCGAAGAGCGTTCTCCTCGTCACCCGTGACATCGCGCAGCAGGATGTCCTCGGGCCGGATCGCCAGGGTCACGCCGGCGTCGGCCGCCATGCCGTCGGCGCTGCAGGCAAGCTCGACGCCGCCGACCGCGGCCCGCTCCGGCGTCAACAGCCGGCCGTCCAGGAAATTCATGGCGCCGATGAAGTCGGCGACGAAGGCGGACGCGGGTCTGCCATAGATATCTTCGGGTCGCCCGATCTGCTCGATCACGCCCTGGTTCATCACCACGATGCGATCCGCCATGGTCAGCGCCTCTTCCTGATCGTGGGTCACCAGGATGGTGGTGACTCCGATCCGGCGCTGCAGATCCTTGATCTCATGGCGCAGATGCGCGCGCACCTTGGCGTCGAGAGCTGACAGCGGCTCGTCCAGGAGCAGCAGGCCGGGCGAGGTCGCAAGCGCCCTGGCGAGAGCCACGCGCTGCTGCTGGCCGCCGGAAAGCTGGGCTGGATATTTCTCGCCCTGATCCGCAAGTCCGACCAGGTCGAGCAGGTCAGCGACCTGCTGCTTCACCTGCTCGCGGCCGACGCCGCGGTTTTCCAGGCCATAGGCGATGTTGCGCGTGATCGTGAGGTTCGGGAACAGGGCATAGGACTGAAAGACGATGCCGAAATCACGCTCCTCAGGCGGCAGGTCCGAGATCTCGCGCCCGTCCTGCCAGATCCGTCCGGATGTCTGGATGTCGAGCCCGGCAATCGCGCGCAGCAGCGTGGTCTTGCCGCAGCCCGAGGGACCGAGGAAACAGACCAGCTCGCCCTTCCCGATACCGAGCGACACATCCCTCAGCGCCTCGAACGTGCCGAAACGTTTGGTGAGGTTCTCGATCCTCAGAAAAGTCAGCGGATCGTCCGTCGCCACAGAAATCCCCGAGCCTGAACGGCCGGAAGCCGGTCCCGATGCACTCCAGCATCAAGACCCGCACCTCCGGCCCAAGTCAACCAAGTGCGGGTCGCACCTATTGGGGTTCGGATTTGCTGTCGTAACGGGACTGCCATTCGGCGAGGATGGCTTCGCGGTTCTGCGCCGCCCACGCGAAGTCGTTGTCGATCATCGCGTCGGTGATGCCTTCCGGGAAATGCTCGACGGGCTTGGCGAGCTCCGTGCGCGCGACCACGGCGTAGCCTTCGTTGTACATCTTGTTGGCCGCCTCGGAGACCGACCAGTCGACCAGCGTCTGCGCCGCCTCCAGATCGTCGGTGCCCTTGACGATCGCGGTCGCCTCCATGTCCCAGCCGATGCCCTCGGACGGCACCACGATCTCGAGCGGCGCACCATCAGCCTTTTCCTTGGCACCGCGGAAGGCGAAGGAAACGCCGATCGCCACCTCGCCGCGCGCCGCGTCCTTGCAGGGCTTGGAGCCGGAATGGGTGTAATAGGCGATGTTCTCGTGGAGGGCGTCCATATAAGCCCAGCCTTCCTCTTCACCCATGAGCTGCAGCCAGCTCGACACGTCGAGAAATCCGGTGCCTGACGAGTTCGGATTGGGCATGGCGACGTGACCGGCATATTCGGGCTTGGCCAGATCCGCCCAGGAGGTCGGGATCGGCAGGTTGTTCGCTTCGGCCTCGTAGGTGTTGACGCAGATCGCGGCCACCCAGGCGTCCATGCCGGTCCAGGACGGCGGGCTGTCGCTGTCGACGAACTTTTTGTCCAGTGCTTCGACACCGTCCGGTGCGTAGGGCTCGAGCATGCCCTCGTTCTTCAGGAGCATCAGCGAGGTCGCGGCAAGCCCCCAGACGACGTCAGCCTGCGGATTGTCCTTCTCGGCGAGCAGCTTCGCGGTGACGATGCCGGTGGAGTCGCGCACCCATTTGATCTCGATGTCGGGGTGATCCTGATTGAAGCGCTCGGCATATTTCTGAAGGTCCTCGGCCTCGACAGCGGTGTAGACGGTGAGCTCCGCCGCCATGGCCTGCGTGGCCGCCAATGCCAGCGCCGCGACACTGGTGAAGAGATAGGATTTGACGGTCATGATCGCTCTTCCTTGTTGGTTGTTGCCGACATTGTCCGACGTCATTGAGCATGATGCTGCCACAAAGCCGTAGACGTCGCCAGCGACAGTTCCGCGACAACCTCCTGAGGACAGCCGATCAGCCCGGCCAGGGGAGCGAGTAGGTCTTGACGTTGGTGAAGGACTTCATCGCCTCGACGACGCCTTCCTTGTAGCCGAGCCCGCTGTCCTTGATGCCGCCGAAGGGGGACATCTCGATGCGATAGCCCGGCACCTCCCAGATGTTGACGGTGCCGACCCTGAGACCGTCGACATAGCGTGTCATGCGATCCAGACGATTGGTGCAGACACCTGAAGAAAGACCGAACGCCGTGCTGTTGGAGATCGCCATGGTTTCCGCGTCGTCGTTCGGCACGCGGATGATCGGGATCACCGGCCCGAAGGTTTCCTCGACCACCAGCTCGGCCGTGTGCGGCACGCGGTCGACCACGATCGGTGCCAGAAGGGCTCCCTGGCGCTCGGGGTGATACAGGATGTCCGCCCCGGACTCGGCGGCATCGAGCACGCGGCGTTCGAACAGGGCGGCGGCCTCGGCGTGGATCACCGTGCCGAGATCGGTGTCGGGATTCATCGGGTCGCCGAATTTGATCTTCTTGGCCTTTTCCAGGACCAGCGGCACGAAGCGACCGGCGACCGCCTCCTGGCAGAGAATGCGCTTCACCGCCGTGCAGCGCTGCCCGGAATTCTTGGTGGCGCCGGCGACCGCAAGCTCGGCGGCCTTGTCGAGATCGGTGTCGGTGAGATCGTCGCAGATGATCAGCGGATCGTTGCCTCCGAGCTCCAGCACGGTGCGTCGATAGCCGGCCTTGGCAGCGATCATCTTGCCGACCGGGACGCCGCCGGTGAACGTGATCAGATCGATCGCCGGGTTGGTGATCATCTCGTCGCCGATGTCGGCGGGCCATCCCGTGACCACGGACAGCATCTCCGGCGGCAGGCCGGCATCGTAGAGGACATCTGCGAGCAGAAGGGCGGTCAGCGGCGTGAGCTCGGTCGGCTTGACCACCATGCAATTGTTGGTGGCAACAGCCGGCGCGATCTTGTGGGCGACCATGTTGAGCGGGTGATTGAACGGCGTGATCGCCGAGATCGCGGTCAGCGGCTCGCGCTTGGTGAAGATTTTTCGCGCCTTGCCCTGGGGCGTGAGATCGCACGAAAAAATCTCGCCGTCGTCGAGAATGCAGAGCTGGCCCGCGAGCGAGAACACGTCATAGGCGCGGCCGACCTCGTACAAGGAATCCTTCTTGGAGATGCCGAGCTCCAGCGTGATCACGTCGGACAGCTCGTCCCGCCGCTCCACGAGCAGCTCCGCCGCGCGCAGCAAGATACGCTGCCGGTCGTACCGGCTCAGCTTGGAGCGATAGTTCGCGGCGATCTCGAAGGCTTCTCGCGCGTGGACAGCCTGACCCGCAGGCACGGTGCCGATGACGCCGTCGGTGTAGGGATAGCGCACCTCGATCACCTCGTCGGCATCCACCTTCCTGCCGGCGATGCGCATCGGCTCGTGGCGACTATCGGTCCTGCTCGCGGCGACTGTGTCCATGATCAGCTCCTGACCTCGACGTGATTGAGGGCGACGTCGAACGCATCGAAGTTTCTAAGTTGTCTCTTGTCGTCGAGCCCTATGACGGGACGGTTGGTCATGAACGGCACGGTCTGCTCGGTGAAGCCGCCATGGGAGCGAAGCGGCGCGTCCAGCCCGGACAGGTCATGCGCCACCTCCGCCGCCCCGATCACCACATTCTGCGTCGACGTCACCACCAGATCCCCGATCCGGTCCTCCGGCAACTCCAGCGCGGTGGCCGCGCGGCCTCGACTCAGGACGGTGTCGATGCCGTCCAGCGTCGCCAGACGATCGACCAGTGCGTCGGCATCGACCGATGGGTCAAGATAAACCGTGACGAACGAACCGAGCGCGCCGTGGTGGACGACATAGGGATCGGTGATCGGACAGATCACCTCCGCCCTGCCCTCGCCCAGCCAGTCGTCGAGCACGTCCTGGAGGTAGATGACATCCGGCGAACCGTCCGCCTTGTGCTTGGCGTTCATGCCGTGATCCGCGACCATCACCAGCGTGCAGCCGAGCGCATCGAGTGCCCCGATAGGGGCATCCATCATCGCGTAGAAGGCATTCGCGCCCTGCGAGCCCGGCGCGTATTTGTGCTGGATGTAGTCGGTGGTCGAGAGATACATCAGGTCCGGTTTTTTCCGACGTGCGATCTCGACGCCCGCCGCCATGACGAAGCCCGAAAGCTCAGCCGAGTACACGTCCGGCAGGGGCTGTCCGACCAGCTCCAGCACGTTCTCGATGCCGTGCTCCGCAAGCGTGACCTCATCTGCCCGCTCCGACGAGAAAGCAGATGGCGCTGCCATCGCCGCCATCGCCCAATCGGAGGCCGTGGCCGAGCGGCTTGCGCAGCTTGTCCTTAGCCGTGACCACTGCGATCTTCGCGCCTGCCTTCTGGAACGGAAAAGATGGTGGGTGCAACGCAGGAACTTCGGGTCGTTCATCATCACCTTCTCCTCAGTCTCGCGCTCGAGAAAGAAATTGCCGGCGATGCCGTGCACGACGCAGGCGGTCGCCCGGTGACGATCGAGAGGTTGTTGGGATTGGTGAAACTCGGCATGGCGGAGGCCGCCTTCAGATAGGCGCCGCGCTCGGTCGGCCATACCAGGCATGACGCCGGCAGCGATCGCCTGCTCGATGTAGTCGGGCTCCGAGCCGTCGATGCAGACCACCACCGTGGTCGCCTTCGGTGAGCATGGGTGCGCCCGTTGACGATTTCGATTTCATCCATTTTGCTCCCGAGGCCGCGGGTCCGCAATCTCTCACACCCATCGCCAAAAGCTCCTCACCGATGACCGCGACCGCCTGCTTCATGTCCTCCGGCGTCACCTGGCCGATGCAGCCGATGCGGAAGGACGGCGCCACCGTCAGCTTGCCTGGATAGATCACATAGCCGCGCGCCGCGAGACGGTCATAGAAAACCTTGAAGTCGAAACGCTCGTCCGCTGGCATGTGAAGGTGACGATGATCGGCGCCTGCCTGTCCGCGGGCAACAGCGTCTGTCCAGCTCCTGCATCTCCCGAACGAGCACATCGCGCAGTTAAGCCTGTATCGCCGATACCGGCCAGCCGCGCCGCCTTCGGCCGCGTGCTCGATCAGCGCCTGACGGAAGGCGGCCATGACGTGGGTGGGCGGGGTGAAGCGCCACTGCCCGTTCGCCTCCATCGCCCGCCACTGGTCGAACAGATCGAGCGCGAGCGACGGGCTGTGCCCTCCGACGCTTGGAGCACGTCCCCGCCAGGAACGATCGCGTAGCCCATGCCCGGCGCCCGCTTCCAGGCACTTGTTCGAGGACGCGACCGGCCGCCGCGTTCAGCGCCGCCGCATCGAGCGCCAGCGCCCCGAAGCTGCTCATCACTATCACAATGGGGCGCGGCCCTCGGCGTGGACTTTGTTCGAGATTGGCTCGATCGGATTGAGAACACCTGATGTGGTCTCGCAATGCACGACCGCCACATGGGTGATCGCAGGATCGTCCTGCAGCGTCGACTGGACCTCGCCCGGGTCGTGCGTTTCGTTCTCTGGACAGGTCAACGCTGTCGTCGCACGACCGAGGCGCTGCATGATCTTGACCATGCGCGCCATAGGCGCCGTTGACCAACACCAGAAGCTTGCCGTCTCGCGGCACGACCGTGCCGAGCGTCGCCTCGATCGCGAAGGTGCCGGAGCCCTGGACGGGCACACGTAAAAGTCCGCCCCGGCATTGGCAATGCCCTCCAGGCGGCGGCGGATGTCGGCGTTGAGCTCGATGAAGGCAGGGTCGCGGCTGCCCCAGTCCCGGAGCATCGCCTGCTTGACCGACAGCGACGTGGTCAGCGGGCCGGGGGTCAGCAGAAACTCGTCTCGTTGCCGGTCCTTGCCGGCCCCGATGCCTGTCGTTTTTCCCGGAGGATCGACCAGAACGTCCCGACATGATGCTTGCTCCTCCACCTGATGATCCCGCCTCTTGCAGAGTGACCAAGCCGTTGCGATTTGGGAAATTCATAGTTTTAATGGATTCGATAAATCAGATTTATGTGACGGGACCGTGATGAATCACGCGCAGATCAGAGCCTTTCACGCAGTTGCCGAGGAGGGCGGCTTTACCGCGGCGGCGCTCCGGCTCGGGCTCACCCAGCCCGCGATCACGGTGCAGGTGCGGGCACTGGAAGCCCACTACCAGGTCGAGCTGTTCCATCGCCGCGCCCGAAAAATCCGGCTCACCCCGGTGGGCGAGGAGCTCTATCAGCTCACCCGGCGCATGATGGCGCTGGAGCAGCAGGCGAGCGACTTTCTCGAAGCCGAGGGCGGTCTGGAGAGCGGCCGGCTCAGCATCGCGGCCGATGGCCCCTTCCACATCCTCCCCTTGATCGCCGCCGTGCGCACCGAACTGCCAGGTCTGCGCATTACCGTGTCGACCGGCAATTCGAGCTTCGTGCGCCAGGCCCTGCTCGACTATGAAGCGCTGATCGGCGCACTCAGCGACTACCGGCCGGACGAGCGCTTTGCCGTGCTCGCTTCGCAGCGCCATGCCGTCGTCCTGATGATCCCGAAAGCGCACCCCTTCGCCGGTCGATCGAGCGTCGATATCGGTCAGCTGCAGGACGTGCCGATGGTGCTCCGGGAACGAGGCTCGACCACCAGGCGCTGCTTCGAGGACGCGCTCGAAACGGCAGGCGTGACACCGAAGATCGTGCTCGAGATCGGCAGCCGCGAGGCGGTGCGCGAGGCGGTCGCCGCCAATATCGGTCTCGGCGTCATTCAGGAGCCGGAGTTCGGCGTCGATCCGCGCATCAGCAAAGCAAAGATCGGTCGGGCGAAAATTATCGCCGCCGAGCACATCATCTGCCTCGCCGAACGCCGTGACAGCCGCATCCTGGCACGGCTGGAACCACTGCTCGGAAACACCTGACCCAGGTCAACGCGCCGGCCGCGCCGGGTCAGGCGACGTTCTTCAGCGACGTCTCGACAGCATGGAGAAAGGACTCCGCGGACGACGAAGCGGACAGCAGGAGGAATGAGTGAATGCCCTCCCGCAGCACGAAGGCGCCCATATGCTCCATCGCCGTGCGCGCGACGTGGCCCTCGCCGAACGCGGACGGATGCAGATCGATCGGACAGATGCGCTCCAGCGCCACCCGCGCCATTCCGCCGGCAAGACGCAGCGCCACCCAATTGTCGGACTGCAGCGTGACATAGGCCTTGCCCCCCAGGCGTTCACGCACATCGTCCGCCGCCTTGGGGCTGGTGTCCTCGAACAGTGCGAAGAGCTGGTCGGGCGCGGTCCAGAGAAAACGGGTCTGACCGTCAGGGGACAGCGCCGACTGGCCTGGCGCCGGCCGCTCGGTGCCATAGGCCTTCGACAACGCCGCATCGAACGCCGCCTCGCCATCCAGAGGAACGGCGATCGAGACGATCGCGAGATCGGTCACTTCGGCAAGCTCGGTGCCGCCGACATTGTTCTGAAAGCCGCCGAGCCGCGGCTCGGCCTTGAGGGCCAGATCAAGCACGGAGCCGTTCTCCTTCCGGGTCGACGAAATGGGGCGAGACGATCTCGACATCGATCCGACGCCCGCGCACGGGATCGTTCGCGACCACCACCTCGCCGAGACGCTCCTGGCCGCGCTTTATGAAGCCGAGCGCGATCGAAGATTTCAGCTCCGGCGAAAACGCCGCCGAGGTCAGCCAGCCCTCGTCGTTCTCCATGCTCGCGGTCTTGCCTCGTGCGAACAGATGGGCACCCGCGGCGACGATCTGGCTCGGATCGACCGGCTTGAAGCCCATCAGCCTGAAGCCGTCCTCCCGGTTCAGCGCCGGGCGCTCGGACAGGACGTTGCCGATGCAGTCCTTCGCCTTCGAGACCATGCGCCCGAGGCCGAGATCCTGCGCGGTCGAGGTACCGTTGAGCTCGTTGCCGGCGGCGTGCCCCTTCTCGATGCGCATCACGCCGAGCGCTTCGGTGCCGTAAGGCGTGACCTCGAACTCCTCGCCTGCGGCCATGAGGGCCCGCATCATCGCGTCGCCATAGCGCGCCGGTACCGCGATCTCGTAGGCAAGCTCGCCCGAGAACGAGATACGGAACAGCCGCGCGGGCGTGCCGCCAAGGACGGAAAACTCGGCGCAGGCCATGAAGGGGAAGGCCTCGTTCGAGATATCGTGCTCGGGATCGACCAGCTTCTGCAGCAGCTTTCTTGAATTTGGCCCCGCGACCGCGAACTGCGCCCAGCCGTCGGTCGTGGAGATCAGATGCACGTCCAGATCCGGCCAGAGGCACTGACGGCAGAATTCCAGATGCCGGAACACCGAACCGGCATTGGCGGTGGTCGTGGTCATGACGTAGTGGTGCTCGCCGAGACGCGCGGTGGTGCCGTCGTCCATGGCCATGCCGTCCTCGCGCAGCATCAGCCCGTAGCGCACCTTGCCGACCGCGAGCTTGGCGAAGCCGTTGGCGTAGACCTTGTTCAGAAACTCGGCGGCATCCCGCCCCTGGATGTCGATCTTGCCGAGCGTGGTGACGTCGCAGACGCCGACCGAGCCGCGGGTCAGGGCGACCTCGCGATCGACGCTTTCACGCCAATGGGTCTCGCCCGGCTTCGGGAACCACTGCGCCCTGAGCCACATGCCGGTTTCGACGAACACGGCGCCCTGCTCCTCCGCCCAGCGATGGCTCGGGGTCAGGCGATAGGGCCGGAACTCCTTGCCACGCGCCCGCCCGGCCAGCGCACCGATCGGCACCGGCGTATAGGGCGGACGGAAGATGGTGGTGCCGGTCTCGGCGATCGATTTTCCCGTGAGTTCCGCCATGATCGCCAGCGCCGCGACGTTGGCCGTCTTGCCCTGGTCGGTCGCCATGCCGAGGGTGGTGTAGCGCTTCAGATGCTCGACCGCAGAAAAACCTTCCTGGAAGGCGAGCTTGACGTCCTTGACCGTGACGTCGTTCTGCAGATCGAGCCAGGCGCGGCCCCTGCCCTCGCGCACATGCCAGAACGCGGTGATCGACGAGGCCTCGTCCGCGGCTTCCGGTGCCGAGCCGGCACTGGCCTTCCTGCCGAGATCGGCGGCGATCTCCTTGCCGGCGCGAGAGCCTTCGCAGAGCGCCGCAGCCAGGGTCAGCGAGCCATTGGCGGCACCGACGACGCGCAGGCCTTGCGGCAGGTCGCCCCCCGGCACGAACGCGGCGATGTCGTCCCGCCAGACCGGGCGGCCGCGATGGTGACAGGTGAGATGCACGTTCGGGCTCCAGCCGCCGGAAACGGCGAGACAGTCGGCATCGATCGACCGCCCGTCGGAAAGCCTGACCGAGTCCAGCCCCTTGCGCCCGCTGGTGTCGACCACCCGGCCGCCCATCAGCACGCGCGCTCCCTCGACCTCGAAAGGCTGGTCGATGTTTCGCGTATCAATCACCGCAGCGACGTCAACGCTTCTCGCGCCGAGATCGAGCGCGGTGCGCCAGCCATCGTCGTTGTTGGTGAAGACCACGACGCGCCGTCCGGGCGCCACGGCGAAGCGGTTGACGTAAGCACGCACCGCCCCCGCGAGCATCACGCCCGGGCGGTCGTTGTTGGGAAAGGCGATAGGGCGCTCGATGGCACCCGCGGCGAGCACGGCGCGCCGGGCATAGATCCGCCAGAGCACCTGGCGCGGCTTGCCGACGCTGTCGACAAGATGATCGGTTCTGCGCTCGAGGGCGCCATAGATGCCGTGATCGAACACGCCATAGACGGTGGTGCGCGACATCACCCGGACATTCGGCAGGGCGTCGAGTTCGGCGACCGCCGCCGACGCCCAGCTCGCCCCCGGCCGCTCGTCGACATCATGGGTCTCGGCGATCAATCGCCCGCCCGCGCGAAAATCCTCATCGGCGAGAATGACCCGGAGGCCAGCGCGCCCGCCAGCGAGCGCGGCCGCACGCCCGCTCGGTCCCGTACCGATCACGAGCAGGTCGGCGTGCAGGAACCCCTTGTCGTAGGGATCGGGGTCCGGCTCCATCGAGGCATGTCCGAGGCCCGCCGACTTTCGGATCAGCGGCTCGTACACCTTCTCCCAGAAGGCCTTCGGCCACATGAAGGTCTTGTAGTAGAAGCCGGCGCTCAAGAACGGCGACAGATAGTCGTTGATCGCCATGAGATCGACGTCGAGCGAGCCGCGGTGGTTCTGGCTCCTGGCGCAGAGGCCGTCGAACAGCTCGATCACGGTGGCGCGCGTGTTGGGCTCTGCCTTCGCCCCTCCCCCAGCTCGACCAGGGCGTTGGGCTCGTCCGAGCCGGCGGTGACGATGCCTCGCGGACGGTGATATTTGAACGAGCGCCCGACCAGCCGCTGACCATTGGCCAGCAGCGCCGAGGCGAGCGTGTCGCCGGGGTGACCCTGAAAGCGCTTGCCGTCGAACATGAAGTCCAGCGTTTTCCGCTGATCGATGCGCCCGCCTTCGAGACGGTTGACCTGAGTCATGCCGGCTACCTCCGCGCCCCGGCCACTTTCGCAGCCGGCTTCCGAGCGGCGTCGTCATTTGCGGCAGCAGGCGTCGCATCCCGGGCAGGAAGCGACGCATCCTCCGCACCCGCCAGACCGCGTCCGCGCGCTCGTGCGACATCGCGCGCGAGCTCGACCTTCAGGATGTCGTGGGTGAGCGTGTCGCGCGTCACCACCAGCCAGGAGCGATCGCCCTGCTCGTGATACCAGAGCTCCCGATGCTCGCCCGCGGGGTTGTCCCGAAGATAAAGATAGTCGTGAAACTTTTCGGCGGCGTCCGCGTCCTGCCAGTCCGGCCGGTCGATCAGCGAGGCGTCGCCGAGATAGACGAACTCGGCGGCGTCCCTGAGGCCGAGAAGCGGATGGTTGATCATCATGACCGGCAGTCCTCCCGGGACTCAATGCAGGTTCGGCTGGGCGCCCACGCCCTTTTCGTCGATCATGGCACCCGTGCGGAAACGGTCGAGGCGATAGGCCGTGGCCGTAGGATGCGGCTCGTCGCGGACGAGCAGATGGGCGTAGCAAAAGCCTGAGGCGGGCGTGGCCTTGAAGCCGCCATAGCACCAGCCGCCGTTGAAATAGAGGCCCTCGACGGAGGTCCTGTCGATGAAGGGCGAGCCGTCCATCGACATGTCCATGACGCCGCCCCACATGCGCAGCATGCGCAGGCGCCCGAGGATCGGCAGGATCGCCATGCCGCCTTCGGCGACGTCCTCGACCACCGGCAGATTGCCGCGCTGGGCATAGGTGTTGTAGCCGTCGATGTCGCCGCCGAACACAAGCCCGCCCTTGTCCGACTGGCTGCAATAGAAATGCCCGGCGCCGAAGGTGATGACGCCGTCGAGCACCGGCTTCAGCCCCTCGGTGACGAAGGCCTGGAGCACGTGGCTCTCGATCGGCAGGCGCATGCCGGCCATGGCCATCACGCGCGAGGACGAGCCCGCGACCACGACCGCGATCTTCTTGGCCCCGATCCGGCCGCGCGAGGTGTCGACGCCCTTGCAGACGCCGTTCTCGATGTCGAAACCCGTGACCTCGCAATTCTGAATGATGTCGACGCCCAGCGCATCCGCGCCGCGCGCATAGCCCCAGGCGACGGCATCATGGCGCACCGTGCCGCCGCGGCGCTGCAGGAGCCCGCCCTTGATCGGAAAGCGCGCATTGTCGAAGTCGAGAAACGGATACAGGTCACGGACCTGAGCGGCGTCCAAAAGCTCGGCGTCCGCGCCCGCCAGCATCATGGCGTTGCCGCGCCGGGCATAGGCGTCCCGCTGCGGGTCGCTGTGACAGAGATTGAGCACGCCGCGCTGCGAGACCATGGCGTTGTAGTTGAAGTCCTGCTCCAGCCCTTCCCAGAGCTTGAGCGACAGCTCGTAGAAGGGTTCGTTGCCCTGGAGCAGATAGTTGGAGCGGATGATGGTGGTGTTGCGCCCGACATTGCCGGACCCGATCCAGCCCTTTTCCAGAACGGCGACCTTGCTGATGCCATAGACCTTGGCGAGGTAGTAGGCGGTAGCGAGACCGTGCCCGCCGCCGCCGACGATCACCACGTCATAGTTGGACTTCGGCTCAGGCTCGCGCCAGACCGGCTTCCAGCCCTTGTTTCCCGTGAGCCCTTCCCAGAAAACCTTCCACCCGGAGTAATGCATGCTGCGCGTCCTCGCTGGCAATGCGCCCATATGTAGCCCCGGTCAAATAGCTTGACTTTCATGATATGGCCAAAAACATATCGAATATGGACAAAGATCAAGAAAAATCCTGTGCTTTCCGGGTCGGTCTGCTCCTGATCGACGGCTTTGCCCTCATGTCCTATGCCGCCGTCGTCGAGCCGCTGCGCGCGGCCAATCTGCTCGCCGAACGCCCGCTGTACAGCGTTCGTCACATACCGGCGACAGGCGAGGCCGCGATCAGCTCGAACGGACTCCGGATCGAGGCGTCCGGCGCTGTCGGCGTGGACGTCGATGTCGACCTGCTGCTGGTCGTCGCCGGCGGCGATCCGACCAGGTTTCGCGATCAGCGCGTGTTCAACTGGCTCCGGCGCCTCGACCGCCTGGGCGTGCGTCTCGGCGGCGTGTCAGGCGGCGCGGTCGTCCTGGCGGCGGCCGGCCTCGCCAAGGGGCGGCGGCTCACCGTGCATTGGGAACATGCCGAAGCGCTCGCCGAACTCGCCCCGGATCTGCTGATCGAGCGTACGCTCTACGTGATCGACCGGGACCGTGTCACCTGCGCCGGCGGCATCGCGCCGCTCGATCTGATGCATGCCCTGATCGCCGAGCATCACGGCCCCGCCTTCGCAAGGCAGGTGAGCGACTGGTTCATGCACACCGATGTCCGACCCGCGGGCGGCCCCCAGCGCGCCGGGCTGGCCGAGCGGTTCGGCACGGCCAGCCAGGCGGTCGTCGATGCGATCGCGGCCATGGAAACGCGCATCGCCGATCCGCTTCGCCTGCACGAGCTCGCGACCTTCGCAGGCGTCAGCAAGCGGCAGCTCAATCGCTTGTTTCGCGACAATCTCGGCAAGACCACCATGGCCTTCTATCGCGATCTCCGGCTGGACAAAGCGAGGAGCCTGCTCATGAGCTCGTCGCTGTCGATGACCGAGATCGCGCTTGCGGCCGGGTTTTCCAGCTCCGCCCATTTCTCCAAGGCCCATGCCGAGCGCTACGGCGCTTCGCCCTCGGCGATCAGACGCCGCTCCTGACGGCTTCATCAGCACCGGATACGACAAGGCCGCCCTCCAGGGGAGGACGGCCAGTCGCACGCACTCGGCCTGCCGTCAGTCGAGGCGATGCTGTTTCAGGGCCCGCTCGAAGTCCGCGGGGCTTTTCATGTGGGCCATGTCTTCATCGTAGAGCCGGTTTTCGAAACGGATCTGCCAGATGTGAAAGATGATCCAGAAGGCCAGCCCGAGAATGAACCAGAGCATCTCGGTCCCGGGAAACGGATAGATCGTGCCGATGGTCGAAAGGTCGACCGCCCAGCTGGTAATTCCGGTGGTGGACATGGTTCATGCTCCCTCAATCGTCGCCGCCGGCGGGGTTGGGCATCAGCCCGCGATGGCGCGCTTCCTGAATTTCCGCCTCGATCACTTCCTGCTCCTCGAGATCGCGGCCGTGATAGTCGGCGACGTCGAGGCCGACCAGCTCGATCTGATAGGGAATGCGCAGCAGCCCCGCCCCCTTGAGGATGCCGGCCAGGATCCAGGCCGGCAGGAAGCCGAGCACGAAGAACATGATCACGGCACCGATCAACTGTCCGAGCGGGTTGATCGCGGCATAGCCCTCGAAGCCGGAGCTCGGATGGCCCCAGAGCATGAAACCGGCGACCACCAGTCCGATGAAGCCGGCATAGCCATGCACCGCGACCGCCCCCACCGCATCGTCGATCTTGAAGGTGCGCTCGACCCAGTAGTGCAGCTTGAACGCGCAGACCGCACCGAAGGCGCCGATGAACATCGCCTGGATCGGGTGGTAGAGGTCGTTGCCGGCAGACGCGGTGATCACGCCCGCAAGCCCTGCCGAGTAGGTCCAGAACGCATCGCCCCTCGAGACCATGTAGCCGGCGATCATGCCGCCGGAGAGCGACATCAGGAAATTGAACACGATCGCCGACAGGGTCGTCGGGGTGAGGTAGATGGTCGTCGCGGTGAAGCCCGGCCCGGTCGAGCCGATCGCGCTCTCGGCAATGATCGGCACGTTGCAGGCGACGTAGAAGCCCCAGAACCCGGTATAGATCAGAAACAGGCCGATGGTGACCAGCCAGGGGTGATGCGGGGCGATGTTCCTCGGCGTGCCGTCGGCGCGGAACTTGCCGATGCGCGGCCCGAGATGGACGAGAACGCCGAGGGCGGCGCCGCCGGCGATCGCGTGGATCACGCCGGAGGCATAGGCATCGTGATAGCCCAAGAGCTTGACCATCCAGCCGTCCCAATGCCAGCCCCAGGCGGCATCGATGATCCAGGTCACCGAGCCGACCAGGACCGCGATCAGCCAGAAGGCACCCGAGCGGATACGTTCGATCACCGCGCCCGAGACGATCGAGGCCGCGGTCCAGGAGAAGAGGAGGAAGGCCGCCCAGAAGACGCCGTTGATGCGCGCCCAGAACGCGTTGTCGTCGGCGGTGGTGGTATCGGTCACCGGCGGGCCGCCCAGATGCGGGCCCATCAGCTCGGACCAGGGAACCGCGTTGGCAGTCGCGTCGACCAGTCCCTGACCATTGAAGATGAAGGGACCATTGGGAAACGCAAAATAAATCCACCAGCCGAAGAAGAAGAAAGTGATAGTGACCAGCGGGATCACCATGGTGTTCTTCATCAGGGTGTGCATCATATTCTTCTGACGCGACGCGCCGACTTCATACATGCAGAAGCCGACATGGATCAGGAACATGAGAGGCACGGTCACCCAGTAATAGAACTCGGTGAAGATGATGGTTAGGGCGCCGATATCGGTGTCCATCCGCGTTTCCACCCCTTTGTTTTGCCCGTCCGTCTGGCGGGTGCGTTTTCGCTTCGGCGGAATGGGGTGATCTCAACCTTTGAAGACCAATCCGCCTCTTCTTGTCGATAAACGGTAACCTCTACCCCCGAAATAAGCAAGAAACTACGCGATGATGCTGCATTACCCGGGCGATCAGCGCCTGTCGACTCGGCCTGCACCCGTCAGGTGCCGACGCGCCTGATCGAGGTGATCGGTAATGATCGTGACCGCCTGCTCGGCATCCCTGTGCCGGATCGCGTCGACCAGCGCGTGATGCTGCAGGTTGTAGATCCGGATCGCCTCTTCATCGAGAATCTTGCGCTTCATCCGGTTCCACTGGTCATGGCCTCTGATCTGGTTGATCTGGCCATAGATCCACGCCATCAGCGGATTCCCGGTGGCCTTGGCAAGCGCCAGATGGAAGGCTTCGTCCGCCACCGAAAACGCGCTCTGATCGCCGCCGCAGCTCTCGAGATCGTCGAGCGCTTTGTCGAGCAATTCCAAATCCTTGCCGGCTGCATGCACCACCGCCAGACGCGCCAGATGCGGCTCGATGGCTTCCCGTACCTCCATCAGCTCGAGCGGACTGGTGATATGGGCGATGTCACCGCCGAAACCGCCCGCCGGCCGATGGGCAAACGTGCCGCTGCCGACCTTGCGGGTGACCAGACCGCCCTCCTCGAGCTGGCGCAGCGCCGCGCGCACCGTGGTCCGCGACGCGCGAAAATGCTCAGCCAGATCGCGCTCCGCCGGCAGGCGCTCGCCATGGACATACACCCCGTCCTCGATCGCTTCCCTGAGCCGTGCTGCGATCATGGTCACGCCGCCGCCGCTGGCCGAAGGCAAGGTCGTCATTCTGGTCCCTATCCCGCTCGATCCATCAATCATCATATGACCAATATATACCAATTTTCGCAATATGGGTAAAAATTGGTTTTGCATCCAGCGAGAATCTATATCAGTATCAGCGCAGGTCACCTGCGTGATCGCGGCGTGACAGTCGGAGGAGAGAAGCGCGATGGCACTGCCTGAAGGGGTTCGTTACGTCATCATCGGGGCCGGCATCCACGGCCTCAGCACCGCTTATCACCTGGCCCTGCAGCTCCGACTGACGGGCAAAGGCTCCGGCGCCGACGTGCTGGTGATCGACAAGACCGGCATCGCGGCGGGCGCTTCCGGCATCGCCTGCGGCGTGGTCAGGAACAACTACTACCAGCCCGCCATGCGCGAGCTGATGGCCCATTCGGTCGAGGTCTGGGAGCGCGACCCCAAGGCCTACAGCTACAACCCCGTCGGCTACATGCAGATCAGCCCGGAGAGCATGCGCGCGCAGGTCGGCGAGATCTTCTCGCAGCAGCAGGCGATCGGCTATGAAAGCGTGTTCATCGAAGGCGCTGCCGAGTCCGACGCCTATATGAAAAACATGTTCTCCGACTGGCAGGCCAAGGAGATCACCTCGGTCCTGCACGAGAAGAAGGGCGGCTACGCCAACAACACCAAGTCGATCTACGGCCTCGCCGACAAGGCCGAGAGCGAGGGCGTGCGCATCCTCACCGGCCTCAAGGTCACCGGCTTCGAGCGGGCAAGCGGGGCGAGTGGCTCGCCCGCCGTAACGTCAGTCGTGACCGAGCGCGGCACGATCAAATGCGACGAGGTCGTGGTCGCCGTCGGTCCCTGGGTCAACCAGGTCTGGTCGATGCTCGACTTGCCGAAGACCGTCTCGATCAAGGGCAAGGACGGCTCGGTCCATGACGGCGTGCCGATGTGGGTCTACTGGTCCCTCCAGGAGGGGACGCTCGGGGTCGACCCGAATTTCCAGAAGACCGATGACGGCCACATGCCGCCGGTGATCCATGTCGACAGCAACGCGCCGCTGTATTCGGACGTCGACGGCTCGCTGATCACGGATCGGATGTGGGGCATCTACTACAAGCCCGACTTCAATTTCGGCGGCGTCCAGGGCGGTGCCGTGCCGCATCGGGTGACGACGCCCGTGGACGAGGTCGCGGTCGACCCCTATGGCCCGGACAGCCCCGAATTCGTCGTCGACGACGCGTTCGCCCATATGTGGTGCTCGGCGCTGGCCCACTGCCAGAAGCGCTTCGAAGGCACCATCGGAAAATACAAGAAAGAACCGTCCGGCGGCATCGGCTGCTTCACTCCGGACAGCTTTCCAGTGTTCGACCGCTTCTGCCAGAACGTCTACGTCATCGCCGACAGCAATCACGGCTACAAGATGATCGGCGTCGGTGAGCTGGTTGCGAACGAGATCATGGATCAGCCGTCCGAGCTGCTGCGGCCGTTCCGTTTCAGCCGCTACGCGGAAGGTAAGCTGCATCCGGTATCGAATAGCCCCTACCCATGGTCTTGAGCGGCGACGCGCCGGCCGCGACGCGTGGCGGCGTTGACTTCATGGATGGGTATGCGGGCAGGATGATGGACGGCCGGTGAAACCGGCAATGTGAAAGAAAACAAACCGGGAGAAAACGATGGCCACCGATCTTGAAGCCCATGTCGAGGCCAAGGGCCGGGCGGAACTGGTGAAGCAGGTCCGGGAAAAGATCAACGAGCTCGGCATCACCTACATCTATTACCAGTTCATCTCGGTGACCGGCCGTATCGTCGGCAAGGGCATCCCGGCGGACCACTGGGAGCGCACCGCGGAGAAGGGCTTCCAGCTCGTCTACGGCGCCACCGCCAACCTCTTCATCGACCGCCACAGCAACTATATCGGCTACGGCCCGGAAGCCTCCGAGCTGGTCGGCATCCCGGACCCGGAAACCTTCGTGCAGCTTCCCTGGGACAAGCGCGTGGCGCGGGTTTTCTGCACCTGCTTTCGGAACCGGGAAGAGGACGAGAACCCGGGCGGGCATCTGACCTCGGACTGCCGCGGCAACCTCAGGATTTTTCACAACGAATTCAAAGAAAAACATGGCATGGAGCTGCGCGCCGGCACCGAGCCGGAGATGATGTGGCTGACCAAGGACGAGGCCGGCACGCCGACCGGCGGCTTTTCCAAGCCCTATTGCTATCACATCGATCAGTTCGAGAGCCTGCGCCCGGTCTTCATGAAGGTGATCGAATATAGCCGCGCCATGGGCATCGACATCATCCAGGGCGATCACGAGGACGCACCCGGCCAGCTCGAGCTGAATTTTTCGTTCGACGACGTGCTCAGAAATGCCGACCGGCTCGCCACCTATCGCCAGATCTGCGCCCAGGTCGCACGCGAAAACAACCTCATCGCCTGCTTCATGTCGAAGCCGTTCATGGGCGTGTCGGCGTCCGGCTGCCACCACAACATCTCGCTCTGGTCCGGCGGCGAGGACAAGGTCAACCAGCTCGGCAATGCTCCGATCCCCGGCATGGAGGGCGGCTTCACCTATCGCGTCGGCGGCGAGAACCACTTCATGCCGGACGACGCCCACCACGCCAAGAAGCCGGGCCCGGTCGGGCTGAACTGCATCGGCGGCGTGATCGACCACCTCCCTGCCCTGACCGCGATCGGCTGCTCGACCGTGAACTCCTATCGCCGGCTCTGGGATCAGGGCTTCTGGGCGCCGGTCTATGCCGACTGGGGCTATCAGAACCGCACCTGCGGCCTGCGCGTCTCCGCACCCGGGCGATTCGAGTATCGCGCGGTCGACAGCATGGTGAACCCGTATCTCCTGGGCGGTGCGATCCTGAAGGCATTCGACGATGGCATCGACAGAAAACTCGATCCGGGCGAGCCGGAGAGCCGCAACATCTACGAGGCGATGAAGGGCGGCAAGGAGGTCAACAAGCTGCCGCTCACCCTCGGCGAGGCGCTGCACCGGCTTGAGCATGACGAGGTGATCAAGTCCTCCATGCCGGACGAAATGTACAAGGTCTACACCCACTACAAGGGTGACGAGTGGGCAAAGTTCAACGCCACCGTCACCGACTGGGATGTCGAGATGTACTTGGACTGTCTGCCTTGATCTAGAGGCGCACCGGCCTGATCCCCGCCCAACCACCCGATATTGTCGGGCACGCTGCGGGTGGTTGGGCGGGGAAGCGGGCGGAACGGGACGCGACGAAGGAGCAAACGCGAATGTGCGGAATTGCAGGACTGATCCACCGCGGCAAGAGCGGGGCGATCGGCAAGGAAATGACCGCGATGCTGCAAAGCCTGAAGCATCGCGGCCCTGATAGCACCGGCTTCGCCCTCTACGGCAAGCCGGACAAGGACCCGAAGACCTATGTGATGCGCTTCAAGGTGGCCGAGCAGGAGGACATGAAGCACGGCTTCGACATCCACCAGCAGGTCAAGGCGCGGCGCGCCGAGGTCGACAAGCGCCTGAAGGAGTTCGGCGCCAAGGTGCTGAAGAAGGACGAGGCGACCGAGTACGCCTTCCGTTATTTTTTCAGCTATGACGGCGATCTCAGACGGCTGATCGACTACATCGAGGACATCGACGGCGCGGAGACGCTGTCGGTCGGTCAGGCCCTCGAGCTGGTCAAGGACCTCGGCGACGCCGGCAAGGTAGCGAACGACTACAAACTCAAAAAAATCAAGGGGACGCATGGGATCGGCCATACGCGCATGGCGACCGAGTCGGACGTCGACATCCGGTCCGCCCATCCCTACTGGGCCTATCCGTTCAGCGACGTCGCCGTCGTGCACAACGGCCAGCTCACCAACTATTGGGGCATGAGGCGCGCGATGGAACGGCGCGGCCATCGCTTCATGTCCAACTGCGACAGCGAGCTGATCGCGGTCTATCTCGCCGATGCCATGGATCGCGGCGAGGATCTGGAGGGCGCGATGAAGCGCTCGATCGACGAGCTCGACGGCGTCTTCACCTATCTGGTCGCGACCGCGGACAGCCTCGGCATGGCCAAGGACGTGATGGCGGCGAAGCCGATGGTGCTCTACGAGAGCGACGATTTTATTGCACTTGCCTCCGAGGAAGTCGCGATCCGCAGCGTCTTTCCGCATGAAATCGACACCCACGACCCATACGAGGGGGAGGTCCGAGTATGGACGAACAAGTGAAGGCGGAGGACACCTCCTTCGAGATGGGGATGCATACCGAGCAGCTTGCCGGCCGCACCCAGCAGATGTTCTTCACGCCGGAAGAGGGCGAGAATTTCCTCTATCCGGACGGACCAGATCTCGACTTCAACAAGCGTACCGAGTTCGATGCCGCCAAGCTCGACGCCAAGAGCGTCAACAAGAAAATTCGCGAGCTGGCGAAAGAGGGCTACGGCACCATCGTCGTCAAGAATCCGGGCGCCAAGCACTCGCTCGGGGTCGGCATCCTGCATCGCCTGCGCCTGCATTTCGAGGGTTCGCTCGGCTATTTCGGCTGCGGGCTGGTGGATGGGCCGAACATCCGCATCAAGGGCCGGGTCGGCTGGTCCTGCGCCGAGAACATGATGGCCGGCGTCGTGGTGATCGAGAAGAACGCGGGTTCGACCTTCGGGGCGGCGATCCGCGGCGGCGATCTGGTGTGCATGGGCGATGTCGGCTCGCGCACCGGGATCGACCAGAAGGGCGGCACGATCATCGTCGGCGGGCGCACCGGCGCCTTTTCCGGCTTCATGATGCAGCGCGGGCGCATGGTGATCTGCGGCGATGCCGGCCCCAATCTCGGGGACAGCATGTATGACGGCACCATCTTCGTCGGCGGCAAGATCGCATCCCTCGGCGTGGATGCGGTCGAGGCGGAGCTGACCGATCTCGACAAAGCCTGGCTCGAGCGGAAGCTCAGGCCCTACGCGCTGAAGCCGAAAGGCGGCATCGGCAAGTTCAAAAAAATCGTCGCGGGCAAGCAACTCTGGAACTACGACAATCTCGAGCCCACCGAGAAGAAGCTGGTGCTCTAGGGGAGGCGGACGACATGGCCACACGCAGAATTCACGAGGCGCCGCCCGAAAGCGAAGCGCCAGCGAAAAAGCCGAAGCGCGATACCCATCGGCTGGGGAACAGCTTCATGTTCCCGCCGCATGTGATCGACGACATCCACATCAAGTCCGAACTCGGCCGCTACCGCATGCGCGGCTTCTCGCTGTTCAAGAAGATCCCGAGCTGGGACGACCTGACCTTCCTCCCCGGCACGCTGACCCGCTTCGTGATCGAGGGCTACCGCGAGAAGTGCCTCACCAAGACCGTGCTCGGACCGCGTGCGAAAAGACCGCTGGAACTGGACATTCCCGTCTACATCACCGGCATGAGCTTCGGAGCACTCTCCTACGAGGCCAAGATCGCGCTCGCGCGCGGCGCCACCATGGCCGGCACGGCGACCTGCTCCGGCGAAGGCGGCATGATCCCGGACGAGCGGCGTTTTTCCTCCAAATGGTTCTACCAGTGCATCCAGAGCCGCTACGGCTTCAACCCACATCATCTGCGTCTCGCCGATGCCTGCGAGTTCTTCATCGGCCAGGGCTGCAAGGTCGGCCTGGGCGGCCATCTGATGGGCCAGAAGGTCACCGACCAGGTCGCCGAGATGCGCTCGCTGCCGGCCGGCATCGACCAGCGCTCCCCTGCCCGCCACCCGGACTGGCTGGGGCCGGACGACCTCGCCCTCAAGATCGAGGAGATCCGCGAAGCGACCAACTGGGAGATCCCGATCCAGCTCAAGCTGGGTGCCGCGCGCGTCTATGACGATGTCAGGATGGCGGCGAAGACCGACCCCGACATGATCTATATCGACGGTATGGAAGGCGGCACGGGCGCGGGCCCGCATCTGGCGACCGAGGAGACCGGGGTGCCCGGCATCGCCGCGATCCGCCAGGCGCGAAAGGCGCTCGACGACGTCGGCAAGACCGGCGAGATTTCCTTGATCTACGCAGGCGGCATCAGGAACGGCGGCGACGTCGCCAAGGCGCTTGCGCTCGGCGCCGACGCTGTTGCCATCGGCCATTCCTCGCTCATGGCCCTCAACTGCAACAAGGACATCCCCGAGGCCGACTTCGAGGCGGAGATGGGGGTCGAGGCCGGCTACTGCTATCATTGCCACACCGGCCGCTGCCCGGTCGGCGTCGCCACCCAGGACCCGGTGCTGAGAGCACGTCTTGATCCCGATGCCGCAGCGGAGCGTGTGTACAACTTCCTCCACTGCCTCGCCATCGAATGCCAGATGATGGCGCGCGCCTGCGGCAAGACCAATGTTCACTCCCTGGAGCCGGAGGACCTCGCGGCGCTCACCATGGAGGCATCCGCCCTCGCCATGGTCCCGCTCGCCGGCTCGCAATACACCGTCGGCCGCCCCGACATGACCCGTTACTGAGGAGGCACATCATGGCCAAGGCGACGACGAAGAAGACGGCCGCCAAAAAGCCGGCATCCAAGGAGACAGCTCCCAAACCCGAGACGGAAAAACGGTCAAAGTCAACGCCGGCCGCGTCGGCCGACATTGATCATTTCTTGAAGGGGGATGGGCTGGACAGTGAGCGTGAGAAGACGATCGGGCAGCATATCGGCTATCGCTACGACGTGAACCTGTTGCCGGACTATTCCAAGCTCACGCCGTTCCTGCAGAAATATATCGAGATGATGGGCTGGGACGACCTCAACTGGCTGGAGGATGTCCACATGGGCTACGAGGAGGGCCGCCCTGCGGTCTTCGATCGCAACATCAACGGCTGGGTCACGGTGCCGAAGGACATCGCGCTCCCGGACAATCAGCAGGACCGCGACATGATCGCCCGCGAGCTGCTGATCAAGTTCCAGATGTCCCCCAAGCACCCTCTGTTCGAGCTCAAAAAAGCCTACGCCAAATTCTAGGTGGCGCGGCCACCTCGTTGACTTGCCGGAGTCTGGCGGGAGCGGGTGGCGATCACCCTGGCGGTGTCGTCACCTATGCCCGCAATTGAGGCTGATCGCTATCCGATGCAAGATCGATCGATGAGCTTTCAACGCAACCACGAAGAGAGCACATCGCTGATGGACCGCCTGCGCCCGATCGTCCTTTTCGTCGGCGCCATCTGGATCGTGTTTCTGCTCGATCTCGTCCTGCCGCTGGAACGGCTCGGCCTGGTGCCGCGCAGCTTGTCCGGGCTGACCGGCATCGTCGCCATGCCGTTTCTTCATGGCAACCTCGCCCATCTGATCTCGAACACCCTGCCGCTGATCGTTTTGCTCGTCCTCATGGTGCTGAGCCGGGCCAGGCCCTGGTCAACCATGATCCTCCTGACCTTGATCTCGGGGGCGGCGCTCTGGCTGTTCGGCCGACCCGCGCTGCATATCGGCGCGAGCGGTCTGATTTACGCTCTGATCGGCTTCCTGCTCGCAGCCGGTGTTCTCGAGCGCCGCCTGGTTCCGGGCCTCGTGGCGCTCTTCGTCGGGCTAGTCTACGGCAGCTCCATCCTTGGCGGGATCCAGCCGTGGCAGCAAGGCGTCTCCTGGGAAGGCCACCTGCTCGGACTGCTTGCCGGGGCGGCACTCGCCTGGGCGGATTTCGGCCCGAGCAGGCGCCGCTGACGCATCGCGATGCTCGCAACGACATCGAGGACCAGGCGGTTCAGGGACACCGTCGTGGTTTCGACGAGTGATCCAGGAAGAAATGCCCAAAACTCCAGGCGGCAGGCCCCTCTCGGATCGCTGAAGCCTTTACGTTTTTTCGCGTGAATTAAGCAAAAAATAACCTGCGTATTTTACCCTTGCCCAAGATATCGCAATTCCAGGCCGAAGAGATCGCATGGCGTCAAAGCGAGGTTCCGGCATTGCAGCGCTGCTTTCGCTCGCTGCTGCCATCATTCTTTCCCTGGCGGGCATGATGGAGGCGTGGGGTCCCGGCTTGGAGACCACCGTCCTCGAGCCGCGCCTGGAGCGAGCGTGCTACCGCGAAATCCGGAAGAGATCCCCTCTCGGCCATCGCGAGCTCAGGACGTTCGCGTATGATCTGGTGGGGTTGAAGCTTGGCGTCGCGACCGGCGGCCTGAAGTCCGAACTCAGACCAGGGCGCTGGTCCTCGGTCAACTGGGAATGCCGTATCCACCCGACGTCCGGCGAGATCATCCGCGTGCAGTTCTCCTGGCCACAGGGAAGCACCAGGCTAGGCGCCATATCCGCGGCAATCTGAGCCTGACCACGCCGCTGAATGGTCGCTCGTCATCGGCCTTCAGCCATGCCCGGCTGCTCTCCATCACTCTCGACCAGCGAGCGCGCCGCCGCCGTGGCCGCTTTGCGCTCCGTCTCGGTGAGCGGCTGCCCCTCTTCGTGGTCGGCGATGCGCACGGTGACCTCGCGATGCGCGAACTTGATGCCTTCGCGCTCGAACAGCTCACGCAGGCGGGAGAAGACCTTGTTGCGCAGCGTCCACTGGTCGCCCGGGCGGGTCATGAACTTGACCCGGACGATCATCGCCGAATCCTCCATCTGGATCACGCCCTGGGACTTCAGCGGCTGCAGGAATTTCGGCCCGAGCTCGGGATCGTCGAGCAGCTCCTGGCCGAGCTTCTTGATCATCTTTCGAAGCTTTTCGACGTCGGTGTCGTAGGTGACGCGCAGCGGCAGCTTCATCAGCACCCAATCGCGCGACATGTTGGTGAGATGGGTGATCTCGCCGAAGGGGATGGTGTGCAGCGGACCGTTGTGGTGACGAAGCTGCATCGAGCGCACCGAGATTTTCTCGACGGTGCCGCGCACATCGCCCATCTCGATATATTCGCCGCGCCGGAAGGCGTCGTCGATCAGGAAGAAGATGCCGGAGACGATGTCGCGCACGAGGGTCTGGGCGCCGAAGCCGATGGCGATGCCGACCACGCCGGCACCGGCGATCAGGGGGGCGATGTTGACGCCGAGGCTGGAGGCGGCAGTGAAGGCGCAGACGATCGCGATGATCACCAGGGCCGAGCTGCGCAGCAGCGGCAGGAGCGTGGCCGCCCTCGTGGCGCCTGCCCCGCCGCCTTCACCCTCGCCGAGCTCGCTCTCCTCCGCCGGCGCTTCCTCGGCGAGACGCGTGTCGATCAGGGCGCGCACCAGCTGCCAGACCGCGTAGCCGACCAGCGCGATCACACCGACGTCGATCAGGGCCTCCAGAAGCCAGCCAGCGACGCCGAGGGTGCGCAGCCAGGCGATGTCCAGGCCCCAGAGCGAGAGGAAGATGGCGGCAGCGCCGACGATCAGCAGCACCCGGACCGTCTGTCGGATCGCCTGGCCGACCACGTTTTCCTGGCCGAGCTGGCCGCGGATGAAATGGCCGAAAATCAGATCGAGCGCCGGCACACCCAGGATCAGGAGCAGGCTTTTCAGGCCGATCGAGCCGCTCGCCGACGCCTGGCCGTGGAGAACGATATTGCCGACGCCCAGCACCCAGAGCAGCAGGGCATAGCCGATCGCGATCAGATGCCAGTTCGAGGCGACCGCACGGGAAAAGCCTGTCTGCCGCTCGCCGGCGATCAGCGTGGTCACTTCGGGGCGGATGTGGAAAATGGCGACCAGCAGGGTGATCACGAAGACCGTCGCCACCGCGATCACGATGAGCTGATGCAGCTCGGCGTCAACGCCGTAGAGGGTCAGAAGCTCGCAGGTGAGGAAGCCGAAGCTCCAGATTATCGCAAGGACGATCGCCCAGTTGCGAAAGGACGTGGTGAGCTCGTCGCTGAACGGGATCAGGCGGTAGGTCGTCCAACGCTGCGGAAAGCAGAACTCGACCGCGGACCTCACCACGAGCACGCCGGTCATGGCGGCGACATAGGTGGTGAGAAAGAGGCGCGCGTCCGGGTGGCCGTACCAGACCGTGTAGAGCACGGCCATCGCGGCGAGGTAGAAGACAAGCACGCTCGAGAGATCGAGGATCAGATAGAGCGCCGCGTCGAGCAGCACCGAGGGCGAGGCGTAGGCGCCGGCCTCGACATTGCGCGCGGCGATCCGTTCCTGGCGGGCGACGGCGCGGCGGCGCCAGAGATGGCGCGCGAGAAAACCGGCGCCGAAGGTGGTCGCGAGACCGAGAAGAGCGATGCCATAGCCGCCGAAGGCGCGGATGCGCGCATCGATCAGTGCGAACGCGTCCGAAAGATGCGGCACCTGCTGCAAAAGCGCCTGCAGGCGGTCGCGAAAACTGTCGCCCATGCCGGTCATCATGGCGAGCGTGCTGCCGTCGGATGTCGGCGCATCGGCCCGTGCGCTCGCCTCATATTGACGGATGACCAGATCGCGCACCTGGTCGTCCGAGAGCCGGCCGAGAAGGGCCTGGAACTGCTCGGACGTCAGATCGTCCGGGATCATGACCGCCGGCGCTGCCTCGTCAGGCTGATCCTGCGCTCTGACGCCGATCGAGAGGAAGAGCGGCAGCAGGAGTGTAGCCAGCGTGAACGCCAGGCGCTGCGTCCTCGCGGATGCGCGCAGGAGATGGCCGACGACGATCAGCATTCGGCCACAGTGTCGCAGGAGATCAGAAGGAGACGTCAAAAGCATGGATCGGCGCAGCCTCGGCACCTCATGAAGGGCATGAACCGGGTCGATCTTGACGGGAGGGCGGCGGTTTGTCGACGGGGCGGTGACATCAGCGAGGACGACTCCGGGAGCTGCCGTCGGTCTGGCACGTTGGATAGGGTCTCGCTCACCGGCATCTTCATCGGCTCGGCGCCCTCTTTGCTCCTGATCCTGCTCGCCGTCTTCATCGTCCGGCTTCCGCCCCGGCTTGCCGGCCGGCTGCCGGGCTTCATCTTCAGATGAGGGGGTGGAAGGTCTACCGTCTTGTGACGGGACCACTGCCTTGACGGCCGATGCGATGGTAGACGGTTTGTAGGGCATGACGCGCCACATCTTCGGGAGATCATGATGCAGCTCGGATTTTTCACCATGCCGATCCATCCGCCTGGCCGCGACTGGCGGGAGACCCTGGCGGAGGATCGCGAGGCCTTCCTGCTCGCCGAGGAGCTCGGATTTGTCGAGGCCTATGTCGGCGAGCATGTCACCGACCGCGCCGAGACCATCACCTCGGCCGCCATGTTCCTCGCCTGGGTGGCGAAGGAAACCAGGCAGATGCGCCTCGGCACCGGCACGATCAACATGCCGAACAACCACCCGGCCGCGGTCGCCTCGCAGATCGCCATGCTCGATCACATGCTCGACGGCCGGCTCAATTTCGGCATCAGCCCGGGCGGGCTGATGTCGGATGCGGAATGCTTCGGTAATTTCGAGAACAATCGAAACGAGATGCTGATCGAGGCGATCAACACGGTGCTCGAGATCTGGGAGAGCGAAGCGCCCTACAACATCGAAGGCAAGTACTGGAGCATCTCGACCGAGAGGACCATGATCCCCGAGGTCGGCCAGGGCACGATCCTGAAGCCGCTGCAAAAGCCGCATCCGCCGATCATCGTCACGGCGGTGGCGCCCTTCTCCAAAGGTGTCACCGAGGCCGCGGCGCGCGGCTGGGATCCGATCTCCGCGAATTTTCTGCAGCCGCAATGGGTCAAAACCCACTGGCCGAAATATGTCGAGGGCTGCGAGCGTGTGGGCCGCACGCCCGATCCCGCCAATTGGCGCGTGGCGAAATCGATCTTCGTCGCCGACGATCCCGAGACCGCACGCGACTATGTGTTCGATCCTGACGGTCCCTACCATCTCTACTACGAACAGCTCGTCACCAAACTCCGACGCTTCGGCCGTGCGGTCGCCTTCAAGAAAGACCCGGACATGCCGGACGAGGACATCACCATCGAGGGTGTCCTCGAAGATCTCGTCATCTGGGGCACGCCGGACAAGGTCGCCGATGACATCCTCGCTTTCAGGGACGAGGTCGGCGACTTCGGCAAGCTGCTCTATGCCGGCAAGGACTGGAAGGATCGCACGCTCGGCCGCCGCTCCATGATCCTGCTCGCCGAACAGGTGCTGCCCAAGGTCAGCGTCTGATCGTACCGCACCGATCGCGACATCGCCGAACCTGTGGATCTGCAGGACGAAAGGACCGAGCTGTTCGCCGGGACAGAGCGCCTTGCCCATGCTGCGCAGCCCCAGCGATCGGATCGGTGAAGACCATGCTGCCGACGCGCGCGAACGCCATGTCGACGTCGCGTGCAGGCAGCGCGATCTCGGAGTAGACGACAGGATTCAGGCAACGGTCTGGACGAGATGCCGGGCCTGAACGATAAGAGGCCATTAACGATCGCGCCTCATAGCGAAAGGCCCTTGTCCATGCTTCGAATAGTTCTGTCGATCGGTCTGGCGTTCATGCTCTGGCTGCAGGGTCAAGCTGCGCTCCGCGCGCAAGAGCAGACGGTCAAGCCGAGCGTGGTGGTGGCGCCGATCGAGAGCCGGGACGTCACGCCAAGCTTCAGTTTCGTCGGCCGGGTCGAGGCGGTGGACCGGGTCGATCTCCGCGCGCGCGTCGAGGGTTATATCGAGGAGCGGCGTTTCCGCGAGGGCGGCGAGGTCAAGAAGGGTGATATTCTTTTTACGCTGGAGCAGGCGCCCTATCAGGTAGTGGTCGATCAGCGCAACGCGGATCTCGCGGGCGCCGAGGCGACGCTGGGGGAAGCCGAAGCCGAGCTCAAGCGCACGGAAAATCTGGTCGGCCGCGGCGTGATCTCGGAAGCCGATCTCGATACCGCGAAAGCCAATGCCGCGACCGCGAACGCCAACGTCCTGCAGGCGAAGGCAGCCCTACGCGCAGCCGAGCTCGACCTCAGCTACACCGAGATCACCAGCCCGATCGACGGCCGTATCGGCGAGGCGCGCTACAGCACCGGCAATCTGGTCGGCCCGAGCAGCGAGCCGCTCGCGACCGTCACCAGCATCGATCCGATCCACGTCATGATCGCGGTCAACGAGAAGCGGCTGATCGAAACGCGGCGCCAGGGGCTCGATATCGAGAACCCGCCGGTCGCCCCGCAACTGACGCTCGCCAATGGCAGCCGCTACGAGCATGACGGCAATTTCGATTTCCTCGACACCGAGGTCAATCAGAGCACCGACTCGGTTCAGGCCCGCGCCGTCTTTCCCAATCCGAACCGGCTCCTGCTGCCCGGTCAGTTCGTCAACGTGGTGGTGCGCCAGAAGGAGACGCAGACGGCGCTGGTGGTGCCGCAGATCGCGGTGCAGGAGGATCAGCAGGGCTATTTCGTGCTGGTCGTCAACCAGGCCGACAAGGTCGAGGTCCGGCGCATCACCATCGGCAATCAGATCGATGGCGTCTGGGCGGTCGACGATGGCCTTGCCGAGGGCGAGCGCGTGATCGTCCAGGGGCTGCAGAAGGTGCGCCCGGACATGGCCGTCAATGTCGTGACCGAAGGAAGCTGACGGATGCTCTCCGGCTTTTTCATCGACCGGCCGAAATTCGCGCTGGTGATCTCGATCGTCTTTCTGATCGCCGGCGGCATCGCCATCAATCTGATCCCGGTCGCCGAATTTCCGGAGATCACGCCGCCGCAGGTGCAGGTCACCGCCACCTATCCCGGCGCCAGCGCCGATGTGGTCGAGCAGTCGGTGGCGACCCTGATCGAGGCGCAGGTGAACGGCGTCGACGACATGCTCTACATGTCGTCCCGAAGCTCGAACAGCGGGAGCTACGAGCTCACCGTCACCTTCGAGGTCGGAACGGATCCCGATATCGCCGCGGTCAATGTGCAGAACCGCGTGGCCATCGCCACGGCGCAACTGCCGCAGGAAGTGCGCGACCAGGGCGTCACCACGCAAAAGCAGTCGGCGAACATGCTGCTGGTGATCAACCTCACCTCGCCCGAAGCCTCGCGCGACGCGCTGTTCCTCAGCAATTACGCCTCGATCTACATGCAGGACCGGCTCGCGCGCATCAACGGTATCGGCAGCGTCGCGCAGTTCGGAGCACTCGACTATGGCATGCGCGTCTGGATGGACCCGGAGCGGCTGACCTCGCTCGGCCTGACCACGACGGACGTCGCCAATGCGATCGAGAGCCAGAACATCCAGGCCTCCGCGGGTCAGCTCGGCGCACCGCCCTTCGAAGGCGAGCCGCCCTTTCAATACACGCTCCAGGCCAAGGGGCGGCTGGTCACGGTCGAGGAGTTCGAGAATATCGTGATCCGGGCGGGAGCGGACGGGTCCTTCGTGCGCCTGCGCGACATCGCCCGGGTCGAGCTCGGTTCGCAGACCTACAGCGCGGTCGCCAAGCTCAACAACCAGCCGGGTGCGTCGATCGCCCTCTATCAGTCGCCGGGCGCGAATGCGCTTTCGGTCGCCGATCAGGTCTATGCCGAGCTCGATGACATGGCGGAGAGCTTTCCGCCGGATATGACCTATGAGATCCTCTACGACACCACCAAGGCCGTGCGCGCCTCGGTCGAGGAGGTGCTCCAGACGCTGATGGTCACCTTCGTGCTGGTGGTGCTGGTGACCTTCCTGTTTCTCGGGGACTGGCGCTCGACGCTCATTCCGACGCTGGCGATTCCGGTGTCGCTGATCGGCGCGTTCGCGATCCTCTACGGCATCGGTTTCTCCGCCAATATGGTCACGCTGTTCGCCGTCATCCTCGCGATCGGCATCGTGGTCGACGACTCGATCGTGGTCGTGGAGAACGTGCAGCGGGTCATGAGCGAGACCGGTATGAGCGCGCGCGAGGCGACGCGCCAGTCGATGGGCGAGGTGACCGGCCCGGTGATCGCGACCACGCTGGTGCTGCTCGCGGTGTTCGTGCCGGTCACCTTCATGCCCGGCATTACCGGCGAGCTCTACAAGCAGTTCGCGCTCACCATCTGTGTCTCGGTGATCATCTCCTCGATCAACGCGCTGACCCTCGCCCCTGCCCTCTGCTCGCTTCTGTTGAAGCCTGGAAGCGGCCAGGCGAAGGGGCCGCTCAAGGCCTTTGCCTGGCTGGTCGACCGCGCGCGCGACGGCTATGTCTGGGTGGTCGGAAAGCTGATCCGCGTCCTGCCGGTCGCGCTTTTGATCCTGATCGCCTTTGCCGGCGGCACCTACTATCTGTTCCAGAAGACGCCGTCGGGCTTCATCCCGTTCGAGGACAAGGGCGTGTTCTTCGTCAACGTCCAGCTTCCGGACGGCGCGTCGCTGGCACGCACCGAGGAGGTCACCGACGAGGTGACCGACATGCTGCTCGCGACCGAAGGCGTCACCGACGTCATCTCGATCGCCGGCTTCAGCATTCTCGCCGGCGCCGCCTCCAATGGCGCGCTGGTGATCCCGATCCTCGCCCCCTGGGAGGAGCGCACCGCGTTCGAGCAGAAGTGGTTCATGATCCTCCGCCAGGTGAACCAGAAGCTCGCGGCCATTCCGCAGGCGACCGCGTTCGGTTTTCCGCTGCCGCCGATCATGGGGCTCGGCACCGGCGGCGGCATCGAGGCGCAGCTTCAGGACTATCAGAGCAGGACGCCGCAGGAGCTGGCCGCGGCCGTGCGCAGCCTGGTGTTCGCCGCCAATCAGAACGAGGTGCTGCAGGACGTGTTCAGCACCTTTTCCGCCAATGTCCCGCAGCTCTTTCTGCAGGTCGACCGGGACAAGGCGGAAACCCTCGGCGTCGAGATCTCGGAGATCTTTCGCACGCTCCAGGCCAATCTCGGTTCACTCTACATCAACGACTTCAATCTCTACGGCAAGGTCTACCGCGTGGTCATCCAGGCCGAAGCCGCGCAGCGTAATTCGATCGACGACATCGACCGCATTCATGTGAGAAACGCCACGGGCGACATGGTGCCGCTGAGCGCACTGGTCGACGTCGAACCGATCCTCGGGCCACAATCGATCACCCGCTACAACCAGCTCAAATCCGCCGGCCTCAACGGCTCGGCGGCCGCGGGCCGGAGCACCGGCGAGGCGATCACCGCGCTCGAGGCAGTGGCCGCCGACGCCCTGCCGGATGGCTTCGGCATCGAATGGACCGGCACCACGTCGCAGGAGCTGGAAGCGGGAAGCCTGGTGCTCATCATCTTCGCGCTCGCGCTGGTGTTCGCCTATCTGTTCCTGGTGGCGCAATATGAGAGCTGGATGCTGCCGCTTTCCGTTGTGAGCTCGGTGGTGATCGCGATCTTCGGCGCGCTGGTGCCGCTTGCTCTGCTGCCGTTCCTCAACAACAACCTCTATGCGCAGATCGGCATCGTCATGCTGATCGGCCTTGCCAGCAAGAACGCGATCCTGATCGTCGAGTTCGCAAAGGCAAGGCGCGAGGAAGGTACCGGCATCACCGAGGCGGCGCTGCTCGGCGCGCGACTGCGCTTTCGCGCGGTGATGATGACGGCACTGTCCTTCATCCTCGGCGTCATGCCGCTGGTGTTCGCGACCGGCGCCGGTGCGGCGAGCCGCGTTTCCGTGGGCTTCGTCGTGGTCGCCGGCATGCTGGCCGCGACCTTCGTCGGGATCTTCTTCATCCCGGTGCTGTATGTCGCCTTCCAGAACCTGCGCGAAGGAACGCGGCGACTGCTCGGCACGGCGCCGGCCTCGAGGTAGGCTGCTGGCCTGGCGCCTAGGCGCCTGGTCTCACCTCCGGGTTCAACGCCCGGGTCAGCGCGCCGAGGCTTACCCTTTGCCGGCCTTGCTGGTCGACGTTTTCCGGATCGAGCCACTGGAGATAGGCCTGCTCCAATTGCGGCCACTCGCGATCGATGATCGAGTACCAGGCCGTGTCGCGGTTTCGCCCCTTGTAGAGGGTTGCCTGGCGGAAGATGCCCTCGAACCGAAAGCCGAGACGCTCGGCTGCGCGTCGTGACGGTGCGTTGAGCGCATCGCATTTCCACTCATAGCGTCGATAGCCGAGCTCGGAAAACACGCGCCGCATCATCAACACCATCGCCTCCGTCGCGGCCGGACGGCGCTGCAGGAGCGGCGAATAGTGGATATGGCCGGTCTCGATCACGCCGATCGCGGGCTCGATCCGCAGATAGCTGGCGACGCCGACGGCCTTGCCGCTGGCCATGTCGATGATCGCGTGAAACAGCGGATCATCCCCCAGGCAGCTCCTCGCCATCCAGTCGAGAAACACCGTTTCGCTCGCGAAAGGACCGTAGGGCAGATAGGTCCAGTTCGGCCCCGTTCCTTCGCGATGAAGGGCGCTGAACAGATCCCGGCCGTGGAGATCGACGTCGATCGGCTCGATCCGGCAAAAGCGCCCCTCCATGGGCTCACGCGGCGGCGGGGCCACGGGGCGCCAGTGCGGAAGAGGTTCGCCGATCGGCTGGTCGAAAGTATTGACGGGCATGGTCTTTTCCACGCAAGGGAGCGAACACCGCGGGAACCTATCGGTGATTTTGGCATGAGGACCAGAGCCATTTTCGCCGTCGAAATGGGGCCAATTGTGCCGCCATGCCCTCACGTTTCCCTCGGCATGACGGCAGGGTTACGTCTCGAACGCTCTGCTGGCGTCATGCCACCCAGGCCGGTGCCTTCGAAACCGCAGCCTGCAAGGGCGCTTTGGCATGGACTGCGGGCGGATTTCTGCTATGGCATGCAGCCATGGGCAGACGCACGACACCCAAGGATGACACATGGCCGAAGCGTACGAACGACGCCGATGCCCTGCTGCATTCGATCATCGAGACCTCGCCCGACGGCTTGATCACCATCGACGAGGACGGCCGCATCCTCTCCTTCAATCCTGCGGCCGAGGCGATGTTCGGCTTCGACGCCGACGAGGTGATCGGCGAGAACATCAACTGCCTGATGCCGCCGCCCTATCGGGACGCCCATGACGGCTATATGAAGCGTTATCTTCGAACCGGTGAGAAGCGCATCATCGGGATCGGACGCCAGGTGCTCGCCAAGCGCAAGAACGGTGAGGTCTTCCCGATCGATCTTGCGGTCGGCGAGGTCAAGCTTGCTGCGGACCGCCGGCGGTTTGCGGGGTTCATCCGCGATGTGTCGGCACGCGAGGCCGCCGAGCAGAGCCTGAACCAGCTGCGCGGCGAGCTCCTGCACGTCTCGCGCCTCTCCGAACTCGGCGAGATGGCGTCGGCGCTCGCCCATGAGCTGAACCAGCCGCTGACCGCGATCATCAACTATCTCGAGGCCTGCTGCCGCACGCTCGAGCAGCCCGACGCCGACCGGCGCCAGACGGAAAGCCTGATGCAGAAGGCGTCCGATCAGGCGCATCGTGCCGGGCAGATCATCCAGCAGCTTCGCAAGTTCATCACCAAAGGCGAAACCGAACGCAGCGCCGAAGCGGTCAACGAGGTGGTGCGCGAAGCGGCCGACCTCGCGCTGGTCGGAAGCCAAAATCAGGCCGTGGTGACCGAGTTCGACCTTGCCTCCGACCTGCCCGAGATCATGATCGACCGAATCCAGATCCAGCAGGTGATCATGAACCTCGTGCGCAACAGCCTGGATGCCCTGACCCAGGTCGAACGGCGAGCCCTCACCATCCGCACCCGCCTTGCAAGCGCGGACAGCGTGCAGATCGACGTCATCGACAGCGGCCCCGGCTTACCCAAGCAGGTGGCCGAGCGTCTGTTTCAGCCCTTCGTCACCACCAAGAGCGGCGGCATCGGCATCGGTCTTTCGATCTGCAAGAGCATCGTCGATGCCCATGGCGGCTGCCTCTCGACCACGCCGCTTCCCGAAGGCGGCACCGTCTTTCACATCGGCCTTCCTGTCGATTGCGACGGATCGGAACGGCATGGCTGATCGCACCCTCATCTCCATCGTCGATGACGACGAGGCTGTCCGCGACTCGCTCGAAGCGCTGCTCCTGGCCGAAGGCTTCGCGGTGATCGGCTTCAGCTCTGCCGAGGCATTCCTGGCCGAAGGCGATGCATCATCCGCGGATTGCTGTCTCCTGGATGTGCGCATGCCCGGCATGGACGGGCTCACCCTCCTGCGCAAGCTCGGCGAAATGGGGGTCACGGTGCCGATCGTGGTGATGACCGGCCATGGCGACGTGCCCATGGCGGTCAAGGCGATGAAGCTGGGTGCCGCCGACTTCATCGAGAAGCCCTTCGATGCCAGGACCATGCTGGCGACGATCAGGACGGCGCTCAAGACCTGGAGAACGCCGCCCCCTGCCGCCACCGTCGATCCTGCCCTCGCCGAGAGGCTCGGCCGCCTGACGCCGCGCGAGCGCGAGGTTCTGGAGGAGCTGGTGGCCGGCCGCTCCAACAAGGAGGTGGGCCTGGAACTCGGCATCAGCCCGCGAACCGTCGAGATCCACCGGGCCCGGCTGATGGAGAAAATGGCGGCCGACAGCCTCGCCCACCTGGTGCGCCTTGCGCTCGAAGCGGGCGTCGACCCGGCGGATAGGTAGAATTACCTAGGTATTGCTGCCGATATTGAACGTGCTCGAACCGCTTTATCCTGACCCGGACGTTATCTTCCTTCCGGGTGACCGCGGCCGATGCCCTTTTTCCGTTACGACGTGGGTCCGGCGAACCCTGCCCTTCTTATGGCGGGATCGACTCGGTCCGATACCGACAAGCCTACGGTCTACGTCGTCGATCACGACCTGGCCGTGCGCGATTCGCTCTCGCTGATCCTGCGGTTCAGCGGCTTCGACGTGCTGACCTACCCTTCAGGCGAGCGTTTCATCAAGAGCCTGCCGGTCAGCGGGAAAGGGTGCCTGCTGGTGGAGTACGATCTCGAGGATATGACCGGGCCAGCACTGATCGAGCAGCTCACGAGGGAGCACCGCGCTCTGCCGGCGATCGTCATGAGCGCGCGCCTCCGTCTTCCTCCGTCCCGCATCAGGTTGCCGTCCCATGTTCCGATCCTGCAAAAGCCGTTCGGACAAGAGCAGCTCCTGGCAGTCATCAGGCGCGCCATGGCCGAAGCTTAGCGTCTCTCCGGCCATCAGGAGATCTACCTAGGGACAAAACCTTAGGTACTCGTCCGAATTTACCCCTGCAATTCCAGTTCATACGCTCTTCCTAGACCACTGAAACAGCGGTCGGCTCATGTCGGGAGAGCGAGAATGGCAACGTCGTCAGTCGTTCGGGAAGCCCACCACCAAGCCTTCGCAGGGCCGTGCGCCGAGCTGGTGGAGCATGCGGGCCTCGGCGTGACCATCAGTGTCGGCGCGGGATGCACGATCGTGATCGAGGGCGATCCGATCGAGCATGTCTACCGGATTCTCTCCGGCACTGTCCGCCTCTACAATGCCGTGCCCGACGGCCGCCGCCAGATCATCGACTTCCTCGGCGCCGCCGCCTGTTTCGGCCTGATGGACCTCGACGAGCACGCCTACAGCGTCGAAGCGATCACGGACGTGGTCATGGTGCGTTATCAACGCCATCGTCTCGAAGCGCTGATCGAGGAGCATCCGGAACTCAGCCACCAGCTCTTCCGGCTGGCCTGTGCGGAGCTCAAACGCGCCCAGCAGCGCATGCTCCTTTTGGGTCGAAAGAGTGCGGAAGAGCGCGTGGCCTCGTTCCTGCTGGATCTGGCAAGACAGCAGCATGCCGGTGATGGCGACGAGCTGCACCTTGCCATGTCGCGTCAGGATATCGCCGACCATCTGGGTCTGACCATCGAAACCGTGAGCCGGATCTTCACCCGCTTCAAAGCGGCAGGACTGATCCGCCTTCCCGACCGCCATGCGGTCCGGCTGAGCGACATCGATCGCCTCGCGCATGTGGCGGACTGCGATCTCGCCACGGGCTGAGGTCAGTCGTCCTCGTCGAAGAGCACGCGCTCGGCAGCGCCGTCGAGATCGTCGAACTGCCCGCTTTTCAGCGACCAGAGAAAGGCAGCAAGGCCGAGCAGGCCGAGAAACAGCGCGATCGGAATCAGGTAGATCAGGACATTCACGCCGATCCTCCCTTCCCCAGGCGAAGCGCATTGCCGACCACGATCAGGGATGAGGCCGACATGCAGACCGCGGCGATCAGCGGCGTCACCATGCCCGCGACCGCGAGCGGGATGGTCAGCATATTGTAGCCGAGGGCGAGCACCAGGTTCTGCCTGACCAGGCGGGACGCGTGTCTCGCGGTGTGCACGAGTTCCTCGACCGGCTGCAGGCGGCTGCCCTGAAACACCGCATCGGCGGCCGCCTGGCTGATATCGACGGCGCTTGCCGGTGAGAGCGAGACATGGGCTGCGGCAAGGGCTGCCGCGTCGTTCAAACCGTCGCCGACCATGAGCACGCGCTCGCCGTCGTCCGCAAGCCGCTGCAGGCGCAGGACCTTGTCCGCAGGCGTGCACGCGGCCTGCCACTGCTCGATGCCCAGCCGTTCCGCGACGCGGCTCACGGTGGCCTGCCGGTCACCCGACAAAATCGCTGTCGCGACATGCGCACGCCTGAGATCGGCAATGACCTCGGCGGCATCGGAGCGAAGCGGATCGTCGAAGGTGAAGCGGATCTGCCGCCCGCTCGCTGTGCGCAGCCAGAGCTCCGGTCCGGTCGCGTCATCGGCATCGGCCGTATCGACGTCGCACCAGCGCCGGCTGCCGAGGCGAACCTCGCCTTGGTCGGTTGCGAGCCGCAGGCCCATGCCGGGCACCTCTTCGACACCCGCCGCCAGCCTGGCATCGGGCGCCGCAGCGGCGATCGCGCGCGCAAGCGGATGCCGGCTGGCAGCAGCGAGCGATGCAGCGAGATCGAGGTCCGCCGCCGTCACGTCCAGATCTCCGCGTAGCGTCGGCCGCCCCTCGGTGAGGGTGCCGGTCTTGTCGAAGACGACCGTCGTCACCGTTGCCAGACGCTCCAGCGCGGTCGCCGATTTCAGGAGAATGCCCCGCTGCAGCAGCCGGCCGCTCGCGATCACCTGGACGGCCGGCACCGCAAGACCGAGCGCGCAGGGGCAGGTGATGATCAGCACGGAGATCGCGTAGAGCAGCGCCGTCTGCCAGGCGGCGCCGAAGAGCAGCGTCCAGCCGAGAAAGGTCACGAGCGCCAGACCGTGCACGACCGGCGCGTACCAGCCGGCGATGCGGTCGGCAAGCACGACATAGCGGCCGCGCTTCTGCTCGGCGAGCTCCATCAGGCGCACGATTTCGGCGAGCAGCGTGCTCTCGCCGACCGCGGTCACTTCGATCTCGATCGGTGCGGTGAGATTGAGCGTGCCGGCGAAGACGCGCTCGCCCTGTTCGGCAGGAGCCGGCTCCGCCTCGCCGGTGATCAGACTGCTGTCGATGTCCGTCCGGCCGGACGCTATGCGGCCATCGACGCCGATGCGTTCGCCGGGCGCCACCAGCACCGTCATGCCGAGGGCGACGGCGCTGACCGGCAGGGATTCGGTCTTGCCGTCGGCATCGAGGACCGTGACCTTGCCCTGATCGAGGCTCAGCAGATGTTCCGCCGCCTGGCGCGCCTTGCCGCGCGCACGCCGGTCGAGATAGCGGCCGAGCAGGAGGAAGAAGAGCAGCATGATCGCGCTCTCGAAATAGACGTGCTCGCCGCCGCGAGTGGTCTCGAACAGGCTCATGCCGGAGGCGAGCATGATGGCGAGCGAGATCGGCACATCCATGTTGGTCTGGCGACGCGCCAGCGCACCGAGCGCCGATTCGAAGAACGGCCGGCCGGCATAGACCACAGCTGGAAGCACGATCAGCGCCGAGAACCAGTGCAGGAGGGAGCGCGTCGCCGCGCCCATGTCCACGCCGGCCCAGACCGAGACGGAGAGCAGCATGACATTGGCCGCGGCAAAGCCTGCGACCGCCATGGCGCGCAGCAGATTTTTTTCGACTTTGGCATCGCCGCTGCCGAGGCTCTGCGGATCATAGGGTCGCGCCGGATAGCCGAGCTGCTGCAGGCGGCCGAGCACCTCTCCGCCGATCGCCTGGTCGCCCCGCCAGCTCACGGCCAGCCGGCGTGTGGTGAGGTTGAGACGAGCACTCTCGACGCCTGGCAGGGCGCCGATCTCGCGTTCGATCTTGCGCAGACAGCCGCCGCAATGGACGTTCTCGACCATCAGATGCAGGCGATGGCCCCCTTCGTCCGCAGGCTTGATATAGGCAGCGAGGTCGGCAGTCGGCGCCGGACCGGCCGGAGCCTTGGGCAGGATACCGAGGTCGCCGGTTACGCTCGCCGCCATGGCTCACTTCACCTGGATGCGTTCGGCGAGCTGATAGCGGTGGTCCCGTGCCTCGGCGATCAGACGGACAGTCCACTGACCGGCAAGCGGCAGGTCAAGATCCGCCTGGTAGCGGCCGGGCACCTGCTCCGCCAGGAGGATTGTCTGCTCGTGGCCTTGCTGAAGCGGCCGATCGAGCTCGGCCCGCACCTCTGCCGAACGGATCGGCTGGCCCAGACGATCGGCGAGATCGACGGCAAGCTCGACCTTGCGCGCGCCAACGGATCTGGACTGCAGCGACACGGTCCAGCCGAGCTGCTCCTGCTCTGCGGCCGCCGCGAGGCTAGCGTTGTAGGCGAGGCCCTTCTCGTAGGCGTTGGTCGTCTCCAGCCCATTGAAGGTCGAAAGCGCCACGCCGATCATGGTGCCATTGGCGGCGAGCACCACGAGAAAGAGGCCGACGAACAGCCAGGGGATCCATCTGCCACCGGCAGTCGGTCGACTCTGATCGGCATCCGATCGCATCGTCATCGCCATCACTTAGGCCCCCGGAAGATCGTGTCGAAGGCGTAGACGTCGCCCTCGGCCTGGTCGGTGAGGACGACGCGCAGATCCTCGACCGGATCGTCGACCGTCCCCTTGGGAACGGTCACGAACAGGCGATAGGTCGACACCTGATCAGGCTTGGCGTCGAGCGCCGCCTTGCTGCCGTCACCCTCATCGAGGCCGAGGACCGAGAGCTTCGCGCCATCCAGCCCTTCGAGGGTCAGGGTATATGTCTTGTCTTCGCGCACGCGGTTCAAGACCTTGACGGTGTAGCCATTGCGGATGCTGCCGTCCGCGAGCTTGACGAACAGCGGGTTGCGATCGGGGAGCACGTTGAGGTCGAGCCCGGCACGGCCGGTGAGCCCGACCAGCACGCCGATGCCGATCACGGCGAGGATGGCCACATAGAGGATGGTCCGCGGCCGGATCAGGCGGCTTTCGGTCGGCTTGCCCGCCATGCGGTTATATTGGTTGCGCTCGGTATCCAGCGTGATCAGGTTCAGCGGGCGCCCGACCTTGCCCATGACGTCGTTGCAGGCATCGACGCAAAGGCCGCAGCCGATGCACTCGAGCTGCAGCCCGTCGCGAATGTCGATGCCCATCGGACAGACGGCCACGCACTGGTTGCAGGCGACGCAGTCGCCGCGGCCTTCCCAGCTCGTGCCCTTCTTGTGCGGCCCTCTGGGCTCGCCCCGCCATTTTTCATAGGTGACGACATAGCTGTCCTGGTCGAGCAGGGCAGCCTGGATACGCGGCCAGGGGCACATATAGGTGCAGACCTGCTCGCGTGCCCAGCCGGCGAGCAGATAGGTGGTGAAGGTGAAGAGACCGAAGAAGAAGTAGACGGAGAGGCCGGCCTGGCCGGTGACGATCTCGTAGGTGACGGTCGGCGCGTCGCTGAAATACATGATCCAGGCGCCGCCGGTCGCTGCCGCGATCAGGAGCCAGGCGATGTGGGTCGCCGTCTTCTTCCAGATCTTCTCCGACGTCCAGGGCTGCTTGTCCAGACGGATGCGGGCGCTTCGATCGCCCTGGATCTTCCTCTCGACCCACATGAACAGATCGGTCCAGACGGTCTGCGGACAGGTGAAGCCGCACCAGACCCGGCCGCCGATCGACGTCGCGAGAAAGAGGCCGAAGGCCGCCGCCATCAGGATGAAGGTGAGATAGTAGATCTCCTGCGGCCAGATCTCGATGAAGAAGAAGTAGAGGCGGCGGCCCGGCATATCGACCAGCACCGCCTGATCGGGCGCCGTCGGCCCGCGATCCCAGCGGATCCAGGGGACGATGTAGTAGAGGCCAAGGAGGACGATCAGAACGACCCATTTGATCCTGCGAAACAGACCCTTGACCGCCTTCGGATAGATCTGGATCCGATCGGCGTAGAGCGGACTTTCCTTCTCTTCCTTGAAGGAACGCGCGTCCTCCGTCTGGATGACGGTCTGGTCGCTGGCCGCGTCCATCGCCGTTCGCCCCCTGCTACTGCCCGCCGCCCAGCGTGTGGACGTAGACCGTCAGGATCTTGATGGTCTCCTCGTCCAGACGGCCGGTCCATGCCGGCATTACGCCCTGCTGGGGAGCATAGATCTGCTGTGCGATCGCTTCTTCGCTGCCACCATAGAGCCAGATCTGATCGCTGAGATTGGGGGCGCCCAGCTCCTGCATGCCTTCGCCCTGCTCACCGTGGCAGGCGGCGCACTGCTCCTGATAGATCACGGCGCCGTTCTCCGCCAGGGCGGCATCATGGTCGCCGCCTGAAAGGCCGACCACGTAATTGGCGACGGCATCGACATCCTCGCGCGTCAGGATCTCGTCCCGGCCGAAGGCAGGCATCTCGTTGAACCGCGTCTCTTCGTGCGTGCTCCTGATCCCATAATTGATGGTCTGGTGGATGTCGTCCAGAGTTCCGCCCCAGATCCAGTCGTCGTCGGCGAGCGTCGGATAGGGGCCCTGGCCTGCGCCGCCGAGCGCGTGGCAGGGCGCGCAGTTGTCGGCAAAGGCGGCCTGCCCGCCGGCGACCGCAAAGCTCAAAAGCTCGGGATCGGCGATGATCTCGTCGGCGGATGCCGCCTGGATGCGATCGAAATACTGCGCCTGTGCTGCCTTGGCGGTCGCCAAGCGCTCGTCGAGCTCGACCCGCTGGTTGCTGCCGAGGACGCCACCGAAATAGCCGGTGACGTAGGGCCAGCTCGGATAGAGGATCCACCAGATGACGGAATAGATGATGCAGACGTAGAAGGTGTACAGCCACCATTTCGGCAGCGGGGTGTTCAGCTCCTTGATGCCGTCCCACTCATGACCGGTCGTGTTCTGGCCGGTGATCTCGTCTTTCTCTACTTTGGTCGGCATGGCTCAGTCCGTTCTACTGTCATCGTGGGACTTGTCGTCTTCAAGCGGGATGTTGCCGTAGCGCTCGAACTTCTTCTTGTTGCTCGGCCAGAACGCGTAGGCGACGATGCCAAGGAACAGAACCGTTCCCCAGAGCGGCCAGAGCGTGTTGGCCCAGTGATAGATCTGCTCGAACATACGGCAGGCCCTACTGGAGGATGTCGCCGGTCTGGACGTCGGTGAAATCGACCATGCGGCCAAGGATCTGCAGATAGGCGACCAGCGCGTCCATCTCGGTCAGGCGATCGGGCTGACCGTCGAAATCGCCGACGGCCGCCTTCGGATAGCGCGCGAGCAGGCTGTCATGATCACCGTCCGGGCTCGCTTGGGCGACGAGATCCGCCTTGGCGCTCTCGATCATCTCTTCGCTGTAGGGCACGCCGACCGTGACATTGGTCTGGAGATGATCGGCGATATGGGCGCCGTCGATCGTGCGCGCCAAAAGATGCGGATAGGGCGGCATGACCGACTCGGGCACGACTTCCTGCGGCTTGATCAGATGAGCGACATGCCACTCGTCCGAATATTTGCCGCCGACCCGCGCCAGATCCGGCCCGGTGCGCTTCGAGCCCCACTGAAAGGGATGGTCGTACATGCTCTCGGCGGCAAGGCTGTAATGGCCGTAACGTTCAACCTCGTCCCGGAAGGGGCGGACCATCTGGCTGTGGCAGTTGTAGCAGCCCTCGCGGATGTAGATGTTGCGCCCTGTCAGCTCGAGCGGCGTGTACGGCCTGACACCGTCCACCTCCTCGATCGTGTTCTCGATCGTGTAGAGCGGCACGATCTCGACCAGGCCGCCGATCGAGACGGTGATCAGGGTGAGGACCGCCATCAGGATGACGTTGGTTTCGATCTTTTCGTGTTTTTTCCACATCGTTCGCTACTCCGCGGGCGTGGCGGCGGCCACCGGCGCGCCCAGCCGTTCTTCGCTTCGGACATCGCCCTTCACGGTGCGCCAGAGGTTGTAGACCATGACCAGCGAGCCGGTGAGGAACAGCACACCGCCGCAGGCACGGATCACATAGAAGGGATGCATGGCTTCCACGGTCTCGATGAACGCGTATTGCAGGAAGCCGAGCTCATCGTACGACCGCCACATCAGGCCCTGCATGATGCCGGAGACCCACATTGCGGTGATGTAGAGAACGATGCCCAGCGTCGCGATCCAGAAATGCACCTCGACCAGCTTTTGCGAATAGAGCTGCTTTCGGCCCCAGAGACGCGGCACCAGGAAGTAGATCGCGCCGAAGGAGACGAAGGCGACCCAGCCGAGCGCACCCGAATGCACATGGCCGATGGTCCAGTCGGTGTAGTGGCTGAGCGCGTTCACCTGGCGGATCGACATCAGCGGCCCTTCGAAGGTGCTCATGCCGTAGAACGCGACGGAGACCACCAGCATGCGCAGCACCGGGTCGGTTCTGAGCTTGTCCCAGGCGCCGGCAAGGGTCATCAGGCCGTTGATCATGCCGCCCCAGGACGGCATCCAGAGCATGATCGAGAAGGTCATGCCAAGCGTCTGAGCCCAGTCAGGCAACGCCGTGTAATGCAGATGATGCGGCCCCGCCCAGATGTACAAAAAGATCAGCGCCCAGAAGTGGATGATGGAAAGCCGGTAGCTGTAGACCGGGCGTTCAGCCTGCTTGGGCACGAAGTAGTACATCATGCCGAGGAAGCCCGCGGTCAGAAAAAATCCGACGGCATTGTGGCCGTACCACCACTGGGTCAGCGCGTCCTGCACGCCCGAGAACAGCGAGTAGCTCTTGTAGCCGAAGAACGAGACCGGCACGGCGAGATTGTTGACGATGTGCAGCATCGCCACAGTGATGATGAAGGCGAGGTAGAACCAGTTGGCCACGTAGATATGCGGCTCTTCGCGCTTCAGGATCGTGCCGGCGAAGATCACCAGATAGACCACCCAGACGATGGTCAGCCAGAGATCGACATACCATTCCGGCTCGGCATATTCGCGCCCCTGGCTGACGCCGAGAACGTAGCCGGAAGCGGCGAGCACGATGAAGAGCTGATAGCCCCAGAACAGGAAGGTCGCGAGCGCAGCACCGCCGAACAGCCGCGCCCGGCAGGTGCGCTGGACCACGTAGAGCGAGGTCGCGAGCAGCGCGTTGCCGCCGAAGGCGAAGATCGCCGCTGACGTGTGCACCGGCCGAAGCCGACCGAAGGTGGTCCACTCCAAGCCGAGATTGAGCACCGGAAACGCCAACTGGAAGGCGATGAAGGTGCCCATGAGAAAAGCCACCACGCCCCAGAAGGTCGCGGCGATGGTAAAGAGCCTTACGACATCTTCGTTATAGGCCGTGGCCGTGCCATCTTGTGTCGTCGTCGCGCTATTCGGGGCTGCTGCCGCTGCACTTGCCGTCACCATGCTCTCCGCTCGATCGGTCGCCCTTTTTTCTGCATTGCAGCATATGGATCCCGATCGCTCTGGAATTTGACCTAGGTCAAAGGAAGGCCATTCACGCTCTGTGATTATAGAGCGCAAATTGTCGCATTGATTGAGAATTGAAACGGAGGATTCTCAATCACGTAGTTTAGATCGCCCGCAACGAAGAGCGAGAGCCATGGCCGAAGCCGCAGTTTCCACAACGTCAACGACGACGAGCATCAAAAAAATTCCACTGGACCGGCCCTGGAGATGGCTCGCAGATGGCTTTTCGGATCTTCGGCGTGCACCGGCCGTGAGCCTCGGCTATGGCATTCTCTTCACGCTCGCGGGCTATGCGCTCGTCGCCAGTTTGTGGGCGCTCGGCTGGATCTATCTGACCCTGCCGCTCGCCGCAGGCTTTCTGATCGTCGGCCCGCTCTTCGCCGTCGGCCTCTACGAGGTGAGCCGACGTCTGCAGGCTGGAGAACCCGTCAGCTTCGCGGCCGCACTCGGAGCCTGGAAAAGGAATTCCGGGCAGATCGGGCTGATGGGCGTCGCTCTCCTGCTCCTGATGTTTGCCTGGCTTCGCCTCGCCGCGATGATCTTCATGCTGTTTTTCGGGCTCGAGCCCCCTGCCCTCGATCATCTCGTGCAGCAGACCGTGCTCAGCCCGTCCGCCCTCCCCTTCCTGGTGACGGGAACCGTCATCGGCGCCGTGCTCGCGGGCTTCGCCTTCGCCATCAGCGTCATCTCCATCCCGCTGCTGCTCGACCACGAGGAAGCGAACGTGGTCACCGCGATCACCACCAGCATCGATGCGGTCAAGACCAATCCCGGTCCGATGCTGTTCTGGGCGGTCCTGGTCGTCCTGTTCGTCGGCGCCGGCCTCGCCACATTCCTTCTCGGATTGATCATCACCCTGCCGCTGATCGGTCATGCGACCTGGCATGCCTATCGCGATCTCACGGAGGAGCAGCGCTGACCATGCCCAACGACAGCACCAGTTCCTGGGTTCTCGGCATCATCATGGCGCTTCTGGCCCTGCTCGGGCTGGTCATGGCAAGCGCCGCGGTCGACCCGATCTTCTACGCGACCGGCCTCGCCGTCAGCCTGTTCGGTGTGCTCTTCATCTTCTTTCTGATCAAGCAAAGCTGAGGCTGACCTGCCTGCGGCAGGCGCCTGCTCAGACAACGACATCAGAGGAAATCTGGGGCCCGAGTTCTGCCGGGGAGGACGGCATCTTCACCCCTCGCGAACGCTCGCGCAGGGCCGCGGCATCGGAAAAGCCCCTTGGTCCATGTCCCGTTTCTGAGCGAAGTGATCGTGTTTCTGGTGGCGACTGTCGCAGTCGTGCCGCTGGCGCGCGCCCTTCGGCTCAGCCCGATCCTCGGCTATCTCGCGGTCGGCCTGCTGGCCGGACCCTCTGCGCTCGCGCTGATCGACAATGTCGGGGAAGTGCGCGCTTTTGCCGAACTCGGCGTGGTGTTCCTCCTGTTCGCGGTCGGGCTCGAGCTCTCGTTCGAACGGCTGAAGACCTTCGCACCGATGATCTTCGGCCTGGGTGCCGCGCAGGTGCTGGTGACCGCCGCCGCGATCGGCGCCATCGCCTGGCTGTTCGGCAACAGCGTCCAGGTCGCCGTGCTGCTCGGCCTCTGCCTGTCCCTGTCCTCGACCGCCATGGTTATCCAGCTCCTGAGCGAGCGCGGTCAGCTCGTCACCCGCCATGGCCGCGCCTGCTTCGCCGTGCTGCTGTTCCAGGATCTGGCCGTCGTGCCGATCCTGATGCTGGTGACCGTGTTCGGCAGCCAGGGCGATGGCAGCGCCGTCGGCTTCGAGATGCTGTCGGTGCTGCTGAAGGCGCTGCTCGCCACCGGCGTGATCGTCCTGCTCGGCCATTTCCTCCTGCCGCGCCTGTTTCATCTGGTGAGCTCGAGCCAGGCGCCCGAGGTGTTCGTGGCGATGGCGCTCCTGACCATCCTCGCCACCTCGCTCGCCACCGGCATGGCCGGTCTTTCCATGGCGCTCGGCGCCTTCCTGGCCGGGCTCCTTCTTTCCAAGACCGAGTTTCGCCACCAGATCGAGAGCGACATCGAGCCGTTCAAAGGCCTGCTGCTCGGCCTGTTCTTCATGTCCGTCGGCATGTCGATCGACCTCGCCGCGGTGGCAGATCGCGCCCTCCTGACCGGCCTTTCCGTGATCGGCCTGATCCTGCTCAAGGCCGGTGTGGTCTTGGGCCTCTGCCTTGCCTTCGGCCTCGCACGGGAAATCGCGGTGCGCGTCAGCCTGCTGCTCGCCGAGGCGGGCGAGTTCGCCTTCGTGGTGATCGGCGTCGCCACGCTGCAATATGACCTGATCCCCGATGACATCGCGCAGTTCATGGTGATCGTCGCCGGCATCTCCATGATGCTGACGCCGCTTCTCGCGCTTGCCGCCAACCTGCTCGGCGGGCATCTGCAAAGCTGGCGCGACGCGGCCGAAGGCAACGTCGACATCGGCGAACAGGACGGCCATGTCATCATTGCCGGCTTCGGGCGCGTCGGACGCGCGGTCGCGAAACTGCTCGCTGCGAGGGCCATCGCCTATGTCGCCGTGGATCGCGATCTGCAGCGCGTGCGCGAAGGGCGCAAGGAGGGCATGTCCGTGATCTATGGCGATGCTGCCGATCGCGACCTGCTCGAAAGGCTCGGCGCCGGGCATGCGGCTTTGGTGCTGGTCGCCCTCGGCGACGCAAGGGCAGCCACCCGCACGCTGCAGGCGATCCGCCGCCACTGGCCGAGCCTGAAGCTGCTCGCCCGCGCCCATGACGCCGAGCATGCCAGAGCACTCGGCGAGCTCGGCATCGAGGACGTGGTGCCGGAGACGCTGGAGGCCAGCCTGCAGCTCGGCGGCCTGGTGCTGCGCACCCTCGGCGTGCCGACACAGGCCGTGAACGACACCATCGAGCGCGCCCGTGCCGATGACTACAGCGGCTATCACGAGGTCGAGCAAGCCGACGCGGCCGAGCGCCCGCCCCGCCCCCATCCGGTTTGACCGAGATCAAAGCGAGCCCCCCTCGCCGCGCCCATCCTCCGTCAGAGACCCCGGATCGCCAAGCCTGGAGCCCGCCGTATGGAACGTCTGCTCGTTGCGCTCGATGGATCGGATCACAGCGACAAGGCCCTGCAGCTCGCGGCCGATCTCGCCGAGACCTACGGCGCCGAGCTGGTGCTCGTGCATGTCATGTCATCAGCCCCCCTCACCCTCGCCGAGCGCGAGATGGCGGCCGCGGAATATGCTGATGAGCTCGCGAGCTGGTCCACGACGCGCAAGGGCACGGGCGAGCTCGAAGGCGGCCATGAGCTGCTGCTGCACTACAGCGATCTCACCCACCATTTTCGCGAGACCATGGGCAAGCACCTCCTGGCCACCGCCAGGAAGGCGCTGAGCGGCCGCCGGATCGAATCGATCCAGAGCCTGCTCGCGGACGGCGATCCGGCGGAGACCATCGCCAGGCTCGCCAAGGACAGGAAGGCGGACGCCATCGTTATCGGCAGCCGCGGGCTCAGCGACGTCAAGGGGCTGTTCCTCGGCAGCGTCTCCCACAAGGTCGGCCACCTCGCCGAATGCACCTGCATCACCGTCAAGTAGGTGGCCGCTACGAGCGGCTGCGATGGTTTGATTCGGATCAAGGCACGCGCCGCCTCGTCTGTCATGCTGTTCGAGATAGCCGGACCAGGCGCCAGGAGGATGGATCATGACACCCCGCGTTTTGCTGACCCCTGTCTTCCATAGCCCCGAGGACAAGCGCGCCCTGGAAACGGCCTTCGTTCTGGCGAGGCGCTTCAAGGCCCATGTCGACGCCGTCCTCGTGCAGCCCGATCCGGCCGACACCGTGCCGCTGATCGGCGAGGGCGTCTCGGCCGAGACCATCAGGCGCGTGATGGAAAGTGCAGCTGCGGCGATCGAGGAACGGCAGAAGGCGGCACGCGCCGTCTTCGACAAGTCGCTCGCCGCCCACGGCTTCCTCCTCGCCGAGCACCCCGCCGCCGCGACCGGCAAGCCGTCCGCAAGCTTTCGCGAGATGATCGGCAGGAGCGAGGACGTCCTGGCGCAGCAGGCGCTGCTCGCCGACCTCGTGGTGTTCGGCGCCGCCCGCTCCGACATCGCCTCCGACCTGCGCGCCGCGTTCGAGGCCGTGCTCCTCAGAGCCCGCCAGCCCATGCTGCTCGCACCGGTCGAGCCAACCAGCTATATCGGCCACAACGTCGCCATCGCCTGGAACGGCACGCCCGAGTCCAAAAGCGCGCTCGACGCCGCCCTGCCCTTCCTCGAGGACGCCGTCGCCGTCCACCTCCTGACCGCCACCAGCACGCGCACCGAAGCCGACGACCTGAACGCCGTCACCGACTATCTCGCCTGGCACGGCATCGCCAGCGAAGCCGTGGTCGTCGAGCCCGAAGACGAGACGGTCGGCGAGGCGCTGATGACCAAGGCCACCACCATCGGCGCCGACCTCCTGGTAATGGGCGGCTACGGCCACACCCGCCTGCGCGAACGCATCCTAGGCGGCGTCACCCACCACATCACCACCCACCCCAACCTGCCGATTCTGCTAGCGCATTGATTCAGACAGTCGCTACGCGCGACGGCGGGCCCGAGGCGGGCCAGCCCTGACTTGCCTGAGACTCGGACCTACAGCCCGAGCTCTTCCTTGAGCGCCGCGACTTCCCCGTCGCGGCGGTGATAGCCGCAGGCGCTGACCAGCGCCTCGGCAGACGTGACGTGGACGCGCGCCGCATCTGGGTTGCCTTGCTTGATCTCAAGTCGAGAAATTTCGAGGTGGGCGTCGCATTTGTGCAGAAGCATGCCGCAGCGCTTCGCGATATTAATCGTCTCGTCGAGATCGCGGCGCGACCTATCGAATTCTTGCATTTCACGTAAGCAGGCCGCACGCGAGAGAAGGCCACGAATAACATTCTCGATGTTGTTCGCCAATCTAAGCTCATCTGTAGCTTTTCTTATTGTTGAGTACGCTTTGTCTAGATCAAATATGGCCATTCTAGCTTGACCGAGCGACAGACGACTTAGGCCTACATGCTGCAAACTAGCATTGACATCGTTGCAACCGCATTCAAGCGACTGCCTTGCTTCATCGAGAGCTTTTTGTTTTTGTCCTATTTCGATAAGAAGTTCACAATATCTGTAACTCCAGAGCGACTCTAAACATGGCGCATCAGGCCGCTCCTTGCTCAAAATTCCTTCTGCCGCTCTAAAATGCTCCAGTGCTTCATCAAATTTGCCGCGCTTATGAAAAACTTCTGCTAGTGCTGTTCGTCTCGCTACCCGCTCATGTGTTTTTTTGCATCTTTCCGCATGATCTATCGACTCCTCAGCAAACAATAGTGCTTGATCGATTCTACCCAAGACCAGATTTATTGCGCACATGTTCTCCGCACACCAAGAAGCATCTGTCCAACTTGATTGCTGTTTAGCTTCGATTAGTGCCGACTGACTCGCAAGAAGAGCGTTTTCAAACCTTCCAAGATTTCGGAGATCATAGGCCACCCAGGCTTTTACTTTCAGCTTATTAACTTGGCATAGATCTTGAACTGGAGATCTCCAGTCATCGTCTTCGAAAAAGCCAGACAATAATCCCAGATCGATGCCAAACGCTCCCAACTTTCTAATCTGATAGGCTTGCTGGTCGCCACGCCTTAGTCGACTATCATAAACTGAAGCTATTGAGGCATCGTAGCAGCCTGCCTGACAGCCATGATGCACTGCCAGGAAAAGCGGTGCCATCTCGGCGAGTGTGTCTGGCTGGTGCTTTTTCTGCACGCCCTGCAGATGCTCATACAGCCGCTCATGCCCCAACTTCCACGCCTCGTCGCTCTTGTCCCTGAGTTGCGCACCGAAGTGCTCGCGCACGAGCGGGTGCGCGTCCAGCTCGTGCGGCGCAAGATGACTTTCGGGCGTCAGGAGACCGAGCGCGCGCAGCTCGTCGACAGTTTGGTCCCATACCGCCTTGCTGACCGGCAGGACAGCAGCATTCAAGCCGGGCACTGCGGGCTGTGCCCGAAGGGCGGCGATGCAGCCTGCATCCGCTGGCCGGTCGAACAGCCCGAGCATCGCCAGAATGTCCGCCTTGGCGCTGTCGCCGAAGCGTTCGGCGAAGGCCGCCATCACCCGGCGGGGGTGTTTTCCTTCGTTTTCCTCGACGTCCGGCAGATCAGGAATGCTCGCGGCGTGCTCGATATGCGGCGTGCCGCACCACGTCAAAAAATTACCGAGCAGCTTGACCGCATAGGCATGCTTGCCGAAATCCTTGACCGCCTGCTCCAGTGCTGCGTCCTCGCCCTCGATCCCGCTCACCCGCAGCAGCGCGCGGCCAGCGGTGATGGAGATGGTATCGAGGTCGAACTGCCCGACCTGGCATTCTTCCTCCTCGTGCCAGAGATCGCTGACCTCCTCGCGGGTGGAGATAAGGCAGAGGCCGGGATTATTGCGACTGAGCTCGTCCAGCAGCACCTCCAGGCCGGGGTCCTTGATCTTGCCGCGGTCGAACGCCTGGCCGGACTGCAGCGGCTCCAGGCCATCGAGCAAGAGGAGGGTCCGTTTTTCCCGAACGAGATCCGCGAGATGCTGCCCGCGATCCCAGGGCGATTTGCTCTCACCTTTGGTCTCGTCGCCGAACCAGCCGAGCGCATGGCTGATGAACTCGTCCGCCGACGTAACCCGCTCCTTCGTCCCCTGGCTATAGAAGGACCATGCAAAAACCCGCTCTGCCCCCCGATAATTGTCGAGCGCCATATCCTCGACCCACGCCCTGATCAGGCTCGACTTGCCCACGCCGCCGGACGCTTTGAAGACAGCGACGTTGAGGGTGTTGCCGTTCCAGATGCCGTCCAGCGCATCCAGCTCCTCGCGTCGTCCGAACAGCAGCTCGCCGGTCTGCGGCAGGCGGTCGATGTCGATATTTTCGGGCGGCTTGTTTGGGGACGGTGGACGCTCGAACGCGTATCCCGGCTGCAGCATCTCGTAGGTCTGAGTCGCGACGGCGCTGAAGATCTGGGCGGGATTGTCCTTGAAATGGGTCGTCACGCTCTGGCCATCGCGCGGAAACATCTGCAGGCGCTTCAGCCAGCGATGCGGCTGCCACACGCAGTCCTCGACGAGTACGGGAATGATCTCCAGATCCCCCCGGTTGCGCGCCTGCAGCAGATAGGCCACTTCCTCATCGAGACAGAAGGACGACGACAAGAAGTTCGAAGAGATCAGGCAGATGGCGACCTTGGTGCGGCTGAGGACGTCCTTGATCTCATGATACCAATCAACGCCGGCTTTGATCTGGCGGTCGTTCCAAACTTCGACCGTGCCAAGCTTCTCAAGGTTCTTGAGCTGCGGCAGCAACTTATCTTTCCAAGCCTCGTCCTTGTGACTGTAGCTGACAAAGACGATCGGCGGCTTGTCCGTGCGCACCAGGGTCTGAAGCGAGCTGGCCATCGTTCAAACACACTCTGAAATAGCAAGAGATCGAAACAGCTTCCCTTTATGCGTCAGCCCGAACGCCGCGCCAAGCCAATCTGCCGCCGGCCGCCCCGCGCCACCAAGTCAACGCCGTCGCGCGTCGCGACCGGAGGGGCTTGAAAGTGGGGGGGAAAGGGGTAGGGTTTTCTTAACGACACGAATAACAAACCTGGGAGGCTCGGGCGTGTCGGGGATTGGCGGGTGACGTGCCTGCCGATCGTTGGACGCGCCATGATGCCGGTGAGGCGGCTCCATGCTCGAAGGCCGGTTGCAGGCGAGCAAGGTGGATTCTGCCCGAGGCGGGCGGAAGGGCGGAGTCGGGCTCGGCGCCCGGCCGGGGGTGCTGTCGGTCTGGCTGAATAGCCAGCGCGTGGTCGGGACGCTGTTCGTGCTGCCTGCGTTGCTGATCCTCGCCTTCGTGGTGGTGTACCCGTTTCTGTCGGCGATCTGGATCAGCTTTCAGGACAAGATGGTGGGAGCGCCCGCGCGCTTCATCGGGCTCGGCAATTATGTCGAGTTGTTCAACGACCGCTATTTCGTCAAGACCATCCGGAACACGCTGGTCTACACGCTGTTCGCGGTCGGCATCAAATTCCTGCTCGGCCTGGCGATGGCCCTGGTGCTCGCCCAGCCGCGCCGGCTGGACTTCATCTGGCGCACCATCCTGTTCGTGCCCTGGGCGGTGCCGACTATCGTCGCGGCGCTGTCCTTTCGCTGGATCTACGACGATTTCAGCGGGCTCTTGAACAACTTCCTGATCGGCGCCTTCGGCATGACCGACGTTATCTCCTGGCTGGGCGATCCGAACTACGCCATGGCCTCGGTGATCGCGGTCGTGGTCTGGTCGGGGACGCCCTTCTACACCATGAGCTTTCTCGCCGGCCTGAAGGCGATTCCCAAGGAGATGTACGAGGCCGCGCGCATCGACGGCGCCAATGTCTGGCAGGAGTTCTGGTACGTCACCATCCCGCAGATGCGGAGCGTCTTTACCGTCGTCGTGATGCTCTCCACCATCTGGACCTCGACCAACCTGGTGATCGTCCAGGTGCTGACCAATGGCGGGCCGGCCAACACCACCCAGATCCTGCCGAACCTCGCCTACAAATACGCGCTGGCGGCGAGCCGGCTCGGCATCGGGTCTGCGGTCAACATGGTGTTCTTCCCGATCCTGGCGGTGCTGATCTACGTGCTGTCCCGCCGGATGCTGGCAGAGCGGGAGTAGGCGATGGCAGGCGTCGAGAGCAACGCGGATCGCGGCATGAAGTGGGTCGGCAATCTTCTGCTGGCGGTCTTCGTCATCTGGACCCTGGTGCCGTTCTACTGGATGCTGGTGACGTCCCTCAAGGACCACGGCGAGATCTACGGCACCGAGGCGACCCTATGGCCGAACGCGCCGACCCTGGACAGCTATCGCACGCTGTTCTTCGAGACCAATTATTTTCTGTTCTTCCGCAACAGCATGATGGTGGCGCTCAGCACCACCTTCATCACCGTGTTCATCGCCTCGCTCGCCGCCTATGCGATCGCGCGCCTCGACTTTCCGGGCCGAAAGATCCTGGCGCGCGGCATGATCTACACCTATCTCGTACCGCAATCGCTCCTGTTCATCCCGCTGTTCGCGATCATGGTCGCGGCTGGCCTGACCAACAGCCTCTCCGGCCTGACTCTCTCTCATCTCGGCTTCACCATACCGTTCTGCACCTGGCTGCTGATGGGCTTTTTCATGTCCATACCCGCCGAGCTCGAGGATGCGGCGCTGGTGGACGGCTGCACCCGCCTCGGCGTGCTGTTCCGCATCATCCTGCCGATCTCGCTGCCGGCGCTGGCGGTGATCGCGTTCTTCTCGTTCACCCTCTCATGGAACGAGTATCTCTACGCGATCGTGTTCAACTCCACGCCGAGCACGCTGACCTTGCCGACCGGGCTCACCGCCTTCGTGGTCGAGGACGTGTTCTTCTGGGGGCCGATCATGGCGTCGACCATCTTCACCGTGATCCCGCCGCTCGTCGTCTATTTCGTGTTCCAACGCTGGCTCATTACCGGCCTCACCATGGGAGCGGTCAAAGCCTGAAAAAACCGCCCCGTCACCATCAGGGAGGAACGACATGATCAAGAAAAATCTCACCCGCCGAAGCGCCCTCAAGACCGGCGCCGCCGCCGGCGCGCTGATCACGGCGCCGATGATCCTGACATCGAGAAAGAGCTGGGCGCAGCGCGCGGAGAAGCTGGTCTACTGGCATCTCCCGACCTTCACGCCGGCCGCCGACGACCATGTGCGCGACCAGTTCAACGAGTTCGTCAAGATGGCTGGCCTGAAGGAGGAGGAAGCGGCCTTCGTCGTGGTCTCGAACCAGGACCTGGTCCCGCGCCTGTCCGCCGCGCTCGAGACCGGCACGCCGCCGGATGTCGCCCGTCTCTACGAGAGCTACGTCCAGCTCTATCGCGGCCAGGGCCACATGATGGACGTCACCGACATCGTCGAGACCATGAAGGGCGAGGAGGGCGGCCTGTTCGACAGCAGCCTGACCGCGGTCGCCTATGACGGCAAATATTGGGGCGTGCCGTTCGCCATCAATCCCTGGCCGATGCATGCGCGCATGGACGTCCTCGAAGAGAACGGCCTCGACTATCCGCGCACCTGGGAGGAGTTCGTCGAGACCTGCTTGAAGGTGCAAAAGCCGCCCTTCTACGGCTTCGGCATGGATCTCGGCCTGACCCAGGACGCCACCGACAACATCATGCAGCTCTGCTGGTGCTTCGGCGGCAAGACCGTCGACGAGAACAACGCCGTGGTGTTCGACAGCCCGGAAAACGTCGCCGGCTTCACCCTCATCAACGAGATGTACAACACCCACAAGATCATCCCCCGCGGCGTGGTCGGCAATGGCGACACCGCCTGGAACAACAAGGCCTACCAGTCCGGCCAGGTCGCCTTCATCAACAACCCGACCAGCGTCTACGCCTATCTCGCCGGCGAGGATCCGGAGCTGATGAAGAAGACCGGCCTGTTCGGCGTGCCGGCCGGGCCTGCGGGCGCGATCAACCAGATCGACACCTGGTCGCTCGGCGTATTCAGCGCCTCGCCCGAGCCCGAGCTCGCCAAGGGCCTGGCCGCCCACTTCATGCAGCCCTCGCTCTACAACGACGTCATCACCAACACCAACGGCCGCTTCGTGCCGGTCTACCCGACGCTGTTCAACGATCCCTGGTGGACCGAGCGGCCGGAATTCAGGGAGTTCATCGACATCGCCTCGACCGGCGTGCCGATCTCCTATGCAGGCCCGCCGACCGCCGCTTCCGGCGAGGTGCTGGCGACCAACATCATCCCCGAGGCGCTTCAGCTCGTCCTGGTCGAGGGCGTCGATCCGGCCGAGGCGGTCGGCGAGGCGCATCAGAAGATCGCCGCGGTCTACGAGCGCCTGGCCGAATAGAGTCCATCACCTGGGAGGCTCATGCCTCGGGCGTGAGCCTCCACCGTGCTCAAATCGCCGCGGCTTCCAGGCGCGCAGCTTCGGCCATGCCCTGCTCCAGCATGACGGTGAAGGCGCGGTCGACCTCGTTCCGCCAGCTCGGACTCTGCTGAAGCGCATCCGGGAACAGGCCGGGCAGCCGGTGCAGGGCGGCCGGTGCCTCTTGCGCGCCCGCCTCCTTGATCAGCGCCACGATCTCGGTCTCGCGCGGGTCGCGCAGGACATAGGTCTTGCCCTCCTCGTCGTGCCCGAGGCTGTAGCGCATCCAGGCCGCGGTCGCGAAGGCGAAGGGGCGAAGCGACTGGCCGTGCTGCAGGGCGTGTACCGCCGGTTCGAACACCCGCTGCGGCAGTTTTTCCGTTCCGTCCATGGCGATCTGATAGGTTTCGTGCGCGATGTTCGGATTGCGAAAGCGCTGCAGCAGCGATCGCGCATAGTCGTCGAAATCGATCTCCGAAAGAGGCTCCAGCGTGGCGGCTGCAGCCTTGACATGGCGTCCAACCAGCGCGGCCAGGGACGAATCGGCCATCACGTCCCGGACATGGGCATGACCGCTCAGGAAGCCGGCATAGGCGAGCATCGAATGCGCGCCGTTCAGCATGCGCAGCTTCATGCGCTCATAGGGCGCCACGTCGTCGACGAACAGGGCGCCGCCCGCTTCCCAAGCCGGCCGACCTGCTGGAAATTTCTCTTCGACCACCCACTGGCTGAAGGCCTCGGCAGCAACGGCCGCCCTGTCCTCCACTCCGATCCGCTCAGCCGCTTCCTCCCGCGTCTCGATGGTCGGCGCCGGCGTGATGCGATCGACCATCGTAGAGGGAAAGGCGACCTCTGCCTCGATCCAGTCGGCAAGCGCTGGATCGACACGCCGCGCGAAATCGAGCACGCCGGCGCGAACCAGCCCGCCATTGTCCGGCAGGTTGTCGCAGCAAAGAACGGTAAAGGCCGGCACGCCTCGTGCCCCTCGTGCCCGCCGGCGGCGGAGCGCTTCGACCAGCATGCCGAGCACGCCCGTAGGGGCCTGTGGATGGCCGAGGTCGATGGCAATCGTGGAGTGGGCGGGATCGACCCGGCCGGTCGCACGATCGATGCCGTAGGCTTTTTCGGTCACCGTCAGGCTGACGATCCTGGTGCTCGGATCGGCCATGGCTTTGATCGCTTCCTCAGGCGCGTCCGGCGGCGCGATCACCCGCGACAGGCTGGCGACGACGCGCGCGGACACGGCGTCCTCGCCGCGTTCGATCAGCGTATAGAGGCCGTTTTGCGGATTGAGCGCGTCGGCGACGATGCGGCTTCTAAGACTTACCCCGACAATGCGCCAGTCTCCGCCGCCGGCCGCGAGTGCGTCGTCGGTGTAGACGGCCTGATGCGCCCGATGGAATGCGCCGATGCCCAGATGCACGATCCCGGTCGCGTGGCGCGACGGACGGTACTGAGGCAGGCGCACGCCGGTCGTGACGTCGTCCAGTGCCGCAAGGCGCGTCGGCATGGTCACGACCTGCCCGTGGCAGCGGCGGGGTGGGTGAGCGCGGTCATCACGCCGCGCAGTTCGGCGAGCCCTCGAAGCCGGCCGATCGCGGGATAGCCGGGCTGCGCCTTGCGCTTCAGATCGTCCAGCATGTCCTGGCCGTGATCCGGGCGCATGGGAATCGCATGGTCGGTACGGCCCTGTCCGCGCCGCCTCGCCTCCTCGTTCAGGATCTCGGCGACCAGCGCCACCATGTCGGTGTCCCCGCCGAGATGCTCGGCCTCGTAGAAGGATCCGCGCATCGCCGATGTCTCGCGTTTGACGTTCCTCAAATGAAGGAAATGCACACGGTCGCCCAAACGTTCCATCATGCCGGAAAGATCGTTGTCGGGACGCGCGCCGAGCGAGCCGGAGCAAAGCGTGATGCCGTTCGCTGGGCTGTCGACCGCGTCCATGACCGCCTTGTAGTCCGCCTCGGTCGACATGATGCGCGGCAGGCCGAGCAGCGGGAAAGGCGGGTCGTCCGGATGGCAGCAGAGCCGAAGGCCGAGTTCCTCGGCGACCGGCACGACCTCTTCGAGAAAGGCGACGAGGTGGGCACGAAGCGTCTCGGCCGAGATTTTTTCGTACTGGGCGAGGTGCTCCTTCACATCCGCCAGCGTGAAATGCTCGGCCGCACCCGGCAGACCGCAGACGATATTGTCGATCAGCTTTTTCCTGGCCGCATCGTCCATCGAGGCGAAACGCGCGGCCGCCTCCTCGACGATCGGTTCGGAAAAATCGCTCGGCGCGCCGCCGCGTCGCAGGATGTGAAGATCGAAGACGGCAAAATCAGAATAATCGAAGCGCATGCAGGTGGCGCCGGTGCGCAGCCGAAAGGCGAGATCGGTGCGCGTCCAGTCGAGCACCGGCATGAAATTGTAGCAGATCACCTCGATGCCGGCCGAAGCGAGATGGCGGAGGCTGGTCTTGTAGTTCTCGATATGCTCGCGCCACGCACCCTGCTGCTTCTTGATGTCCTCGGAGACCGGCAGGCTCTCGACCACCTCCCAGGCGAGGTCGGAAGGCACGCCGTCGGTCATGCGCGCGATCTCGTCCTGGCGCTTTTCGATCTCGTCAGGCGTCCAGACATCGCCGGTCGGCATGTGATGCAGGGCCGTGACCACGCCTTCGACGCCCGCCTGCATCATGTCGTCGATCGACACCAGATCCTTCGGCCCGAACCAGCGCCATGTCTGCCTCATGTCAGTCTCCCCGATCGACAGCGACTTTTTCGTCCTGCAAGGCTATCATCATTAAGCCTTGGGGAAGAGTGTTCGAAGATAAGAAAGCCTGTCATGGAAACCCGCGTCTGCCGCCTCTACGACAAATACGATCTGCGCATCGAAAGCGAGGCCGTGGCCGCACCCGGTACAGGCGAAGTGCGCGTCGCCCTCGGGGCGGGCGGCATCTGCGGATCCGATCTGCATTATTATCACCGCGCAGGCTTCGGCACGATCCGTGTGCGCGAGCCGATCATCCTCGGCCATGAGGTCGCCGGCACGATCGAGGCGCTCGGCGCCGGTGTGATGGGTCTGAAGGAGGGCGACGCCGTCGCGCTCAACCCGAGCCGACCCTGTGGCGACTGCCGCTATTGTACGCAAGGGCTGTTCCAGCATTGCCTGAACATGCGTTTCTACGGCTCGGCGATGCCTTTTCCGCATGAGCAGGGAGCGTTTCGCGACCGCATCATCGCCGACGCCGCGCAATGTGTCCCGGTCAGCGAGAGGACCACTCAGGCGGAGGCCGCCTGCGCCGAACCTCTCGCGGTCTGCCTGCATGCCAAGAATCGCGCGGGCGATCTCGCCGGCAAGAGTGTGCTGGTGACCGGCGCCGGACCGATCGGCTGCCTGGTGACGGCGGTGGCAAAGCATGCCGGTGCCACCGAGGTCGTGGTCACTGACCTCGAAAACCTACCGCTCGAAACCGCGCGAGCGATGGGCGCCGACCGGACGATCAATGTCAGCGAGGATAGCGAAGCGCTCGACCCCTATTACGCGGACAAGGGCAGCGTCGACGTGGTCTTCGAATGCTCCGCCGCCGAGCCCGCGATCCGCACGGCGATCGCCGCGGTGCGTCCGCAGGGCACGATCCTGCAGGTGGGCACCACCGGCGATCTGCCGCTGCCGGTCAACGTCGTCGTCGCCAAGGAGATCACCTGGCGCGGCAGCTTTCGCTTTCATGCGGAATATGCCGATGCCGTCCGCCTGATCGACGACGGCGAGATCGATGTAAGACCGATCATCACTGCGAGCTACCCGCTGCAGGATGCCGTCACCGCCTTCGAGGTCGCCGGCGACCGCAAGCGCTCGGTCAAGGTGCAGCTCACCTTCGCCTGATTTTTTCCCCTGTAGCAGTCCCAAGAAGTCTCGAGCGATGGGTGAGAGCAGGCGTGTTCATCCTTTCTTAACCCGCCATGGCTAGGATCGGGGGGGGGTAGTGTCTTGCTGGTCCATGCGATCCTGGGAATCCGAGCCTCGCCCGAACTCTCTCAGCGGGCGGACGGACTCCCAGGATCACATGGACCATGAAGCAGCATGCAAGAGACGAGTTAAGGGAAGCTTAACGTCGGAAAAAATCTGTGGGATCGAAGCGGCAGGGCATTCCATCGACGGGAACTTGATGAGATCGGTGCTATGTGAGCGGCCGGCCAAGTGCATCTGCCATGCGTTCCAGCGCCGCCATGGCGCGGACCGCGTCCTCGATGGTCGGCGCATCGGACGGTTTCCCGCGCATCGCGTCCAGGCACGCCTGGAGGAGCGCGCGATAGCCTTTATGATCCTCGTTGGCGGCGACGGTCATGTTGGGTGTCCAGGAGACCGTGTCGGCGCCGTCTTCAAGACTGGCATCCGCGTCGCCCACCTTGAAAGCAGGGTCGCGTGTGTAGCGAATGCTGGTGACGTTCTCGATCTCGATCTTTCTGTGATCGCCCATGATCTGAATGAACTCGACCGGCGCGCCGCGCGACTGGATCGTGCCCATCACCAGCGTGCCGAGCGCCCCGCTTTCGAAGGTGAGGGCGAGATGAATCAACAGCTTGCCCGGGCCCGGCTCGATCTGACGCGCGCTCAGATCCGCGATCGGCGAGCCCATGAGCCAAGGGGCGAGATCGAAGTAGTGCACGCAGTGATGCAAAAAGAAACCGCGATAGTCGGCCTCGCCCGCGAAATAGGTCGGCGCGGTCATGTAGCTGCCGTAGAAGCCGAGCGGCTGGCCGAAATCATGCCGGAGGACATTCCTGCCGAGCTTGTTGCCGCTGGAAAAGCGTTTCATGAAGCCCACCAGCAGTGGTTTTTTCGCTCGTGCCGCCGCGGCCGCGAGCTCGTGCGTGCCGGCGAGATCGGCGGCGGGCGGCTTTTCCATGAACACCGGAAGGCCACGGGCCAGCGCTGCAAGCCCGATCTCGCGATGCATCGCCGGACCGACCGCCATGCCGACGCCATCCAGATCGTCGCGCGCCAGCAGATCGCGATAGTCGGCGAAGGTTTGCACCACGCCGTAGCGCTCTGCGATCCGTGCCAGCGCCGCCTCGTCGATATCGGCGAGGGCTGCCAACCCGACGCCCTCGATGCGCACCAGTTCCGGCAGCAGCATCTCGGAGGCCTGGCGTCCACAGCCGATCCAGCCGAGGCGGAAGGTCATCGCCGGTGCTCCGCGAGCGCCAGGCCGGCGCGCAGGAAGGCGACGCTCGCCCGGAGCTTGTCGCTCTCGTCCTCGGCGGGTGGCCGCCAATGGGCGATCGGCACGCCGAAGCGGTCATCGTCGCGGCGAAACGGCTCGAGGCAGATCGGACCGGTATAGCCGACCTCGTGCAGCGTCCGAAGAATCTCGGGCCAGGGCAGATGGCCAGTGCCGGGAAAGCCGCGGTGGTTCTCGTTGGCCTGGAAATGCACGAGGCGCCCGCCGGCCGCGCGGATGGCGTCGGGGATAGCGCTTTCCTCCATGTTCATGTGGAAGCTGTCGAGCAGGAGGCCGAGTGCTGCGCTGTTCACCCGGTCGACCACTTGGATGCCCTGGGACGTGGTCGAAACGATGTCGGTCTCGAAGCGGTTGAGCGGTTCGAGCGCGAGTCGGATGCCGCTCTTCTTGGCCTCATCCGCTGCCAGCGCCAGCCCCTCGACGCAGCGATCGAAGCGCGCCAGGCGTTCCACCTCGTCGATCGGGGCCGGACGCCGGCCCGCGAACACGAGCGGCCCACCGTAGAGCGGGCCGCCGACGATCTCGGCGCCGAGCGAAGCGGCCGCCTCGATGCAGCGTTTGAGATAGTCGAGACCGCCCTGGCGCGCCTTCGGATCCGCGCTGACGATCGAGCGCTCGATGTTGACGCGCGCCGCGAGCACCACGCCGAGATCGCTATCCCGAAGGGCGCGTCGCGCCTCATGAAGATCCAGGCCGTCCTCCGGCTCCGGCATCAAGAGCTCGACGAAGTCGAAGCCGAGCGCCTTGATCCGCTGGAACAGGCCGAGGTCCTGTTGAGTGAACGGCCGAACGAATTGCATCGAGATGATGCCGATCTTGTGGCTCAAGGCATGGCCTCCCCGCTCGCTTCTTTTCGAAAGCCTAGGCGATGGAGGGGCGAGCGTGAAGCGGCGCTCCGTTGATTCCCATGGTGGAACCGTCGAGAGTGGAGATGATGCCGCGATCGTGGCGACGTCGGCCGAGCACGAGGAAGCAGACAGAAAAATGGCTGCGCAAGATGCCCTGATGCAGAAATACCCGATGATCGACGATCTGATCCCGCTCGCCCATCGCCGCGTTCCACTCTATGCGATCGACTATCTCGAACATGGTGCCGGACGTGAGCGGCTCGTGCAGAAAAACCGCGAGGCCTTCGACGCTGTGCGCATCACGCCGCGCTATCTGCGCGATCTGGAGGGGCTCGATCCCGCGACGGAGCTGTTTGGCAGGCGCTACGACCTGCCGGTCGCGATCGCGCCCGTGGGCTCGGGCAGTCTGATCTGGCCGGGTGCGGAAGACATCAACGCCAGAGCGGCTGCGAGCAACAACATCCCGATGACGCTCAGCACCGTCGCCTGTGCCACCATGGAGGCGATGGCCGAAGCGACCGGCGGGCGGCTCTGGTTCCAGCTCTATTCGCCGCGCGACGAAACCATCCGCTGGGATCTGCTGAAGCGCGCGGAGACTGCCGGTATCGACGTGCTGATCCTGACCGTCGACGTGCCCGTGCCGCCGAGACGGGAGCGCACCTTGAGAAGCGGGCTCTCGATTGTGCCGAAAATCACGCCGGGCAACGTCCTGCGCGCTGCCCTGCATCCGTTCTGGTCGATCGAGGTGCTGAAGAAAGGCATCCCGCAGTTCCGCAATTTTCAGCGCTACATCCCCGAGGGTGCCTCCTTCCAGGAAGCGGCGAACTTCGTGCGCGGGCAGTTCGGGCGCGCGGTCGGCCTCGATGAGGTCAAGGCGATCCGTGATCGCTGGCCGGGGAGGCTGGTGGTGAAAGGCATCCTGCACCCGGAGGACGCCGAAGTCGTGGTCGATCTCGGCGCCGACGGCGTGCTGGTCTCGAACCATGGTGGCCGCGGCAGCGACGCCTCGCCGCCGAGCATCGAGGCGCTGCCGGCCATCGTCGATGCGGTCGGCGGCCGTGCTAAAATCCTCCTGGACAGCGGCATCAGGAGCGGTCTCGACGTGCTCCGCGCCTGCTCGCTCGGCGCCGATTTCGTGCTGCTCGGGCGTCCGTTCTTCTATGGCATCGCGGCGCTGGGCGACCGCGGCGCCGACCATGTCGCTGCCATTCTCCGGGAGGAACTGCTGCACGCCATGCGTCAGCATGGTGTTCTCCGCCCGACAGGCAGGCATGCCGGGGAAGCACCCTCGTCGCAGGATGAGGCCAGACAGACGGTGACGGCCTGACGCCGCCTCGTCAGCCTCGTGACGCTGCCTTGATCTGGGCCTCACGCACCAGGGCTGCGAAGCGGTAGAAGCCGTGGGCCATTTTCGAATAGGGCGTGGTCAGAAAGAACGCGAGCACGGCGCCGAGATGCACCGCGAGCAAGGCGGGGACGAGAGAGGTGCCGGTCGCGGCGTAGAGCGCCAGGCCGGAGGCACCCGTCAGCGCCAGGAGAAGAACGAAGCCCATCTCCCCGCTCCAGACCGACGGCGCGCCCAGGTTTCGATCGGCTTTTGTCTTGAGCACGAGAAGACCGACGGCGCCAATGACCAGCAACAACCCGCCGGGCACGCCCAGGAGCTTCGGCAGGCTGAACAGGCCGTAGGGCGCCGGCCAGCCGGCATAATGCAGCACCGTGCCGCTCGAGGTCGCGGCGAAACACAGCAAGAAACCCCATAGGGTCGCCTGGTGGGCGTGGCGCCGCGCGTTGGAAAAGCGGTCCTCCTTTTCGAAATTGCAGCCCTGTCCCTGCCCGCCTGACAGCTCCTGCAGGCGACCGGCATTGGCGGCGGCGTGCGCCAAGTGCGACCAGGTCACAGCCTGGCCGCCGACCTCCCGCCAATTGCGCCTGAGGCCGATCCCGATGGCGACCAGTGGCAGGAGAAAGGCCGGCAAAAAGATCGCGACCATCACGCCGTGGGAAAGATGCGCATAGAACCCCTCGCCGCTCTCGGGCCGCAGCGCCTGGAGCGCGAACAGGATCAGCGCGAAGCCGAGCGCCATGGCGATGCCGAGCGCTGAGCCGTTGCGCTGGAACAGGCGCGCCAACGGTCCCGGCCAGGCGAAGCGCTCCCAGCTCTGAACGCGCAGTTCGGCCAGGACGCGCGGCAGGTTAAGCGCGAATTCGTGGGGCTCGGTATATTGACAGGCGTAATAGCACGCGCGGCAATTGTGGCAGAGATTGGCGAGCTGGGTGAGGTCGCCGTCAGCGAACTGGCGTTTTCGCGTGATCGCAGGAAACACCGAGCAGAAGCCCTCGCAATAGCGGCACGCGTTGCAGATCTCGACCTGCCGCCGCCCGTCTGCGAGAAGCTCGTCGACTTTGTCGGAACTAGCGGACATGGGCCGCGGCCTCCCGTCCAGCGAGACGGCCGAAGACCGTGCCGATGGTCATGCCGAAGCCTGCGAGATAGCCCTTCCCCAGGATCGAGCCCGCCATGACCTCGCCCGCCGCCCAAATGTTTTGGAATGGCCCGTAGCCGCCGGAGACGCGGGCGCGCTCGTCCACCTTGAGGCCGAGATAGGTAAACGTGACCCCCGGCCTGAGCGGGTAGCCGTAAAACGGCGGCTCGGTGATTGGCCGCGCCCAGTTGGTCTTGGCGGGCGTGATCCCCTCGGTCGCGAGACCGTCCAGTTCGGTCGGCGCGAAGTCGCCCGGCCGGCAGGCGGCGTTGAAGGTCTCCACCGTCTCCTTGACCTTGGCGCCGGGGAGCCCGAGGCGCTGGGCCAGGCCCTCGATCGTGTCCGCCTGCTCGGGCGGATAGACCGACGGCATGAAGGCGTCGATGCTCTTCGCGTCGATGATCGAATAGGCGACCTGATCCGGCTCGGCCGCCACCAGGCGCCCCCAGATCGCGTAGCGCTTCGGCCAGACGTCCTCGCCCTCGTCATAAAAACGCTCGCCGTTCCTGTTGACCACGATCGAGAACGGCACGCAGTCGAGGCGGGTCACGATGCCGCCGTCATAGCGCGGTCCCCGCCCGTCGATCGCCACCGCATGGCACTGGGTCGGATCGCCGACGCTCACCGCCCCCTGGCCCAGCATGTCCTTCAGCACCACGCCCCGATTGTAAGGCGTCCCCCTTATCAAAAAATTTCTCGCGGCCGGCCCCCAGGCCTCCGCCAGCCAGTCCAGATCCGCCTGAAACCCACCCGATGCCATCACGAGGGTGCGCCCTCGAGCGTTGACTTGTTCGTTTCCGCTTCGGACATCCGCGCTTTCGAAATGGTCGTCGGTGATCGAGATGTGGGTTACTTCGGCCTCGTAAGCGACGGTGACGCCGAGGTCCTCCGCCGTGTTGTAATAGGCGTTGACCAGGGCCTTGCCGCCGCCCAGGAAAAAGGCGTTGGTGCGGCCAAGCGACAGCGTTCCCGAGAGCGAGGGCTGGAAGCGCACGCCATGGGCCTCCATCCAGGGGAGGCAGCGCTCGGACTCTCGGATGGTCATGCGCGCCAGGGTCTCGTCGGTCTCGCCGCCGGTGACCTTGATCAGGTCGTCGAAATACTCGTCCTCGCCATAGCTGCCGGTCAGCACCGAAAGCGGGCCCTCATGCATGCAGCGGAAATTGCGGGTGTGGCGCGAATTGCCGCCGCGATAGGGCTTGGGCGCACTTTCAAGGAGCAGCACAGAAGTCCCGGCCTCGGCCGCCTCGATCGCCGCGCACAAGGCGGCATTGCCGCCGCCGACCACGATCACGTCCCAGGTTTTGCCGGCGATCTCGCTGAGATCGGTCATGGGTGGGGGAACACTCGCCGGGTCTTTCGCTCGCTGGTCGTAGCTGGATATGCCAAGCGGTCCTTGCCTCCGTCGTCGCCTTCCAGGCATACCCGGTACTGGGCGCGCCCGATTTCTACCTTGTTCAACATCGCCGCCTATGCAAGGGTTTTTGACAGCAGAAGATCGCGGAACACACCCGTCAGCAAACGGCGGATAACCTTCAGGGAGCTCGGCGATGACCGATATCACACGTCTCGCGCACGGCGCGGCACTCGCTCTGTTGGGAAGCGCCGCCCTGGCGCTGTCTCCGGATGTGCAGGCTCAGGGCGTCGACCTCGCCGGCAAGACCGTCGAATATGTCATTCCGTTCTCCGAGTCCGGCGGCTCGGCGCGCTGGGCCAACTTCTATGCGCCGCTCCTGAGCGAGGCCCTGCCCGGCAACCCGACCGTGGTGGTGCGCTACCGCCCGGGTGCCGGCTCGACCGAGGGCGCCAACTGGTTCCAGGAGCAGACCACCGACGATGGCACGCTGGTCTTCGGCACGTCAGGCTCGACTCAGTTCCCCTATCTGCTCGGCGACCCGCGCGTGCGCTACGAATACAAGGACTGGCAGGTGGTGCTCGCCTCGGGCACCGGCGGCGTCGTCTTCCTGCCGCCCGATCTCGGCGAAAAGTTCGACGGCGATTTCGACGATCTGACGGAAGAATTCTTCCTCTACGGCTCCCAGGGTGCCACCACCCTCGACCTGGTGCCGCTGCTGTCCTTCAAGATGCTGGGCCTGACCGTCGACCCGGTGTTCGGCATCGAGGGCCGCGGTGACGGCCGGCTGATGTTCGAGCGCGGCGAGGCCAATATCGACTACCAGACCTCGGCCGCCTATCTGAAGAGCGTGGTGCCGCTGGTCGAGCAGGGCCTCGCCGTGCCCGCCTTCACCTTCGGCGCGCTGGACGACCAGGGCAACATCGTGCGCGACCCGACCTTCCCGGATCTGCCGAGCTTCAAGGAGGTCTGCGAGGCGACCGCGGCCTGCGAGACCTCGGGCATCGCCTGGGATGCCTGGAAGGCGTTCTTCATCTCCGGCTTCGCCGCGCAGAAGATGGTCTATCTGCCGAGCACCGCCTCGCCCGAGGTGGTCGAGGCCTACAGCGCCGCCTTCGACGCGATCGTCGCGCGCCCCGATTTCGCCAGCCTCGCCGAGGTCGAGCTTGGCGTCTATCCGCAGATGACCCGCGATGCCGCCAACAGCGCCAACGAGCAGGCGATCACGGTCTCGGACGAGGCGCGCGCCTATGTCCTTGACTGGCTGCTCGCGGACTACGGCGTCGAGCTGAAGTAGCCCTGCCCGCCGTCACTTCGGACGGCGACGGGCGATAGGCCGTGGATATTCTCGCCACCGCTCTGCCGGCGCTGGGCCAGGCCTTTCTGCTGGTGTTCCATCCCCAGCAGATGATGTACCTCCTGGCCGGCGTCCTGCTCGGGCTTTCGATCGGCGTGCTGCCGGGTCTCGGCGGCATCGCCGGTCTCGCCCTGGTTCTGCCCTTCATGTACGGCATGGACCAGGTCTCCGGCCTCGCTTTGATGGTCGGTCTGGTCGCGGTGATCCCGACCTCGGACACCTTCTCTTCGGTGCTGCTCGGCATCCCGGGCTCGTCCTCCTCCCAGGCGACCGTGCTCGACGGTTTTCCCATGGCCAAGCGCGGCGAGGCGGCGCGAGCACTCTCCGCCGCCTTCGCCTCGTCGCTCTTCGGCGGCCTGCTCGGCGCCGTGGTGCTGACCTTCTTCATCTTCGCCGCCCGCCCGCTGATCCTCGCCTTCGGCCTCCCCGAAATGCTGATGATCACCATCCTCGGCCTGTCGATGGTGGCGATCCTTGCCGGCCGCGTGCCGCTCAAGGGCGTGGTCGCCGCGGGCCTCGGCCTGATGGCCGGCACCATCGGCGCGGCCGGTGCCGGCGGCAGCCTGCGCATGTCGACCTACGACATCCCCTATCTGGTCGATGGCCTGCAGCTGGTGATCGTCGGTCTCGGCATCTACGCCATCCCGGAAATCGTCTCGCTGTTGCGCCAGGACCGGCCGATCGCCAGCTCCGGCAAGCTTGGCCTCGGCTGGCTTCAGGGGGTGCGCGACTGGTTCCACAATATCTGGCTCTCGATCCGCTGCGCCGGGATCGGCGTGGTGATCGGCGTCATCCCCGGTCTCGGTGGCTCGGTGGTCGACTGGATCGCCTATGGCTTCGCCGTGCAAACTGCGAAGGACCGTTCGAAGTTCGGCCAGGGCGACGTGCGTGGCGTGGTCGCACCGGAAAGCTCGAACAACGCCAAGGAGGGCGGCGGCCTGGTGCCGACCCTGATCTTCGGCATTCCTGGCTCGGGCTCGATGGCCGTCTTCCTGGGCGGGCTTGCCCTGCTCGGTCTGTCGCCCGGCCCGCAGATGATCCGCCAGGATCTCGGCATCACCTACACCATCGTCTGGTCGCTGGCGCTGGCCAATGTGTTCGGCGCCGGGCTCTGCATCCTCCTCTCCAAGCAGATCGCGCGGCTCACCACCATCCGCTTCACCCTGCTCGCCCCCTATCTCTTCATGATCATCGCCTTTGCCGCCTTCCAGTCCCGCCAGTCCCTCGGTGATCTGGTGGCGCTGGTGGCGGTCGGCTTTCTCGGCATTCTGCTGCGACGCTTCGACTACTCACGCCCCGCCTTCCTGATCGGCTTCGTCCTCTCGAACCAGGCCGAGGCATTCGCCAACATGGCGAACCAGATCGCCGGCGCGCGCTTCCACCGGAGCCTCGAAGCCGGGCTCGGTTATCTGTTCACGCCGCTCAGCGTCGGTCTCCTCGTGCTGACCCTGATCTCGATCTATGTCGGCATCAAACAGGCAAAGAACATCCGCGAGAACCTGGATGCACCGACCGGCAGCAAGCGCGCGCCGGTGATCTTTCTCCTCTGCGTCACCGCCTATCTCGCGGTCGCCTGGATCGACGCCTTCATGATCAAACGCATGGGCGACAAGATCTTCCCCCTGACCATCGGCACGGTGACGCTCATCGGCTGCATCCTCCTCCTGATCCGCATGCGCAAGTCACCCGAGACCGACGACGTCTTTATCGACCTCGAAGCCGGCGGCGAGGATGCGGCGGCCCGTCATGGTCTGTGGTTGACGCTCGCCTGGTTCGTCAGTCTCCTGATCCTCTCAGGCCTGCTCGGCCTGGTCCTGGCGCTGGTCATCTTTCTCCTCGCCTTCTTCCGCCTGCGCGCGGGTCTCTCCTGGCTGCAAAGCACGCTCTATGCAGCCGCCGGCATCGCCTTCATGCTGTTCCTCGCCGCGATGCTCGGGCGCGATTTTCCGCCGGGTCTGTTGCAGGCATTGATAAAACTGCCCTGGCCGCTGACCTGAGAAGCCTGCCCATGGCCCCAGGCTTCGGCGATTGTCGCCAGGCTTCGGCAATTGTCGAATGCGTCGGGGACGCGTAGCATTCAAGCAGAGTTCCCGACCCGGCCACCCGAAGCGGTTCAGGGGAGCGACATGACCGCGACGCCCGCCCCCACCCTCCGCCAGGATTTTTTGGAGGGCATGAGCCACACCGCCTGCACGGTGAACGTGGTCACGACCGATGGTGTGGCCGGCCGCGCGGGCGTCACGGTGTCGGCGATGTCCTCGGTCTCGGCGGACGGCGTGCGTCCGACGCTTCTGGTCTGCGTGCATCATCAGAGCCCGGCGGCGCAGAAAATCGTCGAGAACGGCGTTTTTTGCGTCAATGTCCTGCAGGATCATCAGGCCTACATTTCCGACACCTTCGCCGGCCGGCGCAAGACCGGGGACGGCGACAAGTTCTCCTGTGCGGCGTGGACCACCGAAGCGACGGGTGCCCCGCGCGTGATCGACCCGCTGGTTGCCTTCGACTGCCGGGTCGCGAGCAGCGAGCGGGTCGGCACCCATCACGTCTTCATCGGCGAAGTCGAAGCCATCTTCACCGCCAAGCAGGGCTCGCCCCTGATCTTCGCCAAGCGCGCCTACGGCTCGACGGCGCGTATTCAGACCATCGGCGCCCCAAGCCAGGAAACGACGGCGACGCTCGCCGTCGCCTGCTTTCACACCTTCGGCCCCTTCGTCCTCCCGGAGCTGGTCGCACGCATGAAGCGTGAGGCGCCGGGCACGATGCTGCGCGTGATCGAAGGCGATCAGCGCACGATCACAGCCAGCCTGCTGTCCGGCGAGAGCGAGCTCGGCCTGCTCTACGATCTGGAACTCACCGACGGCCTGGACTGCGAGGTGCTCGCCGAGGTCGAGCCCTATGTCCTCCTGGCGGAAGGGCATCCGCTCGCCGCGGAGCCCGTGATCACGCCCGAGCGGCTGCTCGACGAGCCGATGGTCCTCCTGGACGCCCCGCCCAGCCGCAACTACTTCCTGTCGATCTTCGAGGACAGCGGACGGCTGCCGGTTATCGCGTTTGCCTCGTCCTCCTTCGAGATGGTGCGCGGCATGGTCGGTCACGGCCTCGGCTTCGCCCTCCTCGCCACCAGGCCGGCGGCGCCCATGACCTATGACGGCAAGGCGCTGGTCACGAGAAAGCTCGACGCCGAGGCCTCTCCCAGCCGCATCGTTCTCGGCCGCAAGCGCGGGATCGCCTTGTCGGATGCGGCGCAGCACTTTATCCGGAACTGTCGCGACGTCTTCGAGGCGAAGAGCTGAGCGGCGCAATGACCAGCCAGGAGACATGACGGGATGGCGCATCAACGCATCCGCCCCTTCAACACCAAGGACACCTATCCCGAGCAGAAGCTGGACAACGATCTCTGCCAAGCGGTGGTCGCCCGCGGCACCATGGTGTTCGTGCGCGGCCAGGTCGGACAGGATCTGGAGACCTCGGAGTCGGTCGGATGGGGCGATCCCGCGGCGCAGACCCATCGCACCATGCAGAACATCCGCATCCTGCTCGAAGAAGCCGGCTCGCGGATGGAGCATATCTGCAGGATCGTCGTCTATCTCACCGACGTGCGTCACCGCGAGACCGTCTACCGCACCATGGGCGTGTATATCAAAGGCGTGCATCCGGTCTCGACCGGCATCGTCGTGACCGCGCTCGCCCGGCCGGAATGGGTGGTCGAGATCGAGGCGACCGCCGTGATACCGGACGAGGTGTGACATGACCTTTTCCATCGTCGCACGCTGCGCCGAGACCGGCGTGTTCGGGGTCGCCGTCTCCTCGTCCTCCCCCGCGGTCGCCGCGCGCTGCGCCCATGCGCGAGCGGGCGTCGGCGCCGTCGCCAGCCAGAACATCACCGATCCGACGCTCGGCCCGAAGGGGCTGGATCTGATGGCTTTGGGCGCGTCGGCCCCGGAGGCGATCGCGATCATCCAGAGAACCGGGGCGCATATCGCCTTTCGCCAGGTGACCGCCGTCGACGCTCTCGGCAGAACGGCGATCCATTCCGGCGCCAGCACGCTCGGCACCTTCGCCGAAGCGACCGCCGAGAACGTCGCCTGCGCCGGCAATCTCCTCGCCGATCCGGGCGTGCCCCAGGTGATGGTCGATGCCTTTCTCGGCGCGACCGGCCATCTCGGCGACCGGCTGCTGACGGCGATGCGCGCCGCGATCAATGCCGGCGGCGAGGAGGGCCCCGTGCATTCCGCCGGCATGAAGCTGACGGGCGAGGTCCCCTGGCCGATCGCCGATCTCCGCGTCGACTGGACCGAGGACTGCCCGATCGAAGCGTTGGCCGCGCTCTGGGAGATCTACAAGCCGCAGCTCGATGCTTACGTCACGCGCGCGCTGAACCCAACCGAAGCCCCGAGCTACGGCGTGCCAGGCGACGAGTAGGCAGCCACGCTCCTAGACCAGCCTTGCAAGCAGCTCGGCGAGCATGGCGTCGCAGCGGGCGAGCTGTTCTTCGGTGACGAATTCGTCGGGCTTGTGGCCCTGGGCCATGGAGCCGGGGCCGCAGACCACGGTGGGGATGGCGAGGCGCTCGCTGAACAGACCGCCCTCGGTGCCGTAGGCGACCTTGATGGTGCCGTTGGCGCCGGTGAGCGACTTGACGAAGCTGACGATCTCGGCGTCAGGAGGTGTGGCCAGACCCGGATAGGTCATGGTGGTTTCTAAGCTGATCGCGGCCTCGGGGGCGATCGCCTGCGCCTGGCGAACGATCTCGTCAGCCGCGGTCCGGATTTCGGCCAGGATCGCCTCCGGGTCGTCCTCGGCAAGATTGCGGATCTCGAACTCGATATCGCAGCGATTGGGTACGATATTGAGCGCGACACCGCCCTGGATGCGGCCGATATGGAGCGTGGTGTAGGGCACGTCGTAGTCGCCGTCGCGCGCGCCCTGCCCTTCGATCTTGGCCTGCTTGGCACGGATCGCCGCGGCGAGGTCGCAGGCGAGATGCACGGCGTTCAAGGCGAGGGGGGCGAGCGCCGAATGCCCTTCGCGGCCAACGCAGGTGGCGCGCAGGCCGGTCTTGCCCTTGTGCCCCGTCGCGACCGCCATGGATGTTGGCTCGCCGACGATACAGAAGGCGGGGCGCACGGGTGCGTCCTCGAGCATGTCGATCAGCCGGCGCACGCCGACGCAGCCGACCTCCTCGTCATGGGATAGGGCGAGATGCAAGGGCGTCGTCAGCGGCCTCGTCGATGCCAGCTTCGTCGCATGCAGGGCGGACGCGAGAAACCCTTTCATGTCGGTGGTGCCGCGACCGTAGATGCGCCCGTCCCGCCGGGTCGCCTTGAAGGGATCGACGCTCCAGTCCTGGCCTTCGACCGGGACGACGTCGGTGTGACCGGAGAGCATGACGCCCGGCCGGTCCATCGGGCCGATGGTGGCGTAGAGATTGGCCTTCCGGCCGGTCTCGTCATGCACCAGCAGGGACTCGACGCCGCATTCAGCCAGAAACTCACGGGCGAACTCGATCAGATCGAGATTGGACTCGTGGCTGATGGTCGGAAAGGCCACCAGCCGTTCGAGAATGTCGATGGTCTCCATGCCTCGTCCCCGGCTGCCGCAAAAGCATCTTGTAACCCTTGGAAATTGTCACGCATACTCGGTGAAATCCAATGAAGAGGAGCGTCTTTCTGGGTGTTTTCGAAGCGAGCGGCCGGTTGTTCGTGGATCGGTCCCCGGAGCATGCCGCCGGCTCCCATGACCGGAAGCATGGCCACCGGGAAAAATTCCGATGAGCGGCGCTAGCGTTCGGCCTGCCATCGAAGTCCGAGGCGTGGTCAAGCGCTTTGGCGACGTCACGGCGCTCAAGGGCACCAGCCTCGCCATCCGCGACAACGAGTTTTTCACGCTGCTCGGCCCCAGCGGCTGCGGCAAGACCACCCTGCTCCGGCTGATCGCGGGCTTCGAGGACGTCACCGAGGGCGAGATCCTGCTGTTCGGCGAGGAAATCGCCGATCTCCCGCCCAATCGGCGGCCGGTCAACACCGTGTTTCAGCACTACGCCCTGTTTCCGCACATGACCGTTTTGGAGAATGTGACCTTCGGCATGCTGCGTCTGAAGGTGCCGAAGGCCGAGGCCCTGAAACGCGCGCGGGCGACGCTCGCCCTGGTGAAGCTGGATGCGCTCGCCGAGCGCAGGCCGAGCCAGCTTTCTGGCGGGCAGCAGCAGCGCGTAGCGCTCGCCCGCGCCATGGCACCGCGTCCGAAGGTGCTGCTGCTCGACGAGCCGCTCTCCGCCCTCGATCTCAAGCTCCGCCAGGCGATGCGCGTCGAGCTGAAGCAGCTGCAGCGGGAGACCGGCATCACCTTCGTGTTCGTCACCCACGACCAGGAAGAGGCACTCACCATGTCCGACCGCATCGCGGTGATGTCCGCGGGCGAGATCCGGCAGGTCGGCAGCGCGCAGGAGATCTACGAAAGGCCGGACAACCGCTTCGTCGCCGACTTCATCGGCGAGACCAATCTGCTCGACGTGACCGTCGAGCGCGTCGAGGACGGCCTGGCGCTCTGTCGCCTGCCCGGCGGCACCACCATCAGGGCCGAGGCGGCGGGCGCGTTTTCGGTGGGGGCTGCGGGCCATGTGTCGATCAGGCCGGAGCGCATCACGCTGTCCAGGCCCGGTATCGGCGCCTTCGCCCCCGCCGGCGAACCCACGGGCACGGTCGAGCACACGGTCTATCTCGGCACGGACACCCAGCATCTGGTGCGCCTGGACGACGGCAGCTTGATCACGGCGCGCACCCAGAACGCGCACCACGCTTTCGTCGACCTGAAGCCGGGCGATCCGGCGGTGCTGACCATCGACGACGGCGCTGCGCGCCTGCTGGCGGACTGATGGCAGGCGGGCTCGCCTCCGGCCGCAGCGTCGCCGGCACCTACGGGCCGGTCAGGCCCTGGCTGCTGCTCCCGTCCTGGCTGGTGATCGGTGTGTTCATGCTGGCACCGATCCTGATCATGCTGGTCTACTCCTTCCTCACCAAGGAGTTTCGCGGCGGTGTGATCTGGGAGTTCAGCCTCGCCGCCTATGACCGTTTTCTTTTCGATCGCGGGCTTTTCGGCGACGATCCACCGAGCATCGAGTGGACCTACATCACCATCTTCGCGCGCTCGATCATTCAGGCCTCCTGCGCAACCTTCTTCTGCCTGGTGATCGGCTTTCCCACCGCCTATGTCATCGCCACCCGGCCGGAGCGCACCCGCTCGCTCTGGCTGTTTCTGATCACGGTGCCCTATTGGGTGAACCTTCTGATCCGCACCGTGTCGATGAAGTTTCTGATCCGGGACAACGGCCCCCTGAACGAAGCGCTGATCGGCCTCGGCCTGATGTCGACACCGCTCTCGCTGGTCAACACCGACCTCGCGGTGCAGCTCGGCCTCTTCTATTCCTACCTGCCCTTCATGGTCCTGCCGATCTACGCCGCGGTCGAGCGCTACAACTTTGGCCTCTCGGAGGCCGCCGCGGACTTGTATGCGAGCAAATGGGAAACCTTGCGCCTGGTCCTGCTGCCTGCGGTCAGGCCGGGCCTCGTCGCCGGCTGCATCCTGGTGTTCGTGCCCTCGCTCGGCGCTTTCTTGGCGCCCGATCTCCTGGGCGGCGCCAAGACCTTCATGATCGGCTCGCTGATCGAGGAGCAGTTCAAGGGCAGTGCCGGCAACTGGCCCTTCGGCGCCGCAGCCTCGATGATCCTCCTCACCATGGTCCTGCTGGTGCTCCTGCTCTACGCCCGCAGCCAGGCTCAGGCAAGTCAACGCTGATGGCCGCGCCATCCGAGTTGAAGCGCTATCCCGGCTTTTGGCCGATCACCATCCTCTGCCTGGTGCTGCTCTACGCACCGCTCCTGGTGGTCATGGCCTACAGCTTCAACGACTCGGCCTCGATCACCCGCTGGGGCGGTTTTTCTCTACGCTGGTACGAGGATGTCTTTTGGGGACTCGAGTCCGAAAAATTCAAGGACGCCGCCTGGGCCTCGGTCACCATCGCGCTGCTCGCCGGGATCACCTCGACCGTGATCGCGACGGCGGCGGCGATCGCCATGACCCGCGGGGGACAATTTCGAGGAAAGTCCGCGACCTTTGGCCTGATCAGCCTGCCACTGATGGTGCCGGAGATCGTCACCGCCGTCGCCACGCTGATCTTCTTCAGCACCATCGGCTTCGTCAGAGGCTACGGCACCATCCTGATCGCCCACATCACCTTTTGCATTCCGTTCGCCTATCTGCCGATCGCGGCCCGGCTGGAGGGTATCGAGGCAAGCTTCGAGGAGGCGGCACAGGATCTCTATGCCAGCCGCTGGGAGGCGTTCCGCTACGTGCTGGCGCCCCTGATGATGCCCGGCATCATCTCTGGCTTCCTGCTCGCCTTCATCATTTCGCTCGACGACTTCATCATCACCAACTTCGTCAAGGGAGCCGGCATCGAGACCCTGCCGACCGCGATCTTCGGCGCGGTCAAGCAGGGCATCAAGCCGAACATCATGGCGCTTTCCAGCCTGATGCTCGCGGTCTCAATCCTGTTCGTCTCGATATCCTATGCTGTCAGCAGGCTGGGCGCGACCAACGCCCGTTGAATGAACCGGCGGTTCGAGGCTTTGGAAAAGAGCCGCCACAAATGGGAGAGTCTCATGAACACCACTCTCAAGCTCGGAACGGCCGCAGCCGCCCTGATGCTCTCGGCCGGTGCCGCCCAGGCCGAAGGCAAACTCTCGATCTATCACTGGTTCGAATACATCCCGCAGGAGCTGCTAGACAAGTTCGCCGCGGATTACGACGTCGAGGTGACCATGGACACCTATGACAGCAACGAGGCGCTGCTCGCCAGCCTGAAGGCGGGATCGCTCGGCTCTTACGATGTCGCCGTGCCAGGCGACTACATGGTGCAGATCCTGACCAACGAAGGCATGCTCGACACCATCGCCGACGGCGAGCTCAAGAACAAAGGCAACATCCTGGCGCAATGGCTGGACGTGCCCTTCGATCCCGGCCGCCAGCACTCCATTCCCTATCAGTGGGGCTCCACCAGCTTTTCGGTGAACCGGGACGTCTATCAGGGCGACATCAATACCACCGACATCATCTTCGCCCCGCCCGCGGAGCTCGACGGCAAGATCAACATTCTCGACACCGCCGGCGAGGTGCTGGCGATCGCGTCGCTCCATCTCGGCATCCCGCAATGCACCCAGGATCGGGACCAGCTCAAGGCCCTCGACGATCTCGTGCAGGGAGCGAAGCCGCACTGGGCGTCCTTCAATTCCGACAGCGCCAAGGACGTGCTGGTCTCCGGCGACGCTGCCGCCGGCATGATCTGGAACGGCTTTTCCGCAAAAGCACGCGAAGAAGGCGCGAACATCGAATATGCCTATCCCAAGGAAGGCTACGTCGCCTGGATGGACAATGTCGTCCTGCTGAAAGACGCACCGAACCGCGCCAACGCGTTGCTGTTCATGGACTTCCTGCTGGAGCCGGAAAACGCCGCCGCGGTCACCAACTATGCGCGCTACACCGCCGGTGTCGACGGCGTCGACGAGTTCCTCGATCCCGAGCTCAAGACCTCTCCCGAGCAGAGCCCGCCCGCCGATGCGCCGGCCGGCACTTTCGTCGAGGTCTGCGATCAGGAAACCCAGGCCGTCTACGACCAGATCTGGACTCGCCTCCGCAAGTAGGCAGGCATCGGCAGGCGTCGCCTGCAGGACCACTGGACCTCGCCTGGACGGGACGCGCAGGTGAGGTCGGTCAGGGGGCTGAGCGGCCGCCATGACGGCGCTCGGCGTTCACTTCCCGGAGGTCTCGATCACCAGCAGCGAGGCCAGCGGCTTGACGAAGTCCGCGGGTGAACCGAGGGCTGACTCCAGCCGCGCGAGAAAGGTGTCCAAGGGCTCCGAGCCTTCATAGAGCGGCAGGACCAGATTGTCGGGCTGAGCGAGCAGCAGGATCGCTTCTCGTCCGAGCGGCGGGCTCACCTCCCAGAAATCGAGATCGTCGAAGGCCAGCACCGCCAGCTGCTCTTCGGGACCGACCAGCGCGAAGGTCTGATAGTCGGACGGAAACAACGTGTGCACGGTGCCGCCGGCGTCGAGATAGTGGACGCTGATCATGCTGTCGACGTCGGGCGCATCGATGATGATCTTGAACTTGTCGCCGTCCACCAGCCGCTCGACATCGGGATCGAGCCGCAGCATGCGCTGCGGCGCCGGCAGGGCGCGGCCTGCCAGAACCGTCGCCAGCTTGCAGATCGATGTCGACCTCGGCTCGATCTCGATGCTGACATCAGCCGCGTCGCCGCTGGCCTGCAGGCTCGCTTCCAGCTTTCGACGCTCCGCCTCCTCCGGAACGATGCCGACGATTCGCGCGGACCCGTTCTTTTCGATGTGCTCCAGCCAGTGACAGCTGTTGGCGCGAAGATTGGCGGAAACATTCAGCCAGCTTTCCTTCCAGTCCAGTGGCCAGGCGGCGTTTGGCAACAGCTGGCCCGTCGGCGCTTCAAGCTTTGGTTGCGCAGACACGGAAGCCGGTTCCGACGCAGGTTCAGGCTCCGAGGCAGGTGCCGGCTCGGGGGCAGGTGCGGGCTTCGGAGCAGGCGCCGGCTTGGAGGCAGGTGCTGGCGCAGGGGTCGGCTCTCGGGCAGGTGCCGGCTCGGTGGCGGGCTCGAGCGTAGGAAGCCGCTTGCTGGCGGGCGCAGGCTCGGCTGTGGGTGCTGGCGTTGCCGGCTTCTTCTTGACGATCTCCCGCGTCGGGGACTTGTCAAGGTCCGCGGGCGCCGGCGCGGTATCGAGGCTGTCACCCCTGGACGCCGGCGCGAGACTAAGGGCGAGGAAGACGGTGCAGGCGACCAAGCCGAAGCCGCCTGCTGCCGGCGTCAGCCAGCGCGCCCAGATCGGTCTGCCGCCGTCGTGCACCTTTCTCCTCCCCTACGCGCGATCCCCGCGCGCTGTTGCTGCGGTCATGACGTCGAACGCCTTTCCTTCGATCAAGATCTCATAAGTGACAATAACGGGACAGAAAAGAGCGCCTTGAAAATTGTTTCTCGCGCCACACCGCGAACGCTGCCCGCCACCGGCATCATGCACCGCCGATCGGCTCTTGGATGACCTCGATCGCGAATCCATGATCTGCTATCCCGAACAGGAAATATAGGACCCCATGGCTTTTCTACGAAGGCGTCAAGTTATCGCAACCCACAAGCGCATTGATCCAAGGGATTATCTGCGCATAGACTTGGAGTTGCGGAAGGCTTGAACGTCACGATTTCGAAAGGGCGTTAATCCATGCGCAGCATCTCTCTGTATGGTCTGGCTTTGCCAGCAGCACTGGTCCTGGGAACGATCGCAGGTCATGCCCAAGAACTTACCGTCGACCAGATCGTCGAGCGGCTTCAGGTGGCGCCGGAGGGCGACGATGTCACCCTCAAGACCCGCGGCCTGAGACCAGCCACGCCGGCAGCGAACGAGCCCAATAGCGGCCAGATCAGCGACATGCGGATCCTGTTCGAGTTCGACTCGGACGTCCTCACGGCAGCCGCGCGCGACGAGCTGGACAAATATGGCGAGGCCTTGAACCGGCCTGCCCTCGCCGGCCAGAGCTTCCAAATCGCCGGGCATACCGATGCGGTCGGCACCGATTCCTACAATCTCGACCTGTCGCAGCGCCGCGCCGCCTCCGTGGTGGGCTATCTCATGAGCCGTCACCGCGTTCCGCCGGATCGGTTGACGTCGAGGGGCTATGGCGAAGCCTATCTGGCCGATCCCGCGCATCCGAGATCAGGCGACAATCGCCGGGTCGAGATCGTCAATACCGACGTTCTCAATCAATAGGACAAGCCTGGCACGCGGCCGGAGCCCGACGCCGCAAGCTCCGTCGATCTCGGCTCGTTCCGATGGTCAGAGCGCTGCCGCATCTGTATGGTGAGCCGCATTCCGCGGCTGACATGGCCGGCGCGAGCGCCCACACGCTCCTGGCCTGTCACCCTGTCGACGTCATAAAAGCACCACCAGCATCATGTCGGGACGGGACGTGTTCACCATGCTTTCTTCGCCAGAATCTCATGACATGAACAGCGCTCATCAAGTGGTCATGCCATGAGCGCCGATGCGCCGGTCAAAGTCGCCATCGTCGGCGGCGGCTGCGCTGCGCTGACCACCGCCTTCGAGCTCACCCGCGCGCAGCATCGCGGGCGCTACGAGGTGACCGTCTACCAGCTCGGCTGGCGCCTCGGCGGCAAGGGAGCGTCGGGACGGGAAGAGGCGACCAGGCGCATCGAGGAGCATGGCCTTCATCTCTGGATGGGCTTTTACGAGAACGCGTTCCGTATCCTCCGCGAGTGCTACGAAGAGCTCGGCCGCGACCACGACTGCCCGATCAAGGACTGGGAAGATGCCTTCTTTCCCGATGCCTGGGTCGGCGTGACCGAGCAGACCGGCGAGGATGGCTGGCAGAACTGGATCGCCCATTTTCCACCGATCGCCGGCAAGCCCGGCGACCCCTTCGAGGGCGGCAACCCGTTCACCCTGCGCGGCTATCTGCTGCGCTGCGTGATCCTGCTGCGCACCTTTCTGGCCTCGGTGCAGGATCGCTATCCCGACCTGGCCGCTGCCGATGGCAGCGACGTTGCGAAGGAGGACGGCGCGCTCGATGCGCTCGTCGATCTGGTGCGGACTCTCGCGTGCGGCGGCAATGTCGTCGACGCCATCGGCCGCCTCCTGACCTATGGGCAGTTCGCGACGCTCGCCGGGCTGATGAAGGCGACCGAGGCGCTGAAGGCCATCGTCGAAACCGTATCGCCGCTGCCGGACCAGCTGCTCTCGCCCCTCCTCGCACGAATCGCGGAGGGTGCGCGTCAGCAGCTCGGCAGCATGACCGAGCGCAGCGCCGAGCTTCGGCGCATCTGGGAGATCGTCGACGTCATCCTCGCGATCCTGCGCGGCTGTGTCGTCGATGGCGTGATCACCCATCCGCGCGGTTTCGAGATCATCGACGACTATGACTGGCGCGAGTGGCTAATGCACCACGGTGCGTCGGAAGCGTCGGTCAACTCCGCGTTCATGCGCGGCTCCTACGATCTGCTCTTCGCCTACGAGGACGGCGACGTTTCGCGGCCACGCATGGCTGCCGGCCAGGCTTTGCGCGGCGCGTTTCGCATGTTCTTCACCTATCGCGGCGCGCTGTTCTGGAAGATGCGCGCCGGCATGGGCGATGTCGTGTTCTCGCCGCTTTACGAGGTGCTGAAGCGGCGCGGCGTCACCTTCGAATTCTTCCACCGCCTGGAGGAGGTGAAGCTTTCCGACGACAAGAGCCATGTACAGCGCCTCGCCTTCGACATCCAGGCGAAGATCAGGGGCGACAAGGCGTATGACCCGCTGATCGACGTCCATGGCCTGCCCTGCTGGCCGTCGACGCCGAACTACGATCAGCTCGTGGGCGGTGCCAAGCTCCGAAAGGACGGCTGGGATCCGGAGTCCCACTGGGATCGTCATGCCGTCGACAGGCTGACGCTCACCGTCGGCGACGATTTCGACTATGTCGTCCTCGGCATCGGGCTCGGCGCCGTGCCCCATGTATGCGGTGAATTGATCGAACACAGTCCCGCCTGGCGCGCCATGGTCGACCGGGTGAAGACGGTCGCCACCCAGGCTTTTCAGATCTGGCTCGATCAGCCCATGGACCGACTCGGCTGGTCCCTGCCGCCGGTCAATCTCTCAGGCTTCGTCGAGCCCTTCGATACCTGGGCCGACATGCGCCAGCTCGCGCCGATGGAGGACTGGAAGACCGGGCCGGAGGCGATCGCCTATTTCTGCAGTGTGCTCCCGGACTCGGCGATCGGTGAGGAGCCGGACGACGCACCGTCTCGCTGCCGCGAAATGGTGAAGGGTCATGCCGTCAGCTTTCTCGACAACCACCTGAAGCATCTCTGGCCGCGGGCGACGGACGACCAGGGCTTTCGCTGGTCGCTGCTCAAGGATGGCGCTGCATCCTCCGACCCCAAGGCCACCGGCCACGCCCGGTTCGAAGGCCAGTTCTGGACGGCCAACATCAACCCGACCGACCGCTACATTCTCTCTCTTCCCGGCACGCTCAAATACCGGATCTCGCCGCTTGACATGCAGTACGACAATCTCACCATCGCCGGTGACTGGACCGACTGCGGCCATCAGGCCGGGTGCGTCGAAGCAGCGGTGATGTCGGGACGGCTGGCTGCCCATGCCCTGTCCAAGCAACCCGCACTAGAAGACATCATCGGCTATGATCACCCCTGACGTTTTTGAGCAACAGGCAAAGATTATCCATCATCAGCCCGGGGAAATCATTTCCATCGCAATCGTTTTTAGTTGACCTTGCTCCGCTCGCCTTTAAATGGGTTGAGTTTCCAGAGTCGATCGGTCAAAGAGTGCGGGGAAAGACTTTCGGTCTCACCGGCGAACAGCTTGATCGTGCGGCGACAGCAAAGAGTTTTGACATGAGCAGCCGGAGCAACACGTGACACAACGTGCACGACTCCAACGTCCACGTTTGGAGCGGACGGCGCCTATACGAAATTTGGGCAAGGCCTTCTATCAGCCGTCCGAAACACCGACATCGAAGCCCCGGGACGAGGCTGCGGGCGAGCCGCGGCCGGAGCAGCCGGACGAGGCCCGCGACGGGACGATCGGTCCGGATCTCGACGACGCTGTCACGGAAGGCGTGCGTCTAGGCTACAGCGTGATCGAGGATCAGATCCGCCAGGCCCAGGGGCTTGCGAGCAAGCTCAGCCCGGGCAGCCAGGGATTGTTCGGCAGCGGGCTTCCAGGCGGCAATGACGAGATCAGATCGCTGCTCGACCGGCTGCTGCGAACCTATGGCGATCTCACCAATGTCTGGCTCCAGGTGCTGAATGCCGCGCTTGGCAATGCGGACATCCTGAACGCGCTTTTCGGCAAGGACGGCGCCAAGCCGAACGGCGCTTCGGCCCCGGGAGCCGAGGGTGAGCGGCCAGCCGCCAGACCGTCGTCGGAGGGCACCGCCGCCGTCGCCGTCAGCGTCCAGGCGAACGGCCCGGTCGAGACCAATATCCGTCTGTTCGGCGGCGGGCTGGAAGCCACGTCCGTGGTCCTGCAGGACCTGCGTGCGCGCGAGAGCGGCGTGCCGCCGCTGAACGACGTGACCCTGATGCCCGCGCGCGAGGGCGAGCCCATGCGCGTTGTCGTCAAGGTGCCGGAGGAGCAGCCGCACGGTCTCTATCAGGGGCTCATCCTCGATCAGCGGAACGATACGCCGATCGGCGTTCTCGGCATCAGGCTCGGGCCCGCATGATGTCGTCCGTCCCGTGATCGGCAACGGCGATGCGGCTGTCATGGTGCGGCCGGTGCTCGACGAATATGGAGCGCTGACGCGCGACGCCATGCAGGCCTATCTCGAGCCCGGCGAGCCGCGCCGCCATCTGTACGATCCTCTCCGCGACTACCCGAAGCGCGGCGGCAAGATGATGCGCCCGAGCCTGTGCATCGCGACCGCCAGGGCCTTCGGTGCCTCGATCGACGATGCGCTGCGCTCAGCGGTGGCGATCGAGCTCCTGCACAACGCGCTGCTCATTCACGACGACATCGAGGACGAAAGCGAGCAGCGCCGGGGCGCGCCCACCTTGCACGAGCTGCACGGCATCCCGATCGCGCTCAATGCCGGCGACATGCTGGCCATGACCAGCCTTCGCCCGCTGATCGACAATGTCGGCCATGTCGGCCCCTGGCTCGCCTTGCAGATCGTGCACGAGACCGAGCGCATGGCGCGCGAGAGCGCGGAGGGTCAGGCGATCGAGCTCGGCTGGCGACGGGACAACACGATAGAGCTCTCGCCCTCCGATTATCTGGTCATGGTGCTGAAGAAGACCTGCTGGCTCGCCGCGGTCTATCCGAGCCGAATCGGTGCCATGATCGGCACCAAGAAAGCGCTGCACCCCGAGGCCTTCGTGCGCTTCGGCTTCTTCATGGGTGCCGCCTTCCAGATCCATGACGACGTGCTCAATCTTCTGGCGGACCTGCGCTACGGCAAGGAGCGCTGCGGCGATGTCTGGGAAGCCAAGCGGACGTTGATGCTGATCTATCTCCTGCAGGATGCGACCCCGAGGGAACGCACGGATATACGGGCGTTCCTTGCCAAGACGAGACGCCATCGACACACCGAGGAAATTGTCTGGATTTGCGATCTTATGGAGAAATATGGTTGCATTGCCAGATCAAAGAAATTTGCCCACGGTTTAGCCGGCGCGGCCATGCATGAATTTGCAGCCGTCTATGACGACCTGCCCGACTCGCGCGACAAGCGATTCATACGCGGGCTGATTACTTGGGTTTTCGAACGAAACAGTTGACATTTGCTGTCCATAAGGTCAGGCAAGTGAAAAACGCCGGCGATCGTTCCTTTGCAATGCGAATCTCGCTCGCCATGGGGACGCGGCACCGGGGCTCGTCGATGATGGCCGCAAAGGAACCGTTCCGGGGAAAGTCCTGACCAACAGCTTCAGGGCGCAAGCCTGAACTTGCGCCCCCGCGGGCTTGTTCGTGGTCGGGGAGGTATGGTCGCGAGGCTGCATGATGATATCGATGCTTGACGGATATGAGGGATGAGCCCTACGGCTCGGGTGGGCAGACTGCAGGCTTGGCTGGAAAGCATCGATCTCGGTCACTACACGAAGACATTTCTCGCCCATGACATCGACTTCAGCGTGCTTGCGGATCTGACCGATGGCGATCTGCGTGAGCTCGGGGTGACGCTCGGTCATCGAAAGCGCCTGCTGCGCGAAATCCATAAGCTCGAGGACGACGCGGCCGGCGCCGGCGTGGTATCGACGAAAGCTTCGCAGACGCCGACCGCCGAACGGCGGCGGGTCACGATCGTCTTTTCGGACCTCGTCGGCTCGACCCATCTCGCGGTGCGCTACGATCCCGAAGATCTGAGCAACGTCATCCTCGCCTATCAGAATTGCTGCGAGCAGGTGATCCGGCGCTGGGGCGGACATGTCCTGAACTATCTCGGCGACGGCGTGGTGTCCTGCTTCGGCTATCCCGTCGCCCATGAGGACAGCGCGGAGCGCGCCGTCCGCGCGGCGCTCGAGATCGTGCAGGAGGTCGGCGCGCTCAGGCCGATCGACGATCTGCGCATGGAAACCCGGATCGGCATCGCCACCGGTGAAGTGGTGATCGGCGATCTCGAAGGCGACGAGTCCGTCGCCGGCGAGACGCCCAACCTCGCAGCCAGGCTGCAAAATCTTGCCAAACCTGACCGCATCGTCATCTCAGGCAGCACCCGGCGTCTGGTCGGCGGGATCTTCGAGCTCGACTCCATGGGCAAGCACGAGCTCAAAGGCTTCGCCGAGCCGCTGGAGGTCTGGCAGATCAAGGGGGAGTTTGAGCGCGCCAGCCGCTTCGAAGCGCGCCATCGCGAGCGTCGGCTTTCGCATATCGGGCGGGATGCGGAGATGGCGACGCTCAGAGCGCTTTGGGAAAAGGCGAAAGGCGGCGAGGGTCAGGTCGCGATCATTTCGGGCGAGGCCGGCATCGGCAAGTCGCATCTCTGCGAGGCGCTGCGTCTCTCGATCGCGGACGAGCAGCACACGCGGCTGCGATGCTTCTGCGCCCCGTTTCACCAGAACAGCGTGCTCTACCCGATCATCAACCAGCTGGAACGGGCGGCGGGCTTCGTGGTGGGCGATGACAATGCGACCAAGCTGGCCAAGCTCGAGGGCCGCCTTCAGGTCGCGAAGAACGGCCCCTCGCAGGCGACGGCCCTGATCGCCGCCCTGCTCTCGATCAAGCCGGACCACCGCTACGCGCCGCTCGCCATGACCAGCCAGCGCCAGCGCATCGAGACCATCGGTGCGCTGCTCGAGGAGATTCATGCGCTCGCCGAGATCACCCCTTTGTTCATGGTGTTCGAAGATGTCCATTGGAGCGATCCGACGTCGCTCGAAGTCCTGACGAAGCTCTCGGAAGATGGCGTCAGCAATCGGCCGATCCTGCACCTGATCACCCATCGGCCCGACTTCAGGCCGTCGATCGGTCCGGCGGCCTGGATCCACGACATGAAGCTGGACAGGATCGAGGCCGAAGACAGCCACAAGATCGTTGCCGATATCGCACAGTCTGAAGGCATTCCCGAAAGGCTGGTCGCCGACATCGTCTCCAAGTCGGACGGCGTGCCGCTGTTCATTGAAGAGCTGACCAAGGCCGTTCTCGAGATGGAGAACGAGAAGCAGCGTGTGACCGCACATGGGGGCGGCGCGCAATCCCTGGCCGTGCCGGACACGCTGCACGACTCGCTGATGGCCAGGCTCGACCGGCTGCAATCGGCGAAGCCGATCGCACAGCTCGGCGCCGTCATCGGCAGGCGCTTCATCCATGGCGTGCTGTCGGCGGTCGCCGGCATGGAGGAGCCGGCGCTGCGAGAGGCTCTGGGCAATCTGGTGAAATCCGAGCTGGTGCAGTGTCACGGCGAGGCGCCCGCAGCCGCCTACACCTTCAAGCATGTGCTCATCCAGGAAGCGGCCTATTCCAGCCTGCTGCGCAGCCGCGTGCGTCAGCTGCACGGCGAAATCGCCGATGTGCTCGAGCACCGTTTTCCGGACATGGCCCATGCCGAGCCGGAGGTTCTCGCCAATCATTTCCTGAAAGGCGGCATGCCCGACAAGGCCGCCGACTGCCTGATGGACGCCGGCCGCCAGGCGACCAGCCGCGCGGCGCAGACTGAGGCGATCAACCACTTCAGCGCCGCCCTCGCGATTCTCGAGGACCAGCCGCAGACCCCGGAACGCGAGCAGAAGGAGATCAGGCTGCGCGCCCTGCTCGGCAGCGCTCTGATCGCCGTCAAAGGCTATGCCGCGGACGATGTCAGGGAGACCTTCCAGCGTGCCCATGATCTCTGCATCCGGCAGGACGACAATCCGATGCTGTGCTCGACCATGTACGGTCTCTGGGTGGTCAACCTGGCGCGCAGCGATCGCAAGGCGACCGTGGATTGGGCGAAGCGGCTACTCGACCGATTCGGATCGTCCGAGGATCTGACCCAACGCATCGGGGCGGTGTTCGCCAATGGCATCACGTCCTTCTATCGTGGTGATTTCAAGGCTTCGGCCGCCCAGCTCGATCAGGTCCTGGCGCTCTATTGGACGGCGCAGCATGACGAGCTGATCCAGACTTACAGCGACGATCTCGCTTTGTTCGCCTTGGCGCAGCTGCAATGGCTCGAGACTCTCTCTGGCGACGTTGCCGCTGCGCGAGCCAGGGAGCACAAGGCCCTCGATCTCGCGGAACGTCTGAACGACCCGATATCGATCACGCGCAGCCTGGTGTTCGCGATGATGCATCATCATGATCTGCGCAATGTCGACGGCGCGGAACAGATGGCCGAGCGCGCGCTCGACCTCGGCGGCAAGCACATCATCCCCTTCTGGACGTCGCTCGCGCAATGCGGCCTCGGCTGGGCGATGGCGGAGAAGGGCGATCTTACTGGCGGCATCGAGACCATCGAGCAGGGGCTCGCCTTCTTCGACCTGATCGATCAGAAGCTGCCGCTCACCTACTGGAACGCCTATCTGATCGAAGCCCTGATGAAAGCGGGCGATCATGAACGCGCCGGGGGTTTGATCGACAAGACGCTGAAGCTCGCCGAACGCAATGTCGACAGCTTCTACCGGCCGGCCCTGCTGTGCTGCAAAGGCAACCTGCAACAAACGGCGGCAAAGGATCTCGACGCCGCAGAAGCGTCCTTTCGCAAGGCGCGCTCGCTCGCCTACAGGCAGCGCGCCGCCCTGCTCGACCATCGGGCGACCGTCAGCCTGGCGACCCTCCTTCTTGACACCGATCAGGCCGAGGAAGCGAAGACGCTGCTCCTGGAGACGCGCAAGCGCTCGCCGATCTCCAACATCGTGCCCGATCACGGCGACGGCGAGGCGCTTCTCGCCTGCATCGGCTAGGGCGCCCGGCGCCGATGTCGGCCGGACGGCGATGCCTGATCCTCGGCGGCACCGGGCATATCGGCAACGCCTTCCTGCGCGCCCTGCTGCAGGGCGGCCATGAGGCGAGCACCGCCTGCCGTCGGGATGGCGAGCGGCCCAATCTGCACGGTCTGAAGATCAAGCTGCTGGTTGGCGATGACCGCAAGACAGATCAGCTGGCCAGATGGGTCAGGGGGCATGATCTGGTGATCGACGCCGCCGCACCCTACCCGCTTCGCCTGGTGGATCCCAGGGCCACCCATCATCAACAGGTGGAAACCGCGCTCCAACGATGCCGCCGACTGATCGACGCGGTGGAAGATGCGGATGCCGAGCTGATCCATGTCAGCTCCTTCACAACGCTTCGGCGGGAGCGCCCCTGGCATGGCCGCCTGCAATCCTTCGCCGTCCAGGGCAGCCATCCCTATTTCGAGACCAAGGCGACGATCGAGCGCGCGGTGCTGCAGGCGGCCGCCGGCGGCCTGCGCGCGGTCGTGGTCAATCCCTCCGTCTGCCTTGGCCCCTATGACCTGAAGCCGAAGCAGGCCGCCTTCGTCGCCGCCGTGGCGCGCGGCGAGCTTTGGGGCGTGACCACCCAGCCACTGAACGTGATCGACGTCCGCGACGTCGCCGATCTGGCGCTGGAGGCTCTATCGAAAAAAATCTACGGCCGGCCGATCGCCCTTTCCGGCCACAACACCGACCTCGCCTCCCTGGTGCACGACATCTGCCGCCTGGCCGGGAGGCAGCCGCCGCTGATGCAGGGCTCGACCCGCCTCGCCGCCGCCGGCGCCTGGTGGACCGAGCTGGCGGCGAGCACGTTCGGCCGGGCCGAGAGTTGTCCGAGCCTGCCCTTTCTCCTGCTTTGCGAATGCCATGCCGCGGCGCCCTCGAGGCTGCAGCAAGGGCTCGGCCTGTCACCGCGCCCGCTCGGCGCCACCCTCGGCGATGCACTTCGCTGGTATCAGTCCATCGGCTATTGCTGAGCGGGCGCCGCCCGGACGAGACGTTGCAGGCGGCGTCCCAGCCTCATGATCACGTGGCTCGGCTTTTGATCTGGGTCGGGCCCCTGCGGCCAGAAACGGTCCTGCCGTTCGCTCTCCGGAAACAGATCCGGCTGCAGGTTCGGACCGAAGCTTTCGACATTGACGCCGAAATCGGCCTTGCCATGATCATGCCGGCGCTCCTCCGGGCACGCCCATTGCCGGCTCAGGATCGAGTCGAGAACGGTCGCCGGATCGGTAGCGCCGACGCTTACCGCAAGCTCCGCGGTGGATGGCGCCTCGGCGGGGACGGCCGTCGAGCTGTCGAGAAACGCCGCAAGATCGCGGACATGCTCACGGTCGAGCGTGTTCAGCCTTTCCGGATCGGCCATCTGCGTATGCTTGCGCTGACGGCGCCAGACCATCAGGTTGCGGCAACGCGTGCCGTCCGCCTGCCGCGGCTGGAAGCGCCCGAAGTCGGCGTCCTTGACCGTCTCCTCGCTCCTGGTCCATCCGTCGCCGGCACTGCGCTCGCACAGGATCCTGAAATGTTCGTCCGGCGGAGCCTCCGTCTTTTTCCTGACGGTCTGATCCGCCTTCATCGCCGCGAGTTCTTCGGGCGTCGTCGCCTGCCATCCGAATGAGCGTTCCGGCTGCTGCAGCCGCACCCAGGGCTTGGGTCCCTCGGATTTTTTCGGATCGGCGACACGCTCGAACAGCGTGCTGCCCAGGTCCAATTTGAGATCGGCGCGCAGCCAGAACGGCCGAAGGGCCTCGAACATGTCGACGATGCCGTCGCCGGTGACCCGGGTGTCTTTCGCGATCAAACCCAGGACCTTGGCGATCGGCTGGGTCGGAAAGCGCGTGATCGACACATGCAGGGCCTGCTCGATCTCCTGCAGTTCATGCAGCGCCTCGATGCGGCGCTCGCCCTGCACCAGGCTCTGATAGCAGGCGGTGTCGGTATGCCAGGAATCCCGGAACTGCTTGAGGGCCAGGCTGACGATCGGCAGCTTCCCCGCGAGCAGCTGGAGCGCTAGCGCACGCACCTGCCCGAACGCCTCCGCGCGATCACCTTTGCCACTTTCGACCGCCGAGCGTCGTCCACGCTGGCGGAACTTTCTGAGCAGATCCCGACGCACATGGCGCCCCCAGGCGCCGGCGATGCGCCGCCAGCCGGCTTCATCCTGATCGGATAGAAGCGGTGCACTGCTGACGCTGATAAGGCGCTCCGTGCTCGCCCCGGCGCCGACCCCGAGCGTCGGCAGCACCAGAGCGGAGCTTTCCATCAGCAGCGCACCGGCGGTCCCGTCCGGCCCGTCCGTATCCATCCAGCGCGCAGGCGGGCTGGTGATCGCAGAGCGCAGGGTCGGCACGCCCTCGACCTCGCTGGCTGTGATCGCCACCGAGACGTCGTCGACATAGGAAAAGGGCGTGACCAGCGCGGTGCCGGTCAGCTTGTCGCGATCCAGCGCCGCCCGACCCTTGACCGTGCCCGCATCGTAAGCGGGATCACCGTCGTCGAACCACTCATAGCATTTGATCGGGACGGCGAAGCTGATCTCGCGATGGGCGATCAGCCCGACATTCCGGCTTGCCGACGAGCGCCCCGGATAGGTGGAGATCACGAGATAGACATGGTGGCCCCAGGCCCTGTAGCGCGCATGTCCCCGGACATTGAGATAGCTGCCGACGAAGCGATCGAGGACCGCCTGGTCCGCGAGCAGCGGCAGGACGCGGATCGTGGTGTTCGGCGACAGAAATGGCCCGCTCAGCTCCTCGCCCGCACCGCGCGCCGTGTTGTAGAGACTGTCGGTCGGCATCGTCTTCGGCCTGAAGCCGACCACCGTCTGCACGTCAGGTTCGGCCCTGTCCATGGCGCTGACATCGGCAACGGTCTCGGCCTTGTCGGTCAGATCGCGGCCCTTCACCGCGAAGTCGATCACGTCGACACGGTCTTTCGCTGCCTGCGACGACACCTGCCAGTTCCACCCGGTCGCGCCCGACCGCCAGGTGAGAACTTCGCCGCGCGCATAGGTCATGTCGACCTGCATCCAGAACGGGAAGACCGGCGCCAGGGTCGCGACGTCGGTCTCGCCATCACGGCGGGTCTCGGCGATCTCCAGGCCGAGGGCATTGATGATCGACCAATTGGCGTTTCGATGGATGTCGATGCTGTAGCCGCCGTCGAGCTGGCCGAGCAGCAGGTTCTGCTGGCCGAGCGGTCCTGCCCGATTGATCGCCTCCACCTCCATGCGCGCATTGGTGATCGCCTGGTAGCAGGCATCCTCCGTGCTGCCGGCATCGCGGAATTGCTTCAGATTGATGGTGTTGGCGGCAAGCATCGGGAACAGGGACCAGAGCAGGTCGCACAGGCCGGGCTGCCACGCGGCCGGATTCAACCAGGCCAACAGCTTGTCGCTCTTCAGCAGGCTCCTGACGCGCTCTTTGTCGAACAGGTCGGGAAAGGCAGGGCTGCCGGTGATGCCCTGGGTCGCGATGCCGCCCATGGCTTTCGCCAGATCGACGGCCAGCCGGGCGGCGTTCAGCCCCGTGTTGGGAAGCTGCGCGATCGGCCTGAACAGGCCCAGAAGGTCGGGCGGATAGGTCAGAACATTGGTCGCCGGCCGATGGTAGACGTTGAGGAAAGGCTGCCGCTCGAAGTGCTCACCCTCGTAGGCCCGGCTCACCGCCTTGACGCTGACATGGAAGACCCGCCTGCTGCCTGGCGGATCCTGCACCCACTCGCTGATCGTCGGGTCGAGATGGACTAGGGTCTTCGGCCAGCCATAGACCTCGCGGCCGGTGCTCATCGAGAGCTCGTTGTCGACGAAGATGAAGGGGGAGGTGAAGGCCCAGTCCCTGAAGTCGAGGATGCCGCCTTCGCTTTCCTTCTGCATCCAGCGCAGCGGCACGCTGAACGCGACCTCGTGCTGCGAGATCCAGCCCATGTTCGCCGCCTCGACCGACATGCGCCCATAGTCGAGAATGATCAGATAGACATAAGGGAGGAAGGGCTGAAACTTGATCGCGTCGCCGGCGTGGTTCAGATAGGCGTCGCAAAAGCTCTCGAGCCTGGCCAGGTTGGCGCGCAGGGGAAAGACCGACATGGTCACGTCCTTGAACGCGAAGGGCGGCGCCAGCTGCTGCGAACTCGCGGTCCCCCGCGCGTTGTTGAAGGGCGCATTCCCGGTCATAGCTCTGGTCTCCCCCGACCGTTTTTCCGGTCTTAGCAAAGGCAGGCCGGGTTCGCACCTTTTCTTCTTCTTGTGCTGCGTCGCGAGGTGCGTGGGCGACAGGTGTTCAGACCAAAGAAAAGGCCGGAGATCCTGCGGGATCTCCGGCCGATAGGTGCTTGGGCTGGGAAGTTAGGTTGAGGGACTCTGCGAGGCGACGTTCCTTTTCCGTCCGTGGCGTCAGGGGTGTCGGCGGGGCAAAGGGTGCTGGGGGACGAGCGCTAGGTGACGAGGCAGAGGTGACCCGGCGGATCATGCTGCTGAAGGCACATCAACGGTCCGGGCCGGATCGAGTCCTTGAGCCGCTCGATCTGCCGGTCGAGGTCGCTTTCGGGCTCCGTCGGCAACAGAAGGGCTGCAGCCGCTCCATCCTTGCTGAGCTTGGGCCGGCGCGTTCCGTTTGGCGTGAAGGGATGTCGCATGGACCGCGTCTCCTTTTTTGTTCGTTCACCGGTAATTAATAAAATGACGCCAAGACTTTAAAACCGGGTTAAGCAAGAACATTAAATCTCGGTTTCGTCTTTGGAAAAAGGAAAGCATGACCGGGACGGTGGTGGGATCGCTCAACTGTCTTTCAAGGTCGAGCGGATCTTGATCTCGCCGGTCAGCGTCCGGTGCACCGGGCATCGGTCGGCGATCTCCAGAAGGCGGGCGCGCTGTTCCTGATCGAGATCGCCCTCGAAGGTGAGCCAGCGGTCGATCTCCTCGATCCTGCCGGTCCGCGTCTCGCAATCGGCGCAGTCCTCGGCGTGGATCTTGTGATGGCCGAGACCGACGATCACGCGCTTCAGCGGCCAGCCCTTGCGCTCGGCATACATGCGCACGGTCATCGAAGTGCAGGCGCCGAGCCCGGCCAGAACGAAATCGTAGGGCCCGGGTCCCCGGTCATCGCCGCCGACGGCGGAGGGCTCGTCCGCGATCAGATCGTGGCCACCGCTCCTGACGATCTGGGTGAATTTCCCGCTCCCCGCCTCCGCCACCAGAACCTCGCCTGGAGCGGGTTCGGGAAGATCCTCGCCGGGCGCCTCGTCCGGCAGATAGCGTGCCGCCCAGACGGCGAGCAGGCGAGCGACGTAGACGGCGTCGGCCCGCCGCGTCAGAAGATGATCGGCGTCGTCCAGGGACACGAAGCTTTTCGGATGCTTCGCCGCCTTGAAGATCTCGCCGGCATTCTCGATGCCCACGACCTCGTCGCGCGGCGCGTGCAGGATCAGAAGCGCTTTCCTCAGCTCCGGAATATAGTCCGCAGCACGGTGGGCGGCGATGTCCTCCAGAAACTGCCGCTTGACGCTGAACCTGCGACCGGCGATCTGCACCTCGGCTTCGCCATTTGCTTCGATCTCGGAGGCGGCTGATCGGAACAGATGCGCGACATGGCCGGGATCGAACGGGGCGCCGATGGTGGCGACGGCGACCGCTTCCGGGATGCGCGACGCGGCCGCGAGCACGGCGGCACCGCCGAGCGAATGGCCGATCAGAAGACGCGGCGCTTCCACCTCCTCACGCATGAAATCAGCGGCCGCGACCAGGTCCTCGATATTCGAAGAAAAATTCTCGTTGGCGAACTCGCCCTCGCTGGCACCGAGCCCGGTGAAGTCGAAACGCAGCACGGCAAAGCCCTGCCTGGCCAGCTCCTGGCTGATGCGCGCGGCGGCGAAGGTGTCCTTCGAGCAGGTGAAGCAATGGGCGAACAGCGCGCAGGCTTTGGGCGGCCCCGCCGGCAGGTCCAGCCGTGCCGCGAGCTTGTTGCCGTCCCGGTTCGAGATTGTGACGTCACGCGAGCTGCCGGACATGCCTCTTCACCCTTCGCTGAAAACACTTGGCGCCTACCAGATTTGACGTTCACATAAGGCATGATCTCGACAAAGGCCATGACCGCCCTTCGCCTCGCCTTCTTCTACGGCGCGATCTTCGCCTCGGTCGGCATCTTTCTTCCCTATTGGCCGGTCTGGCTGGAGTCCCGCGGGCTGGCACCTGTGGAGATCGGCCTGATCATCGGCGCCTCCTTCTGGCCGCGCATCGTCACCAGCCTCCTGGTGCCCTATCTCGCCGACCGTCTGGGCCGACGCCGCCTGATGATGACGCTGACCACGGGGCTCACGCTGCTCGGCCTGCTCTGCTTCGCGCTGGTGAGCGAGTTCTGGATGTTCATGGCGCTCGGCCTTCTGACCGGCGCCACCTGGTCCTGCATCCTGCCGCTGGCCGAGGCGATCAGCCTGGAGCGCGTCGCCAGCGAAAGGCTCGACTACGGCCGCATCCGTCTCTGGGGCTCGATCACCTTCGTGGCAATGTCGGTCCTGGGGGGCATGGCGCTCGAGCGTGCCGGCGCGCCGATCATCTTCACGCTCCTGATCGCGACCACGTCGCTGACCCTGCTCGCCTGCCTGACCATGCCCGAGGGTGCGCCGCGCGCCCATGACGCGGAGCCGCCGCGGCTCGGCCGCCTGTTCGTGCGGCGGGATCTCTGGCTGCTGGCGATCGCCGCCTCGATGATCCAGGCGAGCCACACCCTCCTCTACAATTTCGGCAGCATCCACTGGCGCGCCGCCGGCCACAGCGAGACGGTGATCGGCTGGCTCTGGGCGGAAGGCGTGATCGCCGAGGTGCTGTTCTTCATGATCAGCGCGCGCGTGATCATCGCCATGCCGCTCTCCAGGCTGCTCGCCATCGCCGGCGTGCTGACGGTCCTTCGCTGGGCCCTGAACGGCCTGTCGGCGAGCCTGCCGCTCCTGCTGGCGACGCAGCTGCTGCACGGCATCACCTTTGCCCTGACCTTCCTCGCCACCATCCATTATCTGCGCGAGACCACCTCGCCGGAGCTCAGAGCGAGCGCACAGGGCTTCTACGTGGCGGTCGGCTTCGCGCCGCTGTCGGGTCTGCTGAGCCTGGTGTCCGGCTGGGTCTATGGCTGGGTCGGCGGCCTGGCCTTCTTCGCCATGGCCGCAGTCGCCGCCGCAGGCACGGTGCTCACCTTCGCCCTGCCGACCGTCAGCAAGTCCGAGGCAGCACCCGCCTGACAGGCTGCTGACAGACTGCGGCCGCACGGATTCCCAGGATCGCATGGACCAGGTGACGGAGCGTAGCGTTTTCGGGTTAAGATCCGGTTAAGCGGGAGACGATGGACGCTTCGGCTGCCGCGACATGTCGCGAGCCTTCGGATCGGGCGCGCTGGCATCATAGGAGAAAGACCCATGGCCCGGGATCTGCGCGCCGACTTCGAACGGAACGGCTATCTGGTGCTCCCGGATTTTGCCGACGGCACCGCCTGCGATGCTCTGCAGGAACGCATGGCCGAGCTGGCCGATGCCTTCGAGCCGGGCGAGGTCGCGACCATTTTCTCGACCACGGAAAAGACCCACGCCCAGGACAGCTACTTTTTGCACTCGGGCGACAAAATCCGCTTCTTCTTCGAGGAGGAAGCGTTCGACCGGCAGGGCCGGCTCCTTCAGGCGAAGGAGCGTTCCATCAACAAGGTTGGCCACGCGCTGCACGACCTCGATCCGGTGTTCGACGCCTTCTCCAGGGCGCCGGCCCTCGCCGACCTCGCGCAGACCCTCGGCATCCGGTCCCCGCTCCTGCTGCAGTCCATGTACATCTTCAAGCAGCCCCGGATCGGCGGCGAAGTGGTGTGCCACCAGGACGCCACCTTTCTCTTCACCGAGCCCTCCAGCGTGGTCGGCTTCTGGTTCGCGCTGGAAGCGGCGACCCGGGAAAACGGCTGCCTCTGGGCCGAGCCGGGCGGCCATCGGGGCCCGCTTCGATCCCGTTTCGTCCGCCAGGGCGACCGGACGGAGATGATCACCCTCGACCCTGCGCCGCTCCCGACCGAAGGGCTGGTGCCGCTCGAGGTCGAGCGCGGCTCCCTGGTCGTGCTGCACGGCCATCTGCCCCATTGGAGCGCCCCCAACCGCTCGCCGACCTCCCGCCACGCCTACGCCCTGCACGTGATCGACGGTGCGACCACCTATCCTTCGGACAACTGGCTGCAGCGCGCCGAGCACATGCCGCTTCGCGGCTTTTGACGTCAGTCCGGCGTTCAGAACGGCGAGGCGCCGTCCCTCGCAGCCGAACACCACCTTTCAGATCGCGATCCAATTCGCCTTAATGAATCCTTAACGGACATCGGCGAGACTGTGTGTCTGATCGGGGTGGTCCATCATGTTCCAAGATGCCCTCTCTCAACGCACCCAGGGCCGCTTGCCGCGAACGGCGCGGACAGTCTTCTCACGAAGATGCCCGCCCCTCAGCCAAAGTGCCAGGCCACCGGACGTGCGCAGCGCGTTCGGGCCGATCAGCGGGGTGCCGTTGGCGCAGGCCTCGATCCTCGGATAGCTGATCACCAGCTGGCTCCTCGCGCAGTCTTCGGGAAGGGCGTTGGCGCGGCGCGCGAGCGCCACCTGCACGCCGTTTCGACGGTAGATGCAGCCGAGGTCGTCGCAGCGGAGCGTGTCCGTCCCCTCCTCGAAAGGCCGGGGCCAGGGTGCCGGGTCCGCCTGCCCCGCCCCGCGCAGCCAGCCGTCGGTCACCCAGCTGTCCTTCTTCCAGGGGGAGAGGGCCAGGCCGGCGTCATCCAGGCGAACGGCGATCAGCATGCCGCGTGCGTCCACCAGCATGTCGGGCTGGCGGTGAATCGCGGCGAGCAGGAGGCCGAGCAGGATCGGAAAGACGCCGAGCCGGCGCCAACGCGTCTTCCAGAGCGCCAGCCAGAGGCCACCCAGCAGCACCAGCATCAGCGTCGCCAGCGGCGGTCGCGCCACCGGGACGACGGCGCCGGGGAGGTCGGCGGTCCAGGCAGCGACCGCCAGCATCAACTCGATACCAACGCCCATCAGCGCGAAGCACCAGCCGGCAAGACCGGATCCGGCGAGATCGAGCGGCAGCAGCAGCATGCCGAGCAGGCCCGACGGCATGATCCAGAACGCGGTGAGCGGCACGGCGACGACATTGGCGAGAATGCTGAACGTCGGCAGCCGCCCGAAATGATAGATGGCGAGCGGCGCCGTCGCCGCACTTGCGATGATCGTGGTCAGCACCACGCCCGCCACATACATCATGACCCGCCAGTCGAGGCCCGCGGCCCCCGCCGGGGGACGGCCGATGCCGGTCTCGTAGACCGCGATCAGCGCGATCACCGCCGCGAACGACATCTGGAAGGAGGGGCCGATCAGGCTCTCCGGCTGGGTCAGGAGCACCGCGAAGGCGGCGAAAGCGACCAGGCGCATGGAGAAGGGATTGCGGTCGACCATGATCGCGAACAGCATCAGGGACGTCATGATGAAGGCGCGCTGGGTCGGCACCGTGGCGCCGGTGAGCAGCAGGTAGACGAAGGCGATGACCAGAGCGAGGGCAGCCGCGACCTTCTTGGTCGGCCAGCGCAGCGCGAGCGGCGGGATCAGCGCCATGAGGATGCGTGCCGTAAAGAACACGGCACCCGCCACCAGCCCGAGATGCAGGCCGGAAATCGCCAGAAGATGGGCCATGCCCGCTGCCTGCATGTCCTCCCAGACATGGCCGGGGATGGCGCCGCGCAGGCCGGTGAGCAGCGCCGTGGCGACCGCGCCGGCCTCGCCGGGGATGGCGGCGGCGATACGCTCGGCGAGGCGCTGGCGCAGGGTGGCGAGGATCTTGCCGAGGGTCCAGGCCTTATCACGCTCCAGGATGACGGACGGCCCGAGGCTGTAGCCGACGGCGCCGATGCGCTGGAAAAAGGCCTGACGCGCGAAGTCGAATCCGTCCGGCTCGCTCGGCGGCGATGGCGGCATGAGCATGACACGCAGCCGAATGCGATCGCCGGGCTTCAGAGGCGGTTCGGCCTGACGCCGGCTGAACCGTATCGTCGCCGGCGTCGCCTCATCCTCCAACCCCTCGATCATGAGATCGCCGAGCACCAGCCGATCGCCCTTGACCCTGGCCTCGACCAGCAGCACCTCGCCCTCGATCTGATAGGCGCCGCGCCGCTCGATCACAGGTGCGTCCACCTGATAGGTGCGCCATTGTGCGCTGCCGAGACCGAGCAGCGGCAGCAGCAGAAGGCCCATCATGAAGAACGGGCCCCTCCGCTGCTGGTGGTCGGGCGCTTGCCGGAGGATCAGCATGGCCGCCAGCAGATAGGGCAGGAGAAGAAGCGGCACGGTCCAGGGCGAGGGCTCGGACGGCAGCGCGAAATAGAGGGCGACGCCGAGGCCGAAGGCGACCGGCAGCCAGAGCACCCAGCGTTCGCGTTCCTCAAAGAGAGCCTCTGCCGTGTCCAGCAGCCATCCCCTGCGCCAGGCCGGACCGGCGGCGCGATCGTCGCCGGCAGGCTGCCAGTGCAGCGGATCGTGAGCTGTGCTAGAAGAGCGCGTCTGCCGTCCGATCACGTCGCTCGTCTCACGGTTCGGGGCTGAGCCGGGCCGCTCCCAAGCGCGGCGAGACCCGGCAACTGAAGGTCATGAAGGGAACAGTTTATCAATCATGAGTGTAGTTACAAGATTCGCACCATCACCTACAGGTTTTTTGCATATCGGCGGCGCACGCACCGCGCTGTTCAACTGGCTGTACGCGCGTCATTGCGGCGGACGCTTTCTCCTGCGCGTCGAGGACACCGACCGTGCGCGCTCGACCGAGGCGGCGATCGAGGCGATTTTCGACGGCATGCGCTGGCTCGGCCTGGACAGCGACGAACCGCCGGTCTTCCAGTCGAAGAATCAGGCGCGCCATGTCGAGGCGGTCGAGGCCATGCTGGCGAGCGGCCATGCCTATCGCTGCTACTGCATACCCGAAGAGCTCGCCGACATGCGCGAAGCCGCCAAGGCCGAAGGCCGAAAGGCACTCTATGACGGCCGCTGGCGCGATCGGGACCCGGCCGAGGCACCCGCGGGCGTCGATCCGGTGATCCGCTTCAAGGCGCCGCGGGACGGCGAGACGGTGATCGACGACCGGGTCCAGGGCGAGGTCAGGATCGCCAATGACCAGCTCGACGATCTGGTGATGCTGCGCTCGGACGGCACGCCCACCTACATGCTGTCCGTGGTGGTCGACGATCACGACATGGGCGTCACCCACGTGATCCGCGGTGACGATCATCTCGTCAACGCCGCACGCCAGACGCAGCTTTTCCTCGCCATGGGCTGGCAGCCCCCGGTGTTCGCTCATCTGCCGCTGATTCACGGGCAGGACGGCGCCAAGCTCTCCAAGCGCCACGGAGCCCTCGGGGTCGACGCCTATCGTGACATGGGCTTCCTGCCGGAGACCCTTCGCAACTACCTGCTGCGGCTCGGCTGGAGTCATGGCGATGACGAGATCATCTCGACCGAGCAGGCGATCGCCTGGTTCGAGCTGGACGGTATCGGCAAATCGGCAGCACGCTTCGATCTCGCCAAGCTCACCAATCTGAACGCCCACTATCTGCGCGAAACCGCGGACGGCAGGCTGGTCGGGCTGATCACGCCCCTGCTCGAAGCGGACGGCCTGGCGATCGATGCGCCCGCGGCGGCCCGGCTCGAAGCCGCGATGCCGGGCCTGAAGCCGCGCGCCACCACCCTGCTGGACCTGGCCGCCGCCGCGCGCTTCTACGTCGCCCCCCGCCCGATCCGTCCGGACGACAAGGCCGCGACGCTGCTCGACCCGGACGCCCGGCAGCGCCTGGCAGCCCTCGTCCCGGGGCTGGAGCGCCTGGCAGACTGGGATGAGACGGGAATCGAGGCGCTGATCCGCGAGGAGGCCGAGAAAAGCGGCCTGAAACTCGGCAAGATCGCGCAGCCCCTGCGCGCGGCATTGACCGGCTCGACCACGTCACCCGGACTGTTCGAGGTGATGGCCGTGCTCGGCCGCGACGAAACCCTCGGCCGGCTGGCGGATGTCATGACAAATCATGATGTTGCAATGCAACAAAAAGATTGAAGTCCGACTGTCAAACCCTTATGGTTGCATCGGGCGAAATCCATCAACCGCAAGAGTTCACCCCCTGTTCAGGAGGCCGATGCTTCCCTGCCCCGGTCGGTGTCTGACCGCTGCGTCAAGAGAGGGTTACCTATGACGGATCAAGAAGAAAAATTCGTGGCACTTACGGATCGGCAGGGCGGCAATGCCAATGCCGAATTTCCCGTGCTTGAAGGCAGCATCGGTCCCGAAGTCATCGATATCAGGAAACTCTATGCCGAAACCGGCAGGTTCACCTATGACCCCGGCTTCACGTCGACGGCGAGTTGCTCCTCGAAGATCACCTTCATCGACGGCGAGAAGGGTATCCTCCTGCATCGCGGCTACTCGATCGAGGATCTCGCGACCAAGAGCGATTTCCTGGAGGTCGCCTATCTGATCCTGTTCGGCGAGCTGCCGACCGAGTCGGAACGCGCGAAATTCGTGAGCGGCGTCACCTATCACACCATGCTGCACGAGCAGATCAACTATCTGTTCCGCGGCTTCCGGCGGGACGCCCATCCCATGGCGGTCATGGTCGCCGTGGTCGGCGCGCTGTCGGCGTTCTATCACGAAGACCTCGACATCAACGATCCGCACAACCGCCTGATCGCCAGCTATCGCCTGGTGGCCAAGGTGCCGACCATCGCTGCCTGGGCCTTCAAATATTCGGTTGGCCAGCCCTTCATGTATCCGCGGAACGACCTCTCCTATGCGGAGAACTTCCTGCAGATGATGTTCGGCGTGCCCTGCGAGCCCTACAAGGTGAACCCGGTGCTTGCCAAGGCGCTGGACCGCATCTTCATCCTGCACGCCGATCACGAGCAGAATGCATCCACCTCCACCGTGCGCCTGGTTGGATCCTCCGGCGCCAGCCCCTATGCCGCGATTTCCGCCGGCATCGCCTCGCTCTGGGGGCCCGCCCATGGCGGCGCCAACGAGGCCGTGGTCAACATGCTTTCCGAGATCGGCAGCGTCGACAACATCACCGACTCGATCAAGCGCGCCAAGGACAAGAACGATCCCTTCCGCCTGATGGGCTTCGGCCACCGGGTCTACAAGAATTACGACCCCAGAGCCTCGGTGCTCCGCGAAAGCGCCCATGAGGTCCTGGGCGAGCTCGGCAAGGCCGACGACCCGCTCCTGCCGATCGCCATGGAGCTGGAGAAGATCGCGCTCGAAGACGAGTATTTCGTCGAGCGCAAGCTTTTCCCGAATGTCGACTTCTATTCCGGCATCATCCTCAAAGCGATGGGCATCCCGACCTCGATGTTCACCGCGATCTTCGCCCTTGCCCGCACGGTCGGCTGGATCGCCCAGTGGAACGAGATGGTCGAGGATCCGGAGCAGAAGATCGGCCGCCCGCGGCAGCTCTACACGGGCCCGACCAAACGGGACTTCGTGCCGATCGACAAGCGCGGATAGACACGGCCGGAGCGCACGCCCCCCAGGGCAGCGTTCGCTCCGGTCCAGGCACGCCGTTCAGCTTCGGTTCAGACGGCCCCGCCCAGGTTGGAGACAAGCGGCTGCGGCGTGAAGGGGATGTTGCACCCCGTGCCGGCTGGCGCATCGTCGACAATGCGGGGCTGAACCATGAGAGGCAGAAAAGCGGTGATCGGATTGCTGATCATGGCGATGCTGTCTGCGTGCAGCGGGCCCCGTCCTCAGATCGAGAGACGCCTCGGCGACCGGCAGTCGGCCCTGCCTGAAAGCCATGGAGAGAACCTCGAGGCGGTCACAGCTGACGCCGGCGCCGCCCATCAGGAGGAGACCTCCGCAAGGCTCGATGCCGTCCCGCCGGCGCACCGCGGCGATGAGCGGCGTTATCCCCGGCAACGCGACTTTCACGAATACGAGGAGCCCAGCCCGGAGGCCCGGCGCATGGCCGAAGCTGCCCTGATCCTCACGGGCTCCGCCCTCATCTGCACCTTTGTCGTGGTCGTGCTCGACGGTGCGTGCGAATTCGGCGTCGGCTTCGGCTACCACTACTACTGAGGCGACCGCTCGCTTCCGGGTCGCGCCCTCTGCCCTCCCGGGCAGCCGGCCTTACGCAGGCTGCAGCTGATAGCCCGGCGTCGAGCGCGACAGCTCAAGCTCGTCCTCGTTCATGTCGGCCTCGATATGACCGAACAGCGGCGTGCTCAGATAGCGCTCGCCTGTATCCGGCAGCATGCACAGCACGGTCGACCCTTTCGGCGCCTTCCTGCAGACCTCGAGCGCCGCAGCGAAGGTGCCGCCGCAGCTCACGCCGACGAAGATCCCCTCCTTGGTGGCAAGATCCCGCGCGCACGCCATCGCGTCCTCGTTGCTCACGGTGAGCAGTTCGTCCATCAGGTGCATATCGACGGCATCGCCGGTGATCTTCGGAATGAAGTCCGGGCTCCAGCCCTGGATCGGATGCGGGGTGAAGGCGGGGTGGCTGGTCGCGGCCGAGCCGTCGGGGTTGCGGTCCTGGGGCTGGCCGCTGGTCAGCATCGGCGCTGCGGCCGGCTCGCAGAGGATGATCTTGGTGTCCGGCCGCTCCTTCCTGAGCACGCGCGCCACACCCTGAAACGTCCCGCCGGTGCCGAAGCCGGTGACCCAGTAGTCGAGCTTCTCGCCCTCGAAATCCGCCAGGATTTCTCGCGCGGTCGTGCGCTCATGCATATCGGGATTGGCCGGATTCTCGAACTGACGGGTCAGGAACCAGCCGTTCTTCTCGGCGAGCTCGACCGCCTTCTTGACCATGCCGGAGCCCTTCTCCTTGGCGGGCGTGAGCACCACCTTGGCGCCGAGAAAACGCATCAGCTTGCGGCGCTCGACGCTGAAGCTCTCCGCCATGGTGACCACCAGGGGATAGCCGCGCTGCGCGCAGACCATGGCAAGCCCGATGCCGGTATTGCCGCTGGTCGCCTCGATCACGGTCTGGCCGGGCTTCAGCTCGCCGGCCTTCTCGGCTGCCTCGATCACGCCCAGCGCCAGGCGATCCTTGACCGAGCCGAGCGGGTTGAACGCCTCGACCTTGACGTAGAGATCGATCCCCTCGGGTGCCAGCCGGTTGATCTTGACCACCGGCGTGTTGCCGATCGTCTCGGTGATATTCTGGTACCGCTTGCCCATGGCGCCGCTCCCCTCGTCAATGTCGTCCGACGCTCCCCGCGAGCGCCGCGCAAATCGGGGGGGATTAGAGACGGATTTTCGCACCTTGTCGAGAAGGGCCACGCCGCGGGCGCCCGACACGCGGGTCGGTCACGAACGGCCGGGCGTCTCGATGAAGCATAACCATGCTGCGAACCCTGGCACCTTGGGCATCGCCTTCCATGATCACGCAGAATTCGGGAAGCCAATGCTCAAAGCTCGGCCGCTCGTCGCCGGAGAGAATTTTTGCGCCGATCGACCTAGGCCTGGTAGAAGTCGCGATACCACGCGACGAAGCGTCGAACGCCGGTCTCGACGGTCGTCTCCGGCCGGAAGCCGACATGCTCGGCCAGATCGGCGACATCGGCGCTGGTCTCCGGCACGTCGCCCGGCTGCATCGGCAGGAGCTCCTTTTCCGCCTTCATGCCGAGGCAGTCCTCCAGCACCTCGATATAGCGCCCGAGCGCCACCGGCTTGCCGTTGCCGATGTTGAACAGGCGATAGGGCGCGAAGCTGGTGGCGCTGTCCGGATGGTCGCTCGACCATGCTGGATTGGGCTCCGCCACCTTGTCGAGCGTGCGCACCACGCCCTCGACGATGTCGTCGACATAGGTGAAGTCGCGCTTGTGATGGCCGTGATTGAACACCTTGATCGGCCGCCCTTCCAGGATGCTCTTGGTGAAGAGAAAGAGGGCCATGTCCGGCCGGCCCCAGGGGCCGTAGACCGTGAAGAAGCGCAGGCCCGTGGTCGGCAGCTTGAAGAGATTGCTGTAGGTGTGCGCCATCAGCTCGTTCGCCTTCTTGGTGGCAGCGTAGAGCGAGAGCGGATGGTCGACATTGTGGTGCACGGAAAACGGCATTTCGGTGTTGGCGCCGTAGACCGAGCTGGTCGACGCGTAGACCAGATGCTCGACCTTGTGATGGCGGCAGCCTTCGAGGATGTTGAGGGTGCCGGTGACGTTGCTGTCGGTGTAGGCGCGCGGGTTTTCGAGGGAATAGCGCACACCGGCTTGCGCGGCGAGATGCACCACTCGGTCGGGATCGAAGCTCCTGAAGGCGTCCTCGATCGCGTCCCGATCCTCCAGGTCGCGCCGGAGATCGGTGAAGCCCTCGTGACCGAGAAGCCGCTCCAGGCGCGCGCGCTTCAGAGAGACGTCGTAATAGTCGTTGAGGTTGTCGATGCCGAGAACCTCGTCGCCGCGCTCCAGCAGGCGCTTGGCCACGGCCGAGCCGATGAAGCCGGCGGTGCCCGTCACAAGGACTTTCATTCGCAATCCCCTCCGTCAAAAAGCACGTCGCAAGAAGAATTCCGGCCGCCCCCCTACAGCCGCCCGTCCACCTGGTCGCGCGGCAGCAGGCATTTCACGTCGAACAGCACGGCGCCGTCGCGGCCGAGGGCGCGCAGGCCGGCTGCGCCCTGCTCGCGAAAGCTGTCATGGGCGACCGCGAGCACGACGGCATCGTAGCGGCCCGCCGCCGTCTCCTCGATCAGCTCCAGGCCGTATTCCTCGCGCGCCTCTTCCTTCGAGACCCAGGGATCGTGCACCTCGACCCTTGCATTGAAGCTCTCGAGCTCGCGGATGATGTCGACCACGCCCGTGTTCCGCAGATCCGGGCAGTTCTCCTTGAACGCCAGGCCCAGGATCAGGATCTTGGCGCCGACCACAGGCAGGCCCTTTTTGGTCATCAGCTTGATCACGCGCTCGGCGACATAGGTGCCCATGCCGTCATTGATGCGCCGCCCGGCCAGGATCACCTCGGGGTGATAGCCGACATGCTGCGCCTTGTGGGTCAGATAGTACGGATCGACGCTGATGCAGTGCCCGCCCACAAGACCGGGACGAAACGGCAAAAAGTTCCACTTGGTGCCGGCCGCCTTCAGCACCTCCTCGGTGTCGATCTCCAGGCGGTTGAAGATCAGCGCCAGCTCGTTGACCAGCGCGATGTTGAGGTCGCGCTGGGTGTTCTCGATCACCTTCGCCGCCTCCGCCACCCGGATCGAGCTGGTCGGATAGGTGCCGGCGCGGATGATTTTCTTGTACAGCCGATCGATGAACGCGGCCGCCTCCGGGGTCGAGCCCGAGGTCACCTTGGTGATGTCCGGCAGGCGGTGGCCCATGTCGCCGGGATTGATGCGCTCCGGGCTGTAGCCCGCGAAAAAGTCCCGGTTGAAGGCGAGCCCCGAGACCGTTTCGAGGATCGGCACGCACACCTCCTCGGTGGCGCCGGGATAGACGGTGCTCTCGTAGATCACCACGTCGCCCTTGGCGAGCACGCCGCCGACCGTGCGGCTCGCCGCCTCCAGCGGACGCAGATCCGGGCGCTTGTAGCCGTCGATCGGCGTCGGCACGGTCACGATGTAGACATTGCAGTCCTTGAGCGCCGCGGGATCGCTGCTGAAGGTGAGGCGCCTGGCGTCCGCCAGCATGTCGGCCGTGACCTCGCGGGTGCCGTCGATGCCGCGCTCCAGCTCCTCCACCCGCTCCCGCTTGATGTCGAAGCCGACCACGTCGAGCACCCGCCCGAACTCCACCGCCAGCGGCAGACCGACATAGCCGAGCCCGATCACGCCCAAGCGAACCTTTTCCAATGATGGGAGCATCGTTCCCCGTCCTCGCTTCACCCTTCGACGTGACCGAGCCACACCCCAGCGTCGGCGACAGGCTCTCCTAACGCCGCAGGGGGTCGGCTGTCCAGTCCGGCTTGTCCGACGGGCGCGCGCGCATGGCAAGAAGTTCTTAACATTTTCCCCTTAGGCTCGGGAAAGCTGGCACCGTGCCGGAGTGGATGCGTCGACATGTTCAAGGACGGCCTGATCGCGGGGCTTCTCGCCGCTCTCCTCGCAGGGAGCCCGGCAACCGGCATGGCGTCCGACTTTCCCCCTCTGTTCGACACGATAGACTATCGCGACGAATCGCTGGCAGCCCTTCCCCAATGGCAGCGCGTGCTGCAGGACATCGATCGGGAACGCTCGTTCTACCAGGATTGCGCCCATGCGCGCGAACCCTGCGAGCCGAGGGCGCTCCTGGCCTGGCAGGCCATGATCAGAGGCCAGAGTGGACAGAAGCCCGTCGCTCAGCTGCGCGCGGTCAATCGTTTCATCAATCGATGGCAGTCGCGCACCGACCAGGACAATTACGACGTGATCGACTACTGGGCCTCGCCGCTGACCTTTCTGCAGCGCTCCGGCGACTGCGAGGACTACGCCATCATCAAATATGTCAGCCTGCGCCAGCTCGGCTTCGAGCCGGAGCAGCTGCGGCTGGTGGTGGTGCGGGACATGCTGCGCGACGTCGCCCATGCGGTGCTCGCCGTCCATGTCGACCACGAGGTCTACATTCTCGACAATCTGTTCCAGGCCGTCCTGCCCCAGCACATGATCAGCCAGTATCTGCCCTATTATTCCGTGAACGAGAACGCACGCTTCTCCCATCTGCCGGCAGACAGCCTGCTGCTCGCCTCCTCCCCCTGGGACGTCCTGCCCAGCATGGCCCCGCCGCTCGACGCCGATCATTTCTAGTGGCGTGGCCACTTCATGGACTTTGCGGCAGCGCCTGGGTCGACGGTATGCGTCCAGGTTTTTCGACATAAGCAAAGGGATTCTTTTGTCGGGGACATGCCACCAGGAAACGCCCTGCGGCCGCAGATCGGCCAAGCCATCGTCGACGACGCGACCCCATCGCCCCAAATCTTGGGCGCAAACCCTCGCCCCCGGCCATGTCGGTCAACGTCAACGCCGTGGCCGTGCCACCTAGATGAGACGCTGGGCGCGAAAACTCAAAAAATCGTTGCGGCCGACGATGACGTGATCGTGGACGGTGATGTCGACCGCTTCCAGGGCGCGGATGACCTGCTTGGTCATCTCGATATCGGCCTTGGAAGGCGTGGGATCGCCGCTCGGGTGGTTGTGCACCAGAATGATCGCCGAGGCCGCCAGCTCCAGGGCGCGCTTCACGATTTCACGCGGGTAGAGCGGCGTGTGATCGACCGTGCCCTGCTGATGCACCTCGTCGCGGATCAGCCGGTTCTTGCGATCGAGATAGAGCACCAGCAGATGCTCGGTGGTCTTGTGCCTGAGCGTCACCTTCAGGAAGTTGGTGAGGGAGGTCCAGGAGCCGATCACCGGGTTTTCCTTGATCGGCTGATGGAGAATGCGCTCCAGGGCGAGCTGCACCGCCTTCAGGCGCGCGATCATGCGGTCGCTGACATGGGCGAGCGCGCCCAGCCGCCCCTTGTCGGCCGCGAACACCGCGCCGAGGCTGCCGAAGTGATCCAGCAGTTCGCGGCTGAGGAGGCGCGGCTCGACCGGGCCGTCGGCGGCTTCGATCAGAAGCTCGAGCAGCTCCTCGTCGCTGATCACATGGGGGCCGATGTCGAGCAGCCGGCTCACCAGCGGATCCCGCCTGGCGAACCCCTCGAAGCTGGTGGTGGCCTCGTGCAGGCCGGGGCCGCTCGCCAGGATCTCCGCCGCTTCGATCTGCGCCACGAGTTTCTGCAGGGCGTGCTCGCCGTCGAACAGCCAGGCCTCCTGGTCCTGATCCCAACGCCCGCCCGCAGCTTCGAGGCAGTCATTCAGCGGATAGGTGTTGCCGCGCACGACATAGGCGGGAATCCCATCCCGATCCCCGCGATAGACGACTTCGAGCCCGAAGCGGGCCAGGCGATCGGCCGGATGAGACAATTCGCCGTCGACCGCGACCGATCCATCGAGGTCGTCCTCCGGCGTGACCGAGGCATGGCCGTTGGCAAAATTCATGGCGGTCGACTTCTCGATAGCGGTTTTCAGGAGCCCAATGCTCTCTATTTTTCAACCCAAGGTTAATATAACACCATTCAGGAATCCAGAGAGTTCTTCGCTCACCTGGTGTCCGACCTCCCAGGTCAGGAAAACGCCGATATCCGGCCTATGACATCAGTTGCCCCGATCCCGCTCCCCGCCTATAGCTGACAACGCTTTGGTTTCCCCCACGATTTGCCTCGGAACGCTCCTTGCGAGTCTGGATCGTCGTCGCTGCCTTCCTCGGTCTCGCCGCCCTCGGGCTGGCGACGGTGCCGCGCGTGATCGACTGGAATGCTTATCGCGCCGATGTCGAAGCGGCAGCGGCGAAGCTCTCCGGCCACGCGGTGACGATCAAGGGGCCGATCGAGCTGACCGTGCTGCCGCGCCTCGTGCTGACCGCCAGGGACGTGACCATCACCAGCGAGGACAACGCGGCGATCGGTTTCGAGCTCAAGACCAACCAGGCCGACGTCACCCTGGAGATCGGCCCGCTCCTCGCCGGGCGGCCGGTGCTGCGCGACCTCCGCCTGAGACGGCCGGTCCTGACCGTCGATCGGCAGAGCAGCCGGCGACTGCGGTCCTGGCCGCCGCGCTGGCAGGACTGGGCGGCCCCTTTTCTCAATCTCGATCTCAAGAGGATCGGCCTGGATGATGGCCGGATCGAGCTCACCGGCGAGCGGCCGGACCGCGGCCTCGATCTTCGCGACCTTTCGCTCGAGCTGCAGATCCGGGGCCCAGATGGTCCCGTGGACGTGGCCGGCCTGTTCGAGACCGAGCGCCATCGCTTCACGGTTACCGGTGAGTTCGGCACACCTGACGCCGAAGGCGCCAGCGCCGCCAAACTGGCGATCGAGGCGCGCAATGGCGTCGACGAGACCACGTCGCTCCGTTTCGGCGGGCGCGTCGGCCCGTTCGACACCGATGTCGGCCTGCGCGGACGCCTGACCGTCAGCGGACCCGACCTGCAGCATGGCCTCGCCGCCCTTGCGGCAGCGACCGGTTATCCGTCGGTCTTCCGGGCAACGGCCGCCGGGCAGCCGTTCACGGTCGAAGGCCGGGTCGAGGCCGATCGCCGCGGGATCCGGGCGAACGATCTGCAGCTCCGCCTGGACGACAAGCTCGGCAAGGGCAGTGTCGATCTCCAGCTCCATCCGAGGGAGCAGCTCGATCTGGACGTGGAGCTGCCGCCCCTTCGTCTGGCCGACGACGCCGGGCTCACCGACTTCCTGCCGCTGGACCTCCTGTCCAAGCTCCACGTTCCGCCGGGCGAGATCAATATCGTCCTGCGCGAGATGGCCTATCGCGACCAGTCGGCCCGCCAGGCCAGCCTCTCCCTGACCACCGGCCAGGACAGGGTGACCCGGGTCGAGCAGGCGAAGGTGCAGCTCCCCGGTCTGATCGACCTGCGCTTCGAGGGCGGCCTCTATCCGGGCGAGATCGGCCCCAGGCTTCGAGGCAGGCTCGCCGCTGTCGGCGACGATCTGAAGACCAGCCTCGCCTGGCTCGGCCTGCTTGCCAATGCCGAGGCCGTGCGCGGCTGGCGAAGTTTCAGCCTGGAAGGCGATGTCGATGTCAGCAGCGTCGAGATCGCGCTCAGCGCCCTCGACATGCGTCTCGATACGGCGAAGGTGGGCGGGGAGGCGCGCCTTCGCTTCAGCGAGCGGCGCAGGCTGTCACTCGACGTCGATGTGGAGCGTCCTAATCTCGACCTCTACGTCGCCGACTGGGATGCCGAGGCGGCCATCGCAGAGCTTAAAGCCGGCCTGCAGGCACTCGATACCGACATCGACATCGGCTTCACCCGCTCGATTTGGCGGGGCGTGCATGTCGAAGACGGATCGATCCGGGCGAGCTCGGAAAGGGAGCTGGTCACGATCGATGAGATCCGTGCGACAACCGTCGGCGAGACCGCGTTTTCCCTGGAAGGCAGCATCGATCTCGAAAGCGGCAGGGCCGATCTCGGCGCGACCCTGAGCAGCGAGCATCCGGCGAGAGCGCTCCATCATCTGAGCCTCGACCCGCCCTTCCCTTCGAGCAGGCTTCGACCGCTCGCGCTGACCGCCAGTCTCGAGGGCACGGTCGAGGACTTGGTTCTGCGCACGGAAACGGCCTATGACCAGGGCAAGCTCGTGGTCGAGGGTGATGCGGGGCTGGTGGAGGAGCGTCTCTGGTACGACCTCGCGGTCAATGCGCATCATCCCGATCATCGAGCCCTGGCCGGGCAATTCGGCCTCGCGCCGCTGGTGCCGGAGGGCGATGCCGAGGGCGCGTTCGAGCTTGCCGGCAGACTTCGCCTGCTGGCGGCCGAGGGGTGGATCGCATCCGGCAACGCCAAGCTCGGGCCGACTACCTTCACCGGCAGTCTGTCCTACCCGAAGGAGCCCTTCCGCGGCACCTTCGACGCCAAGCTCAGCGTGGGCACGCCGCAAAAGGACAGCCTCGCCCCTTTCCTCATCCTGACCGGTCTGCGGCTCGCCGGGGATTGGACGCCCGCGCGCTGGCTCGGCCGTCTGCCCGGCACCGGCCTGCGCACCGCCTGGATCGACGGGATGGACGGGTCCCTGTCACTGGCAAGCAAAGGTGGGCTGGTCGGCGAGGGGTTCAACATGCACGCCACGCTGAACGATGGCGTTCTCTACGCCGATCGGATCGAGGCCAGCCCCTGGCAGGGGACGCTGCAGGCCGAGGTCAGGCTGGAACGCCGTAACGATCGGCCCTTCATCGCCCTGGCCGTCGATCTCGACCGCATCGAGGCCGCCGACCTCGCATCCTGGGCAGGCGTGAAGAGCGGGATCGAAGGGCCCCTCGATCTCCATCTCGAGGCGAGTTCGGTCGGCCGCACGCCCTATGGCCTGATGGCTGCGGCGTCGGGCGAGCTGGCGCTCAAAGCGGGGCCGGGGGAAATCACGGGGCTCGGCGTTCCGGATCTCAGACGCACGCTGTCCAGCGAGGCGAGCGAGGAGAGCGCCGCCATCGGCGATCTGACCATGGCGTTCAGCGACCTCGAGGCCAAGGCCGAACTCAGCCGCGGCATTCTCACCTTCGACCCGGCGTCCCTCTCCCTGCTGCTCGATGCCGGCGCCGATCGAGCCATCGAGGTGGCGATCGACGGCACGGCCGACCTTCTCCTGTGGATCGTCGATCTCAGCCTGTCCTCGGCAGGATCGGATGCACGGCCCGACGGTGCCGGCGTCTTTCGCCTGGTCGGCCCGCCGGGGCGTCCCGTTGGCTACGCCTCCACCGAGAACTGATGCCTGCCGTCAGCGCCGAGCGGCAGGGGGTCGACGGCGCGAACCGCGGAAAGCGGCAGATCGGCGTAGAGGTGGGGAAACAGCGCGCCGCCCCGTGACGGCTCGTAGACCAGCGCCTGGCCAAGCGCTCCCGCATCGACCGCGACCAGCAGCAGATCGCTCTGTCCGGCGAAATGCCTGGCCGCGGTCTCGCGCACCTGATCCGCCGTCGAGAAGTGGATGAAGCCGTCGTCGAGATCGACCGGCGCGCCTTTGAAGACGCCGGCTTTCTCGGCCTCGCCCCACTGCGCGCGGGTCACGATCTTGTAGACGATCGCGGGACCGGACACCGTCCGGCCAGCCTCCTGCCTATGCCCGCTCACTTCGGTCCCAGCATCAGTTCCGGGCGCACGAACTGATCGAACTCCTCCGCCGTCAGCAGACCGAGGGCAAGGGCCGACTCCTTGAGCGTCGTGCCCTCGGCGTGGGCCTTCTTCGCGACCTTGGCCGCGTTATCGTAGCCGATCTTCGGGTTGAGCGCGGTCACCAGCATCAGGGACTGGTGCAACAGTGCGTCGATGCGTTCGCGATTGGCCTCGAGACCGGCAACGCAGTTGTCGGTGAAGCTGACGGCGCCGTCGCCTATGAGGCGGATCGACTGCAGCACATTGTGGATCATCACCGGCTTGAACACGTTGAGCTCGAAATGTCCGTTGGAGCCGCCGACCGTGACCGCGACATTGTTGCCCATCACCTGGGCGCAGAGCATGGTCATCGCCTCGCACTGGGTCGGATTGACCTTGCCCGGCATGATCGAAGACCCGGGCTCGTTTTCCGGCAGGGACAGCTCACCGAGGCCGCAGCGCGGGCCCGAGCCGAGCAGGCGGATGTCGTTCGCGATCTTCATGCAGCTCGCGGCGAGCACGTTGAGCGCACCGGAAAGCTCGACCAGCGCATCGTGAGCGGCAAGCGCCTCGAACTTGTTCGGCGCGGTGACGAAAGGCAGGCCGGTGATAGCCGAGACTTCGGCGGCGAAGGCTTCGGCGAAGCCCGGCCTGGCGTTCAGGCCGGTGCCGACCGCCGTCCCCCCTTGCGCCAGTTCGCCAAGTCTTGGCAAGACCTGCCTGACCCGCTCGATGCCGTAGGCAATCTGCTGGGTGTAGCCGGAGAACTCGTTGCCCAGCGTGAGCGGGGTCGCGTCCTGCAGATGGGTGCGGCCGATCTTGATGATGTCGGCGAATTTTTCCGACTTCTCTTGAAGGGCGGCGCGCAGATGCTCGAGGCCGGGCAGCAGGCGATGATGGACCTCCTCCATCGCCGCGATATGCATGGCGGTCGGAAAGGTGTCGTTGGAGGACTGGCCGCGATTGACGTGGTCGTTCGGATGCACCGGCGACTTCGAGCCCATCTCGCCGCCGAGCATCTCGATCGCGCGGTTCGAGATCACCTCATTGGCGTTCATGTTGGACTGGGTGCCGGAGCCGGTCTGCCACACCACCAGCGGGAAATGATCGGCGAGCTTGCCCTCGATCACCTCGCCGGCGGCCTTGTCGATCGCATCCGCAAGCTCGGGCTCAAGCGCGCCCAGTTTCTTGTTAACGCGGGCAGCAGCCTGCTTCACGATGCCGAGTGCTCGCACCATCGCGGGCGGCATGGTCTCGCTGCTGATCTTGAAATTCTGCAGGCTGCGCTGGGTCTGAGCCCCCCAATAGCGGTCTGCCGCCACCTCGATCGGGCCGAAGGTATCGCTTTCAGTGCGGGTGGTCTGGCTTGATGACATGGCAGGTTCCGATCGCTCCGGTGGTTTCTCGCCTGCGCATGAATGCCACCAGCGGATCAGATGTCAATGTCGCTGCGCATGCAGGGGCCGGGTCCCTGCGAAGGAAGGGTCTGGCCGTCGGCTCAGGACTTCTTTCTGAACTGATCCAGGGTCACCACCTCGGCGCTATCACCGTCCGAAACGACGTTCGGACTTCTGGGCGCCGCCTCACCGGCGTACGGCTGCGGCATGGCGGTCACCTCACCTTCGGGCATCTCAGCCTCGTCGAGGTCGTCGTCCAGCTCGTCGTCGGCCTTGCCCCTGGCGGTGAGATTGAACTGCAGGCCGAACTCGACGCTCGGATCGGCGAACACGGTCACGGCTTCGAAGGGAATCTCGATGCGCTGCGAAGCATTGTTGAAGCTGAGCGTCACGCCGAAGCCCTCATCCCCGACTTCGAGGCCCCAGAATTCATGCTGCAGCACGATGGTCATTTCCGAGGGATAGCGAGCCCTCAGATCATCGGACAGCTCCACGCCGGGATGATCGGTCAGAAAGGTGATGTAGATATTGTGCCTGCCCGGCAGGCCCTGCTCGGCGACGATCGTCAGCGTGTCGCGCACGACATGTCTCAGCGCGTGTTCGACGAGCTTCGGGTAATCGATGATCTGATCGGACATGAAGGCTTGTTGCTCTGAGCGTTCAGCTGATGCGGCTTTGGAAGGATTTTTGATTTTAGTCCCTCGGCTCCTGCGGGTCCAGAGGGCAAAGCATGCAACGACTGCCACCGCCAGCCCCCGATTTCCCACGCCGGATCGGGGATTTTCCCACGCAGCCGGCGCCAAAATCCGTTCCGAAACGGCGGCGCCGAGGCGAGTGGGGGGCTTCTGTTGCCCGGTGCCCCCCGGACCGCGCTTACTTAACTAGGTTAAGCAGCGAGAGCCATACGGTTGTCGTTGGCATCTATAAGGTTGGTCCGGTAACGGCGGTACCATGCCGGGCGAAAACTATCCCTTTACTACGCGCGTCGAGCCTGGTTCGCCCCCATGAAAGCCCGTTTCGCCGTTTCCCGATGACATGATCGCTCACATCACCACGGCCGGGCGGGGTTTGGTGGAGGCGCCGGGTACTGCCCCCGGGTCCGCTACGCCTATTCCGAACAGCGTTTATCGCCATAGTCGGACATGCCGACAGAGCTAATATAGGGGTTCAGGCGTTAAAATTAAAGAAACAATCATGTCTTGCCGAAACGACCGCTCGAACGCGGCGATCGCGGCCGAGAGAACGTCCTGCTCCGGTCACGACCTCACAGCACGGTCCTCTCCCTGGCAAGATAGCGCAGGATATCGACGCGGCTGACGATGCCGACCAGCCGGCCTCCGCGGACGATCGGCAGCTGCCTGATACGCCGCTGCGCCAGCATGGCGACCAGCTTGCGCAGCGAATCCCCTTCCGAGGCGATCATGACGTCGCGCGACATGACCTCCTCGACCTTGCGGTCCCCCTGCCCCATGAATTCCTTCAATTCGGCAGTGGTCGAGGTGAGAAGCGTCAGCCACCAGGCCTGGTCAGGCTCGCGATGCGCCTCCGCCGAACGGATCAGCTCATCTTCGCTGACCATCCCCAGGAGCTGCCCCTCCCGGCTCACGACCGGGACCGCCGTGATCCGATTGTTCACGAGAAGACCTGCAACCTCGGTGACCGGTGTGTCCGGGGTCACGGTCAAGACATCCGTGGTCATCACATCGGCTGCGGTCTTCATCATCCGTCGTCCAGGGCTGGCCGGTCCGGCGCTCGTCCTCCGCCAAGCCATCGCGCGTACCGACAAGCCTCGGCAGATTAGCCTTAACAACCTACGAAAAGGTTAATGCCGACGAAAAAAGGGCCGGTTCTCACCGGCCCCTCCGCGACACGAACGCCGCCCGGATATCCGATGGAGCCTTCAGGCCACGCTGGGCGCGCCGAGCACGCTGTGCAGGTTCGCGACCACCTGGCCGTCGAGGCCGAGCTTCGAGGACAGCTCGCGCAGATACGCCTTCTCGGCGGGCGTATCGACATTCACCGCCAGCAGGGATGCGGCGTAGACCTGGGCGGCTGTCTGGGGATCCGGCACCTCGCGCACCAGGGCGTCGATGTCGAGCGGTGCGGCCGCTTCCCTGGCGACGAAGTCGCGGACCTCGTCGTCGGCGCCGGCATCCTTCATCTTGTCGAGAATGCGCTCGCGCTCGCGCTGATCGATCTGCCCGTCCGCCTTCGCCGCCGCGACCATGGCCTTGAGCGCGAGAAGGGCCCGGTTTTCGAGAAGTGCGGCCTCTTCCTCGGTCTCGGGCGGGCGCACGCCGACGGGCAGCTCGTCCTTGCGCTGGCTTGTCATCTTCTCCTGGATGCTCTTGCCCTTGTTCAGCGCGTCATAGGCAGCGGTTCCCAAAATCGCCATCAACGCACCGCCGATGCCGCCCTTGATGCCGCCGCCGAGCAGCACGCCGAGGGCCGCCCCGATGCCGCCGACCATGCGCTTGTCGCGCTTGGCCAGAAGGTCCTTGGCCTGATCCAGCATGTCCTTGGCACCCTCGCCGAACAGGCTGTCCTTGCCGCTGGAGACCATGCCCTTGATCTGATCGCCGATCTGGCCGAGCCCGCCCTGGTTCACCGCATGCTTGATGCGGTCGAGCGAGCGGCCGGACAGGCCATCTTGTTGAATCTGACGCAGAAGGTCGCCGAAATCGACCATGGGTGTCCTCCCGATTGATGATGCGCGTTGGCGGCGCATGTGTATGTCATGTGGCCGCTCGGTCCCGTGATGCAAGGCCGGCGCGAAGCTCCGAACGCGTGCCCTCTCGCTTCGGACGGCCAATTGTGGTTAGAGAGACAGATGCGGTCAGAGAAAAGATGACGGCGAGCAAAGTCTGGGGAGCAGCAAGGATGTCCGACGACAAGAAACAGCTACGCAGCACCGCCTGGTTCGGCCATCCGGACAAGGACGGCTTTCTGCATCGAAGCTGGATGAAGAACCAGGGCTTTCCCGCCGATCTGTTCGACGGCCGCCCGGTGATCGGCATCTGCAACACCTGGTCCGAGCTCACGCCCTGCAACGCCCATCTGCGCGATCTCGCCGAGCGCGTGAAGCGCGGCGTCTACGAGGCAGGCGGCTTTCCCTTGGAATTCCCGGTGTTCTCGACCGGCGAGAGCAATCTCCGCCCGACCGCGATGCTGTTCAGAAATCTCGCCTCGATGGATGTCGAGGAAGCGATCCGCGGCAATCCGGTCGATGGCGTGGTGCTCATGACCGGCTGCGACAAGACCACCCCTGCCCTCCTGATGGGTGCGGCGAGCTGCGACGTGCCCGCGATCGTCTGCTCCGGCGGACCGATGCTGAACGGCAAGTTCCGCGGCCAGGACATCGGCTCCGGCACGGATGTCTGGCGCTTTTCCGAGATGGTGCGCGCCGGCGAGATGAGCCTCGAAGACTTCATGGAAGCCGAGGCCGGCATGTCCCGCTCACCCGGCCACTGCATGGTCATGGGCACTGCCTCGACCATGAACTCGATGGCCGAGGCGCTCGGCATGAGCCTTCCCGGCTGCGCCGCGATCCCGGCGGTCGACAGCCGGCGCCGCGTCATCGCCCAGCTCACCGGCCGGCGTATCGTCGAGATGGTCAAGGAGGATCTGCGCATCTCCAAGGTGCTGAAACGCGAGGCCTTTTTGAACGCCGTCCGGGCCAACGGCGCGCTCGGAGGCTCGACCAACGCGGTGATCCACCTTCTCGCCATCGCCGGCCGCGTGCCCGGCACCGAGTTCTCCTTGAACGACTGGGACGAATATGGCCGCGACGTGCCGACCATCGTCGACATCATGCCGTCGGGCAAATGGCTGATGGAGGACTATTACTACGCAGGCGGCCTGCCCGTGGTGATGCGCGCGCTCGGCGAAAACGGCCTGCTCGACAAGGACGCGCTCACCGTCACCGGCCGGAGCATGTGGGACAACGTCAAGGATTCCGAGAACTTCAACACCGAGGTGATCCGCACGTTCGACAATCCGCATACCGCCCAGGGCGGCATGGTGATCCTGCGCGGCAATCTGGTCCCCGAAGGCGCCGTCCTGAAGCCCTCCGCCGCCACGCCCGAGCTGATGCAGCACAAGGGCCGCGCCGTGGTCTTCGACACCATCGAGGACTACAAGGCGCGCATCGATGACCCGAACCTCGATGTCGATGAAACCTGCGTCCTCGTCCTGAAAAACTGCGGCCCCAAGGGCTATCCCGGCATGGCCGAGGTCGGCAATATGGGCCTGCCCGAGAAGGTGCTGAGGAAGGGCTTCAAGGACATGGTGCGGGTCTCGGACGCACGCATGAGCGGCACCGCCTACGGCACGGTCGTGCTCCATTCCTGCCCGGAAGCCGCGGCCGGCGGCCCGCTGGCGCTCGTGCAGGATGGCGACATGATCGAGCTTGACGTCGAGAACCGCCGCCTCCATCTCGACGTGTCCGACGAGGAGCTGGCAAAGCGCCGGGAAGCCTGGACTGCCCCCGAGCCCGCCATGACCAGCGGCTACCAGAAGCTCTATGTCGACCATGTCATGCAGGCTTCGGAAGGCGCCGACCTCGACTTCCTCCGGGGCTGCCGCGGCGCCGCCATCCCCCGCGAGTCCCACTGACCGACGCGGTCAGACGCGTTGACTTTGGTCTGAGAGAGCTTGCGCTTCCGTGCCTGACTGCGGGCGAGACGGCGCAGCGTGAAATTGGACACCAGACCGGCGGCGGCCGTGTCGGGGAAGTCACCGTGGATGGGGTATTTTCAAGTTTATCTCAAGATAGATGCAGTTCCTTCCGCCCGGCTGCAGATGGCAGCCGGGGGCTGGGAAGAGGTCGCGGCTTCGCGAGCCAAACGCGCCAGGAGTGGGCGAAAAGGGCATGTTCCTCGACTGTGACGCGGCCAGATCGTCGTGTGATCTGATCACGGACGAAGGTCGCTGGCCGATTGTCGGCGAGAGTCCTCGATCGCAGACTCTCGGGCTCGGCTAGTGTCGGCTATGCTCCCTGCCGCCGACGTGCCCGCCGAGCAGCTCGCGGAACTTCGCGAGCAGATGTGCATGACACGCCTCCGCGCGCTCCGCTTCGCTGTAGGTTTCCAGCGCCTGGGCGATTTTTGCTTTGAGCGCGCGCGGCCGGAAAGGCTTGGCGACCACGAACACCGAGTCCAGCTCACCCTGCAACTCCAGCATCCACGGATAGCCGGTGACGAAGATGATCGGGACGCGCCGGCGTTGCAGGATGGCGCGGGCGGCGGTCAGGCCGGACTCGCCCTTGCGCAGATGAATATCGATCAGAATGACGGCCGGCCGATGATCGAACGCTGCGCAAACGGCGGTCTCGACACCGTCGGCGACATTGATGACGGTCAGGCCGAGTTCCTGAATGATCTCGTTCAAATGCTTCGCCATGAGCGCGTCGTCCTCGATGATGAGCACCGAGGCGTTGACGGGCAACTGCGAACCGCGTTGGCGCTTGAGCAGGATTTCGGCGATCCGGCGTTCGTCGACCGAGAGGATGTCGGCGACGCACCCTTGCGAGAAGCGCTCGACGTAGACCAGCTGCAGGACGCATCGCTCGAACGCATCCTCCCAGCCAGGGAGCTCTCTCCCGGCATGCTGGTTGAACGGGATCACCGTTTGTTCCACTGCATCCGACGTCTCGGGCGACCAGAGATCGTGAAACGCGCGAAAGAGCTCGGCGCGGGTATCGTCGCCCCTCATGCGTTCCGGTTGCGCCGCAAGCAATTCGAGGCACAGGCGAACTCGCTCCGCAGCGACCTGTTCCGATCCTGCCAGGGCGCGCGCGTGGCGCGTCAATGAAGGCACGAAAGGAAGAAGATCCTGGCTCGAATTCTGCTCCATGGCGTTCATGCTCTCATGGAAAATGGCTTGAAGAGGAACGCGAAAGGAAGGCCTGCAGGCAGCGCTCATTCGGATTTCACAGGTCGACGGGAAAATAGGCTTCGCCAACTTTTAGGTCAATAATTTTTTCTAAAAACAATCTTAGATTATATTTTTTTAATCTGACGAAATGCGCTGAATTCGGTGTCGTCAGCCGCCCTCGAAGAGTTCCCGGAGCGCGCCCACAAGTTCGCGCTGACGGAAAGGCTTCCTAAGAGAGCGGGCGGCCTTCAGATGCGTCGGCAGCACCGTCTCGGGGTCGTAGCCGGTCGCCAGGAGATAGGGGATGGCCCGAGACTGGAGCTGCTCCGCGATCGGCTCGGCGCTCTCGCCGTCGAGATTGAGATCGAGGATCGCGGCATCCACGGCCTCCCTATCCAGCAGCGCCGCGGCCGACGCCACGCTGCTCGCGGGCCCGATCATCTCATAGCCGCGCTCCTCGAGAACCGCCGCGATTTCCTTGGAAACGATGCTGGAGTCCTCGACCACGAGAATCCGGGGCTTCACCGGCATCACATCGTCACCGCCAGCACCATTCGCCATGTCACCGGCCGCCTCCTTGGGAGGCCCGTCATCCTCCGCACGCGCGGCCAGCTGGCTGGCTGGCAGCTCGATGACGCAGAGAACGCCCTTCGCGGGAAAGGTCAGCGACACCTTGGCCTTGAGGTCGCTCGTCAGGAACTCGCGGATGACCGTCATGCCGAAACCTGATCGGGTCGGCGGCGTCACCACAGGACCGCCGCTCTCCCGCCATTCGAGCCGGAGACAGCGGGCACCGTTGGCCGGCGCCAGGGCCCAGCGCAGGGCGACCTTGCCGCCGGGCGTCGACAGCGCGCCATATTTGACCGCATTGATCGCCAGCTCGTGCAGCGCCAGGATCAGCGACTGCGCTGCGGTGGGACGCAGGACCACGTCGTCGCCCGAGACCTGAAAGCGATCCGAGCCGGCATCGGCGAAGGCCTGCACCACTTCGTCGACCAGCTGACAGAGACGGGCGCCGCGCCAGCGCGTCCGGCTGAGCAGAGTCTGGGCGGTGGCGAGAGCGTGGATGCGCCCTTCGAGGCCGTCGATATAATCGTCGATCGAGGCGGCGGACGCCTTGGTCTGGTGTGCCATCGCCCCGATATTGGCAAGCACGTTCTTCACGCGATGGTCGAGCTCGGCCATCAGCAGATGCTGGCGGTGCTCCGTCTGCCTGCGTTCCGAAATATCACGCAGAATGCCGCTGAACAGGCGCCGGTCGCCCATGCGGATCTCGCTGACCGAGAGATCGAGCGGCACGGACGAGCCGTCCTTCCGCCGCCCCTCCACCTCCCGTCCCTTGCCGATGATCTGCGCTTCTCCGGTGGCCATGTAGCGCTGCAAGTAGGTGTCATGGCGTTCGGCATCCGCCGGATGCATCAGCAGGCTGATATTCCTGCCCACGACCTCGTCGGCCGAATAGCCGAAAATCCGTTCGCATGCGGGGTTGTAGTCCTCGACTTTACCGCTGTCGTCGATGGTGATCAGGCCGTCGACCGCATTGTCGCGGATGGCGCGCAGGCGGAGAAGCGCCGTCGTCCGCTCTGCGTTCAGACTGGCGAGCTTGGCGTTGGCCTCCTTGAGCGCCGTGGTGTCGAAATTGACACCCGCGAACGCGAGCGCCTTCCCACTTCGGTTGCGTGCCACGCGGCTGCGGCTCGCGAGCCAGACGGTTTCGCCATCCGGCAGGACGACACGAAACTCCTCGTGCAGCTCACTCTTGCGGCTCTTGATGATCTTGTCGACCGCCCTGGTCAGGCGCGCGGCATCATCGGGGTGGATCATCGCGAAGAAGTCTTGCGCATTTGGCGGCGGCTTGCCTTTGGGCCAGTGCATGATAGCGCGTTGCTGATCGTCCCAGGTCAGCTTGTCGCTTTCGATGTCCCAGCGCCACATGCCGATCTCGGCCGTGTCGAGAACCAGAGCGAGCTGCCGCTGATGGTCTTTCAGGCTCTCGTCGGAACGGTGCCGCACGATCGCCGTATAAAGAATGTTGGCGACGGCCTGGACGAAATTGACGTCGTCGAGCGTCATGGTGCGTTGTGAGCGCGTGTGCACCCCGAGCACACCCCATGGATCGTCGACCGGCCCGATGATGACGCTCAGGCCGCTGATCACGCCATGATCGGAGAGAAGGGCGGGCCCGCGGAAACGCTTCTCCTTGCGCACATCCTCGACCACGATCGGGGAACTCGACTGCAGGGTGTAGCCGGCCTGCGAATCGAGGCCGATGCCGACCCGCGCCTTGCCGACCAACCCCCGGCGCCACCCCAGTCCCGCGCGCAGCAGGCATCCGCTGCGGTCGGGCAGCAGTTCCAGAATCTTGGTGAAATCAACCGCCAGCGTGTCCCGCAAGGTTCGCACGGCCTGTTTGAAGAGCACGCTCAAATTGGTGTTGGCGAGCCCCTGCACGCCGAGTTCGGCCACCGCCTGCTGCTGCTGTTCGCGCTGCTGGAGCTGTTCTGCGGTGCGCTTCAGGCCGGTGACCTCGGCAAAGGTGATCACGACGCCGTCGATCCGGTTGTCGCTGGTGCGGTAGGGCCTGACGTGCCGAAGAAACCAGCGGTCGTCGCCATCCCGGACTTCGGCGCTGATCGGTGTGAGCCACTTCAACACACGGCGTGCGTCCTCGATCAGCGTCGGATCCTTGACCTGCAGGGCAAGGTCGCTGAGAGGACGCCCAATATCGCTGTCGATCGCGCTCAAGAGGTCGGCACCGGCAGGCGTCAGTCGGCGGATGCGCAGCTCGGTGTCCAAAAACAGCGTGGCGATGTCGGAACTCGTCAGCAGATTGCCGAGATCGTTGTTGGCGCCTTCGAGCTCCATGATCTTGTCTTCGAGCTGCCGATTCACCGTCGACAGCTCCTCGTTCAGCGACTGCAGCTCTTCGCGCGACGTCTCCAGCTCCTCGTTGGTGGACTGCAGCTCCTCGTTGGTCGACATCGCCTCCTCATTGGAGGCTTTCAGCTCTTCATTCGCCGTTTCGAGCTCTTCGATGGTGGATTGCAGATCTTCGCGCGTCGCCTGCAGTTCGTATTCCAGCTGCTTCATGGCGTCGTCTTCGACCAGCGCGCCGGCCGCGGTCTGGGCGGTTGCCGCCTCTGCCGTCACAGCGGGCTCATCGGTAAAGGTCACCAGGAGCATGTCATGGTCGATCGCGCTGCCCGCAGGCTCGACCGTGATGCGCACCGAGACGTGATGACCGTTACGCCTGACGTTGCTGGCGACGGCGGTCGCCGGCTGCCGTTCGTGGCCTGCGCGGTGCAGGGCGACGCGCAGCTTGCCGCGCAGGCCTTCGAGCACCATCGAGGTCAGGATCTTGGTGGGCTCGCCGCTCGGCACGTCGAAATACTGGCGCAGCGGTCCGTGCAGGAACAGGACCTCGTAGTGCTGATTGATCAGCACGGCGGCCGGCGTGAAGCGGTTCAACAGGATCCGATGCGCCTCGTCGATCAGACCAAAGCGTCCCGAGTCGATCTTGGCGCCAAGCTGCTTCGTCGGCTTGCTGCCGTCACCCGCCTGGCCGATCGGCAGGCTCAGATGCCTGGGCGTGCTGCGCTCCAGACGCCGGTAGATGCGGGACGCCTTCGACACCGGTTCGAACAGTCCACTGTTGTTGCCGATCGATTCCGAGTTGCCGAGGAACAGGAATCCGCCTTTGCTCAAGGCGAAATGCAGCAAATCCAGCAGGTTGTTCTGGATGGTGGAATCCAGATAGATCATCAAATTGCGGCAGCTGATCAGGTCGATGTTGGAGAATGGCGGATCGCCGATCACGTCCTGCATCGCGAAGACCGTGCATTCGCGCAGCCGCTTCTTGATGCGCAGCTTGCCGTCTTCCTCCGAGAAGAAGTTTTCGCGCATGTGCTTCGGAAGATCGGCTGAGATGCTGAGCGGGTAGAGGCCCGCTCTGGCCACCGCGATGGCGTCCTCGTCCATGTCGGTGGCGAAGACCTGAAGCTCGAGATCGCGCTTTTGCAGATCGATCTGGCGGCAAAACAGCATGGCCAGCGAAAACGCTTCCTCGCCGGTCGCGCAGCCGGGCACCCAGACGCGAATCGGCTCGCCCGTCTTTTTCCGGCCGACGAGCGGCTCGACCACCAGGCGTTCAAGGTCCTGCCAGATCTCGGGGTCGCGGAAGAAACGGGTCACGCCGATCAGCAGATCCTTGAACAGGAGATGCACTTCCTCGGGATCCGATCGCAGGAGCTCCAGATAGGCGTCGGCATCGACGACATGTCGAAGGCCCATGCGACGCTGAATGCGCCGGCTGAGAGTGCCTTTCTTGTAGCAGCGGAAATCACGGCGCGTGCGGGTCCGCAGCACGTCCAGCATCGAGCGAAAGTGATCCGGCGCCTCCTGGTCCAGCGTCGCCGGCCGCCGCCGCCCGCCGATCATCGGATGCCGGACGTAGTTGCTGATCGCCTTCGGAATCTCCTCGATCGGCAAAGTGAAATCGACGATGCCGGTCGCCACGGCGCTCTTGGGCATGCCGTCATATTCTGCGGTATCCGGCTGCTGCGCCATGACCATGCCGCCAGCGCCCTTGATTTCCTTCAGCCCGAGAGCGCCATCGGATCCCGTGCCCGAGAGCACGATGCCGATCGCTCTGTCGCCCCGCGCCTCGGCGAGCGAACGGAAGAAATAGTCGATCGGCAGGCGAAGGCCGCGCTCGGTGACCGGCTCGTCGAGAAACAGGCCATTGTCGGCGATGCGGATGAATTTGCCAGGCGGGATCATGAACACGTGATCCGGCTGCAGCGCCATGTTGTCGCGCGCCTCGATCACCTTCATCCGGGTATGGCGGGCCAGGAGGTCCGCCATCAGGCTTTCGTGGTTGGGATCGAGATGCTGGATGAAGACGAAGGCGGTGCCGGTGTCGTCCGGAATGGCGGCCAGCAGCCGTTTGAAGGCATCGAGACCACCCGCCGAGGCGCCGACGCCGACCACGGGAAAGTCCGCCTGACCGGCATTGCCTCGCCTGCCGCCTCCGGACTCCTTGACGCCCGCACGCGCCCCGGTCGTCTTCTTAGGCCTGCCTTCCGCCAAGGGCCGTCTCCCTGCTGTGCCTGCGGCGGAGCGGTATCACGTCGCCAGGGCATCATCGCCAGAAATCGCTGGCAACTGTCAAGCTTTTAAGTTGAATGCAATTGTCAACCTTCAGTAGCGCACCGCTCGCGATCGCGCTCCATCTCAATCTCTACGACCGATGTCGATGCACGTTAAGCGAAAACAAGACATTCAACGGCAGTGCTGGTGCGGGAGCGGAGAGGCCGCCGTCCCCGTCAAAGGCGCTCAGAACAGGCCGACGACCTCGTCTGCGGGCATCGGACGGTGGAGGCCGAAGCCCTGCAGCAGGGTGGCGCCGGACGCCGTCGCCTCGTCGCTCAGGCGCGCCGTCTCGATGCCCTCGGCCACCACGCTCAGGCCGAGCGACCGATCGGCGACGACCCGCATCAAGCCGGACACGATCAGCGCCTCGCGCGAGCTGCCGCCGAGCTGATGGACCAGAGACCGGTCGAACTTGACCTGATGAATGGGCAACCGCGCCAGCCTTCCGATCGAGGCGTATTCGACGCCGAAATCGTCGATTGAGAGTCTGAAGCCCTTCTGCAGCATGCGCTCGATGGTGGCTGCAAGCGTCCGCTCCTCGCTCACCGCCATCCCTTCGGAGATCTCGAAGATGACGTCATCCGGCCTCAAGCCATTCCGGTTCAAGACGGCAATGGCATCTTCGACGAAGGACACGGTAAGGAGCTGCGCCGAAGCGAGATTGATGTTCACCTGAACGTCGTGACCCGCCCGTCGCCACGTCGCCAGCTGCTGACAGGCATTCTCCAGAATCCATTGGCCGAGGTCGGCCATCAGGCCTTCATCCGCCGCCAGATCGATCAGACCGCGGATATCGACGCCGACCATGCGCGGAAACGGCCGAAGCAGCGCTTCGACGGCACTGACCCGACCGCTCCGCGCGTCTATCAGCGGCTGATAGTGCAGGCGAAAGGCCCGCTTGGAAACGGCGCCATGCAGCCAGCGCACCAGCCCGCGCTCGCGTTCGAACTGATCGATCGCATCAGCATCGATCACGCTCATGCAGCCGCGTCCTTTTTCCTTCGCCTGGCGAAGCGCGTAGTCCGCGAGGTCGATCAGCGCGCCGGGATCGACATCCGACGACGACATCGTCGGAAAGCGCACCATGCCCGCGCTGACCGAGAGTGCCACCCGGCGATCGTTGATCGTGTAGGGCTGTGACAGCTCCAGCAGCAGGCTCGACAGCAGATCCGCGCTCTCGCGCTCCGTCATGCCAAGCGGAAAGGCCAGCGCAAACTCGTCCCCGCCAAGGCGCGCGGCCAGGCTTCTGGTCGGCAGCGCGCCGACCAGGCGCCGCACGAACGCGACCAGCAGGGCATCACCTGCCCGATGGCCGAGACTGTCATTCAGCCACTTGAAGCGGTCGAGATCGAGATAGGCCACGGAAAACGTCTGGCTGGTCTGGCGCGCCCTTTCCAGGCGAAGCAGCAGCCTTTGGAAAAAGCCGCGCCTATTGGGCAAGGCCGTCAGGCTGTCGCAGCGCGCCTGTGACCGCGCGACGGCGGCGCCCTTCTCGAGAACACGTTCGAAGCGGCAAATCACACCGCGATCGTCCGGCCAGCACCGCACCCGCCAGCCATGGGGATCGTAGATGGGCGTGACTTCGCCCTCGAAAGCGCGGCCGGCGAAGGCGGCCTGCAGGGGATCGTACAGATGCGCCCATCGAAGGGTCGCGGCGAAATGCTCATCGGTAACCTGGACCAGCTCCTCGAGCCTTGGGCCGAGCAGGTCCGATGCCTGACTGTTGGCATAGATCAGCGATCGCCGATCGTCGAAAATCAACAATCCGCGATTATCGTTGTCGAGAATCGACGCGAGTCTCGGACCGCCTCTTTCGTGACTATCCGCTGCCCCCAATTCAGGTGTCATCGGCGTTCGAACCGCGACTGGTGCGTTAGTTTTCAAGGGTTCATCTTTCTTAATTAGCAAATTTTAGCGTCGAAGGTCATTCAGCGGAGCTGTAGTATAATTTTCAAATTGGGTTGATTCAAGCAATCTCATTGCCGCGGCTGCGTTTGCAAAGGAGCACACCCGCCATCTTCAAGGAAAAAAAGTCATGAATAATTCAACTTATGGAAGCCAATAGTCAGATGCATTTGGAGCCATTGACCGAACCTGCTGATTTGCTTTGCCATCGTTGCACAACACGCGGGATCGTTTACCCAGACTGAGGAATCGCATCCTGCGCTTGCCCCCAAGGCAAAGGCCCGTGCAACGGCTTGGTCGCCGTGACGATTCTGCAATGACTTCTCAGAGAGAGAACGGCTTCAAGAACGTTACCTTCGGATCGATAGCGGCGCGCCACCGCCTCGCCCCTGTCCAGGGCTGTTTCGATGTCTTCATCGCTGAGCGCTCCGACCGCGGTGGTGACCAGACGATCACCGAGGTCGCTGTCTGGCGCAAGCTCCGAGGCCGGCACGCGGGTGATCGCGGGATGGCCGGGCAGATCGACGGCGTTGGCGATCAAGGTCGCGGCGACATCGGCGTCGGCAGCGGAGCGCGCCGCCACGGTCACGGCATCGGCGATGCCGAGCGAATGGCTGCGGCCGCCGGCACCGGAGGTGGCGAGCCCGCTCGCCGCATCGCCATAGGCGATCTCGATGGTTCCAGCGGGGCCAAGAGCGCTGACACGTTCGCCCGCCGTCAGATGAAAGGCGATGTCGCCGCCATTGTTGACATAGGCCTTGGGCACGTCGCGCCCGGAGACCAGAGCTTCCAGAATCTCGTCGGCGACCGCGCCGGCAACGGCGGCCATGGGTGTGACGAAAACATCGGGATAACGCGCGACGGCAGATGCCATGCGCCGGGCGATCGGATCACTGAACCGGTGTCTTGCCGACAGGGGTGCTCGCAGCGCTGTCAGCTCGGCGACCAGGCCGGTCAGGACGGTGTCGAAACGTCGGACCGCCTGTGCGTAGCAGGCCTCGCGTTCAGGTCCCCAGGCCTCGACGATCAGGTCGATCGGTCCGTGATGGAGATGAAGGCGCCGGCCGTCGGGGAGAAGCGAGGCCGCAGGCCCAGCGCTCACGCCCCGGGCCCGAGGATGCGTGCCGCCGCGCCATACTCGCCGCCGGTGGCGAGCACGTCGTCGAGATCGCGCACGGCAGCGTCATGCCCGCCGAGCTTTCGGTAGTCCTCACGGCTGACGGTAAACTCCAGCGGGGCGACCAGGGCCGGCGTCGGCACATGGCCGAAGGAGCCGTCCGGCAGAAGCGACACGTCGACCATGACGGTGATGCCGCCGCCCGGCCAGACATAGGCGGGCGCGCCGCCGAGCGTGACCCTGGTGCGGTTCTCGTGCACGGAGCGGGTGAGGTTGATGGGATTTTTCGTGACGCCGGCGCGCAGCGATCCCCCTGCCCCGCCGACGAACAGCACGCTGCAAAGCGCAGGCTCGCAATTCTGCGCGATCAGCTCGACGGAGGCACGGAGCGTCTCGGGCATCGGTTGCTCCACGGGCTGGAGCGCTTCGTCCAAACGATAATAGCCGGCATGCTCGCCGGTGGTGGAGACCATCAGCAGCGAGAGGCCGGGCTTGGCCCCCTTGCGCCCCTGCCAGGGGCCGAGGATAGTCAGCGGGTCGTCGATATCCGTGCCGCCCCAGCCGAGGCCGGGCTCGGCGACGCGGAAATAGCGGCCCGGCGTCGATCTGTGCCCCTCGATGTGGATGCCGGTATCCGGCCAGTCGATCACCTTGCCGGCCTGATGCTCGGAGACCACGCCGGTGATGTGATCGTCGACCACCACCACCTCGTCGACCAGCCCCTTCCATTGGGACGCGAACATGCCGATGGTGGCGGAGCCGCAGCCGACGCGCATACGCTCCTCGGTCTTGCCGTCGACAACCGGCGGCCGGCCGGCCTGCACGGTCACGGAGGAGCCGCCGTCGATCGTGAGCTCGACCGCCCCCTTGTTGCAGAGCCGAAGCAGCGTGTCGCAGGTCGCGCGCCCTTCCGCCTTGGAGCCGCCGGTCAGGTGATCGACCCCGCCGAGTGAGAGCATCTGCGAGCCATATTCCGAGGTCATGACATGCCCGACCGCCTCGCCGCCGGCGCGCACGGTCGAGGCCTCGCGCCCGAGATGGCGGTCGGTATCGATCTTCACCTTGACGCCGCAATAGGAAAAAATCGCTTCGGTGACCACGGTGACGCAGTCGATGCCGTCGATCTCGCGGCTGACGATGAAAGGGGCCGGCTTGTAGTCGGGATAGGTTGTGCCGGCGCCGATCGCGGACACGACCACATCCCTCCCCGACGCTGCGCTGCCATCCCAGTCGGCAGCGAGAAACGGCTTGATCTCATCCCCCTTGGCCAGGCGCCGATCCAGGATGGTGAGCGGATCGCAGCGGACGATCCGCCCCTTCTCGTTGGCGTAGCGATCGCAGGCGCCGGCCTTGCCTTCGGCGATGTAGCACATCACCGGACAGGCATCGCACCGGACCTTCTGAGGCCGGATTTTTTCGGGCGTGCTCATCGCTGCTCCCTGATCGCCGCCAGCACCCGGTGCGGCAAAGCAGGCACCTGGGTGATCGTCGCGCCGGAGGCATGACGGATCGCGTTCAGGATCGCGGGCGCGGTCGGGATCAGCACATGCTCGCCCAGCCCCTTGGCCCCCATGGGCCCCTCCGGATCGGCCTTCTCGATGAGGATCGAGCGGATCTCCGGCATGTCGCCGATGGTCGGGATGAGGTAGTCATGCAGGTTCTCGGTGCGCCCCGGCACATACTCCTCCATCAAAGCGAAGCCGAGCCCCTGGGCGATGCCGCCCTCGATCTGTCCTTCGGCGAGCAGCGGGTTGATCGCACGGCCGACATCGTGGGCGGCGGTGATGCAGAGCACGCGGGTGGTGCCGAGCGCCATGTCGACCTCGACCTCGGCCATCTGCGCGCCATAGCCATAGACCGCGTAGGGTGTTCCCTGTCCGTCGGCATCGAGCGCCGTGGTCGGCGGATCATAAGTCTCCTCGGCGGCGAGGACATAACCGTGATCGTCGGGCGCAAGGTCGAAAAGATCGATCACGCGCCGCTCGCCCCCCTCCTCGAGGATCAGCGATCCCTCGCGAAGGTCGATGGTCGCACGCTCGGTCAGATTGGTGCGGCGCAGGATCGCCGCGCGCAGCGCGCTGCCGGCGCGTTCAGCGGCCTTGCCTGTAATGAAGGTCTGGCGGGACGCCGAGGTCTTGCCGCAATCGGGGGTGAGCGCCGTGTCCGGTCCGATCAGTTCGAAGGCCTCGATCGCCACACCCAGCGCGTCCGCCGCGATCTGGGTGACCACCGTGTTCGAGCCCTGGCCGATATCGGTCGCTCCCTGATGCAGGCGAAGCGCGCCCTCCCGCGTGATGCCGATGCGGATGGTGGACGGGTTGGGCAGCCCGGTATTGCCGCAGCCATACCAGCAGGACGCGACGCCGACCCCGCGGCGGGTGACGGGGTCACCGCCCCGCTGTTCGTCGTCATTATGCGCCGCCGCTTCCGCGAGCGCCCGGTCCCAATGGGGCAAAAGCGCATCCAGGCACTCGACGATGCCGACCGCCTGCAGCACCTGGCCAGAAGGCGTCGCGTCGCCGTCGCAAAGGGCGTTCAGACGGCGAAAGTCGAGACGATCGAGTCCGCACTCTTCGGCGAGCCGGTCATAGAGCATTTCCTGACAGATGGTCGCCTGGGGTACGCCGAAGCCGCGGAACGCACCGGCGGTCGGACCGTTGGTATGGATAGCGCGGGTGGTGGCGCGGTAGTTCGGCGTCCGATAGGGTCCGGACGCATGCACCGGCACCCGGCTCGCGACCGTCGGTCCCCAGCTCGCATAGGCGCCGGTATTGAAGTCGCCTTGGAAGGTCATGGCGGTGACCTTGCCGGTATGATCGGCGCCGATCGTGGCCTCCATCGCAGCGGGATGACGCTTGGTGCTGGCGCGCATCGATTCCGTGCGCGTGTAGACCATCCTGCAGGGGCGGCCGGTCTCCAGCACCGCGAGTCCGAGCAGCGGCTGCACGGAAAGGTCGAGCTTG
>JAWKVM010000009.1:0-226257 GCA_041398025.1 Alphaproteobacteria bacterium
CGTCCCGGTCGACCGAGGTGATGACGATGTGCTTCAGGCCGAGCTCCGAGAGCGCTTCCGCAAGATGCACGGGCTCGTCCGGATCGACCGCGCGCGGCAGGCCGGTCTTGACGTTGCAGAAGGTGCAGGCGCGCGTGCAGGTGTCGCCCAAAATCATCACCGTGGCGTGACCCTGGGTCCAGCATTCGCCGATATTCGGGCAGGCGGCCTCTTCGCAGACCGTATGCAGGCTTTTCGCGCGCATCAGCCTTTGCGTCGCGTGGAAGCCGGCCGAATTGGGCGCGCGCACGCGGATCCAGGGCGGCTTTCGCTTGATGTCACGGGGAGCGGCGCGATTGAGGATTTCGACCATGGGACCTGCATGAAAAAAGGTTTCGGCTCAGATTTGGTCAATTCGAGCAGGAAATCAACGATAGGCTGTCCGGCGGCAGGCTATCGGGATGCGTTCATGGCATCCGCTTGAACGCCGCACATGTCCTGCGTCCGCAGGAGGCGCCGAGGCTGCCGGGATTCCTGACTTTACAGACCGTCAAATTGCAAAACACCAATGATAACAATGACATAGACCAAGATGGCGATGATTTTCCCCAACAGGTGTCGGTATGTTTTACAGCGCGGGCCGGCAGGAAGCCGACGGTTTCGTTCCAAGTTATTGATCAACAACAAAAAAAGAGATTGGCACACGGATTGCTTACAAATCAATCATCGGTAGATATCGTCCCCGCTTCTTGCCTATTTGGAGAGCTCCATGCCCAACACACTCCTGAAATCGGCACTTGGTGTCGCTGTCGGGTTTCTCCTGATCAGCCCCGCTTCGGCCATCCCGCTGACGCCGCCGACCAACGTCAATGGCACGTTCGTTTTCGACAACGATGTCGAGCAGTTCGAGTTCAGTATCCCGACGACCTCCATCGTGACCATCGAGTCGATCGGCTATGGTGGCGGCACCTTCGTAACCAATCCCGCAATCGTCGTTGGCCCCGGCGGCTTCGACACGGTCATCTCGCTGTTCGACAGCACCGGCGCCTTCATCGATGACGACGATGACGACGATGACAACCTCGGTTCGACCCTGGTGGATCCTTCGACGGGCAATGCCTTCGACGCTTTCCTCCAGACCACGCTCACCGCTGGCACCTACACGGTGGTGGTCTCGCAGTTCGACAATTTCTTCGTCGGCAATGTCGGGGACGATATCAGCCTCGGCTTCACGTTCGACGGCCCACCCAACAATTTCACCAGCTTCTTCCCCGGGTGCATCGGCGGACCCTTCTGCGACTTCGGCGGCAATGTCCGCAGCAATTTCTTCGCCATCAACGTCTCCTCTCAGGCCATACCCGAGCCATCGGTTCTCGCCCTGCTCGGCTTCGGCCTGGTCGGCGCGGGTCTGGCTTACCGCCGCCGGCGCGCCTGATCCTTTAGCACGAGACGGTATCGCCTGATCACGGAGAGCCCTCGGGACGGAGTCGCCCCGAGGGCCTTTCTTCCTTCGCATGCCGTCGCCAAACCGCGTTCCGCCACTGCGTAGCCCGAGACGACAGCGGTGGCCGGCAGCCGCTTGACGCCAAGCCACACCCTGGCAAAGTGAAAACCAGGGAGGTGGACATGAAGCACGACGGTTCGAGCAGTCTGCCGTGAACGGACTGCGCAAGGTCCTCGAGCGTTTCCTGGAGATCGTTTGCATCGCCTTGATGGTCGGCCTCGCCGTCATCGTCGTGGTGGCCGTGATCTACAGAACGGCGGGCTCGTCACTTTCCTGGTATGACGAAGTCGCGGCGATCATGCTCGCCTGGCTCACCTATTACGGTGCTGCCCTCGCCGCGCTTCGCCGCGCCCATCTCGGCTTTCCCGGCCTCTACGCGGCGAGTCCGCCTGCGCTGCGTCTGCCCATGCTGATCGCCGGGGATGCGCTGTTCATCGGCTTTTTCCTGATTCTCGGCTGGTATGGCTGGCAGGTGATCGTCCTGCTGTATGGCGACACCCTGGTGAGCATCCCCTGGGTTCTGGTCTCCTTCACCCAGTCGGTGATCCCGATCGGCTGCGCGCTCATCACCCTTTGCCATCTCGTGACGTTGCCCGAACGCTTTCGCGAGGCGCGCCTGGGGCTCGCCCTCCATGACGAGGAGCATGAGGCGATCGAGGCTGCGATGCGCGATACGGAGACCAACCGGTGATCGTGCTCGGCATGCTGCTGGCACTTGCCGTGCTGGTCCTGATCAACGTGCCGATCGCCGTGGCCATCGGCGTGATCGCGGCGGTCGCCATGGTGGAAAAGGGCGGCATGGACAATCTGTTCTCCGCCGCCACCACCATGTTCGACGGCACCACCAAATTCTCCCTGATCGCCATCCCGCTGTTCGTGCTCGCCGGCGCGATCATGAACACCTCCGGCATCTCGCGCCGCCTGATCGCGTTCGCATCGGCCCTGCTCGGCTTCATCAAGGGCGGCCTTGCCATGGTGAACGTCGGCACCTCGATGTTCTTCGCCGAGATCTCCGGCTCCGCCGTGGCCGACGTCGCCGCAATCGGCTCGATCCTGATGCCGGCGATGGAGAAGAAGGGCTATCCCAAGGAATTTGCCGCGGCAATCACCTCGTCCTCCGCCTCGCTCGCGATCATCATCCCGCCCTCGATCCCGATGATCCTCTATGCGGTGATGTCCGGAAGCTCGGTGGTGCAGCTGTTCGTCGCCGGCATCGTGCCCGGCATCATCGGCGCCCTCGGCCTGATGCTGGTCTCCTACTGGTTCGCGGTGCGCTACAACTTTCCGGTCGAGGAAGTGTTCCATCTCCGCCGCGTCTGGCAGACGTTCAAGGACGCCGCCTGGGCGTTTCTCCTGCCGATCATCATCCTCGGCGGCATTTTCGGCGGCTTCGTCACCGCGACCGAGGGCGCCGGCCTCGCCGTGGTCGCCGCCCTGTTCATCGGCCTGGTGATCTACCGCGAGCTCGACATCCGCCACCTGCACACCGCCCTGATCGACGGCGCCGTGCAGACCGCGGTGGTCATGCTCCTGGTCGCGACCTCGGCGCTGCTCGGCCGCTATCTCACCGAATCGCGCCTGCCCCAGGAGCTGGCGCAGAGCATCATCGAGCTGACCGACAATCCCTATCTCATCCTGGCGATGATGAACCTGCTGTTCCTGGTGCTCGGCTGCTTTCTGCACGGTGCCGCGGCGATCATCCTGGTTGTGCCGATCGTGCTGCCGATCGTGAACGCGGTCGGCCTCGACCTGGTGCATTTCGGCTTGATCGTCACCCTCAATCTCGCCATCGGCCAGCAGACCCCGCCGGTGGCGAGCGTGCTGATCACCGCCTGCTCGATCGCCAAGGCCGACGTATGGGCGGTCACCAAGGTCAACGTCTATTTCATCGGCGTCCTCGCCGCGGTCTTGCTCCTGGTAACCTATGTGCCGATCATACCGCTTGCACTGGTTGAGCTTTTCTACCGGTAGCACCGGAGGCCGAACCTGCAGGAGAATGGAATGACCGATCAGATCATCGTCGAGCGTCAGGGCTTCACGGCCACCGTGACCTTGAACCAGCCGGCCAAGCTCAACGCCGTCAGCCTCGCCATGTGGGATCGCCTGGGTGAAGTCTTTGCCGAGCTGGACCAGGATCTGGACCTACGCTGCGTGATCCTGCGCGGCGCCGGCGAGAAGGCCTTTTCGGTCGGGGCCGACATCAGCGAGTTCGAGGAACATCGCAGCACGGCGGACAAGGCCAGGGCGTATGGCAAGCGCACCCATGCGGCGCTCGGCAGGATCGTCGCCTGCCGACATCCGGTGATCGCGCGCATCGACGGCCTTTGCGTCGGCGGCGGGCTCGAGCTCGCGACCACCGCGGATCTCAGGATCTGCAGCGAGCGCAGCCGCTTCGGCATCCCGATCAAGCGCCTCGGCCTCGTCGTCGCCTATGCCGAGCTCGAGCCGCTGATCCAGCTGATCGGTCCGTCCAACGCCAAGGAGATCCTGTTCGAAGGCCAGGTCTTCGGCAGTGCCCGCGCCTACGACATGGGTCTGGTCAACCGTGTGGTCAGCGACCACGGGCTGGACGACGAGATCGCCGCCACGGCCGAAAGAGTAACCGAGGGGGCACCGCTGGTCGCCCGCTGGCACAAGAAATTCACGCGCCGCCTGCTCTCGTCCGAGCCGCTCACGGAGGACGAGCATGACGAGAGCTACGCCTGCTTCGCCACCGAGGACTTTCGGATTGGCTACAAAGCCTTTCTCGCGAAGACCAAACCGGAATTCAGCGGGCGTTGAGAACGGCAGCTCGGAGGGATCGCGCATGGGACCTTTAAGCGGCATGAAGGTCATCGACATGACCCACGTCATGGCCGGCCCCACCTGCACGCTGATGCTCGCCGACATGGGCGCTGATGTCATCAAGGTCGAAAAAATCCCGGACGGCGACGACACCCGCCGCAGCACCCCGCCTGTGATCGGCGACGAGGCCGCGGCCTTCATGATGATGAACCGCAACAAGCGCGGCATCGCCCTCGACCTCAAGACACCAGGGGGCAGGAGCGTCCTGCAGCGCTTGCTTGCCGGAGCGGATGTGGTGGTCGAGAACTATAGACCCGGGACGATGGCGAAGCTTGGGTTCGATTATGAAGAACTGCGAAAGAAGAATCCGGGGCTGATCTATTGTGCGCTCTCCGGCTTCGGGCGCTCCGGGCCCTATGGGCATCGCGGCGGCTTCGATCTGGTGGCGCAGGCGATGAGCGGGCTGATGAGCATCACCGGCGAAGGGCCGGGACGCGCACCGGTGAAATGCGGCGCACCGGTGACCGACATCACCTGCGGCATTCTCGCCGCTATGGGCATCCTCGCCGCCTATGCCCATCGTCTGCAGACCGGCCAGGGCCAGATGGTCGACACTTCCCTTCTGGAGGCCGGCATCGTCCAGACCTACTGGCAATCGGCGATCGCGCTCGCCACCGGCGAGGCGCCCGGCCCCATGGGCTCGGCGCATCCCCTGAGCGCGCCCTATCAGGCGTTCGAATGCGCCGACGGGTGGATCGTCATCGGCGGCAGCAACCAGCGCAACTGGCTGCGCGCCCTTGAAGCCCTCGGCGCCGAGCATCTCGCCGACGATCCGCGCTTTCGCGACAATCACGACCGCATGGGACATCTGAAGGAGCTGGAGGACGCGCTCGCCCCCTTTTTCAAGCCGCACGCATCCGCCGATCTGCTCGCCCGCTTCGAGGCGGTCGGCGTGCCCGCGGGCCCGGTCTACGACGTGCTGCAGATGCAGGCCGATCCGCAGGTGCGCGCGCGAAAAATGGTGACCAAGGTGACGCACAAGCATCTCGGCGAGGTCGAAACCATCGGCCTGCCGGTCAAATTCTCCGACACCCCCGGCAAGGTCGCGCGCGGGGCGCCGGTCTATGGCCAGCACAGCCGGGAGGTGCTGAAGGAGGCGGGCTTCGACGAGGACGAGCTCGCTGCCCTGCTTGCCGAAGGTGCCGTGGTCGCCGATGACTGAGCACACGGGATCGGAGGACGCCGGCACAGTGGTCCGGGGAATCGGCCCGGCCGACCTCGACTGGCTGCTCGCCCTGAACAACGCATCCGTGCCGCATGTCAATCACCTCGAGCCCGACGATCTTGCCCAGATTCTGCAGTTTTCCAGCTATGCGCGCTGCATCAATCAGGACGGCAGGCCAGCGGGCGCGCTGGTCGCGCTCGCGCCGGGCACAGACTATCGGAGTGCACACTATCGCTGGTTCGGCGAGCGTTACGCGGATTTTCTTTATGTCGACCGGGTGATGATCGACCGCTCGGCGCACAAGAGCGGTCTCGGCCGGCGCCTCTATGCCGATCTCGAAGCCTTCGCCAGGCTGCGGGGAGCAAGCCATCTCGCCTGCGAAGTCAACAGCGAGCCGCCGAACCCGGTGTCCATGGCCTTCCACGCGGCCCTCGGCTTTTGCGCGGTGGGTGAACTCGCAAGCGGGGATCGCTCGAAACGCGTGGTGCTGATGATGAAGCCCGTGGCCAGCGCCGGGGGCTGAGCGGCGGCTACTCGATCGAGCAGGCGAGCACCCGGCTGATCTGCATCAGCGGCCTGCCGCTTTCGGTGGACCACTGATTGAAGGCTGCCTGCACAAGATCGAGATCGCGTTTCGAGCCCGGCTCTTTGTCGATGACGCCGTCACGGATCAGCGCGCGCACGACATCGCGGGAGAGCACGAAGCCGTCGACTCCGGCACCACGCAGAAAATACATGCCGGTGGTCCCGCCGAGCCGGCTGCCGCGGCGTTTCAGCAGCCAGAGAAGGCCGCAAAAATCCTCGTTCGGCCAGCCGCCGATCGCCTGCCCGGCACTGCCATGCTCGGCAACGAGCTCGCGCAGGAAGACGGCATTGTCGCGAATCGACAGGATCTTCTTGGCATGCCGGATGATACCGTCGGACTTCAGATAGTCATGCAGATCGTCGTCGGACATCATGGACATGCGGCCGATGTCGAAATCCTCGAACACCTCCTCGAAGCGCGGCCATTTGGCTTCGACGACCTTCCAGTTGAACCCGGCCCGAAAGACCGATTTCGACATGGCCGACAGCCACCGATCGTCGGCGATCGCGGCGAGCTCCTCGGGTGATTTCGGTGTCGACAACGTGGCCTCGAAGGCAACGGCGCCGCCCTTGCGCGATGCCGCCATGTCATAGAGCACGTCGAAACTGACCAGCCCCGTCATCGGTTGTTCTCCCGCACGCTTCCCTCGTCGGCCTGCAGACCTCCACGATTCGGACGGCGTGGTCAAGCCCGACGCAACGTGATCCTGGCAGCGACCAGCGTCATGGCGCAAGGATCAGAACGGCAAAGAAAAACGGCGGGCCGGAGCCCGCCGTTCCTCTCGGCTGACGCTTAGCGTCCGGATGCTCAGTTCGGTGCGCTGACGCGGGTCTGGATCGCGAACAGGTCACCGGCGTTGGGCAGGCAGCCATAGGCCGTGCCCGCAGCGCCGTTCCTGCCGACGGCCGGGATCTTCAGGACGTTGTCCTGGCCGTTGGCCTTGTGGCCGTTCGGCACCACCAGAGACGGGTGGTCGAACGGTGCGGCATCGCATTGCACGCGCGTGTCGGTCATGGTGCGCATGAAGGCGGCGATCGCCTCGATGCCATAGCGCTGGTCCTTGCCGCCCGCCGGATCGATCGCGAGGTTGAGCGGCGCGATGAAGACATTGGTGCCGCTGCCGCCGGATGGATGCGCATTCGCATCGACCGCACCGCGATCGCCATTGGCGCCCGTGCCGGAGTCGTCGCCGTCGCTGATGTCGCGCCGGCTGCCGCCGCGGGCATAGAACTCCACCACCTGCTCCAGCGTCGAGTACCCGCCATAGTGGAAGTAGGGCGGCGTGAGCGCGACGTTGCGCAGGCTCGGCGTCTTCATGCTGCCGTCGACGGAGAGGCGGAAGTCATCCGCATCCGGCCGCACACCACCCGGGCAAAGCGGCACCGTACCCGGAGGTCCGCCGAGGAGATCGCAGAGATCCATGTCGTAGCCGTCGGCAGGGCTGCTGCCGCCGGGCTGCAGTGCATGCTTGACCTGGCGCGCAACCGAGAGCGGCTGCCCCCAGGGATCGAGGCCGCCATTGCCCAGGTCCTGATTCACGGGACGCGAGCCGATATTGTGGAAGCCGATGTCACGGAAGGCTCCCGGATTGGCACCCACCTGCAGCACCAGCGGCGCCTGGCCGGCGACGTCGAACGGATCGTTGCCGACGAAGCGGGTCGCATCGGAGAACAGCGGACCGGTGTGGCAGGCCACGCAGGCACCGGCCGGCGGGGCGAAGTTGGAGAACAGCGCGAAGCCGTCCGCTTCCTTCTGGGTCAGCAGTCCATTGGCGACGCAAGACGGATTCACGGCCTGGCGCGGCGGACCGCCTGCCGGCGGCAGGGTGATGAAGCAGCCCCCGGCCGTGGCGGCGTCGAAGCGGCTCTGATCGGAGATCAGGTCGGCCTCGTAGAGCATGACCGACAGCCCGAAGAAGAGCGAGAAGTTGTGCTCCATCTGGCTGTAGCTGCCCTTCTTGCCATGGCCGATCCTGTAGCCGCTGAGAAAGCGGCCGAGCGCGCCGTTCCCGAACAGCTGCTCGCCGAGCGGGCTGTCGGCAAGCGCTGTCTGCACGAAGGGCAGACCGCTGAACAGCGAGAACAGGCTTCCACCGGCCTGCTCGAGCGTGCCGTCCGGGTTCATGGTGAAGCTGCCGGGTGCTTTCCAGTATTTCTCGTGGAAGGCCATCTTCACGAGCTGCTCATAGGTGTATTTCAGACCCGTCCCGGTGCGATTGATGACATTGCCCTTCGGGCCGTCGCTGCCGAACAGGCTGTCGTCGGCAGCCACCTTCTGTCCGCTGAGCGGGCGCTTCACCAGGCCGAGCATCTTTTTGCCGACATCGGCGAACATCCTGCCGTCGCAGGACATTTCGAGATTGCTCAATGGCGGACCGACCGCCTGAGAGGCGAGGCTTGCATGGTCGATCTCCATGATCGCGAGAGCGGCGTCATGGCCGTCAAATTCGATCACGCGGGCGGTCGGATCGTTGGTGATCTCGCTGCGCCCGAACACGCCCTTGCCGTTGAACACGTCCTTGGCGCGGCCGTCCCAGAAATTGCGGAAGTTGAACACCGCATTGATCGTGGTCGGGGTGTTGCGCGGCTCGACCGCGCGCGCCGCGCGGCCGTTGACGTGGAAGACGTCGGACCTGGCCTTGCCGCAGCGGTCGTCGCTGCGGCCGACGCTCTTGAAGTCGGCATCGAACGAGCCTGCCGATGCCATGCGGTCATTGGTGGTGGTGATGATGGCGGAGTTGCGATCGGCACCGTCCGCGAGCTGATGGAAGGGAAAGTCCTCGGGTCGGACCGTGTAGTTCGGTCCGGCGGGCTGACCGGACGGCATCAGACCATCGGCGTTGCCGAAGCTGCCGTCGGTCGCGCCGATCTGATTGCCGGCGCCGTCCAGCGTGACCTGGAGCAGGCCCGGGCTGAGCTGATTGCTGATCCTGGGATCGGCGCCGGCGCTGAAATGGCAGCTTGCGCAGGCCATGCCGTCGCTTCCCAATTTCTGCTCCCAGAACAGGGCCTTGCCCAGGATCCTGGCCCAGTCCTCATCCTTGACCACATGGGACAGGTCGGGAAGGATGGGCTGCAGGCCAGCGCTTTGGGCGTGGGCCGGCCCGGTCAGCAGTGACGCGGCCAGGATCGTCGAGGCGAGTAGCCCCCCCAACGGCCGGCCGCTTGGCGCTCTCTTCTTGATCATCGACCATTCTCCGTACGTTGCTCGCGCGGCGGCTCGACCTTGATTGGCTGACGGTGAGGACGTGCCAGCAAGGCTGGAACCGTGCGTGGTGCTCGCGGAGAAGGTTGAATTAATTTTGGGTAATGATGTCGACGGAACGACCGTCGGGCTTTCTATGGTACGCGCTTTATCGCCGAAATCGCGTATCCCGGAGCGGCCTAAGATCGCGATCGTCGATCAGAGCAGGCTCAGCGCGCCGCCTTGGTGACGATCACGTTCCAGGACAGCGGCTTCAGCTCGGCCGTGAGCGTCTCGCCATCCACCCGAACATTGCCGTTGGTGCGTGGTGTGACCTTGTCCGGCTCGTCCCTGGTGTTGATCGCCGTGACGTCCTGATGATGCAGCTCCAGGGCGTGTTCGAGCGTGCGCGCCCTGCCCAGCCCCCTGAGATCGGCTTCGAGCGTCATGCTGTCGGACGGGCTGCGGTTGAGGGCGAAGATGGTGGTGATGCCGGTCTCGCGATCGTCGACCACCGACGCGTAAAGATGGGGAATCTCGCCGGCTTCTTCAGCCTCGAAGCAGGTGCTGTCGGTCCTGGCCCGCATCACCCGGCCATGGCCGAAGCGCGAGGCCTGGGCGAACGGGTGGAAGATGGTCTGGCGCCAGGCGGCACCGCCGGTTTCGGTCATGATCGCGCCGATGGCGTTGACCAGCTGGGCGAGGCAGGCGGCCTTCACGCGGTCGGCGTTGTTCAGCAGCGTGATCAGCGCGCCGCCGACGATCAGCGCGTCTTGAAAATCGTAGACCTCCTCGAGCAGATCAGGCGCTTGCGGCCAGCCCGGCCGGCGCATGCCCTCGGGGTTGTGGGTCCGATACCAGACGTTCCACTCGTCGAAGCTCAGCATGATGCGCTTTTTCGAGCGGCGCCTGGCAGCGACCGCATCCGCGATGGCGACCACCTCCTTGATGAAGGTATCCATCAGCTCGATCGCGCCGAAATAGTCCTCGATCCGGCCGGTCGAATTGGCGAAATAGGTGTGCAGCGAGATCATGTCGACATGGTCGAAGCAATGATCGAGCACCTCATATTCCCATGCGGCATAGGTCTGCATGTTGCGGTGCGAGGAGCCGCAGGCGGCCAGCGTGAGGTCGGCGTCGACCCAGCGCATCACCTTCGCCGTCTCGTGGGCAGCACGCCCATATTCCCCGGCGGTCTTTCGGCAGATCTGCCAGGGGCCGTCCATCTCGTTGCCGATGCACCAGAATTTGACGCCGTGGGGCTGGTCGTAGCCATGGGCCTTGCGCAGCTCCGAGAGCTGCGTGCCGCCGGGGTGATTGCAATATTCGACGAACCGGCGCGCCGCCTCCGGACCGCGCGTGCCGAGACTGACCCCGAGCATCGGCTCCAGGTCGGCGGCCCGGCACCAGTCGATGAACTCGTTGGTGCCGAAGCGGTTGGTCTCGGTGGAGAGCCAGGCGAGATCGAGCCGGGTCGGCCGTTCCTCCGCCGGACCGACGCCGTCTTCCCAATTGTAGCCGGAAAGAAAATTGCCGCCGGGATAGCGGATGATGGTCGGCCCGAGCTCGCGGGTGAGGGCCAGCACGTCACCCCGAAAGCCGCGCGCATCGGCGCTCGGATGGCCGGGCTCGTAGATCCCGCCATAGACACAGCGGCCGAGATGCTCGACGAAGGCGCCGAACAGCCGGCGATCGAGATCGGCGAGCGGGAAGTCGTGATCGACGACGAGACGAGCGTTCAGCACAGGCGTTCCCCCAGGTTCAATGACGGCGTGTGGGGAAGTATCCGACAGGATTGGGCAATGTGGAACGGTCCGCATACCGATCACCCCTATGGCGCGTTCGGCCATGGCGGCAAAAAGTCGATGAGGGGGTCATACCACCAGCCTTTGATGCCGGCGGAGAGGGTGATGGCCTGGGTCATCCGGCGCTGGGACAGGAGATATAGGATGGCGACCGGCAGGCCGGCCAGCATGGCGCCGGCGAGCGTGCACCGTCACCGAAATGACCGATTGCAGGTCGCATCGGCATGGCTGACAGACCGCTTTGGAGAGCGAGGACGAAGGAGGCTCTCGCAGAGCGCTGGACAGGGAACCAGCGGTCGGTCCGGCCGGGCGTTCAGACGTGCCGTTTTTGCTGGCGCCATCCGACGGTGACCACCTGCTGGCCGCCGCCGACCACCACATAGGCGTCGAGCCAGTGCTCGATCGACGCGAAGAGACGCTGGCCGATATGCCGGCGAAGGCGCCTGCGTCCTTCCTTGTCGAAGGCGTAGACCGAGGCCCCGCGCGACCATTTCTGCGCGCCGAAGCGGGTCAGCCATTCGATGACGATGGGCGGAATAGCCCGTTGCTGCACGCGCTTCGAGGCATGGACGGTCAGCCCGAATTCCGGATGATGCAGCGTCGCCTCCTGCCCGGCCGACGCGTCCTGCGACCGATGCCGCCGGAGGCCGTCGTCGATCGCTGCGATCATGGCGTCGCTCGGGCAAGGCTTGACCAGGAGCCGGAAGATCTCGCCGCTGTTGACCGCCTCGATGAGGTTGCAAAGGTCCGGCTGGCCGGTCAGCAGGATGCGCACGGTATGGGGCGCCAGATGCCGGGCCTCGGTGAGCAGCGCGACACCGTTCATCTCCGGCATATGCAGATCGCTGACCACGGCGTCGGGCTGTTCCGACTGCATGATGTCGAGCGCGTCCCGACCGCTGCCGGCGGTCACGAGACGATAATGCCGCCGAAGCTGCCGCTGGCAGGCGGCCAGGATTGCCTGGTCGTCGTCGATCAGGAGGACGAGAGGTTTGGTCATGCCCAGCTCCGCCTGTGATGGTCCTGGTGAAGCAGAGCGATCACGATGACGCAGAAAGATTATCTTTTTCTTAAATATTGACCATTTACCAGTCTTTAGCACAGCAGAGCGAAACATGCTGATTTAATCAAATGTCAATCATTTAAAAATAAAATGGCGAATTAGAGCAGCATGGCTTCTGCTTCTGGGAGTTCGATGATGGCCCCATGTCCTGATCAGGTGTCGACGCAGCCTCACAGCAATCAGCTGGCGACCCTCGGCACCATGGCAAGCGGCATTGCCCATGAGATCAACACGCCTATCCAGTTCATCGGCGACAATCTTCAATTCATCAATGACAGCTTCGGGGCGGTCGACCGGCTTCTCGGCTGCTATGCCAGCCTTCACGAGGCCGCGCTTGCGGCAGGCCTGCTCGACCGGGAAACAGCCATGCTGTCCGCTGCGCTCGAAGAGGCCGAGCTCGATTTTCTTCGAGACGAGCTGTCGGGCGCGATCGAGCAGTCGCTCGCCGGCATCCAGCAGGTGGCGCGCATCGCCTCGGCGATGAAAAGCTTCGCGCGCCGCGGGTCGGCCGAGAAGGAAATGGCCGACATCAACCAGGCGATCGACATGACCGCGACGATCTGCCGGAACGAGTGGAAATACGATGCCGATCTCGAGCTCGATCTCGATCCCGGCCTGCCCAGAATGTCCTGCCATATCGGCGCTTTGAGCCAGGTCTGGCTGAACCTCATCGTGAATGCAGCCCATGCCATCAAGGCGAGACCCGATCGGGAGCGCGGGCTGATCACCATCAAGACGTCGAGCGACAATGGCTGGATCAGGGTCACCGTCGCCGACAACGGCACGGGCATTCCCGACCAGCTGCGCGAGCGGGTCTTCGAGCCGTTCTTCTCCACCAAGGATGCGGGCGAAGGCAGCGGCCAGGGTCTTTCGATCTGCCGAAAGATCGTCGGCGAACAGCATGGCGGCGGGATCGAGCTTTCGACGGAAGTCGGACGAGGCAGCACGTTCACGGTGTCCCTGCCCCTCGAGGCGGAAACCACGGCGAGCGCCTCCTGCGAGGAGGTTTTGGCATGAAAACCCGCGCCCTGTTCGTCGACGACGAGCCACTGGTTCTGAGCGGCCTTCGGCGCCTCCTGCGCGGCCTCCGTCACGACTGGGAGATGAACTTCGCCACGTCCGGGCCGGAAGCGCTCCTCCTCCTGGAAGAGCAGGAATTCACCGTCATCGTCTCCGACATGCGCATGCCCGGCATGGATGGGGCTGCGCTGTTGAACGAGGTCGCGATGCGCCATCCGGCGGTGGCGCGCCTCGTGCTCTCGGGTCACGCAGAGCTTGACGCCATTCTCAGAGCCGTGCGCCCGGCACACCAGTTTCTCGCCAAGCCCTGCGATCCGAAACTCCTGGAACGCGCGCTCGAACGCATTCGTCAGACCAGGCTCGACGAGCAGCAGCGCGCGATCTGCATGAAGCTCGGCGCACATCGGCGTCTGCCCTCGCCGCGGGCAAAGATCGCGCAGCTGCGCACGGCGCTCGGTGCTCCGACCGTCGACATCGAACATGTGGGCGACATCGTCTCTGCGGATATCGGCATGTCGCTCCAGGTGCTGCGCCTGGTGAACGGCGCCTTTTTCGGCCCACCGACCCGGACGCTCGATCCGCGCCGCGCCGTCTCGATCCTGGGTGCCGACATCATGAGACGCCTGCTGGTCGACGTCGAATTGTTCCGCGGGGTCGAATGCTCCTGCGAGCAGGACGACGTGAGCGTGGTCGAGGTCAACCGGCGCGTTGCCGACCTGATGGGTGCGGTCGAGACCAGCGGCGATGCCTGCGACAACGGCATCAATGCCAAGACCCTGGCGATGATGCTGCACACGGGCGCGCTCGCCGCGATCGACATCCCGGAAGAACTGGATGACCAGGGTGAGCGCGCGCTGGGCACGCTGCTGCTCGCCTATTGGGGGCTGGATCTCGAGATCGCCGATCCGAGGTCGGAGGCGTGGTCGCCGGTCGCCGAAGTGGGAGGAGCATGATCATGATGACGACGCCATCCGCGCGGCCGAAAGAGTCGATTCTGATCATCGACGACGAGCGCAATCTGCTGGAAGGCATTCGCCGCAAGCTCCACAAGCGCTTCGAGCTTGCGCTTGCCGAAAGCGGCGATGAGGGGATCGCGATCATCCGCGAGCGGGGGCCGTTCGCCGTCGTCGTGTGCGACATGAACATGCCGCGCCGGACCGGAATCGAGGTGCTTTCCGAAATCGCCGAAATCGCGCCGGACACCGTCCGCATCATGCTGACCGGCCAGGCCGATCTCGACACCGCGATGAATGCCGTGAATCACGGCAACATCTTTCGCTTCTTCACCAAGCCCTGTCCGGCCGACATGCTGGCAGCAGGCCTGGATGCGGCCATCGAGCAGTATCGCCTGGTCACCGCCGAGCGCGATCTGCTGAACAAGACACTGGCCGGCAGCATCAAGGTTCTGACCGACATCCTGGCGCTGATCGACCCCGACAGCTTCGGCAGGACCGAGCGTGCGCGCGCATGGACGCGCAAGGTCACCAATGCCCTCGGCTTGCAGCGCCATCACTGGAAGCTGGAGATGGCGGTGATGCTGGCGCCGATCGGCCTGGCCGCGGTCCCGCCCGAGGTCGCGAAAAGGGCGCGCTCGAACCTTGCGCTGACGCAGGTCGAGCGGGACATGGTGGAAGCCTCGGCGGAGACCGCGCACAAGCTGATCTGCAATATTCCGAGAATGCAGGAGGTCGCCGACTACGTGCTCTATCAGGGCAAGAACGTGGACGGCAGCGGCTTTCCCCGTGACGACAAGGCCGGCAACGCCATCCCGATCGGCGCCCGCATCGTCAGAATTCTGAACGATCTCGCGCTCAGCGCGGAAAGGGGGACCGAGCTCGACGACAGCCTGGCGATGATGGGCAAGTATGACCGCATCTACGATCAGAAGCTGCTCAAGCTGATCGCCACGGCCATCCTCGGCGATCAAGCGTCGAAACAGGAGCACGGCGTCGAGGTGATCGATGTCCCGTTGTCGTCGGTCTGTCCGGGCGACGTGCTGATGACACCGATCTTCGATCTCGCGAGCGACGACCTGATCCTCGCCAAAGGGACGACCGTCAGTGAGCTTTACATCAAGCGTCTCCTCAATCTCAGACGTGTCCGCAAGCTCACCGACCGCGTCAGGGTCCGCCGCCCGTCGGAACCCGGAACAGATGGCGGTCCGGTCGGCAAAGTGCGGGCATGCTCATCCGTCTGAAGGTCCGGCGCGCGCGCAGATGATCGTCATGTGCAGCCTTCAGGTCCGGATCACCGACGAATCGACGCCGGGGAAACAGAGCGAAACCAAGCTCGAAACGACCACCTGAACCGCTGCTGTCAAAAGCCGGCAGCAAGACGTCGTCGGCGCTGCCGAGAGCGCTGGGCCGCGCTGCTCGGCGGTGCTAGAGCTTTTCCCGATCAGATGGAAACGCCTGATCGATCAGGAAGTGCGTTGAAACAAAGAGATAGAGCGTGCATCCCGATCACATCTGATCGGGATCCGCTCTAGTGTCTGCGTCTTTCGACGGAGCGCGCGGAGAGCTGGGAAAAGATCGAAGCGCTGACCGATGATCCTGCCGGTCGAGGTCCTCGATCGCGGTCGATCCAGACAGATCGATTTTCGGTGATGGTGGCTTACCGGAGCTTCGGGCCTTAAAAAGGACAGGATGAGGAAGAAGGAGACACGTCCTTGAAAACCAGACAGCTCGGCAGAACAGGCCTGAACGTTTCGCTCCTGACATTCGGCTGCGGCGCGGTCGGTGGGCTGATGACCAAAGGCGATCCCGGCGATCAGGACCGCGCCGTCGCCTGGGCGCGCGACCATGGCATCAACCATTTCGACACGGCGCCTCTCTACGGCAATGGTGCCTCCGAGACCAATCTCGGCCGTGCGCTCGGCAAGAACCGCGGCGGCGTCGTGGTCAGCACCAAGGTGCGCCTGGCAGGCAGCGATCGCGGCCATTTCGAAGCGGCGATCCGCGCCTCGATCGAGACCAGCCTGAAGCGCCTGCAGCAGGACTCCGTCGATCTGCTTCAGCTCCACAACACGCTCGGCACCGCCCCGTCCGACGACGCAGTGACCGTGGACGAGGTGCTGAACGACATTCTCCCGGTGTTCGACAAGCTGCGCGACGAGGGCAAGACGCGCTTTCTCGGCTTCACCGCCAATGGCGACACCGAAGCGCTGCATCAGCTCGTCAAGTCCGGCCGAATCGACACGGCCCAGATCTTCTACAATGTGCTGATCCCGTCGGCCGGCGAGGCGGTCCCCAAAAACTATCCCGGGCAGGACTACCGCCAGCTCCTGAAGGTCGCCGCCGACAACGGCGTGGGCACGATCGGCGTGCGTGTGCTGGCGGGCGGCGCCATGTCGGGTAGCGAGGCGCGCCACCCGCTCAGCATGCAGCAGGTGGCACCGATCGGCTCAGCACCCGATTACGCCACCGACGTGGCGCGGGCAAAGTGCCTGCAGCCGGTGATCGAAGCAGGTTATGCGCGCACGCTCCCGGAGCTGGCGGTGCGCTACGTCATCGCCAATCCCTCACTGTCCACGACCGAGATCGGCATCGCGACCATCGACGAGCTGCAGCAGGCAGCCGCCGCCATCGACAAGGGACCGCTGCCGGCCGAGGCCCTCGCACAGATCGACGAGATCCGTGCGGGCTTCGTCGGCAAGGCGTGATCGATCGGATCGAGCCTCTGGTCTGAGGGCACTGCGCTTCCTATCTCTAAGGTGCCGTGAAAACGGCGCTTTTCATGTTGCAGCTTCAGCCGAAAGGGCGGGGCCTTTGAGCAAATTCGCCGTGACCAATATCGAGGCCCGAAAGGCAATCTATCGAGGCTATCGCTTCGACATCGAGCCTTCGCCCAGGCCTGTACGGGTCGAGTTCAACGGCGTGACCATCGCCGAAAGCGATCGGGTAGTGGTCCTGCGCGAAACCCGTCTGGCGCCGGTCTACTATTTCCCGCGGGACGATGTGCGCATGGACCTGCTGCAGCGCACCGAGTTGCACACCCACTGCCCGTTCAAAGGCAACGCCTCCTACTGGACCGTGAAGGTCGGCGACCGCGAGGCCGAGAACGCCGTCTGGAGCTACGAGGACCCGTTCGAAGAAGCGGCGAGCATCAAGGACTATGTCGCCATCTATTGGCAGAAGATGGACGGCTGGTACCAGGACGGCCTGCGCATGGCCAGGCAGGAGCCGCCGGCCAGCACCATCGGCAATCCGTTCGTCGACTGGCTGATGCGGAAGGCGCCCCACGTCAAGACGGCGGAAGAGCTGGTTCGGGGGTTCGCGGAGATGCTGGTCGGCGCAGGCCAGCCCGTCTGGCGCGTGCGCTGCATGATAAGGACGCTCCACCCCGAAGTGCTGGCGAGCGTCTACACCTGGCAGGATGACTGGAACGAGATCAGTGTTCACCATCCGACCTACGAGGTGCTGGACAAGGAGGCGTTTCAAAGCAGCCCGTTCGCCCTGATCATGCGCGGCGAAGGCGGCATCCGCCGCCGCCTCACCGGCGCCTCGCCGGTGCTGGACTTTCCGGTTCTCGAAGAGCTGCGCGAGCGGGGGGCGACCGACTATGTCGCGATCCCGCTCAAATTCTCCGACGGCCAGCTGAACATCATCACCCTGGTGTCCAAGGCGCCGGACGGGTTTACCACCGAGCATCTCGGCGAGCTCTACGAGATTCTGCCGATGCTCGCACGGGTGATGGAAGTGCATGCGCTGCACCGCACCGCGGCCTCTCTGCTCGGCACCTATCTCGGCCACAACACCGGCCAGCGGGTGCTGAACGGACGGATCAAGCGCGGCGACGGCGAGGACGTGCACGCCGTGATCTGGTTCTCCGACCTTCGCGAATCGACCAGACTGTCGGAGACGTTGCCGCGTGCGACCTATCTGGCGCTGCTCGACGGTTTTTTCGACGCCATGGCAGGCGCCGTCATGGATCACGGCGGCGAGGTCCTGAAATTCATTGGCGATTCGGTGCTCGCGATCTTCCCGATCAAGGATCGAACCAGCAAGCATCCCGATGCGCCGGCCAAGGCGATCGCTGCGGCGCGCGACGCCGAGCGGCGCATGGCCAAGCTCAATCAGGACCGGCAGGCCATGGGCGAGTCGCCGCTCGGCTATGGCATCGCGCTGCATCGCGGCGATCTGACCTACGGCAATATCGGCGCGTCCGGACGCCTCGACTTCACCGTGATCGGCCCGGCCGTCAATCAGGCATCCCGCATTCAGGACATGTGCAAGGCGCTGCAGGCGCCCATCCTGCTGTCCGCGGCCTTCGCCAACAGTTTTGCGGGCGATCTGCCTTCTTTCGGTGAGCATCAGCTGCGCGGCATCGAAGCCAGACAGGAACTCTTCACCCTGCCGCCCGACAGCAGCATCGTGACCGCGGCTGAATAGATTTTTTCGCCGTGGTCCGAGATCCGTGCGCGATCGCCTGAAAGCAGCTATCCCTTGTTGATCTGCAAGGTGCTGTGACCGCTCGCGCAGCCGGCTTGGCGCGCGCAACCGTTCGGGATCTCGGTTCTATGTCCATCGCTGAGACAGGGTCGACAATCGGCAGCAGCCGCATCGGCCTTGGCATAGCCTCGGTCGTCGCCGGGCTGTTTGCCATGTCGGTCATGGACGCCTGTGCAAAATGGCTGGGCGAAGGCTACGCCGTGAGCCAGATCATCCTGGCGCGCAACGGCGTCGGCGCCGTGCTCGTGTTCCTGTTCGTGCTCGCAAGCGGCAAAGGCCTGGGCATGCTGCGCGCGCATCGCATCGGACTTCTGGCGCTGCGCACCGTCTGCAGCCTGGCAGCCGGCTTTCTCTTCTTCACCGGGCTTCGCTATCTGCCGCTCGCCGACGCGTTTGCCATCGCGTTCACGGCACCGCTGTTCATCACCGCCCTGTCCGTGCCGCTGCTCGGCGAGCATGTCGGCATGCGTCGCTGGGCCGCGGTCGCCGTCGGCTTCGCCGGCGTGCTGGTGGTCATTCAGCCCGGCACCTCCAGCTTTCGCCTGGAGGCGCTGCTGCCCCTCGCGGCCGCTCTGTCCTATGCCTTGACCATGCTGGTCAGCCGCAAATTGACACGTGACATGACCACGTCGTCGATCGTGTTCTGGTCGAGCCTGGGGGCGGCGCTCGCGGCCCTCATCCTGATGCCCAGCCAGTGGATGACGCCCGGCCCCGCAGACCTCGCCCTCTTTCTCTTCATGGGACTGATCGGCACGCTCGGCATGCTGCTGATCACGCAGGGCTACCGCTTTGTCCCGGCCGCTGTCATCGCCCCCTTCGACTATTCGGCGCTGCTCTGGGCCATCCTGCTGGACTGGCTGATCTGGTCGGACCTCCCCGGCACCTCTGTCTGGCTGGGCTCGGCCATCCTGATCGCGAGCGGGCTCTACATCCTGCATCGCGAAACCAGATGGCGCGAAGCCGAGGGCTGAGGCCTGCCTTGAGCCAGATCAAACATCGAGGCGGCAAAAACGTGCATAGCACGGGGACCAACCCCGTGCGCTCGATGGAGGCTGTCCATGTCCCTGCACAAGATCAGGCTCGAACTGGCCCGCAATGCCGAATTTCCGGAAGGCAGCAACGCGCGCGGCTACGCCTTCACCGCACCGCTGACGGCTGATGGCACGCTCGATGCCGAGGCTTGGAAGACCGCGCGAGACTCCTGCCGCGTGCATCGCTTCTGGCAGGGCGAGGACGACGAATACGGCAAGCTCGTGCATCACCGCGGCCATCACTGGGCGTTTCACTATGACGGCATGGACGAGGAGGACGAGGAGCCGATTTTTCGCTTCGACCGGCATCGCTTCACGCCCGGCGAATATGTCTCGATCACCGAGCATGACGAGGTGCAGCGCACCTTCCTCGTGACCGAGGTGGTTCCGGCCTATTGAGCTGTGGGCGGTGATATTGAGCGCAAGCGAGGTTCTTTTCGGGCGCCGCGTTCTTATATCTAGGGCATCTGCACGTGCTTGCGCGAGAGCGGGGCGCTCTGCAAAGGAGGGTGGAGATGACCGATACCACAGCCGATCGCGGATTTGGCGGTAATCCCGACGTCAAGGGCCATGTGCAGCGACGGAGCACCTGGATCCGGCTGCTGTACATGCTGATCCTGGCCGCAGCCTGGACGATCGCCGAAATCCTGCTGGTCGCCATCGCCGTGCTGCAGTTCCTGATGCTGCTGTTCACCGGCAAGACCATGGACAATCTGATGGGCTTCAGCCACGGCCTCGCCGACTACATGGCGGCGATCGTGCGCTTTCAGACCTTCGTCACCGAGGACCTGCCCTTTCCCTTCGCGCCCTGGCCATCAACACCGACACCGCCGGCACCGCCCCGGCGCTGATCAGACGATCCGGCCGTCGACGATGCGGATCTGGCGGTCGGTGCGCGCCGCCAGATCGAGGTCATGGGTGACCATGACGATCGCACGGCCGGTCTCGTCCACCAGTCTTCGGAAGATTTCCAGCACCTGCTCGCTGGAGGCAGTGTCGAGATTGCCGGTCGGCTCGTCGGCGAGCAGCACCATCGGCTCGTTGGCGAGCGCGCGCGCGATCGCGACCCGCTGGCGCTGACCGCCCGAGAGCTTGTCCGGCGTCTTGTGGGCATGCTCGGCAAGACCGAGCGACGCGAGCAATCCTTCGGCGCGCTCCTGCATGGCGCGCTCGTCCAGCTTGCGAAGAGCGCGCATCGGCAGCATGACATTGGCAAGCGCCGTGAATTCCGGCAGCAGAAAATGAAACTGAAAGACGAAGCCGAGCAGCGACAGGCGGAGGTGCGCGCGTGCCGCTTCGTTCAGATGATTGGCGTTCTCGCCCTGCACCAGAACGTCGCCCGCGGTCGGCGCATCGAGCAGACCGAGCAGGTAGAGCAGCGAGCTCTTGCCCGAGCCCGACGGACCGACGATCGCGGCGAATTCGCCCCCCCTGATCTCGAGATCGATGTCGCGCACCAGGGTCGTGACCACGCCGTCGCCGATGGTGCGCGTGACCTTGTCCAGCCGGATCAGCGGCGCGCCGGGCGCGCTGGACGGCATCAGGACGCTCCGCGGATGATGTCGACCGGATGCACGCGCGCCGCCTTGCGCGCAGGCAGATAGCCGGCGATTCCCGAAGCCGCGAGGGCGACCGCGGTCGCGATCAGATAGTGGGTGACGTCATACTCGATCGGCAGGTGGGTCGCGTCGACGAACGGGCTCTTGAACTCGATCGAGCCGAGTGCCCGGCTGAGGGCGTAGCCGAGCCCCCAGCCGATGATCGTGCCGGCGAAACCGATGATGATGGCCTCCAGCAGGAAGATCCGGCGCACCGTGCGTTCGGTAAAACCGAGCGATTTCAGGATCGCGATGTCCCGCGTCTTTTCGTGGGTGATGGTCGAGATGATGTTGTAGGTGCCGAAGGACGCGACCAGCAGGATGGCGCCGACCACGGTGTACATGATGACGTTTCTGATCTCGAAGGCGGACAGCAGATCCTCGTTCGCCTCCTGCCAGGAGACGGATTTGTAGCCGGTCTGCGTCTCGATGCGCGCAGCGATGGCGCGGGCATCGAGGATATGGCCGACGCGGATGCGGATCGCGTTCACCAGGCCGATCTGCCCCGCCAGGATCTGCGCCGTCTTGTTCAGCGTGTAGGCCTGGGTTTCGTCGATGTTGGCGACACCGGCATGCAGGAAGGCGACCACGGTGCAGGACATGCGCCGTCCGTTGCCGGCAACCAGCGTGATGGTGTTGCCGATGCGCGCCCCGATCTTGGCGGCGAGACGGTCGCCGAGAATGATCGCGTTCGAGGATGCGTACAGCGACGAGAGCGAGCCGGCTCGGATCTGGGACGGCAGTTTCGAGACCTTGGCCTCGCGCTTCGGATCGATGCCGGTGACGGAAGCGGCCGTGTCCCGCCCGGCATAGCGAATGACCGCGCGCGACTCGACCGAGGGTGCTACCTTGCCGAGCTTCTGGCTCTCGAGCGTGGCGATGATCGCATAGGGGTTCTTGATGCCGGGCCGGGTCACCGGCGTGCGCAGGCCGGAGAACTGCACGGCCTGGTAGAGATCCTCCACCGGCTGCCGCGGCGGGTCGCGGCGCTCGTCACGGATGGTGATATGCGGCAGGCTGTCGACCAGCTGGCGGATGAAGTCGTTTTGCGAGCCGACCATCAGGGCCGCCATCATGATCGAAAAGCCGACGCCCATCGCCACGCCCAGCATGCCGACCAGCGTCTGACGCAGGCGCGAACGCACATGGGTCCAGGCGATGTCGAGGACCAGTTTCATCCCGAATCCGGGGCCTGCACGCGAATGCGGGCGCCCTCGTCGAGATCGCCGCGATAGGGTGAGGCGACCTGATCCCCCGCCGCGACGCCGCTCTGGATCTCGACCATCCCCGATCCGCGAATGCCGACCTCGACAGGCTCGAGCGTGAGACGATCACCGGCGACAAGTTGCACCCTGCCCTCGACCACGGCTTCCGCCGGCAGCAGCACCACATCCTTCGCCTCGCGCACGACGATATTGGCCTCGACACTCATGCCGATCATCAGGGGCGTGTCGTTGGGAAGCAGCAGATAGGCACGAAAGGTCTTGGTCTCGGGATCGCCCTTCGGCGTCAGACGCTCGACCACCGCTTCGAGCGGGTCGCCGTCATGCCCATCATGGCGCAGCAGCACGCGCTGGCCCGGCTTCACCTTGACGATATCCTCCTCGTTGATCTCGGCGGTGATACGCAGCGGTCTGGCCATGCCGACCCAAAGCAGCGCCTCGTTCACCGTGGTCCCGGCGATCTCGCCGACCTCGCCATCGCGACGGAGAACGATCCCGTCCATCGGCGATTTCAGAGAGAGATCGTCGATCCGCTCCTTCTGCGCGGCGAGACGCGCCTCATATTCCCGAACCTGGGTCAGCGCCTCCTCATACGCGGTGCGCGACGACACATTGCTCGCGACCAGCCTGGCGAGACGCGTAGCGTCAGCTTCCAGACGCTCCAGCCTCGCCTCGATTTCCGAAAGGACCGCCTGCTCCTCGGTATCATCCAGGCGGGCGAGCACGTCCCCTTTCTTGACCGGCTCGCCCTCGCAGCGGCAAATTTCGACAATGCGCTTTCGCTGCAGAGCCGTGATCTTCGCCCAATGCACCGGTTCGACCACGCCGGTCGCATAGACCACCTCGGCCGCATCGCCCGTCCTGGCCTGGGCGATGCTGATCTCCGTCCCGCGCCAGAAGGTGAAGCCGGCGATCGCGAGGCCAAGCAACAGGAGTGTCGCGATCCCCAGGAACCGCCAGAAACGAACCCTCGAACTCTCGGACATGCTCTCGTCAAAATCTTGCGGCCGTGGTCAGAAGTCGACGAGCTTAAACCTCCGGCTCAGCAAAGTCATGAAGGTGGACATCGCTTGCCGCATGCTCCTTCAGCACACTGAACGCGATCCCCTGCTTCTCAGCAGTCGGCGCATCGACCCACAGCAGCAGGCCGCCATGTTCGAGCTGCTCCTGCAGATGGTCCGCATGCGACTTGTCGATCCAGCGCGCGAGCGCCGTGCTGAGGAGAGCCCCGCTGATCGCCGTGCCGGCGACGGCAGCGGCGACCATGCCCGCCGATGCGACCACCGTTCCCGCAGCCACGATGGTCGGCAGGAAGGTCAGGACGTTGGCGATGGTGCGCTCGGTATCCGCAAAATCGCCGAGGGTGCGGTAGGCGACGCGCGGCGCCTCCGCACTGTCCTCCAGCTCTTCGACGCGCTCATAGCGATGGCCGAGTTTCTCCTCGACTGCGGCCTCGCTCGCCAGGAGGCAGATATCGTCCTTGTCGAAACCACGATCGATCAGCGCCTCGACTGCGGCATCCAGGCTAATGACGTCATGAAACACCGCGACCACTTGCATCGACTGCACGTTCGCCTCCATGGCCGAGCCGTCCCGGCTCATCAACCCTGCAGCATCTGGAAGAGTTCGTCCTTGAGCTGCAGACGCCTGCGTTTCAGCTCTTCGTGATGCTCGTCGGCGATGTTGACGCCTGCCGCTTCGACGCGATGAATCTCGCGATTGACGTCGTGATAGTCGTCAAACAGCCGGGCGAAATGCGCATCGGAGGTCTTGAGCGCATGAATGCGCTCCTTGTGCTCCGGCAATTCGTCGGCTAGTTCGTGCGGCACGTGGGTCATGATCGCAATCCTCTGGTCAAGGGGTGGACGTCGCGCTCCAATCTCTACACCGCAGGCGCCGTGATCCATTGATCTGGCTCAAGGCAAGGCGCGGGGCGCGCCACCTGCACCTCGCCGCGCGCAGAGAGAGGCGAACGCGACCGAGTCACCCGCGAGCACGCCCTCGACCAGCCCAGCGATCTCCGCAGGCAGATAGGGCACCGACTGGACCGAGGGCGACTCAAGCTTCGGATCGTCCATCGCGCCCTCCAGCGACGCTATCGGTCACCCAGGCTTTCGATATAGGCGAGCAGATCGTCGATCTCGAAACGCGAGAGGCTGAGATTGGGCATGGGCGGATGGGGGTCGGCGAGCCAGGCTTTGAGGTCATCCTTGCGGTCGGCAGCACTTTCGGCGATCGCAGCAAAAGGAGGGGCCGCATCGCCACCGGCACTTTGTTCGGTACCGATCAGATGGCAGTTCGTGCACCATTGCTTCGCCAGTTTCTCGCCCGCGCGGATATCGGCAGCGAGAGCTCCGCTGGCCAAAATGGCTGCGCTGAGGAAAGCAGCAGTCGTCCCGATGATCTTCATTCTGGGCACCTCATCGATAGTCCAGCGGCAGGCCGTCTTCGTGATATTCCTGCTCGAAACTCTCGGGCCAGCCTTCTCCCATCCAGTAGGGCCTGTCGATGATCCAGCTCTGCATGGTCTCGGGAATGGCCTGCATCGTGAAAGCGCGTTGGGCTTCGGGGCTTGCCGCAAAAGCGGCGAGATCGCCGATCTCCTCGCCCGTCAGCTCGATCTGATAGCCCAGCTCGAAGGCCTGGAGCTCGATCATCGCCTGAGCACCGTTCCACATCCTCACGACGAATTCCATGAGATCGAGCTGCTCGCTGTCGCCCTTGGCATCCAGTGCCGGCGCGGCGACCCCGCCCGCACCATTGACGGCGTGGCACAGAACGCAGCCCTTGGTGACGAAAAGACGCCGGCCGCGCTCTGCATCCACTATCGGCAGGATGAGCTGACGTGGCTCGATGCCGTCGGTTGCCTTGGCCTCCTCTGCGATGGCGACAGCCGACAGATTGACCAGGATGGCAGCGGCAAGGCTGCCGACGGACATGGCGCGAAAGGCAACGAAAGGCTGCAACATCAGTCTCCGAGATCGACGATCGGTTCAAGCTTGTTGCCTGAGCCGAGCGTGCACCGCTTTGATATCGATCAAGGGTTCGTCCTCCCCTGCTCATTTTCCGCCACGGCTCGGACGTGGCGTCGCGCAAGCGCAGAGGGAGGCCACCCTTTGCCGCAAAGTTTGACGCGTATCAAGGTCGCAAGTGTCGCGCCGTCCTAGAAAGCAGGCTCGGGCTGCATGCAGCGGGGATCACATGGTTCGGCGGCTTTGCCGGCGACGATCGCTGGCCGGGCGCGGACGGCTGACTCCGACCGTCGACGTCAGCAAGACCGCGATGGAGACGGCGACCAGGGTGGCCCTCCCCGGTGCGATGGGGGGTGTCCCGTCGTACCCGCAACCAGCCCAGGCGTCTTGCGCTGCTGGCCCAGTGAGTAGGAGACCTCGATGAACATCCTGATCGTCTACGGCACCACCGAGGGCCAGACCCGAAAGATCGCAGGCTTCATCGCCGACCAGCTGCAGGCAGGCGGCGAGGATGCCACGCTGATCGACAGCACCGATGTGCCGAAGGATTTCGATATGAATGCCTTCGATGCCGTGATCGCCGCAGGCTCCCTGCACAACGGACGCCATCAGGCTTCGCTTTTCCAGTTCGTACGCGATCACCTCGATACCTTCCAGGCCATGCCAAGCGCCTTCGTTTCGGTCAGCCTCTCGATGGCGAGCGATGACAAGGAGGATCGCCTGGATGCCGAGGACTGTGCCAACCGGTTCCTCGACGAGACCGAATGGACTCCGACGGTCACCCACCTGGTCGCCGGAGCACTTCGCTACACCCAATATGACTTCTTCAAACGCTGGATCCTGAAGATGATCGCCAGCGCCAAAGGCGCGTCGACCGATACCAGCAGGGATCACGAATTCACCGATTGGGCTGACCTGAAAGCCTTTGCCGACGCCTTCATTGCGCAGCTTGCAGAGCATGCCGCTCAGGTTGAACGCTCCGCATAGGCTCGGGAGCAAGCTCCTTGATCGCCTGGAACTGTGACAGGAAGACCCGTCCTGAAAGTTCATCGAGGAAATGCGTGCGCTTCAGGCGATCCATCACCGGCCCTTTGATCTCCGACAGATGGAAGCAGACGCCCAGGTCTTTGAGGCGCTGATTGATCGCCTCCAGCGATTCGAGCGCACTGCTGTCGATCTCGTTGACGGCCGAGCCCATCAGGATGACATGCTTCAGCCCGCGTTCTGCCGCCACGCGGTCATAGATGATGTCCTCGAGATGGCGGGCATTGGCGAAGTAAAGGCTTTCGTCGACGCGCAGGGTCAGGATCGACGGATCGGTCAGCACCTGATGGCGCTTGATGTTGCGAAAATGCTCGGTGCCCGGGACCAGGCCGACCTCGGCGATATGCGGTGTCGAGGTCTTGTAGAGGAAGAGAAGGATCGAGAGCAGCACGCCCGCGGAGACGCCGGTCTCGACGCCAAAGCCGAGCGTGAACAGGATGGTGGCGGCGACCGCCGTGAAGTCGGCCTTGGAATAGCCCCAGGTGCGCCGAAGGATGGAGAAATCGACCAGCGAGAGAACGGCGACGATGATCGTGGCGGCGAGCGTCGCGGTCGGCAGGAAGTAGAGGAGCGGGGTCAGAGCGAGTGTGGCAAGGGCGATGCCGATGGCGGTGAAGGCGCCGGCGGCCGGGGTCTCGGCGCCGGCATCGAAATTGACCACTGAGCGCGCGAAACCGCCCGTCACCGGATAGCCGCCGGAGAAGGAGGCGGCGAGATTGGCGCTGCCGAGGCCGATCAGTTCCTGATCCGGCGTGATGCGCTGGCGGCGTTTGGCGGCGAGCGTTTGCGCGACCGAGACGGACTCGACAAAGCCGATGATCGAGATCAGGAAGGCGGCGCCTGCGAGGTTCAGCCACATGCCCAGATCGAAGCTCGGCAGGGAAAGGGGCGGCAGCCCCTGTGGGACGGCGCCGACGATGGCGACACCGTGGTCGGCAAGACCGAACGCCCAGGAGACGAGCGTCGTCACCGCTACCGCCGCGACCGGTCCGGCCTTGGCGGCGATGTCGGCAAGACGCTGGCCCAGCCCCATACGCATCAACAAGGGTTTGAGACCGCGTCTCACCCAAAATAGAAAGGCGGTCGCCGCAGCGCCGATCAGGAAGGTGATGATGCTGGTCTCACCGATATGCCCGACCAGCGACAGGACGAGATCGAAGAGATTGTGGCCGGAGGCCGGCACACCGAGGATGTGTTTGAGCTGGCTTGCCGCGATGATGATGCCCGACGCGGTGATGAAGCCGGCGATCACGGGATGGCTCAGGAAGTTGGCGAGGAAGCCGAGACGGAACACGCCCATGAGCACGAGCATCAGGCCGGAGAGAAAGGCGAGCGTGATCGCGGCCAGCGCCTGGTCGGCGAGGTTGGTGAGGCCGAGATTGCCGATCGCAGCCGCGGTCATCAGCGACACCACGGCCACGGGCCCGACCGCAAGCGCCCTGCTGGTGCCGAAGATGGCATAGGCGACAAGCGGCAGGATCGAGGCGTAGAGACCCATCTCCGGGGGCAGGCCGGCGAGCAGCGCATAGGCGAGCGACTGCGGGATCAGCATGATGGTGACGATCACCGCCGCCACCAGATCGCTGGTCAGGGTCTCGCGGTCGTAGGCGCGCCCCCATTCCAGGATGGGCAGATGGCGCGTGAGGCCGGTTCGGCGGGCGGGTTTTGCCGAGCTATCGAGCCGGCCCCTGCGCGGCGTGCTCATGGAGGGTGGCTCAGGCGCTGACATTGCCGGCGGCGGAGACCTTCTCCGGCTTGGCCAGCCACTCCCGACCGCGCAGCATGGCACGCCAATAGACGGGCGGCAGCAGCCGTTCCTTCAACAGCCAGGCGAGGCTGCTCGGCTTCTGGCCGTCGATCAGCCATTTCGGGAAGCTCGGCAGCAGCTTGCCGCCATAGCCGAACTCGGCGAGCACGATCTTGCCGCGTTCGACCGTGAGCGGGCAGGAGCCGTAGCCGTCGTAATGGGCGCTCGGCTGCGCACCCCGGATGTCGGCGATGACGTTCTCGGCGACGGTCGGCGCCTGCTTTCGCGCCGCGGCCGCGGTCTTGGCGTTCGGCGCGTTCATGACGTCGCCCAGGCTCCAGATGTTTTCGAAGGTCTTGTGGCGAAGCGTCGCCTGATCGACATCCACCCAGCCGACCTGATCGGCGAGCGGCGAGACACGGATGAAATCGGGGGCGGTCTGCGGCGGGCAGACATGGATCATGTCGAAGCTCGCCTCGACCGTCTCCGGCTCGGTATCGGGCTTCGAGACTTTGAACCACGCCTTTTTCGCCGGCCCGTCGATCGCCGTCAGATTGTGGAAGAAGTTCAGCGTCGCGTCGTAGCGCTTCACATATTCCATCAGGGCCGGCACGTAGTCCTTGACCCCGAACAGCACGCCGCCGGCGTTATGGAAGGCGACATCGATGTCTTTGAGCCGACCGTTTCGATACCAGTGATCCGCCGAGAGATAGAGCGCCTTTTGCGGTGCGCCTGCGCATTTGATCGGCATCGGCGGCTGGGTGAACAGAGCACGGCCCGAGCGCAGCTCCTGAACCAGCTTCCAGGTATAGGGAGCGAGATCGTAGCGGTAGTTCGAGGTGACGCCGTTGCGGCCGAGCGTGTCGACCAGGCCCTCGACCGCGTGCCAGTCGAGCTTCAGGCCGGGGCAGACGATCAGGCGCTTGTATTTCACCACGCGGCAGCCATCGAGAATGATGGCGTCGTCCTTCGGCTCGAAGGCGGCGACACCCGCCTTGATCCAGTGCACGCCTTTCGGGATCAGCGAGCCCATGGTTTTCGCCGTGGTCTCCGCATCGAAGATGCCGCCGCCGACCATGGTCCAGCCGGGCTGGTAGTAGTGGATATCAGCGGGATCGATGATCGCGACATCGAGGCCGTGGTCGCGGGAGAGCAGGCTGGAGGCGACCGCGATGCCGGCCGCACCGCCGCCGACGATCACGATGTCATGCTGGGCGTCGGTGACGTCGGTCGGCGTCTTGCCGCCATTGCTGATGCGCCGGACGACGCCGGCCATGTCGTAGCCCGCCACCTTGGCGCGCGCGAGAATGTCCGGAAGCGGGCGCTTCGCGCCTTCGGCGAGCGCCCAGAGCGTCGCCGAGCGCGTGCCGGTGCGGCAAAAGGCGAGCACGGGCTTGGGCAGGTTCTCCATGAGGTCGCCGAAAGCCAGGGCGTCCTCATCCCGGACCTTACCCGAGACCACCGGCTGGTAGCGCGCCTCCAGACCTTGCTCCCTGGCCGCGGCTTCGATCTCCTCGAAGGTCGGCTGATCGGCACCTTCACCATCCGGCCGGTTGCAGATGATCGAGCGAAAACCGGCGGCCTTGAGGGCGGCCAGGTCAGCAGCCGTAATTTGCGGACTGACCGAGAGTGTCTCCGTGACGCGCTTGGCTTCCATGAAATTCTTCCTTGTTGTTCGTTTGCCTCAGAACTTGTTCACCGGCACCTTGAGGAACCTGTCGCCCCGGTCGTCGGCCGGCGGGAGGTCGCCCGCGCGGATGTTCACCTGCAGGGAGGGAATGATCAGGGTCGGCATGCCGAGGGTCTTGTCGCGCGCCTCGCGCATGGCGATGAACTCTTCGCGGGTCTTGCCGGCGCCCACGTGGATGTTGTGGACCTTTTCGTCGGCGACCGTGGTCTCCCAGCGGATCTCGCGGCCGTTCGGACCGTAGTCGTGACACATGAAGAGGCGCATCGCGTCCGGCAGCGCCAGGACCTTCTGGATCGAATCGTAAAGCGTGCCGGCATCGCCGCCTGGAAAATCGGCGCGCGCACTGCCGCCGTCCGGCATGAACAGCGTGTCGCCGACGAAGGCGGCATCGCCGATCACATGGGTCATGCAGGCGGGCGTGTGGCCCGGTGTATGCATGACGAAGGCTTTCATCGCGCCGACCTCGTAGGTGTCACCCTCGTCGAATAGACGGTCGAACTGGCTGCCGTCCCGCTGGAACTCGGTGCCCTCGTTGAAGATCTTGCCGAAGACGTCCTGGACGATGGTGATATTCTTGCCGATACCGAGCTTGCCGCCGACCTTCCCCTGGATATAGGGAGCGGCCGAGAGATGATCCGCATGGGCGTGGGTCTCGATCAGCCAGTCGACCTTGAGATCGTTGGCCCTGACATAGGCGATGATCTCGTCGGCGTGGTCGTAGGTGATGCGGCCGGCGGCATAGTCGAGATCCATGACGCTGTCGATGATCGCGCAGGATGCGGATGCCGGGTCCTTGACCACATAGCTGATGGTGTTGGTGGCCGGATCGAAGAAAGCCTTCACCTCCGGCTTCACGGTCATATCGATGGGATAGTCGGTCATGGCATCAAGCCTTCCATGTCTGGGCGAAAGCTACACCCTCTTGGTTAAAAGATCATTAAGCCCGGTGGGCTGAGGCGGTCGGTGGCGCCGGCCGCGACAAACGCATGACGACGCGGCTGGCGAGGATGCCGACGATCAGGGCGGCGACGAAGGTGATCACCTCGATCCGCCCGGTCCCGAGCGCAGGCAGGGCGCCGCCAGGGCAGAAGCCGGCGATGCCCCAGCCGAGGCCGAAGGCGGCGGAACCGCCGATCAGGCTCATGTCGATGCGCGTGCTGGTGGGCACGAGAAAGCGTTCCCCGAAGAGCGGCGCCGGGCGCTTCAGAACGAAACGGTAGCCGATGAAGGTCGTCACCAGGGCACCGCCCATCACGAAGACCAGGCTCGGGTCCCAGCTGCCGGCGAGGTCGAAGAAGTTCAGGACCTTGGCCGGGTTGGCCATGCCGGAAAGGGCGATGCCCAAACCGAACAGCAGGCCGATCAGATAGGCTGACAGCAGGCGCATGGCATCAGCCCCCGAGGACATGGCGGGCGACATAGACCGTTGCGAAGGCCGTCGCCATGAAGGTCAGGGTCGCCGCGATCGAGCGGGGTGACAGGCGGGCCATGCCGCAGACGCCGTGACCCGAGGTGCAGCCGCTGCCGAAGGTCACGCCGACGCCGACGATCAGACCGCTGATCACCAGGGCGAGCGTCGACACCGGCACCTGAACCGCCGGCATCGCGCCGCTCAGCAGCCAGATAGCCACGGGCGCGGTGACCATCCCGGCGATCATGGCGACGCGCCAGGACCAGTCGGCGAAACCTGCCGGCATGAGCGCGCCTGCAAGAATGCCGGTGGCGCCCGCGATGCGTCCATGCAGCAGCATCAGCAGGATGGCGGCGATCCCGATCAGGATGCCGCCAGTGAGCGAAGCCAGGGGCGTGAAGACGGTTTCCATCAAGGCTAGACCTTGCAGGTGCGCACGCCGATCAGCCGGTAGAGCGGGCAAAAGCGCACCAGCGCGGTCACGATCAGGACGGCGCCGACGATCAGGCTGATGATCGTGCTCAGCATGCTCCAACCCGAGGCGAGCGGCAGGACGATGAGGACCAGCCCCACGATGATCCTGATCAAACGATCGGCCGATCCGACATTGGCGGACATGGCTTTGTCTCCCGAGCAAATGTCATTCCATACACAATCTTGCCGACGGCGACCACGCTGTCGGTGACCTAGTCACAAAGGCCGGTATTTTTGTCGATTTTTCCGCTCAGGCCGCCTTGGCGAAGCCATCCAAGGCGGGGATGTCGGTCAGGCGCACCTCGCCTCGGCTGGCACTCACCCAACCGCGCCGCTGGAACTCATGAAGCTGGCGGGAGATGACTTCCCGCGCCGAGCCGAGCTCGGTCGCGAGCTGCTGGTGGGTCAGCTGGACATGGCCGGTGCCGCGGCCGAGCTCGAGCAGCTTCTGCGCCAGGCGTAGGTCGACCCGCTTGAACGCCACCTCCTCGATGATCACGAACAGATCGGTGATCCGCTTCGAGTAGGCGGTGAACACGAAATGGCGGAACGGGCTGGAGCAGGCGATCAGATCCTCGAACACGGCGCGCGGAATGGCGACCGCCTGGATGGCCGTTTCCGCCAGGCCTTCGGCGCGATAGTCCTCATAGGCGAGCAGGCAGGCGGTGGTCAGCACGCAGCTTTCCCCGGCCTGCACCCTGTACAGCACGATCTCCCGGCCATTTTCCGCGACCTGCTGCACGCGCACCGTGCCCTCGAGGAGCAAAAGCAGGTTTTCCGGCGCCTTGCCCGGTCCGAAGATCACGGTGCCTGCGGGCAGAGAGATGATCTTGCTGCGTTCGATCAGGAGATCGCGTATGGGCGCGTCGAGCTTTGACAGGCCGGGAAAACGATCGATCCATTCCGTCATGCGACCCTGTCCAAATTGTGAATGCCGCGCCGTTGAGGCCGGCTTGTCCCTGACACGGCCATCACTTGATTGACCGTTACCCGGATTTCAAGCAGCTTTCGACGGCAGTGTCACGTTTCGCCTGCCGTCAATTGTCGCTCCAGCCTCCGATACGAGAAACAAGCCCTGTCACGGCAACGCCCATGAATGCCTCCCCTTCCCCGGCCCTCGACGCCGCGTCCCGCCCTCGGCTGCTGTCTGCGCCGGTCGTTCTCCTGATCCAGGGCATCATTTCCGCCGCCGGGCTGGTGGTCGAGATCGTCGCCGGGCGCATGCTCGCGCCCTATGTCGGCATGTCGCTCTACAGCTGGACCGCGGTGATCGCGGTGGTGCTGGCCGGCTTTTCCGCGGGGCATTGGGTAGGCGGTGTGGTGGCGGAACGCCCGCGGCGCGACAGTCTGGCACTGATCGCCGTGCTCACAGGGCTTGCAGCCCTGACCACGGCCATGACGCTCATCATCCTGCGCGCGCTGTCGGCGCCCATTCTGAGCCAGGCGCCGGCGCCGGGTGCCGCCATCCTGACGCTCGCCACCGTGGTCGCGTTTCTCCCCTCCTTCTTCGCCGGCACACCGTCGCCGGTGCTCGCCAAGACCATGGTCGATCTCGATCCGGCGCGCGCCGGCAAGTCCCTGGGCGCGATCTTCGCGGCAGGCTCGATCGGCGCGATCGCCGGCACGCTGGCCGCGGGCTACCTGTTCATCTCCTGGCTCGGATCGACGCTCACCATCGTCGCCGTCACCCTGACCTATGCGATCGCCGCCCTCCTGCTGCTCGTCATGGCCGGGAATGGCCGGCAGGGGGGCCGATACTGGATCGCGCTCGCCCTGGCCCTGGCGGCGTCCTTCCTGCTCACCGCCTACAATCTCGGCCTCGGCTCGGTCTGCACCAGGGAAAGTCGCTACTACTGCATCCGGATCGTGGATTTCACGCCGGAGATCGGCACCCCGGCCAAGCTGATGGTGCTGGACCACCTCGGCCACGGCATCAATCTCGCGAACGATCCCGAGGAGCTCGTCACGCCCTATGTCGCCCTGATCGATCGCTTCGTCACCCGGCGCACCGGCGGCGTGCCCGCCTCGTCCTTCTTCATCGGCGGCGGCGCCTACACGCTGCCCAGAGCCTGGCTTGCGGCATCCCCTGAATCGCGGATCACGGTCAGCGAGATCGACTCCGAGGTCACCAGGCTCGCGATCGACGACATGTGGGTGCCGGCAAACGGCATCGAGATCCTGCACGAGGACGCGCGCATCGCTCTCGCGAGGCGGCCGACACGCTACGACGTCATCGTCGGCGATGCCTTCACCGACATCGCGGTGCCGCCGCATCTGGTGACGCTGGAATTCTTCGAGCTGGTCAAGACCCGGCTCGAGGAGGACGGACTCTATGCGATGAACGTGGTCGACCACGTGCCCGGCATGCCGGCTCTGCTCGCCATCTATCGAACGCTGAAGCAGGCATTCGCGCATGTCGAGGTGTTCGCCGAGCAGGGTGATTTTCTCGCGGGCGGCCGCACCACCTTCGTGCTGTTCGCTTCGCCCAGACCGAGCGGGCTGGACCGCATCGACGGCGCGGACGGGCAGCTTTTCGTCAGGATCGCCGGCGACGCCCTCGATGCGCGCCTGGCAGAGCAGCCCGCCCCCCTGCTCACCGACGATTACGCCCCCATCGACCGGCTGGTCGGCATCGGTGAGCTCTGAGGAACGCTGTCGAAGGCGTCGGCGGCCTCTCGTTCCCGCGCTCGAAGGCGATCGACGCTGACGGGGGCCGCGCACCAACCCTCCATGGCGTCCGGGCATCGCCATGCCCGGCAGATATTTCCTTACGAGACAAGATGGTCGCGCGGGAGGCGCTAGCCGTAGTTGCCCTTGACCCGCTCCTTGGTCGGATCGAAGTGCGGAAAGCGGACCACGGTCGCCTTCAGGCGCTTTTGCTGGCCATCGAGCTGGCCGACCTCGAGGGCCGTGCCCTCGTCGCTCACGCTGATGTCCACCCGGGCGAGCGCGATCACCTTGCCGAGGATCGGGCTTTTCACGGCTGACGTGATCTCGCCGACCTGCGCCTTGCCGAGGCGGATGCAGTCGCCGTTGGACGGCACCACGCCGCCGTCGATGTCGAGGCCGACCAGTTTTTTCTGCGGATGGGCCTTTCGCTCTTCCAGGGCCTTCCTGCCGATGAAATCGTCCTCCTTCGACTTGAGCGGCACGGTGAAGCCGATGCCGGCCTCGAAGGGGTCGGTCTGATCGGAGAACTCGTAGCCCGCGAAGATCAGACCCGCCTCGATCCGGAGCATGTCGAGGGCGGCGAGTCCGAGCGGGGCGAGGCCGTGGGGCTCGCCCGCCTGCCAGATCGCGTCGAACACCGTCTCGGCGTCCTTGGGATGACAGAACACCTCGTAGCCGAGCTCGCCCGAATAGCCCGTTCGGGACACCACCACGGCGGCGCCCTGGAAGCCGTGCAGGCGGCCGATGGTGAAGCGGAACCAGGCGAGCTCCTCGATGGTCGCCTGGGCGGGCGGCGTCCAGATGACGTCTTTCAGTATGTCTCTGCTTTTCGGCCCCTGTACCGCGATGTTGCAGAGCTGGTCGGTGGAATTGCGGACAAAAGCGTTGAGGCCGCGCTCTGTTGCCTGCCGGCGCAGCCACTCACCGCTGCCGTCATTGCCGCCGATCCAGCGGAAATTGTTGTCGCCGAGGCGGAACACGGTGCCGTCGTCGATCATGCCGCCGTGGTCGTAGCACATCGCCGTGTAGACCACCTGGCCGGTGCTCAGCTTCTTCATGTTGCGGGTGACGGCGAGCTGCATCAGCGCTTCGGCATCCGGGCCGGTGACCTCGTATTTTCGAAGCGGCGAGAGGTCCATCACCGCCGCCTTCTCGCGGCAGGCCCAGTATTCGGCGATCGGGCCGTGATTGGTCATCGCGTTCGGCAGCCAGTAGCCGTTGTACTCGACGACATCGCGGGTGTGGCGGGCGAAACAGTCGTGAAAGCCGGTTTTCTTGGTCATGACAACGTCCGCGTCAGGGGTCTTTCGCCAGCCGATCGAGCGCTGGAACAGCTCGGTTTTTTCGTACGTTCTCACCTGAATGTCGGTCGGGTTCCAGCCATTGGCGGGATCGACGTCGCAGGGACATGCCGTCGAGACGCAGACCAGATCGGTCAGCGCCCGCAGCAGCACGTAGTCCCCCGGCCTGGACCAGGGATCGTCCATGCCGATGGCGTTGGCGTCGTCGAGCATGGTGTTGAAGAAGAAGTTGATGGCAGGCCAGCCGCCGCGCGGGCGCACGTCGAAGCGCGCGAGATCGGCGTTCATGTTGTCGGAGCAATTGACGTGGCCGGGATAGCCGAGGTCTTCGTAATAGCGCGCGGTGCAGGCGAGGCCGAAGGTGTCGTGGCGCCCACAGGTGTCCTGGACGATCTCGACCAGCGGCTCGTGGTCCATGGTCCAGTATTTCGAGAAGATTCCGGGCTCGGGGTAGAGGGAGCCCATTAGCGAGCGGGTGGTGGTGGGATCGATCTCCCGCTCCAGGCCACGGTCGAAGGCGCGCGCGGAAAAGGCCTGAAAATCCGAGCATTCCCGGCCCTGGACGTCCAGGATCTGGATGAATTCGCCGGCTTTAACCTCGTATGCCTTCGCTTGGCCGGGTTGGATGTTGAGATCGAGCAGCGGATCGGCGAGCGGATCGGGCGGTGAAAGGGGTGAGCCGCTATCGCCGGCCGCGGCGCGGCGGACGTACAAGGTAATCTCGGTCGGCGGGTTTGCGCATCCGGCGCCATCGGTCCGCCCTTGGCCGTGACGATCAGAGACCGTCGACCTGGCTCGTAAACGTCGCGAGTTCGCCAGGCCGCGAGCCCGCTTCGAAGACGATCGCGGCATCGGCGCTGGCGAGGTCGTAACCGCCCTGATCGAGCGCCCGCTTCAGCCTGGCGCCGGAGCCGTCAGGATGCGCAAGGGCTGCCAGCACGCCTTCCGGGCGATGGCCGCCCGCAGCACCGATGAAGCCGGCGCTGGATTGGCCGTCGCTGGAAAAAACCACCAGCTCCACAGGCTGCAGGCCTTCGCGGTCGAGCACGCCGATCTCGTCGCCTGGTCGCAGCCGGACCGTCCTGCTGCCCCCGCCGGGCACGGGATAGCGCTCGACGCCGTGGCCGAGGACTGGGAGACCCGGAATCAGCACGCCGTTTCGTTCGAACGGGGTTTCGAAGCGCGGGATGATGGTCTTCATCAGGCGAGCCCCAATGCGCGTTTTTGTCGGTCGGCCCAGCCGAGGATCAGATGGCCGAAGGCGAGCGCCATCAGTGAGACGCAGGCGCCGAGCACGAAATTCTTGCCGAGCTCGTTGCCGGCGAGGGTCTTCTGCAGCTCCTGGCCGAGATCCTGGGTGCCGATGAAGGCGGCGATGATCACCATGAAGAAGGCGAACATCACGGCCTGATTGAAGCCGACCGCCATGGTCGGCAGCGCCATGGGCAGCTCGACCTTGAGGAGGCGCTTCCAGCGGGTGGCGCCGGACATGTCCGCGACCTCGATCAACGTCGGCGACACTGCGCGCAGCCCCTCGATAGTGTAGCGGGTGAGCGGCACCATGGCGAAGATCAAAATCGAAAAAACTACGGCAACGTCGTTGACCCCGAACAGCATGATCGCCGGGATCAGGTAGATGAAGCTCGGGAAGGTCTGGGCGGTGTCGCAGGCGAGCAGGATGCGCCTCGACCATGTTTCGCTCCTCGCCGCGGCGATGCCGAGCGGGATGCCGAGAAGGGCGGCGAGCGCGACCGCCGAGATCACGGTGTAGAGGGTGATCATCGAGCGGTCCCACCAGCCGGTGAGCGCTATGATCAGAAAAAAGCCGCCGGCGAGGAGGGCGGAACGGGCGCCGCCGATCAGCCAGCCGAGCGCTGCAATCGCCAGGATCACGGCGGAGGTCGGCAGCCAGAGGATGGCGTCCCGAAACGGGATCAGCACCTGGGTGTTCAGGAACCAGCGGAGCCATTCGGTCGCGGCCTGAATGGCGTCGATGTCGAGCACCCATTTGATCGCCGCATCCATCTCCCGGCCCATGGACAGGTTCTGGGTGCGCTGCAGCTCGCCGAACACCTGGATGAATTGGCCGAGCACGGTGAACAGGACGAAGACGCCGAGACCGAGCAGCAGGAAGAAGTGACGCTGGTGCCAGGGTGTCCCCTTCTCGAAATGCACGGGCTGCTTGACCACCCAGGCCTTGGACAGGCGATCCAGCATGATCGCGATCAGGACGATGGTGACGCCGATCTCGAAGGAGCGGCCGAGCTTGAAGGAGTTCATCAGGGCCAGCAGCTTGGCGCCCAGGCCCGGCATGCCGATGAAGGCGGTGAGCACCACCATGGCAAGCGACAGCATGATCACCTGGTTGACGCCGACCAGGATTTCCGTGCGCGCGGAGGGCAGATAGACGTGCAGCAGCATCTGCCGACGCGAGCAGCCGCTCATCTCGCCGGCCTCGACCACGTCGGGGCTGACCTTGCGCAGGCCAAGCGTGGTCATCAGGATCATCGGCGGAATGGCGAAGGCTACAGTCGCCACGGCGCCCGCTGTCGGGCCAACTTTGAAAAAAATCACGGCCGGCAGGAGGTAGGTGAAGAAGGGCAGCGTCTGGAGCACGCTCAAAACCGGCTGCAGGGCACGCTCGAAGCCCCGATATTTCCAGGCGAGCACGCCGAGGGTGAGGCCGACCAGCACCGCAACCGGGGCCGCGACCACGATCACCGCCATGGTCTGCATGGCGAGCTCCCACTGACCGACCAGCGCGGTCCAAAGGAAGGCACCGCCGGCAAGGGCAGCGAGGCGCCAGCCGCCCAGCCAGTAGCCGAGCACGGCGGCGGCTGCGGTGATCGCCGTCCACGGAATCGGGCCGAGATAGGGCCAGCGGCGCTTGCCGTGGAGGAGGTTCGCCGTGGCGTCCAGCAGCCATTCGAGGAGTGCGGAGATGCCGCGGGTCAGATGAATGAGACCGAGATCGTCCTTGATGATGTCGAACAGTGCCTGCAGCCAGACTGCCCAGGGGAGGATCATCACCTCCGGCAGGCGGATCAGCGCGTCCGGCAGGATCGGCTTGGCGGCGGCCAGGACGCCGGCGGCGAGCAGCATCAGCTGGGCTATTTTCGCGCGGTCAAGCCTCGGGGAAACGGCGCCTTCCGGAAGGACGACGCTCGCCATCAGCGATCGCCCAGGAGAACGTCCAGCGCGGCCTTGCGGTCGACCACGCCGATCAGCCCGCCATCCTCGCCTGCGACCGGCAGGGCGTCGCGCCGATCGTCGACCAGCAGGCGGGCCAGCTCATGGATCGTCGCCCTGGCGGCCACCGGCTCGCCCTCGGGCGGGGCGCCGTCGATCGGCTGCGCGAGCACGCCCGCATGCACGACGCGCGCCTTGTCGATGTCCTCGGTGAACTTGGCGACATAGTCGGTGGCGGGACGAAGCACGATCTCGTCAGGAGCGCCGACCTGCTCGACCGCGCCGTCCTTCATGATCGCGATCCGATCGGCGAGCCGGAGCGCCTCGTCGAAATCGTGGGTGATGAACACGATCGTTTTGTCGAGCAGACTTTGCAGGCGGAGAAACTCGTCCTGCATCTCGCGCCGGATCAGCGGATCGAGGGCGGAAAACGGCTCGTCCAGGAACCAGATGTCCGGCTCGATCGCGAGCGAGCGCGCGATGCCGACGCGCTGCTGCTGGCCGCCCGAGAGCTCGCGCGGAAAATAGTCCTCGCGGCCGCCGAGCCCCACCAGCTCGATCACCTCGAGCGCGCGCTTTCGCCGCTCATGCTTGTCCTGACCGCGCATCTCGAGGGGAAAGGCGACGTTTTCCAGGACCGTGCGGTGCGGCAGCAGGCCGAAGCTCTGGAACACCATGCCCATCTTGCGGCGCCTGAGCTCGATCAGCTCCTTTTCACTCAGCTCGCCGATGACACGCCCGTCGACCTCGACCTCGCCGCCGGTGATCTCGATCAGCCTGGACATGCAGCGCACCAGGGTCGACTTGCCGGAGCCGGAGAGGCCCATCACCACCAGCATCTCGCCCTTGGCGATGTCGAGCGAGACGTCGCGCACCGCGGCGATGTAACCGGCGTCCCGGATCTGCTCGAACGAGGTCTCGGCCGAAAGCCCGCCGAAATAGCCCTTCGGATCCTCGCCGTAGAGCTTCCAGACCTTGCGGCAGGCGATGACGGTTTGGTCAGCGCTCATCGTCTCCCCGCTCTTTTCTGGGTCTCCCCGCTTTCCCGGCCCGCCCCGGACGAAGCCCCGGGGCGGGTCGTCATTCTTCAGCTCTTAACCCAAGGCTGCCACACGTCCTCGTTTTCCTCCAGCCAGACGGCGGCAGCCTCTTCGGGCTCCATCTCGTCGATGTCGACCAGCTTGGCCATCTCGGCGATCTGGGCGTTGGTGAACGAGATCCTGGTCAGGATCGCATAAGCGTCCGGCCATTTCTCCTCCATGCCGTCCCAGGCGGCCTTCTTCAGATAGCCGTTGGCCGGATTGCCGCAGTCGAAGAGTACGTCCGGCTTCGGGCCGACGGCCGGATCCTTGTCGCAGCCCTCCTCCCAGGTCGGAAACTCGACGAACTCGCCCGGCCAGACCGCTTCGGCGAAATTGGGGGTCCAGTTGAACACCACGACGGGCTTCTTGTCGGCCTCGGCGGCGCCGATCTCGGCCCAGAGTGCGGCGGCGGAGCCGGCATTGACCACGACGAAGTTCAGATCGAGGGCGTCGACCTTCTCCTGGTCATGCTTCAGCCAGTCGACCGGCCCGCCGAGAAAGCGTCCCTTGTCCCCGGTCTCCGGCGTGGCAAACACCGCGGCGCAGTCATTGAGCGCCTTCCAGTCCGGCAGGCCCGGGCAGGACTCCTTGGTCCAGGCAGGATACCACCAGTCCTCGCGGGTCACCGCGTCATGGTCGCCCGCGTCGTGCAGGCCGCCTTTCTCCAGGGCCTCACGGAAGGATTTCCCGAACGCACCCTCCCAGACCTCGAGCTCCAGGGCGACGTCGCCGAGGCGCACGGATTCATAGACCGCCTGGCTGTCCGTGGTGACGTATTCGACATTGTCGCCGATGCTCTCGAAGATCTGGCCGACCGCATGGCTCATCACGATCTGGCTCGACCAGTTGTGGATCGGGATGATGATCGGATCGTCGGAATCGTCGGCCATGGCCATGCCCGGCACCGTCAAAGCCGCCGCGCATAGCAGCACCTTGCCCAGATGGTTCATTTGGCTCTCCCTTTCTTGTTTATCGGCGGACACGATCCGCCGGCGGCAATCGCTCAACGGCCTCCCTTGAAACTGGGGTCGGCTCGGCTCTCCGCCCAGTCGGGCGCGAAGTCGGGGCTCGCCTTGGCATCATTCTCGACGATCTATCTTTTTTATACCAAAAAAATATCAATCTGCTAGACAGTCGTTTTTTTGGTATATTATTGGTTTATCGTGGAGGATTGCGCATGCTGACTAGCCGACGCGGCGCCGCGGAGATCGCCAGTATCATTCGTCGGGAGATCGAGCAGGGCCGGCTGGCGGCGCAGGAGAGGCTGCCGGCCGAGCGGACCATGGCGGAAACCTATGCCGTGGCACGCGGCACGATTCGCGAGGCGATCGGCCGGCTGGCCGAGGAGGGTCTGGTCGAGGTCCGACGCGGCAGCGGCGCCTATGTGCGTGCCGAAAACGCGCAGCAGCTCAACCCCGTGATCCAGCAGGCGCGCCCGCTCGAGCTGATCGATGCGCGCTTCGCCCTCGAGCCGCATATCTGCCGCCTTGCGGTGCTGCACGCGCGGGACGGCGACCTTGAGCGGACCGAGGCCCTGCTCGCGCGCATGGAGGCGGCCGCCCACGACCCCTCCGAGTTCGCCGCGGCGGACACCGTGTTCCACACGGTTCTCGCCGAGCTGACCGGCAACAACCTGCTGGTCTGGATCATCAACCAGATCAACTCGGTGCGCAGCCAGGAGCAGTGGTCGCGGATGCTGCTGATGACCAACACGCCGGACATGATCCGCACCTATAACCAGCAGCATCGGCAGATCGTCGATGCGATTCGCAGCCGGGATTCCGAAGCCGCCGCCACCGCCATGAAGTCGCATCTCGAGAGTGCCCGCCTCGCCTTGATGCGCGCGGCCTCTGCCTGAAGGACCATCCGCCGATCAGTGGGCGGCGGCCTGCATCCAGTTGATGTAGACGCGTTCAGCGGCCGCATGGAAGGTCGGCATGCGCTCAGCACAGGCGGCGGCGAGACGTTCGGCGCCATCGGGCCCCATCGCCGCCATGAGGGCCTCCGCGTAGATCGGATCGCTGTTCCAATTGGCGATGGTGTCTTCTTCGACCTCGGTGTGGAACTGCATCGAGAATGCCCGCCCGCCGACGCTCATCGCCTGCACCGCGCAGGCAGGCGAGGTGGCGAGGCATTCGGCGCCGGCGGGCAGCCGGGTCACCTCGGCGCCATGCCACTGAAGGCACGCGAAGCGCTCCTCCAGCCCGTCGAACAGCACGCCTGACGCGCCCGCCTCGGTCAGCTCCACGTCCATCACGCCGATCTCGGGCGTCTCTGCCTTGCCGCAGGCGCCGCCAAGCGCCTCGGCGAGCAGCTGGTGGCCGAGGCAAAGCCCGAAAAAGGGCATGCCCAGCACGCCGACCGCTTCCCGGATCAGCGCCTTTTCGCCGTCGAGCCAGGGATAAAGGTCGGTCTGCCAGACATCCATCGGCCCGCCCATCACCCATAGGGCGTCGTAGCCGTCGAGCGGGGGCGGCGTCTCGCCCTGATCGAGCTGAACCGGGGTCCAGCGATGGCCGTCCTCCGCCAGGAAGCGGCGGAACACGCCTGGATGCTCCAGCACCATATGCTGCAGGACGAGGATGTTCATGAGGTGCTTCTCTTCGCTGCCGCGACGATCGCGCCGGGGCCTAGTCTCAGCTCGTCCGGAGATAGGCCTCGAGCGAATCGTCGAGCGCATCGACCCATGGCGTGTGGTGCGCGGGCGCCATGGTGCCGGTCATGGGCGAGACGTAGCCGTTGTCGCGGAAGCCCATGATCGCCTGCTTCTTGTGCTTCTTCCACTGGAAGAACGCCTCGTTGGCGGCATCGACGTCGAAGCTCGGATAGTCGGTCTCGGCGATCAGCTCCTTGACATAGTCGCCCTGGTAGCGGATCGCGGCGTAATCGTCCTCGCCGGCGTCCTCCCGCGCGACCCGGTCCTCGACGTCGGCCTGCATCGCGGCTTTGTCCGGCAAGGCGATCTTGCCCATGATCACGTCGCGCGCCCACCAGGCCTGGGCGTCGAACATGTTGAAGGTGTACCACTGGTCCTGCATGCCGAGATAGAAGAGCCTCGGATTGCTGACCCAGGCGACACCCTTGTAGAGATCGGCGGTGGCGAGGCGGTTGGCGGTGCGCAGCTTCAGATCCTCGGCCATGAACGGGAAGTGGTGCAGATAGCCGGTGCAGAGGATGATGGCGTCGACATCCGCGGTCGAGCCGTCCTTGAAGGTGGCGGTCCTGCCCTCGACCTTCTCGAGCAGCGGCACCTCCCTCCAGTTGTCCGGCCATTTGTAGCCCATGGGTGCCGTGCGGTGGCTGACGGTCACCGATCTGCAGCCATATTTCCAGCATTGCGAGCCGATGTCCTCGGCCGAGTAGCTGGTGCCGATGATCAGGATGTCCTTGTCCTTGAACTCCAGCGCGTCGCGGAAGTCGTGGGCATGCAGCACGCGGCCGGGATAGTTCCGGAAGCCCGGGAACTCCGGCACGTTCGGCGTCGAGAAATGGCCGGTGGCGCAGATCACGTGGTCGTAGTCGCCGACCACCTCCCTGTCGTTGGCCAGATCCTGAACCACCACCCGGAATTTTTCCGACTTGGGATCATAGTCCACGCGCCGGCACGCATGCCGGAACTTGATCCACTTGCGCACGCCGGCCTTCTCCACCCGGCCCTTGATGTAGTCGAACAGCACGGCACGCGGCGGGTAGGAGGCGATCGCCCGGCCGAAATGCTCGTCGAAGGTGTAGTCGGCGAATTCCAGGCCTTCCTTCGGGCCGTTGGACCAGAGATAGCGGTACATCGAGCAGTGCACGGGCTCGCCATATTCGTCGAGGCCGGTGCGCCAGGTGTAGTTCCAGAGCCCGCCCCAATCCGCCTGCTTCTCGAAGCAGTCGATCTCCGGGATGTCCTCGCCCTTGGCGGCGGCGGACTGGAAGGCGCGCAACTGGGCGAGACCTGAAGGACCGGCGCCGATGATGGCCACTTTCTTGGTCACGAAATTCCCTCCCTCGTCGAGACATTGGTCCTGGCCGGACTATACCAATTTACCGAATGCTGCCTCAATTCCGGCCCGGTCACAACCGATTTATCACCATTTGCTGTTGCCAAGCCCGCCTGCAGGATGAAAGATACCTTCACTTGGTGTCGCGATTCAAATTGGCTCAATATTGGTTTAAGCCACTCTTCCCGCCGCCGGACCGGCCGAAAGGGCCTTCGGGACGTCGGAAGATCGGAGTGGCGCCGACATTCGCGGACGCGGCCGGGGCTGCCAGGGGCTGCCGCTGTGCCCGCGAATATCGGTCATGAGCAGAACCAAAGGCCGGCGTCGCCGGCTGAATCAAAGGGAGAACAAACGCCATGCTCGCGCGATTCTTCATGAGCGGCCTGAACCGCCGGAAATTCATGGCCTCGACCGCTGCCATCGCCGGCGGCGGCGTGCTGGCGAGTTCGCTGCCCGGACGGGCGCTGGCCCAGGGCGAGGCGATCAAGATCGGCTTTCTCGCCCCCCTCACCGGACCGGTCGCCGCCTGGGGCAAGCCCGGTCTCGACGGCTGTCAGATCTGGGCGGAGCGCGTGAACGCCGAGGGCGGCGTCAAGCTCGCGGACGGCGAGCACCCGATCGAGTTCGTCGGCTACGACGAGGAGTACGATCCCGCCAAGGCGCGCACCGGCGCCACCAAGCTGATTCGCGAGGACGGCGTCAAGTTCATCATGATGCTCGGCGGCGACCCCTGGCCGGGCGCCCAGCCGGTCGCCGACAAGACCGGCATGCTGTTCTCGACCCTTCTGCCCTCGGACCTGTCGCCGGACACTGGCACCCTCGTCGCCCCGGCTGAAGTGCATCCGGTCTACAATGTCACCGGCGTCGAATGGCTCGCCGAGAACAAGCCCGAGCTCAAGACTGCCGTGATGTGCGCCCAGGATGACGCGCTCGGCCTCCCCTCGGTCGCGACCTATCTCGCCGCCTTCGAGGCGGCCGGCATCGAGATGCTCGCCGAGCCGCAGCTGTTCGATCCGGCGACCACCGATTTCGCGCCCGTAGTCACCAAGCTGATCGCCGACAACCCGGATATCGTCTGCCTCGATACCTGCTATTCCGACTATGTCCACCCGATCTGCGAGCAGCTGTTCCAGCAGGGCTACACCGGCCAGGTGATCTCCTGCACCGCGGATTTCTACGACCAGATCATCGCCAAGACCTCGAAGGAATGGATGGAAGGCTTCATCTTCCAGTTCCCGGATTTCGACGACCCGGCGCTCAACGACCCGAGCATCAACTTCCATGATCCCAACGGCTTCTACGCCGCCTACAACGAGCGCCATCCCGGCGAGTGGGGTGCGGTGAGCTGGGAATATGCCTCGATCATGGACCTCTGGAAGGCGGCCGCGGAAAAGGCGGGCTCGGCCGAGCCAGACGCGGTGCTGACAGCCATGCTCGAAGGCGGCAAGGGCGCCCATGCCTTCGGCGAAGCCGACTGGTGGGGCGAGGACCTCTTCGGCATCGACCACGCCCTGGTCGGCAACTGGCCGGTGGTCGCCATCGAGGACGGCAAGGCGCGCATCAAGGGCATGAAGTCGATCCCCGAATGGTACGCCAAGCACGGCGATCTCTTGAAGAAGCACATGGAGGCCTACGGCCAAATGTACACCCAGCGCTAGTGGCGTGGCCACCTCATGGACTTTGACCGTCATGGCCTGGGGTGACGGTTTGCGCCCAAGTTTTAAAAACGCCCTGATGGAACAGACGCTTGGAGTCTTGGGCCGCGACAGCGTAAAGCCACTGGGGCTACCCAGGCCACTGGGGCCGCCCAGTGGCTGAGCTGCTGGCCCAGACTGCGGTCAACGCGCTCTATGCCGCGAGCTACATTTCGCTGATCGCGGTCGGGCTGGTGCTGATCTTCGGCGTCATGGGCGTGATCAACTTTGCCCATGGCGAACTCTACATGGCCGGCGCCTATGCCGTGGTCGCGCTCTACGCCGACAGCGGCATGCCCTTCCTGGTCGCGGTCGCGGCGGGCGTGCTGTTCGTTGGCGTGCTCGGCCTGTTGATGGAGCAGACGCTGTTTCGGCCACTCCGAGAAAATCCGCTCGGCGGGCTGGTGGCCTCGATCGGCTTTCTCCTGATCCTGCAGTCGCTCGCGGCGATGGGCTTCGGCGTCAGGATGGAGCACATCCCGCCGGTGACCCAGGAGGTGATCGCCTTTTCCGATCGGGTGCGCCTGCCGCTCGCCCGGCTCTACGTCATCCTCGCTGCGGTAGCGCTGCTCGCCGCGCTTTGGTTCTTCCTGAAACGCACCCGCTTCGGCTGGGCGCTGCGCGCGTCCGCCCAGGACGCCGAGGCCGCGGCGCTGCAGGGCATCTCGATCAACCAGACCGCGCGCATCGCCATGTTCATCGGCGCGGCACTGGCGGGCGTCGCCGGCGCGCTCACCGCTCCCTTGGTCTCGGTCAACCCGCATATGGGCCATTCGGTGATCGTCACCGCCTTCATCGTGATCATCGTCGGCGGCGTCGGCTCGCTCGAGGGCGCTGTCCTCGCCTCGGTCATCTACGCCTTCGTGCACACCACCGTGACCACCTTCTCCGACGGCGTCATCGCCGACATCGTCGGCCTCTCGCTGATGCTGGTGGTGCTGATCGTGAAGCCCACCGGTCTGTTCGGGACGGCGGACCGTGCTTAGGGCGGCGCTCTGGTTGCTCCTCGCCGCCGGCCTGATCCTGCTGCCCCATGGGCTGAGCTTCTCTCAGCAGGAGATCCTGGTCCTCCTGACCTTCGACATTCTGCTGGTCGCCTCCTACCGCCTCCTGACGCTCACCGGCGAATGGTCCCTCGGCCATGCGGTCAGCATGGGCGTGGGCGCCTATGCGTCCGCCCTGTTCGCCAAGCATTTCGGTCTGTTCGTGCCGCTCTCCATGCTGCTCGGCGCGCTCGCCGCCGCCCTGGTCGCGGCCGTGCTCAGCATCCCGCTGTTTCGCATGAAGGGTTTCTATTTCCTGATCGGCAGCTTCGCCGCCGGCGAGATCATCCGGCTGCTCTGGAAACGTTTTCGCGATCCGTTCGGCGGGCCGAAGGGCATCAAGAGCATCGATCCCATGCCGGATTTTTCGATCGGCTTCTACGACTTCGATTTCTTCGAGCCCGTCAGCTACTATTACTTCTCAGCCATCGTGGTCGCGCTCAGCCTCTGGGCGCTCTGGCGGATCGAGCGCTCGCTGGTCGGCCTCACCTTCCACGCGGTCCACTGGCAGGACACGCTCGCCCAGTCCGCCGGCGTCGACGTGCGCAGCTACCGCACCCAGGCCTTCGTGATCGCGAGCGGCTTCGCCGGCCTCGCGGGCGCGCTGCTCGCCCACTATATCGGCACGGTCAATCCCGGCAGCTTCGACATTGAGGTGATGGTCTACGTCCTGACCTGGGCGATCGTCGGCGGCACCACCACCTTCTACGGTCCGATCCTCGGCTGCGTCGCGCTGACCATCCTGAACGAGGTGGTGCTGCGCGATCTCGGCTTCGAGCAGGCCCGCCCGATGATCTACGGCCTGCTGCTGATCCTCTCGGTCCTGTTCCTGCCCGGCGGCCTGGAAAGCCTGGTGCCGAAGCTCGCCTTCTGGCGAAGGGCGCCGGCATGACGGCGATCCTGGAGATCGACAGCCTCACCATGCGCTTCGGCGGCCTGGTCGCGGTCGATCAGCTCAGCTTCGCGGTCGAGGAAGGGGCGATCCACGGGCTGATCGGCCCGAACGGCGCCGGCAAGACCACCACCTTCAACGCCATCTCCGGCTTCTACAAGCCATCCGCAGGGGCAGTGCGCCTGCGCGGCAAGGCGATCTCCGGGCTGCCGATGCATCAGGTGGCGCGCCGGGGCCTGGTGCGCACCTTCCAGCATTCGACCCTGTTCGCCGAGATGAGCGTTCTCGACAACGCGCTGATCGGCACCCACCGCGCCTTCCGCCCGAGCCTGCTCGCCGCCATCGTCGGCGCCGATCGCAGGCGGCGCATCGAGGCCGAACGCCGCGCCATGGAGGCGCTTGCCTTCTTCGATCTCGACCGCATCGCCGACCAGCGCGCGGGCGATCTCGCCCACGGCCATCAGCGCGCGCTCGGCATGGCGATCGCCTATGCCGCGCGGCCGGCGGTGATGCTGCTGGACGAGCCGTTCACCGGCATGAACCCCGAGGAAACCGGCCGGATGATGGCGATCACCGAGAAGCTGCGCGCCGACGGCGTGACCATCGTCATCGTCGAGCATGACATGAAGGCGATCATGGGGCTGTGCGATCGGATCACCTGCATGAGCTTCGGCCGGCTGCTCGCCGAGGGCGGGCCTGCGGACATCCGAAGCGATCCCGCGGTCATCCAGGCCTATCTCGGCGGCACCAGCCATGCTGCTTGAGGTGCCCCATGCTGCTTGAGATGCAAAGCGCCGCGGTCCGCTACGGCAAGGTGTCGGCCATTCGCGACATCTCGATCCAGGTGCCGGAAAGCGGCGTCGTCACCATCATCGGCGGCAACGGTGCCGGCAAGACCACCACGCTCCGCGCCATCTCCGGACTTGCCAAGCTCGCCGCCGGCGAGATCCGCTTCGCGGGCGAGCGCATCGACGGCCTGCCCGCCGATCGCATCGTCGCCCGCGGCATCGCCCATGTGCCGGAGGGCCGGCGCATCTTCCGCGACCTGACGGTCGAGGAGAACCTGCGCACCGGCGCGTTCCTCAGGCGGGATGCTGATGGCATCGCCACGGATCTCGGCGCCGTCTACCAGCGCTTCCCGCGTCTCGCCGAGCGCAAGCGCCAGCTCGCCAAGACCATGTCCGGCGGCGAGCAGCAGATGCTGGCCATCGGCCGCGCGCTGATGGCAAAACCGAAGCTGCTGCTGATGGACGAGCCCTCCATGGGCCTCGCCCCGGTGATCGTCGAGGAGATCGCCCTGATCATCCGCGAGATCAGCGCCGACGGCGTGCCGGTGGTGCTGGTCGAGCAGAACGCCGAGCTCGCCCTCGAGCTCGCGCGCTACGCCTATGTGCTGGAGACCGGCGGCGTGGCGCTGGAAGGACCAGCGGAGGAGCTGCATGGCAACGACCATGTTCGCCAAGCCTATCTGGGCATTTGACCGGAAGGACGTAGCGATGCGCCAGGCGCTCGCCGCCGGCTGGCGACGCGTCGATCTCTGGTGGGAACGCCTCCAGGAAGATGGCAACGCAGCGCTGGCGGCGGGCCGGAAGAGAGAGGCGATCCAGGCCTTTCGCCTGGCGCATTTGATCTCGCGCTGGCTGTTCGACGCGAACGATCCCAGGCGTGCCGCCGGCTACGCCAACGCTGCTTTCGCCGCCAGGCTTTCGGGCGCCGAGCGACGGGCCGAGCGTCACTATGCGAAAGCTCGCCGTCTCTGGGCAAACGCCCCGGCCTTCCTCGAAACCATGCAGATCCGTCCGCGCGCGCGCAGCTCGCTGTTTCATCTGCGCATGGAGGTGAAGCATTGGCAGACCTACCAGGCCAACATGAAGACCCGGCTCAACAGGTTCCTCTCAGAGACTGAAGACGCGCTCGAAGCCCTCGCCAACCGAGAGCCCTCGCCGCACCGCCTCTACGCCCGCTGGCGGGGCGAGAAGCCTGCCGTCTTCGACGACACGCGCAAGCTTCTGTCTGCAAGCCTCCTCATTGCCTCAGAAGGCTCCGAGCCTGCCGACCTCACGGGTTTGTCCCCCTGAGCGCCGCCGGCTTGCCGACCGGCATCAACGGCCATTCCTATGGAACCGTCAATCAGCCTTTGCTCTCAGGGTGTTACTAATCTTTGGGGGAGCGAATCGCGAATGGTATCCCCAACGGGAATCGAACCCGTGTCTTCACCTTGAAAGGGTGATGTCCTAACCGCTAGACGATGGGGACGCCGTGCGTATGCATTTAAAGGGCGTCGCGGGCAAAATCAATAGGGTGGGTCGCGGCTGGGGTCAGGCTTTGGCGGCGTCGTCGATCTGGAAGCTGGGGCGGCGGCGGCCTTGCCAGCTGTCGATCTTGAGGCGACCGGCAAGATGCAGCGGGCGGTCGCCTGCGCACAGAAGTGCTTCGCCAACGGGCAGGTCGGCGACCCGAAACGCGACAGCGCGTGCGCGTGCGCCCGCCGGGCCTGCGATCCAGGCGTCGATGTGGTTGTCGCCGATGCGACGGACATTGTGCAGGGTGGCGTTGCGGATCAGGAGGCGCGGCTCGGCATTGCCGCGGCCGAAGGGGGCGAGGCGCTCGAGGGCGTCGCCGAGGTCGGTGGTCAGGCTCTGAACCTCGAGATCGGCGTCGAGGAGGAGGTCCGGCGGCGGGGGCAGGCCGGGGCCCAGGGCTGATGTCATGCGTTCGGTCAGGAAGGCCCTGAAGGCGTCGATCCGCTCCGCCTCGATGCTCAGGCCTGCCGCCATGGGATGGCCGCCGCCCTTGGTCAGGAGGCCCTCCTGGCGGGCGGCGATGATGGCGGCGCCCAGGTCGAAGCCCTTGATCGAGCGGCCGGATCCCTTGCCGGCCCCTCCCTCGATTCCAATGACGACGGCCGGGCGGTGATAGCGCTCGACCAGGCGCGACGCGACGATGCCGACCACCCCCGGCGACCAGCCCTCCCCCGCCGCCACCATGACCGGTGCGCCGGTCAGCGCTGACTGAAGCTGGCGCTCGGCGGCGGCGAGCACGTCCTTCTCGATGCGCCGGCGCTCGTGGTTGAGGGCGTCGAGCTGGGCGGCGATGGTCTGCACGGTCGCCGGGTCCTCGTCGGTCAGGAGCCTGGCGCCGAGATCGGACTGGCCGGTGCGGCCGCCGGCGTTGATGCGCGGGCCGAGGACATAGCCGAACTGGCCTGCATTCGGTGCTTCGTCGAGCCGCGCCGCGGCGGCGAGCGCTGCCAGGCCGGGGTTCTTTTTTCGAGCGGCGACCGCGAGACCCTGGGCGACCAGGGCGCGGTTCAGGCCGGTGAGCGGCACCAGATCGCAGACCGTGCCGAGGGCGACAAGATCCAGCCACTGCATGAGATCGGCGCCGGCCGGGAGACGGTCACGTTGGCGGAGACAGCGGTTGAGCGCGATCGAGAGCATGAAGGTGACGCCGACCGCAGCGAGATCGCCGAGCGGACTTTCCTGGTCCAGGCGATTCGGGTTGATCAGGGCAAGCGCTTCCGGCAGGCGCTCTTCCGCGGCGTGGTGGTCGACCACGATCACCTCGTGGCCAGCGCTTGCTGCTTGCTCCAAGGCCTCGAAGGCGGTGGTGCCGGAATCGAGTACCACGACCAGACGGCAGCCGCGTTCTTCCAGGCGTGCGAAGGCCTTGGGATTGGGACCGTAGCCTTCGTCCAGCCGGTCGGGAATATCGAAGGCGACGCTCGCCCCGAGCGCCCGCAAATGGCGGGTGAGCAGGGCGCAGGAGGTGGCGCCGTCGACGTCGTAGTCGGCGATGATGCCGATCGGCTCACCGTCCTCGACAGCAGCGGCCAGCCGTGCCGCCGCGTCGTCCATACCGATCAGGTGGGAGGGATCCGGCAGCAGATCGCGCAGCTTAGGCTCGAGAAACAGCGGGGCTGCCTCGATCCCGATCCCACGGCCGTTCAGAATACGCCCGACGATCTCCGGCAGATCGAAACGCTGGCTGAGCGCAAGCGCCATGCCCTCGTCCACCGCCCGCAGCCGCCAGGCCCGCCCACTGCAAGACTCCTGCACCACCGGCTCCTCCGGCACGGCCAGTTCGTTGACTTGGCTCCGAGCGGCTTGCATCAGGCCGGCGGCTCCCTTCTCACTATGCTCCCAGGCTCAAGCGCCAAACCCGGCATCGACGTTCCGACCAAGCCGACCGCCCCACCCGTCAGGCCCAAGCGCCCCCAAACCAGTCTCAGGCAAGTCAAGCCCGGCGTGGCTCACGCCCTGTTGAAGTGGGGGACGACTTCGAGTTTGCGCTCCAGATGGTGCTCCGCGGTGATCTGGCGAACGGTGCCGGTCTTGGAACGCATGACGATGCTGTCGGTGACGAGTCCCGTCGGCGTGCGGCGCACGCCCTTCAGCATGGTGCCGTCGGTCACGCCGGTGGCGGCGAACATGACGTCGCCGCTGGCGAGGTCATAGAGGCCGTAGACCTTGTCCAGGTCCTCGACGCCCATGCGCTTGGCCCGCACCTTCTCCTCGTCGTTCCGAAATTTGAGCTTGCCCTGCATCTGGCCGCCGATCGAGCGCAGCGCCGCGGCTGCGAGCACGCCTTCGGGCGCCCCGCCGCTGCCCATATAGATGTCGATGCCGCTCTCGGGCCTGGAGGTGGCGATCACGCCGGCGACGTCGCCATCGCCGATCAGACGGATGCGAGCACCCGTCTCGCGCACGGCAGCGATGAGCTCCTGATGGCGCGGGCGATCCAGGATGAGGACCACCAGATCCTCGACCGCGCATTTCCTGGCCTCGGCGAGGCGGCCGAGATTTTCCGCGGGCGGCGCCATGATGTCGAGCAGGCCTTCAGGCAGACCGCCGCCGACCGCGATCTTCTCCATATAGGTGTCGGGCGCGTTCAGAAAGCCGCCTTTAGCGGCAAACGCGATGCAGGCGATCGAGTTCGGTCCGCCGGTCGCCGTGATGGTGGTGCCTTCCAGCGGATCGAGGGCGATGTCGACCTTGGGGCCTTTGCCGGTGCCGACCTTCTCGCCGATATAGAGCATCGGCGCCTCGTCGCGCTCGCCTTCGCCGATCACCACGGTGCCGTCGATGTCGAGCACGTTCAAAGCGGAGCGCATGGCATCGACGGCAGCCTGGTCGGCGGCTTTCTCGTCGCCGCGGCCCATCCAGCGCATGCTGGCGATCGCCGCGACCTCGGTGACCCGGACGGCCTCCAGGGCGAAGTTGCGGTCCTCGCTTTGATAGGTGGTCATGGTGTTCGTCTCCTTATCACTGGTCACGCAGCATGCGCCGCGGCGCGTCGCCGCTCAGAGCGCCTCGATGCGGATCATGCGCGGCGGTTCGAGCACCGCATCCAGGGCCGCGATGCGCGCGAGCACGTCGATCATGTCGGCCTCGGTGGTCTCGTGGGTGGTGAGCACGATGGGCACGGTCTCGCCCGGGTTTCGAGCACGCTGAATCAGCGCCTCGATCGAGACATTGTGGTCGCGCATCAGCGCCGAGACGTCGGCGAGCACGCCCGGGCGGTCGACCACCATCAGCCGGATGTAATAGGCCCCCTGATGCCGGCCCATATGGGCTGATTTGATGCGGGTCAGGCGATCGGCCGGCAGGGTGAAGACCGGCGGCACGGCGCCGCGTGCGAGATCGGCGATGTCGGCGACCACGGCGCTCGCGGTCGGCCCGGCACCTGCGCCGCGCCCGGAATGCAGCGTGGTGTCCACCTGATCGCCATCGGCGACCACGGCGTTGAACACGCCCTCGATCTGGCTGATCGGCGTGCCGGTCTTGACCATGGTCGGGTGGACGCGCTGCTCCAGGCCGTAGTCGGTCTTTCTGGCGACGCCCAGGAGCTTGATGCGGTAGCCCATCTCGCTGGCGAACGCGATGTCGAGGGCGGTGACGTGGCGAATGCCCTCGATATGCACGGCGTCGAAATCCGGCGGGCAGCCATAGGCGAGCGCGGCGAGCAGAGCGAGCTTGTGGGCGGCATCGATGCCGTCGATGTCGAAACTCGGATCGGCTTCGGCATAGCCCAGCTCCTGCGCTTCGGCGAGCACGTCCTCGAAGCTGCGGCCGGTCTCGCGCATGGTGGTCAGGATGTAGTTGCAGGTGCCGTTCAGGATGCCGTAGACGCGGGCGATGCGATTGCCGACGAGGCCTTCGCGCAGGGCCTTGACGATCGGAATGCCGCCGGCGACCGCCGCTTCGTAGCCGATGGTGGCGCCGTTCGCCTCGGCGAGCGCGGCGAGCTCCGCGCCGTGATGGGCGAGCAGCGCCTTGTTCGCGGTGACCACCGACTTCCCCGCCTCCAGGGCGCGCCGGGTAAGGTCGAGGGCGACGCCTTCGGAGCCGCCGATCAGCTCGACCACCGCGTCCACCTCGGGATCGGCAGCGAGGCTGGCCGCGTCGTCATACCACCTGATGCCGTCGAGCGCGATGCCGCGATCGCGGCTGCGATCGCGTGCGGATACGGCCGTCAGCACGATGTCGCGCCCGGCGCGCGCACCGAGCAGCTCGCCATTTTGCCGAAGAAGCTGGACGACGCCGGCACCCACGGTGCCGAGGCCGGCGATCCCTAGCCTGAGGGGGGAGGTCATGGTGTCACGCCACCGCTTGTTTGGGCCGATCCGTCTCGGATCCGCGGGCGAGGAAGGCCTTGATGTTGCGCACCGCCTGGCGGATGCGGTGGCGGTTCTCGACCAGGCCGAGACGGACATAACCCTCGCCATACTCGCCGAAGCCGATGCCGGGGGCGACCGCGACGTCCGCTTCGGTCAGCAGCAGCTTCGAGAATTCGAGCGAGCCCAGATTGTGGAAACGCTCCGGGATCGGCGCCCAGACGAACATGGTCGCCGGCGGTGACGGCATCGGCCAGCCGGCGGCGGTCAGACCCTGCACGAGCACGTCGCGCCGCTCGCGATAGCGTTTCCGGGTTTCCTCGATGCAGGACTGATCGCCGTTCAATGCCTCGACCGCGGCCACCTGGATGGGGGTGAAGGCGCCGTAGTCCAGGTAGGACTTGATGCGCGCCAGAGCAGCGATAAGAACCGGGTTGCCGGCGGCGAAGCCCATGCGCCAGCCCGGCATGTTGTAGGTCTTGCTCATCGAGGTGAACTCGACCGCGACATCCTTCGCACCCTCGATTTGGAGAATCGACGGCGGCGGCTGGTCGAAGAAAATCTCGGCATAGGCGAGATCGGAGAGGATGAAGATTTCGTGCTTGCGCGCGAAGGCGACGGCTTCCTTGTAGAAGTCGAGATCGACGGTGAGCGCCGTGGGATTGGAGGGAAAATTCAGCACCATCGCGGTCGGCGATGGCACGGAATGCTGCACCGCGTGGGCGAGCTCGGCCATCAGGTCGGTCTTGGGGGTCATCGGCACATGGCGGATCGAGGCGCCGGCGATGATGAAGCCATAGGCGTGGATCGGATAGGAGGGGTTCGGCGCCAGGATGACGTCGCCGGGGGCGGTGATCGCCTGGGCGAGATTGGCGAGACCCTCCTTCGAGCCGAGGGTGGCGATGATCTCGGTTTCCGGATCGAGCTTGACGCCGAAGCGCCTGGCGTAATAGGCGGCCTGAGCGCGGCGCAGGCCGGGAATGCCGCGCGAGGTGGAGTAGCGGTGGGTCTTCGGGTCGCGGATGGCCTCGATCAGCTTCTCGACCACGGCGTTCGAGGCGGGCTGGTCGGGATTGCCCATGCCGAAATCGACGACGTCGCGGCCGGCACCGCGCGCAGCCGCCTTCATCGCGTTCACTTCGCTGAACACATAGGGCGGCAGACGCCGGATACGATGAAATTGCGGCTCGCGCATGGACGATCGTCCTTTTGTCGATATTGCGTGGCCGGATGTGTAGCACAGATTCGCTTGAAGCCAATCCATCAAGAGCGAAAACCGGGCGTTCCGGCGGCGCGCGACACGCCTAGTTCGCGCGCGGGGCCGCCTCGGTCAGCGGGTCGTCCGGCGGCGCCGGCTTGAGGACGAGGCGCACCTGATCGACATCGGGGCCGGCGCGGTGATCATATTCGAGAATCTCGACCGTGGCGCCGAGCTGGACCAGGGCAGCCCCGATATCGGTCGCCCGGCGTCGCGCCAGATGGCTCGAGCTGCCCTCGCCGATGATGTAGATCTTCTCGTTGCGCGACCTGGCCTCGTCGAGCACGGCCTGAAGCCTGGGCATGACGCCCTCGGGCACGCCCGGCCTTGCCGGCTCGAAGGTGATGATGGCGGCCTCGATCTCGTCCGGCTGGCCGAGCGCCGGGAGCGCCGCATGCGATGGCGCTGCGGCGGGCGCGGAGACGGCCGGCGGCGAGGCCGCAGCGTTGTCGACCGGCTCGAGGCTGGCGATCGTCTGCTCGTCATCGGCCGGGGCGTCGAGACCGACGGCCGATCGGGGCTCCGACGCGGGCAGAGGCTCCGACATGCGGGGTGGTTCCGCGGCGGCGACCGTTCGCGTTTCCTCGCGCTTGGAGACGAGATCGGCCGGCCGGGCGGGCGGCAGCACGGGCGGCACGGGCGGCTCGCGGCGAACGGTGCTGGAGGGGAGCTGTGCCAGCGGCGGCAGAATGACGGGCTCCTCCGGCGTCGGCTTGAAGGCGGGGCGCGGCGTGCGGTGGAACTCGAAGCGCTCGCCGTCGTCGACGATCACCAGGTCGTCCCGCCGCTTGGGCCGGAGGTTCGGGATCGGCGGCTGATCGAAGGCGCGCGCGGTGGTCGGCAGCGTTTCCCTTCCCCCGCGCAGCGCCAAGTCGCGCTCCTCCGAGGACGACGTCTGCGGCGGGGATCCGGCCTGCTGCTGGCGCTGGATGCGCCGTCTCTGAAGGTAGTCGCGGAGCTTGTCGAGGGAGCTGGTCACCGGGGCGAGGACGCTGTTGCCGGCATCCTCAATCGCCTCGGCCGCCTCCTCCTCGGAAAGCCGGCGCTCGGCGCGCTCGCGCCGGGTCTCGTCGGAGGCGCGGCTCTCGGTCTCCGTGTCCGGCTCCTCCAGCGTCTGGCCCGAGTCCTCGTCGAGATCCGCGGTCACCCCTTCGTCGCCGTCCTGCTGCGCCTGGCTTTGCGCCTCGTCGAGACACATGGTCGACCAGGCGACCACCCAGCCGAGCCAGCCGCAAAAGAAGCCGGGCTCGTCCTCACCGGCGGCGAGGCGGATGCGGACATCGCGAACGCCGCTGTCCCCCCGCCCGATCACCGGTGCGAAGGCCGCGAGCATCAACGGCAACGCCGGAGCATTTTCCGTCGCATCCCCGATGCCGGGCGTGAGGTCGAGAAAGCTGGTGTCCTCGGCGGCCGGCTCCTCGGTCGTGACCTCGTCGGAGGGCTCGGGCGGCGGTGCCGCCGGCAGGGTGTCGCGCCTGAGCTGCCGGATGAAATCGTTCAGGCCGCCGTCTTCGGTCTCCGGACTGGTGCGATAGACCGCCTCGTTGCCCTGCCCTTCGCCAGGCGTCAGCTCGAAGCTGTCCGCAGCCTCTTCGGGCGCATCGGGGATGATGTCTTCCGCCTGGGCCGCCCCGTCATCGGCCGCCGATGAGGGCACGGGGGCGAGCCCGCTGCGCTGGCGGACGACGGCGCTATGCTGGAGGCTCCGGTCGCGCTCCGTGATGAGGTCCCGAACGATGTCGCGCCTCGCCTCGAGCGGCAGGTTCGGGCGCGGCGCGGCCGGGACGGTGTCGAGGGTGGGATAGTCGGTGGCTGGCGCGTCCCCCTGCTGACAGCCGGCGAGCGCGCCGACCTGGAGGAGGACCGCGAGGAGCCCGACTGCGGACGGACGGCTGGCCCGTCTCCGGCTGCGCCGGCGTTCGTCCGGTTCACCCATCGCGGCCGCCGCCTTGACGATCAAACCCGTGCATCAAACTCTCGATCATCGAAGGGCTGTTTCCATCGGGCCGACGGTTCGCTTGGGCCGTAAAGTTGCGTATTGACCACCGTTCTGCTTGGCAGCAAAGCTTAATCTCAATGATGAAGTCGGTAAAGGAACAACTTATGGCAGAAGAAAATTTGAACGGGAACAACCGCAACGAGCAGCTCGAGGTCATGAATCAGATCGTCGAGCGCAGCCAGAAGCTTCTCGCCGACTTCGCCCAGACTGCCGGCGGTGCTGCCAATGGACAATCCGCGGACCCGCTCAATCTGACGCCGATGATCCTGGAGCTGACTTCGCGCATGATGGCCAACCCGGCCGCCCTTTTTCAGGCGCAGCTCTCGCTCTGGCAGGACTATGTCGACCTCTGGCAGAGCAGCAGCAGGCGCCTGCTCGGCCAGGCCGTCGATCCCGTGATCGAGCCGGCGCGCGACGATCGGCGCTTTCGCGACCCCGCCTGGAACGACGATGCGGTGTTCAGCATCATCAAGCAGTCCTATCTGCTGACCTCGCGCTGGCTGACCGAGGTGATGAAGGACGTCGACGGCCTCGACGACAAGACCCGCCAGAAGCTCGACTTCTATACCCGGCAGTTCGTGGACGCGATGGCGCCCTCCAATTTCGTCACCACCAATCCGGAGGTGCTGCGCACCACGCTCGAGACCGGCGGCGACAATCTGCTGCGCGGCCTCAATCACCTGCTCGGCGATCTGGAAAACGGCAAGGGCAAGCTCGCGATCAAGATGACCGACCCCGATGCCTTCGAGGTCGGCCAGAACATCGCGACCACGCCGGGCAAGGTGGTGTTTCAGAACGAGCTGATCCAGCTCATCCAATATCAGCCGACCACCGAGAAGGTGGCGAGGACGCCGCTTTTGATCATCCCGCCCTGGATCAACAAGTTCTACATCCTGGACCTGCAGCCCAAGAACAGCTTCATCAAATACGCGGTCGACCAGGGGCTGACGGTGTTCGTCGTCTCCTGGATCAATCCCGACGAGCAGCATGCCGAGAAGACCTTCGAGGACTACATGCTCGAGGGTCCGCTCGCGGCTCTCGGCGCGATCGAGCAGGCGACCGGCGAAAAGACGGTCAACGCGATCGGCTATTGCCTCGGCGGCACACTGCTTGCGGCGACCCTCGCTTACATGGCGGTGAAGCAGGACAAGCGCATCAAGGCGGCGACCTTCTTCACCGCGCTTACAGACTTCGAAAAACCCGGCGACCTCGGCGTGTTCATCGACGAGGAGCAGCTCGCCTCGATGGATCAGCTCATGGCCGAGAAGGGCTATCTCGACGGCCGCGAGATGGCGACCACCTTCAACATGCTGCGCGCCAACGACCTGATCTGGTCCTTCGTGGTCAACAACTACCTGCTCGGCAAGGAGCCGTTTCCGTTCGATCTGCTCTACTGGAACGCGGACAGCACGCGCATGCCGCATGCCATGCACAGCTTCTATCTGCACGAGTTCTACCAGAACAACAAACTGGTCGAACCGGGCGGGGTCACGCTCGGCGGCGTGCCGATCGATCTGCGCAAGGTGCGTCTCCCGGTCTACATGCTCTCGACCAGGGAGGATCATATAGCCCCCTGGGAGAGCACCTATGCCGCGACCCAGATCTTTCGTGGCGACATCACCTTCACGCTCGCGGGCTCCGGCCATATCGCCGGTGTGATCAACCCGGCCGGCTCGCAGAAATACGGATTTTGGCAAAACGACAAGCTGCCTGCCGATCCCAAGGACTGGCTGGAGAGCGCCAGCCACCAAGAGGGCTCCTGGTGGCCGAACTGGGCGGCCTGGATCGCGAAGAAATCCGGCGCCAAGGTGACGGCGCGCATTCCGGGGGACGGCATGCTCGACGCGATCGAGGACGCGCCGGGGAGCTATGTGAAGCTGAAGGCGGTCTGAGCCCGTCGCCGACCCCTCGTCCTTGACGCTTCCGCCTGCCTCCGCCTAAAGACCGGCATCGTCCCGACATGTCGGCCCGCGGCCGCTCGCCGGGCCGGGACAGACCCTTTCCGTCAACCCGATGGCAGAGATTTCGACATGGGCGGCAGGCGCGATCGGCCCTGGATCATTGGCGGCAGCCTCCTTCTGCTGGCGTTCCTCTGCATGCTGGCCAAGGCGACCCAGTTCTATGGCTTCGCGCTCAACGACTACGACACAGGTATTTACGGCAATGTCGCCTGGAACATCGGCCATGGCGAAGGCTTTCATTCCGATGTCCTGAACCGCAACCATCTGGCGGTCCACTTCTCGCCGCTGACCGCCCTGTTCGCCCCGTTCTATGCGCTGTTTCCGACGCCGATGGTGCTGATGATCGGCCAGGGGCTGGCGGCGGGGATCACGCTTTTTCTGCTGTACCGAGCGGGCATGAACCTGATGCAGGACGGCGTGCCGGCCGAGCGGCGCGGCCGCATCGCGCTCGGCTTTTGCCTGCTCGCCTTCGTCTACGGGCCGTTCACCAACGCCCTGCTCTCCCATTTCCACCCGCCGACCGTGGCCATGCCGATCCTGGCGGGCTGCCTGCTCGCGCTGATCGAGCGCCGGACGTGGCTTCTGGTGCTGCTGATCCCGCTCTTGCTGAGTGCCAAGGAAAATGCACCGCTCGCCGTGGTCGGGCTCGGTGTCTATGCGGCGCTGGTTCAGGGGCGCTGGATGCTCGGCGTGGTTCTCGGGGCGATTGGCGTCGCCAGCCTCGCCCTGATCCTGCTGGTGATCATGCCTGCCTTTCAGGACGAGACCTGGATTATGGCGAGCCGCTTTCAGCCGCTGGCGTTGCTCGGCGACAAGGCGCTCTATCTCGTCCTTCTGCTCCTGCCGCTCGCCTTCCTGCCGCTGTTCGCCTGGCGCGCGGCCGCGGCCGCCCTGCCCCTGATCGCGGTCAACCTGGCCTCTGGCTATGAGGGCCAGCTCGCGCTCAAATATCACTATAACGACCTGATCAGTGTTTTTTTGCTCGTTGCCGCGATGCACGGCTTCAACCGGGTGCCGGCGCTGCGTTTTCCAGCGATCGCCAAGCCAGCCATGGTTCTGGGGGCCGCGATCCTGCTGGCGCTGGTCGCTAACAAGGGGCGAAGCCCGATCACCGAGACGGTCAAATACTGGCCGAAAGCCGAGGACTGGGCGCTGCATCGAGCGCTCGCCCCTTATCGCCAGGCACCGCCGGACCAGGCGATCCTGGCGCAAAGCGGCCTCGGCCCCTATCTCTCGAACCGGCATCGCTATGTCATGCTCACCGACAGCTGGAAGGCGGAGGACCTGGCGCCGGGCGATCTGATCCTGCTGTCCGACGTCGCCGGCGATTTTCTGGTCGATGTCGGGAAAAGCAGGGCACGGCTGGAGGCGATGGAGCGTATCGACGTCGTTTCGACAAGCGCTGCGCTCAGCGTCTATCGCGTCCGGGGCGAACCGGGTGCCGGTCGCACACCGAGTGCCGATCGCACACCGAGTGCCGGCGGCACCCGGTGGCACCGAGCTGATCAAACACCCGTGATCATCCGATCAAATCACCCTTGATCATCGCCGGATCTTTTGCGCAGCCGGGCCGATCGCCCTAGGATGAGGCGGTCGACAACGGAAAGAGAACAACGATGCTCATCAAGCAGCGACGCGCGTGGGAGATCCCGGAGCGCGAGGCCACGCCCGAGTCCGTCTATCTGCAGCGCCGTCAGCTCCTGAAGGGCATGGGTGCCGGCGCAGCCCTGCTCGCGGGCGGGGCGGCACCGCTGCGCGCGGCCTTCGCCGCCGGCGACGATCCGACGGCGGATCTCTATCCGCTCGACCGCAATCCCGCCTATACCCTGGATGACCGGTTTTCCGGGCCGACGCCGGAGGAGCTCGCCACCACCTACAACAATTTCTACGAGTTCGGCTCCCACAAGCAGATCTCGGCGGCAGCCCAGGTCCTGAAAATCCGTCCGTGGACGGTAACCATCGACGGTCTCGTCGAGGAAGAAAAGACCGTCGATGCCGACGATCTGATCCGCCAGATGCCGCTGGAGGAGCGGCTCTACCGTCATCGCTGCGTCGAAGCCTGGTCCATGGCCGTGCCGTGGAGCGGCTTTCCGCTGAAGGCCCTGGTGGATTTCGCACGCCCGACCTCGGGTGCCAAATATATACGCATGGAGACCTTCAACGATCCGGACATGGCATCAGGCCAGCGTCAGTTCTGGTATCCCTGGCCCTATATCGAAGGGCTGACCATCGAGGAGGCGACCAACGAGCTCGCCTTCATCGCGACCGGCCTGTACGGCAAACCCATGCCCAAGCAGAACGGCGCACCCCTTCGCCTCGCCGTGCCCTGGAAATACGGCTTCAAGTCGATCAAGTCGATCGTGCGCTTCAGCTTCACCGAGGAGCGGCCGAAAAGCTTCTGGGAGGAGATCCAGAGCTCGGAATATGGATTCTGGGCGAACGTGAACCCCGAAGTCTCCCACCCGCGCTGGAGCCAGGCGTCCGAACGGCCGCTCGGCGGCGACACGAAGATCCCGACGCTCCTCTATAACGGCTATGAAGAATTCGTCGCCGATCTTTACAAGGATCTTCAGGACCAGCCGCTATTCATGTGATTTCTTTGACTTTTCCGGAAAGCCCGCTATAACCGGCTGAATTCTACAGTGCCCGCTTGGGATTTGTCCGGTTCTCTCTGATGCGTCGGGCAAAAAAAAGCCGGGCACGACGGCCCGGCGGAGCTAATCAGGGAGGCTTAACGTCTGGGAGACGTGAGGATCAGAGATCCTCAAAACTTCAGGCATCGCGCCTGAAGGAGGGACGAAGACCAGAGGCCCTCAGTCCCGGCAGCGAGATCAGCTAGGTGCTGTTCTCATGCTGCGTTGCAATATATATCTCGGTTATAATTTAAATACCAGCCCTTGGTTGCATGGCAGCTATGCGTTATTGCTGCCCTGTGTTTTTGGCGCAACAGTTGAGTCACCAGACCTGCTGCTCGCCCATTTTGCGTACCAGGAAGTCGCGAAAGGCCCCGACACGCGCGGAAGCTCTCATTTCCTCCGGGTAAACGAAGTACACGTCGAAGCCCGGGCCTTCGAGCTGCGGTAGAACCCGGATCAACTGATCCGAGATCGAACCGAGGTAGTCTGGCAAGGAAGCCACACCTGCTCCCTTCTGCGCCGCACGCAGCATGCCGAAGACATTATTGATTGAAAGAGCGGGTGCGCGCGGCGGTCTCGGATCGTCTTCGTCCCGTCCCGCCTCCAGCACCCAGTTGAGGCTCGGCACCGGCGGCGGCGTGGTGCTGGTGCCGGTGCCGTAGTCGATCAGGCGATGCCGGTCGAGATCGTCGGCGGTCTCGAGCGGCGGCGCCGTCTTCAGATAGCCCGGCGAGGCGTAGAGATGGGTGTGGGCCGTGCGCAGCTTCTTCTGGATCAGATCAGGCTTGCTCGGCGGGGTCAGGCGAATGCCGACATCCGCCTCGCGCATGCTGAGGTCGAGCTCGGCATCCAGCACCAGGAGATTGATGGTGATGTCCGGATAGAGGTCGAGAAATTCCTGGAGATGGCTGGTGAGCCAGAACGACCCGAAGCCCTGATTGGCGGTCACGCGCAGATGCCCGGACGGCGCTTCCTTGCTCTCGCTCAGCAGGCTCGACGTGGTCGCGATCTTGCTCGCGATCAGCTTGGCGCTTTCCAGCAGCAGTTCGCCCTGCTCGGTCAGCACCAGGCCGCGCGCATGGCGGTGGAACAGCGGCGTGCCGATGTCCTCCTCGAGCGCGCTGATCTGCCGGCTGATCGCCGACTGGCTCAGATTGAGCGCTTCGGTGGCGCGGGTGAAGCTGCCGGCTTCGGCGACGCCGTGGAAGACGCGAATGCGATCCCAGTCCTGCAAGGGCATCCCCTACGCGCTTAACCGCCCGCCGGCGGCCTTCTTGAGCGCCGGTGCGTCGGCACCCTCCGGCGCCGCAGCCTCGAGCCCGGCCAGATATTTTTCCGCCTCGAGCGCTGCCATGCAGCCGGTGCCGGCGGCGGTCACCGCCTGACGGTAGATATGATCCTGGACGTCGCCCGCGGCGAACACACCCGGGACATTGGTCGCAGTGCTGTCCGGCCGGGTGCGCACATAGCCATGCTCGTCCATGTCGAGCTGGCCTTTCACCAGCGCGGTCGCCGGATCATGACCGATCGCGATGAAGATTCCGTCAACGTCGAGACGCTGCTCAGCACCCGTCCCGACATGCTTCACGCGAACGCCCGTGACCCCGAGCGGCTGCTCCTCGCCCAGGATCTCCTCGACCACATGATCCCAGAGCACCTCGATCTTGGGATTGGCGAGCAGGCGGTCCTGCAGGATCTTCTCCGCGCGCAGGTCGCCCCGCCGGTGGATCAGGGTGACCTTGCTGGCGAGATTGGCGAGATAGTTCGCCTCCTCGACCGCGGTATTGCCGCCGCCGACCACCGCGACCGGCTTTCCCCGATAGAAGAAACCGTCGCAGGTCGCGCAGGCGGAGACGCCAAATCCCGAAAATTTCTCCTCGCTCGGCAGGCCGAGCCAGCGCGCCTGGGCGCCGGTGGCGAGGATGACCGCGTCGGCGAGATAGACGTCGCCGGAATCGGCGACACAGCGGTAGGGTGCTGCGCTGAAATCGACCGACGCGATCAGATCGCCGATGATCTCGGCGCCGCAATGCGCGGCCTGGGCCTGCATCTGCTCCATCAGCCAGGGGCCCTGGATGACGTCGGCGAAGCCCGGATAGTTCTCGACATCGGTGGTGATCGAGAGCTGACCGCCGCTCTGCAGGCCCTGGAACAGGACCGGCGCGAGGTTGGCCCGGGCCGCGTAAATCGCCGCCGTATAGCCGGCAGGCCCGGATCCGATGATCAGCAGCCTGATGGAACGCGTCGCCGCCATGCTTCTATCCCCCAATCGCGCTTCAGCCAGAATTTAAGGTGCCGGGGCTGCAGATACCACCTGTCCGGTGTCGTTTGTAGCGCCCTGTTGCACGAAAAGCGCCCGGATCGCCTCGGCGATGGCAAAAGCCGGGTTGGGCGGCGGGGCGTCCACCTCGAACCAGGGGCCGCCGAGGGGCCTGAGGCAGCCATGCTCCCGGAGCCGCTTGTGCAACATTGCGAATTTCTCGGGCGTGCCCGCCTTGGGCTCGTGCAGAAAGACCGGGCGGCCCGCGGCACAGGCCTCGGCGCACATGGAGGCGCTGTCGGCGCTGACCACGAGGGCATCGGCGCTGGCGAGCATGCCGAGATAGGGATTGTCCCCCTCCGGACGCCAGCGATAGAGCCAATAGGGACAGGCAGGCGCATCGCCGAGGGCTTCCGCAAGTGCTGTGCCGCAGGCCTTGCCGGTGCGCCGGCTGGTGGTCACCAGAAGGCTGCCGCCGCGCTTGACCGCGAGCGCCTTGGCGCCGGCGATCAGGGAGCGCGCATCCTCGGGCGTGAAGCTCACATGCTTGCTGGTGCCGCCAACCAGGCAGGTGATGTACGGCCGGGGCAGGCCGACGAGCTGCGGCTCGATCTGCCGGGCGGACTGGCGCAGGCGCTCGGGCGTGAGCCGATGCGGCGGGCCGAGGGTGCGCATCACCACGGGATCTGCAGGCACGCGGTCATGCTCGGGCACGGCGATCAGGTCGAACCCCTCGGAACTCCCCGGCCACATCAGCTGCACCAGCCGCACCGCGGGATGCCGCCGCTTGACCCAGCGCCCGACCCGCGCCGTGCGCCGGCCGGCGCCGATGATCACGTCGGGCCAGGGCGGCACCAGGGTCTCGCGGGTCGCGGGCGTGAGGCCGGTGAGATTCGCGGGCAGGAGCCAGTTCGGCAGCCGCGCGAGCTGGCCGTAGCCGACCGTCTTGACCGTGAAGGGCTCGCCGAGCGCTTCCGCCAGGCCCAATGCCTGATTGACATTGCCCGGGCGATCGTCCGCCAGCATCCAGACGCGCAGCGGCCGAAAACCGGCTCGGCCCCGATCCACGCTTCCGGACGAGGTACGATCCGCCATCGGTGGCCGAAGCCTTACTGGGTGATCAGTTTGCCGGGATAGGCGAGCTCGAGCACCTCGAAATAGCGCGTACCCCTCGGGGTCGCGACCTCGACGGTGTCGCCGGTCTCCTTGCCGATCAGCGCGCGGCCGAGCGGAGCGGTGACCGAGAGCAGGCCCTGCTGGATATCGGCCTCCTCGGGGCCGACGACCTGGTAGACCACCTCTTCCTCGGTCTCCTCATCGACCAGCTTGACGCGCGCCCCGAATTTGACCGTGGCACCACTCTGCTGGCTGATGTCGATGACCTCCGCCCGGGAGATCTTGTCCTCGAGCTCGAGGACACGCCCTTCGATGAAGCTCTGACGTTCACGTGCGGCGTGGTATTCCGCATTTTCGGATAAATCGCCATGCTCGCGCGCTTCGGCAATCGCCTTGATGACTGCCGGGCGTTCGTCATACTTCAATCGCTTCAGTTCTTCCTCGAGCCGCTCACGGCCGCCCGACGTCATCGGAATCCTGTCGTTCATGGATAACCGTCACATAATGAAGAAAGGCACCCTCAGGGTGCCCACATGGACGCCTAGATGACGCCCCTAATCTTAATAATAGGATTGTAGCGGCGTAACATCAAGCTCGCGCGTCGCCGTACCCACCATCGCCCTGACCGCGGCCTTGGCGCCGGCCACCGTGGTGCAGTAGGGAACACGGTGCTTCAAGGCCGCCTGGCGCAGCGTGTAGCTGTCACGAATAGCCTTCTCGCCCTCGGTGGTGTTCAGCACCATGTGGACCGCCCCGTCCTGGATCAGATCGACCACATGGGGATGGCCTTCATAGACCTTGTTGATGGTCCCGACGTCGAGCCCTTCCCGCTCCAGCAGGGCTGCCGTGCCGCGCGTGGCGATCAGCCTGTAGCCATGGGCGATCAGATCGCGCCCGAGATCGACCATGCCCTGCTTGTCGCGATCGCGCACCGAGATGAAGATCGTGCCATCAGGCGGCAGCGCCGAGCCTGCGGCGAGCTGCGATTTCGCAAACGCTGCACCGAAGTCGCGATCCAGCCCCATGACCTCGCCGGTCGATTTCATTTCCGGGCCGAGCAGCAGATCCACGCCCGGGAAGCGGGCAAAGGGGAACACCGCCTCCTTGATCGCGATATGGCGAAGCTCGCGCTCTTCCAGGCCGAAATCGGCGAGCGCCTCGCCCGCCATGACCCGGGCCGCGATCTTGCCGATCGGGTAGCCGATGGTCTTGCCGACGAAGGGCACCGTGCGCGAGGCGCGCGGATTGACCTCGATGATGTAGACCTCGCCGTCACGCACCGCCATCTGCACGTTCATCAACCCGCGCACGCCGAGGGCACGCGCCAGCATCTCCGTCTGGCGCCGGATCTCGGCGATCACCGGCTTGGCCAGCGAATAGGGCGGCAGCGAGCAGGCACTGTCGCCGGAATGCACGCCGGCCTCCTCGATATGCTCCATGATGCCGGCGACGAACACGGTCTCGCCATCGGCAAGGCAGTCGACGTCGACCTCGACCGCGTCTTCGAGATAGCGATCGATCAGGATCGGGCCGAGTGCGGTATATTCGGCGGCATTGGCCATGAACTGGCGGAGCTCGTCGACATCATGGACAATGCGCATGGCGCGCCCGCCGAGCACATAGGAGGGGCGGATCACCAGCGGATAGCCGATTTTCTCGGATTTGACCTCGGCCTCGTCGACGGTGAAGCAGATCGCGTTCGCCGGCTGGCGAAGGCCGAGTTCATGAATAAGTTTCTGGAAACGCTCGCGATCCTCGGCGAGATCGATCGCATCGGGGGACGTGCCGAGGATCGGGATGCCGGCGGCGCTGAGTGCCGCCGCGAGCTTGAGCGGCGTCTGCCCGCCGAGCTGCACGATCACGCCGTGCAGCCGCCCTGCCCGCTGCTCGACCTCCAGAATTTCCAGCACGTCCTCTGCTGTCAGCGGCTCGAAATAGAGGCGGTCCGAGGTGTCGTAGTCGGTCGACACGGTCTCGGGGTTGCAGTTGATCATGATCGTTTCGAAGCCGGCATCGGTGAGGCCCATGGTGGCATGCACGCAGCAGCAGTCGAACTCGATCCCCTGCCCAATACGATTGGGACCGCCTCCCAGAATGACCACTTTGGTCCTGTCCGAAGGATCGGCCTCGCACTCGGCCTGTTCGTCGTCGTCGAGGCCGGTCTCGTAGCAGCTGTAGAGATAAGGTGTCTGCGCCTCGAACTCCGCGGCACAGGTATCGATACGCTTGAACACGGGGTGGACGCCCTGGGCGCGGCGCCGCTCTGCCACCTCGGCCTCGCTCATGCCGACGAGCTTTGCCAGCCGGGCATCGGAAAAGCCCATCGCTTTCAGGCCGAGGAGGCGGCTTCGGTCCTCGGGCAGCCCGTCCTGGCGAACGGTCTGCTCCGCCTCCATCAGTTCCTTGATCTGGCGCAGGAACCAAGGCTCGTACATCGAGGCCTTCTGGATGTCTTCCAGCGCGAGGCCGGCGCGAAACGCCTGGGCGATGATGCGGATGCGTTCCGGCAAAGCGCGCCTCAGCTCGGGGATCAGCACATCCTTCAGCCGCGCCGGGTCGTCCGCGCCCTCGACCCTGATCTCGTCCAGCCCGTCGAGGCCGGTCTCCAGGGACCGAAGCGCCTTTTGCAGGCTTTCCTGGAAGGTCCGGCCGATCGCCATGGCCTCGCCCACCGACTTCATCGAGGTGGTCAGCGTCGGCTCCGCCTCCGGGAATTTTTCGAAGGTGAAGCGCGGGATTTTCGTGACGACATAGTCGATCGTGGGCTCGAAGGACGCGGGCGTGCAGCCGGTGATGTCGTTGGTGATCTCATCGAGGGTATAGCCGACCGCCAGCCTGGCCGCGACCTTGGCGATCGGAAAGCCCGTGGCTTTCGAGGCGAGCGCCGAGGAGCGCGACACGCGCGGGTTCATCTCGATGATCACCATGCGGCCGTCATCGGGATTGATCGCGAACTGCACGTTGGAACCGCCGGTATCCACCCCGATCTCGCGCAGCACCGCGATCGAGGCGTTGCGCATGCGCTGATATTCCTTGTCGGTTAGGGTCAGCGCCGGCGCCACGGTGATGCTGTCGCCGGTATGCACGCCCATGGGGTCGACGTTCTCGATCGAGCAGATGATGATGCAGTTGTCCGCGCGATCGCGCACCACCTCCATCTCATATTCCTTCCAGCCGAGAACAGACTCCTCGACCAGCACCTCGTGGATCGGCGAGGCATCGAGGCCGGCACGCACGATGCGCTCGAAATCCGCCTCGTCATAGGCGATGCCGCCGCCGGTGCCGGCCAGCGTGAAGCTTGGTCGGATGATCGCCGGCAGGCCGATCGAGCGCAGCACCTCCCAGCCCTCCTCGAGGGACTTGACGACAGCGCTTTTCGGCAGCTCCAGGCCGATCTTCATCATCGCCTCGCGGAACAGCTGGCGGTCCTCGGCCTTGTCGATCGCCTCCTTGTTGGCGCCGATCAGCTCCACGCCGAAGCGCTCGAAGGTGCCGTCGTCGGCCAGAGCGCGCGCGATATTGAGCGCGGTCTGGCCGCCCATGGTCGGCAGGCAGACGTCCGGACGCTCCTTCTCGATGATCTTGGCCACGATCTCGGGCGTGATCGGCTCGACATAGGTGGCATCGGCGAGCTCGGGATCGGTCATGATGGTGGCGGGGTTGGAGTTCACCAGAATGACCCGGTAACCCTCCTCTTTCAGGGCTTTGACCGCCTGGGTGCCGGAATAGTCGAATTCGCAGGCCTGGCCGATGACGATCGGCCCAGCGCCGATCACCAACACCGAGGAAAAATCGCTTCTTTTCGGCATGTCAGTGTCGCTCGATCAAACTCAGAAAACGGTCGAAGAGATAGGCGCTGTCCTCGGGACCCGGCGCCGCTTCCGGATGATACTGCACGGAGAAAACCGGCCGATCGCGCAGGGCTATCCCCTCGAGCGAGCCGTCGAACAGTGAGACATGGGTCATCTCGACCCCGTCTGGCAGACTGTCCTTGTCGACGGAGAAGCCGTGGTTCTGGCTGGTGATCTCGACCTTGCCGGTCTGGATGTCCTTGACCGGATGGTTGGCGCCGTGATGGCCGAATTTCATCTTCTCCGTGGTCGCCCCGAGCGCCAGCGCCAGCATCTGATGGCCGAGGCAAATGCCGAAGACCGGCTTGCCGCTTTCGAGCAGCTTTTTGATCTCGGGCACCGCGAATGTCCCGGTCGCCGCCGGATCCCCCGGACCGTTGGAGAGAAAGATGCCGTCCGGAGAGAGGGCCAGAATGTCGTCCGCAGGCGTGGTCGCCGGCATGACCGTGAGCTCGGTGCCGAGTGTCGCCAGGCTTCTCAGAATATTCCGCTTGATTCCGTAATCGATCGCCACCACATGGCGATCCGCGCGGGTGCGGCGGCCATAGCCTTCCGGATGGCGCCAGAGCGTCTGATCGAAGCTGTAGCGCTGACGGCAGGAGACGTCGGAAGCGAGGTCCATGCCTACCAGCCCCGGCCAGCTTGCCGCCATGCTCTTGAGACGGTCCAGGTCCGGACCACCATCACGGGCAAAGCCGAGCGCAGCGGTCTGGGCGCCCTGATCGCGCAGATGACGGGTGAGACGGCGGGTATCGACGCCGGCGATGCCGGTCAGCCCCTGCTGGTTCAGCCAGGCGTCGAGATGGTTCAAGGCGCGATAGTTGGCCGGATCGGTGATCGGCGCTCTCAGCACCAGCCCGCGCGCATGGCAGGTCGCCGCCTCGATGTCCTCGTCGTTGGTGCCGACATTGCCGACATGAGGAAAGGTGAAGGTGATGAGCTGGCCGGCATAGGACGGATCCGAGAGGATCTCCTGATAGCCGGTCATCGCCGTGTTGAAGACGATCTCGCCGACGATCTCGCCCTCGCGGCCGAGGCCATGGCCACGAAAGATCGTGCCGTCGGCCAGAACAAGGGCCGCGTCGCGTTGGGCATCAGGCTTGGTCGGCATGACGACGTTGCACCCGTTACTTGATGTCTCGCATGGAGAGGGCGTCTGCAGCGCTGGCAGCGATGGGCAAGTGGGCGGGACATTACGTTTGTGCGATTCCAGCGTCAAGCGATGCAGACAGGCTCGCGCGCGCCAAAATGATGAGCTATAAGGCAGCGGCGACCGGGAGAAGAAGAAATCAATGAGTGAAAACCTGTTGCGTGACGACCTTGCCGCAGCCCTCAAGGCGGCGATCGGGCAGGATGAGCAGCGCACCGTCGCCATCATCCGCCTGGTGCAGGCCGCCCTTAAGGAGCGCGACGAGCAGAGCCGTGAAGACGGCGGGCGCCTCCACATCACCGATGCGGAGCTGATGTCGATGCTGACCACCATGGTGGATCAGCGTCAGGAAAGCATGCGCCGCTACGAGGAGACGGGGCAGCTCGAACTCGCCGAGGGCGAGGCCGAGGACATCGAGATTCTGCGCCGCTTCCTCCCCCCGCAGCTCGATGCCGAAACCCAGGAGGTGGCGATCGCGCAGGTCATCGCCGAGCTCGGCGCCTCCAAGCTGAAGGACATCGGCCGGGTGATGACCGAGCTGAAGAGCCGCTATCCCGGCCAGATGAACTTCGCCGCGGTCAGGCGGCGGCTTTGCGACCACCTCGCCTGAGGCGTCGCCGAAGCGCATCACCGGCCGGACGAACATCGGCATCGGCTAGATTCCACTGGCCAATCCCTGGCTTTCTGATTATGGCGAAAGGTCATGAAAGAGCGGTCGATCAGTCCCCATGCGATCTCGCTCGACGAGTTCAAAGCCAGGCTGCCGATCGTCGAGATCATCGGCCGCTACGTCCGTCTGGTCAAACGCGGGCGGGAATTCACCGGGCTTTGTCCTTTCCATCAAGAAAAAACGCCGTCGTTTACCATTTCTGAAGAAAAAGGATTCTATCACTGCTTTGGATGCAACCAGAACGGCAATGCGGTGGATTTCATCATGGCCATCGAGGGGCTGGATTTCGGCCAGGCGATCCAGCGCCTCTCCGACCTTACGGGCTTGCCGCCGCCCCTGCGCGCGGGCAAGTCGTCAACCCAGGCGGAAAAAACCCTCCACGGGGCCAATGAGGCGGCGGCGGCCTGGTTCCGGGAGAGTCTGAGCGGACCGGGCGGCGGTGATGCGCGCGCCTATCTGGAGCGTCGCGGGCTGGATGCGGCGATCATCGAACGCTTCGGCCTCGGCTACGCCCCGGCGGGTCGTGGCGGGCTGCGCCAGGCCCTGCTGGCCAAAGGCTTCAGGGAGGTGGACCTGGTGCGCGCCGGCCTGTTGATCCGGCCCGACGACGGCGGCTGCTACGATCGTTTTCGCCATCGCGTCATGTTTCCGATCCAGGACGTCAGGGGCCGGGTCATCGCCTTCGGCGGCCGTGCCCTGGGCGAGGCCCGTGCGAAATATCTGAACACGCCGGAAACCGAGCTGTTTCACAAAGGCGACCTTCTCTATGGCCTGGCGCTCGCACGTTCGGCCGCTCGCGCTACGGGTTCGATCATCGTCGCCGAAGGCTATATGGACGTGATCGCGCTCGCCCGCGCCGGTTTCGACCACGCGGTAGCGCCCCTTGGCACCGCGATCACCGAACAGCAGCTCGCTCTTCTCTGGCAGGCCGCCGACGAGCCGATCATCTGTCTGGACGGCGACGAGGCCGGGTTGAGAGCCGGCCACCGTCTGATCGAGCGCGCCCTGCCCAAGCTGACGCCCGGCAAATCTCTTCGTTTCGCGCTTCTCACCGAAGGCCATGACCCCGACGACCTCCTGCGCGTGGGCGGCAGGGACAAGCTCGCGCAGATCCTGGGCGAGGCCATGCCGCTTCTCGATTTTCTCTGGCAAAGCGAAACCAGAAAGCGCGCCCTGGATACGCCCGAACGCCAGGCCGCGCTTCGCCAACGGCTGTCCGAGCTGACCCGGTCGATCGACCATGCCGAGGTCCGGCGGTCCTTCCGTGAGGCATTTCGGCAACAGTGGCAGCATCGATTTGGCGCCTATCGCTCGAAGCAGCGCCGCGCCGAGCCCACCTATATTGCACCGGACGCCGCTCGCGGCGTAGGCGAACACCGCCTGGCGGCCGGGATCTCGAACCCCGAAATCACAAGCGAACGGCAGCTTTTGGGGCCGTTGATCGTCCATCCGGACCTGCTCGCTGACGTCGAGGAGGATCTGGCCGCGCTGAGCTTCGTCAATCCCAGGCTTGAAGCGCTGCGTCAGGAGATAATTTCCTGGTACACCGAGAGCGAAGATCTTGACCAGGACCGGTTGAGCAACCACCTCTGCACAAACGGTTTTGCAGCCGAGATTGGGCAGTTGACGCAAATCGGACCGTCGTCGATCGCGACGGCTTGGTATCGTCGGCCGGATACGCAGAAGGTGGACGTTCTTGAAGCTTGGCGGGCGCGCTGGATGCAGTATCGGAAGTTCAGTGAACATCGCGGCATCAAACAGGCCGTCTCGGAGGCCATTTCCGGCAAGCTTGAGGATGAAGCCAGGGTGCGATTGCTGACGACCGATCGATTGTTGAACAAGGACGTCACGAAAAGAGCGAAGAGCGGCCGATGATCGATATCGGGCGAGATGGTCGGCTGCTTTTGCGAAGTCGGCGACTGGGATGTGTGGGTAGAGCGATGGCCGGCGCTTCCGGTCGTCAACATGGGTTATCGGGCTGATAGGGGAACGACGCATGGCGAAAAACGCTGCGGCGACCGCGACATCGACGGCCAAGACACCGCCGGCGAAGGATGCTTCCGGCGGTACGGTACAGTCCGTCATCAATGGCTCGGCAAGCCTGAAAAGGCTGGTCCAGCAGGCACGTGAGCGCGGTTCCGTCACGTTCGACCAGATTAGCAAGGCGTTGCCGGAAGACGATATCTCGCCTGAGTTCGTCGAAGAGCTTATCTGTCATTTCGACGAGCTCGGCATCACCGTCGTCCGCGGCGACGATGGCGCCAACGGCGAAGCCAAATCCGACGACGACGATAGTGACGGCGGCGGCACGGTCGAGGAAGATCTCGGCCGCACCGACGATCCCGTGCGCATGTATCTGCGCGAGATGGGCAGCATCGAGCTGTTGTCGCGCGAAGGCGAGATCGAAATCGCCAAGCGGATCGAAGCCGGACGTAATACCGTCCTGGAAGCGCTCTGCGAAAGCCCGCTGACCATGCGCGCGATCATCGGCTGGCGCGACGCGATCGGCGAGGGCAAGGTTCTTTTGCGCGACGTGATCGACCTCGAGGCAACCTATGGCGGTGGCCCGCAGGACGGCGACGGTGAGGCCGAGGATACCGGCAAAACGGAGGGTGACGACACCCCCGAGGCCGATCAGCAGGCAGCGAAGAAGCCCAACGGCAAAGCCGACGACGACGAGGAAGAAGCGAAGACCGAGGACGGCGAGGAGTCCGAGGGCGAGGATGACGACGATTTCGACGAGGGCGCCCTCTCCTTGTCGGCGATGGAAGCCTCGGTCAAGGACGGCGTCATCGCCACCTTCGATCGGATCGCCGAAGCCTATGGCCGCCTGCGTGATCTGCAGGAAAAACGGCTGGACAAGATCCAGGCGAACGAGCCCGTCGACAAGAAGCTGGACGCCCGCTACGAGGAGGCGCGCCATGAGGTCGTCGAGCTGGTCAACCAGATCCAGCTCAATTCCAACCGGGTCGACAGCCTGGTGGATCAGCTCTACCAGGTAAACAAGCGCCTGAATGGCCTCGAAGGCAAGCTCCTTCGCCTCGCCGAGTCCAGCCAGGTGGAACGGGACAGCTTTCTTTCCGAATATCGCGGCCATGAGCTCGATCCGGAATGGTTGGACCGCGTCGCACGCCTGCCCGGCGGCTGGAAGCGCATGACCGAGCGCCATCCCGAGGACATTCTCAAGATCAGGCAGGACATCGCCGAGATCGCCAGCAGCAACGGCCTGCATATCGGCGAGCTCAGAAGGATCGTCAATCTGGTCCAGCGCGGTGAACGCGAAGCCGGACGGGCCAAGAAGGAGATGGTCGAAGCCAATCTCCGGCTGGTGATCTCGATCGCCAAAAAGTACACCAATCGCGGCCTGCAGTTCCTGGACCTGATCCAGGAAGGCAATATCGGTCTGATGAAGGCGGTCGACAAATTCGAATATCGCCGCGGCTACAAGTTCTCGACCTATGCCACCTGGTGGATCCGTCAGGCGATCACCCGCTCGATCGCCGATCAGGCGCGCACCATCCGCATCCCCGTGCACATGATCGAGACGATCAACAAGCTGGTGCGCGCGTCGCGCCAGATGCTGCACGAGTTCGGGCGCGAGCCGACGCCGGAGGAGCTGGCGACCAAGCTCAACATGCCGCTCGACAAGGTCAGGAAGGTCCTGAAGATCGCCAAGGAGCCGATCTCTCTCGAAACGCCGATCGGCGACGAGGAAGACAGCCATCTCGGTGACTTCATCGAGGACAAGAACGCGGTGCAGCCGGTGGAAGCGGCGACGCTTTCCAACCTGCGTGAGGCGACCACGCGGGTTCTCGCGACGCTCACCCCGCGCGAGGAACGGGTGTTGCGCATGCGCTTCGGCATCGGCATGAACACCGATCACACGCTCGAAGAGGTCGGCCAGCAGTTCTCGGTCACGCGTGAACGCATTCGCCAGATCGAAGCCAAGGCCCTGAGAAAACTGAAGCACCCCTCGCGCTCGAGAAAGCTCCGCAGCTTTCTCGACAACTGATGCGACGCGTATAGCCCGATGTCTTCCCGGCGATCGGCATCGGCGGGAAGACATCGGGCGACCCGTCGTCGAGATCTTCAGGCTTGGGGGTTATGCCAACCCACCCAAACATTGAGCGTTTCGACAAGCTTCGTTGACGTCGACCGCGTGGTCTTCATGCCCAACTTTAGAGCATTTTCCTATTGCATGGAATCGATCCCTGTGATTCGACAATGTCGGTTGAGACTACTGAGTGGGGACAGTGCCGGCACCGTTGCCGTTGGATTTGAGAGAGCGGCTTGTTGCGGCCGTCGAGAGCGGCAGGTCGATCAGACAGGCGGCGCTTCGGTATTCGTGGGCCCGTCGGCGGTGATCAAGCTGATGCAGTTATCACAGACGACTGGCAGTCTGGAAGCCGGAGCCATCTGGCGGGCGCAAACCGCCTTGCTCGAGCCCCAAGCGCCGAGGCGCTGGCCGGATATGGTCGCAAACGATCACGACCTGACGCTGGTCGAGATCCGGGCCGTGCCTGAGCGCCGCTTCGATGTGACAGTCGGGCTTTCGACCAGCCATCGCATGCTCCGCCGGCTTGGGCTCAGGCTCAGGAAAAGTCGCTGAGAGCCGCTGAGCAAGACTGACCGGACGTCGCCCTGAAGCGCCGTCGCTGGCGCGCCTGGCAGCGCTTCATGGATCCCGAACGTTTCGTCGTCATCGACGAGACCGCAACCGCCATCAACATGACCAGGCGCTATGGCCGCTGCCCTCGAACCAGCGCCTGGCGGCCAAGGCGCACCACGGGCATTGGCGCACCACCACCTTCGTCGCCGCCCTCAAACGAAGCGGGATCATAACCCCTCGGTGCTCGACGGCCCGATGACGAGTGCGGCTTTCCGGGCCTATGCCGAGCCATTCCTCGCGCCAGCCCTCAAACGGGGCGAGCGTCGTCGTGATGGACAACCTGTCAGCACACAAGGTCGACGGCGTCCGGCAGGCCAATGAGCGCGCCAGCGCATCGGTTCTCTCCCGCTGCCTTACGGCCCGGACCTGGATCCCATTGAGCAGGTGTTCGCCAGGATCAAGGCCATTCTGCGAAAGGCCGCGGCGAGAACGAAAGAAGCGCTCCGGGATGCTATCTGCATAGCCCTCGAACGAGTGACGCTGACGAGTGCGAAGGATATCTCCAACATTGGGAATATGGATCTACGTGAATGAAAAAACGTTGCTCTTGGAGGCGGGTGGTGACAAATTCGCCTATCGTCATGATGTTCTTAGTTTATCCACACCTTGCATGTTCGATCCGCAAGGAGCGACCGCAATTTTTTTGGAGAATGATTCGTGTGGATCAAGATGACCCTTCGTGACGATCAGATGAACTTGGCCTCGGATTGAACCGATGGCCGTTGGATCCCTCGGATGTGGCAGCACGAAGGCCATCTCAGGCGTGGCGGACAACCAAACATACAAAGGGAACCGAACAACCGGCAGTTTCAAATACATATCAATGCGCAACGTTTCTGAAATTTGATGGCCTGCTCGGGAGCAAGCATAGGCATATAGGTCTGGCGATCTGCCGCCGCATTCGGCGCATTTCAGACCGTCAAGCGACGTCATTGCCGATGGCTGGAGCGCGGTCTGGATCGACCGTTTGTTCGAGCCGTTGGGCCAGGATACCGATCTCGAATGGCTGATGCTGGACAGCACCGTCATCCGTGCCCATCAGCAGGCGGTTGGCGCACCGATGAAAAAAGAGGGCAGAAAGCCCAGGGCCTGGGCTGTTCGAGAGGCGGCTTTTCGACCAAGTCTCTGTCGCAACCGGATGGTTCAGGCAACCCCTGCCGCTTTCGCCGGGGCCGGCCAGGAAAACGACATGGTCAGGGCGCTCGATTCGTCGACGGCATCAAGCCCGACGCCCTACTCGCTGATCGAGCCCATGATGCCGATCGCCTGATGGACGTCATCCCGATGCCGGCGCCGAGCCTGTCATGCCGCCAAGGCGTCATCGAAAGTATCAGCATGCCTGCGACGAGGGGCTCTACAAAGAGCGCAAACGTCATCGAAAGGTTCTTCAACAAGCTCAAGCAGTCTGGACGCGTCGCCACACGCTGCGACAAGCTTCTCAACAATCTCATGGGCTTCGTCAAAATCGCCAGCATCCCCAGATGTTTTGTCACCACCGCCTAGCGCTCTGTTATTGACCGGCTGTCATCAGGGCATTCTGGTCCATGCGATCCTCGAACCGAGCCTCGGCCCTGCCTTTGTCGGCGGACGGACTCCCAGGATCGCATGGGCCATCACACAGATAGCAAAGGGTCGCTAACGCAGCGTTAACAAGACAAACGTCGCCGGCAAAGAAACCAAACCAAACCTTCTCAAGGCGGGGCTGGTATTATTCCGCTTGCGAGGCTTGTCATCACCGGCCTTCGCGGTACCAGGCGGCGCCGAGCGTGCCGAGCAGCAGGAGCAAAGCCAGTACGGCCGGCAGCAGCGGCATCTGGTTGGCGCCGGTGACGATAGCGGTCCTTGCGCAGGAACCCGATCCAGTCCCGGCCGCCTGCGCACGCCCTCGCCGGTCTTGCGCACGGCGGGCAGACCGTCATCGGCAAGCCAGACCATCGCACCGCCGGTCGTGTCGGCAAGCGGCGTCAGACGCTCACCCGTCGCGCGCATGTCGGCAAGCTCAAGGCCGCTGATCGGACGCATGGCGGCGTAGGTGGTGAGATCGCCGTCTTCGATCCGATAGAGGCCGCGTTCATCAGCCTGAAACTGGGCCGTTCCGATACCGTCGCCAGCCGGTTCGAGCCCGACCGCACGCTCCTCGCCCGATGGCAGCGTCACCGTGACGTCGCCGTCGACGTCGTGGAGGGACCGTCGCTCGATCAAGATCTGCTCGCCTTGCGCCGCCGCCAGCAGCATCTCCTCTTCGAGTTCCGGCTCCTGCATCAGCCAATGCACCAGACGCCGAAGGAGCAGACCTGCGGCTCCCCTTCCTCGACACCACGCGCCCAGAGCCAGGGATGGTCGGACAAAAGCTGCGCCACCCTGCCCTCGCCGATCCGGTCGAGCACCAGCAGCGGACGCTCGGCGGCGCCGGTCATCAGCACCTCGCTGTCGCTGACCTCGACATCGACCTGGCGAAACCAGCGCCCCCAGGCAGGCTCACTCTGACCGCGGGCGCCGAGTCGCGTCGTCTGCGCCAGATCCCGCGTCACCGGATGACGATTGCCAGTGTCGGTGATCAGCGGCACGAACCCCTGATCATAGACCACGCCGGACGGCCGCGCCGGCAGGACCCGGGCGAGCGGCGTGCGGTAGAGGCTGAGCGGGTGGGCGAATTCCGGGCCTGCGATCTCGAGCAGCGCCCCCCCGTCCTCGACATAGGCAGCGACATTGTCGAGATAGGCGAGCGGCAGCAGGCCGCGGCGGGAGTAGCGATCGAAAATCACCAGATCGAACTCGCCGAGCTTGACCTCGAACAGCTCGCGCGACGGGAACGCGATCAGCGCAAGCTCGCGGATCGGCGTGCCGTCCTGCTTTTCCGGCGGACGCAGGATGGTGAAATGCACGAGATCGACGGCGGGGTCGGCCTTCAGCAGATTGCGCCAGACGCGCAGCCCCGGATAGGGCTGACCGGAAACCAGGAGCACGCGCAGCCGGTCACGCACCCCGTTGATGAAGAACACTTGCCGATTGTTCTGGAGCGTCAGCTCGCCGTCGAGCGCAGCGGCCTCGAGCTCGATCACCGTCTGGCCGGCGCGGTCCAGCTCGATCGACAGCGTTTCCGCTTCACCTGGTGTCGCCTGCAGCCGATGCACGACCTCGCCATTCTGGCGAAGGGTCACCGCGACCGGGGCTCCTGCCGGTGCCGGCCCCAGGTCCTCCACGCGGAAACCGATCTCCAGCGGGTCGCCGACCACGCCGTAGCTCGGGACCTCGTCGACCACCAGGCGCCGATCGATCTCGTCCCGTCGGCCGGTCAGAAGAACATGCACCGGCGCGTCGATGCCGAGCTTCTCGATCTCGGCCGGCACGTCATGCACCTGGCCATCGGTCACCACGGCGACGCCCGAGAGGTTCTTCAGGCCGATTTCCGCGATCGCCGAGCCGAGCGCGCTGAAAAGCCTGGTGCCTCCTTTGCCTTCGCCGCTCACCGTGGTCTCGACGAGCTCGGTATCGGGCAGCGCCTTCAGGCGCTCGCGCAAGCCGATCGACGCCTCGTCCACCTGGGCGGGACGGTCGTCGATCGCCTGGGACGGCGAGCGATCGGTGACCAGCAGCACCACATCGTCGATCGGATCCCGCTCCTCCTCGATCGCCACCGGATTGACCAGGGCCAGCAGGCCCAGGGACAGCATGGCGGCGCGGAACAGCGTGCCTCTCGCCCGCCGCCAGAAGCCAAGGCCGGTGACCAGCAGGATCGCCAGGCCGAGCACCACCAGCAGCCAGACCGGCAGCAGCGGCGAGAAGGTCAGGGACAGCGCGGCGTCGGTCATTGGCCGAGCCTTTCCAGCAGCGCCGGGATGTGGACCTGGTCGGTCTTGTAGTTGCCGGTGAGCGCATACATCACGAGATTGACCCCGAAGCGGTTGGCCATCTCGCGCTGGCGCTCGCCGCCGGGCGTGACCGGGAACATCGGCATGGTGAAGCTGTCGATCGCCCAGGCCGCCGCCCAGCCATGGCTGCCGATGATCACCGAGGACACGCCGTCATTGACGCTCGGCTCCGGACGATCGACCCAGACCGGCCGCCCGGTCCAGCGCCCGGGAAACTCCTGCAGCAGGTAGAAGGAGCGGGTGAGCGTATGGTCCTCGGGCACGGGCTCGAGCGGCGGCAGGTTGATGCCGTGCAGCAGCTCGCGCAGGCGGCGCTCGCCGGCACCGCTCCGTTCCTGGCCCGGGATCATGGTGCCGGCATCGCCGGTATCGAACAGGATCATGCCGCCTTGGCGAAGATAGGCGTCGACCCGGTCGCGCACGTTCGGCGAGATGTCCGGATGGTCCGGCGGGATCGGCCAGTAGAGCAGCGGGTAGAGATTAAGCTCGTCGCTGCCGAGATTGACCGGAAGGGGCTCGCCCGCCTCGACCGCGGTCCGCCGGTTCAGCACCAGGCTGAGACCATCGAGGCCGGCCTTGCTGACGTCGTCGACCTGGGTGAGGCCGGTGACGACATAGGCGAGATGGGTCTCGTTGGCGGCGCGCAGGATGCGCTCGTCGCTGCCGGTGTTCTGCGCTCGAGCCTCACCGGCTGCGGCGCATGCCAGAGTCACGAGCAGGATGCCGGCAGCCGCCTGGCGCGACCCGGCCCGGTAGCCGCCCGGCAGGCCCGGCAGCAGACCGCGCAGCCAAAGGGCGATCAGCATGTCGGCGAGTGCCAGAAGAATCGCCGCCAGCAGCAGCCACGGCATCAGGCTGAGTTCTTTCGCGCGCGTGAAATCGCCGGCGGGGCCGCCGAATTCGGCCTCGGTCAACGCCTGCAGATCGGGCACGGCACCCGCGAGGTTGAGCGCCTGGCGCGGGCTTTCCTCGCCGGCGTCGATCAGGCCGTAGAGGCCGGGCGGGTGCAGCGGGCCGGCCACGGTCTCGGCGAGCTGATCGCCCGGCACCGGCTGGACCTCGGGGCCGGGCTCGACCAGATGGCCGCGGGCATCCAGGACCTCGACCGGCGCCAGCAGGCCCTCGGGTGCCGTTCCCGCCCCCGATCCGAGGCCGACCACCCGACGCAGCAGCTCGACGAACACGCCGGAAAGCGGCAGCGACGACCAGTCGCTGTTGGCGGTGGTGTGCACCAGCACCAGCCAGCCCTTGTCCCGGCGCTGGCCGGTGATCAGCGGCGTGCCATCCTCAAGCCTGGCCCAGCTGTGCGCGGCGAGCGCCGGGCCCGGCTGCGCCAGCACCTGGCGATTGACCACCACGTCCTGCTCCGGGACCTGCAGGCCGGCGAGCGGGCTGCTGTCGTCGAAGCCGGTGAGCGGCAGAGGGCGCGCCCAGGAGAGCGTGCCGTCGAGAAAACGGTCGCCGCGCCGAAGCGGCACGGGCACGAGAGTGTCGAAATCGGCATTGGCGAGCCGCGAGCCGGCGAAGCGCAGCAGCACACCGCCCTCGGCGATCCAGGCGGTGAGCGATTCGCGATCCTCGTCGCTGATCTGACCGCCGTCGGTCAGGATGATCGCCGAGAGGTCGCGACCCAGGAGGGTGGGAATGTCGCCTTCGACGATGTCGGCATGCTGATGCAGGGCGCGCTCGATATAGTAGAGTTCGGACAAAAGCGGCTGCGGCGTGTGCTCCGCCCCCAGACCGACCAGGCCGACCGAGCGTCGGAGCCAGCGCTCGTCCAGGAGAACCGTGCCGCCCACGCCCTCGGACGGATCGATCTCGAGGCGCGCGATCTGATTGCGCAGGTCGAGCGGCAGGTCGATCGCGGCGCTCGCGTCCATCGCCCCCTGTTCGAACACCAGCGGCTGACGCGCCAGCACTTCGCCCTTGGGCCCGAACACGCTGAGGCCGACGGTCCGCGACGGCCCTGCCGACGGTCGTCTCGCCTCGACCACGAGCTCGGTGGCATCGCTCGCCGGCTGGCGCAGCAGCAGGGCACGCTCGGGCACGGGCGATGCCAGGACCGTCAGGCTGCCGAGTGCGCCAAGGGCGCTTGCGAACTGCCCGGCGTCCCGGCGCGCCGCGGCATCCACGGCGACGCCGTCGCTCAGCCAGAGAATCTGCGGATCGTCGAGGCGCTCCGCCTGCAGGCGCGCAAGCGCAAGCTCGCGGGCGGTCGGCCAGGGCTTCGGCTGCCAGCTGGTGATGCTCGGCAACGCGTCCGACGCGCCGAAACGCTGGAAATAGGGCTCTTTCGGATCGGGCGCGGTGCCGAGCAGAATGACCTCGCGATTTTGCCGGACCGCGCGTTCGGTGAAGCGCTCCATCGCATCGACCCGCCGCTGCCAGCCGGGTGCCGCCGCCCAGCCGTCGTCGACCACCAGCACCAGCGGGCCGTCGCCGTCGATCTCCGCCTCAGGGCTCCAGATCGGCCCGGCGAGCGCGAGAATCAGGAGGCAGGTCAGGAGAAGGCGAAGGGCGAGCAGCCAGGGCGGAGTCTTCGCCGAGGTCTCCTCCTCGGGCTCGATGCCGAGGAAGAAGCGCACCGCCGGAAAGCGGACCAGCTTCGGCGAGGGCGGCGTGATCCTGAGCAGCCACCAGAGTGCCGGCAGCGCCACCAGCAGCGTCAGCAGCCAGGGATTGGTGAAGCCGATGAGCCCCAGATTGAGCATCGGCTAGCCCTTCACCGTCCCGGCAAGCGCATTGTACAGCGCGAGCAGGGCGGGCTCGGCCGGAGTCGAGGTGCGGTGCAGCGCGATCGCGAGGCCCAGGGAGCGGGCGATGTCGGCGACACCCTCGATATGGGCGCGAAAACGCCGCTGATAGCGGTCGCGCACGCTGTCGACATTGCTGATCAGGGCGAAGCTGTCGGTCTCCTCCACGTCGTCGAAGCGCACCCTTCCGTCGAAGGGCAGATCCTCCTCGGCCGGATCGATGACCTGCAGGAGATGGCCGCGAGCCCCCCGGCCGGCAAAGCCGCGAAACCAGGCCTTCAAGTCGTCGAGCGGCATGAAGAAATCGCTGACCATGACGATGCGCGCATGGGAGGGCAGCACATGGCTCGACGGCAGCTCACTGCCGGCATCCCCCTGCGCGATGATCTGATCGCAAAAGCGTGAAAGACCGGCGCGGCCGCCGGCGGGCCGCTGGCCCGAGCCCAGCAGGGTGATGCGCTCGCCGGCGCGCACCAGCAAGGCGGCGAGCGCCAGAACCAGCAGGAGGGAGCGGTCGTCCTTGGTCGGCAGCCGATCGTTCGAGCGGTAGTCCATGGAGGCGGACCCGTCCGCCCAGAGCCAGACGCTCTCCGCCGCCTCCCACTCCTGATCGCGGTGGAAGAGCTGGTCGGAACGGGCGGATTGGCGCCAGTCGATGCGTGTGGTCGGCTCGCCCTGCTGATAGGGCCTGAACTGCCAGAAGGTCTCGCCGACGCCGACGCGCCGCCTGCCATGCACGCCCTGCGCCACGGTCATCGCGACGCGCTCGGCGGCGACCAGCAGAGGCGGCAAGCGCTCGGCGAGCAATTCGGCTCGCTGATGAATGCCGAAAACCGCGCCCTCCCGCCGGCTTCCCCTTTGCTGTTCGCCGCTGGCCATGCTCAACCAACTATGGCGCACAGACGCCTGATCAAGTCGTCCAGGGTCATTCCTTCGGCGCGTGCCGTGAAGGTGAGTGCCATGCGATGGCGCAGGACCGGGGCGGCGAGCGCCAGCACGTCGTCGACGGACGGGGCCAGGCGCTGCTGCAGCAGCGCTCTGGCGCGCACCGCAAGCATCAGCGCCTGGCTGGCGCGCGGCCCGGGCCCCCAGGCGATCATGGGCGACAGTTCGGGATTGGGGCAGGTCTCCGGGCGTCCGGCGCGCACGATCTTGAGGATCGCGTCGACCACGCTGTCGCCGACCGGCACATGGCGGATCAGCCTTTGCGCCTCCATCAGCACATCGGCCGTCATCTTCGGCTTGACCTCGATCTCGACCGCATCGGTGGTCTCGATCATGATGCGCCGCTCGACCTCCTCCTCGGGATAGTCGACATTGACCTGCAGCAGGAACCGGTCGAGCTGGGCCTCAGGCAGCGGATAGGTGCCCTCCTGCTCGATGGGGTTCTGGGTGGCGAGCACGTGGAAGGGCGACGGCAGGGCGTGATCGTGGCCCGCGATGGTGACATGGCGCTCCTGCATCGCCTGCAGGAGGGCGGCCTGGGTTCTGGGGCTGGCGCGGTTGATCTCGTCGGCCATCAGGAGCTGGCAGAAAACGGGGCCCTGGATGAAGCGAAAGCTGCGCTGGCCCGCCTCGTTCTCCTCCAGCACCTCGGAACCGAGAATGTCCGCGGGCATCAGGTCCGGGGTGAACTGCACCCGCTTCTGGCTGAGGCCGAGCACGGTGCCCAGGGTTTCCACCAGCAGCGTCTTGGCAAGGCCGGGCACGCCGACCAGCAGCACATGACCGCCGGCGAGCAACGTGATAAGACTCTCCTCGACCACGCGTTCCTGGCCGAAGATGGCGCGGCCGATTTCGGCCCGTGCCTGGGCAAACTTCTCGATCGCGTCGTCGATTTGGTCGATAATCGCCGTATCATTCAGGTCAGACATGATCGATGACTTCACCTCGAAGGTTGATTGATGAGCAAGCGGCCCCAAGCGCGACGGCCGGTCGCTCGACGGCAGGACCCGGCCGCCCGGCGGCAGAGCCATGCTTGCGCCTATCTTGAGTATGATGAGCAAGGTCGTGTCGGATCAACCCCCAAGGGCACCACATGGGCCCGGCAAGAGCAGCGATAGCGGCGAGCGCCTCTATCACCTGCGCATCGATCGCGACGGCGTCTGGCACCATGAAGGGCGGCCTATCGCACGGAAGCCCCTGGTCAAGCTGTTCGCGAGCGTGCTGCGGCGCGAGGCGGATGGCGATTACTGGCTGGTCACACCGGTGGAGCGCGGCCGAATCGAGGTCGAGGACGTCCCCTTCGTCGTGATCGACCTCATCGCGAATGGCTCCGGACAGGACCAGACCCTCCGCGTAAAGAGCAATCTCGACGAGTGGGTCGCCATCGATCAGGACCATCCGCTCCGCCTGCACTGCCCGACATGGGCGTCGGCAGCCGACGCGGATAGCGCGCCCCTGCCCTCTGCATCAACACCCGTGGACCTTCCTTCTTCCAACCCGCTCCCTTATGTCGAGATCAGGCCCGGTCTGGAAGGCCGGCTTCTAAGGCCGGTATACTATGAACTGGTGGAACTTGGCGACAGCCACCCCGTGGACGGCACCCTCCGCTACGGGGTCTGGAGCGCCGGCCGCTTTTTTCCCCTGGACTAGCCGGCGAAAGCGAGCCTTGGCCGTTTGATGTTCTATCATCTCGCGCCAAAAGATGGTATGGATCATAGAGTTAGGGAAGTTTGTTGATTGAGCGAGACGTTTTTGCAATTTACACGTGAACATCTTCGCAGTCGGCTCGACCTGACCGGCGAACCCGACATTCGAGGCGACGAGACGGCACCCGGCGCGCCGGCCTTGCCGGCGGCCGTGCTGATCGGCCTGGTCAACCGGCCGGGCGGACCGACCGTGCTGCTCACCAAGCGCACCGATCATTTGAGGGACCACGCCGGCCAGATCTGCTTTCCGGGGGGGCGCATCGAGCCCGAGGACGACAGCGTCGAGGCGGCGGCCCTGCGTGAGGCCGAGGAGGAAATCGGCCTGCCGCCGGACAAGGTCGACGTCATCACCCGCCTTCAGCCCTACGACACCAGCACCGGCTTTCGCATTCACCCCGTGGTCGGCTGGATCGAGCCGCCCTTCACCCTGACCCCGGATGATTTCGAGGTCGCCGAGGTGTTCGAGTTGCCGCTCGCCTTCATCCTCGATCCCGCAAATCACCAACAGCAGTCGCATATCCGCAACCAGCAGCGCCGCACCTACTACGTGCTGCCCTATGAGGGTCGCTTCATCTGGGGCGCCACGGCCGGCATGCTGGTGAATTTCTCGCGGCTGCTGACCGCGTGAGCGCGCGGCCGCGCACCGCCGGGCCATGACGGGCTCGCTGGCGGCTGCGCCCTGGCTCACCGCCGAACCGAGCCGCCGCCTGATGGACGTCCTCACCGCAGGCGACATACCGGCGCGCTTCGTCGGCGGCTGCGTGCGCGACGCGCTCCTGGGCGATATGCGGCCGGACGTCGATCTCGACGTCGCCACGCCGCTCCGCCCGGAAGACGTCGTCGCCAGGCTGGAATCCGCCGGGTTCAAAGCCGTTCCGACGGGCATCGCCCATGGCACCGTGACCGCGATCGTCGATGGCCGGCCCTTCGAGATCACCACGCTCAGAAAGGACATCGCCTGCGACGGCCGCCACGCCGAGGTCGAGTTCACCGACGATTTCCGCGCGGACGCCGCCCGCCGGGACTTCACCATCAACGCCATGAGCACCGACCGGCGCGGCCGGCTCGTTGACTATTTCGGGGGGGAGGAGGACCTGAAGGCGGGCAGGATCCGCTTCGTCGGCGATGCTCGGACCCGAGTGCGCGAGGACTATCTCCGCATCCTTCGGTTCTTCCGCTTTTTCGCGCGCTACGGCCGTCCGCCGGTCGATGCGGACGCGCTGGCGGCCTGCCAGGAGGAAGCCGCAGGCCTCGCCCGCATCTCCGGCGAGCGCATCCGCAGCGAAATGCTGAAACTGCTGGCCAGCCGTGATCCAGTGCCGGCCCTGGAATTCATGATCGAAACCAAGGTGTTGGCGCAAATTCTTGCCATAGAAGTCGACCTCGTCCCCCTCGCCCGCCTGATCCGGGCCGTCCCCGACAGCGATCCGCTGCTGCGTCTGGCCGCCTTGCTCCGCTCGACGGGCGACGCGACATCGGCGCTGGCGGCGGTCGGACGCTGGAAGCTCTCGAACGCGGAAAACGCCAGGCTCGAACGCCTGACAAGGACGCCGCTCCTTGACCTCCCCCTCACCCTGCACGACAATCTGAGAAAAATTTATCGCCTAGGATCAGATAGTTATCTCGACCTTCTGAAGCTTTCTGCGAGCAGCAGCGCCGAGTTCGAAGCGGCCTTGCCCCTGCCCGCCATCCCCCCGTTTCCGATCACCGGCCAGGATCTCCTCGATCGCCAGGTGCCGCCCGGACCCGAGCTGGGAAAGCTTCTGGAGCAGCTCGAAGACTGGTGGCTCGAGAACGACCTGCAGCCGGACCGCGATGCCTGCCTCCACGAACTCAACCGCCGCCTCGGGAGCGGCCCGCCGCCTCCCGGAAACCCTTGACATCAGGCTCTGCCCTACCTATCCATCATCGGGACTGCTGGGGCGTAGCCAAGTGGTTTAAGGCACCGGATTCTGATTCCGGCATTCGTGGGTTCGAATCCCTCCGCCCCTGCCAGCCCTCCCCTCCATCGATGGCGTTTTTGCGCAGCGGCGGCCGTAATCGCCTCCTGATGCCCGGCAAAGAGCCGTCGCCCGCCATGCGGCCTTGACGACCGGCAGGATCTCCGTGCTCAAATCGGAGAATGCCGGCGCTGTTGAACAAACTCCTGAAAGACTGGCCGACGCTGTTCGGCCTCCTGATGATCGTCCTCGCGGTCGGCGCCGCGCTGGCCGCGGCCTGGGTCGCGCCCTATGCGCCGGATGAGCAGTTTTTCGACGGGCTCACCCTGGAAGGCGCCCCCTTGCCGCCGAACGAACGCTTCTGGCTCGGCACCGATCTGCTCGGGCGGGACCTGCTCTCCCGGCTGATCTACGGTGCGCGCACGTCGCTGATCATCGGCATTGTCGCCAATGGCGTCGCCGTGCTGATCGGCGCCATACTGGGCGTGACCGCCGGCTATCTCGGTGGCTGGATCGGCGGTGCGATCATGCGTTTCACCGACCTGATGATGGCCTTTCCCGCTCTGCTGCTCGCGATCGCGCTCGCCGCGATCTTCAGCCCGTCGCTCTGGATCGTCGCCCTGGTGATCGCCATGGTGAACTGGGTGCAGGTGGCGCGCGTCATCTACACCCAGACCAAGGCGCTGGTGGAGAAGGAATTCATCGAGGCCTGCCGCGCCCTCGGCGCCAGCGACGCGCGCCTGCTGTTTCGCCACATTCTGCCGCATCTGGTGCCGGCCATGCTGGTCTGGGGCACCCTCGGCATCGCCACCACCGTGCTGCTGGAGGCGACACTTTCCTTCCTTGGCGTCGGCGTGCGCCCGCCGACGCCGTCCTGGGGCAACATCATCTTCGAGAATCAGACCTATTTTGCGACAGCCCCCTGGTTGGTGTTCTTTCCGGGCCTCGCGATCCTTCTGCTCGCCCTTTCCTTCAACCTGGTCGGCGACGCCCTGAACGACGCCCTCGATCCGACCCAGCGGGGGAGGGATTGATGCGGCACGCAACGACCTGGCCTCATACCGTCGATCCAGGCGATGACGGGCGGGCCCCCGTGAAGTGGTCACACCACTGATGGCGCTTTATCTCGCCAAGCGCCTGGGCCAGGCGGTGTTCATCCTGATCGGCATCACGCTGGTCACCTATGTCCTGATCTATCTCGTCCCCGCCGACCCCGTGCGTCAGATCGCCGGGCGCAGCGCCACGGCGGAGACCGTCGAGAGCATCCGCCGCCAGCTCGGCCTCGACCTCCCCCTCCACCAGCAGTATCTCCGATACCTGACGAACTTGCTGCAAGGCGATCTGGGGCGGTCCTACATCCAAAAAACCGAGGTGACGACGCTCATTCTCTCGCGCCTGCCGGCAACGCTGCTGCTCATGGCCGGCGCCATCGCGGTCGAGCTGATCATCGGCCTGTCCGCCGGCATCTTCGCCGCCACCAGACGTGGCAAGCGCAGCGATCGGGCGGTGATGGTGCTGTCCTTCGCCGCGGTCTCGGCGCCGCAATTCGTGGTCGGCATCCTCCTTCTCTACGTGTTCTCGGTGAAGCTCGGCTGGTTTCCGATCGGCGGCTACGGCACGTTTGCCCACCTTGTCCTCCCCGCGCTGACCCTCGGCATTCTCGGCGGCGGCTGGTATTCGCGCATGATCCGCTCCAGCATGATCGACGTGCTGCGCCAGGACTACATCCAGACCGCGCGCGCCAAGGGTGCAGGCGAGGCGCGGGTCGTTTTTGTCCACGCCCTGCGCAACGCCGTGCTGCCCGTGATCGCGATGATCGGTCTCGACATCGGCATCTTCATGAGCGGTGCCGTCGTCGTCGAATCGGTGTTCGGCTGGCCCGGCATCGGCCAGCTCGCCTGGCAGGCGATCCAGCGGGTCGACATTCCGATCATCATCGGCGTCACCCTGGTGGCGGCCGTGGCGATCGTCATCGGCAACCTGCTCGCCGACATCGCCGCCCCCTTGATCGATCCCAGGATCAAACTACGCTGATCGGAAGGAAATCAATCGGCCGGCGACCGGCGGCCGATCAACCCAATCCGGCGCTCGGCGCAACGACGTCCAAGAAGGAAACGGCCATGCGAAACCTCCTGATCACCACTGCCCTGACCGCCTCCCTGGCGGCGACAGCCGCCGTCCAGCCCGCCCTCGCTGAGGGCATGATCGTGACCTACAAGGACGACGTGTCCACGCTGGACCCGGCGATCGGCTATGACTGGCAGAACTGGTCGATGATCAAATCGCTGTTCAACGGGCTGATGGACTACGCGCCCGGCACCACCGAGCTGGTCCCTGACCTCGCCGAGAGTTACGAGATTTCCGACGACGGCCTCAGCTACATGTTCAAGCTTGCCCTCTGGGCGTGAAGTTCCACAACGGCCGCGAGACTGACCGCGGACGACGTCAAATGGTCGATCGAGCGCGCGGTCCGGCCCGAGACCCAGAGCCCCGGCCAGGGCTTTTTCGGCATGATCGCCGGCTTCGACGACGTCGCGGCGGGCAATGCCACCGAGCTCAGCGGCATCGAGGCGGTCGATCCCTACACCTTGAAATTCACCCTGTCGCGCCCTGATGCCACCTTCCTCCACGTCATGGCGCTGAATTTCTCGTTCACCGTGCCGAAAGAGGCGGTCGAGGAGTCGGGCCAGGACTTCGGCCGGAAGCCAGTCGGCACCGGCGCCTTCAAGATGACCGACTGGACTCTCGGCCAGCATGTGATCTTCGAGCGCAACCCCGACTACTATCATCCCGGCCTGCCCAAGCTCGATCGCATCGAGTTCCAGGTCGGCCAGGAGCCGCTGGTGGCGCTGCTTCGCCTGCAGCAGGGCGATGCCGACATCATGGGCGACCCGGTGCCATCCGCGAAGTTCTTGGAGGTCAAGAACGATCCCGAATTCGCCGACAACCTGATCGAGGGCGGCCAGCTGCACACCGGCTACGTCACCATGAACGTCAAGATCCCGCCCTTCGACAACCAGCTGGTGCGCCAGGCGGTCAACCACGCGATCAACAAGGAGCGGATCGTCCGCATCATCAACGGGCGGGCAGTGCCCGCAAACCAGCCTTTGCCGCCGGCGATGCCTGGCTATGACAAGGAGTATCAGGGCTACGCCTATGATCCGGAGAAGGCGAAGGCGCTGCTGGCGGAGGCCGGTTTCGAAGGCGGCATCCAGACCGAGCTGTTCGCCATGAACACCGACCCCAACCCGCGCATCGCCCAGGCGATCCAGCAGGATCTGGCGGCGGTCGGCATCCAGGCGGAGCTGAAGACGCTCGCCCAGGCCAACGTCATCGCGGCCGGCGGCGAGGAGAACGAGGCGCCGATGATCTGGTCCGGCGGCATGGCCTGGATCGCGGATTTCCCCGATCCTTCCAACTTCTATGGCCCGATCCTCGGCTGCGGCGGCGCCGTGCCCGGCGGCTGGAACTGGGCCTGGTACTGCAACGAGGAGCTGGACGCCAAGGCGGCCGAGGCCGATGCCATGACCGATCCCGCCAAGGCCGAGGAACGCCTCAAGCTCTGGAGCGAGATCTTCATCAGCGTGATGGACGACGCACCCTGGGCGCCGATCTTCAACGAACAGCGCTTCACCATGAAGGCGGATCGCATCGGCGGCGCGGACGCGCTGTTCGTCGATCCCGTGCACATCCCCGTCAACTACGACAACGTGTTCATCAAAGATGCCCAGTAAATCCGCTCACACGATCCACAGTCACCAGCATCATATCGGCTGGGACAACGCGAACGCCCCGGCGCTGACCGTAGCGCCGGGGACGACCATCACCTTCGAGACGGTGGATGCCTCCGGCGCCCAGCTCTCGCCCAGCTCGACCGTTGCCGACATCGCCACCCTCGATTTCGGCAAGGTCAACCCGGTGACCGGCCCCGTCTACATCGACGGCGCCGAGCCTGGCGATGCGCTCAAGGTGACCATCGAGAGCTTCAAGCCGTCCGGCTGGGGCTGGACCGCCAACATCCCGGGCTTCGGTCTCTTGGCGGACCAGTTCGAGGACCCGGCGCTGCACATCTGGACATACGATCCGGGTACGCTCGCACCCGCCATTTACGGTCCCGGCGGCCGGGTGCCGCTCAAGCCGTTTACCGGCACCATCGGCGTGGCCCCGGCCGAGCCGGGCGAGCACAGCATCGTCCCGCCGCGCCGGGTCGGCGGCAATATGGACGTGCGCGATCTCGCCGCCGGCACCGTGCTCTATCTCCCGGTCGAGGTCGCAGGCGCGCTCTTCTCGGTCGGCGACACCCACGCCGCCCAGGGCGATGGCGAGGTCTGCGGCACCGCGATCGAGAGCCCCATGGAGGTTTCTCTGACGTTTGACCTCGTCAAGGGGGCCGACCTTCGGTTTCCGCGTTTCATGACCACGGGACCGGTCAATCGACACTTCGATGCAAAAGGCTACGTCGTCACCACGGGTATCGGTCCCGACCTGTTCCAGGCGTCGCGCGATGCCGTGAGCGGCATGATTGATCTCGTCTCGAAGCATCACGCCATGTCCGCGGTCGATGCCTATATGCTGGCGAGCGTCTGCGGCGATCTGCGCATCTCCGAGATCGTCGATCAGCCGAACTGGGTCGTCTCCTTCTACTTCCCGAGGATCGTGTTCGACTAGGTGACCGGAGCTGAAGTAACCGAGGTGCCCGCGGCACCCGTGGCACCACTGTTGGCGATCGAGAATTTGTCGGTCGCGTTTCGCGTCGGCAACGGTGCGGCTACGGTTATTGATGATCTCTCCTGCAGCATCGAGGCGGGGCGGATCGTCGGCCTGGTGGGCGAAAGCGGCTCCGGCAAAAGCGTCACCGCGCGTGCGGTCATGCGCCTGCTGCCGACGCCGCCCGCCCTGATCGAAGGTGGGCGCATTCTGCTGGACGGGCAGGACCTGCTGCTGCTCGGCGACGCCGACATGCGTCATGTCCGCGGCCAGCAGATCGGCATGGTGTTCCAGGAGCCGATGACCAGCCTGAACCCGACTTTGCCGATCGGCTACCAGGTCGGCGAAGCGCTCCGCCTGCATCAGAAGCTCGATCGGGCGGCGGTGAAAAAGCGCGTGCTGGAAACGTTGGATCTGGTCGGCATCGGTGCGGGCGAGCGCCGCTATGATCACTATCCTCACGAGCTTTCGGGCGGGCTTCGCCAGCGGGTGATGATCGCCTCCGCCCTGATCTGCCGCCCGCGCCTGCTGATCGCGGACGAGCCGACCACGGCGCTCGACGTCACCATCCAGGCGCAGATCCTGGAGCTGCTGCTCGGCCTTCGCGACGAGCTCGGCATGGCGATCCTGCTGATCACGCACGATCTCGGCGTGGTCGCCAACTATGCCGACGAGGTCATGGTGATGTATGCCGGCAAGCTGGTCGAGACCGCCCCGGTCGAGCCACTGTTCGCCCGCCCGCGCCACCCCTACACCAACGGTCTCCTCGGCGCGATCCCGCGGCTTGCCGAGGAACGGGCGCGCCTCGCCACCATTCCGGGTACTGTGCCCGATGCCGCGTCCATGCCCAAAGGCTGCCGCTTCGCCGCGCGCTGCGGCCGCGCGATCGGGCGCTGCACGCGTGACCAGCCGCCGCTTGCGCCGATCGACCGGCCGGAGCATGCCGTCGCGTGCTGGAACCCGGCATGAGTGCCGCGCCGCTGCTCGAGGTCAGCGATCTGGTGAAGCATTTCCCGCTGAAGGGCGGCGGCGTCATCCATGCGCTGAACGGCGTCAGCCTCGCGCAAACGCCGGGCGAGACCATCGGCATCGTTGGCGAGAGCGGCTGCGGCAAGTCCACCCTCGCTCGCGTGATCCTCCGCCTGCTCGAGCCGACCGGCGGCCGCATCACCTTCGAGGGGCGGGATTTGATCGGCCTCTCGAAACCGGCCATGCGCGAAAAGCGCCGCGCGATGCAGATGATCTTCCAGGACCCCCTCGCCTCGCTCGATCCACGCTTCACCATTGGGGCTGCGATCGAGGAGCCGCTGATCATCCATGGCCTCGGCACCAAGACCGAACGGCGCGCCAAGGTGCTGGAACTGCTTGATATGGTTGGCCTCGGGACGGAGGCCGTCAGCCGTTACCCTCATGAATTCTCCGGCGGTCAGCGCCAGCGGATCGGCATCGCGAGAGCGCTTGCCGTGGAGCCCAAGCTGGTGATCGCCGACGAGCCGGTCTCGGCGCTCGACGTCTCAATCCAGTCGCAGATCCTGAACCTTCTCGCGGAGCTGCGCGAACGCCTGGCGCTCTCCCTCCTGTTCATCTCCCACGATCTCGCGGTGGTGCGCTATATCAGCGACCGCATCGCGGTGATGTATCTCGGTCAGATCGTCGAGTTCGGCGAGGCGGACCGGATCTACCGGGACGCCGCCCACCCCTACACTCAAGCGCTGATCTCGGCCGTGCCGGAACCGATGCCGGGTCGCCGCCAGCAGCGCATCGTGCTCAAGGGCGACGTGCCCAATCCCGAGTCACCGCCGCCCGGCTGCCCCTTTCACCCGCGCTGCCCGAAGGCCATGGCGATCTGCCGGACGGATCTGCCGATCGAAAACAATCTGGGCACGGATGCGCGCCCGCATCTGGTGCGCTGCCATCTTTTCTAGCTCCCTTCACGAGATGGCGACATCGTGGACACCAACGTCGACGTGCGCTCGAAACAGCCAGATCTAGCAAATCGGCGGACGGATGTGTCTCACGCTCGAATTTTCATGGTTTGATAGAGATGCACCATCAGGGCAACCGATGCGAACGGCGCGAAAAGTCCAACAAGCGGAAGTGTTGCACCCAGTGTTATGATGAGGCCGGCCAGCAGCACCGACACCCGATGTTGGCGGCGGACGGCATTCGCCTCTTTCCGGCCGACATGCCGGCCTGCCACAGTCTCAAAGAACTCCCGCCCGAGAAGATAGCTGTTGAGCGCGTAGTAGACGAAAGGGAACAGCACCGGGATGACATAGAGGGGTAACGCCATCAGGTTCAAGATCAGCGCCAGCCCGGTAAATTTCAGCCCGGCACGCACCTCCGGCCAGAATGTCAGCGACGGCGGGTTTGCAAGGCCATACTCTCGCCGTTCGATCGTGCCCGCAATCTGCTCCAGAAAGAGAGACGCGACCAAAGGCAGAAAGGCCGGGAACAGAAACCATGCCAAGACCCCGGTTCCGAGCCCTGCTGTCCAATCGAGGATCAGTTCGAGCCAGCCCGTCGAGACGAAAGCGGTGACGCTCAAGAGATAGCCGACGATCAGGAACAGGATACCGAACGCCACGACCGTCGCTGCAAGCGAAAGCAGCAGAATGTTCAGGAAATAGGGCCGGGCAAGTGTTCGAAGTGTTTTGAGCAGCGCGGCGAACATCAGGAAATCAGTGTTTCCAACCGCTGAGAAGAACCTGGCCTGCCGTCATCCAATGGGCGTCGACGTCGGCAAATCCTGCAGACCTCAGCCAGTCGAGATGCTCGACCAGCGTCGAAGGTTTGTCGATCGGATCGAGCTCTTCATGCCGGAAATGGTTCCAGTCCGCGCGGCGGAAAGCCTGGTAACCGGCGAGCGTGCCATCGAGCGCCAGAGAGCGGTGCTTGACCGCTTCATCCCAGAGCTCGGCAGCAATCTCATGACCCACCGGCCTCGCAGGCCGGATGACGTCGGCCAGAACGAAGACGCCGCCAGGAGCGAGCATCGTATGGATGTCAGCGAAGAGTTTCCGCTTGCCCTCGCCATCGAGGTGGTGGACGGCCAGCGAAGAAACGACGGCACGGTAGGCGACATCGGTCCGACGCCAATCGTCTGCACCGAGATCGATCTCGCGGGTGACGAGCCGGTCGGACTCACCGATACGTTGCCTCGCGTCATCCAGCATGCTCGTCGAGCCATCGAAAGCGTGCACGGTTACACTGGTCATCGCCTTCAGGATCGCTTCGGACACCAGGCCTTCGCCGCAGCAAAGGTCGAGGATGGGACCATCCAACGCGGCTGCGCCGATCAGGCTGATCATGATCTCGATCTGTCGCTCGCGGTCGGGCACGGCATAACGAGACAGTGTCCGATAGACGGCACTTTCTGTTTCGCTCCAAGATGTCGCGTCATCGGCCACCGGGCGCTCCCGAACAGTTTTTCGCAGCTGCTACAACTACTGATCTCGCTCGTCCCGCGCCAGTCTCTTCAGCCCCACCACCGCCGCCAAAGGTCTCGATCGACATCCGGCCGGGATCGTTCACCCTCCCCGTCCGCTGCGCATGGGCCAGTCCCTGGCGCGTCGCGATCTCCGTCAAGTTTTCGGTGAGGACGGCCTGTCCGATCATGCGAGCGACCGGTGAAATGTGTCGTCGTTTGTCGCATGCGAGCGCTCTGGCATAGCTCGTTACAAATTTTCATCCCTTCGCTCATGTGGCTGAGGCATAGTGCGCACCATGGAGAAGGCTGTCAGCGGTCTTTGATGGCCGGCTGGTGGTTCGAGAGAGGAGGCCCCGCCTGGCCATTTCATGACCGGAATGCACGAGCGAGATGCCTCTGGTCAGCGCAGGATCAAAAAATCTATGATAAACAGGATGTTATGACGCCGCCAAACGACAAGACAGCGCACATTCTGGTGGTCGACGATCACCGGGATATTCGTGAGCTGGTGCAGAAATATCTGGTCAAGAACGGCTATCGGGTCAGCGTCGCCGACGGCGGCGCTCAGATGAAGAAGATCCTGGCGGCGAACAGCATCGATCTGGTGGTGCTCGATCTGATGATGCCGGGCGAGGACGGCCTCACGCTTTGCCGCGATCTGCGCGCCGGCGGCGATCTGCCGGTGATCATGCTGACCGCCATGGGCGAGGAGACCGATCGGGTGGTCGGCCTGGAGATGGGGGCCGACGACTATCTGGTGAAGCCCTTCAACCCGCGCGAGCTTCTGGCACGCATCAAGGCGGTGCTCAGGCGCACCAACAGCCTGCCGCCGCAGCAGCGGGGCGCGGTCTCGAGCGACCGTCTCGCCTTCGATCGCTGGATTCTGGACAGCGGCCAGCGTGAGCTGATCGGCGAGGATGGCGTCGCGATCCCGCTGAGCACGGCGGAGTTCCTCCTGCTCGCCGCCTTCCTGCAGCATCCGAAGATGGTGCTCAGCCGGGATCAGCTGCTCGACCTGACCCGAGGACGCGCCGCCTCGGCCTTCGATCGCAGCATCGACAATCAGGTGAGCCGCCTTCGGCGCAAGATCGAGGCGGATCCGAAGAAGCCGGAGCTGATCAAGACCGTCTGGGGCGGCGGCTACAGCTTCACGGCCGAGGTCCGGCCTGCCTGATGACCTGGCTGCAACGCCTTTGGCCGAAGCGCCTCGCCGGCCAGATGATCGCGCTCCTGCTCCTCGCCCTGGTGCTGGCGCAGGTGATCACGGTGATGATCTTCGCCGACGAGCGCCGCTTTGCGATCCTCGCCGTCGATCGCTCGCAGATGCTCGGCCGTGCGGCGTCGGTCGCGCGGCTGCTGGAAAACGCCCCGCCATCGCTGCACGAGCAGATCCTGGCGACCGCCGGCGAGCGGCGCATGCGCTACTGGCTCTCGAAAGACAGCGCGGTCGGCGAGCAGGAGGAGGACCATGACGAGACCGTGCCGGCCTGGCTCGCCGAACGCTGGAGCGGCCGCTTCGATCGTCCGGTGCGGCTGATCCTGGGCGACGATGACGACCGCACGGATGGATGGTGGCGTGGCGATGACGGCGAGGACGATGGCAGCAGGCGCCGACGACGGCCTCACGGTCATGCGCCGACGGTCCTTTTGTCGATGCAATTGCATGACGGTGCCTGGCTGAACATGGAAAGCCGGCTGCCGCCGCCGGCGTTCCCCTGGAAGCTGCCGGCGCTGACCTGGCTCGGGATCATGGGCCTGGTGATCTCCATCGTGGTGATCGTCATGGTGCGCCGCATCACGCGGCCGATGGCGGCGCTGGCGACGGCCGCGGAGCGGGCTGGACGGGGCGAGGCGATCGAGCCCCTGCCGGAAGTCGGGCCGCTCGACGTGCGCCAGACCACCTCGGCCTTCAACCGGATGCATGGCCGCCTGCAGCGCTTCATCCGCGACCGCACGCAGATGCTGGCCGCCATGTCCCACGATCTGCGCACCCCGATCACCACGCTCCGCCTGCGCGCCGAGTTCATCGAGGACGAGGAGATCAAGCAAAAGATCCTGGAGACGCTCGAAGAGATGCAGCGCATGGCCGAGGCGACCCTCGCCTTCGTGCGCGAGGAGGCGGCGGTCGAGCCGACGCGCAAGGTCGATCTCACCGCGCTGGTCCAGAGCGTGGCCGACGACCTGATCGACCTCGGCTGGAACGTCCAGGTCGAGGACAGCGGCCGGGTCGATTGCACCTGCAGGCCGGCGGCGCTGAAGCGGGCGCTGCGCAATCTGCTCGAGAACGCGATCCGCTATGGCGAGCGCGCGAAGGTCAGCCTCGCCACCGCGCCCAGCGCGTTTTCGATCGTGATCGACGATGACGGCCCGGGCATTCCCGAGGAGCAGATCGAGCGCATGTTCCAGCCCTTCGTGCGCCTCGACGAGTCGCGCAGCGTCGAAGGCGGCGGCATCGGCCTGGGCCTTGCGATCGCGCGTTCGATCATTCGCAACCACGGCGGCGACATCACGCTTTCCAATCGCGAGGCAGGCGGTCTTCGCGCCACGATCACCCTGCCCAGAGGCCGCTGAGAGCGCGCAGCGCTTCGCCGGCCGATCCGCTGCGCCAGACAATCCCGCGACGATCGTCCCTTTCGCTTCGCCGCGCAGCGACCTTCACGTCTTCTCAAGCTTTCGCTGTCATGCTGCAGATCTGGTCCATGCGACCCTGGAAATCCACTCGCCCGCGAGAAGGGGTTGAGCTTGGCACGGACTCCCAGGATCACATGGACCAGATCCGCAACGCTACAGGCGTGCGGTTAACATTCGGTTTCGCCGGAGCCACTTGGTGGGAAGCGTCATCGAAGCTTGGCAAGGATTTCGGTTGGCGATGATCGAGGAATGGCTTCTATCTATTTGTTTTTAATGAATTTTCTTGCAACCCGTCCAAGCGCTTGTCGCCCTTGCCGATCGAGGCGATGGTCCTCGCGATCTTGTCGGCGGTGACCTGGCGTTCGGGCTTGATCAGGAGGTAGAGGCGCTCGGTCACGACGATCTTGTCGGGATCGGGATTGAATTGCACGCTGTGCTCGGGGTCGGCGTCGTTGTCGTGATAGGCGACGGCGGTGCCGAGCCCCTGCTGCATCAGGGCCGTGACCAGGGTCGACCAGCGCTGGCCATCGACCTCGACGTCGAAGCAGCGGCATTCGTCGCCTTCGGACATGAACAGGTTTTCCAGGATCTGCTCGGTGCCCGGGCTGTCGATCGCGCGCACCACGATCTCCGGATAGAAGCGGATCGGGCGCATGACGCAATCGGCGCCGGCGTTCTTCAAGCGCGCGCGGTTGGCGCGGCGCACGCATTCGGCGATGATCCGGCCCTTGACGCCCAGTTCGCGCAGGCGGTGCAGGATGTTGAAGGTGCTCTCGTCCGAGCGCTTGTCGGCGGCGTTTTCGGCGAGCACCAGGATGACCGCGGCATCGGCCGCGTCGGCCGCCTCGAGGTCTTCCGGGATGCTGGCATCGCCGTGATAGTGGACGATGCCTGCGGTCTGGAACTCTCCCGGCAGGCCTTCGTCGTAATCGCGCGTGAGCATGAGGACGGGCGTTTCGGCCCAGCGCTCGGTGCGGTGCAGTTCCTCGACCAGGCCGAGGACGTAGCGATCGCGGTTGATGCTCGGGGAATTCAGCAAGAGAACGTGATTTTTCATCTGCCATTTCCAACGGCCGCGCAGCATGGCCAACCTGCGCTCGGAACGATATTGAAAATAGTCGGCGGCGACGTGGAACAGCATGAAGATGCTGCCGACATAGAGGAGGAGCACCGTCGCGATCCGCCCGATCAGAGTCCTGGCGGCGTGGTCGCCATAGCCGACCGTGACCACGGTGGTGAGCGTCAGCCAGATCGCCTCGTCGAGCCTGAGGCCCTCGACCTCGACCATGATCCAGCTGTGCAGCGCGAACATGAACAGCAGATAGAGGCCGGCGCGGATCAGCGTGCGGCGGATGTCGATTTGCTGCAGGAGAAAGCTGTAGTGACGCCAATGCCTTCGATTGAACAGGAACAGCAGGAAAGGCATCGACCGATCGTCATCCTCGAATCGTAGAGCCTCTTCGAAGCATGGCCGATCAGTGGCGTTTAGGCCATGGGAAAACGCTCCGATCCCGATCGGTACTCGGTCTTGGCATCCTCCAATCGCATTTCGACGCTTCGACGGCGGTTCGCTTGCGCTCGCCGCTCCCAGTCGTACCTTACCGGATAGCGATCACGATGCTCCTTCAGCCAGGATACGGGCCTGTGTCGCCACGGCAGGCCGTGACCAAGGCTCGCGCCGAACCCTACTCGGGCAAGGTCTCACCGGACCCGCCGAACTCCTTCGGAAAGTCCTTGAGCTTGGGCAAGCCGTCCTTGATGGGCAGCACCGTCTCGGCATAGTTCACATGAACGGCGGGCTCGAAGGCGAGCGTCGGGATCGTTGCGGCATAGACGTCGGTCAAGCCGAGGGGCGGATGATCGGTCATGATATGCCCGCCGCATTTCGTGCAGAACTGGCGGTCGCTGACTTCGGTTTTCATGAAGCGGCCCACGAACTCCGCTCCCTTGACGACCTTGACCTGGTCAGGCTGCCACAAGGTGAAGGCGTTGACCGGTCCCGCTGACCAGGAACGGCAAGACGAGCAGTGGCAATAGCCCATGGCCTCCGGCTGACCCGTCACCTCGACTTCAACGGCCCCGCAAAAACACGTACCGACATGCTTGTCCGTCATGGTGGTTCCTCCCATCCGCGTCATGGCGAGAACGCCTGTCCCGCTTTGTGATCCTATGAGGGTCGTTCGACCCTTCCCTTGCCCGCACCTGACCCGGCGCTGCGCTTCGACCTTGTCGATCCATCGTTAAGCGCTCGGCACCGATCCGTAAATATTGGGATTGTGAAATCCAATTAACCTCTCCTGCGCTCCTCCTTCCAGCGCTGCACGCCCCAATGCGATCGGATCTGATCGATTTCGTACGCGTGGCCACGTCGAAACAGGCTGACCGAGAGAGGACCACGGGCCACACATCGAGCGGATGACCGATCCCGAAGCTTCGGCCGTGGGTCCTGCCCAATGCTTCATGTCAGGCTTCACGTGCTCTCCCCGAGCGACGGATCGACTGAACCATCATGCGGTCCGATCCATCGCCTCCGCCTATCTCCGCCGTCGATGGTGCGATAGAAACGCCCGACGAGGATATCGTCTTGGCCATCGACTGCGGAAGGACGGTCTTGGACACCAGCAGTGCGGCGAGCGCGAGGAAAGGTCGAGGCGGCCTTCGGGCGATACCCAGGAGCATCTGGGCGCTCGGCCTGGTCAGCCTGTTCATGGATGCGTCCTCGGAGCTGATCCACAGCCTGCTGCCGCTGTTCATGACCACCGTGCTCGGCACCAGCGTGCTGGTGGTCGGGCTGATCGAAGGCATCGCCGAGGCGACGGCCTCGATCGTCAAGGTGTTTTCAGGCGCGCTCAGCGACTATCTGGGCAGGCGAAAGCTCCTGACCGTCATCGGCTATGGCCTGGCGGCGCTGACCAAGCCGCTGTTTCCGCTCGCGGGCTCCGCCGGCATGGTGCTGAGCGCGCGCTTTCTCGACCGCATCGGCAAGGGCATCCGCGGAGCACCGCGGGATGCGCTGATCGGCGACATCGCGCCGCCTGATCTGCGCGGCGCCAGCTACGGGCTTCGCCAGGCGCTGGATACAGCGGGCGCCTTTGCCGGCCCGCTGCTCGCCATCGGCCTGATGATGCTGCTGGCCGGCGACATCCGCGCGGTCTTCTGGATCGCGGTCATCCCCGCCTTCATCGCCCTTGCCGTGCTGATCGTCGGCGTCAGAGAACCCGAGAGCCACGCCGCAGCCGGGCCGAAGCGCTCGCCGATCCGGTTCGCCGAGCTCAAAGGCATCGGCAGTGCCTATTGGGGCGTCGTCGTCTTCGGAGCACTCCTGGCCCTCGCCCGCTTCAGCGAAGCCTTTCTCCTGCTGCGCGCCGATTCCGTCGGCCTCGCCATCGCCTTCGCGCCGCTGGTCATGGTGGTGATGAATCTGGTCTATGCGCTCTCCGCCTATCCGGCGGGCGCGCTTTCCGACCGGATGGACCGCAGGAGCGTGATCGCGATCGGCTGCACCCTTCTGATCATCGCCGATCTGCTGCTCGCCCTCGCCGGCGGTCCGGCCGCGATGCTGGCGGGCGTGGCCGTCTGGGGGCTGCATATGGGGCTGACCCAGGGGCTGCTTGCCGCCATGATCGCCGATGCCGCACCACCCGATCTGCGCGGTACGGCGTTCGGCGTGTTCAACCTGATCTCGGGCGTCGCCATGCTGATCGCGAGCCTGCTCGCGGGCTGGCTCTGGCAGGTCCAGGGACCGGCGGCGACCTTTCTTGCCGGCGCCGCCCTCACCGCCCTCGCCCTCCTCTGCCTCGCCGCGATCGCCCGCCAGCCTTAGTCCAGGCTAGCATGGTCACCCTGGCCGGCCTGCATGGGCCTGCCATGATCGCCCGAAGCCTCTCCCATCGGGAACAGCCGGTACTCGCCGGATCACTTGGCCTTGTCACAGGCGCCGATCAGCTGAGCGGTGCCGCGACTTTCTCGAATGCCAGGCGCAGGCGCGCACCACCGCCGGGCGCGTCCTCGATCGCTGCCGAGCCGCCCATGGCGCGCATCGCCTCGGCGACGATCGCGAGGCCGAGGCCGGCGCCGGAGGCGGCGCATGGGCCGGGCTTCGCTCCCGCCGCCTGCTCGGCGCCACGCCAGAAGCGGCGAAAGGCGCCGGCACGCTGCTCGGCGGGAATGCCGGGACCGTGGTCGGTCACGGTGAGGGCGCCCTCCTTCGTCACCGCGACCTCGATCGGCGTTCCTGTGGGCGTGTAGTTCATCGCATTGTCGAGCAGGTTGAGAATGGCGGTCTCGGCCGCGGCCGGTGCCGCCCGCACCCAGACCGGGCCGGCGGCGCCGCCAAGCTCGAGGGCGCGGCCATCGCGGACGGCGCGGGGGGCGATGCTGGCGATCGCGTCTTCGGCCGCGGCGCGCAGGTCGAGCGGCGTCTCCAGGTCGAGCGGGGCGGCGTCCAGCCGCGCCGCGGCCAGGAGCTGCTCGATCAGGCGATTGAGGCGATCGACGTCCTTCAGCAATGCTGCGCGGGCCGCGCCGTCCTCGATCTGCTCGATGCGCGCGGTCAGCACGGCGAGCGGCGTTCTGAGCTCATGGGCGGCATCCGCGGTGAAGCGGCGCTGCATGGCGAAGCCCTGCTCGAGGCGCTCCAGGGCCTGATTGACCGCGCTCACCAGCGGCTCGACCTCGCGCGGCAATGTGCTGGCGCGCAGTCGAACATCGGTGCGCTCCGGCGCGATCAGCATGGCTTCCGCGGACAGCTTCTGCAGGGGCGCCATGCTGCTGCGGATCGTGCGCACGCCCACCAGGAGGGCGACCAGCACGACAGGCACCAGCCAGACGGCGCTCTCGCCGATGAACTCCCGGATCAGGCTGTCGGAGAGCACGTCGTGATGAATGTCGTCGCCCTGGGCGACCGCGATGACGTAGTCCGCCTTCGTCAGGGCATAGCCGTGATAGGGCTGATCGGCGGGCGCATCCAGACGGAAGAAATCCGGCAGCGGACCGGTCGGCAAATGCCCCGCGAGCAGCCCGCCCGCAGCCCGGCTCGACGCGAGCACGATCTTGCGGTCGGCGTCGTAGAGGGCGAAGAGGTAGCCGTCGCCCCAGCGGCGGTAGCCGGCGAGCAGGGCCTCGTCGGGCTCGAGCGCCAACCCGCCGTCCGGCCGCTCCACCAGCATCCTGGCGACATCGCCCGCCTGCGCCTGGAGCGAGCGGTCGCGCAGCGAGCCGAAGGCGCTGACCGCCTTCCAGACCAGCCCGCCGGTCATGATCAGGGCGCCGGCGAGAAAGATGAGGGCGAGCCGGAGGACGAGCCTGCCCTGCAGCGAGTAGACCCGGCTTTCAGCCATGGTCGCCGGCTTTGGTCATCAGATAGCCGACGCCGCGGATGGTGGCGATCACCGCCTCGGCGCCGGCCTTCTCGAGCGTCTTTCTCAGGCGGTGCACGCTGACCTCGATCGCGTTCGGTGTGACCTCCTGGTCGAACGCGTAGAGGCTGTCCTCGAGCGACGACTTGCTGACCACCTGGCCCTGGCGGCGAAGCAGGGTCTCGACCAGCGCGGTCTCGCGCCGCGCCAGCGGCACGGGCGCGTCGCCGACCGAGAGCTGGCCGCTCGCCGTGTCGAGGGCGAGATTGCCGAGGGTCAGCCTCGCCCCGAGCGCCTGCCCCGGCCGGCGCAGCAGCGCCTTGATGCGCGCCACCAGCTCGTCGAAATAGAAGGGCTTCATCAGATAGTCGTCGGCGCCGCCATTCAGGCCGAGCACCCGATCCTCAGGCGCATCGCGCGCCGTCAGAACAAGGATCGGCAGGCTGCTGCCTTCGGCGCGAAGCGCCTTGAGCAGCGTAAGGCCGTCGCCGTCCGGCAGGCCGAGATCAAGGACCAGCGCATCATAGTCGGCGACCGCCAGCGCCTCCTCGCCATCCCCCTTGGTCTCGAACCGATCGACCGCGAAACCGGCCTTGGCAAGCCCGCTCTCGACCAGCTTACCGAGTTCGACCTCGTCCTCAATCACCAGGACACGCATGTCACGCCATCCCGCCTTCGTAAGCTAACCGTAAGAAATCATCGGCTAAGTGCCGGCAGACCTTATCGGGAGTTTCCGCGTCCATGCCAAGCGCCGCGTCGCCGCAGCCACCATCCCGCTACGCTCTCGGCCGTTTCGCAATCGTCATCCCGATGAGCGCCGTCTTTCTCGCGACCTTCGCAGCGCTGCGGCTGGTGCTGCTCACGTTCGCCTGGCCCTCGATCGACCACGATGCTGGCGCGCTGCTCCGCCTGTTCGCCGTCGGCCTCGTCTACGATCTCGCCTTTCTCGCCTATGTCCTGATTCCGATTTCCCTCTATTTGCTTCTCCTCCCCGAGCGCCTGTGGCACAGTCGGGCAAACCGCTATCTGGTGCACGCGGTCGCCGCCCTTTCGATCCTCGCGCTCGGCTTCGGCACGATCGCCGAGATCCTGTTCTGGAACGAGTTCGAGACCCGCTTCAACTTCATCGCGGTCGACTATCTGATCTACCGCCGCGAGGTTACCGAGAACGTCCTGGAGTCCTATCCCGTGGCCGCCCTGGTCGCGGCCCTCGTGGTGGCGACAGCTCTGGTCTACTGGCGCGTCCGCCCCCGGCTCGATGCAGCACTGGCCGCGCCCGATCGCCGGCCAAAGCGCCTCGCCCTCGGCCTCGCCTGCCTCGCTCTGCCCACCCTCGCCTTTCTGCTGGTCGGGCAGACTCTGCGCTCGTCGATCCCGAACAACTACCAGGAGGAGGTCGCGAGCAACGGCCCCTACCAGCTCGTCGCCGCCTTCCGCAACAACGAGCTCGATTTTTTCCAGCTCTACGCGACCTTGGGCGAGCAAAGGCTGGGCCCGATCCTGAAAAGCGCGCTGGCCGAGCCCGCCGCCAGCTTTCGCTCCGATCAGCCCTACGACATCCACCGCTGGATCAGTCATCCCGGTCCGCCGGAACACCTGAACGTCGTGCTGATCATGGTCGAGAGCCTGGGCACCGATTTTCTCGGCATTTACGGCAACCCGCACCACCTGACGCCGCGCCTCGACCAGCTCGCCGGGGACTCCCTCCGCTTCGATCGCTTCTTCGCCACCGGCACGCGCACCGTGCGCGGCCTGGAGGCGGTCACGCTCTCGATCCCGCCGACGCCCGGCCAGTCGATCGTCAAGCGCCTCGGCCGCGAGAGCGGATTCTGGTCGCTCGGCAACCTGCTCGATCAGCAGGGCTACGCGAGCAGCTTCATCTATGGCGGGCGCGGCTATTTCGACAACATGAACGCCTTTTTCGCCGGCAATGGCTATCACGTGGTCGACTACAGCGCGGCGCCCACCGACAAAATCCACTTCGCCAATGCCTGGGGCATGGCGGACGAGGATCTCTACAGCCTCGCTCTGGAGCAGGCGGACCGCGCCGCCGCGTCGAACAAACCCTTCTTCTTCCACATCATGACCACGTCCAACCACCGGCCCTACACCTACCCGGACGACCGCATCGACATCCCGTCCGGCAGCGGCCGGCGGGGTGCGGTCAAATATACCGACTGGGCGATCGGTGATTTTCTCGACCGGGCAAAGGACAAGCCCTGGTTCGACGACACGGTTTTCGTGATCCTCGGCGATCACACCGCGGGCTCCGCCGGCAAGTCGGACCTGCCGGTCGAGCGCTATCGGATTCCGCTCCTGATCTACAGCCCGAAGCACGTGACGCCCGGGCGCATCGAGACCGTCTCCAGCCAGATCGACGTCGCGCCGACCCTGCTTGCCCTGCTCGGCATGAGCTACGAGTCCGCGTTTTTCGGCAAGGACATCCTCGCCATGGCCGAGGGGGACGGCCGCGCCCTGATCGGCACCTATCAGGCCCTCGGCCTCTACGAGGCCGGCAAGCTCGCCATTCTCCGGCCGCAGCGGCAGATGCTGCAGCAGGCTGACCCGGAGAAGGGAGACGAGGCGCCGCCGGCCGTCCCGAGCTCGGAAGACGATCCCGAAATCGAACGTGCCATCGCCTTCTACCAGGCGGCCGCCAATATCTACGCCCATCGTCTGAATGCCTGGCCGGAACAGGACCCGGCACCTTCGACGCCGCCTGTCGCCCTCCACGACCAGCGACGGGAATGAGGACCGTCGAGCCCGCGCTCGCGCCCACGGCCTGGCCAGCTCGGCGGCAGCGCCAGGATCTTATCGTCGGCCTCGCTTTGGTCACGCTCGCAGCCCTCGTCCAGACCTCGCCCTTCGACTTCTGGCTGGCCCATCGCGTCTATCAGTGGGAGGGAGATGGCTGGAGCTTGCGCCGCGCCTGGCTGCTCAAGGAGGTGATGCACGACGGCGTCAATCAGCTGGTCAAGGTCATGCAGATCGGCCTGGTTCTCCTGACCATCGCCGCCTTCACGCTCCGCCGCTTCGCCGGGCTCCCTGCCCGCGGCGTCACCGCCTGGCGCTGGCCGCTCCTCTACCTCGCTTCAGCGATGCCGGCCTGCGCGGCAATCGTCGGCCTGCTCAAGGCCTGGACCAACATGGATTGCCCCTATGATCTCGTCGGCTTCGGCGGCGATCGCCCCTTCGTCGGCCTGTTCGAGATCCGCCCCGAGGGCCTGCCGCGCGGCCGCTGCTTTCCCGGCGGCCATGCCAGCGGCGGCTACGGCTATCTCGGCCTCTATTTTCTCGGCCGCCGACATGGCCTGGCCCTGCCGGGACTGCTCATCCCGCTTGTTGCGGGCGCCATCCTCGGCCTCACCCAGCAGCTGCGCGGCGCCCATTTCATGAGCCATGATCTCTGGACGCTCGCGATCTGCTGGTTCGTCTGCTGGGGTCTGAGCGAGCTTATGCTGCTCGGCGGCGGTCGGCGAAAGGCGTGACCCCGACCGCCGCAAAGCGTTCCCAGCAGCTCAGGCCGCCGTCACCTGTGCCGATGGCGCATGCAGGGCCTGGTCCTGGGCGGTGCGCCGCCAGGCCGCCTCGATGATCATCTGCAGCAGGTCGGCATAGCGATGGCCGGCCATGCTCGCCATCAGGTTGACCTTGCCGTCCCAGCACCAGCCCGGGTTGGGATTGACTTCGAGCAGCTTGATCCGGCCCTGGGCATCGGCGCGAAAGTCGAAGCGGGCATAGTCACGGCAGCCGAGGCGCTCGAACAGGAGGGAGGACCAGGTCACGAGATTGCGCTGCTGCGCATTGCCGAGGGTCGCTTCCTTGTACGCGATCTCGGTCCAGTAGGGTGAGGCGGGGTCCCATTTGGACTCGTAGCCGAGAATCTTCGGCAAGCCCTCGTCGAGCCCGCTATAGTCGACCTCGAGGATCGGCAGGACGGTGAGCCCGAGGCCGGGATTGCCGATCAGGCTGACGCTGTATTCGGCGCCGGAAAGGAATTCCTGGACCAGCACCGGACGGCCGGGCAGCAGGTTTCGGAGCTCGTCCAGATAGGCGATCGCCTGCACCGGATCCTGGACCACCGCCTCCTTGGTGATGCCGATGCTGCTGTCGCCGAGGCAGGGCTTGATCAGGGCTGGGAAGATCGAGGGGATGGTCGCCGCCTGGTCGTCGGCGGCGAAATAGGTCTCGAGCGGCACGGGGACATCGGCGGCCGCCGCGATCGCTCTGACCAGCGCCTTGTTGTAGCAAAGGCCGAGGGCGGCGGGACCGGCACCGCTATAGGGAATGCCCAGCATCTCCAGCATGGCCGGGACGTGCAGCTCCATCAGGGCGTCGTTGTTGTAGCCCTCGTCGCAGAGATTGAGCACGAAGCCCGGGCGCCGGCTTTTGAGGTCGGCCATGAGCGAGGCGTGGTTGTCGAGATAGCTCGCCTTGATCCCCGGAATCTCGGCGAGCGCCGCCTTCAGCCGGTCGACCGTGGCGAGATCGTCCTGGTTGAACACGCCTTCGAGCTTCACGCTGTCGGGCAGGCGCGGATCGCCCAGGACCACGGTGACCTCGGCCGGCCGTTCCGCCTTGCCGCGTCTCTTGGCGATGATCCGAGGCGCCTGGCAGGTCAGGAAAAAGCGGCGGGCCATCATGCCGAGATCGGCGCCGCGATCGGACTGGCCTTCGATCACCTCGTGAAAGCGGATCGCCTCGAAGCCCGCCTTGTCCAGGAGCTCGCGAATGCGCTCCCTCGAATAGAGCCGCTCGGCGTAGAACTGATCGGCGATCACGCCGCGCTCGGCATGCACCACCACCTCGCGCGAGATCAGCCGGTCGCCGTCGCCGGAGAGCGAGCGCTCGCGGCAGACGAACTGGTTCTGGTCGATCCATTCCCAGGAGCGCGGCTCGAAATTCTGGCGCATCCAGTCACCGTCGGTGAGGTCGATCGCGAGCCGGCCTTTCGACGCCAGCGCCCGCTTGACCGCGGTGAGCACGCCGAGATCGTCCTCCTCGCGATCGAAATAGCCGAAGGAATTGCCCATCATCACGACCACGTCGAAGCTGTGCTCGGGCACCGAGACCTTGCGCGCATCGCCTTCCCGGAACTTGACGTCGAGCCCCGCCTGCCGGGCCCGTTTGCGCGCGAGCCGGATCAGATAGCCGGAGCGGTCGATGCCGGTGAGCTTGCGAAAGCCGCGCCGCGCCAGCTCCAGACAGTGGCGGCCCTGGCCGCAGCAGAGATCGAGCAAGCGATCATTGGGCTCGAGGCCAAGGCTCTGGATCAGGACATCGACCTCGGCCGCGGTCGCCGTCTCGTTCTCGACCACGTCGCCGTCGGTCTTGAGATAGACGGCGTTGAACAGGCTTCGCCACCATTCGGACGGCAGATGGCGTTCCAGGTCGGAGATCGGGCCGAGGGTGCGGGATGGTGCAGCCGATAGGTCGACCGGCGTCGCCTTGGGTGTCGTGTTCATGAGGGCAGATCTCGTAGGATCGGGCGAGCGGCGGTTCACCGGCTGCGCCCAGGGTTTCGTGCAGTGGGTTCATGGCTTCTGTGGAAACGCGCCGTGAGCGAACCTGCGAGGAGAATGCTGACGGCGCCAGCACGGACCGGAAGCATGGGTTCGATCATCGGTTCGGCGGGCCCGCTCCTAGGGATCGCAGATGACTCACAGGCGAAGCAGGTGTTCTACGCCCAAGTTGATGCGGATTCTTGCCATTCAACGACCTGGATAGTTCGCATAGGCGTCATTCTTGGCGCCGGCGGCCGGCATCGTTGTCGCGGACATTGACCATGATTGCAACGATGAAATGAACGTCGAACCGATCGGACAGCGACGGCTTCGGCATGTCGGTGCTTCAGGATCTGCCGCCCGCCTGGACGGGCGATCGACCTCCTCTTGAATCGACGGCAGATGCCTCAGGCGTCGGCCATCTCCTTGCTGACATCCCGTTCGATATCGCAGCCGGCGGTGCGCGCGAGCAGCATCATCGACTCGAGGATATGGGCCATCCGCTCGCTCTCAGGCAGCTCCTGGATTTTGAGGCCGGCGAGATAGACCCCTGCGCCTGCCGTGGTCATATCGTCGAAGCCCTCGGCGAGCGAGTCCATCTTTTCGGCAAGCGCGACCATCTGACCATCGCGTTTATCCAGCATCCCTCATCCTCCCCTGTTGGCGCCAAGCGACGGACTTTCCTTCCTTAGTTCAGATGGGCGCATCTGGCGCCGGCGACCAGGGAGGCCCCTCCCGAAGGAAGAACCGCCAAGCGTTCGTCGCGATCGCGGCGTCGCGAACAGGGCGTGCGACCACACCGACCTGCGAGCCAGCCTCTCGATGCCGCTCGCCGATGCCGGTCAGCTCACCGGTTCAGATATTCGAGCTCCCGCCGGTCCTCGACGTCGAGCGCCGGGAAGTCCTCGTCGAGCGTCTTGATCATGCCATAGGCCATTAGGAACAGGATGACCGCGATCGGCAGGCCGGCGACGATCGAGGCGGTCTGCAGCGCGTTCAGCCCGCCCGCCAGCATCAGGACCGCGGCCACGGCACCTTCGGTGAGCCCCCAGAAGATGCGGAATTTCACCGGCGGCTCCTCGTCGCCCATGGAGAGCATGGTGCAGATCACCAGCGTGCCCGAGTCGGACGATGTCACGAACCAGGAGATCAGGAGAATGGTGATCAGGATGGTGAGCGGTGTCACCAGGGCGCTATAGCCGAAACCGGCGACCGTCTGGAACACGCCGGCCGCATAGTCGGCATTGACCGCTTCGACCACACCCGCCTTGTAGAACAGATCGACGCCGGTCGCAGCGCTGCCGAACACGCCCATCCACAGCACGACCACCGCCACCGGCACCAGGAGGACACAGAAGCAGAACTGGCGGATGGTGCGGCCCTTGGAGATGCGCGCGATGAACATGCCGACGAACGGGCACCAGGCGATCCACCAGCCCCAGTAGAAGATGGTCCACCAGCTCTGCCACTGGCGCTCGGGGTCGCCGTCGATCCAGAAGCCCATGGGAATGACGTTCCAGAGATAGTCGCCGGCTGACGTGATGGTCATGCCGATGATGAACGCGGTCGGCCCCAGCACCAGGAACAGGATCAGGAGACCCAGGCTTGCCCAGACGTTCATCTCGCTCAGGATGCGCACGCCATTGCCGACACCGGACGCCGCCGACGCCGTGCCGGCGAAGGTGATGAAGGCGACCAGGATGAGCTGATTGGTCAGCGTGTTGTCCATCCAGCCAAGATTGGCGAGGCCGGCAGCGATCGGCACGATGCCGAGACCGAGCGAGGTCGCAAGCCCGAAGATCGTGCCGAACACGCCGATCAGGTCGACCAGATGGCCCCAGGGGCCGTAGATCCGCTCCTTCAGGATGGGATAGAGCGCCGTGCGCAGGGTCAGCGGCAGATCGCGCCGATAGGCGAAATAGGCAAGGCTGAGGCCGACCAGCACGTAGAGCGCCCAGCCATGCAGGCCCCAGTGAAAATCGGTGATGCGGATCGCGGTGGTGGCGGCATCGAGGCCGCCGGGCGCGGTTCCCTCCCTGGTCAGGAACGGATTGTCCTGGATGTGATACATCGGCTCGGCCACGCCCCAATAGATCAGACCGGAGCCGAGACCCGCGCTGAACAGCATGCAGATCCAGGAAAACGTCGAAAAATCCGGCTCGTCATCGGGCTTGCCGAGCTTGACGTCGCCATAACGGCTGATCAGCAGCCAGAAGACGTAGAACAGCGCGAAGTTCACCACCGCGACATAGAACCAGTCGAGCGACCCGATGATGAAGTCCTTGGCCAGGGTGAAGACCGCGCTCGAATCCTCGACATCCGCGGCGGTCACCACCACGAAGCCGATGATCATCACCATCGAGGCGATGGTCATGGTCGCATTCACACCCGCGAACAGACCCGACGTGGCGACGATCTTGGCAGGCTTGGTGTCGGCGGCGTCCTGCATCGTTTTGTTCCTTGGCAAAGGGCAGTCGGGCCCGGTTTATCGGACGGTGCCGGCGGCGCCGTGGCGCCCCGACTCGGCTAGCCATGCATCGAACACTTCTTCCAGATGGGCGTGGTTCTGCGACCACCATTCGGCATCGGACAGGATCGAGAGCTGGTCCTCATAGGCGGGGCCGTTCGGGATCTGATCGAGCCGGTCCGCCGGCATCAGGTCGAGCGAGGACATGCGGGTCGGGCCGTTCGGCAGATAGCTCGCCATGCTCGCCAGGGATTCGCTGCTGCTGGCGAAACGGATGAAGTCGAGGGCGGCGCCCTTGTTCTGGCTGCCCTTGGGAATGCCGAAGAGGTCGAGCTCGACCACACGACCATCCCAGACGATGTCGAAGTTAGCACCCTCCTCTTCCGCAGCCTGAGCACCCGTGGTCGCCCAGATCGAGCTCATCACGACGTCGCCGGCATTGAGCAGACGCACCGGCTCGCGCCCGGTCTTCCAGACCTTCAGCCCGGGCTTGATCCTTTCCATGACCGCGAGCGCGCGCAGGACGCCGTCTTCCGTCTCCAGCGTCGGGTAGACCTCCTCGCGCGCCACGCCGTCCGCCATCAGCGCCCATTCCATGATCACGGTCGGATCATCGCGGATGGCGCGGTCGCCGGGATATGTCTTGACGTCGAAGAAGTCGGCAATCGTGCTCGGGGGCTGATCGGGAAAAGCGCTCTTGTCATAGGCGAACGCGGTCGCCCAGACGATCACGCCGACGCCGCATTCATTGAGCGCTCCCTCGACGAAGTCCTCCTTGAACGGCGTGCCGTCGGCGCCCGCCGGCAGCTGGATATCGCTGATGTCCTCGAGCAGCCCCTCCTTGCAGGCGCGCAGCGAATCCGCCTGGGTGAGGTCGACCACGTCCCAGGTGACATTGGCGGACTCGACCTGGTCCCGGATCTCGTCGATGCCGCCATTGTAGCCCTCGACCCAGACGCTGGCGTCACGCTCCTCTTCATAGGGGCGGACGAAGCCCAGCATCTGGCTGCGCATATAGGGGCCGACCCAGGAGGTGAAGGTGAGATCGGCGCCCGAAGCAGGGTCCTGGGCGGACGCGGCCGGGAGCCAGAGGCTCGACCAGAGGAGGGCAAGAGCGAGATACCTCATCGAGCGCTTCATCGAGCCGCGCGTCATGATCGCCGTCCTCCCTTTTCCATTCCGGTCACCTTGGACACGTGACCGTTTTACGCGTTGCCGTTGCCGATCGAGGGATCATCGATATCCACCAATTCGATGGCTGAATCATAAATCACGGCAGCACAACCAAGGACTTAGCTTCACAAGGAAACGCAACCCTGTCAATGCGTGCTTTGTCCGCGCTCTTTCGGAAACCCGCATGGCAGGCGGATCGATCCGCGATGGCCTGGGGGCAGGATCGACGGCCGGTCGGCGTCGGAACTGCTGCCGTGGTGCTTGAGCATGCCCATTTTCTTCATCAATTGACATTGCACCGGCAGCATCTTCCAATTTGCCGGACAGCGTATCAGTCAATCGAAGAAACCCGCCTGCAAGGCGGCATACCGATCGGACGCAAACAATGGCGCTCGATGCGATCAGGGCGAGGCGATCCTATCAGGCCTGGGTGGCGAACGAGACCATCGAGGACTATTCGCTGCGCTATGCGGCGTCGTCGTTCAGGAAATGGTCGCCCTTCGTCATCGCCAATACGGCGCTCGGCGGCATCTCCTTTCTGGCGCTGGAAGCGATCGGCGGCGCGATCACCATCAGCTACGGCTTTGCCAACGCCTTTCCCGCCATCCTCCTGGTCTCGCTGCTGATCTTTCTGACCAGCCTGCCGATCGCCTATTACTCCAGCCGCTACAATATTGACATGGATCTGCTCACCCGCGGCGCCGGCTTCGGCTATATCGGCTCCACCGTGACCTCGCTGATCTATGCCTGCTTCACCTTCATCTTCTTCGCCCTCGAAGCGGCAATCATGGCCCAGGCACTCTTCTTGTACGTCGGCCTGCCGATCACGCTCGGCTATATCGTCTCCTCGATCGTGATCATCCCGATCGTGTTCCTCGGCGCCACCATGATCAGCCGGCTGCAGATGGTGACCCAGCCGCTCTGGATTCTTCTGCTGCTCACGCCGTTCGTCATGATCCTGATCAAGGAGCCGGGCGTGGTCGCGGAATGGGTCGCCTATGCCGGCGCCCGCGCGGACGGCGATGGCTTCGACTATCTCTATTTCGGCGCGGCCACCGGCGTGCTGTCGGCCCTGGTCGTGCAGATCGGCGAGCAGGTCGACTATCTGCGCTTCATGCCGGACAAGGCCAAAAAGAACCGGCTTCAATGGTGGGCCGCGGTGATCTCGGCGGGACCGGGCTGGATCGTCATCGGCGGGCTCAAGATCCTGGCCGGCAGCCTGCTCGCCGTGCTCGTGGTCAATCAGGGCCTCGCTCCCGGCCAGGCGGTCGAGCCGATCCGCATGTATGTCACGGCCTACGACTATGTCAGCGCCGATCCCTGGATCGTATTGACCGCAGCGACCCTGTTCGTGCTGGTCTCGCAGATCAAGATCAACGTCACCAATGCCTATGCCGGCTCGCTTGCCTGGTCCAATTTCTACTCGCGCGTCACCCACTACCATCCGGGCCGCGTGGTCTGGCTGATCTTCAACATCCTGATCTCGCTCCTGCTGATGCTGCTCGGCGTGTTCGAAACGCTGGAGACCGTGCTCGCCGTCTACTCGATGGTCGCGGTCGCCTGGATCGGCGCGATCTTCGCCGATCTCGCGGTGCTGAAGCCGATCGGCATCAGCCCCGATTTCATCGAGTTCCGGCGCGCCCATCTCTACGACGTCAACCCCGTCGGCTGCGGCGCCATGGCGATGGCCTCCGTGGTCTCGGTCGCGGCGTTCGCCGGCCTTTTTGGCGAGACCGCCGAGGCCTATGCCGCCGGCCTCTCGCTCGCCACCGCCTTTGTCGGCGCCGTTGCGATCGGCCTCCTGACCAGGGGGCGCTACTACATTGCCAGGCGCGACACCCTTTCCGGCCAGTTCGCTCCCGGCGAGACCGTGCCCTGCGCCATCTGCACCTATGCCTACGAAGCCAAGGACATGGCGCACTGCCCGTTCTATGACGGGCCGATCTGCTCGCTCTGCTGCAGCCTGGATGCCCATTGCCACGACCGCTGCAAGCAGCCGACGGCTGCAGGCGATCTGGTCAACGCCGTCGACGATCGACGATACAGCCACCTCCTGCCGCCGCGCATCGGTCAGCGGCTCGCCAAGTTCGCGGGCGTTTTTCTCGTGCTCGCGGTGATCGTCGCCGCGGTCTTCCTGCTCGCCTACCGCATGGTCGAGATCGATCCGGATTTCGTGGCGGGGGACAGCGCCGAGCTGCTGATCGAGCTCTATCTCGCCTCGCTCGTACTGATCTGCATGGCCGCCTGGTGGATCGTGCTTTCCCATGAGAGTCGGGAGCTCGCCGAGCGCGAGCTGGTGACGTCACTGGAAGAGCTCAGCGAGACGCGCCAGGAACTGATGCAGAGCGAGCGCCGGCGCTCGCTCGCCGGCAGCATGCAGAAGCTTTCCACCTGCACCGATCTGCAAGCACTCAGCCGATGCCTGCTGGAGGAGGCGATCGCGCTCACCTCGGCAGTCGGCGGCGAGGTCTCGCTGGTGAGCGGCGACAAGATCATGATCGATCGAAGCGGCAAAGATCCGCATGCGCAGGACGAGCCGCCGCACGACTTTCCGCCGTCCCTCGACTTTCCCATGCTGGGCTCGAAGGGCGAAGCGGTCGGGATGCTGTCGCTGCGTGCGGATGGCGCGCGTCCGATCGAGGACGAGGCGAGCGAGCTTGCGCAGATCCTGGTCTCCTACGCCAGCGAGGCGGTCGATCTCCTGCAGGCGCTGGACCGCGTCTCCTGGAGCGAGCTTCGTCTGCGTGAGATCATCGATCACTCGCCCTCCTTGATCTCGCTCCAGGATCTCGCCGGCCGCTTCCTGATCGTCAACAAGCGCTTCGAGGAATGGCATGGCGTGGCGAACGCGCGCGCCGTCGGCCGGACCGCGCACGACATCCTTGAGCGCGACGGCGAGGCCCTCTATCTCGTCCCCGACGAGCCGCCGGTCGACGGCAGTGCGCCGCGCAACCGCGAGATCGAGATGAGGCTCGCCGACGGCAGGGCGCATACGCTGCTGACCACCCGCTTTCCGGTGCGCGCCGCCGATGGCGGCTTGATCGGCGTCGGCACGATCGCGACCGACATCAGCCAGCATCGCCAGGCCGAGGAGCACCTTCGCCAGGCGCAGAAGATGGAAGCGCTCGGCCAGCTCACCGGCGGCGTCGCCCATGACTTCAACAATCTGCTCGCGGTGATCGGCGGCAATCTCAGCCTGATCGCCGATACGATCGCCGGCGATGCCGGGCTCAGGGAGCTGATCGACGATGCCAAGGCCGCGACCAGGGCGGGCGCCGACCTCACCCACCGCCTGCTGGCCTTTGGCCGCCAGCAGGCATTGCAGCCGCAGCCGACAGATCTGAGAGCGCTGCTGATGCCGTTCTCCAGGGTGCTGGAACGGGCGCTGGGCGAGGCGGTGCGGATCGAGCTTTCGCTGGATGACGATCTCTGGCCCGTCCGCGTCGATCGCAGCCATCTCGAGAGCAGCATCCTGAACCTCGCGCTGAATGGCCGCGACGCCATGGCAGACGGCGGCAGCCTGCTGATCCGGGCGTCGAACGACGCCGGAGAAGACGGCGACTTCGTCCTGATCACCGTCGCCGACGACGGCGCCGGCATGGCGCCGGACGTGCTCTCGAAGGCAGCGCAGCCCTTCTTCACCACCAAAGGGCCGGAAGGGGGCAGCGGCCTCGGCCTCAGCATGGTCTACGGTTTCGCCGAGCAGTCCGGCGGCCGGCTCGGCATCGAGAGCGAGGAAGGGCGGGGCACGACCGTGCGCCTTCGTCTGCCGCGGGCACCGCTTGATCGGAGCGCGGATGAGATCCTGCCAGCGGTCGAGGCTGCCGGAGCACCATGTCGCGCATCGATCCTGCTGGTCGAGGACCAGCCGGCGGTCCGCCGCCTCGCACGGCGTATTCTCGCCCGCGAGGGTTACCACGTGAGTGAGGCCGGCGATGCCGAGACCGCGCTGGCGTACCTGGAGCACGGGGAGCGGATCGATCTCCTGCTGACCGATATCGTCCTGCCCGGCGGCGAGAGCGGGATCGATCTTGCGCGCCGGGCAAAGGCGCGTTTTCCGAAGCTGAAGCTTCTCTACGCCTCGGGCTTTGCCTTCGACTCCGCTTTCAGGAATGGGGCGGGTGACCTGGATGCGCCATTGCTGCGCAAGCCCTTCCAGCCGGATGAGCTCCTGCATCTGGTGAGGCAGGCCGTCGGCGAGGGGCAGGCAAAAGCCGGTCGCCGCCCGCCTATCCCGTGAACACGTAGCCCAGGCCGCGCACCGTCTTGATCAGGCGTGGGGCGCGCGCATCGTCGCCGATCTTCTTCCGAAGTTTGCCGACCAGGACATCGATGCTGCGATTGTCCGGGTCCCATTGGCGATTGGCGATCAGCTCGAGGATCTGCTCGCGCGACAAGGGCCGGCCCGGACGTGTCGCGAGCACGGCCAGCAGCTCGTACTCGTAGGTGGTGAGCTCGGCCGTCTCGCCTGTGGTCGACGTCAGGGTCCTGTGGTCGAGATCGAACGTCCAGTCGGCGAAGCGCAGCACCTCGCCGCCGGCCGCGTCCGCCAAAGGCTCCGCCCGCCGACGGCTGACGCGCCGAAGCACGCTTCGAATGCGCGCCAGGAGCTCCCTCGGCTCGAACGGCTTGGTGACGTAGTCGTCGGCGCCGATCTCGAGGCCGACGATCTTGTCGACCGAATCCGTGCGGCCGGTCAGCATGATCAGGCCGATGTCCGATTCCTGGCGGATCGAGCGCGCCAGCGACAGCCCGTCCTCGCCGGCGGGCAGCCTGAGATCGAGCACCACCAGATCGCACGGCCATGCCTTGAGCTTCTGCCACATCGAGCGCCCGGACGTGACCGTCTCGACGGCGAGGCCTTCGCCCTCGAGCATCCGCGCCAGCAACCGGCAGATCCAGGGATCGTCGTCGACCACCAGGACCCGCGCCTGATCGACGGACTCAGGCTGACGATCGTCGCTGCTCAATGCCTGCGGCTCGATCATTCGATCCTTCATTGCTTGATTGGTGGTCCCCGCAGCGCCTCCGCACGCTCACCTTACCAGGATGGCCCAATCGCCGGCATTGCGGAATCAATTCTTTACGATGGTTACAAAACTTTTCAATTGAGTGCCTGGCTCTGCAAAGGCCACTTACAATCGCTTGCTACACTGCCCTCACAGTTGATCAAAGCCGAGCATGACCAACAGCTTGGCGGCACCGAGGAGGCAGCGATGGCGAACACCGTATTTCGCGCGGAAATGGATAAGTGGCCGGAAGACCAGCAGGTCAAGACCCACAATCGCTGGCACCCGGACATCCCGATCGTCGAGTGGTTCAAGCCCGGCGACGAGTTCCGGGTCGAGTGCTATGACTGGACCGGCGGCCAGATCAAGAACGACAACAGCGCCAACGACATCCGCGACGTCGACCTCTCCAAGGTACACTATCTGAGCGGCCCGTTCGGTGTCGAGGGCGCCGAGCCCGGTGACCTTCTGGTGGTCGACATCAACGACATCGGCTGGCTGGAGGAGAGCCAGTGGGGCTTCACCGGCATCTTCGCGCTGGAAAACGGCGGCGGCTTTCTCGACAAGCATTTTCCGCGCGCGCGGAAGGCATGCTGGGATTTCCACGGCGTCTACACCACGTCCCGCCACATCCCCGGCGTGCGCTTTCCCGGCATCATCCATCCAGGCCTGATCGGCACGCTGCCGTCGGCGGAGCTCTTGAAGAAATGGAATGACCGCGAGAGCAAGCTCTTCAACACCGACCCGGGGCGGGTTCCCCCACTCGCGACCCTTCCGGATGGCCTGGCCGGCACCACCACGGCGCTGATGGGCCAGCTGTCGGGCGAGGCTGCGAAGAAGGCCGGCGCCGAGGCCGCGCGCACCGTGCCCGGCCGCGAGCATGGCGGCAATTGCGACATCAAGAATCTGTCCCGCGGCTCGCGCTGCTACTTCCCGGTCTACGTCAAAGGCGGCGGGCTCTCCATGGGTGACATTCACTGGTCCCAGGGCGACGGCGAGATCACCTTCTGCGGCGCCATCGAGATGGCCGGCTGGATCGACATCGGCGTCGACGTGATCAAGGACGGCGTCAGGAAATACGGCATCACCAACCCGGTGTTCCAGCCGAGTCCGGTGCAGCCGCACTATGACGACTACCTGATCTTCGAGGGCGTCTCGGTCGACGAGCACAGCGGCGAGCAGCACTATCTCGACGCTACGGTCGCCTACCGCCGCGCCTGCCTGAACGCCGTCGAGTATCTGAAAAAATTCGGGTACACGGGCGAGCAGGCCTACATGATCCTCGGCACCGCACCGGTGGAGGGCCGCGTCTCCGGCATCGTCGACATTCCGAACGCCTGCTGTACGCTGGCGATCCCGACCAAGATCTTCGACTTCGACATCCGCCCCAACAAGGACGGCCCGGTCAAGCACGTCAGCGGCGTCGACGTCGCCGACTGCTCCTAGTGGCGTGGCCACCTCATGGGGTTCTGGCTGTCGTCGCCTGGAGTGATGGTATGCGTTTCCATCCTTCGGCAACGCAGATGAAGCCCAACCACTAACGCCTCCAGGGCCGGTGGGCGCTGCCCGCCTGCCGGTCCGTCGGGCGGAGTAAAAGATCAGGGAGCAAGACAATGTTACTGGGACTGGCGTTACTCTATGTGGGCGCCGTGCTGTTCCTGAACGGCCTCTGGCTGATGGGCAAGATCGGCGACAACGAAATCTCGATCATCAACATCTTCTCGGGCCTATTGACCTTCCTCATCGCCATGTATCTCGCCTTCGGCCCCGAGGCGGACGCAGGAACGATCAAGGCCGCTGGATTGACCCTCCTGTTCACCTTCACCTATCTCTGGGTGGCCTTCAATCGCTATAGCGGCGCCGACGGCCGCGGTCTCGGCTGGTTCAGCCTGTTCGTCGCGATCACCGTGGTGCCGGTGGCGATCTCGACGCTGGGCTCGGCGGCGAGCGCCTGGGACGTCTGGTTCGGTCTTTGCTGGACCGCCTGGGCCGTGCTCTGGTTCATGTTCTTCCTGCTGCTTGCCCAGAAAAAACCGATCGCCTGGGTGACCGGCCTCGTGACCTCGATCCAGGGCGTGCTTACCGGCTGGCTGCCGGGCTACCTCCTGCTCGACGGCGTCATGGGCCCGGCCGCAAGCGCTGCCGAAGCCCCGGCCGAGACCGGTTTTCTTCACATGATCCCGTTCATCGATCTGGCACAGTTCGGCAGCGCCGCCTCGGCGCTCGCCCTCGGATAAGGGAGACCGGAACCATGCCTCTCTACGACTATCACTGCGATGACTGCGGCGACTTCCGCGCCTGGCAGTCGATGAGCCAATGCAGCGCTGACATCGCCTGCCCGAGCTGCGAGCAAAGCGCGTCGCGGCTGGTCACGGCGCCCTCGCTTGCCCTCATGCCGGCGAACAACCGCATCGCGCACAGCCGCAATGAAAAGAGCGCCGATCAGCCGGTCGTGGCGACCAGGGCCTCGATGGACCAGGGCCGCGCACGCAACGGTCACGCCCATGGCAGCCATTGCAGCCACGGCCATCAGCACGGCAAAGGCGGCCTCAGTCACAGCCATGGGCGGCCCTGGATGATCGGGCACTGAGAACACGACCTTGCTGGGTGCTGTGACAAGCCTTCCGTTAATCGGTCACGGCTTCGCGCAAGCGGCGTTGTTTTTCAAGCATCCCACGGTCTCCCCCTGAATTCGCAGCCGCGGGTCAGGCTGCAGATCCCTACCTGCAGGTCCATTCTTCCAACGTCATATCGCTACGCGACCCTGGCTGAAGATCTGCTGTCTCACTGATCGCGGGCACCATCTGCCGCTTACCCATCAAGACGACAATTCCTCTGAAGTTTAATAAACCTTGACGCGTATTATATAACAAATTAATTAACCATAAAGGTATATAGAGCCGGCGGTAGGGGGAGAACGCAGCGTGAGCGCCGCATTATCGACAACAGCCGAGTCCGACCTTCTGGCAAGCCTGTTCGAGCGCTTGCCTTACGTGCTCGGGATCAACCTGGCGATCGCGATTTGCGCCGTCATCGCATTTTCCATCAGCGAGCCGCCGGGACTGATCATGCTCTGGATCGGGACGATGTTGGCGAGCCTCGCCTTTCGCCTGAAGGTCTGGCGAGATTTCGCGCGGTCGGCCGGGGAGCGCAGACACGAACCGGCATGGACGCAGCGCTTCACCCTCGCGGCCGGACTGAATGGCGGAGCCTGGGGACTGGCGCCGGTACTGTTCTACAATCCCGATTCCCTGGTCGCGCAGACCTTCCTGCCCTTCGTTCTCGCCGGCATGTCCGGCGGATCGCTGGTCGGTCTCTCGGGATCGAGATCGGCGTTTTTCGCCTTTTATATCAGCCTGGCGACCCCCTACGCGCTCCGGCTCGTCTGGGAGGGCGATCAAGCCCATCTGACCATGGCCGCCGCCGTCGTCATCTACATGGTGGGCATCGGCTGGCTCGGTCGCTCGTTCAACGGCTATCTCAGACAGTCGGTGCGGCTTGCCGGCGAGAACGAGCACCTCTTGACGGCACTTCGCCAGAGAACCGCCGAGCTCCAGGAAAAGTCGTCGCAGCTCGAGGTGACGTTCGAGCACATCAATCAAGGCGTCGCCGTGTTCGACCAGGAGCATCGCCTGGTCACCTGCAATCACCGCCATCGCGAACTGTGCAGCGATGCTGCGGACGCTTTCCTGCCCGGTGTCGACAGCAGGCCTGGATCGCGCCCGCAAGCCCATCGAGAACCAAGGCGAGAGGGCGTCTTGAAGCCCGCCGAGCCGGCGCGCCATCGCTGCAGAAACCGGCGCTTCGACTGGATCGGCACCAAGGGCCGCTTCTTGCAGATCGAGGACAACCCCATGCCGAGCGGCGGCTTCGTCAGGACCTCGACCGACGTCACCGATCGAAAGCGCCACGAGGCCCATATTCTCCATCTGGCGCAGCACGATTCGCTGACCGGCCTGCCCAACCGCATGCTGTTTCACGATCGCCTAGACCAGGCGCTTCACCTCGCCCAGAGGAAGCGCGGCCGGCTCGCCGTCCTGCTGCTCGATCTCGATCGTTTCAAGACCATCAACGATACGCTTGGTCACGATGCCGGGGACCGCCTGTTGCAGCAGACCTCGGAGCGCCTTCGCGCCTGCATTCGCGGCAGCGACATGCTCGCGCGCCTCGGCGGCGACGAGTTCGTCATCATCCAGATGGAGCTCCGGCAAAAGTCGGATGCGGACGTGCTCGCCGAGCGCATCAAAGACGCGTTCAGGGAGGGATTCGATCTCGGGGGGCAGCATGTGCATGTCGGCACGTCGATCGGCATCGCGATCGCCGCACCCGGACGGCAGGGGCCGGAAAGCGCCGGCGAGCTCCTGCGTCATGCGGATCTCGCCCTCTATCAGGCGAAGTTCAAGATGCGCGGCGGCCATTGCTTCTTCGAGGAAGGCATGAATGCGCGCATTCAGCGGCGAAAGCTGCTGGAGCACGATCTGCGCGCCGCCCTGACCGAACGCCAGCTGGAGCTGCACTACCAGCCGCAGCTGGATCTTCGAACCGGCAGGATGACCGGCGTCGAAGCCCTGCTGCGCTGGCACCATCCGAAGCGCGGCCTGGTGCCGCCCGCCGATTTCATTCCGCTCGCCGAGGAGAGCGACCTGATCGTGGCGATCGGTGAGTGGGTGCTCGGAGAGGCTTGCGCCCAGGCTGCCGCCTGGCCCTCCCTGACCATGGCGGTCAACCTCTCGCCGATCCAGTTCATGCGCTCCGATCTGGTCGAGACGGTCGAGACCGTCCTGGCCAGGACCGGCCTGCCGGCGGCGCGCCTCGAGCTCGAGATCACGGAAAGCGCCTGGCTCGCCGACTGCGACAAGACCATGGCGACCCTGAACCGTCTGCGAGACTTGGGCGTGCGCGTGGCGCTCGACGATTTCGGCACCGGCTATGCCTCGATCAGCTATCTGCTGCGCTTCCCCTTCGACAAGATCAAGATCGATCGCTCCTTCATCCAGGGTCTCGATCGCGTCACCGAGGCCAACGCCGTGGTCCATGCGCTGATCGGCCTCGGCCGCAGCATCGGCATGCGCGCCAGCGCCGAGGGCGTCGAAACGCCCGCCCAGATCGAACATCTGCGCAAAGAGGGCTGCGAAGAGGTTCAGGGATTTTACTATGGCGAGCCAGTCCTCGCCCAGAAGATCGGCACAATGCTGGCCAATAGCCACAGACATTTTATAAACTAGCACACCACATCAAGATTAAATAAAATAAAATCAAAACAAACTATTATAATCGACCACTAAATAACTCTTGCGAAGTAACCACCTGTTAAGAATTTCCATTCATGCTTTCAATCATACCGGGCAAGCAACTCGGTGCCTCCAACGATAAAGCGGGTGTCCCATGCTCAATGCCGCCATGGAGCAGAAGGCGACGGACGGGCTGAACCTTCGTTTGTCCATCGCCTGCAACACGGCCGTTCCCTTCATGCTGTTCGGCATGAGTCTCGGCCAGGTCTCGTCGGATGCCGTCCGGGTGATGGCCTGGGGCATCGTCGGCCTGATCGGCTACAGCCTGATCGAGTATGCCTTTCATCGCTGGGTTCTGCACGGCCTGCTGACGGCCGATCACAGACTGCATCATGAGGAGCCGTTCGCCGCGCATGCCCTGCCGTTTTCGACGGGGCTGTCCGTGCATGCCGGCGTGCTGGTGATGCTTTCGCTTTGGGTGGGGCTGGACCTGGCGCTGTGCATCACGCTCGGCACGTCGATCGGCTATGCCCTCTATGGCCAGCTGCATGAGCTCGTGCACAGGGATCCGAGCCTGGCACGCCGCCTGATGCCCATGCTCTATCGTCATCACCTGCTGCACCACCGCACCGGCCCGGCTGGAGAGGAGCGGAATTTCGGCGTGCTGACGACGTTCTGGGATCGTCTGTTCGGGACCTATGCCGCCTGATGCCGGTCGAGAATGTCGTCGATAACCGCCAGCACCTTGGCGCGCACCGCCGGGGAGCGCATGAAGGCGAAGTGCCCCCGCGCCAGGAAGCGATGGTGCGAGCGCTCGGTGAAACTGGTCCAGGGCCAGACGATCATGTCGAGCCAGCCGCCGAACGAGACGATCGGAACGTCGACGTCCAGGGGAATGCCGAGGCTGATGTCCCGCGTCTCGGCAATCCGCGGGAGATGGCCGCGATGCTCGGTGGCCATGGTGATGATCGCCCGAACCCCGTGATGATCGCTCTCGTCGACCATGGCCTTCGCCAGGAGCCCGCCGAAGCTGAACGCGACGATCACGGTCGGCCGCCCGTCCGCGAGCAGCGCCCTGCCTGCGGCGATGACCTGACGCATCACCCCGGCCTCTTCCGGCCAGTAGTAATAGAAACCATTGACGACGGCGATCTCCGCCTCGGGAAAGCGTTGGCCGAGATCGGCGATCCAGTCGGCCCAGTTCGCGGCCGTGTCCCCGCAGAACGCGCCGGCAAGGCAAAGAATGCGCCAGCTGCCCGCCCCCTTGCGCACGACCCGCGCCGCGACGCGTCTGGATCTCGGCTCCGGAAAGAGCCGCCTGATCACCGGCTCGAGCATGTAGCGATCGACGATCCGAGCGATGGGCAAGCCTTTTGGTCCCTGGCAATCGCCAGCAGCGTCGAACGCTGCCGGCAGCGTGGTGGAAAGGGCGCAGCACGTCGCATTTGGCCCCTGCCTGACGATCGGAAGCGGGTCCTCACAGACCGATCGGTTTTAACCTTTGCCTAAGCTTTCTTCGATAGTCTTTCGCCACCGGCGGTCAACGACTCCAAGGATGCGATCGGCGGGCGATGGGTCGCCGTCGCCTGATTCACGGGATCTCACCATGCCAACCAGCCCGATCGGCCATAGCAGGAAAACTGACGCCTTCATGCAGAACAGCTTGCGCCATGACGATACCGGCACCCTCTTCGCGCCCCTCGCGATCATGCTGCCGATCCTTCTCGGCATCGCCGGCCTCGGCATCGACATCGGCAATTGGTACAACAGCAAGCGCGCGGCCCAGGCCGCTGCGGATGCGGCGGCGCGCGCGGGTGCCCTGGAACTGATGCGCGACAGCGGCGAGGCCGCGATCCTGCTGGCGGCCAAGGACGATGCCGCGGCCAACGGCTTCGATGACGGCGATCGTGTGACGATCAGCCACCCACCGACCATGGGCGCCTATGCCGGCGACGACATGGCGGTCGAAGCCGTGGTCGAAGCCAGGCCCCTGAGCTTTTTCAGCAGGGTCCTGTTCAATGTCGAGACCACCGTGGAGGCAAGAGCGGTCGCCAGGCTCAAGACGGACGATACCTGCGTCTGGGCGCTCGAGGAGACCGATACCGGATTTTCGATCGTCGGCACCGCCGATGTCGAGCTCGGATGCGGCATTCAGGTCAATTCATCGAATGCCATCGCCCTCGACCAGAACGGCAGCTCCTGCGTGACCGCGCTGTCGATCCATGTGGTCGGCGGCGCGGCCGGGAGCTGTCTCAACCCCACGCCGAAGACCGGCGCCGCCCCTTCGCCGGATCCCTTGGCCGGGCGCGATCCGCCGGCCTATGGCGGATGCGACGTCGACAAGCAGCTCAAGATCAACAAGGATGAGACGCTCAGTCCCGGCGTCTATTGCGGCGGCATCAGCATTTCCGGCAATGCCGAGGTCACCTTTCTTCCCGGCCTCTACGTGCTGAAAGGCGGCACGTTCAAGGTTTCGGGAAGCTCGAGCCTCGAGGGTGAGGAGGTCGGCTTCTATCTGACCGACAATGCAGCGCTCGACATCACCGCGACCGAGATCAGCTTTTCCGCACCGACATCAGGCGATATGGAAAAGATCCTGTTCTTTCAGGACAGGAACGACAGCACGGCGATCGTCAACAAGATTGCAGGCAATGCCGAACTGGAACTCGACGGTGCCCTCTATTTCGCCCCCTCCAGGCTGGATCTGCGCGGCACCAGCTCGACGACGGCGCCCACGCCGATCATCGTTGCCCGAGAGCTCCGCTTCGTCGGCACGACGTCTCTCGGCGACGGCGATTCGCCGCCGGCAGCGCTGACGATGACGGCCCATCTGGTCGAATGAACCATCTTCCGTAGCATCGGTGCTGTGTTCTGCGATCGCGCAGGGAAGTGAGCTACGGCAAGGGCTCGCTGGCGTTGAGCCGGCCGATGGCCACGACCTGTCAGGTCGTTGAGGGATTTTCCGGGACGAATTTGTCGTTTGACGTGTTGTCTTCCCGAGAAAGCATTTCCCGCGTTCATAGTGATGGCAGGGGCCAATGGTCTCGAAAGGCTCAAAATGACAAGCTGGTCGGTGAAGCTGTCCGTCTCCTTAGGCGTGTTCGCAGCGTATGTTCTCCTACCTTTGAAAGCCAATCTCGACTGCGACCACTGGTTCGCAGTCAGGATCGCAGCCGCCTGGGCGGAGGATGAGAGTGACGATCGGGACGACGGCGACGATCGGGACGACGGCGACGATCGGGACGATGACGACGATCGGGACGATGACGACGATCGGGACGATGACGACGATCGGGACGATGACGATCGGGGCGACAGCGGTCGGGACGACGACGATCAAGACGACAGCGATCGGGGCGACAGCGATGGTCCAACCGTCACGCTCGATATCGACAAGCAGACGCTTAACCAGGTGCTGGCCGGTGAGGCCGTCCTGGTGGACAACCACGGACGCGTCATCGAAGTCCACGTCAAGAACGATGACGGCGAAGATCGGATCGTAGGCAGGCCGAATGCCGGTGTCGCGCGCGCTCTTCCCGGTACCATCGACAGCGTGACGGCCGTTCGCACGGGTGACGATGGCGCGGGAGGTGAGGTCTTTGCCGAACGGGGCCACCTGATCGAACTGCAGGTCGGCGCAAGCGGCACCAACGCTCCGTCCGAGTCCGCACCGGTGGTCAACGACCTGCTGCAGCTCGGTGAGGATTTGACGCCCGAGGCCGAAGCCGATCTGATAGCCAGAGGGTGGAAATAGTGAAAGAGATTGGAACAGCGGTCGCTCTACTGGCTTCGATCCTTCTCATGTCCTGCAGTCAGACAGCGCCGCAACCGACCGCTGCGAAAAACCCAGCGAAGAAATCATCCTCCGCGACACCGTCGGCGTTGCGCGACCAGGTGCCGGAACGGGCCTTGCAGCGTGCACTGGAAACGCTGACGAGTGGTCAATCGTTCAATTGGCAGGATCAGACGACGGGAGGCACCGGCTCGATCACGCCGACCCGCACCTTTCGCATCGGTGATGGTTCATTCTGCCGCGACTACACCATTCTCTTTTCCGGCGCCGGTGCGGGCAGCTACATGCTGTGGCGGGAGACGGCCTGCCGGAATGGCGACGGTCAATGGCACATGATCGACGGCAAGCCGTCGACGGCAGCCGCCGCCTGAACGCCTGACCCAGCCGCTAGTGGAATGTCCACGTCATTTGATTCCCCCCGTCTTTGCCAGGATCGATGGTATGCAGTGATATTCTGAGAAAGTCCGTGGGAACCTTTTGTTCCGAACGTACCACTAGATGTCCTTCGGGCGCTCATGAACCAGGCGCCATTGTCCGTCGGCACCGCGGCAGGCGATGCCCATGGTCTGGGTATCGCCGGTTCTTGATTGAATATCCTGTTCGAACTCCCGGCACCAATGGCCGTCCGTGTTCTGAAAGGTTCGAAGCGGGGTGATGGAGCCGGTCGTCCCGCTTTCCGGATTGCTCCAGCTCGCCGCCTCGCCGCTGCCCTGATGCTCGAGCGCCTTGGTCAGCGCTGTCGCCAGATGCTCGTCATCGCGCGCATAGGCGGCGATGACCTTGTCGATCGCCGGGTTGATCTCCTGGATCGCGAGGATGTACCCGGCCATCCCACCGATCACGGCGATCGCGACCGAGGCGGCGAGCGGCATGGCCCAATGCCTGAACAGCCGATGCCGCAGGCGCGCGCGCGCGCGCTCGGCAAAGGCGCGATCGATGGCGACCTCGGCATTACGGACGGGATCCACCGGCCTGCTCAGAAGACTCGCTCTGAGATCGGCGCGCTGCGCACGCAGATCGGCGATGATCGCCCTCGCCTCCACATCGACCGGCAGCCACGCTTCGAGCTCGACGCAAGTCGCGTCGTCGAGCTCGCCGTCGACATAGCGCATCAGCGTTTCGAAGTCGTATCGGGGCATCGTCCGCCCAGCTCCTATCCGGACCCGGCGCTATGCATGGCGCGTCGGATCTGCGTACGTCAAGATCCTGACCCTACTCCTGGCGTTTCACCTCATCTCGTGCCTCCGCGAGAAACATCTCCAGCGAGGCACTGTGATCGCCATATTCTCCACGGCCCTGGGCGAGCTCCCGGTCGTAGGCGTCGAGGAACGCCGCCGCCGCCTCGCCCGCCCTCGCCTCGTCCCCCCGCTGCACGGCGACGTCGTGCTCGAGCAGGATGGCGAGGAGGTGGTCGGGTGCGGTCTTGCGCATGTCACCGATGACCGCCTCCGCCGCCTCGAGATCGCCGATCGTCTCCTGCAGCCGGCCGACGTGATAGAGCGCATCCAGATCCAGTGTGCCCAGCAAGTCATAAGCCTGGATCGCCATCGGCGCGAACCGCATCGCCTCGTCGCCATTGCCCTGCTCGTTCGCCATCATCACGCGATTGAACAGCCGGTCCGCCGCTTCCCTGGGCGTCATGGTGGAGAGATCCGGCGGCTGGCTTGCCGCCTGTCCCGCTGCGACGAAGGGAGCCTGCGCCGCCTGGCCAGGCGTCTCCTTGTCGACGTCCATCACCATCGCGAAGACGAAGGCGACGTGATCGCGAGCACCGCCACCGCCGCACCGGCAACCGGTCAGGAGCCAGGTTCCATAGGACGGGCGCTGCGGCTGTCCGGCGCAAACAGACGTGCCGCAGCGGCGACAGAATTTCGCCCCGCCAAGCAGGTCCACACCGCATGCGGGGACAATAGAGCAGCAAAGGTCCACGGCCTCGCTGACGCCGGTTCACCGACACGGGCGATCGTGCCCATCGTCTGCGTGGTCACGCCTGTCTCGTCCTGCGCGATGAAGGGAGATGAAGCCGGGCGCTACCATGCCGGCCAGGTCTCGAAGAGGTTGTGATCCCCGTGACCATCGACCATGAACTTCGACACGATGTTACCGGACACCCTTGCCAGGTAATGGGCCTGACTGGCCCGCTGCCTGGCGGTTGGCCCAAAAACTCGACCAACAGGCTGACCGGCGGCCACGGGGTGGTTGGCCGGCCGACGGCAGAGCGAGCGGGACACTGGAAGACTGGACCGCCGGAGGCCCAACACGGCACACTGCATATCACCGGAACCGAGAACGCGGAGGCCGACCTCGGCAAATGGCTGGAGTAGGCTTCGCGTCTGTTGCCGACCGCGATCGGCGGAAAGCGCAAGAATGCGCCGCTTGATCTCGACGCGTTTGCCATCGGCCCGGCCATGATCGTGGATCAGGGCCGGCATCAAGACTACGCTGCAGCACTCTGAGCTTCTCGTTCATGAACCTTGAGGTCGAAGGGGCTGAGGGGCAATGGCGATCGAACATCCTGTACGAACGGATGCAGGACCAGGGCCATCGCCACCGGGCAGTCGTTACGATCAAGAGAACTACGATCGTCATCGTTTCCATGCATCGCTTTTGCTGGGACGGTCGCCAATGCGAGCAGCCGACTCACCCTTCGACAACCCGCGAGACGGCTGTGCCATCCCGAAATGTTGATAAATTTTCGAAAGGACTGCGCGTCAGGATCAGAATTCGACGCGCGTGCCGAGCGTGGCGAAGAAATCGCCGCTTTCGACGATATCCTCATCGCCCTCGCCATCCGGATCGATGCTGTCAGTGATAATATCTTTAAGAATGGCGCATCGCTTTGGTTTGCTTGGTTTTTTTTCGGGCAAAGCCCCAGCGCCCATCCTCCCGGAAGTTGCCGTAGCCGGGGTGTTGCTGGACCAGAAGCTCCCAGACCTTGCGCACCTGCGGGGTTCGCCGTTCCTCTGGCGGCCGGCTGAGAGCCCAGTGCGCATCGACATGCTCCATGGTCCAGTCGAGATCATCGAACAGGATCCAGCCGCCGGGTTCGATCAGCTTGTCGACCAGGAAAAAGGCAAACCCGGTATTGTACCAGTCATGGCCACCATCGATGTAGCAGAAGTCGAAGCGTCGGCCGGTCTCGATGAAATTCATCAGGCGCCAGTTATAGGACGTCGGCTCAAAATAGACCTCCGCGTAGTCGAGTAGATCACAGCGTCGCAGGAGATCTTCGATCGACGGATCGCGTTGCTTGGCTTTCAAGAGATCGATCGTGACGATGGGTTCACCGCCCAGCGATTTCATGGCCGCGGCGAGATAGCAGCTCGATACGCCGTGATAGAAGCCGAGCTCCAGAACTCTGGTGAGGCGGTTTCGGCGAAGGAAACCCGTGATCTCTTTCGCCTGCTTCAGGCTCATATAGGGAAGATCGGCGACCTGCGCTTTGATATCCTCAGGGTTCAACCCATCCATAAGCTGCTCTCGACTTGAGCACATCGCGTTCATCGATCGATGCGAGCTCTTGAAATGATCGGCTGTTGTGGCATTCGCCGGAATTGGCGCCGCAGGCGCCCCGGTGCACATCGTCGCGTTTGCGGCACCCGCCGCAAGTCCTGGATGGCTGACCACGCCGCTCGATGAGGGATTTGTCATGACAGGCACCGTATTTCAAGCCGTCATGATTGCGAGCGGCCTATATTCGCTCTGGGTGTCGTGATCGAAGCCCCGGAAGACCCGGCCGTTCGGGTTGCGACACTGACTGCAGGTGATCCCGAGCGTCCGCTCGTGCATGTCATCGGCCTGATGGCAATCCTTGCAGGCCATCGGAGTCTCTTTATAGGCTGCCGACATGTGGCACGCCTCGCATGGCAGCACCGCATGCCGGCCGGTCTCTATCGCGCCGGGCGCGGCGTCGCCGACGACGAGATCGTCGCCTCCGAATGCGAATCACCCGCAGCTCGCACGCCTGCTCGACGACTCGCCAACGGTCGGGCACAATCCCGGATTCCAGCCTCCGCAGCCGACTGCCCCTGATCACCCCGTCTGAGAGAACGCGTCTGGTCGTCGATCACGTTTTCAGCTTGCGGTGCAGTCAGCGAGGCCCAGCATATCAATGGTAACAGTCCAATCTCAGCGGAATATCCAAGAGGTGACATTGTTTATTGCCGAGAATGCTGCGTCGTCAGTAACGCTCAAATGTTTTGCAAGGGGGAGGAATTGTGGCGGATCTTGCTCTCGAGAATCCTAAGCATTGCTGCATATTTCCATATTTGCAGCAGCCTCACACCATGCGCCCGGTCGATCATGCCGAAGGCGCGTGTCCTTCCCCTTCCCTCAGAGCGCTGACCACGCCTCTCGGCCGCATGTCGCAATGACCGGCGCGCGCTTCCTGCCGCTTTGCTCGTCGCTCGGCAGGTGCCATGGACGGTGACGACGAGAACGATGATGAAGCGACCCGTGATCAGCTTCTGGCCTTTCTGCCGACGCTGTCCCGCTTCGCGCTTGCGCTGACCCGATCGCGCCCCGACGCTGACGACCTCGTCCAGGAGACGTGCGAACGTGCGATCCGCAATCTGGACAAATGGCAGCGCGGTACGCGCCTCGACAGCTGGCTCTTCCGAATCGCGCAGAACCTCTTTCGCAATCACCACCGCAAGAGCTCGAACGCAGAACGCACATTGTCCATCGTCGGCGCGACCGAGCAGATCCATGATTTCGGTGCTCAGTCGCCCGAAAGCCGATCCATCGCTCTGTCGATCAGCGATCATTTCCTCGATTTGCCGCGCGAGCAGCGCGAAGTCGTCATGCTCGTCTGTGTCGAAGGCTATTCCTATGCGGAAGCCGCCGCCATGTTGAACCTTCCCGAAGGCACGGTCACCAGCCGTCTCGGCCGCGCGCGCGCCTATCTGCGCGATGTCATGCTGGATGCCGACGATGGCGGCATGCGTCATCGCCGACAGAAGCGGGCCTAGAGAAACGGCCGTTGGTCAATCTTTCGAAGGGTAGTCCAGTGTCACCGGATGGCGCATCTCGATGGCGGCCTCGCGTCGCGTTGCGCAGCTCTCATTCGTCCAGAATGCTGGATGCCGTCGCCTCGTCGGTGATCAAGGCAGAAAACAGCCGGCCGGCGAGGGCGGCTTTGATGGGCATGACCTTCTGCGGACCGCAGGCGACGGCCACCGTCAGGCGCTTGGGCGGCGTTTCCAGCTCGATGCTGGCGATGCGATCGTAGATCGACGAGTTGACGCGCCGCCCCGACGCATCGAAGGGCCATCCCATCATCTCGCCGACGGCCCCCTCTTCGATCAGCTCGGCGAGTTCGGCGTCGCTTATGAAGCCGTCCCTGTGCAGCGGCGATTGCCAGGAGAGCTCGCCGACCCCGGCGAACACGGCGCGCGCCTGGGCGCGCAGATCGCGAAGGATAGTGAAGGATCGCTGGCTGTGCAGCGCCTTCCGGTCCCTGACGGTTTCGGTGAGCACGGGAGCCGGCATGGGAAAGCGCTGGGCGCCGATCTTGTCGGCAAGGCGCATGGCGACTTCATAGGGGCTGGCATGGCCGTCAGCCGCCATGTTGCCGACCAGCGAGATGATCTTGTGCTGCGGCCGATCGAGCGCGTCCAGCTCGTCCACCACCGCGCGCAACGTGCGCCCGGTGCCGACCGCGAGCACGATCGGTGCCTTCACGCTCAGCAGCCGCCCCATGCGCAGGGCTGCCGCGACCGCGACGCCGGCGATCGAATCCGGGGCGGAGCTGTCGGTTGGAATGACATCGCAGAATTCGAGCCCGTAGCGGTCCGCGATCGCCTCGGCGACCGCCATGCAGGAGGCGATCGGGTGATCCATGCGGAATTTGATCAGCTTTTCACTGACCGCAAAGGACACCAGCCGCTGCACAGCCTGGCGCGACAGGTCGAGCTGACGGGCGATGTCGTCCTGAGTCCGCCCGCCGATGAAGTAGAGCCAGGCTGCCTTGGCGGCATCATCCTTGCGCTTGTCGCCTGTATCCAAAGCCTCGGCCATCTACCCCTCGTTAAGCCCTCTCCCTTCTGGGCATTTGATCAGATAGGCGCCATTAGCGCAATCGACAAAGGGCCGACTTGCCCTGCGGCGCATTCTTGGGCATAGAAGCACGAATGATTGGCAGACAGATCATAAGCATTTTCAGGCAACCAGCGATCTTAGCCGATCGACAGCCTGCAATTAGGGCAGAATCAACTTGACAGCAACGCGATTGCGTGTGAGCAATTGCCTATCAATATAGCAAATGCTCAATCAAGGAGGCATCGAGCCGTGTCACTCAAATCCGCCGCCTTGGCCGTCGGCGCGCTGCTCGCGTCCAGTGCGCTCGTCCAGGCCGAGACCATTACCATCGCCACCGTGAACAACGGTGACATGATCCGCATGCAGGGTCTGACCAGCGACTTCACCGAAAAGACCGGCCACCAGGTCGAATGGGTCACCCTCGAAGAAAACGTGCTGCGCCAGCGCGTGACCCAGGACATCGCCACCAAGGGCGGTCAGTTCGACGTCATGACCATCGGCATGTACGAAACGCCGATCTGGGCGAAGCAGGACTGGCTGGTGTCTCTCGACGATCTGCCCGATTCCTACGACGCTGGCGATATCCTGCCCGCCATGGCGGCCGGCCTCTCCTACGACGGCACGCTCTATGCCGCACCGTTCTACGGCGAGAGCTCGATGACCATGTATCGGACCGACCTGATGGAACAGGCCGGTCTCGAGATGCCGGAAGCCCCGACCTGGGACTTCATCGCCGACGCCGCGCGCAAGATGACCGACAAGGACAACGAGATCTACGGCATCTGCCTGCGCGGCAAGGCCGGCTGGGGCGAGAACATGGCGTTTCTCACCACCATGGCCAATTCCTTCGGCGCACGCTGGTTCAACGAGGACTGGCAGGCGCAGTTCGATAGCGAGGCCTGGAACAAGACCATCAACTTCTATCTCGACCTGATGAACGACGCCGGACCTCCAGGGGCCTCCACCAACGGCTTCAACGAGAATCTGGCGCTGTTCCAGCAGGGCAAGTGCGGCATGTGGATCGACGCCACGGTCGCCGCGTCCTTCGTGACCAACCCGAACGACAGCAGCGTGGCCGACAAGGTCGGCTTCGCGCTGGCACCGGATGCCGGCCTCGGCAAGCGCGCCAACTGGCTCTGGGCCTGGGCACTCGCCATCCCGGCCGGCACCCAGAAGGAAGAGGCCGCGAAGTCGTTCGTCGAATGGGCGACCTCGAAGGAGTACCTGGCGCTGGTCGCCGAGAAGGAGGGCTGGGCCAACGTGCCTCCGGGCAGCCGCACCTCGCTCTACGAGAACCCTGAATATCAGAAGGTTCCGTTTGCCGAGATGACGCTCAAGAGCATCGAGGCCGCCGATCCGAACAGTCCGACGGTCGATCCGGTGCCCTATGTCGGCGTGCAGTTCGTGGCGATCCCGGAGTTTGCCGGCATCGGCACCCAGGCGGGTCAGGAATTCTCTGCCGCCCTTGCCGGTCAGCAGTCCGCCGAGGAAGCGCTCGAGAAGGCGCAGGAGCTGACCACGGACGAAATGGAAGCTGCGGGCTACTAAGCCAAGCATCTGCCGATCGGAGGGCGGTTCGCCGCCCTCCGATGAGGTCCGATACCTTACTTTGCCAATGAGACGTCCCGCACGGGCCGCAAGAGCGTCGTCGCGGGAGGGGAGGCGTAACGATGGCGACCGAGCACTCGAAAGCCGCCGCACGCATGATGTTGACGCCGGCCGTGGTCCTGCTTCTCGGCTGGATGCTGGTCCCGCTCATCATGACGCTCTACTTCTCGTTCCGGAAGTATCTGCCGCTTCGTGGCGGCGATGAAGGCTGGGTCGGGTTCGAGAACTACGCGCGCTTCATCACCTCATCGGCCTTCACCGACAGCGTGGTCGCGACCCTCGCTCTGGTGGTCGGCGTCCTGATCATCACCGTGGTGCTCGGCGTGATCCTGGCGCTGCTGCTCGATCAGCCGATGTGGGGCCAGGGCATCGTCCGCATCCTGGTGATCGCCCCCTTCTTCGTCATGCCCACCGTGTCCGCCCTGGTGTGGAAGAACATGTTCATGGACCCGGTGAACGGCGTCCTCTCCCATCTCTGGAAATTCTTCGGCGCCCAGCCGGTCGACTGGCTGTCCCAGGCACCGATGACCTCGATCATCATCATCGTCGCCTGGCAATGGCTGCCCTTTGCCACCCTCATTCTTCTGACCGCGGTGCAGTCGCTCGACGGCGAGCAGCTCGAAGCGGCGGAGATGGACGGCGCCCCGGTTTCGAAGCGCTTCATCTACATCATCCTCCCCCATCTGGCGCGCGCGATCACCGTGGTCATCCTGATCCAGACGATCTTCCTCTTGTCGATCTTCGCCGAGATCTTCGTCACCACCCAGGGGTCCTTCGGCACGCGCACGCTCACCTATCTGATCTACCAGCGGGTGCTGGAAAGCCAGAATGTCGGCCTGGGCTCCGCCGGCGGCATCTACGCCGTGATCCTCGCCAACATCGTCGCCATCTTCCTGATGCGCATCGTCGGCAAGAACCTGGACGCCTGAGGCGGGAGAGAAACCATGGCACGCGAAGTTTCCACCCAGCGAAAGTCGATCAACACCGTGATCGCCTGGGCGATCGGCCTCCTGATCTTCTTCCCGATCCTCTGGACCGTCCTCACCAGCTTCAAGACCGAATCGACCGCGATCGCCAGCCCGCCGGTGTTCCTGTTCTTCGACTGGACGCTGGAAAATTACGGCGTGGTGCAGGAGCGCTCGGACTATCTGCGTTACCTGATGAACTCGGTGATCATCGCCGGCGGCTCGACCCTGCTCGGCATCCTGATCGCGGTGCCGGCCGCCTGGTCGATGGCCTTCGTGCCCGGCAAGCGCACCAAGGACATCCTGATGTGGATGCTGTCCACCAAGATGCTGCCGGCGGTCGGCGTGCTCTATCCGATCTACCTCTTGTTCATCAAGCTCGGTCTCCTGGACAGCCGCATCGGTCTGGTGGTGGTGCTGATGCTGATCAACCTGCCGATCATCATCTGGATGCTCTACACCTATTTCAAGGAAATCCCCAAGGACATCCTCGAAGCCGCGCGCATGGACGGCGCTTCGCTGAAGTCCGAGATCCTGCACGTGCTGACGCCGATGGCGCTGCCGGGCATCGCGTCCACCGTGCTCCTGAACATCATCCTCGCCTGGAACGAAGCGTTCTGGACCCTCAATCTGACCGCGGTCAAAGCCGCACCGCTCACCGCGTTCATCGCCAGCTATTCAGGCCCCAGAGGCCTGTTCTTCGCCAAACTCTCCGCCGCCTCGGGCCAGCGTCGCCGCATCCTGATCATCGGCTGGTTCAGCCAGAAGCAGCCTGGTGCGGTCTCACCTTCAGCGTAACCGTCAAATGAGTCGCGTTGCGCGAATGGATCAGCGGCGCGATACATGACCGGTCAGGACGGTCGAACGATCGAAATCATGAAGCGACGTGGGTAGCATCAGGTTGGAGAAGGTGAACAAGACCTTCGGTGACGTCGTCATCATTGATGTCGATCTCGACATCCAGGACGGCGAGTTCGTGAGAATTTCGTCGGCCCGTCAGGCGCAACAACGAAATCTGCGTTCACTCCGGCTGATCGCGCTGGTCTGGACCGTCGAGCGGAGCATCTATATCGACGGTCGGACGCCACCGACATCCCGCCCGCCAAGCGCGGCCTCGCCATGGTGTTCCAGTCCTACCGCCTCTACCCGCATATGACGTCTACAACAACATCATGCTTCCGCTGAAGATGGCACCCAGCGGGACAAGGGCGCCATCGACAGAAGGTGCGCGGCGCCGCAGGCGTGCTCAATCTCACCGACTATCTCGACCGGCGTCCGGGCCAGCTTTCCGGCGGTCAGCGTCAGCGCGTCGCCATCGGGCGCGCGATCGTGCGCGAGCCCTCGGCCTTCCTGTTCGACGAGCCGTTGTCGAATCTGGATGCGGCGCTACGCGTCAACATGCGCATCGAAATCAGCGAGCTGCACAATCAGCTCAAGACCACGATGATCTACGTGACCCACGACCAGGTCGAGGCCATGACCATGGCCGACAAGATCGTGGTGCTGAACGCGGGCAATGTCGCGCAGGTCGGCTCGCCGCTGGAGCTGTACTCGCGGCCGGACAACGTGTTCGTCGCCGGCTTCATCGGCTCGCCCAAGATGAACCTGATCGACGGCAAGATCGCCCAGCAGCACCAGGCCGCCACCATCGGCATCCGCCCCGAACATCTCCGTCTGTCGAAGGAAAGCGGTGACTGGAAGGGCACGGTCAATGTCGCCGAGCATCTGGGCTCGGACACCTTCCTGCATGTGCGCGCCGACGACATCGGCCAGGTCACCGTGCGTGCCGACGGCGAGTTCGGCGCCGAGCATGGCGACATCGTCTACATGACGCCGGAGCCCGACAAGCTCCACCGTTTCGATGCCGGAGGGCTGGCGATACGCTGACACGCGCGCCGTTCAGTCGTCGAGGCTGATCGACGGCCTTTCAGCGCCATCGGGAGACGCGCACCGAGATGGACGGGACACGGCCAGCGATTCTCTGGGATATGGATGGGACGCTGGTCGACAGCGAACCCCTGCACGAGGCGGCGCTGGTCAGCGCGCTCGGCACGCAGGGGCTCACCCCGCCCCCCGACTTTCACGACCACATCGTCGGCCGGGATGCGCGCGAGGTCCATCGCTGGTGTCAGCATCATCTCGGCCTGTCGCTGCCGCTGCGCGACTGGCTTCGCCTCAAATATCGCGTCTATTTCGCGACCGTCGAAACCTTGAAGCCGCGATCCGGCGCCGTCGACCTGTTCCATCGGCTGCGCGAGGACGGCTATCGCCAGGCGATCGTCTCCAATTCCGACCGCATGGTGGTCAGCGCCAATCTCGACGCCGTGGGCCTGAGCGACCCCGGCCTGATCACGATCAGCCGCAATGACGTGCGCGACGGCAAGCCGGGCGGCGAGCCCTATCTGCGCGCCGCCTGGCTGCTCGGGGCGGATCCGAAGGATTGCCTGGTGGTCGAGGATTCCACCACCGGCGCCAAGGCGGGCCTCGCCGCCGGCATGCGCACGCTCTTCTGGCCGCAAACGGACCTGACAGCACCCAAAGGCGCCGTTGCCGTGCCCAGCCTTGACCGGCTCGAAGCCATCATCATGGAAAATGTCCGCCGATGACCTCTCCCCTTTCCCTCGAAGGCCTGAAGACCCTGCCCGCAAGCATCGACCGCCCGGCCTACCGGCGCGACCAGCAGAGCCCCGGCATCGTCCATATCGGCACCGGCAATTTCCACCGCGCCCATCAGGCGGTTTATCTCGACGACCTCTTCAACAGCGGCAAGGACCTGGACTGGGCGATCGTCGGCGCCGGCTTCCGTGCACCGGACCGGGCGATGCGCGCCGCCCTTCAAGGCCAGGACTGGCTGACCACCGTGGTCGAGCGCGAGCCCGGCGCCAACAAGGCGCGGGTCACCAGCGCGATGATCGATTTTCTGCCGGTCGAGGAGGATCGGACGCCGATCCTCGCAGCCCTTGCCGATCCCAAGATCCGGATCGTGTCGCTGACCATCACCGAAGGCGGCTATTGCATCGACCCGGCGACCGGCAACTTCGATCCCGAGCATCCGGACATCCGCGCCGATGCCGCAAGGCCCGACCAGCCGTCCCACGTGTTCGGCGTGCTGGTGAAGGCGCTGAAGGCGCGGCGGGACGCCGGCACCATGCCCTTCACCGTCATGTCCTGCGACAACATCCCCGGCAACGGCCATGCCGCCAAGGACACCATCACCGGCTTCGCCCGCCTGGTCGATGCGGATCTTGCCGCCTGGATCGAGGATCAGGTCGCCTTTCCCAACAGCATGGTCGACCGCATCACACCTGCGACCACCGACCGCGATCGTGCGCTGCTCACCGAGCGCTTCGGCATCACCGATGCCTGGCCGGTGTTCTGCGAGCCGTTTCGCCAGTGGGTCATGCAGGACCATTTCGGCAATGGCCGCCCTGCCCTGGAAGAGGTCGGCGTCACCTTCACCGAGCATGTCGACGCCTATGAGCTGATGAAGCTGCGCATGCTCAACGGCGGCCACGCGGCGATCGCCTATCCCGCAGCCCTGCTCGGCATCGACATCGTCAGCGAGGCCATGAGCCACGCCTTGATCGGCGGCTTTCTGGACAAGCTGGAGCGCGAGGAGGTCATCCCGGTGGTGCCGCCGATCGACGGCGAAGACCGCGGCGCCTATCTCGATCTGATCACGCGGCGCTTCGCCAATCCCGAGATCGTGGACACCATCCCGAGGCTTTGCCAGGACGGTTCCAACCGCCAGCCGAAGTTCATCCTGCCTTCGACCCGTGATCGCCTCGCGAGCGGCCAGAGCGTCACCGGCCTCGCCCTGGAAAGCGCTCTTTGGTGCCGCTACTGCTATGGCGAAGACGAGAGCGGCAAGCCGATCGACATCGACGACGTGCAGCGCGATCGCCTGCAAGAGGCCGCAGCGCGCGCGCGCACGCAGCCGGAGGCTTTCCTGGAGCTTCGGGACATCTTCGGAGACATTGCGGACAGCGCGACGTTCCGCAGGGATTTCGGAAACATGCTCTCCAGCCTCTGGCAGAACGGTGTCGCCAGGACCATGCAGCACTATCTTGACTCACCCCCGACAGACGCGGGATGAGCGTAAGGGGAAGATGACGACTCGATAAGGGCGGGTGGCGTGAGCGATCTGGTCATGGCGGTCGATGTCGGCACCGGCAGCGCACGCGCGGCGGTGTTCGATCGTCACGGGCACATGCTCGGCCGGGCAGAACATCCGATCCGCATGAACCGCCCCAGCGCCAATGTCGCCGAACAGAGCTCGGAGGACATCTGGCGTGCCGCCTGCATTGCCGTCGGGAAGGCGCGAAACCTCGCTGCGGCAGACCCTTCCGCCATTGTCGCCATCGGCTTCGATGGCACCTGCTCCCTCGTCGTCCGCGATAGCCACGGCAGGCCGCTCAGCGTCTCCGAGGAGGGCGATCCCACCTTCGACACCATCGCCTGGCTCGATCATCGTGCCATCGCCGAAGCCGAGGCGTGCACGGCAAGCGGCCATCCGGTGCTCGGCCATGCCGGCGGCAGCATGTCGCCGGAAATGCAGATCCCGAAGCTGCTGTGGCTGAAGCGGCACCTGCCCGAGCGCTGGCGGCGCAGCGGCTACTTTTTCGACCTCGCCGATTTCCTGACCTGGCGGGCGTCAGGGTCCCTCGCCCGCTCCCACTGCACGCTCACCTGCAAATGGTCCTATCTCGGCCACGAAAGCCGGGGGTGGCAGACAGATTTCCTCGCCGCAACAGGATTGTCCGATCTGCTGGAACGCGGCCGGCTGCCTGAACGCGCCACACCCATCGGCAGCGATCTTGGACCGCTCACCGAAGGGGCGGCCGAGGAGCTGGGCCTCCCCACCGCCTGCCGCGTGAGCACAGGCCTGATCGATGCCCATGCCGGCGTCCTCGGCAGCCTGGTCGGACGCCTGGGCCGCTCGGAGGCTTCGTTCAAGCGTCATGCGACCTTGATGATCGGCACTTCGAGCAGCGTCATGGCGCTGTCGCCTGAGCCTTTGCGAATAAGCGGCGCCTGGGGTCCGCACCGGGACGTGGTGCTGCCGGGCTACTGGCTGCACGATGCCGGACAATCGGCGAGCGGCGCGCTGCTCGACCATGTGCTCGCCACCTATGGCGACGGCGCCGAGCCGGATGCCGACACCCACCGCCGCGTGGTCGAGCGCATCCGCGAGCTGCGTGCTTTGGAAGACGCCCCCCTCGCCTCCCGCCTCCATGTCCTCCCGGACTTTCACGGCAACCGCTCGCCCCTGGCGGCGCCGCGCGCGCTCGGCGTGATCAGCGGTCTTCGCCTGGAACGATCGTTCGACAGCCTCTGCCGCCTCTACTGGCGCACGGCCATCGGCCTGGCGCTCGGCATCCGCCACATCCTGGAGGGTCTGAACGCCAAGGGCTACGCGATCGACAGCCTGCATGCCGCGGGCGGCCATACCAAAAGCTCCGCCCTCACCCAGCTCTATGCCGACGCCACCGGCTGCACGCTCCTGGAAACCGAGGAGGACCAGGCCGTGCTGCGCGGCACAGCGGCGGCCGCTGCCACCGCTGCCGGCCTGCATGACAGCCTCGAAGCCGCCGCAGCAGTTTTCGCGCAGACCGCGCGCGAACGTCGGCCCGATCCCCAGCATGCCCGCCAGCTCGAACGGGACTATCGCGTCTTTCTGGACATGCACCGGCATCAGCAGGTGCTGGACGAGATCACGCGGTAAGGCTCCCGCCCGTCAGGTCGCAGGGACGCTGTCCGCCGCCGCCGACAGAGACGTCCACCGTGACCGCGGCGACGAACCCGCGACGATACGAATCAGTTCCTCGATCATCGGTCGGCGCCGAAGGTGAGCAGCAGGTCATGGAGCGGCAGCTTGTCGAAAATCAGGCGAAGGCAACATTCGAGCAACATGCCGGCTGCGGCCACGCCGAATCTTCTGAAAGAAAAATCGAAAAATTTGAAAGATTCTTCAAATTCCTGCCGATGAAGGAATTTTCACAGTTCGCGCGGGTCATGTTATGGGATGGTGATGATGAAAAAAAATTTACCTCAAGGCAGCGCCGCTCCTGAAACCTTCGATGCGCTTCGCCAGCGCATCCGGGATCGCTTTCCCGAGCTCAGCCCGCATCTGCAGCGCATTGCCCGCGCCTCGCTCGACGAGCCCAACAGCTTTGCCCTGCAGACCACGCCGATGATCGCCGAGCGGCTGGACATCCAGCCCTCCACCCTGATCCGATTCGCCAAGGAGTTCGGCTATCACGGCTTTTCCGGCCTGCAGCGGGTGTTCCGCCAGCGGCTGATCGAGGGCAGCGTCACGGTGCGCGACCAGGTGCTCGAGCGCGCCGAGGCGATGTCGCCGACGGACATGCGCGCGCTTCTCGACGAAACGATCGCGTCGCACCGAGAGGCGCTGACCAAGCTGACGGCGAGCACTGATGTCACCGAGCTCAGCCGGGCGGCCGACCTGCTGCGCAACGCACGGCACATCTATGTCGCCGGCCTCCGGCGCTCGAAGCCGATCGCGGATTATCTGCTCTACGGCCTGATTCGCGGCGAGCGCGCCTGCAGCCCGCTGGATTTCACCGGCGGCATGGCCGGCCCGCAGACCAGCACCATCGGCCAGGAGGACGTCCTGGCGGCGATCGCCTTTCCGCCCTATTCCAACCTGGTGGTCGAAACGGTGATGGACGCCTATGTCTCCGGTCGCCGCATCTTCGTGATCACCGACAACGCCGAAAGCCCGCTCGCGCGCTGCTCCGAAATCGCCCTGTTCGTGGAATCAGACGCCGCGAGCCGCCTGCAGCCGATCTCCGCCGCGATCGCTCTGGTCCAGACCTTGCTGACCGCGATCACGCTCTCCTAGAGCCTGTTCCCGATCAGGTGGCAGCACGCGCAGCCCGGATCGCCATACCGCTCACATCGTGGGTTTGATCACCGGCAGTTCCGCTCTCATCACTTGCCAATGCCGGCGATGTCACGTCAAGAAGACGGCCGGCGCCGACCCCGCCCTGGTGAGGGGCTGGAGCCGGCTGTTTCAGGAGGTTCCCTGACCCCACTCCGTCAGGTCGGAAACGATCAGTCGCGGTCGAACATCGCTTTCTCGATCACCCCGTGGACGCCCCAATTGCCGTCGACCACCTGGGTGACGCCGAAATCGGCGGCGACCGACATCAGCGAGATCGCCTCGTCCTCGCTGAGGCCATAGGTGGTCATCAGAAAGGTGCGCATCTTCCTGAACGCATCGCGCATGGCGCCGTCGATCGAGGACTTGCTGTAGATGTCCGCCTGCGCGGTCTCGCCGAGCGCGTCCAGATAATTGGCGTAGCTGAAGCCGTGCACCACCCACTCATCCGCGGTCTCGAGCAGCGGGAAGTCGAGGCCTTCGACCGGCGTGCCTTCGAGGCTGTCCGCCTTGTGCAGCGTCAGCCTGATCAGCCCGGTGAGCGAGGTCTCGATGGCGGTGCCGGCAAGCTCGCTGTCGCCCTGGGCGGCGTGCGGATCGCCGGCACTGAGAAGGGCGCCTTCCACCGCAACCGGGTAGTACATGGTTCCGCCCTTGCCGATGCGCCAATTGTCGATATTGCCGCCGAAATAGCCGGGCGGAATCGAATCGACGAAATCCGCCTCCCTGGGTGCGACGCCCATGGTGCCGAAGTGGGGCCGGATCGGAATGCGCACCCCGTCCAACACCGGCGTCACCTTCTCGACGGTCGAATGATCGACCGGCACGCCCGGATAGTCGATGATCTCGTGCACCACGCCGAAGGGGTCGGTCTGCGGCACCCAACGATAGTTGTAGACCGCCTTCGCCCAGTTGCTGTCGCCAGTGGCGTCGACCTCGTAGATGGTGATGACCTCGCGCGGCTTCGGCTCCTCGACCATGTCGTTGTAGTGAAAGCCCCACCAGGCGGCGGCGTTGCTGCCGAACGTCTTGCCGGCGTGCTCCGGATTGGCGCTCGGGCGCGGCGCCATGTCGACGATCTCGACTTCGAGCACGTCGCCTGGTGCGGCGCCGCAGACAAAGATCGGCCCGGTCAGGATGTGCACGCCGAAGCCCTCGCCGGCGCCGCGGCCGTGGATCGAGGCATCGACGGGGCCGGCGCCGCGCCGGTCCACGCCCTTCTCGTCCGCCGTCCACTTGAACACGCTCTCAGCACCCGGATCACCCTCGACCATCAGCGAGGCATCGTCATTGGCATGGTGGGTCAGCGTCTCGATGGTCACCAGGTCGCCGCTATGCGCCACCACCTGCGGCGTGCGGTCCTTGCTGAAATAGCCCCAATGCACGGTCTCGGCGTTGGCGGGCAGCAGATGGTGGGCGGGTGTTGCCGGCGTATCGGCACAGGCGTCCTGGGCACGCGCGGCATCAGGAACTGCCGAAAAAATGAGCAGAAGCGCTGTCCCCGAGGCAGCAGTGCCAAGAAAGCGTGATCGCAAGGATGAGAACGGAAGGGTCGACATGGGCATTCCTTTTGTCGGGTCGAATTGGGCCTTGAACGAGGCCATGCGGGCACTTGCGGCCCACCGTTCGAGAAGCAAGTTTCACGCCAGCGAGCCGCACTTTTAGGGCTCATGCGGCCGGATCGATCCCCAGATGGCGTTGCCAGCGGCGCTCGGCAATGACCACGAATTGGTAGAGGAGAAGGGAAATCAGCACCGACGTGATCGCCACCGCCCAGATCATGCCGTAGTCGAGAAAGCCGCGGGACTGGTTCATCAGATTGCCGAGGCCGCGTCCGGTCGCAAGCCATTCGGCGATCATCACACCGAGCAGCGTGCGCGGCACGGCGAGCTTGGCGGCCGCGAAGAGGTAGGGCAGCGCGCTCGGCAGCGCGACCAGGCGGATTTCGCGAAGCGGCGAAGCGCCGTAGACGCGGCAGAGATCGAAGGCCGCGCGCGAGACCAGCTGCAGCCCCTGGGCGATGGTGACGAAGGCCGGAAAGAAGGTCACCGAGACGGTGATCGCGATGGTCACCGCCGTGCCGCGGCCGAGCAGCAGCAGCAGCAGCGGGGTCAGCGCCACCAGGGGCATGGTCTGGGTAATGAGCGCGACCGGCAGCAGGCTCTGCGCGATCACCGGCCTCACCTCGCTCAGCACCGCGACAACCAGGGCGACGGCGAGGCCCGCGAGCATGCCGAGCAAGGTCAGCGGCAGGGTTTCGGCGAGGGCAGCGAGCAGGCGCGTCTGCGCGCTGTCCGCGGATTTTGCCAGGAACAGATAGTCAAAAAGCCCAGCCGGCGTCTTGGCGACGATCGGCGAGATGTCGAGCATGTAGAGAAAAAACCACCAGACGATGAAGGGGAGGATGATGGCGGCGATCAGGCTGAGCGTCCCGCCCTGCCGCGCCGTCGGAACGGCACCGCTCGCGATGGTGACCGCGCGGGTCGCACCCGTCACCCGGCGGGCGAGCAGCGCGAAGACGCCGTAGGCAAGGCCGGCGATCAACGTCGCGGCCAGGCCGATGCCCCAGAGGCGCGCGGGGTTGGCCTGGCCGAGCGAGCCGAGCAGATAGGTGCCGAGCCCCCAGCGCGCCCCGCCACCGAACTCGGCGAGGATCGCGCCGAGCACCGCATTGGGTGCCGCGACGCGCAGGCCGCCGAGAAGGGCAGGCAGGCTCGCGCGCAGGCGAAGCAGGCGCATCAGGACCGACGGCCCGCCGCCATAGGCGCGGATCAGATCGGCGGCGCGCGGGTCGATCTGGGTAAGCCCGACCTGCATCGCGGTCATGGTCGGAAAATAGACCGCGATCGCCGCCAGAATGTAGCGGGGCGTCATGCCGTCGAAGGCGATCAGCAGCACCGGCACCAGCGCGATCGGCGGCAGGGCGAAGAGCGCGACATTGATGCCCTGGGCGAGCCTGCCGGTGATCGGCCAGCGCACGAAGGCAACAGCCGCAAGGATCGCGATCGCATTGCCGATCACGAAGCCGACCGCGGCCGCCTGCAGCGTCGCGAGAATATGACCACCATAATCCGCACGGTCCTGCCAGGCCTTCACCAGAATTTCGCTCGGCGACGGCAACGCGCCACCGGCCACCAGATCGAGATCGCCCACGAATTCCCAGAGCACGACGCCGATCAGGAGAGAGCGCAGGAGCGGGTTCACGCCGTCTTGCCGCCAAGCGACCGCTCCGCGGTGAGGCCGGCATGCAGCCGGTCCGCGATATGATCGCAGAGCTGGTGAAAGGCGGGCTCGCGGAAGAGATCGGTGGCGCGCGGGCGCGGAAAATCTACCGAGACCTCCTCGACGATCCGCCCCGGCCCAGCACCCATCACCACCACCCGGTCGGCGAGGAACACCGCCTCGTCGATGCCGTGGGTGACCAGCAGCGTGGTCGCCCGGCTTTCCTGCCAGATGCGCTGCATCTCGACATTCATCTGGCGGCGCAGGATCTGGTCGAGCGCGCCGAACGGCTCGTCCAGCAGCAGCAGGCTCGGCTCGGTCACCAGAGCGCGCGCGATCGCCACGCGCTGGCGCATGCCGCCGGAAAGCTCCGCCGGCAGCGCGTCCGCGAACCCGTCGAGCCCCACCAGCCTGACCAGTTCGGCAAGGCGCACGTCTCGCCCCTGCCGTCCTCTGCCGATCACGTCGAGCGGCAGGGCGATATTGGCGGTCACCGAGCGCCAGGGGAGAAGGGCGGGGTCCTGAAAGGCAACGCCGAGATCACCCTGCCCCGCGATCTCGCCGGGCGGCCGGCCGCCGATCGTCACCTCGCCGCCATCCTGGCGCTCGAGGCCGGTCGCGATGCGAAGGAGGGTCGACTTGCCGCAGCCGGAGGGACCGATGATCGCGGTGAACGAGCCTTCGGGACAGGCGAGATCGATCCCTTCCAGCACCTTGAGCGTGGAGGTGCGAAGCTTGAAGCTCTTCTCGACCTTGTCGAAGCGAAGGTCGCTTGCCGCCATCGGCGCTCAGATCTCCTCGAGCAAGGTGGTGTCGAACATCGAGCGATCGCCCTCGATGCCGATCTCGGCGAGCGCCGCGAGATTCTTCTCGATCGCCTCCTCGCTCATCGAGAAGATGCCCGCCTCAGCCTCGATCAACGGCATCTGCGCCTTGTTGAAGAAAACCTCGTTCTCGACGGTGCGCCCCGTGCCCTTGAACCAGCTTTCCGCGAACTTCGGCGGCCAGCCGTCGACATCCGAAAAATTCGTGTCCCAGCCTTTCCGGCTGGCGCGCAGCCAGGCGACCAGCTCGGTGCGCTTCGACGCCAGCACCTCCTCGGTCACCACCACCGTGTCGTTGAAGATGGTGAAGCCGGAATCGTAGAGCAGAAACGAGGTCGCCGCCTTGCCCGCCTGCTCGATGCTGTAAGGCACGTTGGTGGTGAAGTCGATCGAGGCGTCGATCTCGCCCTGGATCAGCGGCGTCGGGTCATAGGCATAGGGCACGATGGTGAGCTGATCCTTCTCGATGCCGTTCAGCTTCAACATCGCCTCGACGGTGATGGTGTTGACCGGCGGCACGGCGAGCGTCTTGCCGATCAGATCCTTCGGCTCCCGGATGCCGCTGTCCACCAGGCTGACCACCCCGATCGGGTTTTTCTGATACTGCGCGCCGATGATCTTGAAGGGCGCACCCTGCTCGACGATCGCCTTGATCGTGGTGTCGGGCGTGGTCAGCGCCAGATCCGCCTTGCCCGAGATGATCGAGCTCTCCGGAATGACGTCCGGACCACCGGAGAGATAGGTGAGCTCCAGGCCTTCGTCGGTGTAATAGCCCTGATCCATGCCGATGAAATAGCCCATGAACTCGGCATCGTTGACCCAGGCCGACTGCATGGTCAGCGGCATGGCAGCGCGGCCGGAGCTCGGCAGTGCGAGGCTTCCCGCAAGCGCCGTCGACGCGGCGAGGAAGGAACGGCGATCGAGCTTGGTCATCATCCGACGTCTCCTTTTCTTGTCCTTTGGCCCTGCAGTCCGGCTGCAGGCAACGGGTTTCAGTCCTTTCGCCCTTGGGGCTCGCATCCCCTCGTCAGACGCTTTTTCTCGTCATCAGGCACATTGTCTTCTCGTTCTCAGGCGCATTGCCCCGTTTCGTCCGATGTTTTTTCTCACCGCTTAACGAAGCTTTAACGTCCCTGCCCTACGCTCCGTATTCTGGTCCATGCGATCCTGGGAATCCGGCCGCCCGCAGGAAATACGGCTGGGCGCGGATTCCCAGGATCGCATGGACCAGAACGGGGATCATACGGGCCGAGCGTTAAGATTTTCTTACTCCTCGGCTGAGACGGCCCCCAGGCTGGAACAGGTTCAAGGTCCCAAACGAGCGAATCATCATCATGGCCTGGCAGTCTATCCTCGACGAAAGAGCCCATTCGTCCAGGTCGGAAAACTCGGGCGCAAACCGCCGATCCAGACCGTGTCGGTCCGAGCCCATGAGGTGGCCATGCCACCTTGGCCTGGTGATCCGCCCTCGACGAAAAGGCCCTTTCCCCCACGTCGAAAAACCAGGTCGCAAACCGTCGATCCAGGCCATGCCGGTCCGAGTCCATGAGGTGGTCACACCACCAAGCCGTGCATGGTCTTGAGTTCCTGGAGCGGCGGGATGGCGGCGATCTGGGAGGGGTCGAGCAGGTCCCATTTGACGCCGCGCGGCCTTTTCGTGCTGCGCTGGACCTCGTGGAGGGCGGTCGGTGTCGCGATGTAGTCGACGAGAATGTCGGTCGGACTCGGATGCAGCTTGTCCCGGACCAGCTGGACGTCATGGACGGCCGCCACCACTGGCGTGGTCTCGTCGGCGAGGCCGAGCTCGGTGAACATGCCCCATTCCAGGTCGAAAAATCCGTGCCCCTTGCCGAAACGCACGCCGTCCATTGAGACGGCCGAGGCGCCCGTCACCATGAAGTCGAACGGCCCGCGCGCGGCGATCTCGGCAAGCCCGATCGGCCGGCCGAAATGCTCGAGCCCATCGAGCCAGCTTGCGAACAGCGCCTGGCCTTCCGGCACCATGGCGGGCTCGAGCAGGAAGAAGCCGCGATAGATGCCGTAGGTCGAGACCACCATGGCCTTGCCGGCTTCCAGCATGCGCCGGCGCAGCTCGACCAAGCAGTTGTCCGGGGTGATGAAGGCGTAGCCGCCGGCCTGGTAGAAGGGCAGCGCTTCGATGCGCGCGGTCGCGGCCTCGCTGCCTTCGAAGTCGGGGATGACCTCGGCGAAGTTCAGGTGAAAGCGCGAGTCCGGCCGGGCCACGTCTTTGAGCCTGCTCCAGATCCGCTCGCGCACGAGCTTGGTTTCCGTCATGCCGTCACCGGGCTTGCTGCGTTTCTCGATCCAACCTACTGTGACACCAGTTTCTCAATTCTACAAGATTGAAACAATTGTTTCGGAGACATCGGTGGCGACGCGACTGGCGCTCAGAATTCAGGACTGCTTCGAGTCCCTCTCCCCCAGTGAGAAAAAACTTGCGACCCTGCTGATCGAGACCCAGGACGACGTGCTCACCTACTCGGCGACCGAGCTCGCGAAGCTCGCCGGGGTCTCCAAGGCGACCGCCGCCCGGCTGTTTCAAAGTCTCGGCTATCGCGACTTCAACGACGTCCGCCTGCAGGCGCGCGAGGAACGCAACCGCACCGCGCCGACGCTGCGCGTGCCCGTGCCGACCAGCGCTGCGAAGGGGGCGTCGCTGATCTCCGCTCACCTGCAGACCGAGCTCGGCAATCTCACCCGCACCTTCGAGGAACTGGGCTCGGACCACCTGCGCAAGGCGGCGCGCACCCTGGCCGAGGCGCCGCGTATCTGGGTACTGGCGGCCGGCGCCGAGGCGGGGATCGCACGCTATCTCCGCCTGCTGCTCGCGCGCATCCGTCCGAGCGTGCATCTGTTCACTGGCGATGCCGGCTGCTGGGCCGAGGATACCGCCATGATGGGCCCGAAGGACGCGCTGGTCACCGTCGCCTTCCGGCCGCTCCCCGGCGAGCTGTCACCGATCCTGGGCTGGGCCGCGACCAGCAGGGTCAGGCTCGTCGCCATCACCGATCCGACCACCCGCGATCGCCTGCGCCGCCAGGGTGCCGTCACCCTGGTCTGCCACGTGGTCGGCCAGATCTTTGGGCCGTCCCAGACTGCCGGGATGAGCCTCGCACGCCTGATCGCCAGCGCGACCGCTGAACGCCTCGGCCGCACCGCGACCGATCGCCTGGCTTTGATCGAGGACATCCAGGACGAGCTGAACGGCTGAGCGACGGCAACAACAGCCGCTCCTGGTCTCCTGCCCCTTCTCGCCCCTAGAATGGTCGACCGGTGCCGGACTGAAACGCCCGACCATCTGCGGAGCGAACCATGAAGAAGAACGATGTGGTCATCGTCGGCGGCGGTCCGGTCGGCATGGGGCTCGCGATCGAGCTCGGTCTTCGCGGCATCGGCGTCACCGTGGTCGAGCGCTTTGATCAGCCGCAGCTGATCCCCAAGGGCCAGAATCTCACCCAGCGCACGATGGAGCACTTCCATTTCTGGGGCATCGAGAAGGCCCTTCGCGCCGCGCGCACCATCCCGACGGATTACGGCATCGGCGGCCTCACCGCTTACGGCACGCTGCTCTCGGATTTCTGCTACGACTGGATGAAGCGCGAGACCGTCCGTCGCTTTTTCTTCACCGACAATGAGCGCCTGCCGCAATATGAAACCGAGGCCGTGCTGTGCGCGCGTGCGGCTGAGATCGACGGCATCGACATTCTCTATGGGTGGTCCGGCGAGACAATCGATCAGGACGAGAACGGCGTCACGGTCACGATCGCGAGCCCAGCGAATGGTGAGCGCCGCGCGCTCCGGGCAAGCTACGCGGTCGGCTGCGACGGCAGCCGCTCGATCACCCGCGAGCAGGTCGGCATCATCCAGACGCTGACCGATCACGACCGGCGCATGGTGCTCCTGGTCTTCCGCTCGGAAGAGCTGCATGCGCTGCTGCAGCACCACCCTGGAAAATCCTTCTACTGCGTCGTGCATCCGGATCTTGCTGGCTACTGGATGTTCTTCGGTCGGGTCGATCTCGGCTCGACCTGGTTCTTTCATGCGCCCGTGCCGATGGATACCACGCGCGACAATTACGACTTCGCCGCCTACCTGCACCGTGCGGTCGGTCAGCCCTTCGGGGTCGACATCGAGCATATCGGCTTTTGGGATCTGCGCTTCGCCGTCGCCGACAGCTACCGACAAGGCCGGGTGTTCATCGCCGGCGATGCCGCCCACAGCCATCCGCCCTATGGCGGCTACGGCATCAACACCGGCTTCGAAGACGCAAGAAATCTCGGCTGGAAGCTGGCCGCCGTGCTGCAGGGCTGGGGCGGCGAGGCGCTGCTCGACAGCTACGACGCCGAGCGGCGCCCGGTCTTCGCCTCGACCGCCGACGCCTTCATCGCGAACTTCATCGAGGAGGACCGCGCGTTCCTCCAGCGCTACCACCCCGAGAAGGATCGGGCGGAATTCGAACAGGCCTGGAGCACGCGCAACGAGGCAGACGCCAGCGTTCAGGCCTACGAGCCCCACTACGAGGGCTCGCCGATCGTCTTCGGACCGCCTGACGGCATCTGCAGCGCCGTCGGCCAGCATCGCTTTGGCGCACGCCCCGGCCACCACCTTTCCCCGCAGATGCTGTCCTCGGGCAGGAATCTCTACGAGGCGCTGGGCGACGGATTTTCTCTGGTCGCCCTCGACGCCGATCCCGCCGACGTCCAGGCGTTCGCGCGCGCCGCCGATGATCTCGGCCTGCCGCTGACGATCATCGCGGACAGCTTTGCCGATGGCCGCGAGCGACTTGCAGTCCGCCTGATCCTGGTCCGCCCCGACCAGCATGTCGCCTGGACTGGTGATCGCGCCGGTGAGGATGTCGGAAAAATTCTCGGCCGGGCCGCCGGCCTCTCATGACCCAGGCTGGCCGGGCGTCGTCGGACGCCCGGCCATTTGAAAAAATCAGCTACTGGCCTCCCGGCACCTTCGCCAGGAAGTCGGCGAGCTGATCGTTGTAGAGAGCGGCCTGGCTGCCTGTCGTGCCGTGGCCGCTAGTCTCCGGGCTCGCCGGGATGAGATAGACGTCGCCGTTCTCGATCCTGGGCATGGCCGCCTGGAGCACGCCCAGAACCTCCGGATTGCGCTCGTCGTCGGCAGAGTTGATCACCAGCACATGCGCCTTGATCTTCTCCAGATCCGCCGATGGATCGAAGTCGCGGGACGCGTTCCACTGATACATCACGTCGTTGGCGTCGCCGACCTTCTGATTGGCAAGGCGCTCGTCGACATAGGCGCTCGCTTCAGCACCATTCGGCCCGAGCGCGTAGAGCCGCTGCTCGCCGCCCGAGGTGGCGATGCCGAACCAGGCGCTGGCGATCCTGAGATTGGGCGGCTGCTCCTCGTAGTTGCCGTTGTTCCAGGCGGGATCGGTCAGCACGCTGTCCACCAGCATGCGCCGCATCATCCAGTTGCGCCCGCCCATCGCCGTCGGCAATGAGGCCATCGGCACCAGCGCATCCGCAAACTCGGGATAACGGACGGCGAAGGCCCAGACATGCATGCCGCCCATGGAGTTGCCGATGATCAGCCTGACATGATCGATGCCGAGCCCTTCGGTCACCAGGCGGTGATAGGCGTCCACCATGTCGTCGTAATTGTAGCTTGGAAAGCCGGCGCGCAGACCGTCCGACGGTTTCGAGCTGCCGCCCGTGCCGATCGAATCCGGCAGGATCAGGTAGTATTTGCTCGCGTCCAGCGCCTGTCCCGGCCCGTAGAGCGCGCCGGCGAAGCCTTCCGACAGCATGCTCTTGCCGGAACCGGTCGTGCCGTGCAGCACCAGCACCGGCGGGTTGGCCGGATCGCCGACGGTGTAATAATGCATGTTGAGTTCGTCGAATTTATCGCCGGTGTGGAAGTTGAAATCCTTGAGGACGTAGTCGCCCTCGACCGGGTCCGGGTAGTCCGCGGCGTAACTGCCAAAACTCGCGACCGAAATCATCGCTGCGCAACTCCAGGCGGCGAGACGAGACATTGCTCTCATTCCTGATCCTCCCTGATCGGTCCGCGGATGCGGAACCTCGAGCGCTCCTTGCCGCGGGCTTCGATTTGTTTGGACGAGCGACGTCACTCTGCCAGCGGTGATCGAGCACCTCTTTAGAGGTAGTCGGCAGCCATCGATGGGCAAGCGCCGATGGCGCCGGTCCCATCAAAGAGTCAGCAGGGTCCGATGTCCGATCAGCGCAGCGAAGCGTTGATCCGATCGAGGGCGGCCCTTTTCGGGCAGAGCTCGTCGTCACCGAGCGTGTTCAGCGGGGCCGCCACCGTGCCGATGTCCTGGTGCAGATCGCCCGCCTCGGGATCGACGAACAGGAGGCCGGTCACGATCTCGCCCTTGGCCTTGTGCGTCGCCAGATAATGCATGGCCGCGACCCGGTCGCTGGACTCATAGTCCTCGGCGAGCTTTCGGAGCCTGATCACCGAGCCGTCATGCTGGGTGATGTCGACCGCCTCGCCCGGCTGGTAGTCGGCGGACAGAGCCATGCGCTCGGGGAAGATGTCGAGGGCGTTGACCGCTTCGTTGTGGGCGCGCACATGGTCGAAGCTCTTAGTCGAGCCTTCGTGATTGTTGAAGGCGATGCAGGGGCTGATGCAGTCGATCACGGCAGCACCGCGATGCTTGAGGGCGGCCTTGATCAGCGGCACGAGTTGCGCCTTGTCGCCGGAAAAGCTCCTCGCGACGAAGGTCGCGCCGAGCTGCAGGGCGAGAGCGGCGAGATCGATCGGCTCGTCCCGGTTCAACGCACCCTTCTTGCTCTTCGAGCCCCGGTCCGCAGTCGCCGAGAACTGGCCCTTGGTCAGGCCGTAGACGCCGTTGTTCTCGACCATGTAGAGCATGTCGACGCCGCGGCGCACGGCATGGGAGAACTGGCCGAGGCCGATTGACGCGCTGTCGCCATCGCCGGAGACGCCGAGATAGATCAGGTCGCGATTGGCGAGATTGGCCCCGGTCAGGACCGACGGCATGCGCCCATGCACGCTGTTGAAGCCGTGGGCGGCGGCGAGGAAATAGTTCGGCGTCTTCGAGGAGCAGCCGATGCCGGAGAGCTTGGCCAGCCGGTGCGGCTCGATGCCGAGCTCGAAGCAGGCCTGGACGATGGCGCCGCTGATGCTGTCATGGCCGCAGCCGGCGCAAAGGGTCGAGACCGGGCCTTCATAGTCCCGCCGCGTGAAGCCGAGCGTGTTTCGGGTAAGGCGCGGATGGTGGAGTTCGGGCTTGGGCACATAGGTCACGATACCGCCTCCCGGAACGGCACGATTTTTCGGCGTGCAAGCTGGTCGTCGATGGCATCGGCGATAAAACGCGCGGTAATCGGGGTGCCGTCAAAATGGAGGATGGAGACCAGCTTCGCCGGATCGATGCCCTCCTCCGCGACCAGCAGCGTCTTCATCTGCGCATCCCGGTTCTGCTCGATCAGGAACACCTTTTCGTGCTGGGCGACGAACGCCTTGACCATCTCGTGGAAGGGAAAGGCGCGGATACGAAGGGTGTCGGCCTCGATGCCGTCCTCGCGGAGGTGTGCCATCGCCTCGTCGAGGGCGGGGCTGGTGGAGCCGTAATAGATGATGCCGTAGCGCGTCGAGCCCTGCGCTCGGGTCAGCACCGGCTCCGGCAGGATCGCCTTCGCGGTCTCGAACTTCTTCTGAAGGCGCTCCATGTTGTCGACATAGAGCGAGCCTTCCTCGGTGTAGCGCGCATAGCGATCCCGGCTGGTGCCGCGGGTGAAATAGGCGCCCTTGGTCGGATGGGTGCCGGGATAGGTGCGATAGGCGATGCCGTCGCCGTCGACGTCGAGATAGCGCCCGAAGATCTCCGCCTCATCCAGCTCCTCGCGGGTCATGACCTTGCCGCGGTCCATGCGCCGGTCGTCGTCCCAGGTGAGCGGGCGGCAGAGCCACTCGTTCATGCCGATGTCGAGATCGGAGAGCACGAAGATCGGCGTCTGCAGGCGATCGGCGAGGTCGAAGGCGTCGGCCGCGAACTCGAAACACTCGCGCGGATCCTCGGGCAGCAGCACCACATGCTTGGTGTCGCCGTGCGAGGCATAGGCACTGATCAGCAGATCCGACTGCTGGGTGCGGGTCGGCATGCCGGTGGAGGGACCGCCGCGCTGGATGTCGAACAAGACGGCCGGCACCTCGGCGAAATAGGCCAGTCCCAGAAATTCCTGCATCAGGGAGACGCCCGGCCCCGAGGTCGCGGTAAACGCGCGTGCTCCGTTCCAGGCGGCGCCGATCACCATGCCGATCGAGGCGAGCTCGTCCTCGGCCTGCACCACGGCGTAGCGCTTTTTTCCACTGTCGGGATCGATGCGCAGTTTGCTCGCATAACGCTCGAACGCTTCGGCGAGCGAGCTGGACGGCGTGATCGGATACCAGGCCGCGACGGTAGCGCCACCGTAAACCGCGCCCAACGCCGCCGCGTTGTTGCCGTCGATGAAGATGCGGTCGCCCACCTCGTCTGCGCGCTCGACCTTGAGGCCGAGCGGGCAGACGAAGTGCTCGAGCGCATAGTCCCGGCCCACATGCAGCGCTTCGACATTGGGCTGGATCAGCTTGTCCTTGCCCTTGAACTGCTCGCCGATCAGCTTCTCGATCTCGGCGACGTCGATGTCCAGGAGCGCGGCCAACGCCCCGACATAGATGATGTTCTTGAACAACTGACGAAGCCGGGTTTCCTGATAGCGCTTGTTGCAGATCTCGGTGAAGGGAATGCCGAGCGCAGTGACGTCGTCCCGGAACTTCGACGCGGGCAGCGGCTTGGAATTGTCATAGAGCACGTAACCGCCGGGCTCGATGGCGGCCATGTCCTTGTCCCAGGTCTGCGGGTTCATCGCGATCATGAGATCGACGCTGCCGCGCCTGCCTAGCCAGCCGTCCTTCGACAGGCGCACCTCGTACCAGGTGGGCAGGCCCTGGATGTTGGACGGGAAGATATTGCGGCAGCTCACCGGCACGCCCATGCGCAGGATCGACTTGGCGAACAGCCGATTGGCGCTGGCCGAGCCGGAGCCGTTGACGTTGGCGAATTTGACCACGAAATCGTTGATACTGTGTAACACCGCTCCCTCACTCATGCTGCACGCTTCCTGCAAGCCGGCCCAGCCTGGGCCATGTCGATCAAAAATTTCTGCATATCCCAGGCACCGGTCGGACAACGCTCGGCGCAAAGCCCGCAATGCAGGCAGACATCCTCGTCCTTGACCATCACCCGGCCGGTATTGAGCGGGCCGGAGACGTAGAGATCCTGTTCCGGGTTGAGGGCGGGCACGCGCAGGCGCTGGCGCAGGTCGTCCTCCTCACCATTCTGGGTGAAGGAAATACAGTCCATCGGGCAGATGTCGACGCAGGCGTCACATTCGATGCAGAGCCGGTCGGTGAACACCGTCTGGATGTCGCAGTTCAGGCAGCGCTCCGCCTCGAGATAGCCGAGACGCTTGTCGAAGCCGAGCTCGACCTCGACCCGGATGTCCTTCATGGCGATCACCTGATCGCGCATCGGCACCTTGAAGCGCTGATCGAGGGCGACGTCGTTGTCGTAGCTCCACTCGTGGATGCCCATTTTCTGGCTGACCAGATTGACCAGCGGCGGCGGTCGCACGGCGACCTCGCGACCTTGACAGAACGCGTCGATGGAGATGGCGGCCTGATGGCCGTGGGCCACTGCCCAGATGATGTTCTTCGGGCCGAACGCCGCGTCGCCGCCGAAGAACACCTTGGGCAGGGTCGACTGCAGCGTGACCTCGTCGACCACGGGGAGGCCCCATCTGTTGAACTCCAGGCCGAGATCGCGCTCGATCCAGTCGAAGGCATTCTCCTGGCCGATCGCCACCAGCACGTCGTCGCAGGGGATGAGCTGATCGGGCTCACCGGTCGGCACCAGCCGGCGCCGGCCATCGTCGTCATATTGCGCCTCGACCTTCTCGAAGACCATGCCGGCGAGCCTGCCATTCTCGTGCACAAACTCCTTCGGCACCATGAAGTTCAGGATCGGGATGCCTTCATGCTGCGCGTCCTCCTTCTCCCAGGGCGACGCCTTCATCTCGTCGAAGCCGCTGCGGACCACGACGGTGACCTCCTCGCCGCCGAGGCGCTTGGCCGAGCGGCAGCAGTCCATCGCCGTGTTACCGCCGCCGAGCACGATCACCCGCTTGCCGATTTTTTCGATATGCCCGAAGGAAACGCTGGAGAGCCAGTCGATGCCGATATGGATGTTGGCTTTCGCCTCCTTCCGCCCAGGCACATCGAGATCGCGGCCGCGCGGGGCGCCGGTGCCGACGAAGATCGCATCGAAATCCTCGTCCAGGAGCGCCTTCAGGCTATCCACGCGCTCGCCGATCCGGAGCTCCACGCCCATGTCCAGAATATAGCCGGTCTCCTCGTCGATCACCGCGTCCGGCAGGCGGAATTTCGGGATCTGCGTCCTGATCATGCCGCCGGCCTTGCGGCCCTGGTCGATCATCACGCACTCATAGCCTTCGGGCATGAGATCGCGCGCGACGGTCAAAGCGGCAGGGCCTGCGCCGATCAGGGCGACGCGCTTGCCGTTCTTTTCCGCCGGGATCGCCGGCAGGCGGTTTCGGATGTCGGCCTTGTTGTCGGCGGCGACGCGCTTCAGCCGGCAGATCGCCACCGGCTCCTTCTCGACCCGCCCTCTGCGGCAGGCGGGCTCGCAGGGCCGGTCGCAGGTGCGCCCGAGAATGCCCGGCAGCACGTTGGATTTCCAATTGATCATATAGGCGTCGGAGTAACGCCCGGCCGCGATCAGGCGGATATATTCGGGAACCGGCGTGTGGGCAGGGCAGGCCCACTGACAGTCGACCACCTTGTGGAAGTAGTCGGGCTGGCTGGCATCAGTTGGTTCCAATGCGCTGTCTCCCTGAAACGATCATGGTGCCGTCGACAAGTGCAAAGCCTCCGTGACGGACATCTGAACGCTATCCGTTCATTCTAGAAGCGGATATGTCCTCTGTCACATCAACTGTTCGCGATGCGAGATTTTGCTCAATTGAGCAAGGGGGGATTACTTAGCCAATAATTGTCGGGAAGGGTAGTGATCTTGAGAGGAAAAAACACGATTACCGCCAACAGGTTGCAAAGATCCAACGCTTACCTCTTTCCAGTGGATCATTCTTGCCTCGAGGTTGAAGGCGAATGCCTTCTCGGCCTATGACGCCACGCCAAGCAGGCGCAGGGCGTTTTCCTTCAGGATCAGCGGGCGCACCTCGTCCTTGAACGGCATGGTCTCGAAATCCGCAAGCCAGCGGTCGGGCGTGATCGCCGGCCAGTCCGAGCCGAACAGCATTTTTTTCTTCAGGATCGAATTGGCGTAGCGGATGAAGATCTCCGGGAAATATTTGGGCGACCAGCCGGACATGTCGAAGAACACGTTGGGCTTGTGCTGAGCGACCGCGAGCCCCTCCTCGGTCCAGGGAAAGGACGGGTGGGCGAGCACGATCGGCATGTCGGGGAAATCCACGGCGACATCGTCGACATGCATCGGGTTGGAGTATTTGAGGCGCATGCCCATGCCGCCGCGCATGCCCGACCCCACACCGGTCTGGCCGGTGTGGAACAGCGCGATGCAGCCTTCCTCGGCGATCGCTTCATAGAGCACATAGGCCGCGCGATCATTGGGGAAGAAACCCTGCATGGTCGGATGGAACTTGAAGCCGCGCACGCCGAACGCGCGCACCAGCCGGCGCGCCTCCCTGGCGCCCGCCTTGCCTTTGTGGGGATCGATCGAGGCGAACGGGATCAGAACGTCGTCGTTCTCGGCGGCGAGCGTCGCCACCTCCTCGTTGGAATAGCGGCGAAAGCCGGTCTCGCGCTCGGCATCCACCGGGAAGATCACGGCGGCGATGTTGCGCTCGCGATAATAGGCGGCGGTCTCCACCACCGTCGGCAGCATGCCTTTGGCGCCTGCGGGATTTTTGAAATAGGCGGCCATGCCGGCCTGGAACGCGTTGTAGCCGTCGTCGCGATGATCGCAGCACGGCTCCTCGGCATGGGTGTGAAAATCGATGGCGCGAACCTTCGCAAAATCGACCATGCCCCCCTCCCCCTGTCATTTCCCTGTTTCGTTACCATGCGAAAATGCTACTCGCTAGAACGTTTTTTCCGTATAACAATTATACAGGGATCGGGCTGATTTACGCGTGCAGTCGAGCGAAGGGGCAATGGCATGGCCGATGACGCGTCGAAGCGCAGCATCTCACGGCTGGACGTTCGAGACGGCATCGCCGTGATGACCTTCGACCGGCCGGACAAGCGCAACGCCATGAGCGACGCGCTGATCGACGCGCTCGACCGCCTGTTCTCCAAGCCGCCGCAAGACGTGCGCGCCATCGTGCTCACCGGTTCGGGCGGCCATTTCTGCTCCGGCCTCGATCTCGCCGAGCACAAGGAACGCTCGGCCGAGGACACCGTCTACCACTCGCGCAACTGGCACCGGATCGCCGATCTGATCGAATTCGGCGGCCTGCCGGTGGTCTCAGCACTCACCGGCTCGGTGATCGGCGGCGGGCTCGAGATCGCCGCGGCCACCCATGTGCGCATCGCCGAGCCGACCGTGCGCTTCCAGCTGCCCGAAGGGCTGCGCGGCATCTTCGTCGGCGGCGGCGCCAGCGTGCGCGTCGGGCGCATTCTCGGCGTCGATCGCCTGCGCGAGATGATGCTGACCGGGCGCAGCTACGGTGCCGAGGAGGGTCTCGCCCTCGGCCTCTGCCACTACGCGGTCGGCGAAGGCGAAGCCCTGCCGCTCGCCCTGAAGCTCGCCCTGAAGATTGCGGGCAACGCGCCGTTCTCCAATTACCTCATGCTGCAGGCGATCAGCCGGATCGGCGACATGTCGCGCACCGATGGGCTGTTTGCCGAAAGCCTGGCGGCAGCCATGGCGCAAACCACGGAAGGCGCAGCCGAAGGTCTGCGCGCCTTCCTCGAAAAGCGGGAGCCGAAGTTTAGGTAGAATAGGGAAACGACCGCAGAGAATCGTGCATCGATCAACGGAGGTGAACATGGACAGACGGACACTTCTCCTTTCGGCAGCATCAAGTGCTGCGGCGCTTACGGCCTTTCCCGGACTCGCTTCCGCCCAGAATGTCAGCTTGCGTCTGCACCAGTTTCTGCCTCCGATCGCCACGGTGCCGGCGCATATTCTCAAGCCCTGGGGCGAGCAGCTGGCCGCTGCGTCCGACGGGCGTCTGACCATCGAGCATTTCGATTCGATGTCGCTCGGCGGCCGGCCGCCCGAGCTGATGGACCAGGCGCGCGACGGCGTGGTCGACCTGACCATGACCCTGGTCGGCTACACGCCCGGCCGCTTCCCGCGCACCGAGGTGTTCGAGCTGCCCTTCATGATGACCGACCCGGTGGCGACCGCGCTCGCGTTCTGGGAGATGGTCGAGACCGATTTCCAGGAAAACGAGTATGCCGACGTTAAAATCCTGGGCGCCTGGGTGCACGGCCCCGGCCTGGTCCACAGCATCGACCCGGTGACCAGGCTCGAGGACATGCAGGGCAAGACGCTGCGCGGCCCGACCCGGGTGATCAACGATCTGATCTCCGAACTCGGTGCGACCCCGGTCGGCATGCCGCTGCCCGCGGTTCCCGAGGCTCTGTCCAAGGGCGTGGTCAACGGCACCGTGATCCCCTGGGAGGTGACGCCGGCGATCCGCCTCACCGAGCTGGTGCACAATCACACCGAATTTCTCGGCAAGGAAGCGCTCTACACCGCCACCATCGTGATGGTCATGAACAAAGCCCAATACGAGGCGCTCCCGGACGATCTGCGTGCCATTCTCGATGCCGAGTCCGGCGCCAAGCTTTCCGGCTTCGCGTCCCAGGTCATGTACGACTACGACAAGCCCGGACGCGAGATCGCCGTGAAAGCGGGCAACACCATCATCCAGCTCGACGAGGCCGAGGTCGCGCGCTGGAAGGAGGCTGCCCAGCCGGTGATCACGCGCTGGGTCGCCGAGATGGAGGGCAAGGGTATCGACGGTCAGGCGCTGATCGAGCGCGCGCGCACCTTGATTGCCGAAAAAGCCAGCTGAGCCTGGAAACGGGGTGCTGGCACCGGCACCCCGTTTCCGCATCCCCGACAAGCGCTGATGTACGACGTTCTTTCCCGCACGGCAGACCTGATCGCCCGCAGCATGGCGCTGATCGGCGGTGCCGTGCTGATTCTCCTGGTGATCATGACCTGCATCTCGATCACCGGCCGCGCCCTGGTCCCCTTCGGCCTGGGACCGATCAAGGGTGATTTCGAGTGGATCGAGATCGGCATCGGCTTTGCGATCTTCGCCTTTCTCCCCTGGTGCCAGCTGCAGCGCGCCCACGCCGCCGTCGACCTGTTCAAGCCGGCCTTTCCGGAAACCATGAACCGCGTGATCGACCTGGTCGTCGACATCCTGATGGCCGTGGTCGCTGTCATCATCGCCTGGCGGCTCTATCTCGGCATGCTCGACAAGCAGAGCTATGCCGAGACCACCTTCATCCTGCAGTTCCCGGTCTGGCAGGCCTTTCTCGCCGGACTGGTCGGCGCCATAGCCTTCGTCATCGTTGCGGTCTTCTGCGTTCTGCGCTCGGGACGGACCATGCTCGGGCTCGGCCGCGATGAGGACCGGCATGTCCAATCTTGAGCTGGCACTCTGGTCCTTTCCCGTCCTGCTGGCGCTGATTTTTCTCCGGATCCCGATCGCGCTTGCGATGCTCATCGTCGGCTTTGGCGGAACCTGGCTGGTGACCGGGGCGCCGCTGATGATGATGAACCAGCTCAAGACCCTCACCTACGGCACCTTTTCCAACTACTCGCTCTCGATCATCCCGCTGTTCCTGCTGATGGGTCAGTTCGCCGCCCTGTCCGGCATGTCGGCCGCCCTGTTCCGCGCGGCGGCGAGCCTGCTCGGCCACCGGCGCGGCGGCGTCGCCATGTCGGCGATCGGCGCCTGCGCCGGCTTCGGCGCGATCTGCGGCAGCTCCCTTGCGACCGCCGCCACCATGGGCCAGGTGGCCCTGCCCGAGCTTCGCCGCTACGGCTATGACGGCGCGCTCGCCACCGGCACGCTGGCCGCGGGCGGCACCCTCGGCATCCTGATCCCGCCCTCGGTGATCCTGGTGATCTACGCCATTCTGGCCGAGCAGAACATCGCCAAGCTGTTCGTCGCCGCCATGATCCCGGGTATTCTCGCCGCCTGCGGCTACATGATCGCCATCTCGGTCTGGGTGCGCCTGTCGCCGAAAGCGGCCGCGGTGCGCGCGAAAGAATCCTGGTCCGAGCGATTGCGCGCGCTGATCGCCGTCCTGCCCGTCGCGGCGATCTTTCTCCTGGTGGTGGGCGGCATCTATCTCGGCATCTTCACGCCAACCGAAGGCGCCGCGGTCGGCGCCGCCGGCACCGGCGTCGCGGCGCTGGCCTCGCGCCAGCTGACGCTTTCCCGGCTCAAGCAGGCGATCCTGGCGACCGCCGCGTCGACCGCCATGATCTTCCTGATCATCCTCGGCGCCGGCCTCTACAACAGTTTTCTCGCCCTCACCCAGCTTCCCCAGACTTCGGCGGCCTGGGTCGCCGCCCAGGGCTTCTCGCCCTGGATCGTGCTGACCGCGATCCTGGTGATGTATCTGCTGTTCGGCTGCATCATGGACTCGCTCTCCATGGTGCTTTTGACCGTGCCGATCATCTTCCCGATCATGATCGGCCTCGATTTCGGTATGGGTCCCGACGATTTCGGCCTCTGGTTCGGCATCCTGGTCCTGATCGTGGTCGAGGTCGGGCTGATCACGCCGCCCGTCGGCCTCAATCTGTTCATCATCAATTCCATGGCTGGCGACATCGCCATCGGCGAGACCTATCGCGGCGCGCTCCCCTTCGTCCTGACCGACGTCCTGCGCGTCGCCCTCCTCGCCAGCTTCCCCGCGATCACGCTGTGGCTGGTCCGGCTGATCTATTGAGGACGCTCAAACCGTTGACGACGCTCAGATCGTTGGCGACGCGCAGACCGGAGGCGAGGCTCGACGCGCTGACACACACCGCCCCACCCGGGACAGACCGGTTTATTGATCACCGCGTGAGGGCGGCGGCAGAGGCGTTCTTAACCAGATGGTAACCTGGCGCTGCGATATCTTTTCATGGTCCATGCGATCCTGGGAATCCGTCCCTCGCCCCACTCTTCTCCGCAGGCGGACGGACTTCCAGGATCGCATGGACCAGACAACCACGGTAACAGACAGGCGTTGACGAAGCCTTAACGCAGCGAAAATTTCCGATCAGCTTGCGCAGAGTGAAGGCGTCGAACGATCGGTCCCAGCCGGGATGGTATGAGCCGCTCAGACCGCTGAGATGCTCAGACCGTGATCACGCCCTCGTCCGAGGCATAGAGCCTGGCGATCAGCTCGGTATTGTTGGCGCGAAGGGCGCGTTGGTTGAGCGAGCCCTTCTCGGTGACCTCGCCCCGGTCGAAGCTCGGCGCGTCCGGCAGCACCACAGCACGACGCACGCGGCTGGCGGAACCGGTCGCGGCCCTGGCGGCCTCGGCGAGCTTTTCGGTGAGCGCTGCCTTCAGCGCGTCCGGCGCCATTGCCGCTCCCTTTTCGGAAAGCAGCAGCAGCGCACCGAGCTCGGCTCGATCCTCGCCGACGATCACCGCATCCCGGATCAGCCCGACCAGCGCGTTCACCAGCGCCGTGCGCAGCGCGCCGACCGCGACCCAGGTGCCGGTGCCGAGCTTGAAATTCTCGGCGAGCCGGCCATCGAAAAAAAAACCCCTGGTGAGATCGTCCGGATCGGCCGGCCGGAGCGCGTCGCCCAGGCGATAGAAGCCCTCCTCGTCGAACACGTCAGCGGTCTTTTCGGGATCGCCGTGATAGCCGGGCGTGATCGACGGCCCCTTGAGGCGCGCCTCCAGCTTGTCGCCTGACGGCACCAGCTTCAGGGTCAGCTCCCTGGACGGCACGCCGACATTGCCCGCTTTCGCCTCCGGCTCGGTCCAGGCGAGCGCGAAGGGGGCCGTCTCGGTCGAGCCCAGCCCCGTGGCCAGCAGCACGTCGCGCCCGGTGACCTCGCGTCCGAGCGCCGAGAGCCGGTCCCAGGTGTGCTGCGCCATGTTGGCGCCCGCATAGAAAAGCATGCCGAGCCGGCTGAAGAAGGTCTCGGCCAGGGCCCGGTCCTTTTCCAGCGCCTCGATCAGCAGGTCGTAGCCGAGCGGCACGTTGAAATACCAGGTGCAGGCGACCTCGCGCAGGTTGCGAACGGTCTCGTCGATCTTCCCGGGCGCCGGGCGGCCATCGTCGATATAGTAGCTGCCGCCATTGGTCAGCGTCAGCGAGGACACCTTGTTGCCGGCGGCAGTGTGATTCCAGGGCGCCCAGTCCAGCACCACCGGCGGCTCCCAGCTGAGGAAGCGGTAGCAGTCCCGGGTCATCGCCGCCATAGCCGTGATCATGCGGTTGGTGTTGATCACCGCCTTGGGCGAGCCGGTCGAGCCCGAGGTGAAGAGATATTTCACCACCATCTCGGGCGCCAGCGTCTGCCGTGCGGCATCGGCCGGCGCCGGGTCGCCCGTCGTCAGCTCGTCGAAGCCGATCGCCCCGTCGATCACATTGTCGACATTGATCACCGCCCGTCCCGCCGCGGCAACGGCACGCAGCGCCCGCTCGAAGGCGGCGCCGTCATCCGCGAACAGGGCGCCCGGCTGGAGCAGGGCGGCGATGTCCCGGATCTTGCCGAGATCGTCCGAGACCAGCGAATAGGCTGGCGAAACCGGCGCATGCGGGATGCCGACATAGGTGCAGGCCATCGCCAAAAGCGCGTGCTCGACGCTGTTGCCCGAGAGGATCAGCAGCGGCCGGTCCGGCCCGAGACCGAGTGCCAGCAGGCGAGCACCGATCGCCCGCGCCGCCTGCCGCGCCTCGCCATAGCTGACGCACCGCCAGTCGCCGCCGCGATGGCGCCTGGCGATCCAGGTGCGCTCGGGCGCCTCCTCCGCCCAGCGGTCGAGATAGTCCGCGAGCAGCGGCGGATAGGGCTCCAGCAGCTCTTTCTGACGCATCAGGATGACGCCGTCGGCGCGCCGCTCGATGTCGAAAACGGGCGTCCAGAACCGGTCCGCTTCGGCGCAATCAGGCGACGTCATGGCCTGCCCTTCACACTGCTCCCACAGCACTGGTCACGGCTGCTCTTCCGCCGCCTCCCGAATCTTCAAGAGCAGATCGAGCAGCGTGTCCCTCTCCGCCTCGGTCAGCATGGCGAACAGCCTGGTTTCGTGCGCGCGGATGCCGGCGAGAAGCTTGGCGAACGTCGCCCTGCCCTCGCCCGTCGGCTGCAAGGCTTGCAGGCGCCGATCGTCCGGCACCGGCACGCGCCGGAGATAGCCGCTCTTTTCGAGCTCGTCGACGATCGCCACGAGGCCTGAGCGTTCGATGCCCAGGGTCCGCGCGACGTCGCTCTGGGTGATGCCCGGCGCCTCGACCACCAGGGACAGGACGGAAAAGGCCCGCGGCGATAGCCCCTCGTCGCCCATGGTCTCGCGAAAATCGGCGCGCGCCAGCATGTAGACACGCTTCAGATTGTAGCCCAGCAGCCGGTCGAGCGCAGCATCCGGCATCAGGGTCGCGTCGCCGAAAGCGTCGGCTTTGCGGGCAAGGGCGTGCGCCATGCGGTCACCTCCCGGTCAAGCGAACAGGCTTCGCCTGGCACTGGCTGCAGAGATCGTTCATTAAGTAAGCAGTTATCGGAATCAAGGGAGCCTGTCCATGCTTCTGACGCCCCCCTCTCTCGACCATGTCTGCGATCTCGAGGTCGAGCTCGGGCCTGTCCGCGAGCTCGGCCAGGGCCGGGGCGCCGAGCGTCGCATCATCCCGATCCTCGGCGGCCGGGTGCACGGCCCGCGCCTCTCAGGCCGCGTGCTCGACATCGGTGCCGACTGGCAGTCCGTCTATGACGACGGCCTCGCCTTGCTCGACACGCGCTACGCCCTGGAAACCGATGACCACGCCATCATCGAGATCGTCAATGTCGGCTACCGTTTCGGCCCGGCCGAAGTGCTCGCCGCCCTGGCCCGCGGCGAGGACGTGCCTCCCGACGCCTATTCCATGCGCACCCAGGCGCGCATGGAAACGGGCGATCCGCGCTATGCCTGGGTGAACCGCACCCTGTTCGTCGGATCAGGTGCGCGCCACGCCTCCGCCGTCACCGTCTCGCTCTTCGCCATCGGCTGAGCGCGTCGTCGATCCCGAGATGGTTCACCCCGGCGTCCGACGTCGGCCCTTCGTGATCAGTCCTCAAACAGCCCGGTCTGCGTCGCCAAAGAATGCGGCGATTTCCGAGGCGGCGCGGTCCGGGTTTTCGTAATGCACGAAATGGCCGCAATCCTCGGCGATGTCGACCGAGACATCCTCGAACGCCTCCGGCAGCACGTCCGCCCACTCGGCGCGCAGGATCGGATCGTGGCGCCCCCAGACCACGCGCGCCGGCACCTTGATCTTGTCGGGTCTGGGCGTCGTGCCGGCCATGACCGCCAGACGCGGCGCGTTCTGGCTGATGTAGAAGTTGAAGCCGCCCTGGAGATTGCCGGGACGCAGGAAATTGTCGACCCAGCGCTCCAGCACATGATCGAACGCGTCCTTCTTATGCGACCAGTGCTTCAGGAAATGTCCGATATGCGCCCGGCAGCTTTCGCGCGAGGCGCCGACGATCTCGGCCGCATAGGGCATCTGGTGAAAGGTCTGATACCAGATCTCGTTGATGTGCGCCGGTTCCCGCCAGCGGGCACCCACGCCGTGGGTCGGACAGTTGAAGAACAGCAGCCGGTCGCAGCGCTCCGGATAGCGCCGTCCCAGGCTCTGCATGACGTAAGAACCGATGTCGTGGCCGACGAAACCCACGCGGTCCAGCGAAAGAGCGTCCATCAGCGCGACGATGTCGTCCGCAAGCACGTCGGCGCCGGCCTGGTCGGTCGGTCCGGGGCTCGGATTGTCGCTTTCGCCGAAGCCGCGAAAATCCGGCGCGATCAGCCGGAAGCGATCCTCGAGCCGTTCCATCACCGGCTTCCAGGTCGCCCAGAATTCGGGCCAGCCATGCAGCAGAACGAGCGGCATGCCCCCGCCAGCCTCGGCCACATGCAGGCGAATGCCGTCTGCCACGATATGCTGATGTCGAATCGGCATGTCTCGATATCCCCGCCCCTTTCTCGTCCCGTCGATCCCATTCTGCGCCAGGCGCTCTTCCTGCAAAAGACGGCCCGCGCTCATTCCGGTATTTTGCCATTCATGCGGTGGGCGGCACGGTCATAAGCGACGCTGCCCGGTGCATCATGCGTTCTCCATGGGCAGCGCCTTGATCACTAGAATTGCCCACGTGCAGAAAGCGCTCTTCCGTTCAAATCATACGATGCGACAGCAGCCCTTCATATCGTCTTAACCTGCCTCTCCTATGCTTCCTCGCATCATTCTGGTCCATGCGACCCTGGGAGTCCGCGCCTCGCCCGAACCTTTTCTTCGGCTGCGCGGATTCCCAGGATCGCATGGACCAGGAAACCCGGTCCTTCTTATGGCATGCTGCCGTTAACAAAACGTAAAGCTGCCTGCATGCGGCAAGCGGCGGTTGGGCGTGATCCGGTGCAGCGGTGCATGCGCATGGTTTCGAGCAGCGGCTCCAGGATCTTGGTTTTGCATCGGACGCCCATACGCCGCAGATCGCTCCTTATGGATCAATGCACCCGGACGCCTGCCACCAGGTTCGGACGTGCTGCAAACGCTGGTTTCCCGCACTCCGACTTCTCAAAGATGGCCAGTATTCCGCGATACGGTTCTCAAAAACCGACGTCTCCGCCGGCGTCGTCATCTTCACGAGCAGGCACCCAGGTCTCGCCGATCGCACATCCCGCCCATCCCTCAAACCTGGCTGCATACCGTCGCCCCAGGCTACGATGATCCGAGTCAAAAGAAGGCCATGGTCCGGATTTCGCTGCTCTGGCGTTTGAGCGCGTTCGGGGAGGTGTGGTCGGGTCCTCGAAGGCGCTGTGGCCCATCAAGCGCGCGGCTGCGCTCTCCGCTGGATCATAGGCTCGGAGGCGAGATCGTGACGCCGGCGGAAAGCTCTGCTGCCGCGGTCAGCGCGTCCCGCCGCCCTGCTTGATCCAGCCGAAGAAATCCGGGCTGCCCATCTGTCCGCCCTTGAGAGCAAGCTGCAGCCCGTCGACCGCCGGGTCCTCGGCATGGGCGGTCAGGAGGGCGGCGCCTGGAATGGTCGGTGCAAGGGCAGTAAACGCGAACAGATCGAGCTTTTTCGACACGTGACCGGACGTGTCTCCGCCCGAAATCGCGGCGCGGCGAAGGCCCGTGCTCTTGAGCAGGCGCCGAAGCAGGCGCCCGAGCGCTTCGCCGATGCGCGCATTGGCGACTTCCTCGGGGACACCCATGTTGCGCGCCGCGTCACGCATCACACCGATCATGGGATCGTCCGGGCCGCGCGCTGTCAGCACCATCGGATCACGGCCGGCGGCCAGGGCTGAACACGCCGCCTCGAACGCCGCCTGCTCCGCTGCCTCCTCGCCCGCGACGACGCGCGCGACGTCGAGCGTGATCACCTCGAAGCTGTTCGCCTCGGCCCAGTCGATCTGCAGCGCGGTCACCGGCGAGACCGAGCCCGAAACCACCAGCAGACGCTCGACCGGCCCGGCACCAGCGGTGGTTTCGATCGCCTCCAGCAGCCCCGCCTCGCGCCAATGGGCGACCAGCGCATAGTCCAGACCCTGCGATCCGACCGCGAAAATCCCCTCGCCGCGATGCTCCCAGATCAGCCGCCCGGCGCGCGCCAGATGTGCCTCGCTCAGGCTGTCCAGCGTGATCACCTCGGCGCCGTTTTCGATCTGTCGACGCAGCGCCGCGTCGGCGCCATCGCCTTCGAGCGCCTCGATGTCGATCAGCCCGATCGGCCGTTCGGTCTGGCGGGCGAGGTGCTTCGCGACATCCGACTCGTCCATCGGCGTCACCGGATGGCGCGCCATCACCGGATGCCGGTCGAGGCGGAACACACCGCCGGGCGCCGAGGCGAACAGATGGCCGAAGAGCTGGTAGCGGCGATTGGCGGGCGATGCGATCAGACAGGGAATCCAGGGCGTCTCGAAACGCGCGGCCGCAATGTCGATCGCCTTGCCGATCGAGCCGACATGGGGTGCGGAATCGAGGGTCGAGCACACTTTGTAATGGGTGACCGGTGCCTGCCTCGCTTTCAGCCAGTCGAAGGCCGGCGGCAGGTGCTGCGCCATCCAGTCCGGCCCCTTGGAGCGCGCGATGCTGGCGATGCCGATGCCGCGCATATCCGGAAAGCGGGCGAGCTGCGCCTCCGTCGGGATGTCGAGAAACAGCACCGAGGACACGCCTGCAAAGGCGAGCGCTTCCAGCACCGCGGCCGAGCCGGTGAAATCATCGCCATACCAGGCGACCAGCGGTTTTTTTTCCACAGCGTTCACGGCCGATAGCGCTCCAATGCCCCAGCGAGCGCTGGATGCGTCCTCGCGTAATCGTCGGCGGGAATGCCGGCGATCGCCGCATCCCAGGCATCGCGCAGGCTCTGCACGCCGGCGGCCGGGCCGTCCGGATGCGCCATGATGCCGCCGCCTGCCGTGTAGATCAGATCGGCCGAGCCCAGACGACGAAACGTTTCGGGCGGCTGCACGGCGGTCTGGCCGGAGGAAAAGACCGGCATGGCGATGCAGCTTTTCTGCGGAAACATTGGCGTCAGGAGCGAATGCGCGGAGGCGATCACGCTGTCGTCGCTCTCGGAAAACTTGTTGCCGAGTCCGTTCACATGCATGTGGTCCGCGCCCGCCAGACGCCAGATCTTGGACCAGGCGGCGTAGGACCAGCCGAGCTGCGGATGGCGCGAGAGATAGCCCCAGCCATTGCGGTGCGCGTGGATCGGCAGGGCCGTGTGGCGCGCGAGCGCGATCATGCCGGCGAGACCGACCGAGTTCAGGCTCGCCATCACGCAGGTCCCGCCGAGTTCGACCACCAGATCGTGGCGCCGCTTCATCGCGTCGATCTCGCCGGTGAGGTTGACGGCATACATCACCTTCTTGCCGGTCGCCTGGGCATGATCGTCGATCCCGCGCATCACGGCACGCAGCCGCGCCTCGAACGGGCAGGCGGGGCCGTTCGCCTGCAGCTCGTCATCCTTGACGAAGTCGATGCCCGCCCGGGCGAGCGTCGTCACCAGGTCGGCGGTCTCCTCGGGCCCGAGCCCGACGCTCGGCTTGACGATCGTGCCGATCAGCGGCCCGGTCTCCACGGCGGCGAGGCGCCGCGTCCCTTCGATACCGTATTTCGGGCCGGGATAGGCGTCGGCGAACGCCGCCGGCAGGCGGATATCGAGCAGGCGAAGGCCTGAAAACTGCTTGAGCTCGAACAGATTGCCGGCGACCGTGGCCATCAGGTTCGGCAGATCCGCGCCGATAGTGTCGAACGGCCAGGAAAGCGTGACCTCGGCGCGCGAAATCTCTCGCCCATCGGCGCGAACCGCGCCTGGCAGTGACGGCTCGCGGGTGGTCCCGACCACCTCCAGACGTTCCACCCTGGCGGCGGAGCGCGCCTTCAGCTCGTCGGTCTCGCCCGGAATCTCGACGAACGTCCCTGAGGACTGCTCGCCGGCCATGGCCTCCGAGGCTGCCGCCGGATCGAGCGGCGTCTCGATCAGATAGTCGGCTTCGATTCGCTCCATCACCCCCGCCTCCGCCCGTTTTTCTCGTTCTATCGAGATTCCGCCGATATCGACAGCCTATCAAACCACGCAGATCCTGGCCTCGGCGACGCGACGACGTAAAGTAGACTGACGTGACGCCGCATCAGGGGAGCCGCAGCAGGGAGGCCACATCATGCAGCTCTACATCAACACCACATCGCCTTTCGTCCGCCCGGTCAGGATCGCCATCGCCGAGAAGGGGCTCGAGGGTCGGGTCAAGACCGAGATCGTCGATCCCTGGGGGGATCCGGAAGAGTTCCTGGCTGCCAACCCAGCCGGTCGCGTGCCGACGCTGGTCACCGACGACGGCACCGCGATCGCCGAGGCGAGCCTGATCCTTCGCTATCTCGACGTGATCGCGCCCGAGCCCGCTTTGGTGCCGGCCGACGACGTCGAACAGACCCTCGCCACCGCGGCGATCGCGATCGGCGCGACCGAGGCGGCGACCGCCATCATCATCGGCCGGAAGTCGAGCGAGCGCTTCGACACGGACATGGTCGGCACCAGGCGCTTTCGCACGATGGCGAACGCCTTCCGCCGTCTGAATGCAGCGCCGCCGCGCGATTTCGCGGAGCGCGTCGACCTCGCCAACATCACCGCGATCACGGCGCTCGACTACATCCTGTTCCGCTACCCCGACCGCGACTGGCTGGCCGATCTGCCGCCCCTCAAAGCCTGGCACGAACGCCAGCAGGACCGCCCGTCCCTGCGCGCCACCTATCCCTATATCTGAGCGATCTCGACCGAGAACGGTGCGGCGCGAAGCCGGAGCTTCGGCTCTGCGCTAGAGAGCATGCGGCTTGCCCTCGGCGATTTCCAGTGCCCGGACGGCGAAGCGTTCGGCCAGCGGGGCGAGCTTTTCAGCTTCGGGGTCGGCGGCGTTGCCGGCCTTGGCGCGATCTTTGATCCCGACGAAGATCACGGCGAAACGATAGAGGGCGAAGGCCTTGTGGAACGGGAGGAGCGGCGCGTCGAACGGGCTTGCGGCCATGTAGTGCTGGACGAAGTCCTCCTCACTCGGAAGCTGGAGCGCCTCGAGATCGAAGCCGAGCAGGCCGCCATACTCCTCGGGTGCGCTATGCCAGGGCATGCAGCAAAAACCGAGATCGGCGAGCGGGTGGCCAAGCGTCGAGAGCTCCCAATCGAGGATCGCCGCGACGCGCGGCTCGGTTGGATGGAAGATGAGATTACCAAGCCGGAAGTCACCATGGCAGATCGATACGAGGCCGTCATCCGCGGGCTGGTTGGCGACCAGCCAGTCGTAGAGCCGCTCGATCGGCTCGATCGGCCCCGAGGGCGAGCCGCGATACTGCTTGTTCCAGCGGCCGATCTGGCGCTCGAAATAATTGCCGGGCCTGCCGTAGTCGCCGAGGCCGACCTCGTCCGGCCGGACCGCATGCATCAAAGCCATGGCGTCGGCAACCGCCATCCAGATGGCGTGGCGGTCGACGGGATCGACGTCCTTCAGCGAGGTGTCGGTGAAGACGCGGCCGTCGACCCGCTCCATCAGATAGAACGGCGTGCCGAGCGGCTCGGGCTCCGCGTGGAACAGCACCGGACGCGGCACCGGCACACCTGTCGGATGTAGTGCCTCCAGCACGCGATATTCTCGGTCGACCGCGTGCGCGCCCTTGAGAATCGGACCTGCGGGCTGCTTCCTCAGGACCAGGCGCCGGTCGGCATAATCGAGAAAATAAGAGGGATTGGACTGGCCGCCGCCGATCCGCTCCAGGCGAAACATGCCCTGGTCCGGCCCGAATTCTTCTCGAAGAAAACCGCCAAGCGCGTCCGCCTCGAAGTCGACGGCCCCCGTCACCTCGGCTGCGCTCACGCCCCGGCCTCCCAACGGTAGAAGTCCCGGCCCTGTTCCTGCAGATGGCGGTTCAGGATCATCTTGTGCACCTCGTCCGCCCCGTCCACCAGGCGCGCCTGGCGGGCGTAGCGGTAGATCCATTCCAGCACCGTGTCCTTGGAATAGCCGCGCGCACCGTTGATCTGGATAGCGACGTCGGCGGCCTTGTGGAGAAGGTTGGCGACGTGGATCTTGGCCATCGACACTTCTTTTTGCGCAAAGCCGCCGCGGTCGATTTCCCAGGCGGCTTTCATCACCAGAAGACGGCCGATCTCGATCTGCATGGCGAGATCACCGAGCATCACCTGCACGCTTTCCCGATCGGCGAGACGCACGCCGAAGCCTTCGCGCGTCTCGGCATACTCGCTCGCGATCTCGACCGCACGTTTGGCCAGCCCGAGCCAGCGCATGCAGTGTGTGAGGCGCGCCGGGCCGAGCCGGGTCTGGGTGACCTTGAGGCCGCGGCCTTCCTCCAGGAGCACGTTCTCCTTGGGAATGCGAAGGCCGTCGAAGGCGAGCTCGCAATGGCCGCCATGCTCTTCCGGCCCCATGATCTCGATGCGCCGGGTGATCGACCAGCCGGGATCGTCACGGTGGAACAGAAAGGCGGTATGCCCGCGCCGGGCATCGTCCGACGTGCGCGCGATCAGGATGAAATGAGCGGCTTCCTCGGCGCCGGTGATGAACCATTTATGGCCATCGATCACATAGTCGTCGCCGTCGCGCTTCGCTGATGTCTTCATCATGCCGGGATCGGAGCCGCCGCCCGGATGGGGCTCGGTCATGGCGAAGGCGGAGCGCACCTCGCCATCGACGATCGGCTGCAGCCAGCGCTTTTTCTGTTCCTCGGTGCCGAGGGCTTCCAGCACCATCATGTTGCCGTCGTCGGGGGCGGCGGCATTGAAGCAGACCGGACCGAAGATCGAGCGGTTCATGGTCTCGTAGGTGACCGCCATCCCGACCTTGCCGATGCCGAGCCCGCCACTTTCAGGCTTGAGCTGGGGACACCAGATCCCCTCCGCTCGCGCCTTCGCACGCATCTCGGCGAGCGGTTCGGCCGCGATGTTCTCGTGCGCGTCGTAAGCCGCGGGATCGCGCTCCAGCGGGATCAGATGCTTCTCGACGAAGGCGGCGATCCGGTCCCGGAGATCGGCGAGGTCTTTCGTGATGGTGAAGTCCATCGATGTCTCACATCCTGTCTTTAAAGGCCGGAAACGAGGTGGCCGCCATCGACCGCGACGATCGAGCCGGTCATGTGGGCCGAGGCATCGGAAGCCAGCAGCAGGAGCGGTCCGTCCAGATCCTCGAGCCTGCCGAGACGGCGCTGCGGAATGCGCTTGATCAGTGCCTTGCCCGCTTCGCTGTCGAAAAAATCGGCGTTGATCGGCGTCCTGATATAGCCGGGGCAGAGCGCGTTGACGCGAATGCCGTGGCGTGCCCATTCCAGCGCGAGCGCCTTGGTCAGCTGCGCCACCGCGGCCTTGGAAGCAGCGTAAGCGGCGAGGTTGCCGGCGACACGCAGGGCGGTAATCGAGGCGATGTTGACGATGGCACCCCCGCCCGCATCCTTCATGCCGCGGGCCGCTGCCTGGGCGAGCGCGAACACGCCGGTGAGGTTGGTGTCGATGACGGACTGGAAGTCGTCGAGCGGCGTGTCCAGGGCCGGCTTGCCGCTGCCGCTGATCCCGGCGTTGTTGATCAGCACGTCGAACGACTGGCCGCCTGCGAACAGCGCGTCGATCGATGCCGGATCGGTGACATCCAGCGCGACGGCTTCAGCGCGAAGACCGGCATTGCGAAGCCCAGCGGCTTCGGCCTCGACACGCTCGACCCGACGCGCGGCAAGGGCGACATCAGCACCGGCCGCAGCCAGCGTCCGCGCGAAATGCAGCCCGAGACCGCTGGATGCGCCAGTCACCAGGGTCCGTTTTCCTGCAAGCGTCAACTGCATCGAGACACCCTCTCGTCGAGGGGCGACCGGCCGTTCGCGCGCCGATATCGCCAGACCTTCATCACTCCCATGCTCGCTCCCCTCATATGTCGCCGTCGGCTTTACGTTTTTTTAACCCTCGCACCGTAGGATCTAGAGGATTGTCTGGTCCATGCGATCCTGGGAATCCGCCCGCCCGTCAAACAATCCCGGGCGCGATGCGGACTCCCAGGATCGCATGGACCGTCAAGAAGGCAATGCATACGCCAAACTGGTTAACGCCGCGTAAACTGGAAGGACATTGACTTCGCCATCGACCGGACCATGGAGGTGACAGCCGAACGGCGTGACCGATGGTCCGATCGAAGCCCCTCTTAGTCGGTATGTCCCCTGTCACACACCCCAGGCTCAATGAGAGCACGGGATTGGCCGCTCGTGCAGCGAAGCCCTCGAGAAATTGGGATGCCGCTGGCTCATCTCGTTGGCTTCGCATCAAACGCCCAATCTTCGCTGCTCGCTCGGTTTGCATCGATGCACTCGGTCCGCAGCGGGCCACACCATCAGATCAGCCCGCGGCGCCTGCGCTCGGCATCGTCCCAGGCGGTCAGCGGCTGGTAATCCGGTACGAAGCCGAGGCCCTTCTTCGCGTCCGAGGACACGGCATCCTGCGAGGTGACCACGTCGATCACGGCCGGCGCGTTCTCCAGGGCGCGACGGATGGCATCGGCCAGATCCGCCGGATCCTCGACCCGCTCGCCATGGGCGCCGAGCGCCACAGCCATGGCGGCGTAGTCCGCGTGGCGAAGGGTGGTGCCGACCACGCGGCCGCCATAGTTGAACTCCTGGTCGTAGCGTTCGATGTTCCAGGCGGCGTTATTGGAGACGATGAAAACCGCCTTCGCGCCATGGCGCACGGCCGTGTCGATTTCCATAGCGTTGATGCCGTAGGCGCCGTCGCCATTGACCGAGATCACCTGGCGCCCCGGGCAGGCGAGCGCCGCGGCGACGGCAAACGGCACGCCCACGCCAAGACAGCCAAACGCCCCGGCATCCAGATAGGAGCTGGCGCCGAGACCGACGCGGGCGAAGCTCAGCAGATCACCGCCATCGGCGATCGCGATATAGTCGGGCGCCGCCACGTCCTTCAGCGCCTCGAAGATCGCCATCGGGTGGATCTTGCCGTCGGCGCCGCGTTTGGGCGTTTCGCGGCTTTCGCCCTTGGCGATGCGTTCGCGGTGCTTGTTGCGCATACCGTCGAGCCAGGCGTGATCGCGCGCTCCTGCATCATTGCCAAGCGCTTCGGTCAGCGCATCCAGAGCGAGATCGACCGCGGCCAGGATTTCCGGCGTGCCGCGGCGATTGTCGATCAGTTCGCCCGCATTGTCGGCGATGCGGATGAAGCGCGCGTCGGGATAGACCGCCGGCGAGCCGTAGCCGAGCTGGTAGTCGAGCTTTCGGCCAAGCGTGATCACCAGATCCGCCTCGGCCATGGCGGCCGCGCGCACCGCGCCGACCACGGCGGGATGATCCGCCGGCACCAGGCCGCGGCTCTCCTGGGTGTCGAGATAGAGCGCATCCGCCGCGTCGAGAAAGCGTGTGACCGCCTCGCCGGCAAAGCGGGCACCGCGACCGCTGACCACCAGGGGGCGCCGGGCGCGGCGCAGCGCCTCCACCGCCTCGCCGACCAGCGCAGGATCGGGATGCGGTCGGCGCGCGGGCTTGGCCCTCAGCCACTCTTCCGGGATCAAATTCGAGGACACCCGCGCGCGCAGCACGTCGGTCGGCACTTCGATATAGGAAGGACCGGGCTCGCCGAGATCGCCCATGGCCGACGCGATCGCCTCGTCCAGCTCGCGCAGCACCTGCTCGGGCACGCGCGCCGTGCGGCAATAGCGGCTGACGGGTCGCAGAATATCGACATGCGGGATGTCCTGAAGCGGCCCCATATTGGCTTGGGGTCTGGACGTGCAGCCACCGATCAGCAGCACCGGCGCGCGGGCGAGCGAGGCGTTGGCGACGCCGGTGACGCAATTGGTGACGCCCGGCCCCGCGGTCACCATGGCGACGCCGAGCGTGCCGGTCAGCTCCGCATGCGCATGCGCCATGTGCACGGCGGCCCCCTCGTCGCGCACGTCGACGATGCGGATGCCGATGCGCGCCGCATGGTCCCAGATCGGCTGGATGTGCCCGCCCTGGAGGCCGAAGATGCGATCGACGCCCCTTGCCTCGAGCGCTTTGGCGATCCAGGCGGCGACGCTGTCCTGGTCCTGATTGAGATCCTGTCGCTCGGTCATTTTTTTCCACTTTCTGACAAGGCCATGGTCACGATCTATCAGCGGTCTTCTTTGCTCCTGCGAACGAAATCTTAAGCTTTTGCGGCGATGCTTCCGGTCTTGGTCCATGTGACCCTGGGAGTCCGCCCACCCGTGAGGGAGGTACGGCGAGGCTCGGATTCCCAGGATCACATGGACCAGATCCCCAACACTGACGGCATCGAGTTAAGATTTCCTTTCGCGACAATCTTCCCGGCAAGATCTGTCGCCGCGACACGGGCTCAAGCACGTTCCTGTCCGCTACTCGAAAGCCTGTCCCGCAGCACGCGATGGAGGATCTTGCCGGTGGCGTTTCTCGGCATCTCGTCGGCGTCGAGGAAAGTGATGGCGCGCGGGCGCTTGTAGCCCGCAAGTCTGTCCTTGCACCAGGTGATCAGGTCCTGTTCCGAGGTGGCCGTGCCACCGCGCAGCACCACGGCCGCTTCGACCCGCTCGCCCCATTTCGCATCCGGCGTGCCGATCACCGCGACGTCCCTGACGTCGGGATGCGCGGCAAGCACCGTCTCGACCTCGGAGGGATAGACGTTCTCGCCGCCCGTGATGATCATGTTCTTCTTGCGGTCGATCAGGCGGATGAAGCCGTCGGCGTCGCGAAGGGCGATGTCGCCGACCGAGAGATAGTCGCCACGCATCGCCTCCGCGGTCTTCTCCGGCAGGTTCCAGTAGCCCTCGAACGCATAGGGACCGCACGAAAATAGCTCGCCCGGCTCGCCGTCCGGCACCTCGTTGCCGTCGTCGTCGAGCAGCCGGATCGGCAGCGAGCCGACCACTTCCCGGCCGACCGTGCCGAGATGATCGAACTGCTCGTCCGGATGCAGCATGGTCACCCAGCCGGCCTCGGTGGAGCCGTAGAGCTCGAACAGCCCGGAATTCGGAAACATGCTCATGACCTGGCGCTTGAGCTCGGCATGGGCAGGTGCCGAGGAAACCATCAGCTTTTCCACGCTCGCGAAGCCTGCTTCGCCGCGCTCGGCATCGGGCACGTCGAGCATCATGGAGAAGTGCGTCGGCACCAGGGAGGAGAAGGTGACGCCCATCTCGCCGATGGTGCGGAGACAGAGTGCCGCATCGAAGCTCGGGCGCGAAAAGATGGTGATGGTCGCGCCGACATAGAGAAAAGAAGAAAAGAAATTCAAGGAGTTGGCGTGACACATGGGCATGACCAGGAGGGCGTCGTCCTGGCGCTTCAGACCGAGCTCGACCTCGGTCATCAGCGCCAGCATCGCCATGCCGCGATGGCTGCGGATGGCGCCCTTGGGATTGCCGGTGGTGCCCGACGTGTACATCAGGCACCAGGGATCGTCCGCCATCACCCGAACGCCCGGTTCGTCGACGGGAGCCTTCTCGACCAGCGCCTCGTAGGACGTCCAGCCGGACGGCGGCCGATCGCCACCGAAATAGAGGGCACGTTCCGGTGAAAGCCCCAGGTCCCGTCGGACCTTGTCGGCGACGTCGATCAGCGCCTCTTCGGCGAGCAGAGCCCCCACGGCGCAGTCCTCGCAGATGAAGCGCGCCTCCGTGGCGGTCAGACGAAAATTGATCGGCACCGCGACCAGGCCAGCCTTGGCGACGGCCATGTAGATCTCGGCCCACTCCACCCGGTTATAGGCGAGCACCGCCACCCGATCGCCCTTGGCGAGACCGAGTCCCAAAAGGCCGTTGGCAAGGCGGCAGGCGCGCTCGTTCCACTCGCTGAAGGTCATGGCACGCTCGAGATCGCGCGCGCCGATCCGATCCGGCTGCAGCCGCGCCTGGGCGCTCAGCATCTCGCCGACCGTAAGCAATGGTGCCATGAACGCCCCTCCCTCGCCCCGTCTGCGTCGACCGCCATCCCAGGCAGCCCACCAGCCAGGCTGTGCGGGCAGCGCTTCGGCGCCGGCTTAAAACATATTGAATTCTGAATTCAATAATTGCCTCTATGACCTTTTTGTCAATCTCTTTCTCACCCTTGTCGATCGAAAAACTGGGAATTCCTCCGCTTTATTTCCGCTTGCAGCCGAGAGGCCAAGAGAATACCGTATTCTGAATTCAATGGAGTTCGAGACATGAAGCCACTCGACCCGCCGCCGAGCCTGACCGACCGCGTGTATGATGCGATCGTCGACGAGATCTGTGAGGGCCGGCTGCCGGCGGGGACGCATCTGGTGCAGGAACAGCTGGCGCAACGGCTTGGCGTCTCGCGGCAGCCGATCCAGCAGGCGCTCGCGCTCCTGAAGGCGGACGGGCTGATCGAGGAGGTCGGCCGGCGCGGCATGCAGGTCGCAGCACTCGATCTCAGGGCGATGCGCCATCATTACGATGTCCGCGCCGCTCTGGACGCCCTTGCCGCGCGCGAGGCGGCGAAACGGGTGCGCGGCAATCTCCGGGCGGCGTCAGATCTGGACAAGCGCGGACGGAAAATCCTGGACGCGGGCCGGCAGGCGATCGTCAAGGATGGGGTGGCCCAGCAGATCCGCGAGGACGAGGCGTTCCACGCCCTCCTCTACGAGGCTTCGGGCAATCCGTTGCTCCGACGCACGGTGGAGCCGCACTGGCGCTTCCTGCGCCGGATCATGGGCGAGGTGCTGCGCCATGGCGAGCCGCCGCGCACGATCTGGCGTCAGCATGAGGAGATTCTCGACGCCGTCCTGGCGGGTGATGCCGAGCGCAGCGAACGTCTCGCCCTGAACCACGTCCAGGTAGCCGCCGAGACACTCGAACAGACGATCAAGTCCGGCGGTCTCGACCTGAACCTCGCCCCGACCGGCTAGCGGGTGGCGTGGCCACCTCATTGACGTGGACCGTCATGACCCAGCTTGGCGGTATGCGCCCAAGTTTTCGGCATTCCTAAAGCAACAAGGTCGTCGAGCCTCCACACCGAGCGGTCACACCACCGTCAGCGACATCAACGTCCGAAAACCGGGCCGCATACCGTCGGCCCAGGCCATGACGGCCCAAGTCAACGAACTGGTCGCACCAGTTAGGTGAACCACCAGCGTTCGGCGCTTTTGTGGCCGTCGAGCTCCCAATTGTTGGCGAGCTGCTCGGGTAGGCCGATGGTTGCCGAGACCGCGTGGGTGTAGGCCATGAAGACCGGGATCACCGAGCCGCAGTCGTCGGAGACGATGCGCTGCATCTCGACATAGAGCTCGCGGCGCTTGGCCTCGTCCAGCTCGGAGCGGGCTTCGAGCAACAGCTGGTTGAAGCGCTCATTGTCCCAGTGGGCCTCGTTCCAGTCGGCGCCCTTGGCGTAAATCTGGGAGAAGATCCAGTCCTCGGTCGGCCGGCCGCCCCAGTAGCTGGCGCACCAGGGTTTGACCAGCCAGACGTTCGACCAGTAGCCGTCGTCGGCCTCGCGCACGACATTGATGTTGATGCCGGCGGCCTTGGCATGCTCGGCATAGAGCGTGACCGCGTCGATCGCACCCTCGAAGGCGGTATCGGCGACGTGGAAGTCGACGTTCAGCGTGTCCATGCCCGCCTGCTTCAGGTGATGCTTGGCCTTCTCCGGATCGTAGGCGCGCTGCGGGATCTCCTCCGGCGTCGCGCGGTAGATGTTGGCGGGCCCGACCGGATGGTCGTTGCCGGCCTCGCCGTAGCCGCGCACGATCTTCTCGACGATTTCCTGGCGATTGATCGCGTATTTCAGGGCCAGGCGCACGTCGTTGTTGTCGAAGGGTGCGACCCGGCAGTCCATCGGCATGGTCGCGTGCTTGTTGCCGTAGGTCGGGAACACCTTGAGGCTGGTGTCACGCTCCAGGAGATGCGCCGTCTTGAGATCGAGATTGGACATGGCGTCGATCTCTTTCGAGCGCAGTGCGTTGGTGCGCGCGGCCACGTCGGCGATGAACAGGTTCTCGACCTCATCGAAGAAGGCGGCGTTTTCCTTCCAGTAGTTCGGGTTGCGCTTCACATGGGTGCGCACGCCGGGATCGAAGCTTTCGAGCGCGTAGCCGCCGGTGCCGACGCCCGACTCCCAGTCGATGCCGCCCTCGTCCTTGGCAGGACAGATGTTGAGGTGATAGTCGCTGACCAGGAATGGAAAGTCGGCATTGCCGGCGTCGAGCTCGAACACAACAGTGTCGCCGTCGGCGCGCACGTCCTTGATCGCCTGCACGATGCCCTTGGCGGCGGAGCTGGTGTCCTCGCCCATGTGATGGCGAAAGCTCTCGACCACGTCAGCCGTGTCCATGGTCTTGCCGTTGTGAAACTCGACGCCCTGCCTGATCTTGAAGGTCCAGGTCGAGGCGTCGTCCGAGGCCTCCCAGCTCTCCGCAAGCTCCGCGCGCAGCGAGCCGTCGGGGGCGATCTCGGTCAGATTGTTGCGGAGCTGGCCGGAACTGACATTGATCATGTAGGAATCGAGGATCTGCGCGGGATCCAGGGTATCGCTGGTGCCGCCACCGGTGAGGCCCTGGCGGAACACGCCGCCCGTCTTCGGCTGCGCGAGCGCCTCGCCCATCATGCGCTCCGCCGCCACCACGGTGACACCGAGCGCCAGAGCACCCTCCATGAACCGCCGCCGGCTGAGCCTGCCTTCGGCCAATTGCCCCTTCAGCTGATCAACTGTGGTCACGTCGGAACCTCCCATCAAGCCTGTTGCCATGTCCCATGATTACGAAGAATGGTAGCAGTTTGCTGCAGCAACTCAACTACACTGCGCTTACCGAACAAATCGAAACTGTCGAGCAGCTTGCGTCAGGGGCCAAGGGTTTGATATTCAGTAGAAAGGAGGCCTGCGTGCAGACACGAACCCGAGCGCGAGCATCTAAGAAAAAGACCAGGGGCTGGGTCCGCCGGCACACTTGCGATCGGCGCCTGCCGTGCTGAGCCATCCGATCGCGCGCATCGTCGGTCAGCGCCTGCTGCTCGGTCTTCTGACCCTGTTCGTGGTCTCGATCATCATCTTCCTCGCGGTCGAGCTTTTGCCGGGCGACATCGCCCAGGAGATTCTCGGCCAGTCGGCGACGCCCGAGACCGTCGCCGCCTTTCGCCGTCAGCTCGGCCTCGATCTGCCGCCCTATATCCGCTATTTCCAATGGCTCGGCGGCATCCTGCAAGGCGACTTCGGCCAGTCCCTCGCCAACAAGCGCCAGATCGCTGAGCTGATCGGCGCGCGCCTCGGCAACACGCTGTTTCTCGCCGGGCTCGCCGCGATCATCTCGGTGCCGCTGTCCCTCGCTCTCGGCATCCTCGCCGCCCTCTACCGCAACAGCTGGTTCGACCGCGGCATCAACATCCTGACCCTCTCCTCGATCTCCTTCCCCGAATTCTTCGTCGCCTACATCCTGATCGTCTGGCTGTCGGTCAATCTCGGCTGGTTTCCGAGTCTCTCCAACGTGTCGACGGACCTGGCGCTCGGCGATCGCATCTACCGCTCGATCCTCCCAGCGCTCACGCTCACTTTGGTGGTCACCGCCCACATGATGCGCATGACGCGCGCGGCGATCATCAACCTGCTCGCCTCGCCCTATATCGAGATGGCGCGGTTGAAGGGTCTGAAGCCGATGCGCATCATCGTCAAGCATGCGCTGCCCAACGCGCTCTCGCCGATCATCAACGTGGTCGCCCTCAATCTCGCCTATCTGATCGTCGGCGTGGTGATCGTCGAGGTGGTGTTCGTCTATCCCGGCCTCGGCCAGCTCATGGTCGATTCGGTCTCGAAGCGGGACATCCCGGTAGTCCAGGCCTGCAGCCTGATCTTCGCGGCGACCTACATCCTCCTGAACCTGCTCGCCGACGTGTTCTCGACCATCAGCAACCCGCGCCTGCTGCATCCGCGCTGACATGACGGACGTGCTCAAGCTCCTCCGATCAGCGCCGCCGAGCGCGATGTTCGGGCTCTTCGTGGTCCTCGCCTATATCACCGTCGCCATCCTCGCCCCGGTGATCGCGCCCTTCGGCGAGACCGAGGTGGTGGGCTACGAATATCTGCCCTGGGAAGCCCCCTATTTTCTCGGCACGGACAATCTCGGCCGCGACATGCTCTCCCGCCTGATCTACGGCGCGCGCAACACCGTCGGCATCGCGCTTTTGACCACCTGCCTCGCCTTTCTCCTGGGCGGGCTGCTCGGCCTGATCGCGGCGACCCTCGGCGGCTGGATCGATCAGCTCCTCAGCCGCGTGGTCGATGCCCTGATGGCGATCCCGCAGCTGATCTTCGCGCTGCTCATTCTGACCGTGGTCGGCACCTCGGTGACCTCGCTGGTCCTGGTGATCGCGGTTCTGGACTCGACCCGCGTGTTCCGCCTGGCGCGCGCCGTCGCCATGAACATCGTTGTCATGGATTTCGTCGAGGCGGCGAAGCTTCGGGGCGAAGGGCTCTGGTGGATTATCAAGAGCGAGATCCTGCCCAACGCCATGCCGCCGCTGGTCGCGGAGTTCGGCCTTCGCTTCTGCTTCGTCTTTCTCTTCATCAGCGCGCTCAGCTTTCTCGGCCTCGGCCTGCAGCCGCCGACCGCGGACTGGGGCAGCATGGTCCGGGACAACGCCACGCTGATCACCTTCGGCGATATCACCCCGCTGCTGCCGGCAGGCGCGATCGCTCTGCTGACCGTGGGTGTGAACTTCGTGGTCGACTGGTTCCTGCACAAGGCAAGCGGGTTGCGCGATGAGCAGTAGATCAGAGAGCGATCTGCCCCTTCTCCTGACCATGCGTGGACTGCGCATCGAGGGGCGCGCCGACGAGCAGTGGCAGGAAATCGTCCACGGCATCGATCTCGACTTGAAGCGCGGCGAGGTGCTCGGGCTGATCGGCGAGTCGGGCGCCGGCAAGTCGACCATCGGCCTTGCCGCCATGGGCTTCGCGCGCGACGGCTGCCGCATCTCAGGCGGCGAGATCCTGTTCGACGGCATCGATCTGATGAAGGCGACGGAGGGGCAAAAGCGCGCGCTGCGCGGCGCGCGCATCGCCTACGTCGCCCAAAGCGCTGCGGCCGCGTTCAATCCCGCGCACCGTCTGATCGAGCAGTTCGCCGAAGCACCGGTGCAGCATGGTTTGCGCGGCCGCCGGGAGAGCGAGGCGGAAGCGGTCGACCTCTACCGCCGTCTGCAGCTCCCCGAGCCCGCGAGCATCGGCTTTCGCTATCCGCACCAGGTCTCGGGCGGTCAGCTGCAGCGCGCCATGACCGCGATGGCCATGGCGTGCAAGCCTGATCTGATCGTGTTCGACGAGCCGACCACCGCGCTCGACGTCACCACGCAGATCGAGGTGCTCGCCTCGATCCGATCCGCGGTCGAGCAGTTCGGCACGGCCGCCCTCTACATCACCCACGACCTCGCGGTGGTCGCGCAGATGACCGACCGCATCATGGTGCTGCGCCACGGCCACCTGGTCGAGGAGGATCAGACGCGCACCATGCTGGCGGCGCCGAAGGAGGATTACACCAAGGCGCTCTGGGCGGTGCGCAGCTTCCGCAAGCCCGATACGCCGCCCCCCGACGGCGTGCCCGTGGTCAGCATGAACGGCGTGACCGCAGGCTACACCTCGACCGATGTCCTGAGGAACATCAGCATCGACATTCACAAGCAGCGCACGGTCGCCGTGGTCGGCGAGAGCGGCTCGGGCAAGAGCACGGCGGCGCGTGTGATCGCCGGACTCCTGCCGCCGCGCGCCGGCGAGGTGCGCTTCGCCGGCGAGGTGCTGCCCGCGGACTACCGCCAGCGCAGCGTGGAGCAGCTCCGAAAGCTGCAGATGATCTACCAGATGCCGGACACCGCGCTCAATCCGCGCCAGCGCGTGCGCGACGTCATCGGCCGGCCGCTCAAGCTCTACTTCAACATGGACAGGGCCGCGCGAGAAAACCGCATCGCCGAGCTTCTGGAGATGATCGAGCTCGAGCCGAAGGCCTTCATCGACCGCCTGCCGGGCGAGCTTTCCGGCGGCCAGAAGCAGCGCATCTGCATCGCCCGAGCACTCGCCGCCGAGCCGGAGCTGGTGATCTGCGACGAGGTGACATCAGCCCTCGACCAGCTGGTCGCCGAAGGTATTTTGAAACTCCTGCAGCGCCTCCAGGACGAACTCGGCCTCGCCTATATGTTCATCACCCACGACATCGGCACCGTTCGAGCCATCTCGGACGAGGTGGTGGTGATGTATCAGGGCGAGGTGGTGGAAAGCGGCCCGCGCACGGAAATGTTCACCCCGCCGCACCACGCCTATACCGAGCTGCTCCTGTCCTCGGTTCCGGAGATGGACCCGGACTGGCTCACCAACCTCCTCACCGACCGGAGGAAGGCGGCGCCCTCGGGCTGACCATGGAGCTGGCGTTTGCGGCGAACGCTGCATGCGGCATGCCGCTGGACGCCTAGGCGTCCTCCCGCCCGAATGCCTCGTCCCGATGCATGTCAAGGCTGGCGCCAGCTTTCCGGCGGCGCGAGTCGGCTGTCCGCCACGCCTTGCCGCGTCCTGCCTGCCTGAACGCCAGGGGACCACGGGAAGCCGCGCCCTCGGCGAGCTTGTCATGGACGACGGCCCAGCCGATCAGGATGACCACCCCGATGATCTGCAGGATGAAGAAAAGATTGTCGATCATGGCCCGACCGTCGTGATCGAGGGCGGCTGATGCCCCGCAATGCCGGTGCGGACGCCAAGAAAGATATCCCTCAAAGCGTAAATATATAAAATTTCACACTCCCTCAGGTTGCGTATGCGCGAGCGTTATGCTCTATCATAATGCGTCACATCTACCCATACAATACAACTTATTGGCTTCTTCATTGGCTTGATGCGAGTCTTCGGCCTCCATGCGCGACCTCCTGCTTCTGTCGATCTTCTCTCCGCTGACGCTGCTGAGCCTGGTTCATCCCTGGGCCGGGCTGCTCACCTTCGGCTGGGTCGCCTTCTTGAAGCCGCACAGCATGATCTGGTCCTTCGCCGCCCAGATCCCCTTCAACCTGGTGATCGCGATCACCACGGCGATCGGCTGGGCGGTCTCCAAGGAGAAGAAGACGTTCAGGCTCGACCTCACGGCAGCCCTGCTGATCGCGCTCACCCTGGTCGCGGCGCTGTCGACGGTGTTTTCGCTGGCGCCCGAGATCTCCAAGGTCGAATTCAACAAGTACATGAAGACCATGGCCTTCCTCCTGCTGCTCAGGGTGATGCTGACCAGCAGGGTGCGCCTTCATGGCTATATCTGGCTGATGGCCTTCGCCATCGGCTTCTTCGGGCTGAACGGCGGCACGCTGTTCATCGTCACCGCCGGTGCGCACCACCTCGCCGGTCCGCTGCAGTCCGAAATCACGGATCGCAATCACCTTGCGCTGGCCTTGCTGGTCGGCATTCCGCTGATGAACTATCTGCGCCTGCAGTCCCGCCATCGCTGGATGCAGCTCGGCCTGATCGGCGCGATGGTGATGACCGTCATGGCCGTGCTCGCCACCTATTCGCGCGGCGGCTTCATCGGCCTGATCGCCATGGGGGCGTTCCTCTGGTGGCGATCGCGGAGCCGCGTCCTGGCGCTGGTCACGCTGCTGGTGGTCGCCTTCGGTCTGCACAGCGTGGCACCCGACAGCTGGAAGCAGCGCATGGGCACGATCGAGACCGCCAAGACGGGCGACGACTCCTTCAAGCTTAGGCTGCTGTCCTGGCAAACCTATGCCTCGGCGGCGTTCGACCGGCCGCTGACCGGCGCCGGCATGTATGCGCTGCAGACCGGATCGATCTTCTTCCGCTACGCGCCCGACCCCGCGACGTTCGGCGTCGTCAATCGCAAACCGCGTGCCGCGCACAGCATCTACCTGCAGGTGCTGGGCGATCTCGGTCTGGCCGGTTTCGCCCTCTACATCGCCCTGCTCGCGACCGGTTTCTGGAATGCCCGCTGGCTCGCGCGCGCAACCGAAGGACAGCCGGAGCTGGAATGGATGGCCGATCTCGGCCGCATGATCCAGGTCAGCATGGTCGCCTTCTGCGTCTCGGGCGCCGCCCTCTCGATGGCGTTCTACGACTATTTCCTGTCCCTCCTGGTGGTGGTCGCGGCAGTGCGTGAGATGGCGGAGGCGAAGCTCGGACAACGGACGTCGAGACGCAAGGCGCGATCCCGGCAAGACGAGCCGCTGGTCGAGACGACAGCGATCGCCGGCATCTGGCAAAAGGCGGCCGACAAGAAGATGACGCGCCTGCGCGGCCGCGCGCCCGGCCGAGGGCTGGCGTCGCAGGAGGGGGTGGCGAAATGACCAAGCCCCTGATCGATCGCCCCGCCATCCAGGCGGAGCGGCCGAGCAGCCCCCGTCGCCGAGCGGCCTCGCCCGCTCCTGCCGGCGAGCCCTGCTCTCTCCTCCTGGTGAGCTGGTATTTTCCGCCGGACAATGCCATTGCCGCGATCCGCATCGGCAAGATGGCGCGCAGTCTCGAGGAAAGCGGGCACCGGGTCAGGGTGGTGACGCCCGAGCCCCAGAGCGGCGATCGCTCGCTCGCCGTCGAGATCGACGAGCAGGCGGTCACGCGCACGCGCTATCTCGATCTCGACGGCCGCTTCAACCCGGCCAACCGCTCGCGCATCGGCACCGCGCGCCCGGACGGCAGGCCGCCGACGCTCCGCCAGCGGCTGGTGCGCTCGGCAAGGCGCCTGCTCGGCAACACCTATCGAAGCATCGCGTTCTACCCCGACAAGCGCATCGACTGGTGCCTGACGCTGATCCCGGCCCTGGCCCGCCAGATCCGCGCCGAACGTCCGGACGTGATCCTGGTGAGCGGCCCGCCCTTTTCCTCCTTTCTCGCCGCAGCCTTCGCCGCCTGGTGGTTCGACATCCCGTGGATCGCGGAGTTCAGGGACCGCTGGGCGGACGATCCCTACACCAAGCAGCCGGCCTGGCGCCGCTGGATCGACCGGCACCTGGAACGCGCCGTGGTCGGCAGGGCGACCGGCATCGTCACCGTCTCCAGCGTCTGGTCCAGCTTCTACGCCGGCAAATACGGCCTGCCGACCGAGACGGTGATGAACGGTTTCGATCCGAAGGATTTCAGCCTGGACGTCGACCCGCCGGCGGGCCTGCCGGTGCGCCTCCTGCATGCCGGCACGATCTATCCGGGACGACGCGATCCGCGTCCGCTGTTCGAAGCGATCCGGCGCCACGGCATTCGCGGGGACGAGCTCCGCGTTCAGTTCTACGGCCATCAGCTCGACACCGTCGCCGCCCTCGCCGACAGCATGGGACTGAACGACATCGTCGAGATCAACGACGCCATTCCTTACAAAGACGCCGTCGCGATCCAGAAGCGCTCGGACGTCCTGCTGCTGATGCAGTGGAACCACCCGGCCGACGAAGGCAACGTGCCGGCCAAGATCTTCGAATATTTCGCGACCAACCGTCAGATCCTGGGGCTCGGGCCGCTGAACGGCGTGGCGGCCAAGCTGGTGTCTGAGCGCGGCGCCGGCCTTTACACCAACGATCCCGACGAGATCGCCACGACGCTTCGCCTCTGGATCGAGGAAAAGCGCCGGACCGGCCGGGTCGCCCCGCCGGCGCGCAAGGCGGCGAGCGGCTTGGAGCGCGATGCGCAATATCGGCAGCTTCAGCGCTTTTGCCATGACCTCATGGAGGAAACCGGCGACCGGCTGCAGGCGAAGCACCCGACCGTGGCCGCACCGATCACAGCGACCCTGGCGAGCCCGCAATTCGCCGAGGTGCCGTCCAACCCCTCTCAACCGCCCACCATGACCGTGGTCATCGATACCGAGGCCGACTTCGACTGGCATGGTCCGTTCTCGCGCGACGGTCATGGCACCGCCTCGATTCGCAATCAGCAGCGCACCCAGTGTCTGTTCGACCGCTACGGCATCAAGCCGACCTATCTGATCGACTATCCGATCGCCACCGATCCCGAGGCCTGCAGCATCCTGAAGAGCTTTCTGGACGAGGGCCGGGCCGATGTCGGCATCCAGCTTCACCCCTGGACCAACCCGCCCTTCGACGAGCTGCTCTCGGCGCGCAACTCCTATCCCTCCAACCTGCCGCGCGCCCTGCAGCAGGCGAAGATCGAGCGGCTGATCGAGGCGGTGCAGCGCCATCTCGGCGTCGAGCCCAAGGTGTTCAAGGCAGGCCGCTACGGCTTCAACGACGACACCGCCGAGCTGCTCGAAGAGCTCGGCCTGGATATCGACACCAGCGTCGTGCCGTTCACCGATTTTCGCCGGGTGCACGGCCCCAATTTCCAGGCCGCCCCGCACCGGCCCTTCTGGTTCGGACGCGAGCGCGCCTTGCTCGAGCTGCCGATGACGCGCAATCTCTGCGGCCTCCTCGGCCGGCGTCTGGGCCCGTCCATTCTGCCGCTCATCCAGAGCGGTCCCGGCACCGCCTGCCATCTGCCCGGCCTGTTCGCCCGCTCCGGCCTGCTCGACCGCCTGACGCTCACGCCCGAAGGCATGGCGCTCAACGAGCTGAGACGTCTCACCGCCACGCTGATCCGGCGCGGCGAGCGCCTCTTCACCTTCGTCTTCCACAGCCCGTCGGTCGCGTCCGGCAACACACCCTACGTGCAGAACGAAGCGGAGCTTCAGGCCTTTCTCACGCGCATCGAGCGCTATCTGCAGTTCTTCACCGGCGAGCTCGGCGGCGAGGGGCGAAGCGCCATCGAGCTGCGCGATCAGCTCCTCGCCGAGACCGCGAAGGGTGCTCGCGGATCGGCCGCACGCCGACCGGACGAGGCCAGGCCTGCCGCAGATGCCGCCGCTGACGACATTATCGACGAGGGGACCATCAATGCCTGATCAGCCCGCCTTCCCCACGCTCTGGCGTCTGCCGCTGGCCGTTCTTCTACTCACCATCGGCCTTCTGCTTCTGGTCACCGCCCGGTCGGTCGAGACCATGGTCTCGCTCTGGATGGCGGTGACGACGTACAATCACTGCTTCCTGGTGCTGCCGATCGCCCTGGTGCTGATCTGGCAAAAGCGCGCGCAGCTCGCTCAGATGACCCCGCGCGAAGACCTGCTCGCCTTGATCCCGCTCGCCGCCTTCGCCCTGCTCTGGCTGATCGGCCGCGCCGGCCAGATCCAGCTCTTCGAGCATGTCGCCCTTATCGGCATGGCGATCAGCCTGGTGGTCGCCCTGCTCGGCCGCGAGGTCGGCAGAACGATCGCCTTTGCGCTCGCCTTCCTGCTGTTCATGGTGCCGTTCGGCGACGTGTTCGTGCCGGCGCTGCAGCAGTTCACGGCGAGCTTCGCCGTCGGCCTGCTGAGTCTCTTGAACATCCCCGTCTTCCATGACGGCATCATGATCGAGACGCCGAGCGGGCTGTTCGAGGTTGCCGAGGCCTGCGCGGGCATCCGCTTTCTGATCGCCAATGTCATGATCGGAGCCTTGTTCGCCTATCTCGCCATGGGCCGGCTCTGGAAATGGCTGCTGTTCATGACGATTGCGGTTCTGCTGCCGATCATCGCCAACGGCTTTCGCGCCTTCGGCATCATCCTGATCGCCTATCTGACCGACAATGAATATGCCGCAGGCGTCGACCACCTCGTCTATGGCTGGGGCTTCTTCGCGGCGATCATGCTGGCCTTTCTCGCCATCGGCAACGCTATGGCCGACTGGCCGTCGCCGGCGGAGGACGAGGAGGACGATCCTGCCGAAAGGCCGGGGCGAGCGGCCTGGCGCCCGGTCGCGGCTCTGCCGGTGATCGCGCTGGTGGCAGCGGCGCCGCTTTATGCAGGCGTCGTGTTCAGCGAGGAAGCGGAAACCGCCGGGATCGATCCGAAGCTGCTGCTCGACCCCGCCCTCGATCTCGGTCCTGCCTGCAAGGCCGATCTCGCAGCGTTCGGCAATTGGCGTCCGGATTTCGCGAGCGCCGACCTGATCCAGGAGCTGACCATCGATTGCGGCGGCCGGCCGGTCGACCTCGCCCTTGCCTACTACACCCATGAACGCGAGGGCGCCGAGCTGATCCAGCACGGCAACCGTCTTGCGGACGGCGAGAGCTGGACCCGGATCGCAAGTTCCTGGCATGCGCCCGAGATCGACGGCCTGCCCGCCGTCCTCAGGAAGGAAGAACTCTACGGCCGCGCCGCCGGCGACCGCGTCGTGCTCGCCTGGTACTGGATCGGCGGACGGCAGGTCGCGAAGGACTGGCAGGCCAAGGCCTATCGCCTCTATCGCAAGCTGCTCGGCAAGGACGAGCCCGCCGCCCTGATCGCGATCAGCGCCCCTTATGCCGACCGTGCCGACGAGGCGCTCCCGGACATCGAGGCCGTGCTCGAGCACCACAAGGGCATCGCCGCCTATCTCCAGGAGCTGGCCCCGAAGGCCGAGCCCGCCCGCGCGCACGAGACCGACTGATGCGCGTCCTGCACGTGCTCAATCACGGCCTGCCGACGCAGGACGGCTATGTCTACCGCACCCATGGCCTGCTCGAAGGCCAGCGCGTCCACGGCATCGAGACCTTCCACCTGACCTCGCCGCGCCACGAGCACCCGATGCCGGCTCCGGTCGAGGAGGTCGAGGGCTGGCAGTTCTTCCGCACGCTCGAGAGCAGGACGCCCTCCCGCCTGCCGCTGTTGCGCGAGATGATGGAGATGCGCACCACCCGCGCACGGGTCCTGCAGATCGCAAGAGAGGTCAGGCCCGACGTCATCCAGGCGCACTCGCCGCTGCTGAACGGCTACCCCGCCCTTTGGGCCGCGAGAAAGCTCGGCCTGCCCGTCGTCTACGAGATCAGGGCCTTTTGGGAGGACGCGGCCGTCGATCAGGGCACGACCCGCGAGAACAGCGCGCGCTACCGCGCGATCCGTGCACTGGAAACCACCCTTTGCCAGCGGGTCGACGCGATCACCACCATCTGCCACGGCCTGCGCAACGCGCTGGTCGCGCGCGGCATTCCCTCCGAAAAGATCGCGCGCGTGCCCAACGCCGTCGATCCCGCCCGTTTCTCGGCGATGACGGCGCCCGACCCCGCGCTGGTCCGGCGCTTCGAGCTCGAAGGCTGCATCGTGCTCGGCTTCATCGGCTCCTTCTATAGCTATGAGGGCCTGGCGCTGATGATCGACGCCATGCCGGCCCTGCTCGCGGCCGAGCCCGCACTCCGCCTCCTCCTGATCGGCGCCGGCCAGGACGAGCACCTGCTGCGCGCCCGCGCATCGCAAAAAGGGCTGGACGGCAAGGTGATTTTCACCGGCCGCATCCCGCATCAGGACGTGCCGGCCTATTACAGCCTGATCGATGGCTGCGTCTATCCGCGCCTGCCCATGCCGCTGACCGATCTGGTGACACCCCTGAAGCCGCTCGAGGCGATGGCTGCCGGGCGGATCGTGGTCGCCTCGGATGTCGGCGGCCATCGCGAGCTGATCGAAGACGGCGAGACCGGCTTCCTGTTCAAGGCAGGCTATCTCGCAGCGCTGATCGAACGCCTGCAGGATGTGCTTGCATCGCGCGAGCGCTGGCCCCAAATTCGAGCGAACGGCCGGCAGTTCGTCGCGGGGCGCGATTGGCGCTCGGTGACGGAAATCTACAGGCCGCTGTTTGAACGCCTTTGCCGGGAAAAAGCGGCGGCCTGAACCCGGGCCGCGCGATCAGGCCCATGCCAGAACACCAGAACACCGCCGGTTTCGGCCTCTACATCCATTGGCCGTTCTGCCGCTCGAAATGCCCCTATTGCGACTTCAACAGCCATGTCGAGGGGGCGGTCGACCATGCACGCTGGAGAGAGGCCCTGCTCGCCGAGCTCCGCCATGTCGCAGACAGTGTCGGCAGGCGCCCGCTCACCTCGATCTTCTTCGGTGGCGGCACGCCCTCCCTGATGGACCCGAGAACCGCGGAAGCCCTGATCACCGGAGCGACGGCGCTGTTCGGTGCCGAGGATGACATCGAGATCACGCTCGAAGCCAATCCCACGTCCGCGGACCAGGTGCGCCTCGCCGATTTCCGGCGCGCCGGGGTCAACCGCCTGTCGCTCGGCGTGCAGGCGCTGGACGATCAGGCGCTTCGCTTCCTCGGCCGCGAGCACAGCGCAGACGAGGCACTGGCCGCCGTCGATCACGCGGCCACGCTGTTCCCGCGTTTTTCCTTCGATCTGATCTATGCGCGCCCCGGTCAGACGCTCGCGGCGTGGTCCGCCGAGCTGGCACGCGCGCTCGATCACGCCGGCGGCCATCTCAGCGTCTACCAGCTCACCATCGAGCCCGGCACGCGCTTCTTCACCCTGCAGCAGCGCGGCCAGCTCGATCTGCCCGAGGACGACCTGCAGGCCGACCTGTTCGAGCTCACCCGCGAAACGCTCGCTGCGGCCGGTCTCCCCGCTTACGAAATCTCGAACCACGCCCGAGAAGGCGACGCCTGCCGGCACAATCTGATCTACTGGCGGGCCGGCGATTATCTCGGAATCGGACCTGGCGCCCATGGCCGTCTCACCCTTGGCGAGCAGCGTTTCGCCACGAGCACCGAGCGCATGCCGCGCGCCTGGCTGGAACAGGTCGAACGCCTGGGGCATGGCGGGATCGTGCGCGAGCCCATCGCGCTCGAGGAGCAGATCGTCGAGATGGTGCTGATGGGTCTCCGCCTCGACCAGGGCATCGACATCGCCAGGCTGGAGCGCCTGTCCGGCCGTGCGTTGCGCGAGACCTTGAATGCGGCGGCGATCGACAGCTTCGAGGAGGAGGGGTGGCTGCAGCGCGATGACCGGCGCCTCAGGGCGACCGAAACCGGCTTTCAACGGCTGAACGGCCTTCTATCCCGACTCTTGGATCGAGCGCCGCCGGCGCTTCATCCTGCCGCCGAGCCCGTTTTCGATGGAAGATTAACGGCGCATTAATGTTCTCCTGCTAACCATGACGCGATCAGACCATGCCGGAACCCCTATGACGTCGAGGCCGCCCGTCCTTCTCAGGACGTTGTTTTTGCTAGCCATCCTGCTCCTGACGCCCCTGACGTCGGGCCTTGCACCGGCGCGTGCGGCCGACGGCGATGCGGCCACCTCGGACATCGATCCCGCGAAGATCGAGAGCCTGGTCAAGACCCTCGAGGACCCGAAGGCGCGGGCGAAGCTGGTCGACCAGCTGAAGGCCCTCAACGCCATCGAGCCGGCTGCGGGCGGCAGCAAGAACGTCGACGAGCTCAGTCTCGGCGTCGTCGAGATCTTCACGAAGCAGATCAACGCCTTGACCCAGGCGTCCGTGGAGCTCTCCTCGACGATCGTCGATCTCCCGGATCTGACCAACTGGCTGGTGGACCAGGTTTCCGACGCCAAGCTGCGCAGCTACTGGATCGACCTCATTGCGAAGCTTGCGGTCACGCTTGGTGTCAGCGTCATCGGCTATCGCATCGTCCGGCGCCTGCTGCAGCCGACCATCCGCCGCTTCCACCTGGAAAATCCGGAAGGTCTCGTGGCGAGGGTGCCGATAGCCCTTCTCCGCGGCGCGCTTCGCCTGATCCCGATCATGGCCTTCGCCGCGGTCGGCTACGGGCTCCTGACGCTGCTCGGCAACTGGAATGGCGACGCGATCACGGTGCTCGGCCGGTCGCTGGTCAACGCCACCATCTTCTGCATGGTGCTGGTGGTCGGCGCCCGCACCATTCTCGCTCCGTCGGCGCCTGGTCTTCGCCTGATCAGCCTCTCCAACGAGCATGCCCGCTACGTCTTCAGCTGGATCAAGCGCTTCATCTATCTGATAGCCTACAGCTATGTGATCTTCCAGAACGACTACGTTCTCGAGATTCCGGGCACGATCTACGGCGGCATCAATCGCGCGCTTGGCCTCGTGGTCGTGATCATGCTCATCTATCTGGTGCTCCGGAACCGCAAGCCGATCGCCCATTGGCTGCGCGGCAACGGCCATGCCGAAAGCGACCATGTGATGCAGGTCCTGGGCCGCTGCCGGCATCTGATCGCCGACATCTGGCCGGTCTTCGCGATTTTCTACATCGTGAGCACCTATCTGATCTGGGCATTGGACATCCCGGGCGGCTTCGCCCTGCTGTTTCGCGGCGGCGTGCTCACCACCTTTCTCCTGGCGGTCGCCCGGCCGCTCGCTTACGGCGTCGAGCGCGCGCTCGGCCGCGGTCTCTCCTTCGGCACGGGCGTTCGCCAGCGCTACCCGGCCTTCGAGCGCAGGGTGAATCGCTATCTCGGCCTGCTGCAGGGCTTCGCGGTCTCGCTGGTCTATTTCCTGATCCTGCTGGCCCTGGTCCATATCTGGGGCTTCAACCTGTTCACCCTGATCGGCGGATGGTTGAGCGACGACACCTGGAGCCGTGTGAAAAGTGCGGCGACCGTGGTCGGTGTCAGCTTCCTGGTCTGGGAGCTAATCAGCACGCTGATCGAGAACTACCTCGACAGCATCGACGACAGCGGCACGCGGGTCGAGCGCAGCGCACGCTCGCGCACGCTCCTGCCGCTGCTGCGCACCTTCCTCTTTCTGGTGATCTGCACCGTGGTCACCCTGACCACGCTGTCCACCCTCGGCGTCGACGTCACCCCGGTCCTGGCCGCCGCCGGTGTCATCGGCATCGCCATCGGCTTCGGCTCGCAAAAGCTGGTGCAGGACATCATCAACGGCCTGTTCATCCTGTTTCAGGACACCATCGCGGTCGGCGAAGTGGTCGACGTCGCCGGCCATTCCGGGGTGGTCGAGCGTATTTCGGTGCGCACGATCGGCCTGCGCGATCTTTCCGGCCGCGCCCACACCATCCCCTTCAGCGAAGTCACCACGATCACCAATCACACGAAGGATTTTGCCTTCGCAGAGCTCAATATCGGCATCAGCTATCGCGAGGACGTCGACGAGGTCATGGAGGTGATCCGGCAGCTCGGCGCCGAGCTCGAAACCGACCCGATCCAGGGTGAGAACATTCTGGAGCCGATCCAGGTTCTGGGCGTCGATCAGTTCGCGGACAGCGCAGTGATGATCAAGGCGCGCATCAAGACCAGGCCGATGACCCAGTGGGGCATCAAACGCGCCTTCAATCGCCTGATGAAATACCGTTTCGACGAGCTTGGCATCGAAATTCCCTTCCCGCACCAGACCATCTATTTCGGCGAGGACAAGGAAGGCCGGGCACCGGCGGCGCGCGTGCTGATGGAGCAGGCTGCCGGGGCTGCTCCGCCCGAAAGCGACGAGAAGCCGAACCCGCCCGCAGAACGCCCCTCGATCCGGGTGGTCAACGAGAAGATGCCGGCAGATGAGGCCGAGAATGAGTGACCGGACCTATCGTTTCGCCGCGATCAACCGGCAACTGCAGCGCGTCGCCGGCGACCATGAGCGGCAGGTGCGCAAAGCCTGGGTCGACCGCGTCCTGGGCATTCTCGACGGCGACAATCTCATCACCCAGGCTTCCTCGGGCCAGGCAACCGACGACACCCTTCTGTTCGAATGCAATGTGGCGACGCTGGTCTGGGACGATCCGCGCATCGTCTACCGGCTGCGCCAGCTCGAGGGAAGCGGCGTCACCGCCGAGCTGATCGATCACGAACATGAGGTTGCCGGCAGGACGTTCAAACGGACGAAGATCCTCGTCACCTTCAAGAGCTAGCGGCGGCCGACATTTTCGAACGTGATCAGTTCCAGCCCGGCCGTCTCGTCCAGCCAGTCCCGTCGCGCGGCGTGCAGGTTCCTGGCGTTCAGCCGAGCTATCGCGCCGTCGAGATCGTCGACGCCGTCGAACAGCGGTCGTCCGGCGCCCAGGCGCACGGGGTGGGCGAGGCTCAGATGAAAGCTCTCGAAGCCACCGTCTTCGAGAATCCAGTCGAACACGCCCGTGCCGCCGACCACGGCGACGATCGCCTCGGTGCCGGCAACGACCGCGACCGCCGAAGCAGGCGTCACCTCTTCGGGATTCACCCACCAGGTGCACGCATCTTCCTGGATGACCGCATGTACGCCTCGGGACGCCACCAGCCGGCGGCGATGCCTCGCATTGGGCGCGGCCTCATGGGTGTGCCGGCCGAGCAGGGTGACGTCGGCGGCATCGAGAGCGTTCTGAAAATACGTCCAGTCCGCCTCGAAACGCAGCGCGTCGGGCATGTGTCCACGGTGGTCCGCGATGAAGCCGTCCGCCGAAACGACAGCGTAACCTTTGAATGTTATCGTCATGAATCCGGCCGGCGACCTTGGGTTTGTCGACAATCGAGCGTATCTTCAGAGCTAGGAAGCGCCAACTGGAAATTCAGGCTCAGAGCCTCCGGGAGTAGGACATGACCACGAAAAGCAATGGTAACGGATCGGCGGGAACGGCCACCGAAACCGCCCCGGGCGATGGTGCCGAGGGCTCCGGGCCGGATCCTGCCGCTGCGACGGCTCCCACTACCCCGAAGCCGCGGACGCCACGGAAGAAAGGCGCGCGCGAGCAAAGCGATGGTTTGACGCCTGCCAGGCGCGCGGCTCAGATTCGCCACGACCTCGCCGAGAAGCGCCATGACGAAGAGGTGATCCGCCGTTTCTTCGAGAGCGGCGAATACCCCTACAAATCGAAGATGCCGAGGGCTGCCTATGAAACCCACAAGGCCGAGCTGCAGGTCGAGCTTCTCAAGGTTCAGCGCTGGGTGAAGGAGACCGGCGAGCGCATCGTCATCCTGTTCGAAGGCCGGGATGCCGCAGGCAAGGGCGGCACCATCAAGCGGTTCATGGAGCACCTGAACCCACGCGGCGCGCGTGTCGTCGCCCTGGAGAAGCCCACGGAGGCCGAGCACGGCCAGTGGTATTTTCAGCGCTATGTCAGGCATTTCCCGACGTCGGGAGAGATCGTCCTGTTCGACCGCTCCTGGTACAACCGCGCCGGTGTCGAGCGGGTCATGGGATTCTGCAACCCCAACGAGTATCTCGAATTCATGCGCCAGGCCCCCGACCTGGAGCGCATGCTGGTGCGCAGCGGCATCCGTCTCTTCAAATACTGGTTTTCCGTCACCCAGGACGAGCAACGACGGCGTTTCGCCATGCGCAAGAACGACCCGCTCAAGCAGTGGAAGCTGTCACCCATGGATCTGGCCTCGGTCGAACGCTGGTCGGACTATACCGAGGCCAAGGAGGCGATGTTCTTCTATACCGACACCGCCGATGCACCCTGGACCGTCATCAAATCCGACGACAAGAAGCGCGCCAGGCTGAACTGCATGGCCCATTTTCTCGCCGGCCTGCCTTATCCCGAGAAAAATCCGAAGATCGCCAAGGGCCCGGATCGGCTGATCGTCGGCGCGAGTTCGCATGTGATCGGCGCCAGCGATCACATCCTGGGCAAGAGCCTGCATCCCGATGCCAAGCGCTCCTGACCGGCAGGGCAACTTTGCGTTTTTTGTTATCCCGTCTATTCAATTAATGATTTCCTAACCATCCTCTGCTGTAGTGCACACGAAGCGTGCAGGGAACCCTTAGGCATGCCCTGTCGAGGCTGGAGAGTTGACGTGCGCACAGCGATCGTGACCGGCGCCGATCACGGCTATTTCCCCCTGCTGCACAGTCTGCTGCAGAGCCTGGCGTGCTCGAGGCTGGCGCCAGCCTGTCCGTTGCTGGTCCTCGATTTCGGTCTCAGGCCCGAGGAGCTCTCGGCGATCGAGGAGCTGGCGCACGACGTGGTGCGGCCCTGGTGGTGGTTCGACGCGCCCTCGGCGCTGCGCAGCTCGCGCAATCTCGGCTATGCCGCGCGGCCGATGGTTCCCGCGTTCTTCCCCGGCTTTGAGGCCTATCTCTGGCTGGATGCCGACATCTCCGTCCAGGACGGCCGCTTCGCCGTCGATTTTTTTCAGGCGGCGCAGCACGGCGCGCTTGCCGTCGTCGAGGAGACCGATCCGTCTTATCGCATCGAGCCCTACGCTCTCAAGTGGCATGTGGGCAACGCGTTTCGCTGCTTCGGGGTCAAGGGCGGTCTTCGCCTCAGCCTCGGCCGGCGGATCAATTCCGGCGCCTTCGCGCTTTGCGCCGACGCCCCGCACTGGGCGGCCTGGCAGCGCCGCTATCAGACTGCCGTGATGCGCGCCGGGCGCGCCAATCTCGATCAGCATGCGCTGATGGCGACGCTCTGCCTCGACGGCCTGCCCGCCTCCCGGCTGGCCAGCACCCACAACTGGATCTGCGCGCGCAGCGAGCCGATCTGGGACGAGGACCGTCAGGTGTTCTGCCGTCCCCTGCCTCCGTTCGAACCGATCAGCGTGCTGCATCTGGCCGGACGGCAGAAAGAGGGCGTGCGCGCGATCAGAACGCTGGATGGCGGTGTCCGATCCATGCCGCTCAGCTACGCCGTCCTGTCGGACGGCACGCGAACGGCCGACGCCTGAGACATTGGCCCGACGTAAAAAGAATCAGCTTTCGGCGCCGAGCTCGGCGATGCGCCGGTCGAGTGCTGCGATCAGCTCCTCATAGCCGCCATGTTTCAAAACCGAGGAAAATTCCGCCCGCTGGCGCGCCAGTTCGGAGAATTTCCCGTCGAGCATCACGTCGATGATCCGCCAGTCCGCCTCACCTTCGGACGCCTTCTGCTCTTTCAGGACGAAATTCAGGCCGACCTCGGGATCGTCGGGTCGAATGATCCGATCGTCGACGACCACCGTGTCGCGCGGTCCCGGCTTGTCGCCGAAAATCTCGAAGCGCTCGCCGCCATAGCCGTCGAAACGCGACGCGAAGGTGGCGACGCTCATCTGGCTGAAGCGCTCGACCAGCGCCGCGCGCTCTGTTCCGTCCAGCTCGTTCCAGACGCGCCCCACGGCGATTTTGGCCATGAAAGCGAAGTCGAAGCTTGACCGAAGCACGGGATCCAGCTTTTCGTAGCGGCCCTGATAGCCGAGCGCGTCCGCGGATTGCATGACGTCGAGGAGCGTCGTATTCAGCCTTTGGACCACAGCGTGCACGCCGCCCTCCTTCGCCGCGAGACCGGCCGGACCGGCGGCGAATACCAACATGACCGCCAGAATGACGGCGAAAGGCCATCCGCTCCCATGCGTTCTACGCCCCATTTCGGCGCCTCCATCGAGACAAGGACAGGGTCTCCTCCAGACTTGCCGCCCCTGGTGGCCAAAGGCGCAGGCGGTCGGAATGACGGCATGATCCGGCGCCAGCCGAACCATGATCGTTCCCGGCTGAACCTGGCATGACCGAGAACAGCCAGAGCGTCGCAGGGCCGATCGATCCCGGGAGTGTCTCACGCCATCCGATCGTCATTCTCGCCATCGTGCTGGCGCTCGCCGCCGCTGCCCTGGTCTACAGCGCAACGACTCTCAGGATCAATACCGATACCACCGACATGATCGCGGCCGATGTGCCTTTCCGGCAAAACCATCTGGCGCTGCAGCGGGCCTTTCCGTCGTTCAAGGAGCCGATCGTTGCGGTGATCGACGGCGGCAGCCCGGAAGCGAGCGAGGAGGCGGCGAAGGCGCTGGCCGCGGCGGTCACCGCGGACGTCAGACATTTTTCCGAGGTCGACCTGCCCGGAAGCGACCCGTTTTTCGCGCGTGAGGGCCTTCTCTACCTCGATATCGATGCGCTCGCGGCACTGAGTGATCGCCTGGCCGAATCGCAGCCGCTCCTGGCGGCGCTGGCGGCCGATCCGAACCTGAAAGGCCTCTCCGATTTCCTTCGTCTGGTGCTCGATGAACTGGATGACGAACCGATGCCGGCGCCGCTGGAAAGGCTGCTCGGCAGCATGGCCGATGTGGTCGACGCGGCGCGCGAAGGTCGGCCGAAGGCGCTCTCCTGGCGGGAGCAACTCGATCAGGGAAGGCTGAGCGGCAGCAAGAGGAGCCTCCTGCTCGCCGAGCCTGCGATCGACTATGGCTCGCTCGCGCCGGCGGCCAGCGCCATCGAAGCGATCCGCAGACATGCTGCCGACATCGGCATGAACGCCGAAGGCGGCGCGACCATGCGCCTCACCGGCTCCGCGGTGATCGAGCATGAGGAGCTGGAAACGGTGAGCAGCGGGGCGATCTGGGCCGGCCTTTCGGCAACGGCAGGCGTAGCCCTGCTCCTGGTCGTCGGCCTGGGCTCGATCCGCCTGATCGTCGCGACCCTGGCGACGCTGCTGGTCGGCCTCGTGATCACCGCCGGTCTGGCGACGCTGATGATCGGCCAGCTCAACCTGATTTCCGTGACCTTCGCTGTGCTGTTCGTCGGGCTCGGCGTCGATTTCGGCATCCATCTCTGCCTCCGCTACAAGGAGGAGATGCAGCGCCAGCCTGGCCATGAGGAGGCTCTCGACCGTGCCGTCGGGGCGGTCAGCCGTCCCCTCAGCCTGAGCGCGATCTGCGCCGCTCTCGGCTTCATCGCCTTCGTGCCGACCGATTATCGCGGCCTCGCCGAGCTCGGCATCATCTCGGCGAGCGGCATGGCGGTCGCCTGGGCGGCGAGCCTGGTGCTGCTGCCCGCCCTGCTGCGCCTGATGCCCCTCAAGACAGCGCCTGGAAGCGCGCCCAAGTCGGCAGCCTCCCCCCTTCCCTGGACGGAGCGCTTCGCCAGCACCATTCTCGGCATCACGGTGATCGCCGCCGTTTCCCTGGTGCCGCTGCTGCCGCGGGTCACCTTCGATTTCAACCCGCTCAATCTGAAAGACCCGAACAGCGAGTCGGTTGCGACCTTTCTCGACCTGGAGCGCAATCCGGACACGGCCACCAACATCATCCAGGTGCTGGCTTCCGATCTCGGCGAAGCGGAGCGGATCGCAGAACAGCTCCGCGGCACTCCGGGTATCGGTGACGTGATCACGCTCTCGAGCTTCGTGCCGAAGGATCAGGACGAGAAGCTGTCGATCATCTCGGACATGGCGTTTTTCCTCGGCCCGCTTGCCCCCGAAACGGACGCATCGATCGACGATCGGGAAAGAAGGGCAGCCTTGGATCGGCTGATATCGGCGCTGGACAAGGCGGATCTCCAGGCCGAAAGCGCCGGCAAACGGCTTCTCGACAGCCTGAACGCGCTCGCGGCAGGAGCAGACGGCCCGTCAGATCAGGATCTCGCCGATCTCGAAGCGCGTCTCACCCGCTATCTTCCGGACCTTCTCACCAGGCTCGACCGGGCCCTGCTCGCTGAAAAGGTGGACCTGGACAGCCTGCCGGCAAACCTGCGCGCCGACTGGATCAATGAGGCCGGCGAGGCCAAGGTCATGGCACGGCCTGCGATCGGCATTCACGACAATCGGGCCCTGCAGCGCTTTGCCGATGCCGCTCTCGGCGCCGCCCCGAACGCGACCGGCACGCCGATCATCATCACCGAGGCGGGGCGCGTGGTGGTCGCCGCCTTCGTCGAAGCCTCGGTGATCGCGTTCGCCCTGATCACGCTGGTGCTCATCGCCGTGCTGCGCAGGGCCACCGACGTGCTGCTGGTGCTTCTCCCGCTGGCACTCGCCATCCTGTTCACCGGCGGAACCTCGGCTCTGCTCGGCCTGGAGCTCAACTTCGCGAATGTCATCGTGCTGCCGCTGCTCCTCGGTCTCGGCGTCAGCGGCGCCATTCACGTGGTCATGCGCAGACGCACGCTCGGCGCCGGCGACGCCGCATCGGGGACGATCAGCACGCCGCGCGCCGTTCTGTTCAGCGCGCTGACCACCATCGCCTCCTTCGGCTCGCTTGCGATCTCGCCGCATCCGGGCATGGCGAGCATGGGACTGCTCCTGACCCTGGCGATCCTGTGGAGCCTGGTCTGCACGCTGGTCATCCTGCCGGCGCTGTTCGCCCTGATCGAGCCTCTTCGCGGAACGGCACCATGACCGTCCTGGTGACCGGCGGCACCGGATTCGTCGGCTCGGCGATCGTCCGCGCTTTGCTGACATGCGGCGAGAGCGTGCGCGTGATGGTCAGGGAGCAGAGCGATCAGACCCTGCTGGGCGGGCTCGACGTCGAGCGCGTGCACGGTGATCTGGACGACGCACTGAGCCTCGAACGCGCGGTTGCGGGCTGCCGAGCACTCTTCCACGCTGCGGCCGACTACCGCCTCTGGGTGCCCGATCCGGCGGCGATCTACCGGACCAATGTCGAGGGCACGATCGACCTGATGCACGCCGCCGCGGAGGCAGGCGTCGAGCGCATCGTCTACACCAGCAGCGTCGCGACCCTCGGCCTCAGCGGCAGCGCCGAGCCCGCTGACGAGGAAACACCTACCTCCATCAAAAAGATGGTCGGACACTACAAGCGCTCGAAATATCTGGCGGAGCAGGAGGTTCTGCGCCTGATCGCGGAGGAAGGCCTGCCGGCGGTCATCGTGAATCCGTCGGCGCCGATCGGGCCCCGGGACATCAGGCCCACCCCGACCGGCCGCCTTGTGCTCGACGTCGCGCGGCGCCGTCTGCCCGCCTATGTCGACACCGGCCTGAACGTGGTGCATGTCGACGACGTGGCCGATGGCCATCTGCTCGCCTTCCTGCGCGGCCGGATCGGCGAACGCTACATTCTCGGCGGCGAGAACCTGCCTCTCGATGCGATCGTCAAGGCGGCCGCCAGAGCCGCCGGCGTCAGGCCGCCCTTCCTCAAGCTGCCGATCCTGCCGCTCATGCCGATCGCCTTCGCGACCGAAGCCATCTGGCGCCGCCGCGGCAGGACCGACGAGCCCTTCATCACGGTCGACGGCCTGCGCATGGCCAGAAAGCTGATGTTCTTCTCGTCAGCCAAAGCGGAACGCGAACTCGGCTACCAAGCCCGCCCCGCCGCCGAGGCTTTCAAGGACGCCATCGCCTGGTACCGCTCCAACAAACTTGTGGTATGACCACCTCATGGACTCGGACCGGCGTGGCCAGGCCCGAGGGTTTGCGCCCAAGTCCTGGAATGCCCTGCCGCCTTCAGCCATCGGCGACGCCCGGCGAGCCCGCAAACCCGCCGTCCGGGCGACGCCGCCAAGTCAACGAGGTGACCGCGTCACCCCCGGCCGACGAAGGGCATTTTGGTGGCCATGACGGTCATGTTGAGGACGTTGGCGTCGAGCGGCAGGCTGGCCATGTGCAGGATGGCGCGACCGACCTCGTCGGCGCTCATCAGCGGCTCGGGCACGACGTCGCCATTGGCCTGGGGCACGCCTTCGGCCATGCGCGCCGCCATCGGCGTCAGGGCGTTGCCGATATCGATCTGGCCGACGGCGATGTCGTATTTGCGGCCGTCGAGCGAGGCGGTCTTGGTCAGGCCGGAGACGGCGTGCTTGGTCGCGGTATAAGCGATCGAATTGGGTCTGGGCGCGTAGGCGGAGATCGAGCCGTTGTTGATGATGCGCCCGCCTCTCGGGTCCTGGTCCTTCATCAGCTTGAAGGCTTCCTGGATGCAATAGAAGACGCCGGTGAGATTGACGTCGACGACGCTCTTCCAGGCCTCGGGCGTGAGGTCCTCGAGCAGGCCCGGCGTGTTGGTGCCGGCATTGTTGAAGGTGAGATCGAGCCGGCCGAACGCCTTCTTGGTTTCGGCGAACAGGTTCTCGACCGAGGTCTTGTCGCTGACATCCGTCGGGACGATCAAGGTCTTCGCGCCGGAGGGCGCGGCACCGGCGGTTTCCTCGAGCGCGTCCTTTCGCCTGCCCGCGAGGGCCACACTGTAGCCAGCGCCAAGCAGGGCCAGGGCAGCGGCCCGTCCGACACCGGATCCCGCCCCGGTCACGATTGCGATCTTGCTGTTGGAACTCATCGACGCGCATCCCCTTTCGCTCAAGAAACGCCGTCGGCCATGACGGCATCTGCCAAGACTAATGCTTTTTCCGGAAAGGTCGATCCGTCACCGGGTCGCGGATGCCGTTGGCGCACCTGCCTCAGCTCTTCTCGATCTCGGCGCGGAGAACGTAGCGCAGGATCTTGCCGAGGGCACTGCGCGGCAGGGCATCGACGAAGCACACCTCCTTCGGCCATTTGAAGCGGGCGATCCGGCCGTCCAGCCGCTGCAGCAGGCGATCGGGATCGCGCACTGCCCCCTCGGCCAGCTGCACCACCGCGACCGGCACCTCGCCCCAGGCCGGATCGGCGCGGCCGACGACCACGACGTCCTCGACATCGGAGTCCATGCGCAGGAGATCCTCGATCTCGGCAGGATAGATGCGCTCGCTGCCGGACTTGATCAGATCGTCCGCCCTGCCCTCGACCCAGAGGCTGCCGCCCTCGTCGAGGCGACCGATATCGCCCGTGCGGAACCAGGCGCCGTCGAAGGCTCCGGCGGTCGCCTCGGGATTGTTCCAATAACCGGTCATGACCTGCGGCCCGCGAATCTGGATATGGCCGGACGCGCCGGCAGCGAGCGGGCGGCCGTCGTCGTCGACCAGGCGCATCTCGCCATGTCTCGCCGTTTTGCCGGTGGAACCGAGCGTGTGCGCCGCGTCCTCCTTGCGCTGATAGACGGCGATCGGCGCGGTCTCGGTGGTGCCGTAGACCTGGGTCACCGGGATGCCGTGGTCGAGAAAGGGCTGGATCAGGGACGTCGGTACGATGGAGGAGCCGGTGGCGATCTGGCGAAGGCTGGAGAGGTCGGCCGTTGCGAACGCGGGATGATCGATCAGCGCCTTCATGATCGCCGGCACGAGAACGGTGAGCGTCACCCGCCTGCAGGCGATGATCTCCAGAAAGCTCGCCGGATCGAAGCGCGCTTGCAGAAGGACCTCGGCGCCCACCGCAAGCGCCGGCAGGGTCTGGATGTTGAGCCCGCCCACATGGAAGAGCGGCAGGGTCGTGAGAACGCGGTCCTCATGGGTGAGACCGTGCATGTCGACGCTGTTGGCGGCGTTCCAGCACAGCGCGTCCTGGGTCAGAACAGCCCCTTTGGCGAGGCCGGTGGTGCCGGACGTGTAGACCAGCTGCAGCGGATGCTCGCCACCGCCGACCGCTGCAACCTCGCCGCTCCCGTCGAGCAGGTCGTCGAAGCTGAACCAGCCGCCGTGCGAAAAATCGAGAGCGATCGGCCGCCACGCGGCCCCTTCCCTCAAGAGGTTCTCGGCCTCGTCCGCAAACGGCTCCTGCACCAGCAGGGCTTTGGGCGCGGCATCCGCGAGGATCGTCTGGTGTTCGGGCGGGGCGAGGCGCCAGTTCAGCGGCGCGACGATCAGCCCGAGCCGGGCGGCCGCGAACATCAGGGTGAGGAGATCGGCGTGGTTATGACCGAGATAGGCGATGCGTTCGCCCACCTGGAGCTGCAGGCGGCGGTGCAGGCCGAAGGTCAGGCGATCGATCCGGTCGGCAAAGGCGGCAAAGGTCAAGGTCGCGCCGCCGAAGCTCAGGGCGGCGCTGTCCGGACGGACCTCCGCCTGGCGGTGGATCCAGGCGCCGAGCGGCCTGGCGATCGGATCGGGCTCGGCCATCTCAATGCACGGCCAGCCGCTGCAGGAACCTGCCGAGCAGGCCGTTGAAGGCCTCGGATCGCTCCAGATGCAGCAGATGCCCGCTGCCTTCGATCACGTCGAAACGGGCATCCGACATGGCTTTGGCCATGCGCGCCATCACCCGCGGCGGGGCAACCGGGTCCTTCTCGCCGGCGATCAGCAGCGTGGGCGTGCGGATCTCGGGAAGGGACGCCTCCTGATCGAAGCCGGCCAGGCAGTGGACGGCGGCGCGATAGCCTGCCTCGGGCACGGCGGCCATGCTCAGGATCGCCAGCTCCAGACCTTTCGGGTCGGGGTCGTCGCCGACCAGGCCCTGCACCAGCTTCGGCGCCAGCTCGGCCATGGACGCGCCCCGGTCAAGGGGTCCTAGGCGCTGCTCGATGAAGCGTTCCTGCCAGTCGGAGGCGATCTCACCGCCGGCGCGCTTGCCGAAGGCGGCGCTGGTGGCGGCGAGCGTCAGGGACCGGAGGCGTTCCGGATGGGCGAGCGCGAAGGCCTGGGCGATCATGCCGCCGAGCGAATGGCCGATCAGATGGACGCGCTCGAGCGACAGGCGATCGAGCAAGGCCAGAACGGCGTCGACCAGAGCGGGGAAGGCCATCTCGGCGAGCGGCGCGGAATCGCCATAGCCCGGCATGTCCCAGGCGATCGCGCGATAGTCGCCGGCAAACGCGTCGAGCTGCAGGCGCCAGCTTTCGGCATCGCCGCCGATGCCGTGGAGAAACACCAGCGCCTGGCCCTCATCGCCGGCGATCTGAAAGGCGATCCACTTGCTCAAAGACTCGATCCTCTCGTTTTCAGCCCGGGCAGGCCGGGCATCTCGGGTCAGTCGTCGCCTTCGGACCTCGCCACGTTCGGGCCAGATGCGGCGCGCTGCCCTGCGATCTCGCTCAGCGCCAGGCCCGCCAAAATCAAAGCAAGCGCCGCCAGGGCGGTCCAGCGCGGTTCTTCGCCTAGCAGCAAAATACCGACGAAAACAGCCCAAAGCGGAATCAGATAGTTGATGAAGGCGACGAAGCTCGGACCGGCAAGCGTGATCAGCCTGAGAAAGACCACGGGCGCCACGCTGCTCGCGAGAACCGCGAGAGCGAGGCCGGCGAGCAGGCCGCTTGCGGACGCGTTCATGATCTGCTCGGGCAGGCCCCAAAAGCCGATCGGCACCATGATCACCGCGCCGACGATCATGGTGCCGGCGGCGGCGGCGATCGGATCGGCCGGCGGCCGATGGCGCGCGATGATGGCGTTCGCGGCATAGCAAAAGGCGGCGAGCAGCGCCGCCACCTCCCACCAGAACGCGGTGCCCTCGCCGCGCAGCTCGAGCAGGGCTTCGGGGCCGATCAGGACGACGATGCCGACGAAACCGAGCATGAAGCCCGCGAGCTTGCCGCCGCTCAGGCTCTCACCCGGCACGAACACATGGGCGAGCAGCAGCGTGGTCAGCGGCATCACCGACATCAGGATTCCGGCGAGCCCGCTGTCGATCTGCTGCTGCGCTGCGGAGATCAGCCAGAACGGCAGGCAGTTGCCGGCGATCGCCATGGCCAGGCTGAAGGCCCAGAAGCGCGCGCTGCGCGGCAGGGTCTGACCGCGCAGCACCACCATCAGCGTCAGCAGGATCGACGCCAGAATCATGCGCCCGGTGACCAGCGCGATCGGCGTGAAGGCCTCGATCGCAAGCTCGGTGATGCCGAAGGCGCTGCCCCAAAGGGCGACGATGGTGAACAGCAGCAGCCAATGGCTGAGCGGCCGGGCGTTCATCGGCGCCCTTCGCCTCGCCGCCGGCACGGCATCGATCCGCAAATGTCTCGCGCAAAACCCATGGACGTTTCCACCTCCAGGCGGCCCCCAAGCCTCTGTCGACATGGCAAACAAAGATTAAAGGTAGCAGATTTACGGGATGACAAGGATGATCATGCTATAGTGCGTCGCGTGCGCGAGGTGCACTGTGGCGAAGGGAGGCGAAATTTGAGTGAACCGACCGTTCTGCTGACACTGGGCGATGGCGTCGCCACCATCACCCTGAATCGTCCGGACAGGCTGAACGCTTTCGACGAGGCCATGCACGGCGAGCTGGCTCATGTTCTCGACCGGGTCGAGCTCGATCGCGCGATCCGGGCGGTGCTGCTGACCGGAGCCGGCCGCGGCTTCTGCTCCGGCCAGGATCTGAACGACCGGGCGACCGTAGAGCAGCCGGATCTCGGGCATACGCTGGACCGCTTCTACAACCCGCTGGTGCGCCGGCTGAAGGCGCTGGAGCGTCCGGTGATCGCCGCGGTCAACGGCGTTGCCGCCGGCGCCGGCGCCAATCTGGCGCTCGCCTGCGACATCGTGCTGGCGGCAAAGTCTGCGACCTTCGTCCAGGCCTTCATCAAAGTCGGCCTCATTCCCGATATCGGCGGGACCTATATTCTTCCTCGCCTGGTGGGCCATGCCCGCGCCATGGGGCTCGCCATGCTGGGCGAGCCGATCAACGGCGAGCAGGCGGCCGAGTGGGGACTGATCTGGCGCGCGGTCGATGACGACAAGCTGATGGACGAGGCCACGGCCATGGCGCGACAGCTCGCCACGCAGCCGACCGTCGCTCTCGGTCTGATCAAGCGCGCGATCAACGCCTCGGCCACCAACGATCTCGAACAGCAGCTCGAGCTGGAGCGCGATCTGCAGCGGAAGGCCGGCAAAACCGAGGACTTCTCCGAGGGCGTCGACGCCTTCCTCGATCGCCGTCCGGCCCGTTTCAAGGGCCGATAGGTGGCAGGCTCCGCCCGACCGGCCGGCCCTCCCCTCGTCTCCCGCCCTGGCCCATGAGCGAGCGCGAAGAACAGCGCCTCGCCGAGGATGTCGGAGAGAGCATGTACGCCCGCGACCGGGCGTGCCAGGCGCTCGGCATGACACTCGAGGCGATCGGGCCCGGACACGCGCGCCTGCGCATGGCCGTCACCGAGGACATGCTGAACGGCCATGAAACCTGCCATGGCGGGCTGATCTTCACCCTCGCCGACAGCGCGTTCGCCTATGCCTGCAACGCCTGCAACCGGACGACCGTGGCGCTGGGCGCGCAGATCACCTTCGTCGGACCGGCAGGGCGCGGCGACGTGCTGATCGCCGAGGCGAAGGAGCGCAGCCGAACCCGGCGCACCGGGGTGTACGACGTCGAGGTCAGCACCGAGGACGGCCGCAGCATCGCGCTCTTCCGCGGCAATGCCTATGAGATCAAGGGCACGGTGATCGAGCGCGATTGACCGTCCGCTCAACCTGCCGCGGTGAGCGTTTCCCGCCTTCCGGGCCGTCGTCAGGGGTGCAGAATCAGCAAGTCACCGCTGCGCTCGAAGCCGCTCAGCCGATCGAGCACGTTCATGCCGAGCAGCGATTGATCGAGACCGTCCCGATGCACGGCAGCACCGACGTCCGAGAGACTGATCGGCCCGATGTCGACCTGTTCCAGGCGCACGAAGGCGACGAAGGTCCGGCCATTCGCGGTGCTGACCGGTCGATCGAAGCTGAGCGCGCCAAGATCGAAGCCGATGCGCTCGGCATCGTCCGGGGCAAGCGCCAGGATGGACGCGCCGGTGTCGACCAGCAGCCGGACCTTGGCGCCGTCGATCAGGGCATCGACCTGGAAGTGGCCGTCGCTGGCGGCGCGCAGCTCGACATCGCCACTGGCGGTCACGACCGGCATCGCCGGCATCAGCTCGCCGCCGACGCGACCGGCGACCGACATGAACACATCGCGGTAGCTGTAGCCGAGCACCAGAACCAGCGCGATTGCGATCCAGGCGAGAGCATGCTTCAGCGCAGCATGGGCGCGGCCGCGATAGCCGAGAACGAGGCTGCTGCCGAGCAGGACCAGCCAGAGAACGTTGTAGGTCAGGCTCATCTGGCTGCCTTCGCTTCCGAGCATGCCCGGAAAGGCAGCGTTCAGCAGGACCACCAGGCCCAGCAGCACCACGCCGATGACAACGGCCCAAATCAAACGCCGGCCCTCCGCTGCATCCTCGACCTCGGAATTCCAACCAGATCCGACTGTAGATGAGGGCGGCACGGCTTGGTTTCAACAGAAACCGTCATCCGCATTCGGGGCAGTCTGCAGAATGACGTTCTCCATTTCCGGCCCCTTCGAGTCATAGTTTTCCCCTGCCCCTCGACGCCCGTTGAAAGCCCCCCGGCCGCGCGCCAGCTTCAGCTGATCGAAGCCATCGAAGGAGCGATCCATGCGTCGCGCACCGCCCGTTCTCGGCTGTCTGGCCAGTCTCGTCGCCACCATCGCAGCACCGGCCCTCGCCGACGAGCTGAAGCCGCTGGTCGATGTCGACTGGATCAAGGCGAATGCCGCCCGCGACGACGTCGTGCTCCTCGACATCCGCAACGAGATCGACGGCGGTTCCGCTGAGATTTTCGTCCAGGGCCATATTCCGGGCGCCGTGTACAGCGACTATCTGAAGGCGGGCTGGCGCACCGAGATCGACGGCGTCATCGCCCAGGCGCCGCGCCAGGATCAGCTCGAAGCGCTGATCGGCGATCTCGGCATCGACAACGACACCACCGTCCTGGTGATCCCGGCAGGCGTCAGCTCCAGCGATTTCGGCAGTGCGGCGCGCGTCTACTGGACCTTCAACTATGCCGGCCACGACAAGGTCGCGATCCTGGATGGCGGCTATCGCGCCTGGACCGCCGATCCCGACAATCCGATCGAGACCGGGCCGGTCGAACCCGAGCCCACCATCTTCGAAGCCGAGCTTCGCCCGGACATGCTGGTCGACACCAAGGCGGTCGAGGCCGCACTCGGCCGAAAGGACAGGCTGCTGCTGGACGGCAGACCGGCGGTGCAGTTTGCAGGGCAGGAAAAACACGCTGCCGCCAAGGCGGCCGGCCACATCCCCGGGGCCACCCCTTTCGACCAGGCGCAGACCTTCGACGACAAGACCGGCAGGCTGGTCGACCTCGCCAGGCTCCGGAGCCTGCTGCCGGCCGGTCTTGACGAGGCCGAGGAGATCTACAGCTATTGCAACACCGGCCACTGGGCGTCGGTCAACTGGTTCGTCCTGAGCGAGCTCGCGGGCAGGGACAATGTGAAGCTTTATGACGGATCGATGGTCGAGTGGACCCAGGACCCGGCGAGGCCGCTCGAACGATAGCCGGCGTCCGTCGCCCCCCAACCGTGACGCTGGCCGGCATTCGCGCTAATTTCAGGAAAAATTTGGCAAATTTCTATTGATGGTCCAATCTACCTGGTCCATAGACTGCACCAGGCGGCTAAAACCGTATGGGCAAACCGATTGCCAGCGTTCTGAGGCAATTGTCTCCGCGATCAACAGCTTTTTGCTGTTCATCGGGAACCAAGAAAGCCTGGCGGTTTTTCAACAAAAGCTGGCTTTTATGCTGAACCAGCCAACATGCTTCGGGCGGGAAGGACGACAATCATGAACGCAGTACGAATGATCACCTTGCTGGGCGCGGCGCTGCTGACCATGGGTTCGGGCGGCATCGCCAAGGCGCCGAGCAACGAGACAGCGGTGGTGCACACACCGGAAACGCTCGACGTCGAGCCGTCGGCGGCGGCAGAAGCGGTCGATCAGGAGCGCGAGCCCCGGATCGCGACCGCGGCTTCCGACAACCATGTCGGGGAGGTCGCTCCCGTCCCGCCGACCGCAGCGGAGATGGCGGAGCAGGGCCCGGCGATCGAAGTTTCGCTCAGTGACGACTACATTCAGGGCCGCTATTACACCGGCGGCGGCCTGCTCGGCTTCGATGAGGCGACCGGGCATGTGGGCGCCTATTTCAGCGACAATCGCGACTTTATCGGCAATGTCGGCCTGATGTCCGATCGCGTGCCGCTGTTCATCCCCGGCCTCACGCTTTCGGTCGGCGCTCGCGGTTACGTCGCATTGCTGTCGGATCCCGACGACGACGTGGTCGGCCTCGCACCCGGTGTCGAAGGGCGCTTCGGCCTGCCCTACGATTTCCCGATCGCGCTGGTCGGCAATGTCTTCTATTCGCCGGACATCCTGACGCTTGGCGACGCCGAGAACATCATCGACATCGACGCACGCGTGGAAGCGGAAGTCATTCCGGACATCGTCGGCTTCATCGGCATTCGCGAGTTTCGCTTCGATTCCGATGAGGGCAAGGACAAGAAGGCTGCGAACGAGATCCAGGTGGGCGCGCGTTTCAACCTCTAGAACCGAGGGCGGAGGTCAGCCGGGTTCCGAGCGCAGAGCCTCGGCGATCCGGCTGCGCCGCTGCCAGACATAGAGAAACGCGACGGCGCCGATCAGCGCGCCGATCGCGAGCGGCCAGCGCAGGCCGACCAGCTCCGAGGCAAGGCCCATCAGAAGGGCGCCGATCGCAGGCCCGCTTCTGAATACCAGGCCGAACAGGCTGAGCACCCGGCCGCGCACCGCATCGTCCACCGAGGTCTGCATCAGCGTCTGCGTGCCGACACCGGCGACGACCATGCCGAATCCCCCCGACGTCACCGCGATCACCGCCACCCAGAACGCCGGGCTCAATGCGAGACCGAGGGCGGAAAGCGAGATCAGCAGGGCGGCGACCATCGCGGTCTCGGCCAGTCCCTGGCGCGCGCCGCGCTGTGCCAGGAAGAGCCCGGCGGCAATGGCGCCGAGACCCACGGCCGAGCTCAGCGTGGCCAGCCCGCCGGCGCCCAGATCGAAGACCGCCCCCGCAAAGCCCGGGAGAAGCTCGACATAGGGCCTCGCCGTGACCGCGATGGTCGCGTGCAGCGCGAGCAGCGGGCCGATTCCGGGATGGGCGATCACGTAGCGCAGGCCTTCGCCGATCGCCTGCAGCATGGATGGCGCCCCGTCGCCGACCAATGGTTTTTTCGATGTCGGCAGATCCAGCCGGTTGAGCGCGACCAGAAAGCTGATGAAGCTCAGCGCGTTCGCGAGAAATACCACGGCCGTGCTGAAATAGAGAATGATCAGCCCGGCGATCGCCGGACCGATGAACCGCGCCAGATTGAAGACCAGGCTGTTGATCGCGACCGCGGTGGGCAGATGCTCCCTCGGGACAAGGTCGGAAATCAGCGACAGCCTGGCCGGCTGATTGATGCCGATCACGGCACCGTTCAATCCGATGAACAGGACGAGCAGCGGCACGGTCATGAGCCCGCTCGCCGTCAGCGCCGCCAGGATGAAGGACACGACCATGTTGGTGCTCTGGCCGATGGTCAGCAGCCGGCGCCGGTCGAGGCGGTCGGCGAGCACCCCGCCGAACGGCCCGACCATCAGGGTCGTCGCCAGATCGGCGAACGCCACCAGGCCGAGAACGGCCCCGGAGTGGCTGAGCTCCCAGGCGAGCCAGCCGACCGCGACGCGCTGCATCCAGGAGCCGATCAGCGAAACGCTGTTGCCGGCGACGTACATGCCGTAATTGGGCTGTGCGAGCGTTTGCGGGATGAGGCGAAGACCGGCGAGCAGAGGCATGCGCCGATTCACCAAAACGGCCACGCGCCGTCAAGCCTGGAAAGCGCCGAGAAGCGGCGGGATGCCGGCCGATGCCCCTAGGCCGCGGACATATCCGCCTGGGCGGGAGTAGGCGTGGACGAGCGCGGCCTCGCCGGGCTGAGCAGGAGGGCTCCGGAGCGCTCGGTCAGCGGAAAGCAGAACTGATCAGGATGCCGGCCGACATGGGCTTCGAGCCTCGGCACATAGTCGTCGAGCAGGGCGTCGATCCGCTCGGCGCGGCAGGCGCCCGACGGCTGATGCAGAGCCGAGCCGACGAAGGTCGTGACGTCGCCGTCGGCCTGCCGGAGCGAGAAGACCGGGAGCACCGGGGCGTCGTTCTCGCAGGCGAAGTTGAGACCGCCGGTCGCGATGTGGATGCGGCCGTCGAGGAAGGGCCTGGTGGCGACCTGGCGGCCGAGTGGGGTCACCGTGATCATGACCGGGCGATTGCACTTCAGACGATCGCGCACGGCGGCGCTGACCTCCTTGGTGCCGCTGCCGCTGAACACCAGACGCTCGTGCAGGAAGCGCTCTTCGACCGAAGTGTAGAGAGGGTTGAGCCAGCGCCTGGCGAAGCGGCTTTCGGCGAAGCCGTGGGTGTCCTTGCTGACATGGCTGAGCGCGTAGCCGGCCTCCGCCAGGGCCGCTTTCGCCATGAGGTCCTTGTAAGCGAAGGTTGCCGTGAACAGGACGACGCCCCGCCCGCCCTCGAGCGCCAGGTCGACATGCTCGCGGCCGATCAGGCGGGTGCCGGGCCGCCAGCTCCGGCGCCAGCGGCAGGCGAGGATCTGCATCCAGCTCAGATATTTATGCGCGAGCACGCTCGGCCAGTAGACCTCGTCCGCCCAGCCTGCCGGCCGGTCGCCGGCGACCACGGCGATCGTGGCACGCTCCTCCGGCGACAGCGGCCCGCGTTTCGCTGCGCGCAGCCGGGCGAGGTGCTCGGCAACATCCGGCCAGCGTCTCGGGGGGAGCGCCAGGGCGGCTGCCGCCAACGCCGAGATCAGACCGGCGAGCGCAGCATCCCTGGGGCTGAAAGACAACGCATCCTCATCGTGCAGAACAGGCACTCACTCGCAACGGGTCGATCACCAGGCGTGCACGATGCCGTATCGGGATGAATTTTTTCTTAAGGCCGGCGGGGAAATCGTCGCCGGTCAGGTCTGTGCCGTCGCGGGCTCAGTCGTCGTCGAAAAAGGTCGGCGCGCCGCCGCCGGCGAGCACCACGATCTTCCTGTAGGGCAGCCGCAGCCGGGAGAACAGGATGGTCGGCGAGCTCGCGTAGACCGCCTCGTAGCGCCCCTGCATCAGGCCGACGAAGCGCTCGACGCCGAGCCTCGAGAAATAGTGCATGGGGATGATGATCGACGGCGCGATCTGCTCGATCACCTCGACCATCAGCTCCTGCGCCATGGTGTAGACGCCGTCGATCGGCACCAGCAGCACGTCGATCTGACCGAGCTCGCGCAGATGCTGCTCGCTCAGGGTATGGTGCAGATGGCCGAGATGGGCGATGCACAGATCGGCGAGCTCGAACACGAAGATCGAGTTGGAATTGTAGCGCGTGCCGCCGAAGTCCCGGACATTGGTCGGGATGTTGCGCACATGCACGTCCTTGTAGGTGAGGTCGTGCACGGCGATGCTGCCGTCCTCGCCCCAGCCCTTGAGGACATGGGCGACGCCGGGCTCGACCACGTCGGCGTAGTGGGTGCTGTGGGCGTTGTTCATGGTGACGATGTCGGGCGCGAACGGCGCCTTGTGCACGCCGTTGTAGTCGGTCACTGCAGTCGCCCCGCCGGCGCTCTCGATCAGGAAGCTGGAGTGGCCGAGATAGGTGAGGCGGACATCGCCCTCCTTGGGCAGGGCCGCGGGGATCACCCAGGGTTCCGCCTGCACCATCGGCAGGCACTGCGCGACGCTGCTGCCGGCGCTCAGAACCGCCAGCAGCCATACTGCCGCAAGCTGCACGCATATCCTCGAAAAACGCCGCCCAGACCCAACCATGCCGTCACCTCCCGCGAGCGAAGGGGCTCACATCTCGGTCCTCTGCACGCCCATGCCGGCCAGGGGCCGCACATCAACGGCTGAACGCCTCCAGGAACCAGTCGCGGAACGCATCCATGCGCCTGACCTCGGCGCGTTCGTCCGGATGCATGCCGGGCTTCAGGCCCCATTTGAGGAATGGTTGCAAAAGCTCCGGATTTCCAGTCACGACATGCAACGGCACGTCGCGGCTGGCACCTGCCCCGGTCACCAGAGGGGCCGGCTGATGGTCGCCGACGATGATCATCAGCGTGTGGTCGTCGACATAGCGGCCGGCATAGGAGGCGAGCATGTCGAGCACGTAGCGGACCGATTTTCCGTACTGCTCGCGCACCCTGTCCGGATCGGCCCATACCACATGCGGCGGATCGCCGATCTCGGCCCATTTCGAGAAGATCGAACCGTCGCCGATGGACGCCCAGTCGCCGACCACCGGCGGGATATGGGTCCAGGGCGCGTGGCTGCTGATCAGGGAGAACTCGGCGTAGACCGGACGGTCGTGATGCCCCGGCGAGCGCTCGAACTGCTCGAACGCCTCCATGGTGTATTGGTCCGGCATGGTCACCCAGTTGTAGGGGAGGCCTCGATAGCCCATGTCGGCGGCGGCGTAGATCTGGTCGAATCCGAAATGCGCGCCCTCCGGCCAGGGCATGACGATCGCGGGCTTCATCGCCACCGTGCGGTGGCCGCTCTTCGCGAACGCCTTGGTGAGGGTCAGGCGATCGGTCGCGATGAAGGCGTTGTAATAGCTCTGATGCTGCAGCCAGAGCCCGCTTTCCAGCGTGCCGTGGGCGAGCCAGGACTGTCCGCCCATGGTCGGCGAGGTGAGATAGGCCGAGGCGCTCACCAGCCCCGCCTCGCCGAGCGCCTCCGCGAAGTGATCGAGAGAGGGCTGGCTGAAGCGCCGGAAGCGGTCCTGGTCGAGCACGCTCCGGCCGTAGCTCTCGAAGAACACCAGGAGCACGTCGACATCGTCCAGGACGGCGAGCAGGCGATCCGGCGGCAGCTCCGGAAACTGATCGACGGCGACCACCTTCTGGAAGCCGTGCAGGGCGGTGAGCATGTGGACGCTTCGATCGACCTGGTGCCAGATCGTGGTGCTCGCCTGCGCATGGATCAGCCGATCGGTGGCGGTCGCGACCACGCCTCCCGGCAGCCATTTGCCGCCGACATAGCCGAGCAGCAGAAAAGCGGTGACCGTGAGCGCCACGGGTCGGTAGCGCCGACCCGACGTCACGCGCTGAATCAGGCGCACCGCGCCGAGCGACAGCAGGTAGATCACCGAGGCGAGCGCGATCTGGACTCCGGTCAGGACCCAGCCGGTCAGGCCCTTGAACGACCCTTTCTGCAGGTCGACGACATTGGCGTAGATACCGAGATCGAGCAGCGGCGCGAAGGGGCGGCCGAGCACCATGCGCACGCCGAGATCGGTGAGGCAGAGCACCACCAGCAGCAGGGTGACCGCAGCGACCAGATGCCGGAGCAGGCGAGCCCCCCAGCCCCGCCGAAGGGCCGGGACAAGGGCGATCACGAAGGTCAGAAGCAAAATTTCGAAGGCGATGCCGTCGATGAAGCTGGCATTGACCACGATCGCCGCGAGGGCGGGCAGGAGAAGGGCCGGCCAGTTGGTGGTCACGGCCTGGTGGTTCAGGTCCTTGAGGTCGACCGGCAGGTTCCAGAGCATCGACAGCCAGAAGATGGCGGCCAGCAGCAAGGCCGGCTTGACCGCCTTTTGCAGCCAGGGCGGCAGCGCCTCGATGCGGCTGCCGACGCCGAGCGGCCGGGTTGCTGCAGAAGCGAGCTCAGCTCTCGATACGCGCGTAGACATCGCCGGAGCGACGGCCTCCCTGTTGTTGCAACAACCAGTCCCGCATCCGATCGGCGGTCTGCCAATCGGTCAGGTCAAACGCCATGCCTTCGCCGAATGAAACGTTGTATCGATAGCGGCCAAGCCTTTCGAGGAGATCGACAGCCTCGATAGCGACCTCGATCGCGGCCGGCAGAAACTCAAGAGATAAAGCCTTAATCGGTTGCGAGAGGCCTTTCAAGACCTCGGCCTCGAAACCTTCGACATCGATCTTGCAGAAATCCGGCAGGCCGTGCGCCGCGATCAGCCGATCGAAGGTGGTCGCCTCGATCTCGACCGGCGCCTTCCAGTCGACCTTCTCGAACCCCCCGCCCCGACTGACCTGATCGATCCATGCGCTCGAGAGCGTGGTCACCGTCGGATTGGTCGGATCGACATGCATCGAGGCCACGCCCGGTGACGCGGCGAGCGCGGTCTCGACCACGGTGATCTCGTCCCGCCCCCCGAACTGCCAGCGCAGGAAGGCGGCGAGATCCGCCTGCGGCTCGATCGCCACCACGCGCGCACCAAGGCTCGCCCACACCCGGCTCCTGTTGCCGACATGGGCGCCGATGTCGAAGGCGAGCGTGCCGGGGCCGACGAACGGGCGATAGAGGCGCTTCAGCCTGGGCAGGCGCCAGGGCTGGCCGTAATAGATCACCAGCGAGCGCGCGAGGCCGTAGGCGCGCGGCCATTTGTCCGGCCCGGAGAAGAGGGGTGCAAGTTCTGCTAGGCTCATCGCCGGACCGTCCGGTTCGCTGAAGATCGGGTCATGAAGAATCCGCGGTTATGGAGACAGGCCATGCGCTACGCCCTGGGTGAAGACCGTCCGCAGACCGACGGCGATGATGTCTGGATCGCGCCCACGGCGGCGGTCATAGGTAAGGTCAAACTCGCGAAAAAAGCCAGTGTCTGGTGGCATGCGGTGCTGCGCGGCGACAACGAGCCGATCACCATCGGCGAGGGCACCAACATCCAGGACAGCACGGTGATCCACACCGATCCGGGCTTCCCCGTGGTGATCGGCGACCTGGTCACCGTCGGCCATATGGCGATGATCCACGGCTGCACCATCGGCGACGGCGCGCTGATCGGCATCAACGCCGTGGTCCTGAACGGCGCCGTGGTCGGGAAAAACTGCCTGATCGGCGCCAAGGCGCTGGTCACCGAGGGCATGGAAATCCCGGACAATTCCCTTGCGGTCGGCGCCCCCGCCAAGGTGATCCGCGCGGTCACGCCCGAAAACATCAAGCGCATGCAGGACGGCGCCGAGGTCTATATCAGACGCGCCCGTTTCTATCGGGACAAGCTGCGCGAGGCCTGAACGCAGCCCGCGCCGGGCTTTCCTGTCAGCGCGGCCGATAGACCTCGAGCGCCTCCGGCATCAGCCGCTCCAGCTCCTTGATGCGGTTGCCCGGCGACGGATGGGTCGACATCCATTCGAGCTGCTGGCCGGCGCCCGCCGCCTCCATGTTGCGCCAGAGATCCACGGCCGCGCGCGGGTCGTAGCCGGCCTCCGCCATGTAGATCAGGCCGATGTGATCGGCTTCGGATTCCTGCACCCGGCTGTTCGGCAAGGTGAACAGGAACTGCGCCGCCATGGCGGCACCGAGGGTGGTGAATTGGTCCCCGCCCGTGGCGATGCCGGCAGCCGCGACGCCGCCCTGGGCGAGCATGCCCTGGGACATGCGCTCATTGCCGTGGCGCGCGATCGCATGCGCGACCTCATGGCCCATGACCGCGGCCAGCTGGTCGTCGTTCTTCGCCACCTTGAACAGCCCGGTATTGACGCCGACCTTGCCGCCGGGCAGCGCGAACGCGTTGGGATCGTCGTTCTCGAACAGGGTGAACTCCCAGTCCCAGTCGGGCTTCGGGCTGATCCTGGCAATGCGCGCGCCCACCTCCTTGATGCGCCGATCGAGGGCGCGGTCATTGGAGACCGGCATCTCCTGCTTCATCTGGCTGTAGGCCTGCAGGCCCAGCTCCTGCACCTGCTGATCGCCGACCAGGATGAGCTGATTTCGGCCGGTGATCGGGGCCGTCTCGCAGGCGGCCAGCGTCAGGCAGGCAGCGAGGCCGAGTGCGATGGGTTCGAGACGCATGATCACTGTCCATCCCATTGATCAAATTGAAGTCTTCGCCAGGAAAGGCTCCATTCCTGGGATCAGAAGTAAGACTTTCCACAGCAAGATCAATCGGCAAGCTGGAAATGATGCCAGCCCCCTCGAAAGGCCGTGCTCTCGGGGCCACATTGAACCTGTTGCAGCCGGCGGAATCGCCCGAGGGCGAGGGTCGGCCATTGTGGCCGCATTCGCCCTACCCTAGGTTGGCAGGCCAAGAAATCAGCAAGGATCAGGAGCGTGCTTGGCGTCTGCTACTATCCCGAACACTGGCCGGAGGAACGCTGGCCGGAGGATGCCGCGGCCATGGCGGATCTCGGGATCCGCTTCGTGCGCATCGGCGAGTTCGCCTGGAGCCGCCTTGAGCCCGTGCGCGACCGCTTCGACTGGAGCTGGCTGGACCGCGCCCTCGAGGTCCTGAACATGGCGGGCCTGCAGGTGGTGCTGGGCACGCCGACGGCGACCCCGCCGAAATGGCTGATCGACCAGCGCCCGGACATCCTCGCCTGGGACGAGACCGGCCAGCCCAGACGCTTCGGCGCGCGCCGCCATTACTGCTTCGCCAGCCCGTCCTGGCGCCAGGAGACCGCGCGCATCTGCCTGAAGATCGCGCGCCGCTACGGCGACCATCCGGCGGTCATCGGCTGGCAGCTGGACAACGAATATGGCTGTCACGACACGGTGCTCTCCTACGCGCCCCATTGCCGCCTCGCCTTCCAGCGCTGGCTGGAGCGCCGCTACGGCACGATCGAGCGCCTGAACGACGCCTGGGGCACCGTGTTCTGGAGCCAGGAATACAACGATTTCGCCCAGATCGGCCTGCCCTACCAGACCGTCACCGAGGCGCATCCCGCGCACCGTTTCGACTTCCACCGCTTCTCCTCGGATCAGGTGATCGACTACAACCGCATGCAGGCCGAGATCGTCCGCCAGCATTCGCCCGAGCGCTTCATCAGCCACAACGCCATGGGGCTGTTTCACGACTACGACCACCGAGCCCTCGCCGGCGATCTCGACGTCATCACCTGGGACAGCTACCCGCTCGGGTTCACCGACCAGCGCATGGGCCTGGATGCGGCGACCCGCGCCCGGCTGGCGCGCTCAGGGCATCCGGACGTCGCCGCCTGGCATCACGACCTCTATCGCGGCACCACGGAGACCGGCCGCTTCTGGGTGATGGAGCAGCAGCCCGGACCGGTGAACTGGGCCGATCACAATCCCATCCCCGCCCCCGGCATGGTCCGGCTCTGGACGCTCGAAGCCCTCGCCCACGGCGCCGAGGTGGTCAGCTACTTCCGCTGGCGCCAGCTCCCCTTCGGCCAGGAGCAGATGCATGCCGGCCTGCTGCGTTCGGACGGCGAGCCCGCCCCGGTGGTCGACGAGATCAAGCGTCTTCGCCAGGAAATCAAGAAGCTCGACCTCGAGGCGAAAGCGACGGGTCAGGCCAAGGTCGCCCTGATCGCGGATGACCCCTCGCACTGGATCTACGCCATCCAGCCGCAGGGCAAGAGCTTCGATCTGAAGACGCTCAACCTCGCCTTCTACATCGCCTGCCGCCGCCTCGGCCTCGATGTCGACGTGATCCGCCCCGGCGCCGATCTCGCCGGCTACGCGCTGGTGCTGATCCCGAGCCTGCCCTATGTGACCAAGGCGCTGATCGAGGCGCTCGACGCCTATCAGGGCCACGTGATCGCCGGCCCGCGCTCCGGCGGCAAGACGCGCGCCATGCAGACCCCGCCCGACCTTGCCCCCGGCGAGCTGCAGCGCTGGCTGCCGCTCAAGGTCGTCCAGGTGGGCAGCCTGCCGCCGGGTGCCGGCGGCGAGATGACGTGGCGAGACAAGACCTATCCGCTCGACGTCTGGCAGGAGGACATCCTCTCCGAGCTCGAGCCGGAGGGACATTTCGCCGAGGGCGGCGGCGCCGTCTATCGCTCGGGCAACTGGCGCTATCTCGCCTTCTGGCCGCATGAGTCCTTTCTGCTGGATTATTTCGAGGCGGTGCTCGACGAGCTTGGCATCGACACGCTGCGCCTGCCCGAACCGCTGCGCCTGCGCAGGCGCGGCAATCTCACCTTCGCCTTCAACAGCGGCCCCGAGACCGTCACCGCACCTGCCCCGAACGGCGCCGACTACGTGCTCGGCGGCCCTGACATCGCGCCGCACGACCTGGCCGTCTGGAAGAGCTGAGCGCCCCCCGGCCTCAGCCGACGATCAGATCCAGGAGATGGTGGAGACGCTCGCGATCCCGGCTTTCGAGACGGCCGAGAATCAACCGCACCAGCCGCTGCTCGATGGTCATCAGCACGGGCTTGAACGCCGCGCCGCGGTCCAGCCCCGCCGCCTCGGCCATGAGCACCGCCATCTCGCCGGAACTGGCGTCCGGCCGCGCCTGGGTGACGATCGCCATGGTCAGCACCTCGGCGCGCTGCTGGTTGTAGGTGCTGGAGCTGATGACGACGCAGGGCTGATGCTCGGCCGCCTGCTGACTGGGCATCACATAGGGCGCCAGAACGATGTCACCGAAGGAGAAACCCGACCTGTTGTCGAATCCGGCCATGTCGTTTCTTATGAGTCCTGTTGAGCCGAAACCAAGGCGATCAAGCCACGCCCGCCGTAGCGAGCGCGGCACCATATCAGCTCGCTTCGATCACGCAATCCGGCAGGAAGGCCGATCATCGAAAAACTGGGGGATGGCCAGGCCCGCGGGCAGCCTGCAGCCGCGGGACGGCGTCTGGCGCGCGCCGTCTCAGCCATCGGCGGCGAGATGATGGCCGAGGGACACGGACAAGGTCAGCGCCAGACACATGGCCGCACTCAGCGGCCTGAAGCCATGGGCCTCGCCCTCGACCACCACGAAGCTCAGATCGGCGAGACGGGTCAGCGGGCTGAGTGCGCTGTCCGTGATGGCGATCATCGGCACGCCCGCGGCCTGGCAGCGCTCGGCCAGGGCCACGACCTCCGCGGCATAAGGCTGAAAGCTGATCGCCACCAGCGCATCCGCCGTCGAGAGTGCGCGCCCCTGCTGCTGCAGCATGCCGCCGACCCCGTCCAGGAGACAGGTGGCGAGGCCGAGCTCGCTCAACAGATAGGCGAGATAGCTCGCGACCGGAAAGGCGCGGCGCTGGGCGACGACATGGATCAGCCGCGCCTGGCTCAGCATGGCGATGGCCGTATCGAGCTGGTCGATGGCGATGTCCGAGCACAGGCGCTCCAGCCCTTCGATGCCGGCCTCAACCACGTCATGCAGCATCATCGTCGGCATGGGCTCGCCGCCCGGTCGCGGCTCCGTCGACAGCCGCCGGATGCGCTCGCCATAGCTCGGCGTACGTGCCACCAGGCGGTCGCGGAACAGGCGCTGCATGCGCGTGAACCCGTCGAAGCCAAGCGCCTTGGAGAACCGGATCAGGCTCGAGGGCGGCACCTTGGCGCGGGACGCGATGACCGCGATGGTCTCCAGCGCCATGTCGTCGGGATGAGCGAGCGCGAATTCCGCCACCTGCTGCAGGCGCTTGCTCAAGCTGCCATAGCGCTCGGCGATCGCCTCCTTGAGCGCATCGAAATCGGCCGGGCGAGTGGATGCCGGGGGCATGGCGGTGCGTGCGGTCGGTCGCGGCATGACGCTCCCTCCCGGCGTCGACGTCGCCCCCCCAGCGTTGACGATGGGCCGGTTTCAAGAAGATAAAGCAAAGCTGACAAGCAGAATCGCTCTAACCTAACCACACTTTCGCCTGCCATCAAAGGCGCAGATGAGCGCAGATCGAAGCTGAGGAGCAAAACCCAGTGGATCGAAAAACCTTCCGAGACTGGGCGCACCGCGCCGCCGACTGGTCCGCGGACTATCTGGAAAGCATCGACAAACGCCCGGTGCGCGCCCGGACCCGCCCCGGCGACATCGCCGCGAGGCTGCCGGCCGTCCCGCCCGAGCAGGGCGAGGACATGGCCCGTCTGTTCGAGGATGTCGACAACATCCTGATGCCGGGCATGACCCACTGGCAGCATCCGCGCTTCTTCGCCTATTTCCCCGCCAATTCCAGCCCGCCCTCGGTGATCGCCGAATATCTGACCGCCGCCATGGCGGCGCAGTGCATGCTCTGGCAGACCTCGCCCGCCGCAACCGAACTCGAGACCCGCGTCCTCGACTGGCTGCGCCACATGCTGAACTTGCCTTCCTCCTTTCAGGGGGTCATTCAGGACAGCGCGTCGTCCGCGACCCTGGCGGCCATCCTGACCGGGCGCGAGCAGGCGCTCGGCTTCAAGGGCAACCAGGACGGCCTAGCCGCGCACCCGCCGATCCGCGTCTACACCTCCGCCCAGGCCCACTCCTCCATCGACAAAGCCGTCTGGATCTCCGGCATCGGCCAGACCAACCTGGTCAGGGTCGCGACGCGCGGCGGCGATGACATGGACCCCGTCTCGCTCGAAGCAGCGATCCAGGCCGATAAGGCATCCGGCTACCGCCCCGCCGTCGTCATTGCGACCATCGGCAGCACCAGCGTCGGTGCGATGGACGACCTCCGCGCCGTCGGCGAGGTGGCGCGGCGCCACGGCCTCTATTTCCATGTGGATGCCGCCTGGGCGGGCAGCGCCTTGATTTGCGAGGAGCATCGCCACCTGATCGACGGCATCGACCTCGCAGACAGCTTCGTCTTCAACCCGCACAAATGGCTGCTCACCAATTTCGACTGCACCGCCCATTTCGTGAAGGACCCGGCGGCGCTGGTACAGACCCTCGGCATCCAGCCGGACTATCTGAAGACCCAGGGCGAAGCCGGCATCAATTACAGCGAATGGTCCGTGCCCCTCGGCCGCCGTTTTCGCGCCCTGAAGCTCTGGTTCGTGATCCGGAGCTACGGCGTCCGAGCCCTCTGTGAGATCGTGCGCAGCCACATCCGCATGGCCGAAGCGCTCGCAAAAAGAATTGACGCCCATCCCGATTTCGAGCTGACGACCAAACCGTCGCTGTCGCTCTTCACCTTCCGCTACGCGCCGGCCGGCGTCCCGGCCCTCGACGACCTGAACGCCCGCCTGCTGCAGGCGATCAACGACGACGGCCGCATCTACCTGACCCAGACCCGCTACAGGGGCGACTACGTCATCCGCGTCTCGGTCGGACAGCTCTATACCACGGACGAGGACATCGAGACCGCCTGGTCGGTGATCCAGGAACTGGCCGCCGCGGCTGATACCAACCCATCCGGGACATGACCGTGTTTCGAGCAGCTTCGCCTGTTGCCGTTCCACGGCGTAAACTCTTTGTCCATCAAAGGCTGTCACCATGGCTTGCCGGTCCATGCGATACTGGAAGTCCGAGCCTCGCTCCACCTTGCCTGCGGGTGCGCGGACTCCCAGGATCGCATGGACCACGAAATGATATGGCAGCGCCAGGTTAACATCAGGTTACCGGCGCCCACTCAGTCACCCGAGGACGACGATCAATCAACCGGTCATGCCCCAGGCTAGCCGGCAGGACATAACCCCGCCGAGCGCCGCCAAGCCTTGTCCGGCAGTCAGCCCTTGACCGGCAGTCAACCTTTGACCGGGCAGGCCAGCGGCCTGTCGCCGATCGCGACGTCGTCGATCCAGAGGCTGCGCTCGCCGTCCTGCTGGTAGGACTCCCAGCCAAGATTGATGCGATCGAAGATCGGTGCCTGCCAGGGATAGTCGTCATGCTGATAGAGGCATCCCTGCCCCGCCCCGTCGACCGTCAGATCATCGAGCGCCACGCCGTCCTGCCAGAGCTTCATGCCGTTGTTCCGCCCGTCGAACGCCCAGGCCAGACACACCCAGCGTCCGGTCGGCATCACGGTTCGATCATCAGCCTGCTGCCAGCAGTCCGACTTCCGGTTGGTGGTCAGGCCGTCGCGCTTGGGCGTCTCGTAGCTGGCCATCATCCTGTTGCCGACGAAGATGCCGCCCTTCTCGATCGGCATCTGGCCGCCATAGCGGTATTCGATCTGGTGGCTGCCGTCGGGCGCCATGCCGGTCGCCTCGATCACGGTCCAGTGAACCTTGGTCTCCGGCGCGGCCTCCAGATACATCATGGCCCGCCCGTAAAGGACGTTGTCGGCGAGCGGAAAGATCGGCGCCCCTTTGAGCGCGATATAGGCCTTCTCCTTGCCGACCGCCGTGAACCTGATCGATTTCCCGCCGCCATAGGCGCGGTGATCGTCGACCTCGATCTCTGGCGAGCCGCGCGTATCGACGATCCAGTCGCCGCCCGGAGGCTGCCCCGCCTGGCCGTCCTCGAAGCCATCGCAGAACACGCCGTCGGCGCAGCCGGCGTCATCCAGGACCACCGTCTCCACCGGTGCTGCCGCCTCCGAGCCGACGTCAGCGTCGGCGGGCGGCGGCACGTCCGACGAGCACGCCGCGAAACCTGCCAGAGGCAGCAGCAGAATCCACCGGTTCATCGATTCCTCCCATTTTCCCGATGGAGACCGTTATATCCAGCTTGCGGCGCGACCGCATGCCCTATTCGTCGGACGCGTTAGCAACCGGTCCGTCACAGCACCGCCCCGTCAGCCGGCCGGTGCCGGGCGTAGCGCCTGCGCGCCGCGGACTATGCCGTCAGGCGACCGCTTCGATGAAGACCTCGAGCTTGCCGCCGCAGGCGAGACCGACTTCCCAGGCCTGCTCGTTCGACACGCCGTAATCCAGAAGCCTGGGCGGCCCGCTGCCCTCCATGATCTCGAGCGCTTCCCTGACCACGGCGCCTTCGATGCAGCCGCCGGACACCGAGCCCACCATCTCGCCCTTGTCGTTGATGCCGAGCTGGCTGCCGACCGGGCGCGGCGAGGAGCCCCAGGTGCTGACCACCGTCGCCACCGCGACCTTATGCCCACCCTGCTGCCAGCTCGCCAGCTGCTGCAGAACCTCGTCGTGATCGTTGGTCGCCATGGGTCCCGTCCTTCATCCTCGTGGGGTCGCCTTTCAATATAGGGATTCCTCGCACCTTGTGCATCCTCGCCGGTCAAGCGGGCGGCAGTGACAAAAATGCCGCTGGTCTTTTTCTCAAAAGTTGTTTTTCTATCGCCGATTGCGGATGCGGAACGAGGGACAGGTGATGCCAGGCAAGGTGATTGTGATCGCGCAGCAAAAGGGCGGGGCCGGCAAGACCACGCTCGCCATTCAGCTCGCCACCGCCTGGGAGCAGGCGGGCAAGCGGGTCGCGATGCTGGACGTCGATCCGCAGGGCAGCCTGAGCGCGTGGCGCGGCCTGCGCGACCGCACCGTCGGCGAGGACACGGGCCCCAGCGTCGAGGCCCTGTCCGGCTGGCGCCTGGTCAACCGCCTCTCGGCCGCCGCGAACGGCGCCGATCTCGTGGTCATCGACAGCCCGCCCCACGCCGAGACCGATGCACGCGCCGCCATTCGCACCGCCGATCTGGTGGTGCTGCCGATCCAGCCGACCATGCTCGATCTATGGGCGACCGAGGCGACCCTCGACATCGCGTCCTCGGAAAAGACCCAGGCGCTCCTGGTCCTGAACCGCGTCCCCCCGCGCAGCCTCGCCGCCGACGCCGTCGCCGACGAGATCAAAAGCAAAAAATGGCCGCTCGCCCGCGCCCGCCTCGGCAACCGCCAGGCCTTCGCCGCCTCGATCAACGAGGGCAAAGGCGTAGTCGAAACCGCCCGCACCAGCGCCGCCGGCAAGGAAATCGACGCCGTCGCCAAAGAGGTCTTACGAAAACTCCGGTAAGTGGCATGGCCACCTCATGGACTTGTTCTTCGCGCCCCGGCCTCCGAGCCTCCGCTCACCGGCTCAGCCCCTGGCCTCCAGCCAGCGCTGCATCAACGGAACCCTCAGGCGCCAGACA
>JAWKVM010000010.1:0-178569 GCA_041398025.1 Alphaproteobacteria bacterium
CGGGCGATCTGATCAGAGGCTGCTTTCGCCGTGGCGCGCCATCGCCTTGGCCATGTCGCGGACGACGCCGTCGGCGCCGTTGGCCTTGAGTTCCAGCGCCAGCTTCATGAGGAAGCCGAGCTTGCCATCGGGAAAGCCGTTGTCGACGAACCAGAAGAGGTATTCTTCAGGCAGCTCGATCAGAATGCGGCCGTTGAAGCGGCCGAACGGCATCGTCCAGGTGGCGAGCTTGAGGAGGTCATCCTGGGTGAAGCCGAGGTCCGGGGCTTCCCGGTCGCTGCCGGTCTGGTCGTTCTCGGCTGAGGTCATGGACGCGGACGCCCCCTGGGTCATACTGGTTGGGTCGAGGCGTGAGCTTGGTCTTAAGAGACGGCTTCGACGTGCCGCTTACCTTTTCTTAACTCCGCGACGCTATCAGGAGGCATCTTTCAGGTCCATGCGATCCTGGGAATCCGTGCTGCGCCCCTTCTTTCGGACGGTGGGCGGATTCGCAGGGTCGCATGGACCTGATGAGCATGATGGCGGAGGCTGGTTAACAAAAGGTGAGCGGAAGGCTGGTGATCACGTCGGTTTGCCGGGTGGCAGGTCGGTGTCTGACCTGGGAAGGCCGGTTTCGACCTGGACAATGACATGTCCAGGGAGGGCGCTGAGCCTTCTCCCTGCAGGGTTGGCGAAAGCGTTCAGGCAGTCGCGGCCATCGTCGCTCAAGACCTGCTACCGCCTTCCCCCGGATACAGCCGCAAGGGCAGGGCTAGGCTCCGCCGCCAAGTCCACGCCGTGGGCCGCGCCCACCCAGCCGGCGAGGTTTTGGGTGGTGATGTCGGCGAGGAGGTCGATGTGATCGTCGTCGGCGTTGAGGCAGGGGATGTAGGAGAAACGTTCGCCGCCGGCATGTTCGAAGGCTTCGCGGATTTCTTCCTGGATTTCTTCGAGGGTCTCGACGCAGTCGGCGGAGAAGCCGGGCGCGATGATGGCGATTTTTTTCCTGCCGCTCCTTGCGAGCTCCGCCACGTGCTCCACCGTGTAGGGACGGAGCCATTCTTCCTTGCCGAACAGGGACTGGAAGGCGATCTGCAGCTTGTCCTCGGGCCAGCCGAGCTCTTCGCGCAGCAGCCTTGCGGTCTTCTGGCACTGGCAGTGATAGGGGTCGCCGGCCAGAAGGTAGCGCTTGGGAACGCCGTGAAAGGAGGTGACGAGCACGTCCGGCTGCCAGTCGAGGTTTTCGAGATGGCGGCGGATGGCATTGGCCAGGGCGCGGATGTAGCCGGGGTGGTCGTGATAGGCGGGCACGGTGCGCACCGCGGGCTGCCAGCGGATGTTCATCAGGGCGCGGAAGGCCTCATCGCAGGCGGTGCCGGTGGTGGCGGCGGCATATTGCGGGTAGAGGGGGAAGATGACGATGCGCTGGCAGCCCTTGGCCTGAAGGGCCTCGATCCGAGACGCGGTGCTCGGGTTACCGTAGCGCATGCCGTAGTCGACCACGACCTGATCGCCGAATGTTTCCTGGAGTTTGGCACCGAGCTTTTCGGTCTGCTCGCGGGTGATGGTGCGCAGCGGGCTTTCGTTCTTCTCCTCGTTCCAGATGCTTCGATAGGCCTCGCCCGAGGAGAAGGGCCGTTTGGAGAGGATGACGACGTTCAGCAGGATCTTCCAGAAGAACGGGTTGACCTCGATGACCCGCCGGTCGCTCAGGAATTCCTTGAGGTAGCGCCGCATGTCCCAATAGTTCGGGCTGTCCGGAGTACCGAGGGCGATGAGGAGCACGCCGACCTTCTCGGGCAGCACGGGCGGATGGTCGGGCGGCAAAGGGGCCATCATCGTCTCCTGGGGCGGCACGGACCTATTTTGCTGGGCTTGGCGAACAGCTTAGACCAAAATTAGGCGCTCGGTCTTCGAGATCAATCTTTGGCGTGTTCAATCTTCGGCCCGTTCAATCCTTGCCGAGGCCGAGGATGGTCGCGGCGACCGCCTTGGCGCGCGGCACCAGGCTTTCGATATAGACCGCCTCCTCCGGCTGATGGCCGCGCTCGCCGATCGGGCCGACCGCGCAAAGGGTCGGGATGCCGAGCGCCGAGGTGAAGCCGCTGTCAGCGGCACCGCCGCTGTATTCCCCCTCGACCGCAAGGCCGAGATCTGCGGAGGCGGCGACATAGCGCGCGAACAGGGCCTGGTTGGCGGCCGTGGCTTCGAGGGGCGGGAAGACCACCGGCTTTCGGACCTCGGCCCGGGTGCGTTCGACATCGGTGCGCTCTGCGATCGCGCGCACCGCCGCGTCGATGGCCGGGAGGTCCACCGCGGACCGGTAGCGGATGTCGATGCTGGCCTTGGCGAAGGGCGGCACGGTGTTGGCGGACTGGCCGCCTTCGATCAGCCCGACATTGGCGGTGATGCCGGTCTCGTAGTCGGTGAGCGCTTCGAGCGCTTCGATCTTGCGGCAAAGGGCGCGGATCGCGCTGGCGCCATGCTGGTGGGCGGCGCCGGAATGGGCGGCGATGCCGTGCACTTCGAGGGTCGAGAACCAGGCCCCCTTGCGCCCGGTAACGATATTGCCGTTGGGCCGTCCGGGCTCGCTGTTGAAGACGAAGGCAGCGCCGCGCGCCATCGCCTCGATCACGGCTTTCGAACTGGGCGAGCCGATCTCCTCGTCCGAGGTGAAGAGCAGGCGGATCGGATGGCTGTGGCCGCCGAAGCGGTGAAACGCCTCGGCGACGAAGCAGTTCATGACGAGGCCGCATTTCATGTCGGCGACGCCCGGGCCGTAGGCCTTTTCTCCCTCGACGCGGAAGGGGCGCCGTGCCGCCTCGCCCTTGGAAAAGACCGTATCCCGGTGACCCATCAGCAGCAGATGGCCCTTTGCCCCTCGTTCAGGGCCGGCGACCTTCGCTGCGAGGCAGAAGGCGGCCTCTGGGCGGGGGATGATCTCGGTGTCGATGCCGCGCTGATCCAGATGCGCCTCGATCGCCTGACCGACCGCATCAACGCCTTCATGATCGTAGGAACCGGAATCGATGTTCACGATCCGCTCCAGCAGATCGAGCATCGGTGACTGCTGCCGATCGAGCCAGCCCATCAGGTCGGTCGCTTCCGTCGAAGACGTCATGTCCTCTGCTCCTCGTCACGATCTCGAGACACGGATGGGAGCTAGCAGATGGCGAAGCGGAGGGATATACGAAAGAGTGTGGGGCGTCGTCGACGGCAGGGGCTGGACCTCGCTTTCGCTCGCCCGGAAGGAGACATGGTGTCAGGACATTTCCGCGACCGTCTGGCGCTCGCCGCCAATCAACGTCTCTTCTATGGCTGGGTGATGGTGGCCGTCGCCATGGCCGGCTATTTCGCGAGCGGGCCCGGCCAGTCGCACATGTTCAGCGTCTTCATCCTGCCGCTGTCCACCGATCTCGGCCTGGATCAGACGCAGATCTCCCTCGCCTATGCCCTGGCGACGCTGGCTGCCGCCTTCGGCCTTCCCTATGTCGGCAGGCTGATCGATCGCTACGGCATGCGCCGGGTGGTGCTGATCGCAGCCACGCTTCTCGGCTTCGCCGCGATCGCCTTCGGCCAGGTGCAGGGGCTGATCATGCTGGCGCTGCTGTTCGGCGCGCTGCGCTTTCTCGGCCAGGGCACGCTGATGCTGAGCTCCGCCAATCTGGTGGCGCAGTGGTTCAGCGCCAAGCGGGGCTTCGCCGCCAGCCTGATGGCGCTCGGCTTTTCGGCGAGCGTGGCGCTGCATCCGCCGCTTGCCCAATGGCTGATCGACCAGGTGGGCTGGCGGGACGCCTGGCTCTGGCTGGGCATCGCCACCTGGGCGTTCTACCTGCCGCTGGTCTACTTCCTGGTGCAGAACCGGCCGGAGGACGTCGGCCTTCTCCCTGACGGCGAAATCGTCACCGAGGGAGCAGCACCCAGGCCGAGCGACGCACATATCGGGCTCACCAGCAGCGAAGCGCTGCGCACCTCGGCCTTCTGGATCACGGCGGTGTCGCTCGCCAGCTTTTCCATGCTGGTGACGGCGCTTTTCTTCTACCAGGTCTCGATCTTCCAGACCCAGGGGTTGAGCGAGCAGATCGCCGCGCGGGTCTTTCCGATCTCGGCGATCACCATGATCTGCTGCATGCCGATCTTCGGGCGCCTGCTCGACCGCTTTCCGACCAGGCCGCTGTTCGCATCAGGCATCCTGCTGATGACCGCCTCGATGATCGCGCTCACCTTCGTGCACGACCTGACGAGCGCCGTGATCTACGCCGTGATCTTCGGCGCGAACAACGGCGCGGTGCACGCGCTCCTCGGCTATGTCTGGCCGCGCTTTTTCGGACGCAAGCATCTGGGCTCGATCCAGGGGACGGCGACCACGATCATGGTGGTCGGCGCCTCCATCGGCCCGCTTCCTTTCGGCGCCGCCTACGATCTCACCGGCAGCTACCGGATCGCCCTTCTGACCCTGGCACTCCTCCCGGTGCTGTGCGCGATCGCGGTGCTGATGATGCGTCCGCCGACCTTGGCAAGGTAGGCTGAACCTTGGCAAGGTCGGCTGAACCTTGGCAACGCGCATTGACCATGAGCACCTCGCCCAGGACCACCTTTCTTCGCATGATTTGTCCATTCGGAGGATTGTCAGTATGGAACGCGTCACCGGAATCGGTGGATTCTTCTTTCGGTCGAAAGACCCGGCTGCGCTGGCTTCTTGGTACCAGACGCATCTCGGCATCAATCTCGCGCCGAGCGACATGGCCGCACCGCCCTGGGTCTCCGAGGAAGGCGTCACCGTGTTCGCGCCCTTCTCCCAGGACACCGACTATTTCTCCGCTGACCACCCGTTCATGCTCAATTTCCGGGTCCGGGACCTGGACGCCATGCTGGCGCAGCTGCGCGCCTCCGATATCGAGGTGACACGCGAGGAGGCGATGGACGGCATCGGACGCTTCGCCCGCGTCCACGATCCCGAGGGCAATCCCCTCGAGCTCTGGGAGCCGGCGCCGGAAGAAGCCTGACCTCATCGAGGCCGCGTCGGCTCAGCCAGCCTCCATCCCAATGTGAACGCCGTGCCGCGTCGGCACCTAGATGAATTTGGCGATCAGGCCGCCGTCGACCACGAGGTCGTGGGCGTTGACGTAGCCTGCCTCGTCGGAGGCGAGGAAGAGACAGGCGTGGGCCGTGTCCCAGGCCGTCCCCATTTTGCCGGTCGGGCATTGCGCATCGCGCTGCTTGACGAGATTGTCGATGTCGCCTTCCGCGCCATAAGCGGCGGTCAGGCCGTGATGCACCATGGGCGTGTTCAGCAGCCCCGGCGACACCGAGTTGCAGCGAATGCCGTCTTTGGCGAACTCCAGCGCAATCGAGCGGCTCAGCGCGACCACGGCCGCCTTGGTCGCATAGTAGCTCGCGTAGTTGACCCCGGTATAGCGATGCGCCGCGACCGAGGCGATGTTGACGATCGCCCCCTTCCCCTGGCGCTGCATGACCGGCACCACCGCCTGGCACATCAGATAGACGCTCTTCTGGTTGACGTTGGTCACCAGATCCCAGTCCGCTTCCTCGGTCGAGACGATCCCGCCGGTGCGCGCGATGCCGACATTGTTCACCAGCACGTCGACTTTTCCGTATTTTTTCTGACATGCGGCCACCAGCGCCTTCACCTGCCCGGCGTCGGTCACGTCGGCCTGATACGCCGTCGCCGAACCGCCCTCGCCTTCGATCAGACCGACCGTCTCGTTCGCTGCGTCCAGGTTCATGTCGACCGCGAACACCTTGGCACCCTCGCGCGCGAACAGCATCGAGGTCGCCTTGCCATTGCCGACCCCCGGCCCGATCGAGCCCGCCCCGGTCACCAGCGCGATTTTGTCCTGAAGCCGCTTGGTCATCATGTCCTCCCTGGCCTTGGCTCAACCGAAGAGCTATAGCAGCAGCTGATCGTGAGCCCTTGCATCGAGCTTAGGACGAAACTGCTGACATGACGACCATGCCCCTCCCCCTTCAGGCGTCGCGTCTCGGCCTGGTCATCGCCGCCCTCGCACTCCTGACCGCGAGCAGCTGCGACGACGACGTCGGCACCGTCCAGGCCGTCCCCGACTGGGGCGGCGGCGACCACTCCCCCTACGTCCCCGAAGGCTACCAGCTCACCTTCGCCGACGATTTCGATCGGCAAGGCGCCGGCTCCTTACTTCACCTGGTGAGCACGGACGCCTCGTCCGAGAACAGGCAAGTCAAGGCCGGCGCGCCCCGCGCCTGGGAGACGTATTTTGCGGGGTGGGGGGTAAGGCATCTTCAGGGGAACAACGATCAGGCGCTGAAGGCGGATGCCGGCTATCGCGGGCGCGGCGGGCCGAGCCTCGGCGAGCATGGCATCACGCTGCACGAGATCACCGCTGATGGCACGCTCAAGCTCTACGCCCGCCCGACGCCGGGAAAACTTAGCGACCAGTTCGAAATGCTCTATCTCGGCGGCATGATCTCCGGCGAGAAGCTGTTTTCTCAGACCTACGGCTATTGGGAAATGCGTATCCGCCTGAACACGATCTCCGCCGGCCACCACTGGGCGTTCTGGCTGCTCCCGGACAACGACACCTGGCCGCCCGAGATCGACATGCTGGAGGCGGTCGGCTCGAATCCCTCCAACCAGTCCGACGCCGACTATTTTTTCTTCAACTCGATCCTGGCCGACCCCAACAACGACGAGATCACCCGCATCCAGCCTCCGCGCGGCAAGAACGCCTGGTACACCATCGGTTTTCTCTGGACGGAAACCGAGATGCGCTGGTTCCTCGACGGCCAGGAAGTCCGCAAACGCCCGGCGATGGGCGGCGACGTCGCCTTGTATCCGTTGATTTCCCCGGAAGTCGGCGGCAACTGGGTCGGCGCGCCCACGGCAGACACGGCATGGCCGATGGAGGCGGAGATCGACTATGTGAGGGTGTATGGAAGGGGATAGGTGTCACAACGATTGCGTCCATAGGGATAGCGACGGTGGACACCAGATTCGGGTTCCTGATGCCTATTCGTGTCCCATTGCAGTAGGAACGGGTGTTTGCGCCTCGTCGCTCGAGCTGCATTAGCTTGGGTTTCGGAACGCGCTGAACAGGCCGAGCCGACGCCGTCAGTGACCACCTTCATCAAAACCCCTCGACGACGATCTTACCCTTGGCCTGACCGGTTTCGATCAGGCGGTGGGCCTCTCGCAGTGTCGCCGCGTTGATCGGCGAAAGCACCTTGTCGACCGTGGTGCGGATGCGGCCGGCATCGATTTCGCCGGCGACCCAGGTGAGCAGTTCGTGCTGCTCGATCATGTCCGGTGTCTGATGCATGGCGCGTGCGAACATGAACTCCCAATGAAGGCTTGCCGCCTTCATCTTCATGCCGTCCATCGGCATGGGCAGATGGGTGTCGTCGATGGAGACGATGCCGCCTTGCGGACGGATCAGTTCCACGGCTGCAGCCCAGTGGCGCATGTCGTTGAAGATCGCGACATGATCCACATGCTGCATGCCGAAGGCACGCACCTGGACGACCATGTCGTCGCGGTGATTGACCACATGATCCGCGCCGAGTTCCCTGACCCAGGCCGTCGTCTCGGGACGCGAGGCGGTCGCGATCACGGTGAGCCCGGCGTGCTTCGCCAGCTGGATGCCGATCGAGCCGACACCACCGCCGCCGCCGATGATCAGGATCGATTGCCCCCTGTCCGCGCCGTCGCGATCGATGCCGAGACGATCGAAGAAGGCCTCATAGGCGGTGATCGTCGTCAGAGGCAGGGCCGCGGCCTCGGCGTGGCTCAGCGACGCCGGCTTTTGCCCGACGATGCGCTCGTCGACCACCTGGTACTCGGCATTGCAGCCCGGACGCGTGATGTCGCCGGCATACCAGACCTCGTCGCCCGGCTTGAACAGCGTCACCTGATCGCCGACGGCCTCGACGACACCGCTGGCATCCCAGCCGATCACCCTCGGCGGATCTTCGCTCACGCCCTCCTTGCCGCGCCCGCTTCTGACCTTGGTGTCGACCGGATTGACCGCGACCGCTCGCACGGCGACCAGGATGTCCCTGCCTTCGGGCTCGGGCTTCGGCAGATCGACGTCATGAAAGGACGCGGGATCGTCGATCGGTAAATACTCTTTGATGCCAACCGCTTTCATTCGATGTTCTCCTCTGTGACCGTCAGCCGATTTCGGTCATTTCCCCTGCTCGATTGCTTCGACAGGACAGATGATCTACAAATCAACCGGAAGCAAGTACGCACGTTTTGGGCATATAGGCACAAAATGGATACTGTAGATAAGACGAGGATGGCGGAAACGACCGACGCCGATCGCCGGCAACGCCATCATGCCTACGACTGCAACAAAGGCTGTCCGGTCGAGGCAGCCCTGGAGCTGATCGGCGGCAAGTGGAAAGGTGTCGCCCTCTATCATCTGATGAAGAAGCCAGCTTTCCGCTTCAATGAGCTGAAACGGCAAATGGGCGAGGTGACCCAGCGCATGCTGACCAAGCAGCTCCGCGAACTCGAGGCCGACGGTCTGATCAAGCGCAAGGTCTATCCCGTCGTCCCACCAAAGGTGGAGTACAGCTTGACGGCAAAAGGCGAGAGCCTGCGCGAGATCATCATGGCGCTAAGGGATTGGGGAGAAGAGATGGCGCTCCCGGCGCACGAATCGGCGATCAGCAAGACGACATGATGGACCGCACGGAACCAGAGTGACGCCTCGCCTGATGTCCGTTTCCGGCACTCTGCCGAAGAAGGCTTTGTGACGGCTCGGTACCGTCAGCTGACCATTCGAGTCAGGAGCCTTCCGCATGCTGAAGTGCGCGCAGCGACATCGCACACCCTTGCCTCTCATCCAGCGGACAGCGTACAGACGAAAGGAAGCTAGCCTCTGACACTGCCAACGCTTGGCCTGGAGAAAGTCCGAAAAAACATGCCCGGTTGGATTGCCTATCTCGCCTGCCTGATCGGCGTGTTCGGTCATGCGTCCAGTGAATTCGTCGCCAAAGTCGCAGCGACGCCGGGGCCGGAGTTCAGTGTCTGGCGCTTCATGATCGGCGGTGGCATCCTCGTCCTGATCACCCAGTTCTGGCCCGGTGCCCGCGATCTGATCACGCCGCTGCGCGAGAACGGGCTGCGCATCGTCCTGGTGTCCTGCCTCGGCATGGCGCTTGGCCAGCTCATCTTCCACTGGTCGCTCGACTATGCCAGCGTCGTCCAGGTCGCGACCATCGTCACCGGCATCCCGATCGCGGTCGTGGTGGTCGACCGGCTGATCAACGGAACCCCCATGACCGCGCCCAAGATGGTGAGCGGCATCGGCGCCTTCATCGGCGTGGTGCTGCTCCTGACCAACGGTGCGACGGCCGACGTGCAGTTCGGCGGCCCCAATTTGATCGGCACACTGATGGCGGTGGTCTGCGCCGTCATCGGCGGCGTTTACATCGTGCTCGCCCGGCCTTTGGTGCAGCGCTACGGGCCGGTGCGCATGACCGCCTACACCTTCGGCCTCGGTTTCTTCTTCCTTTACGCCGTGGTCGGCCTTGCCTGGGGTATCTGGGTCGATCCGACCTCTTTGTTCGACAAGCGGCCGGAGCAGATCGGCGGCATTCTCACCATCGGCATCTGGAACACGGCCATGGCCATGACGCTTTGGCTCGCCGGCATGTCGTTTGCCCCCGACCCCCAGCGCGCCAACTATCTCTTCTTCTTCAAGCCGGTGATCGCCGCCTTCCTCGCCGTCCTCATCCTCGGCGACAGCCTCACCTGGCTCCAGGGCCTCGCCATCCTCGCGATCTGCTTCTGCGTCGCCCTCGAATACATCTGGACGCAACGACGGCAGGCACGGCCTGCAGCGGTGACTTGAGCGGCGACGCGCCGCAGCGGTGACCTGAGCGGCGACGCGCCGCAGCGGTGATTTGATGGAGCCAGGTGGTTGGCTTCGATCCCATGACGGCCATGTCATCGACACACTGGAGCCACATAGCTTGGGATCAGTCCGGAACCATCGATGCTTCAGCAAAAAGCCGAGGCAGCGGCACGTACTTCCCGTAAACGCGTCGCTGCTCCAGGCCGCGGTGACACATCGTCGGTTTCAGCCCGTGGCTAAGAAAACCTTAACGTTCGGTCCTTAATCTCCGTGACTTGGTCCATGCGATCCTGGGAATCCGAGCCTCGCCTGTTTGCTCGATTGGCGGGGGGATTCCCAGGGTCGCATGGACCAGATCATGATCGTCGCAGCGTTGTGTGAAAATATCGTAAAGAAGCCGGCAGCATGATCGTCGGCGACTGATGGACAAGCCGACACTGACCAGCGTTCGACCCTGGTGCGGGAAAGGATTGAGCCTCGCCCCTGCGCTGCCCTATGCTGGGGCGCTGCTTTTCTCTGACCTGAGGCTGAGAACTGCCGGAAAACCATGGACGAGATTTCCGCGAGATCAGCGGTGGCGCTGGCCGCCTTCATCGCCGGGCTGGTGTTCGGCGCCGTGGTGCAGCGCACCCATTTCTGCACCATGGGCGCGATCGCCGATCTGGTGCTGTTCGGCGACGGCCGGCGCCTGCGCGCCTGGCTGCTCGCGATCGCGGTCGCCCTCCTCGGCAGCCAGGTGCTGGCGGCGACCGGCGTCGTCGACCTCGGCCGGAGCGTCTACCGAACCTCCGACATCCTCTGGCTCGGCGCCCTCCTCGGCGGACTGATGTTCGGCTTCGGCATGACCCTGACCGGCGGCTGCACGTCGAGAAATGTCGTCCGGCTCGGCGCCGGCAACCTCAAGTCGCTGGTCGTCCTGCTGGTCATGGCCGTCACCGCCTACATGACCATGAACGGTTTTTTCGCACTTGCCAGAGTTCGTCTGGAATCGATCGGCGGGATCGCGAGCGTCGATCAGGGCCTCGCCCCGCTGCTCGGCCTCGGTGCTCCTGCGGCGCTCGTGCTGGCGCTTGTCGTCGCCGGTGCTCTCGCGGCGTTCTGCTTCGCGGACCGAAAATTCAGAAGCTCCGGCAAGGACGTGACCGCGGGCCTGGTGCTCGGCGCGCTGATCCCGATCGGCTGGGCGATCACCGGCGTGCTCGGCGCCGACGACTTCGAGCCCGAGCCGCTCGCCTCCTTCGCCTTCGTCGCGCCGATCGCGCGCAGCCTGATCTACCTCATGACCTACCCCGCCGCCCCGATCAGCTTCGGCATCGCGGCGATGGGCGGTGTGCTCCTCGGCGGCTTCCTCGCGGCACGCCTCGGCGGCGACTTTCGCCTCGAGGGCTTCAGCGGCCTCGACGACCTCGTCAGGCATCTGATCGGCGCCGCCCTGATGGGCATCGGCGGCGTGCTCGGCCTCGGCTGCACCATCGGCCAGGGCATGACCGGTCTCTCCACCCTCGCGCTCGGCTCGGTGCTCACCACCCTTTCGATCATGGCCGGCGGCGTGCTCGGCGTGCGCTATCTCGAACGCGGCAGCCTCGCGGCGGCCCTGCGTTCGGTCATCCCGACGATTGGTGCGGAGCGCTCGCGCGGATGACCGACCACAGGTCCATGACGGCAAAACCGCTGCTCGACGACTGCTTCGCCCACGAGCCGAAGCGCATGCCCGCCAGCGACGCGCTGGCGCTCCTGCGCGCGCGCGTCGCCACGGTGGTCGGGACGGAGACCGTGCCGCTGGACCAGGCCTATGGCCGTTGTCTCGCCGAGCCGCTGATCGCCGATCGCAACGTCCCCGCCTTCGACAACGTCGCCGTGGACGGCTACGCCTTCGCCTACGGCAGCCTCGCTCGGGAGGGCGACAGTCGCCTCCGACTGCTCGAAGGGCGCGCCGCGGCGGGTCAGCCTTTCAGAGGCGCCGTTGATCAGGGCCATGCCTTGCGGGTGCTGACGGGTGGGGCGCTGCCGGATGGCACCGACACGACGCTGATGCAGGAGGACGTCGTGGTCGACGGCGATCACGTCCTGATCCCGGCAGGCGTGAAGCGCGGCGCCAATTGCCGCCTCGCCGGCGAGGACATGAAGGTCGGCCGGACCGTGCTCGCGCCACCCTGCCGCCTGCGCCCCCAGGAGATCGGCGTCGCCGCTGCTCTAGGCCGGACCGAGCTTTCGGTCTTCCGCCCGCTCAAGGTCGCCCTCATTTCCAGCGGCGACGAGATCGTCCCGCCCGGCGCGCCGCTCGCCCATGGCAAGACCTACGACAGCAACAGCGCGATCCTGAAGGGCCTCCTCCAGCCTCTCGGTGTCGAGATCTCGGACCAGGGCATCTGGCCGGATCGCGCCGAGGTGATCCGGCAAAACCTCGCCGAGATCGCGGCGACCCACCATGCGATCATCACCTCGGGCGGCGCCTCCAAGGGCGACGAGGACCACATGGTCAAGGCGGTCGACGCCCTCGGTCGCCTGCATTTCTGGCAGATCGCGGTCAAGCCCGGCCGCCCGCTGGCGCTCGGTCAGATCGGCGAGGCCGTGTTCATCGGCCTCCCCGGCAATCCGGTCGCCGCCATGGTTTGCTGTCTGCTGTTCGCTCGCCCCGTCCTGTCCGCGCTGGCAGGCGGCGGCTGGACGACCCCGCGCGCCTACCAGGTGCCGGCGGATTTCTCGATGAAGAAGAAACCCGGCCGGCGCGAATATCTGCGCGCGCAGCTGGTCACGGACGACAACGGCCCGCAGCGCGTCCGAAAAATCGAGCGCGAGGGGTCCGGCATCCTGACCTCGCTCACCGAAGCCGACGGCCTGATCGACGTCGCCGAGGACGTGACCTCGATCATCCCGGGTGATCCGGTGCCGTTCCTGCCCTTCAGCAGCTTCGGACTCTGATACCAGTGCATCGATCCAAACAGAGCGATCAGCGGCGTTTGGGAGTTTGATGCAAAACCAATAACCTAGTGCTGCGGCTCGTGAATCATCCGAACGCGCCGCTGCACTAGTCGCCTCGTCCAGCGACCTGTCTGGCTCGAGCCGCGACAGCCGTTCATCTTTTCTTAACCCGATCCCCCTACCCTGTCCCCTTCTTGCTGGTCCCTGCGATCCTGGGAATCCGCCCGCCCGCCGGAAAATTTGGGCGAGGCTCGGACTCCCAGGATCGCAGGGACCAGGCGGCCATCATGGCGGACAAAGGTGAAGATCCGGTTAAGCGGTGACCGGGATGCCGCATCCGGTTGTCGAGGAACTCGCCCCGATCACATTCGGATCCGCTCGTTCCCGGGATCGAAGAGCGGCTGCAGATGGAGCGTCGCCGGCATCGGCTCGGTGCCGACCACCAGCCGATAGCTGCCGCTCAGCAGAAAATCGTCGATGACGCCGTCCTCATGGCGGACATAGCCGTAGCCGATCGGCTTGCCGATGGTGTAGCCGAAGCCGCCGCTGGTGAGATAGCCGACCGGCTCACCGTCGCGCAGGATGGTCTCGCGGCCAAGCAGAACCGTCTCGGGATCCGCGGTGGTGAATCCGACGAAGCGTTTCTTCGGGGGGTCGACGGCCACAGACTCGAGCCCGTCCCGGCCGAGAAAATCGATGTCGGTCCTGAGCTTGACCGCCCAGCCGAGCCCGGCTTCGAAGGGGGTGTCGTTGGGGGTGATGTCCGAGCTCCAGGCGCGGTAGCCCTTTTCCAGGCGAAGGGACTCCAGGGCGCGATAGCCGACCGGCGCGATGCCGTGAGCGGCGCCTGCCGCCATCAGCGCGTCGAACACCTGACAGAGGCCTGCCATCGGCGTATGCAGCTCGTAGCCGAGCTCGCCGACATAGGTGACGCGCAGGGCGCGCGTCGGGACGCCTTCGATCGTGATGCCTCGAACGTGGCCGAACGGGAAGGCGGCGTTCGAACAGTCCGCCGGCGTCACTGCCTGCAGGACATCCCGCGCGCGCGGTCCCATGAGCGACAGCGTGCCATAGCGCTCGGTCACGTCGACCAGTTGCGCGTCGCAGCGCTCAGGCAAGTTCGAAAGAATCCAGTCCTGGTCGTGGGTGCGAAAGCCGGTGCCGGTGACGATGTAGAAGCGGTCGTCTTCGACCCGCGCCACGGTGAGGTCGCATTCGATGCCGCCTTTGGCGTTCAGCATCTGGGTGTAGGTCAGCCGGCCGACGGGCTTTCGGACGTCGTTGGCGCAGAGCCAGTCCAGTGCCTTCAGGGCGTCCGGCCCAACCAGCTCGAACTTGGCGAATGACGACTGATCGAAGATCCCGACCTTCTCGCGCACCAGCCGATGCTCCTCGCCAACCGCCTCGAACCAGTTCGCCCGGCCCATCGACGGCCTGTCCTCGGCCGGCCCGCCGTCCGCAGAAAACCAGTTGGGGCGTTCCCAGCCGAGCTTCGAGCCGAAGACGGCGCCCCTCGCCTTCAGGCGTTCGTAGAGCGGCGAAGTCAGACGGCCGCGGGCGCTCGCATATTCCTCGTGCGGATAGCCGAGCGCGTAGTGCTTGCCATAGGCCTCAAGGGTGCGCTCCTCGACCCATTGCCGATCGGCGTGCAGATCGGAAAAGCGGCGGATGTCGACCGGCCAGAGATCGAGCGGCGCCTCGCCCCCGGCGACCCAGGCGGCGAGCGCCCAGCCGGCGCCACCGCCGGAGGCGATGCCGAACGCGTTGAAGCCGGCGCCGACATACATGTTCGCGCAGGCGGGTGCCCGGCCGAGGATGAAATTGCCGTCCGGCGTGAAACTTTCCGGGCCGTTGATCATCTGCTTGACGCCGGCCGTCTCCAGCGCCGGCACGCGGACGATCGCCTGGGCCATATGCTGCTCGAAATGGTCCCAGTCGTCGTCGAACAGCCGAAACTGAAAATCCGCCGGGACCGTGTCCCTCCGCCAGGGGATGGGGTTGGTCTCGTAGCCGCCCATGACCAGCCCGCCGACCTCCTCCTTGAAATAGGTCAGGCGATCGGGATCGCGCACGGTCGCGACGTCCCTGGCGAGGCCCTCGATCGGCTCGGTGATGATGTATTGGTGCTTGACCGGCTGCAGCGGCACCAGGACGCCGGCCATGGCGCCGATCTGGCGCGCCCATTGACCGGCGCAGTTCACCACCTTCTCGCAACGCACCGCGCCACGTGTGGTTTCCACCGCGGCAATGTGCGCACCCTCCATGCGAAAGCCGGTCACCTCGACGCCTTCGACCAAGCGGGCACCCGCCATCGCCGCTCCCTTGGCGAGGGATTGGGTGATGTCCGAGGGGCTGGCCTGGCCGTCGGTCGGCAGGAAGGTGGCGCCGACCAGGTCGTCGACCGTCATCAGCGGCCACATCGCCTTGACCTCGGCGGGCGAGAGCAGATGCATCTCCATGCCGAAGCTCTTCGCCGTGGTGGCGAGCCGCTTATATTCGATCCAGCGGTCCTCATTGCAGGCGAGCCGCAGGCAGCCGGTCATCTTCCACCCGGTCTCGAGTCCCGTCTCGTCACCCAGCCTTTGGTAAAGGCCGACCGAGTAGCGGAGAAGCTGGGTGATGCCGGCGCTCGATCGCAGCTGGCCGACCAGGCCCGCGGCATGCCAGGTGGAGCCGGAGGTGAGCTTGCCCTGCTCCAGCAGCAGGACGTCGGCCTTGTGGTCGCGCGCGAGATGATAGGCGGTCGAGCAGCCGATGATGCCGCCGCCGATGACGACGATCTCGGCGGTTTCAGGCAGGTCCACGCTGCCGGCGCTTCGGCTCATGCCCTGCCGAACCTCGATCGGTAGCTGTCGAGGGCGGCGTCGAGCTTGTCGAGGTTTTCGCCGGTATAGGCGACGTAGTCAGCGCCGGGTGCCTCGAGATAGAGCTCGGAGACCATGCTCCACATGGCCTCGCGCAGCAGCGAGGCGCATTGCATCGCGGCGTGGCTCCGGATCAGCGCCGTTTCCGGCTGGCGGCCGAAATAGAGCGCGAGCAGAAGGGCGGCCTGCTCCTGGTCGAAGCCGGCATTGGAGGCGAGGCCGGCAAGGTCGAACATCGCCGTGGAAAAGCCGCCATATTCGAAGTCGATCAGCCAGAGACGCCGGCCGTCGTCGAGCAGATTGCCGGGCAGCAGGTCGTTATGGCCGAAGACGATCGGCAGCGGCATCTGCACCCTTTCCAGCTCGTCGGCAAGCGCGAGAAAGCCGGGGAGCTCGGGCACCATGCGGCTGCCGCCCGCCTGCAGCGTATGGGCATAGTCGCGGATCACGTGAAAGGGCCAGAACATGAAGCCCGGGCCGCTCACCTCGCTTGGCATGGTGAGGTGATAGCGTCGGATCAGATCGGCGATGCGCGGGATGTCGCCGATGACGTCTTTGGCCTCGAAGGTCCTCCCGTCGATATAGTCGAGCACCAGCACGCCCGGCCCCGCATGCACCAGGGCAGGCGCCAGACCCGCGCGCGCCGCGGCTTCGGTCGTCATCGCCTCGCGCTCGCGCGAGACATGATGAAAGGGAAAATCCTTGCCGAAGCGGACGACATAGGCCTTGTCGCCGTCGGTGACCTTGAAGCTTTCGTTGCTCAGCCCGCCGGCAAGCGGCTCGATGTCGATCTTTCCGCGCCAGATCGGCAAGTCCCGCACCCGCGCCGCTGCATCGGCCATGACACCCTCCCCTTCAGGGTTCTTTTTACACTTCAAGCACAATCCCGGCGAAAGAAAACCCCGAACATTTAGAAGAGTCTCCCGTCAACGCCGCGGGCCGTGCCCGCCGCGTCTGCGCTCCAGGCCGCGCCTGGCGGCCGCGGTGATCAGGCGATCGGCGATCATGGCGATGCAGGCGACCGCGAGGCCCGCCACCAGGCCGCGCCCGGTATCGGCCTTGGTGAGGGCGATATAAACTTCCTGGCCGAGATCGCGGGTGCCGACCAGGGCGGTGATCACCAGCATGGACAGCGCCAGCATGATGGTCTGGTTGATGCCGAGCATGATCTCCGGCCAGGCGAGCTTGAGCTTGATCTTGGTGAGGAGCTGCAGGGGCGTGCAGCCGATCATGCGGCCGGCTTCGATCAGCTCCGGATCGACCTGCCTCAGACCGAGCACGGTGTAGCGGATGGCAGGGGCGACCGCATAGGCGACCACGGCGATCAGCGCCGTGAAGTCGCCGACCCTGAACAGCATGACGGCCGGCATCAGATAGACGAAGGACGGAAGCGTCTGCAGCGTGTCGATGACCACACGCACAGGCCCCCAGACGCGCTCGTTCTCGGCGGCGACGATGCCGATCGGGATGCCGATCAGACAGGCGAAGACCACGGAGAGGCCGCAGAGATAGACCGTGATCATCGCCTTCTCCCATTGACCGGTGAGCGCGATGAGCAGGGCGAGACCGCCGACGGTGAGCGCCAGACGAGCGCCGCCGAGACTCCAGCCGGCAAGGGCGAGGAGGCCGACCACGCCCGCCCAGGGCAGGTCGAGCAGCAGGCGCTTGATCGGGATCAGGATGTTGAGCAGCAGCAGATCCTTGAAGGCTTCGAGCTGGTCGAAGAAGTTGACGTTGATCCAGCGAACGACATCCGCCCAGAAGCTGCCGGTGGAGAGCTGCAGGCTTTCGGGAAAGCTGCGGAGCGCCTCCACCCCGATGCCGAGAAGCGAGGTCACGCCGATCAGCGCGAGGGCCGTCAGGATGTAGGGATGGCGCGCGATCAGGCTGGTCTGCCCGACCTGTTCATGGGTGCGCTGCTTGTCGGCGACGGCCTGGGAAAGCCGGTCGAGGACGATCGCCAGCGCCACGATCGCCAGGCCCGCCTCGATGCCGGTGCCGATGTCGAGGCGGCGAAGGGCGGCCAGCACCTCGAAGCCGAGGCCGCCGGCGCCGATCATCGAGGCGATGATCACCATGTTCAGGGAGAGCATGATCACCTGATTGACCCCGACCATCAGCCCCGGCATGGCCGACGGCACCATCACCCGCCAGGTCATCTGCCGGCGCGAGCAGCCGACCATGCGCCCGAGGTCGCGGATTTCGTCGGACACCCCCTTGAGTGCTACGATCGCCACCCGGGTCATCGGCGGCAGCGCGTAGATGATGGTCGCGACCACCGCGGCGGTCGGGCCGAAACCGAAGAGGAAGAGGATCGGGACCAGATAGGCGAAGACCGGGACGGTCTGCATCAGATCCAGGATCGGCGTCAGGATTTTTTCGAACATCGGCCAGCGATAGGCGGCAAGCCCGAGGAGCAGACCGCCCGCGACGCCGAGCGGAACGGCGATGGCGATCGAGGCCGATGTCACCATAGCGTTGTCCCACTGGCCGAACAGCAGGATGAAGAGCAGGCAGCCGCCGGCAAGCGCGGCGAGGCGCCAGCCGCCGGCATGCAGGCCGAGCAGCGCGGCCAGGCCGATCACCGCGAGCCAGGAGAGCGGCGGCAGCTGCTGCACCGCCGCCGAGCCCTGTCCTTCCAGCCAGCCGGTGGACAGCAGGCTGAGCGCGATGCGGTAGGGCACGTCGATCACCGCAGCGATGAAGCGGGTGAGCTCGGTGAAGGTGAACAGGCCGAAGCTGGCATCCTGCACCAGCCAGTCCATGGCATCGCCGATCCAGCGCTGCAGCGGCATGCGCCACGCCCGCGGCACCTTGAAGGCCCACTCGGCGAAAGGCTGGCCGACGAGCCAGAGCGACAAGAAAAGTCCGAGCGCCAGGCACCAGATCAGTTGAACCGGGGTTCCCCGGCGCTCGGTATGGCTGGAAGCTGCCAGCTTGCCGGCGCTACTTGATCCAGCCGGACCAGACGCCCTCATTCTCGGCCATCCAGTCCGTCACCACGTCCTCGACCGTCCTGCCGTTCAGATCGACCTCGGTGACCATCTTGCCCATGGCGTCGTTGTCGATGGTGAACGCCTTGATCGCGGCATAGGCGCCCGGCCATTTGTCCTTCACGCCGGCCCAGGCGACCTTCCAGATCGGTCCCCTCGGCTTGCCGCAGTCATAGGCTTCGTCGGGATTGATGCTTGCGGCCGGATCGGCGTAGCACTCGGCGCTGTAGGGCGGGAACTCGACCCATTCGCCCTGATATTTGGCCGGCGCCCAGTGGGGCGCATAGACCCAGAGGATGATCGGCGCCTGGCGCTGATAGGCGCTCTCCAGCTCGGCGAACAGCGCCGCATCGGTGCCGGCATGCACCACCTCGAAGGGCAGCTCCAGTGCCGCCACGCGCTCGTCGTCATAGCCGCCCCAGGTGACCGGGCCGCCGAGATAGCGGCCGTAAGGCGCGGTCTCCGCCGTCGAGAAGGCCTCGGCACAGGCCTCGTCCAGCAGCGCCTCCCAGTTCGGCAGGCCCGGGCATTGCTCCTTCATGTAGATCGGATACCACCACTCCTCGATCGCCTGCATGCCGGTCTCGCCGAGATTTTCGACATCGCCGGTGGCGGTCGCTTCGTCCATCGCATCCCGGCCGGTGGTCTCCCAGATCTCCATGGCCACGTGCAGATCGCCGGTCTTCAGCCCCGCAAACTGCGCGATGTAGTCCGCCTGAACATAGTCGACGGTGTAGCCGGCCTTCTTCAGGACCTCGCCCATCATCGTCGTGGTGATCAGCTGCCCGGTCCAGTCATGCAGGGTCAGCTTGATCGGATCGGTGGATTCGACCTCGGCGCCCGCAGGTCCCGGCGCCCAAGACAGCATCGCCGCCACGGGCGCTGCCAGCAGCGCTCGGGCGGAACGTGTTAGCGGAGTCATGGTGCGGCATCTCCCTCTTCGGCGGCATCGTCCCCGTTGCCAGGCGCTCATGCCAGGCCGGCACGCTGCTGTCTTTGCCCGTTCTTCGGATCTATCGAGGAGAGTCTGCCGCCCTGCCGTTCAACGAGTCAATCTCGGAGATCGCGGGCAACCGGCATCCGCGCAGGTATCGCCGGTTGCCGCCGGTCTCAGATCGTCGAGAGATAGGCGATCAGATCGTCGCGATCGGCCTGCTTTCTGAAGCCCTGGAACACCATCTTGGTGCCGGCCACCATCGCCCGCGGCCTGCTCAGAAACCGATCGAGGCTGGTCTGGTTCCAGACGGTGCCGGCGGCGCCGAGATCGATCATGTCCTGGGAGTAGCCGAAGCCGGGAGTGCTGCCCGCACGCCGCCCGACGATGCCCGCAAGGCTCGGGCCGATCTTGACCTGACCCGGCGAGATCTCATGACACTTGCGGCATTCCTTGAACAGTTTCTCGCCATGGGCCCGATCAGGCAGACGCTCGACCTCGGGTTCGGGCTCGAACCTCGCCTGCTGGCCCATGGCGGGGGCGCCAAGGCTGAGAATTGAGACCAGCAGGATCATCGCCGCCTTGCACGCTCTTCTAAACCCCATCGTCATGCTTTCCTTCATAGGCCATGGACCACCGGCAAGACACGCCCGAAAGACGCGCTCGACGTCCGATCGAGGCCCGTGACCACCTCGATGCTCGGAGCGGCCTTCTCCTATCACGATCCGCTCTCGTGAATCAAAGGGCGATGAGAAATGACGGCGCAGCCCGTGCAGATTGTCGACAGCACCGATCGAGGCCGCCATGATGTCGGTCGCAAGAACGTCATCATGCTCTCAGGGATGCCCACGTCATGAACCAGATCGACCTCAACGGCAAACGCGCAGTCGTCACCGGCGGAGCGCAAGGCATCGGACGAGCCATTGCCGAGCGTTGTCTGGCTTCAGGCGCAAGGGTGTGCCTCTGGGACCGCGACCAGGCCCTGATGGACACCACCTGCCAGGAGCTCGCGGATGCGGGCGAGGCGCTCGGCGTGCAGGTCGATCTCACCGACCTCGCCGCGGTCGAGCAGGCGCGCGACAGGACCAATGCGGCCCTCGGCGGGATCGACATCCTGATCAACAATGCGGGCATCGCCGGTCCCAACGCACTGCTCTGGGAATACCCGCCGGATGCCTGGCGCGAGGTCATCGACATCGATCTCAACGCCGTCTTCTACTGCTGCCGCGCCGTCGTGCCGCAGATGATCGAGCAGAACTACGGCCGCATCTGCTCCACCGCCTCGATCGCCGGCAAGGAGGGCAATCCGACCGCAAGCCCCTATGCGGCGGCCAAGGCTGGCGTGATCGCGCTCACCAAGGCGCTCGGCAAGGAGCTCGCCACCTACGACATCGCGGTCAACTGCATCACGCCGGCCGCCGCGAAGACCCGCATCTTCGACCAGATCGAGCAGAAATTCATCGACTACATGCTGAGCAAGATTCCGCGCGGCCGCTTCGTCACGGTCGACGAGATCGCCTCGATGGTCGCCTGGCTGGTCTCCGCCGAGAATTCCTTCACCACCGGCGCCGTGTTCGATCTGTCGGGCGGCAGAGCGACCTACTGACCCGAGCGCCGCACCACACGTCGCGAGACGATCGGAAAACTTTCGCCGACACCGGCATCGGGCTCAGCGCCCGTCTCGGCCAGAAGGAGCTTCTGCTCGCCGCCGGCCTGGTGGTCGTCGGCTCCGCCCTCGCGCTGCTTCGCGCCTGGGCGATCTGCCGCCGGCCGGTCCTGGACAGCCTGCGCTGACCGATCCGACCGATAGGCAAGAACTTGGCGCTGCCCATGCGCCCATGCGCACCAACCCTTCATCGTTCTGAGTGCGTTCAGATGAATCGAGAGACCCCTGGGAGTGGCAATCCCGGACTCTGCAATTTTTCTCTTTTAGGTAGAAATACGACTTTATATATTCTATCTAATGTAGATACGCTGCTGGGCGCGATCCTCTGACATTTCATGGGCGATCCATCGGTGGATCGGGTGGGTCGACGCCGTGCCGTCGATGCAATTGGTGGAGTGCTGAAGATTTCCAGACCCTTCTCGATTTACCTGGATTTGCTTCGCGTATTGGCAGCTTTGGCGGTCCTGCTCGGCCATATGGAGCAGGATGGCCTCTACATGGCCTGGATACCGCTTCACCATTTCAACCATGAGGCCGTGATCGTTTTCTTTGTGCTCTCGGGTTACGTGATCGCGCACAGCACGTTTGATCGGAAGAAAACCTGCTCGGCCTATGCCGTGGCCCGTTTGGCCCGGGTCTATCCGGTAGCAGCACCTGCCATTCTTTTCAGCGCAATCGTAGCAGCGGGTTTCGGACAGAGCTTCAATGCCTGGGACGTCGTGAGTTCGTTCCTGTTCCTCAACGAGTCCTGGCTCAATCCAGCGTCTCTCCCCATGAATGGCCCCTATTGGTCGCTTTGCTATGAGGCCTGGTATTATCTCCTGTTCGGCCTGGCGGTCTTTTTGCCGCGACGTCTTCAATGGATCTGCGTCGTCGCCGCGGCCCTCGCTGGTCCTGCCATCCTGCTCCTCATGCCCATCTGGCTCTTGGGTGTCCTGCTCGCGAGAAAACCCTCACTCTTGTTCAAATCGCAGCTTTTTGCATTCTGTGCGGCGGTGCTCGGGCTTCTCGTCATTGTCGCCATCGGTCAGATGGGAAGCGGTATCGATGTCTCGCTTCGCCTGACGTTGAAGGAGCACATTCCGGGGTACTGGCGGCTCATCTACTCACAGAGATTCGTCACGGACTACGTGATCGGCCTCGCCGTCGCCCTGCACCTCACCGGCATGCGATCGATGATGCTGGGCGGCCTCGGTGATCCGATCGTTTCGATCGCAAAGCCGATCCGCTACATGGCGAGCGGCACCTTTTCGATCTATCTCTTTCACAAACCCATGACAGAGATCATCGGAGGCGTATGGCCGAATGACGGCGGTTCGATTTCGGCCTCGTTGGTCGCGTTCACATGCATCCTCAGCATGTGCATGCTTGCGGCTCATCTGACGGAACACAGAGCGGCCGCCTGGCGCTCTCTGCTCGCCTCGAGCTTGATCAGACCCTGGGGGCATTCATCATCGCCCTGGCGATCACAACTCCGACATTCCCATAGTCATTCCAGAGACCGAGCGGCCGCAACCGGCCGATGTCGATCCACAAGCCGGCCGTCGACTCGTGACTTGGCGGCGTGATCCGTTTCGCCCGGAGATCCCGAGCAGGAGAGCACGGACGGGCATCCGCCCTTTCGCCCGCTGACTAGCGCGCCACCGCCTTCACCAGCGTCAGCAGGTTCTCGATCTGATAGTTGGGGATGGTCAGCACGGCGAAGCTGCCGACGGTCATCACATAGCGGCTGACCGTGTCGGGGGCGATGTCGCCGATGGCGTAGCGGGCGAGCGGCGACAGGTGGTCGTCGCCATAGACGTTGATGAGCACGTCCGGCTTCATCACGCCGTAGTGGGCGGGATTGGTCACGGGCTCCAGCCGGCGCTCGATCCTGGTGCGCGCCAGGGCGGCGAAGGCCGATCCGATCGTTTCGGCATCCTCCGCAGCGGCGTGATGCTCGTGATGGCCGTCGTGAGCGGCGTGTCCGTGATCGGCCTCGCCGTCAGCGTGATGATCATGGTGGTGATGAAACCAGGCGCCGTGATGATCGCGCTCGAACCGGTAGACCTCGCCGCCGACCGCGATCTCGATCGCCGACAATTGGTCGAGCGGCACCGGGAGCAGATAGACCGCCTCCTCGATCACGTGGCCGTGGCGGTCGAGCGCGACCTTGGGCTCGAGCAGTCCCGTGGTTTCGATCACCACGGCGGACGCCACCAGCAGCCCGAGGAGCGACCAGATGGCGAGCTGGCGCGGACGCAGACCGGCGATCATCGCTGACGCCACCAGACGGCGACGCCGATCATCGCGAGCAGCGCCGGCAGGAACATCACCGAGAGCACGAAGGTCGCCTTGATCTGGCGGTTGGTGACGCTGAGCCGCGGCAGATCGTAGGTTCGGGGCTCCAGGCCGATGAGGTTCTCCTGGGCGGCCAGATAGTTGATCGCGTTCAGGAACAGATTGCCGTTGCCGAGAAAATGGAAAAAGGAATTGGTCGCGAAGTCGACATCGCCGATGACAGTGATGCGCGATTTTCCTGTCACCTCAGGCGCATTCTCCCGGCTGCTCGCAAGCGTAAAGTCAGGCTGGCCGACCCTCGGCCCGAGGTCGCTGATGCGCAGGTCCGCCTCTGTCGTCGGGCGGCGGTTGGCGACCGCCACCAGGGTCAGCGGGCCGGCGGAGTCCTTGCCCTCGTCGAAGGCGGCGCTATCCCGGCTCGTCTCGCCGAAGCTGTTGCTCGAGGAATTGGCGATCGGCACCACGGAGGTGCCGGCCATGCGCTCGGTGGTCGGCGAGAGCGAGCGCACGCCCGGGAAGAAGGTGAGCGGCAGATCACGCGCGACCTGGTGGTGGTTGTAGCTGGTGACCGCCGGCGCCGACGGGTCCGCCCAGTAGTGGCTGGCGTCGTCGATGACGATGGTGTCGTCGAGCACGATGCCGTATTCGCTGAGGATCGGCTCGAGCCCGGTATCGACGAACGGCTCCAGCATGAAGAGGGCATTGCCGCCGGCGGCGAGATAGCGATCGATCGCGTCGAGCTCGGCCGGCAGCAGCGGGATCTTCGGGCCGGCGACCACCAGCACGCCGCATTCGTTCAGGCGATTGGCACGCTTGGTCAGCAAGATTTTTTCCACGGCGTAGTTCAGCGTCTCCAGGCTGTGGCGTGCCTTGGCGATGCCGTGGCGCTCGTGGAGAACATATTGCGTGCCCATGCCGTGGCTGTGACCATCCGGCCCCGCCATGCCTTCGACGTGATCGTGGCCCTCGGTGCTGAACGGATCGGCCTCGTCATGGCCGTCGACGAAACAGACGACCTGCTTCGCCCCTTGCGAGACGCGCAGGATGCCGTTGGCGATGTCGGTCTCGGTCTGGCCGTGCACCTGGAGCTTTCGATCTTCGCTGGACATGACCGCGGTGCCGGCGAACTGCACGCCCTGGAGGCGGGCTTCGGCGGGGTTGAGCATCGGGTCGTGGAAGGCGACGGTGAGCTTGTCGGTCTCGCCTGCCATGAGCTGGTAGAGCTCCACCGTCTCGCGCATTTTCGGATCGTGGAAAAAGGTGACCTGCACCGGCTTTTCCAGGCGCTGCAGCATGGTCACGGTCTGCTCGGAGAGCGAATGGCGGCCGGTCGAGGTCATGTCGTAGCGAAGCGGGTAGCGCACGGAAAAATAGCCGAGCACGACCAGTATGCCGATCACGCCAAGGGTGAAGAGCGCGATCTCGCCGCGCCGCCCGCGGATCGCGCCGCCGAGCTCGTCGCGCACACCGAAGCCGCCGACGGCGGCGAGGATCACACCGGCGACGCCAAGCGCGATCACCCAGCCGAGCGGCTCCAGCAGGACGGCCTGGATCACCAGAGCGGCGATCAGGAGGGCGAAGCCTGCGAGCAGCAGGGTCATGGCGAGCGCCCGTCCCATCAGCGCCGCCACTCCAGATAGCTGGCGTTCAGGGTGAGCGCCATGGCGATGACGACGGCGAAAAACATCACCGCCTCGCTTCGGATCAGGCCGAGCACGAACTGGGCGAAGTGGGCGGAGAAGGAGAGATAGGCGAACAGGCTGCGCAGCACGTAGGAGGTCTGGAAGCTTTCGAGGTGACCGACGAACCAGAAGGCAAGCAGCACCGAGACGGTCACCAGCGCCGCCACGATCTGGTTCTCGGTCAGGCTGGAAAAGAACTGACCGATCGCCAGGCACGCCATGCCAAGTAGGAAAAAACCGATAAAACCGGCGAGGATGGTCGACGTTTCGGGATGGCCGAAGAGGTAGAGCGGCACCAGGTCGATCATCGAGCCCGCGGTCATCAGGAGAAGGATGGTGACGGCGCCCAGAAACTTACCGAGGACGAGCTGCCAGGGCTGGAGCGGGAGGGTCTGCAGCAGCTCCATGGTGCCGCTTTCATGCTCGGCCGCGAACAGGCGCATCGAGACCGCGGGCAGGACCAGGAGCAGCAGGATCGCCATGCTCTGAAAGGTCTCCGTCATGGTGGCGATGCCGGTCAGAAAAATATTGTAGGTAAAAAAATACCCGGTGCCGATCAGGAAGACGGCGACCGCAAAATAGGCGATGGGCGAGCGGAAATACTGGCCGAGTTCTTTTTGATAGACCGCGAGAACCTTGCTCATGCCGCGGCCTCGGTGGTCTCGCGCTCATTGATGTAGTGCAGAAACACGCTCTCCAGCGTGGGCTGGCGGCGCTCCAGGCGGTGCAGGTCGAAATGCGGGGCGACGGCGCGTGCGATCGCCGCCTCGATGCCGCTACGATCGTCTATTCGGCACTGCGCGATCAAATCGCCGTCCGCCTCCTCGACGTCGACAGCGGTGACGCCATCGACCGCGAGCAGGGCCTGACGAAGCGCTCTGGTCTCGCCGCCGACCCGAAGGGCGACGATGGCGCTTTCCTCGGCGGCGCGCTGCAGGCCTTCGGGCGTGTCGATCGCCAGGAGGCGGCCGTGATTGATGATCGCGACCCGCTGGCAGATCAGCGTGACCTCGGGAAGGATATGGGTGCTGATCAGCACAGCGCGATCCTTGCCGAACTCCTGGATGACGCTCCGTGTCTCCTGGATCTGGCCGGGATCGAGGCCGATGGTCGGCTCGTCGAGCAGCAGCACCTCGGGCTCGCCAAGCAGCGCCTGGGCGAGCCCGAGGCGCTGGCGGTAGCCCTTCGAGAGCTTGAAGATTTCCTTTCGAAAGACATCCTCCAGCCGACAGGCACGCGCGACGCGCTCCATCTCGATGTCGACGCTCGACCGCGGCACCTCCTTGATGCGCGCGACGAAGCGCAGATAGCTCCGGACGTCGAGGTTGTCGTAAAGGGGCGGGCGTTCAGGCAGATAGCCGATCAGCCGCGCCGCCTTCTGCTGCGCGCTCGCCATGTCGTTGCCGCCGACGGTGACACGCCCCGACGTCGCGGTGATGTAGCCCGCGATCATGCGAATGGTGGTGGTCTTGCCCGCACCGTTCGGCCCGAGAAATCCGACGATCTCGCCCTTCTCCACGGTGAAGGAGAGATCCTGCACCACGGTCCTGGCACCGTATTTTTTGGAGACGGACTCGAGCGCGATCATCTGTGGTATGACCACATCATTTACTTGCCTTTGCCAGGATCGCTGGTATGCGCCCAAGTTTTCGGAATGCCGAAGTGACCTTTGCTTTGGTATCGGCCATACCACACAGAGCGTCGCAATCTCTGGAAACGGAAGAGACCCCTCGCAAGGGGTCTCCCTCTTAAGTCAACGAGGCCAGCGTCTGGCCTATTTGTACCACTTTTCGCCCAGTTCTTCGTATTGCACGATGCTGTGGCCGAACCAGAGCTTGGCGCCTTCGAGGTCGCGCATGTTCTTCAGCTTGTTCAGCGACGTGGTGTAGTCGAGCACGCTGTAGTTCAGGCCGGCGGGATAGCCTTCCAGGTTCTCCTCCATCCAGATGGCGTCCTGGGAGAGGATCACGGTGCCGGTCTCCGGCAGCTTCACCTTGACCGACTGGTGGCCCATGGTGTGGCCAGGCGTGCTGTAGATCATGACGCTGCCGTCGCCGAAGAGATCGTAGTCGCCTTCGAGCTCGACATAGTTGAAGTCGCGCGCGTCATCATAGTCTTCGAGCACATGGGCGCCGCCGCGCTGGAACTTTTCCGGCCACCAGGCCTGGTAGAGCTCCTTCTTCTGGATCACATGCAGCGCGTTCGGGAACATCTCGATATTGCCGATATGGTCGAGATGGGAATGGGACGTGATCAGGATCTTCACGTCCTCGGTCTTGTAGCCGAGCTTCTCGAGCTGCTTGTCGATGACGTCGTCGCGGGTCTGATCGGGCCTGAGAAAGTCGCACATGCCCTGCACCCAGTGGCTCAGGCACTGACCGTCGGAGATCGCGACGTTGTTGCCGGTGTCGTAGACCACCAGCCCCTTGGGATGATCGAGCACCCACATGTTGATCGGGATCTTGATGTCGCGGGCATCGGGATAGCTCGGGATCAGGCCCTGGATGTTGAAGGGTCCGTAAAGCCCGCTCGCCGTCCAGTAGAGCTGCTGCGCCGATGCGGAGGTCGCCGCACCTGAAGAGACCGCGCCGGCCAAGGCTGCTGCGGCAAGCCATTTTCTCATGTCGCCCCTCCCCGTAGACTTTTTTCGTCTGTTCGAGCCTTGAATGTAGCGGAAGATGCGGGATTGGTACAGGCAGGAATTCGCCTGTAGGGCTATCGCTCCGCCCCCGCACTCTCCCTGCCGGCCGCGAGTTCGAGGAGCGTCGAAAGCCGATCAGCCTGGCGCAGGTTCTCGATGGGCGGGCCGACCTTGCGCCGCCAGTTCGGATGCTCGTCGATCGTGCCGGGGAGATTGGCCTGCTCGACGGCACCGAAGGCATCCTCATATTGCACCGCCTTGAGCATGGACGGCGTGCGGCCGAGAAAGCGATGAAAGGCGTCGAGCAACGGCTCCGAGAGACTTGCGGGCGGATGCGCGGGATCGATGCCTTCGGGCAGGAGGCCTTCGGCCGCGAGGCAGGCGAGCAGGTTGGTCTTCTGCCGTTCGCGCGCCTCGCGATCGGCACGCTCGGCGGCGGCATCGGGATATTGGCCGAGCCTGGCCCGCCAGGCGATGTCCCGGCCTTCCCAAAAGCCGCGCAGCGGCGGCAGGTCGTGGGTGCCGATCGAGGCGATGCAGCGCCTCGGATAGGATGAGGCCGGGCGGCAGGCACCGGTCTCGTCCCACTCGAAATAGAGAAGGCGGCAGCCGAGCAGGCCGTGATCGTCGAGCGCCGATCGCAGCGTTTCCGGCACCGTGCCGAGATCCTCGCCGACCACCAGGCACTGGTTGCGACTCGATTCCAACGCCACCAGCGCCAGCAGATCGGTGAGCGGGTAGCGCACATAGGTGCCGGGCACCGCGTCTCCCGCCGGCAGCCAGAAGCTGCGTGCGAGTCCGAGCACATGGTCGATGCGCAGCGCGCCGGCGTGACGCATATTGCGGCGCATCAGCTCGATGAACGGACGATAGCGCCGCGTTTTGAGGCCCGCGGGCGACAGGGGCAGCAGGCCCCAGTTCTGACCGTTGGGGTTGAAGTCGTCGGGGGGTGCGCCGACGCGCACGCTCTCCACCAGCACGTCCTGATGCGACCACGCCTCGGCGCCGTCCGGCGCGACGCCGACCGCGAGATCGAGATAGAGACCGAGCGCCATGCCGCAGGCTTTCGCACGTGCCTGAGCTTGTCCGAGCTCCTCGTCGGCGAGCCATTGCAGATAGGCGTGGAAGGTGACGCGCTCGGCGTGCTTGGCGGCGAAGGCCTGGACATCCGGCGCCTCCGGCGAGCGATAGCCCGCAGGCCAGCACCGCCAGTCCGTCTTTACTGGATCTGACGTCACGAAAAACGCGGCGAGCGCATCGAACGTTGCCTGGCGCTCGAGGGCGTTGCCGCCGGCCTGACGAAAGGCCTCGAATGCGACACGCCGGGGCGAAGACGGCGGAAGGTTCCGAAAAGCCTCGAACAGCGCTTCGAGAACGCCCTGTTTGAAGGCGGCGACGGCGGGGTAGTCGACCAGGTCGCTCGCACGCAGACGATCGAGCGTCGCGAGACCGTCCGCGCTTTCCAGGAGCCGCCGGGCTTTCTCGGCATGGTCGAGCTCAGGCACGCGGTCGAGCGCGATCAGGAGGGTGTTGGAGAACAGCCGGCTGGAGGGTGAATAGGGGCTGATGCGATCGGGCTCCGTCGGAAACAGCGCATGCACCGGGTTGATGCCGATGAAATCGGCGCCCATCGGTGCCGCTGCTTCGGCGAGGCTGGCCAGGTCGGCAAAATCGCCGATGCCGGCATTGCGGGCGGAGCGGAGGCCGTAGAGAGGTGCCGTGAGGCCGGCAAGCCTGTGGTCCTGGGCAAGGCAGTCCGGCAGGTAGCCGAGTCTCGGCGCGATGACGATCTCGGTCTCGCTCCGGACCGTTTCGTCGAGAAGCAGGGTGCAGCGGTGATAGCCAGGCGGCGGCTTGAGGGGGAGCGCCAGAGCATGTCGATGGAGCGTCCGGCCGCGCAGCGTGATCTGCTCGACCAGCTCGAGTGCGTGCAGCGTGGCTTCGCCGCTCTGCTCGCTGCCGTCCTCGCGCCGGAACGTCCAGGCAAGCCGCCCCCGGCAGCCGGCATCGGCGGTGACCGGCAGGAGAATAGGCTCGCCCGCCCGCCGGATCAGCAGGGGCGGAGACAGATGGTCGGCGGCTGCAGCGACGACGACGGCGTTCAGGCTTTGCTCGACCGCCGCGTCACTCTCCGCCGCCACGCCCATCGCCTGCAGGATCGCGCGTTTGGTCTCGGCACCGATCTCACGGCGCCTGCCCCAGATATCGCGATAGCCGCTCTCGATATCATAGGCCTCGGCCAGGCGATCGAGCGGATCTTCCGGGTTCACGAGGTCTTGTCCAGCCGCCAGACCAGCAGGCTGCGGCCGGTGACCGCGATGCTGTCGCCCGGTGCGTGCCCGGCGGTCTCGGCGGGGTCCAGCTCCGGCAGGTCGGTATCGATCTCCAGCCGCCAGACGCCTTTGTCACCGGCCTTCGGCAGGATGAAATCGACGCTTTCATGATGGGCGTTGAGGATGATCAGGAGGACGTCGTCCGCGAGCGATGCGCCACGCGCGTCGTGGTGGTCGCCGGCATCGCCCGCGAGCATCAGGCCGATCGAGCGCGCCCAGCCGTTGGTCCAGTCCTCCGACGACTTTTCCTGGCCGTCCGGGCTGAGCCAGGTAACGTCCTTCAGGCCACCGGGCGAGGTGGTCAGTCCATGGAGGAATCGCCGGCGGCGCAGCACCGGATGCGCCTTCCGGAACGCGATGAGTTTTTTGACGAACCCCGCCTCTCCCGCGAGATCGCCGTCAAGTTCACCCACGGGCTGGTCAGCCCGCGGCCAGGTGAGCCAGCCGATGGCGTTGTCCTGGCAATAGGCGTTGTTGTTGCCCCTTTGAGAATTGCCGAACTCGTCCCCGGCGAGCAGCATCGGCGTGCCCTGGGAAAGGAGCAGCGTGGCCAGCATGTTGCGTTTCTGGCGAGCGCGCAGCGTCAGGATCTCGGGATCGTCGCTCGGCCCCTCGACGCCGTGATTCCAGCTATGGTTCGCGCTGTGGCCGTCCCGATTGTTCTCACGGTTCGCCAGATTGTGCCTGCTGTCGTAGCTGACCAGGTCCTGGAGCGTGAAGCCGTCATGGGAGGTGATGAAATTGACGCTCGCGAAGGCTGTTCGCCCCCGCCGCTCGAACAGGTCGCTGGAGCCGAGAAGCGAGCGCGCGAGCTCCGGCAGCATGGCATCGTCGCCGCGCCAAAAGCGCCTGACGGTATCCCGGTAGCGATCGTTCCACTCGGACCAGCCGGGCGGAAAATTGCCGAGCTGATAGCCGCCCGGGCCGATGTCCCAGGGCTCGGCGATCAGCTTCTTGGTGCTCAGCACCGGGTCCTGCCTGACGGCGTCGAGAAAGCCGCCATGGGGATCGAAGCCGTAGCTTTCGCGACCAAGCACGCTCGCGAGATCGAAGCGAAAGCCGTCGACACGCATCACCTCGGCCCAGTAGCGCAGGCTGTCCATGACCATCTGCAGGACACGCGGATGGGTCAGGTCGAGGGTGTTGCCGGTGCCGGTGTCGTTGACGTAGTAGCGGCGATTGTCGGCCTGCAGGCGGTAGTAGCTGAGATTGTCGATGCCGCGGAAGGAGAAGGTCGGGCCGAGCTCGTTGCCTTCGGCGGTGTGGTTGTAGACCACGTCCAGGATCACCTCGATGCCGGCGTCGTGCAGGCGATGCACCATGGCCTGGAAATCTCTGAGACCACCGGGACCGAGATAGCGCGGCTCCGGCGCGAAGAAGCCGATGCTGTTGTAGCCCCAGTAGTTGGAAAGCCCCTGATCCAGGAGATGGGGCTCGTCGAAGAAGGCATGCACCGGCAGAAGCTCGATCGCCGTGACGCCGAGCTTCACCAGGTGATCGAGCACCGGTGGTGCCGTCAGGCTGGTGAACAGGCCACGTGCCGCGACCGGGATGTCCGGATGCAGCATGGTGAGGCCGCGCGCATGCGCCTCGTAGATCACGGTGTCCGACCAGGAGGTCGCCGGCGCGCGGTCGTCGCCCCAGGAAAAATGCGGGTGGACGACCACGCATTTGGGCATGGCGAACGCGCTGTCCCGGCGATCCTGGGAGAGGTCCACGCGACCGCTGCCGATACGGTAGCCATAGAGCGCATCGGACCAGCGAAGCCCCTTGGTGATCTGCCGCGCATAGGGGTCGAGCAGCAGCTTCGCCGGATTGAAGCGATGGCCGTCCTCGGGCGCGTAGGGGCCGTGCACGCGGTAGCCGTAGAGCTGGCCCGGCATGATATCGGGCAGATAGCCGTGCCAGATCTCGTCGGTCTGTTCGGGCAGGTCGACCCGCTCGATCTCGCGGCCCTGGGAGGAGAACAGGCAGAGCTCGACCCGCTCGGCATGCGCCGAGAACAGCGCGAAATTGACACCGCCGCCATCGAATCTGGCACCGAGCGGGAAAGGCCGGCCGGGCCAGACGGTGAAGCCTCCGGTGCTCATGGCGTCCCTCAGGCCGCCGCCCGGGCGGTCGGACGAAGCGCACGATAGAGGTCGGCATAGGCCTTGGCGGGTGCCGACCAGTCGACCTTCCGTCCCATGGCGCGGCGCTGCAGCTTGCTCCAGGCGTTCTTGTCACGGTAGACGGCGAAGGCGCGTTCGAGCGCGGTTGCGAGCTCGGCGGCATCGTCCGGCGCGAAGTGAAAGCCGGTGGCGACGCCGTCGGCGAGGGCCGCCTGGTTGGCGTCGATCACGGTGTCGGCAAGCCCGCCGACACGCGCCACGATCGGCACGCAGCCATAGCGCAGGCCGTAGAGCTGGGTCAGGCCGCAGGGCTCGAAGCGCGACGGGATCAGGATGGCGTCGGCGCCCGCCTGGAGCTGGTGGGAGAGCGGCTCGTCATAGCCGAACACGGCGCCCACGCGTCCGGGATGGGCGCGCACGGCGCCGGCAAACGCCACCTCGAGCGCCGGGTCGCCGCTGCCGAGCATGGCGAGCTGGCCACCATGCTCAAGGAGCACCGGCAGCGCCTCCAGCAAGAGATCGAAGCCCTTTTGCGCGGTGAGCCGGCTGACCACGCAGAACAGGAGTGCTTCCGGGTCGACATCGAGGGACAGGCGCTGCTGCAGGGCCGACTTGTTCGCGGCTTTGGCATGCAGCGTGTAGCTGTTGTAGGGACGCTCGATATTGGGATCGTCGACCGGGTTCCAGATCTCGGCGTCGATGCCGTTGGTGATGCCGATGAGCGCGTCGCCGCGCTCTCTCAGCACGCCGTCCAGCCCCATGCCGGCCTCGGGCGTGCGGATTTCTCGCGCATAGGTCGGACTGACCGTGGTGAGGCGGTCGGCGTAGCGAAGCCCGCCCTTCAGAAAGCTGATCTTGCCCCAATATTCGACGCCGTCAACGGAAAAGCTCGCAGGCGGCAGCTTCAGCGCGGTGAGCTCGGTCGCCGGAAAAATGCCCTGAAACGCGAGATTGTGGATGGTGAGGACGGTCGCCGGCCGAGGCGCCACGTCCGAGAGATAGACCGGCGTCAGCGCCGCCTGCCAGTCATGGCCGTGGACAACATCGGGCCGATAGCCCTCGATCATGCCGAGGCCGATCTCGGCGCCGATCCAGGCGAGGGCCGCATAGCGGACGTGGTTGTCCGGCCAGTCCACGCCGTCCGGTCCGAGATAGGGATTGCCCGGGCGGTCGTAGAGATGCGGGGCGTCGAGCACCAGAAGGTCGGCGCCGTCCGGCGCCTTTGCGGCGAGGAGACGCGCGGCACCGCCAAAGAGGTCACGCTCTTCGACCACCGGCGCAGCCTCGGCGATGCCCTCCATGACCTTCGGATAGCCGGGCAGCAGGGTGCGCATCGCCACACCTTCGGCGGCCAACGCCCCCGGCAGGGCGCCAGCGACATCGGCGAGCCCGCCGGTCTTGATCAGGGGAAAGAATTCTGACGTAACCGAAAGAACCTGCATGCACGAACTCTATAAGCGATCGATCATCGGCTGGGTGATCAGGCAGATGCCGTTGTCCGTCCGTCGAAAGCGCCGGGCGTCCTCTTCGGGATCCTGACCGACCATAAGGCCTTCGGGGATGTTGACGCCACGGTCGATGACGACGTTCTTCAAGTCGGCATTCCGGCCGATATTGACGTAAGGCAAAGCGACCACGCCTTCCAGCTCGCTGTAGGAATGGGCGTGAACGCCGGTGAAGAGGAGCGACTCGTAGATCTTGGCGCCGGAGATGATGCAGCCGCCCGAGACCATCGAGCTTACCGCCATACCGCGCCTACCGTCCTCATCGTGGATGAACTTTGCGGGCGGCGTGATCTCGGCATAGGTCCAGATCGGCCAGTCCCGATCGTAGAGGTCGAGGTCCGGCGTGAAGTTGGTGAGGTCGATATTCGCCTGCCAGTAAGCATCGATCGTGCCGACGTCCCGCCAATAGGGCTCGTCCGACCCTTCGGCACCGCTCCGGACACAGGATTTCGGAAAGCGATGGGCGACCGCTTTGCCGTTCTTCACCAGATAGGGGATGATGTTCTTGCCGAAGTCGCGGTCGCTGGTCTTGTCGTTGGCGTCCCGCTCCAGCTCCTTGAACAGGAAGTCGGTGTTGAAGACATAGATGCCCATGCTGGCGAGCGCCTTGTCGGGCTTGTCGGGCATGCCGGGCGGATCGGCGGGCTTCTCCAGGAAGTCGACGATGCGATCGCTCTCGTCGATATGCATCACGCCGAAGCCGGTCGCGTCCATGCGCGGCACTTCGAGACAGCCGACGGTGACGTCGGCACCGGCGTCGACATGCTGCTCGAGCATCAGCTCGTAGTCCATCTTGTAGATATGATCGCCGGCCAGGATGATCATGTATTCCGGGCCGTAGCTGTCGATGATGTCGATGTTCTGATAGACGGCGTCGGCGGTGCCCTCATACCACTGGGTCTCGGAGACGCGCTGCGAGGCGGGCAGGATGTCGAAGCCTTCATTGCGCTCCGGCCGGAAGAAATTCCAGCCGCGCTGCAGATGGCGGATCAGCGAATGCGCCTTGTACTGCGTCGCGACGCCGAAGCGGCGGATGCCGGAATTGAGCGCGTTGGAGAGCGCGAAGTCGATGATCCGGCTCTTGCCGCCGAAATAGACGGCGGGCTTGGCGCGCCGGTCGGTCAGCTCGAGCAGACGCGAGCCGCGTCCGCCTGCGAGAACATAAGCCATGGTATGACGCGCAAGCTGCGAGCTTCTCTGTCCGTTCATCGCCATCTGTCGCCTCCTCGCTCCTTCTTTCCTTCAGCCGTCCAGCCGGAACCACAAGGTTGCAAGCGGCGGCAGGGTGAGTTGCACGGATTGCGACCGGCCGTGGCTTTCGATCGCTTCCGTCTCGATCACGCCCAGATTGCCCATGCCGGAACCGCCATAGGTCTCGGCGTCGCTGTTCAAAATTTCCCGCCAGCGCCCGGGAGCCGGCAGCCCCAGGCGGTAGGCTTCGCGGGGCGTGGGCGTGAAGTTGCAGATCACCAGCACCGGCGCAGCACCGTCCCTGCCCTTTCTGAGCCAGGCGAACACGGACGCTTCGGCATCGTTGGCTTCCAGCCATTCGAACCCTTCGCCATCGCAATCGAGCTCATGCAAGGCGGGCTCGTCCCGGTAGAGCCGGTTCAGATCCCTGACCAGCGCCTGCACGCCCTTGTGCCAGCCGACGTCGAGCAGATGCCAGTCGAGCGCACGATCGGCGTTCCATTCGGCGCCCTGGGCGAACTCCTGTCCCATGAACAGCAGCTTCTTGCCGGGATGGCCCCACATGAAGGCGTAATAGGCGCGGAGATTGGCGAATTGCTGCCAGCCGTCGCCAGGCATGCGCGCGAGAATCGACCCCTTGCCGTGCACCACCTCGTCGTGGGAGAGCGGCAGCACGAAGTTCTCGCTGAAGGCGTAGAGCAGGCCGAAGGTCATCTGGTGATGATGCCAGCGGCGGTGGATCGGGTCCTTCCCCATATAGAGGAGGGTGTCGTGCATCCAGCCCATGTTCCACTTGAAGCCGAAGCCGAGCCCGCCCGCGAAGGTCGGCTTGGAGACGCCGGGCCAGGCCGTGCTCTCCTCGGCGACGGTCATGATGCCGGGATGCTCGCCGTAAGCGAGCTCGTTGGCGCGCTTCAGAAGGTCGATCGCCTCCAGATTTTCGCGCCCACCGAAGCGGTTCGGCACCCACTCGCCCTCTTTGCGCGAGTAGTCGAGATAGAGCATGGAGGCGACGGCGTCGACGCGCAGGCCATCGAGGTGATAGCGGTCCAGCCAGAACAGCGCATTGGCGTGCAGATAGTTCGCGACCTCCGGCCGGCCGTAATTGTAGATCAGCGTGTTCCAGTCCTGGTGAAAACCCTGGCGCGGGTCCTCATGCTCGTAGAGCGCCGTGCCGTCGAAGCGCCCGAGGCCGTGCTGATCGGTCGGGAAGTGCCCGGGCACCCAGTCCAGCAGCACGCCGATCCCCGTCTGGTGGCAGCGATCGACGAAGCGGGCGAAGCCGGCCGGATCACCGAAACGCGCGGTCGGCGCGAACAGGCCGATCGGCTGATAGCCCCAGGAGCCGTCGAAGGGATGCTCGGTGATCGGCAGGAGCTCGATGTGGGTGAAGCCCATGTCCCGAACGTAAGGGATCAGCCGGTCGGCGAGCTGATCATAGGTCAGAAAACCATTGCCCGCGCCGCGCTGCCAGGAGCCGAGGTGAACTTCATAGATGCTGATCGGTGCCGTGGGAACGACGCGCCCCTGGCGTTGACTTAGCCATTCCGCGTCGGTCCAGGAAAAGTTCTGAACATCACGCACCACCGAGGCGGTGTCCGGGCGAAGCTCGCTGCCAAAGGCGAAGGGATCGGCCTTGAGCGGGAGGAGACTGCCCGAGCGATCGCGGATCTCGTATTTATAGGCCGCGCCTGCCGCGACCTCGGGCAGAAAGATCTCCCAGACGCCAGTGCCGGGATGGAGGCGCATGGGGTGACGGCGCCCGTCCCATTGATTGAAGTCGCCGACCACAGACACGCGACGGGCATTGGGCGCCCAGACGGCGAAATGCACACCGCTGACGCCTTGATGCTCGACTAGATGGGCGCCGAGCCGTTCCCAAAGGCGCTTGTGGCTGCCTTGGCCCAGGAGATAGTTGTCGAGCTCGCCGATCACCGGCGCGAAGCGAAACGGATCTTCGAAGGTCCAGACATCGCCGCCGCGCGTCGCCTTCAGGCGATAGGCCGACGTCACCGGCCGGTCAGCCACCACGCCTGAAAACAGCCCTGCGTCGTCCACCTGGTCGAGCGCCGTAAGCGTGGCTTCGCCTTTGCCCTCGACCACCTCGACACTCTCGGCGCCGGGGACGAAGGCGGTGATGCGCACGCCGCCGGCGGCAGGATGCGGGCCGAGGGCAGCGAACGGATCGGCATGGTCGCCGGCAACGATCGCTCCGATCGTTCCCTTCGACAATGCGCTCCTCGTCATGCCCTGCCCCTCTAGCTTCCCTGCACGGGCTCGATGCCCCAGATGTCGCGTGCATAGCCGCGGATCGTCCGGTCCGAGGAAAACCAGCCGGCATTGGCCGTGTTGAGGACGGCCCGCCGCGTCCAGTCATCCGCATCGTGAAAGTCCCGATCGACCACGCGCTGCGTCTCAGCGTAGGCGGCAAAGTCCGCCGTGACCATGAAATAATCGTGGTCGATCAGGCCGTCGATCAACGGCTTGAAGCGACCGGGATCGTCCGGCGAGAAGACGCCACGCCGGATCTCTTCGAGCGTTTGCTTGAGCGCCGGCGTCCTGGCGATCACCGCTTTCGCGTCATAGCCTTTCCGCCTGGATTGCAGGACCTCGTCGGCCTCGAGTCCGAAGATGAAGATGTTGTCATCGCCGACCCGCTCCTTGATCTCGACATTGGCGCCGTCGAGGGTGCCGATGGTGAGCGCACCGTTGAGCGCGAACTTCATGTTGCCGGTGCCGGACGCCTCCATGCCCGCGGTCGAGATCTGCTCCGAGAGATCGGCCGCCGGAATGATCTTTTCCGCAAGCGAGACGCGGTAGTTGGGCAAGAACACGATCTTCAGGCGATCGCCGATCACCGGATCGCTGTTGATCGTCCGCGCGACGTCGTTGATCAGCTTGATGATCGCCTTGGCGACATGATAGGAGGCCGCCGCCTTGCCGCCGAAGATCTTGACCCGCGGCGTCCAGTCCGCGTTCGGGCGTGCGCGGATCTCGGCAGCAAGCGCTGCGGCTTCGAGGATGTTCAGGAACTGGCGCTTGTATTCGTGGATGCGCTTGATCTGCACGTCGAACATCGCAGCCGGATCGACGCGAAGCCCCAGGATCTCCTCGATCACCCCGGCGAGCGCCTCCTTGTTGGCGCGCTTGATCGCGGCAAAACGCTCGCGAAAGGCGGAATCCTCGGCAAACGGCGCCAGCGCCTCGATATGCTCCAAATCGCCGATCCAGCGATCGCCGATCGCCTCGGTCACCAGGGTCGCGAGTCGCGGGTTGCATTGCTTCAGCCAGCGCCTGGGCGTGATGCCGTTGGTCTCGTTGACGATGCGCTCGGGATAGCGCTGGTGCAGCGCCTTGAACACGGTTTCCTTCAGCAGCTCCGAATGCAGCGCCGAAACGCCGTTGACGCGGTGCGAGCCGAAAAAGGCGACATGGCCCATGCGCACCCGACGGCCGTTCGCCTGATCGATCAGGGCGAGGTCGTCGAGCACCGCCGCGTCCTTGATGCCGTCGGCCTTGAGTGCCTGCATCTGCTCGGCATGCAGCAGGCTGATGATCTCCATGTGGCGCGGCAGCAGGCGCTCGATCAGGGCGACCGGCCAGCTTTCCAGCGCCTCCGGCATCAGCGTGTGGTTGGTGTAGGCGATGCATCCCTGGGTGATGCGCCAGGCCTCCTCCCAGGCGAGCTCGCGCTCGTCCACCAGGAGGCGCATCAGCTCGGGCACCGCCAGCGCCGGATGGGTGTCGTTGAGCTGGATCGCCGCCTTCTCCGGCAGGTTGGCGAGATCGGGATACTGATCCAGATGTCGGCGGATCAGGTCCTGCAGCGAGGCGGATACGAAAAAATATTCCTGGCGGACGCGCAGCTCCTGGCCCTTCTCCGTGCTGTCGTCGGGATAGAGCACGCTCGAGATGCTTCTGGCATCGGCCTCGTCGGCCAGCGCCCCCAGATAGTCGCCGCGGTTGAACGTGTCGAGCCGCATCGGATCGGCGGCACGCGCCGACCACAGGCGAAGGGTGTTGACCCGCTCACCCCGCCAGCCGGCGATCGGCGTGTCATAGGCGACCGCGAGCACCCGCCGCGCGGGTCGCCACACACGACGCCTCGGCTCGCTCCCGTCACCGCCGTCGCTCGCAGCGACCCCGCCATAGCCGATCTCATAGGCGACCTCCGCGCGCTCGAACTCCCAGGGATTGCCGAAGGTGAGCCAGTCGTCCGGCATTTCGATCTGGACACCGTCGTCGAAGGCCTGGCGAAACAGGCCGTGATCGTAACGGATGCCGTAGCCGAAGCCGGCGACGCCGACCGAGCCCATGCTTTCGAGAAAACAGGCGGCGAGCCGGCCGAGACCGCCATTGCCGAGCGCCGCGTCCGGCTCCAGCTCCTTCAGCTCGTCCAGCGACTGACCGAGCTCGGCGAGCGCGGCGTCGCAGGTCTCGTAGAGTTCGAGATTGGAGAGCGCATCGGTCAGAAGCCGGCCGATCAGGAACTCCATGGAGAGGTAGTAGACGCGCTTTTCCTCTCCATCGTAGATCCGGCGCGTGCTCTCCATCCAGTGCAGCGCCAGATGGTCGCGCACGACATAGGCGGTGGCGATCAGCCAGTCGCGTTTGGTCGCATGCGCCAGGTCCTTGCCCACGGTCAGCGTGAGCTTGGCGAGGATGGCGTCCTTGAAGCGCGCTGCATCGCTCGCCGCAGGCAGCTCGGGCAATGGCGTCATGTCTTTATCCCTTGGCCTTATCAAAGCTTGAGCAAAACGTTCTGGTTCACCAGATAGCGGGCGAAGAAGGGGAGTGCCGCCGCACCGATCACGCGGGCATTGGCACCGACCGAGCCTTCGAGCACGTCGGGCGTTTCAATACCCTGCAGATCGAGCCCCTCGATCGCCCGCCTTGTCGCCAGGACCACCGATCGCCTGACATCTCTTGGAAAACCACCATCGATGATCGCGGCCGGAAAGTCGATCACCGAGCAGGCGGCGACGATGGCATGGGCGAGACTTTCTCCGGTACGCTCGATCCAGGGATCGATCAGCCCCTGAAAGCCGCTCCAGTCGTTGGGATCGAGCCAGAGCGGCGAAGGATCGACGCCGAGGGCCCGAAGCTGGTTTTCGAGCACGAAGATCGAGGCCTCGTCGATCAGCTGCTGGGCTCGCCCGTACTCGGTCGGAATCGGCATGGAGCCGAAGGCGCCGGCATTGCCGCTGCGGCCGGCATAGACGCTGTTGTTGAGGACGACGCCGCCGCCGACGAAGGAGCCGACGAACAGGTAGACGAAGTCGATATAGGCCGACCCCTCGCCGACGATCAGCTCGGCGCCGCAGGCGGCGGTCGCGTCGTTCTGGACGAAGATCGGCAGGTCCGTGCAGGTGCCGAGCGCTTCCGCGAGGTCGAACTCGCGCCAGAGCTCCATCTTGTCCCTGGGCGCTCCGACCTCCTCCGACCAGTTCCAGAGCTCGAATGGATAGGCGACGCCCAGCCCCGCGAGCCGCTTGCGCTTCGTCTTCGGAAGAGCCCCCAGCAATTCGCCGATGCCGTCCTCGACGAACGCGATGATCGGCTCGGGCGTCGGATAGGGATAGACCACGTGAAGCTGCAGGCGCACCTCGCCGAGAAAATCGACGAGCGCCAGGTCGGCGCTGCGCCGGCCGATCTTCAGGCCGATCGAAAACGCGCCATCGGGTGCGAGATGCATCGGCACCGAGGGCTGGCCGACCCGGCCCTTCACCGGCTCGCCGCGCACCAGAAGACCCTCCTCCTCGAGGCCGCGCATGATCACCGACACGGTCTGCGCCGACAGGCCGGTGCTGCGCGCGATGTCGGCCTTGGCGAGACCGCCATGGCGCCGGACGAGCGACAGCACCAGGCGTTCGTTGTAGGCACGCATGCCCGCCTGGTTCGATCCCCTGTCCTGCTGCACGTGCTGATTCAAACCGTACCTGCAATCCACCTCGTCACGTCGTCCGGAGGGTCTGGCCAAAGACCTCTGAACATGGGAGCAGGATGCGCCGGACAAATAAGTAAGTCAAATTGATTTATTTATTGACACGCCCTGCGGGCGGTGAGAGATTGCCGGCAATGGGAGGCGCCGAACTCCGGCAAAGCCGCCCAAAAACAGCGAAACCATGGCGCAAAGCGCCACATTCAGGATGTGGGAGATGCAGATGACCAGGACCCTGACCACCACCCTTCTGGGCGCGAGCGCCCTCGCCCTGATGGCGGCGAGCCCGGCCATGGCCGAGACCAGCGCCTGCCTGATCACCAAGACCGACACCAACCCGTTCTTCGTGAAGATGAAGGAAGGTGCGCAAGCCAAGGCCGACGAGCTCGGCGTGTCGCTCCAGAGCTTCGCCGGCAAGATCGACGGCGACGTCGACACCCAGGTCGCCGCGGTCGAGACCTGCATCGCGGCCGGTGCCGCCGGCATCCTGATCACGCCGACCGACAGCAAGGCGCTGGTTCCGGTGATCACCCAGGCGCGCGATGCCGGTCTTCTGGTGATCGCCCTCGACACGCCGATGGAGCCGGCCGACGCCGCGGATGCGACCTTCGCCACCGACAATTTCAAGGCGGGCGAGCTGATCGGCCAGTGGGCCGCGGCCAAGCTCGGCGACGCCGCCGCCAGTGCCAAGATCGCGCTGCTCGACCTCAATCCGCAGGAGATTTCAGTCGACTATCTGCGCGACCAGGGCTTCCTGCAGGGCTTCGGCATCGACATCAAGGAGCTGACCGACATCGGCGACGAGGACGATGCGCGAATCGTCGGCCATGACGTCACCAACGGCAATGAAGAGGGCGGCCGCACCGCGATGGAGAACCTGCTGCAGCAGGATCCGGAGATCAACGTCGTCTACACCATCAACGAGCCCGCCGCCGCCGGCGCCTACGAGGCCCTGAAATCCGTAGGTCTCGACGAGCAGGCGCTGGTGGTTTCGGTCGACGGCGGCTGCCCCGGCGTGCAGAACGTCGCCGACGGCGTGATCGGCGCCACCTCCATGCAGTTCCCGCTGCTCATGGCCTCGATGGGCATCGAGGCGATCGCCAAGTTCGCCGAAGACGGCAGCAAGCCCGCGAACAGCGAAGGTCTGGATTTCTTCAACACCGGCGTCGAGCTGATCACCGACGAGCCGGTCGAGGGCATCCCGTCGATCTCGTCCGAAGAAGGCCTGAAGAAATGCTGGGGCTGAGCGCGCGGTTCCTGACGAACTACCGATAGACTCTGTACTACCCTGAGACTGAAGGGCGGCCTTTAGGTCGCCCTTCTTTCGAAAGATCGCTTGTCGATCAACGACATGGCAAGAGGCTTGTCACGACGGCCAGCATGGGTTCATCCTGACGCGAAAGCAGGATCGGGGAGACTGCGATCATGGCGGAATCAACCACAACCGCATCCGGAAAGGACGACTACGAGTCCGTCCTGAAGGACAGCGACGCCACGGTCGCCGCCTTCGAGCGCGAGCCCCGGGGCTTCGTCGATCGCGTCCAGCATTTTCTCCATGGCAACCCGACCATGGTGCCGGTGATCGTGCTGGTGTTAAGCGTGATCGCCTTCGGCCTGATCGCGGGCGGAAAATTCTTCAGTGCCTTCAACCTCTCCCTGATCATGCAGCAGGTGTCGATCATCGGCATCCTCGCCGCCGCCCAGAGCCTGGTGATCCTGACCGCCGGCATCGACCTCTCGGTCGCGGCGATCATGGTGCTGTGCTCGGTGGTCATGGGCAAGTTCGCCGTGGTGCTCGGCATCCCGGCGATCGTCGCGATCCCGATCGGCTTCGTGCTCGGCACGCTCTGCGGGCTGATGAACGGCTTTCTCATCACGCGCCTGAAGCTCCCGCCCTTCATCGTCACCCTCGGCACCTGGAGCATCTTCTTCGCGCTCAATCTCTGGTATTCCGGCGCGCAGTCGATCAGGAGCCAGGACATCGACGCCAACGCGCCGCTGCTCAAAGTCTTCGGCGAGCGCTTCGGCTTCTTCGGCGCGCAGTTCACCTACGGCTCCGTCTTGATGATCCTGGTGTTCGTGGTGCTCTGGTATATGCTGAATCACACGCCCTGGGGCCGGCATGTCTACGCCATCGGCGACGACAAGGAGGCGGCCGAACTCACCGGCATCCGCACCGATCGCACCCTGGTCTCGGTCTATGCGCTCGCCGGCCTGGTCTGCGCGATCGGCGCCTGGGCCGCGATCGGCCGGGTCGGCTCGGTCTCGCCCCAGTCCTTCTACGAGGGCAATCTGCAGTCCATCACCGCCGTGGTGATCGGCGGCATCTCCCTGTTCGGCGGCCGCGGCTCGATCATGGGACCGCTGATCGGCGCCCTGATTGTCGGCGTGTTCGAATCAGGCCTCAGGCTCGCCGGCGTCGACGTGCTCTGGCAGGTGTTCGCCGTCGGCTGGCTGATCATATCAGCCGTCGCCATCGACCAGTGGATCAGGAAGATTTCGTCATGAGCGCCACCAGCCGTGCTGCCGGCACAGGGTCTACCCAACAGCCTGTCCTTTCTGCCAAGGGCCTGGTCAAGCGTTATGGCCGGGTCACCGCCCTCGACAATGCCGATTTCGAGCTTCGGCCGAACGAGATCCTGGCGGTCATCGGCGACAACGGTGCCGGCAAATCCTCATTGATCAAGGCGGTTTCGGGTGCCGTCATCCCGGACGAAGGCGAAATCCTCCTGGACGGCAAGCCGGTCCTGTTCCGCTCGCCGCTCGAGGCGCGCGAGGCGGGCATCGAGACCGTCTATCAGACCCTCGCCCTGTCCCCCGCGCTGACCATCGCCGACAACATGTTCCTCGGCCGCGAGATCGTGCGCGAGGGACCGCTCGGCACATGGTTCAAGATGACCGACAAGAAGGCGATGGCCGACCGTGCCAGGAAGATGCTGTCGGAGCTGGGTCTCGCCACCATCCAGAACATCGACCAGGCGGTCGAAACCCTGTCCGGCGGCCAGCGCCAGGGTGTGGCCGTGGCACGCGCCGCGGCCTTCGGCTCCAAGGTAGTGATCATGGACGAGCCGACTGCGGCGCTCGGCGTCAAGGAGAGCCGCCGTGTGCTCGAGCTCATTCTCGACGTGAAGGCCCGCGGCCTGCCGATCGTCCTGATCTCGCACAACATGCCGCATGTCTTCGAGGTCGCCGACCGCATCCATATCCATCGCCTGGGCAAGCGCCTTTGCGTGATCGACCCCAAGGACTACACCATGTCGGATGCGGTCGCCTTCATGACCGGCGCCAAGGCCCCGCCCGATGCGGCCGTGCACTAGGCCATTCGGTCTCGAGTGGTTTGCCTCGGCGTCTGCAGGCACATCCAATCCTGAAGGCGGCAAAGGCCGACAAGACCAAACCCCATGACGCAGCCGGCCTTGGGCGGCTGGCGCGAACCAGCTGCTGCCAAGGAGTCCCGTCAAGTCGGCCCGTCGCAGGGCGTGCATCGAAGGGTTGGCTTTCGGGATCACGGCAGGAGCCCGTCCGGTCGAAGCGTGCCCGGCTCCCCGTCATCATGCATGCCCCCGCAGGATTGGGCGGCGGGGCGGGACTTTGTACGAAGCCTGAAATGACGTGAAGACGACGTGCCGGCGGTGACGCCGAAAACCCGGCCCGATGGCTGCGTCCCCTGAGAGAACGCGGCACGGACGCTCTGCCAAGGTAAACCGGATGGGCGCTCGGCAGTCCGTTCCGAGCCGATGCAATGCCCGGACCTGCGAGTCCTGATAAAGGACGCTGGTCCTCAATCGGATCAGTCACCGCGAACAAATCGGCGAAGACCACTACAGACAGCCGCCGGAGCCTTGCGAACGACAGATCTGCGGTCTAAAGGGCAAAGGACAGGGTCGGCGGCTTTGCGCATGTTCGGTAGGGATGGGCTGCATCTGATCCCGTCACCTGCCAGCCAGCGCGACCTTCGGGCGCATGCCCTCAATCGACAACCCTGTCTCCATCGTTTTTTAACCTCGCCCTGAGATAACCCGGAGCTTCGGATGGTCCATGCGATCCTGGGAATCCGCGCCCTGCTCCGGTTGTTTTACGGACGGACGGATTCCCAGGATCGCATGGACCAGAGGCCGACCTTCGCAGATCCGGGTTAACAAATCGTCAAGATGCGATAACGCCGCCGGCCAGACACAGCCTCCGCTTGACCCATGCAGCCGGGACGGACAGACTGGCCCCTCAAACCGATTTGGACACGTCCTCACCGGAGCGTTGCGCTTGAACTTGGATCAACTCGCAGAGCGTCTTGGCCTCTCCAAGACCACCGTTTCTCGAGCGCTCGCCGGCTATCCCGACGTCAGCGCCAGGACGCGGGAAAGGGTGCAGGCGGCGGCCAAGACCCATGGCTACCAGCCGAATCCGCTCGCCCAGCGCCTGCGCTCGGGCCGGCTGGATACCGTCGGCCTGATCGTGCCGAGCGATCTCAAGCCGGTCGGCGACGCGTTCTTCGTCGATCAGGTGACCAACATCAGCCGCAGGCTTGCGGATTACGGCCTTGACCTGCTGCTGAGCGCCGCCGATCCCGGCGACAAGGAGCTCGCCGCCCTCGCACGTCTGGTGGACGGCCGGCGGGTCGACGCCATGATCGTGGTGCGCACGCAGCGGCAGGATCCCAGGGTCGACTATCTTCTGGACAAGGGCGTTCCGTTCGTCTGCCACGGCCGTACCGAGAACGCGGTCGGCTACGCCTATGTCGACATGGATGGCGAAGCCTCGACGCGCCTTGCGACCGAGCAGCTGATCGAGCGCGGCCACCAAGTCATAGCCTTCATCGGCCTGCCGTCTTCGCGCCTGACCTTCGCCTGGCATCGAAAAAACGGCTATCTCAGAGCCCTGGAAGAGGCCGGACTTGCCGTCGACCCTGCCCTCGTCCGACAGGGCGATGGCGGCAAAGCCTTCGGGGAACGCGCGGCGAAGCGCCTGCTCGACTTGCAGCCGCGGCCGAGCGCGATGGTGTGCGGGAGCGATCTCGAAGCGATCGGCGCACTGCATGCGATCGCCGACAAGGGCCTCGTTGCCGGACGCGACATCGCCGTCATCGGCCATGACGACCTGCCGGAGGCCGTCCTCACCCGGCCGCCGCTTGCCACCATGCGCCAGCCGCATGCAGCGGTCGGCGTTCGCCTCGCCGAAATCGTCGCAGCATTGATCGCCGGCGGGGATGCGCTCTCTTTCCAGGAGATCTGGCCACCCGAGTTCGTCCCGCGCGAGTCGTTCGGACACTCGTTGCAAGCGGCATAGGAATCGCGCCCGAAACCACCCGTTTCCGGCCGATCGCCCCGCATGCAGCTTGATTCTCAAATCGATTTGAACTAGAAAATCAAATCGGTTTGGATTTAATATCGGCATGCGCTTACCATTTGGCGTCATTGCCGATTTATGGTCTTATGAACCCAGATTGTGTTGAAACCGCCGATAAAGAGGCGGCCGCGCAGGACTAACGGGAACCCGGGAGGCGATTATGGACAAAAGACACTTGCTGATCAGCAGCGCGATTGTGCTTACCTTCGCATTGGGATCGGCTGCCGGCAACGATGCGGATGCTGCCGAGATTGCGATCTCCTGCGGCGCCGTCGGCATGGAGCTGGAGCTCTGCACCGAAGGCGCCAACGCCTGGGCGGAAGCGACCGGCAACACGGTCGAGATCATCTCCACCCCGAATTCGGCCACCGAGCGCCTCGCCCTCTATCAGCAGATCCTGGCCGCCAATTCCTCCGATATCGACGTCTATCAGATCGACGTGATCTGGCCCGGCATTCTCGCCAACCACTTCATCGACCTCGGCGAACATATCGACGAGGCCACCCGTGCCGAGCATTTCCAGGCGATCATCGACAACAACACCGTGGATGACCGCTTCGTCGCCATGCCCTGGTACACCGACGCCGGCATTCTCTACTATCGCACCGATCTGCTCGAGAAATACGGCAAGCAGCCGCCGGAGACCTGGGAGGACCTGGCCGCGGCCGCCAAGGAGATCCAGGACGGCGAGCGCGCCGAGGGCAATGACAAGATGTGGGGCTTCGTCTTCCAGGCCAAGGCCTATGAAGGCCTGACCTGCGATGCGCTTGAGTGGATCGACAGCTATGGCGGCGGCGAGATCGTCGCCGACGACGGCTCGATCACCATCAACAACGAGAAGGCCGCCGCCGCCCTCGATGCGGCCGCCACCTGGATCGGCGGCATCGCCCCGGAGGGCGTGCTGAACTATTCCGAAGAGGAGGCGCGCGGCGTGTTCCAGTCCGGCAATGCCGTGTTCATGCGCAACTGGCCCTATGCCTGGTCCCTCGGCCAGGCGGAGGACAGCACCGTCAAGGGCATGATCGGCGTCTCGGCGCTGCCCAAGGGCGGCGCGGACGGCAAGAACACCGGCGTGCTCGGCGGCTGGCAGCTCGCCGTCTCCAAATATTCCGAAAATGCCGAGATCGCCGCGGATCTGGTCAAATATCTGACCAGCACCGAGGAACAGAAGCGCCGCGCGATCAAAGGCTCCTACAACCCGACCATCGCCAGCCTCTACCAGGACGCGGATGTCCTGGAGGCGACGCCGTTCTTCGGCGAGCTCTACGACACCTTCACCAATGCCGTCGCCCGTCCCTCCAAGGTCACCGGCGAAAAGTACAACCAGGTGAGCTCCGAATTCTTCAACGCCGCCCATGACGTGCTCAGCGGCGGCTCCAAGGCGGCCGACCGCCTGGCGGCCCTCGAAAGCAAGCTCGACCGCCTCTCCCGCGGCGGTCGCTGGTAGGCCCGAGCCGGGCTGGACGCTGTCGCGGTGTCCGGGCCGGCCTCCGGTCTCTTAAAGAGAAGGTTCGGTCGGCCGTGATCCGCCGGAGAAGCGGACAACCGAGCGACGGCAAGTCAAGCAAGGCCCTGCCAGGGCCTCGGGGGGTGTCATGAATACGGTGGTGACGTCGGCTGAAAATGTCGTCCTTCAGGACAAGGAAAAAGCCTCGCGCCTGACCCGGGAACGGGTGCGCTCGGCCTGGCTGTTCATAGCACCCATGCTGGTCGTCCTGGCACTGGTGGCAGGCTGGCCGCTCGCGCGTACCATCTGGTTCGGCTTCACCGACGCCAATCTCTCGAACCTCGAAGGCGCCGAATTCATCGGCTTCGCCAATTACCAGTATCTCCTGACCGATCCCGAATGGTGGAACGCGGTCTGGAACACCTTCGTGTTCGCCGCGATCTCCGTCACCATCGAGACCATCCTCGGTCTCGGCATCGCGCTCGCCCTGGATGCCCATTTCCGCGGCCGCGGTTTGCTGCGCGCCGCCGTGCTCATCCCCTGGGCGATTCCGACCGTGGTCTCCGCCCAGATGTGGGGCTGGATGTTCCACGACGTGTTCGGCGTCATCAACCATATGCTCCAGGGCCTCGGCCTGATCTCGAAGCCGATCGCCTGGACGGCCTCGCCGGACACTGCCCTGATCGCTGTCATCATCGTCGACGTCTGGAAGACCACGCCCTTCATGGCGCTCCTGATCCTTGCCGGCCTGCAGATGCTGCCGAACGAATGCTACGAAAGCGCCAAGGTCGACGGCATCCATCCGATCACGGTCTTTTTCAAGATCACCCTGCCGCTCCTGAAGCCGGCGCTGATGGTGGCGATCATCTTCCGCATCCTCGATGCGCTCCGCATCTTCGACCTGATCTACGTCATGTCCGGCAACAACAAGGACACCATGTCCATGTCGGTCTATGCCCGCCAGCAGCTGGTCGACTTTCAGGACGTCGGCTACGGCTCGGCGGCGGCGACGCTGCTGTTCCTGATGATCGCCATCTTCACCGTGGTCTACCTGACCCTCGGCAAGATCGGACGGGAGGACTAGAGATGAGCCGCAAGACCAAGCAGATCATCGGCAGGATCGCCTTCTACCTCCTCTTGGTGGTGATCGTCTTCTACACGGTGTTCCCCTTCTACTGGGCGATCGTGTCCTCTCTGAAAGCGGGCTCCGAGCTGTTCAAGGTCGAGTTCTGGCCCTCGAAGCCGGCCTGGGACAACTACGTCGCCGTGTTCCGCGAGCAGCCCTTCGGCCGCAACATCCTGAACTCGATCTTCGTCGCGGTCTCGACCGTGGTCCTCTCGCTCGCCCTTGCAGTCGCCGCCTCCTATGCGCTCGGACGCATCCAGTTCAAAGGCAGAACCATCCTCCTGTTCACCGTCCTCGGCGTCTCGATGTTCCCGCAGATCGCGGTGCTCTCCGGCATGTTCGAGCTGGTGCGCGCGCTCGGCCTCTACAACAACCTCCTCTCCCTCACCCTCTCCTACATGATCTTCACCCTGCCCTTCACCGTCTGGGTGCTGACCACCTTCATGCGCGAGCTGCCGAAGGAGCTGGAGGAGGCAGCGGTCGTCGACGGGGCCAAGCCGTTCACGATCGTCACCAAAGTCTTCATGCCGCTGATGGGCCCAGCCCTCGCGACCACGGGCCTCCTCGCCTTCATCGCCGCCTGGAACGAGTTCCTGTTCGCGCTGACCTTCACGCTTTCCGGCGAGATGCGCACGGTCCCCGTCGCGATTGCCTTGATATCCGGGGCCTCATCCTATGAGCTCCCCTGGGGCAACATCATGGCCGCCTCGGTGATCGTCACCGTGCCGCTGATCGTCCTGGTCCTGATCTTCCAGCGCCGCATCGTCTCCGGCCTCACCGCCGGCGCCGTCAAGGGCTGATGGCGTGGCCATCAGCACGGACTCGGACCGTCGCAACCAGGCCCCACGGTATGCCGCCAAGTGCGATGCGCACCTCATGGACCCGGACCGCTGCAACCAGGCCCCACGGTATGCCGCCCGGCTTGGCAAGCTCCAGATCCTCAGAGGGACCCTCCAGTCTCGTTGCCCGGGTCCCCTGCTCGAAAGGCAACCCGCTCTTCACGAAAACTTTACGCTTGGGTGGAAAGATAGCGCCCTTGCTGGTTCATGCGATCCTGGGAGTCCGCGCCTCGCACCAACACCTCTCCCGGGCGGGCGGATTCCCAGGATCGCATGGACCGAGAAGCACCATCGCAGGAAAAGGTTAAGGAATGATTGAGAAGCGAGTCAGGGCGGACCACATGCCGACTTTCGGGGACGGACATCGAGACGTGCCACGCGGGACCATGATCCCCACCAAGGGGGAACAGACCGCATGAATGAGTGGTGGCGCGGCGCGGTCATCTATCAAGTCTACCCGCGCAGCTTTCAGGATACCAACGGCGACGGCATCGGCGATCTTGCCGGCATCACCCAGCGTCTGGAGCATATCGCCTCGCTCGGCGTCGACGCGGTCTGGATTTCGCCCTTCTTCAAGTCCCCGATGCATGACTACGGCTATGATGTCGAGGACTATCGTGCGGTCGATCCCATGTTCGGGTCGCTCAACGACTTCGATTACCTGCTGGAAAAGGCGCACAAGCTCGGCCTCAAGCTCCTGGTCGACCTCGTGCCCTGTCACACCTCGGATCGCCACCTCTGGTTCCAGGAAGCACGCCAGTCACGGAACAATGCCAAGGCGGACTGGTACGTCTTCGCCGAACCGAAAGCAGACGGCACGCCGCCCAATAACTGGCTCTCGGTGTTCGGCGGAGTCGCCTGGACCTATGAGCCGAGGCGCGGGCAATATTACCTGCACAACTTCCTGCCCTCCCAGCCGCAGCTCAACTGGCACAACCTCGCCGTGCGCGACGCCGTCCTCGCCGAGGCCGAATTCTGGCTTGAGCGCGGCATCGACGGTTTTCGCATCGATGCCATCGACTTCGCCCTGCACGACCCCGAGCTCAAAGACAATCCGGTGCGCCCCAAGGATAGCTCGCCGGTCGGCGGCTTCGTGCCCGGCATGCCGTTCTCGCGCCAGCTCCATGTCGGCCAGAAGGGCAATCCTGCGCTGCCTGAAATGGTGCTGCGCCCGCTCAAGGCCCTCGCCGAGAGCTACGGCGCCTTTCTCCTCGGCGAGATGAGCGGCGACCGCTCGGCCGAGCGTCTCGCCGCCTATACCGACGGCGGCGGCCTGGATGCAGCCTATACCTTCGAACTCCTGCGCTCGGACGGCGACCCCGCCCAGATCAGCCAGGTGGTCGAGGCGGTCGAAGAGCATATCCGCGGCGGCTGGGCCTGCTACTCCATGAGCAACCACGACGTCACCCGCGCTGTCTCGCGCTTCGGACTGCACGCCGAGGCCGCTGATTTTCAGCCGCTGATCACGGCCATCCTCTGCAGCCTGCGCGGCACCGTCTGCCTCTATCAGGGCGAGGAACTGGGCCTGACCGAAGCCGATCTCGCCTTCGAGGACCTGCGCGATCCCTACGGCATCAGCTTCTTTCCGGTGTTCAAGGGCCGGGACGGCTGCCGCACGCCCATGCCCTGGGGGGCAAATGCGCACGCTGCCGGCTTCACCGAAGGAAAGCCCTGGCTGCCGGTGCCGATCGACCATCTCGCCCATGCCGTCGATCGGCAGGAAGAGGATCGACGCTCGGTGCTGAGCCGGACACGGCAGTTCCTTCACTGGCGGCGGACGCAGCCGGCGCTGCTGACCGGCGACATCACGTTTTTGCACGCGGAAAAGCCGATCCTGGCGCTGATCAGGGAAAGCGCGGACCAGCGCCTGCTTTGCCTCTTCAACCTCGGCGCGGCAGCGGCGACGTTCGAGGCGCCGGCATCGGTCGAGATGGAGGCAGCCTCTGGCTTCGAAGCGGACGTGGAGGGCGCGCGCATCGCGCTTCGCGCCTATGGCGCGTTCTTCGGCGCGCTCAGCGGGTAACGACAGGTCAAAGGGAGGAAGACGATGGCAGCGATCACCATGCGGGACGTGCACAAGTCGTTCGGCAATGTCCACGTCATCAAGGGCGTCGATCTGAACATCCTGAACAAGGAGTTCATCGTGTTCGTCGGCCCCTCGGGCTGCGGCAAGTCCACCCTGCTGCGCCTGGTCGCCGGGCTCGAGGACATCACGTCCGGAAAAATGATGTTCGACGGCGAGGAGGTGAACGATCTGCCGCCCGCCGAGCGCGGCATCGCCATGGTGTTCCAGTCCTACGCGCTCTACCCCCATATGAGCGTCTACGAGAACATGGCCTTCGGCCTGAAGCTCGCCAAGGTCGACCAGGGCGGTGTCGACGAGCGCGTCCGAAAGGCCGCCGGCATCCTGCAGATCGAGCATCTGCTCGACCGTAAGCCCAAGCAGCTCTCCGGCGGCCAGCGCCAGCGGGTAGCGATCGGCCGCGCCATCGTGCGTGACCCCAGGGTCTTCCTGTTCGACGAGCCGCTCTCCAACCTGGACGCGGCCCTGCGCGTGCAGATGCGGATCGAGATCGCCAAGCTGCACAACGCGCTCGACGCCACCATGATCTACGTCACCCACGACCAGGTCGAGGCGATGACCCTCGCCGACAAGATCGTGGTGCTGAATGCCGGCGTGGTCGAGCAGTTCGGCTCGCCGCTCGACCTCTACCACCACCCGGACAACCTGTTCGTCGCCGGCTTCATCGGCTCGCCCAAGATGAATTTTTTGGAGGGGGAGATACAAAGCGTCAGCAGCAATGGCGTCACCGTGTCCCTGCCGAGCGGCGAGCAGGTGGTCGCGGCGGTCGCCGCCAACGGCGCCGCGGCCGGCCAGAAGGTCACGCTCGGCCTTCGACCCGAGCACCTGATCGATGGCGGTGCCGGCGACGGCAGAGCCGATGCCGAGATCAAGGGCAAGGCGATCGCGGTCGAGCATCTCGGCGGCGAGACCTATGCCTATCTCGACCGCGGCGGCAGCGAACCGCTAGTGCTGAAGACCGGCGGCGACGCCAGGATCAGCGAGGGCGAGGTGGTGCCGGTCGGGATCCAGACCCAGACCTGCTACCTCTTCGACGAAAGCGGCAAGGCGTTCCGGCGGCCCGCAGGCGGGCAGACAGCTGCGCCGGCTGCGTGATCGGCGCCGGCGCTCTGCCGATCGGCTTCGAGACGGTTCGGGGCGCCGGTTTCAGGCAAACGACGTCTTGTTTGGAAAGGACGCGGCCATGACATTCAAGCCAGTGATTCTTCTATCGATACTCCCGGTTATGATCGCCGCGCAGGCCGGCGCCGCCGACATCACCATCGCCTGCGGCTATCAGGAAAGCGAGATGCGCCTCTGCCAGGAGGCAGCCGACGCCTGGTCCGCTGAGAGCGGCAACCATGTCGAGGTGATCCGAGCACCCGAGCGCAGCGACGAGCGCTATCTCTATATCCTCGATCTGCTCGCGCGCGACGACGCGAGCGTCGACATCTTCCAGATCGACGTCATCTGGCCGAGCGCCATGGCCGGCGATCTGGTCGATCTCACCGAGCATGTCCCGGCGGAGGAGCGCGCCGCGTTCATCCGCACGATCGTCGACAACAACACCGTCGACGGCCGCCTGGTGGCGCTCCCCTGGTTCACCGATGCCGGCATGCTCTATTACCGAAAGGACCTTCTCGACAAGCACGCCCTTCCCGTGCCCGAAACCTATGGCGAGCTCGCCGAGACCGCGCTTGCCGTGCAGACCGCCGAGCGCGCCGGAGGCCAGGCGGATCTCTGGGGCTTCGTCTTCGAAGGCCAGGCCTATGAGGGGCTGACCTGCAACGCGCTCGAATGGATCAGCGCCCATGGCGGCCGCATCCTCGACGATGACGGCAATATCGTGGTCGACAGCCCGGCCAGCGCCCTGGCGCTCGGCGGCGCTGCCGCCTGGGTCGATACCATTGCCCCGCCCAAGGTCACCCAGTTCGTCGAGGAGGACGCGCGCATCACCTTCCAGCTCGGCAATGCCGTGTTCATGCGCAACTGGCCCTATGCCTGGTCCCTGCTCCAGGCCGAGGACAGCGCGGTCAAGGGCAAGATCGGTGTGGCGCCGCTGCCCAAGGGCGGGGTGCATGGCCAGCACAGCGCCGTGCTCGGCGGCTGGCAGCTCGCAGTCTCGCGCTTTTCCGAGAACCAGGAGGCGGCGATCGATTTCGTCCGCTACCTCACCAGCCGCGACGAGCAGAAGCGCCGCGCCATCCAGGGCTCCTTCGCGCCGACCATCGCCGACCTCTACCAGGACCCGGAGGTGCTCGACGCCAACCCCTTCTTCGCCGATCTCGGTGCGACACTCCAGGACGCCGTCGCCCGCCCGTCCGCGCGCACCGGCGTCCAATATGCGCAGCTCTCCACCCTCTTTTGGGAGGCGGCCCACCGCACACTCACCGGCTACGGCACCGCGGCGGACAATCTGGCGCGGCTGGAGGACAGGCTGAAGCTCCTGCAGGATCGGGCCGGCTGGTAAAGGCAGGCGGCTGCCTGTCCCGGCAACCTTTGGCAGGATTGACGCCCGTAGCATGACCTGAACGCTGGCCAGGCGACCGGGATCGAGCGATCTCCCGGTCACGCCCGCGAATATCGCGGCCAGAGATTGACCATCTCCCTGTCGTTGTTCCAAAGTCACGCTATCGGACCGCTGCCATGCACGCGGTCAGGGAGGCGGAGAAGGAGCCAGGAGAATGAGCAAGGAGGTGGTCGCGCACCTGCCCGGGACGTTTTATCGGAAACCCTCGCCCGATGATCCTCCGTTCAAGTCCGAGGGCGACAGCCTGGCCGTCGGCGACGTGATCGGGCTTATCGAGGTGATGAAGAGCTTTCACGAGGTGAAATCGGACAAGGACGGCAGGATTTCCGCCTTTCTGGTGGAGAACGAAGACGCGGTCATGGCGGGCCAGCCCTTGGTGACGCTCGACTGATCGACATCAGGGTATGACCAGGATCTTCATTGCCAATCGCGGTGAGATCGCCGTCCGCGTGATCCGGGCGGCGCGCGAGCTGGGCTATGGCACGATCCAGGCTTTTTCCGCCGCGGATGCGGAGTCGCTTGCGGTTCGGCTCGCCGATCAGGCCGTGAACATCGGACCGCCCCAGGCGGCGAAGTCCTACCTGAAGGTCGACCAGATCCTGGAGACGGCGAAGGCGAGCGGTGCCACCGCCATTCATCCCGGTTACGGCTTCCTCGCCGAGAACGCCGACTTTGCCGACGCCGTCGAGCAGGCCGGCCTCGCCTGGATCGGCCCCTCCGCCGCGACCATCCGCATGATGGGCGACAAGGTCGCGGCGCGCGAGGCTGCGGCCAAGGCGGGTGTGGCGACCGTGCCCGGCAGCGAGGGCGCCGTTCCGACCCTCGAGCAGGCCCGGGCGATCGCCGAAAAGGCTGGCTATCCGGTGATGATCAAGGCGGCCGCCGGCGGCGGCGGCCGCGGTATTCGCATCGCCGCGGACGAAGAGGAACTCGCCCGCGCCTGGCCGCAGGCGAGCGCCGAGGCGCGCGCTGCCTTCGGTGACGGTGCGCTCTATGTCGAAAAGCTGATCGAGAAAGCACGCCATATCGAGGTGCAGGTGCTCGGCGACGGCGTGGACGCGATCCATCTGTTCGAGCGCGAGTGCTCGGTGCAGCGCCGCCGCCAGAAGGTCTGGGAGGAAGCGCCCGCCGCCTGCCTCTCGGAGGAGACGCGACAGGCCCTTTGCCAGTCCGCGGTCGCGCTCACGAAATCCGTCGGCTATCGTGGCGCCGGCACGCTCGAATATCTCTATGACGAGGCGAGCGGCGCGTTCTACTTCATCGAGATGAACACCCGCATCCAGGTCGAGCATCCCGTGACCGAGATGATCACGTCGGTCGATCTGGTGCAGGAGCAGATCCAGGTCTGCCTTGGTCACAAGCTGGCGCTCGGCCAGAACGATATCGTGATGCGCGGCCATGCGATCGAGGTGCGGCTGAACGCCGAGGATCCGGCGAAGGACTTCATGCCGTTTCCGGGCGTGGTCGCCGGCCTCACGCTGCCGGGCGGCCCGGGCGTGCGCTTCGACGGCATGCTCTATCCGGGCTACGCGATCCCGCCCTTTTACGACTCGCTGCTCGGCAAGCTGATCGTCTGGGCAGGCGATCGCGAAAAAGCCATCGCCCGGCTGCAGCGCGCCCTCGACGAGCTCATGATCGAGGGCGTGGCGACCACCAAGACGCTGCATGCCGCCCTGGCGCGTGATCCCGAGATCCGCGCGGGTGCCGTGCATACCACCTGGCTCGAACGATGGCTCGACACGCATGCCGGGGACCTGGAAGCAAGGGAGGAGGGTGCGGACTGATGCGATATTCCTATGGCGGTGACGAGCATATCTTCGTCGAGGTCGACGAGAGCATGTCGCTCGAAGCCTTCTTCAAGGCGCTGTTCATCACCAATGCGGTGCGCGACAAGGCGATCGACGGCGTCACCGAGATCTGCCCGGCGAACGCTTCCTTCCAGATCAAGTTCGACCCGGACCGGATCGCTCCGGGCGACCTCCTGGGCGAGCTGAAGGCGCTGGAAGCCTCCGCCGCGACGGCGCCGTCAGTCATCCAGACCCGCATCGTCGAGATGCCGGTCTTCTACAACGATCCCTGGACCCACGAGACCCTGATGCGCTTTCGGGATCGCCACCAGGACCCTGACGGCACCGATCTCGAATACGCCGCCCGGATCAACAACAAGCCGAGCGTCGAGGCCTTCATCGAGGCGCATTCGGGTGCGCCCTGGTTCGTGTCGATGGTCGGCTTCGTCGCCGGTCTCCCCTTCCTCTATCAGATGGTCGATCGACCACGGCAGCTCGAAGTCCCAAAATATCTGCGCCCGCGCACCGACACGCCGAAGCTCACCATCGGCTATGGCGGCTGCTTTGCCTGCGTCTACTCGGTCCGCGGGGCCGGCGGTTACCAGATGTTCGGCATCACGCCCATGCCGATCTACGATCCGAAGAGCGAGCACGCCTATATCCCCGACGACACCATGTGCCTGTTCACGCCCGGCGACATCGTGAAGTTCCGGCGCATCGACCGCGAGGAGTATGACGCCACCGAAGCCGAGGTCGCGGCCGGGCGCTTCACCCCGAAGATGAGCGAGGTGACCTTCTCGCTCGACGACTTCAACGCCGATATCGACGGCTACAACAAGAAGCTGGAGGGCGCGCTCAATGGCTGATCATGGGCCTAAGGATGCGATCGAGGTCGTCCAGCCTGGCCTCGCCACCACCGTGCAGGACCTCGGCCGCCCCGGCTTCTATCATCTCGGCATTCCGCTTTCCGGCGCGATGGATCAGTTTGCGCTGACGGCGGCGAATCTGCTGGTCGGCAACGAGCCCGGTGCAGCGGCCCTGGAGGCGGTGTTCATGGGTCCGGAGCTTGTTTTCCGGACCGACGCGACCGTCGCGGTCTGCGGCGCCGACCTGCCGCCGAAAGTCGACGGCGCGCCGGTCGAGGCCTGGACCAGCTTCCAGGTGAAGGCGGGGCAGACCCTCTCCTTCGACTATCTGAAGGGCGGGGCGCGCGCCTATATCGCGGTGTCCGGCGGCATCGACGTGCCCGTGGTGCTCGGCAGCCGCTCGACCTACGCCCTCGGCGCCCTTGGCGGCTATCAGGGGCGGCCGCTCGCCGCCGGCGATCAGCTCGCCACCGGAGAAGGCAGCGGTGCGGCGGAGGGACGAAGCGTGCCTGAGACCCTTCGTCGCGGGCCTGAAGGCTCGCCGGTCACGTTGCGCATGCTGCCCGGTCTCTACTGGCACCGCATCACCGAGGCATCTGGCGAAAAATTCGTCGCCGATACCTGGAAGGTGGCACCCGAGGCGGACCGCATCGGCTACCGTTTCCGCGGCGGCGCCCCCCTCGACTTCGTGCCGCGCGAGCAGCCCTTCGGCGCCGGCTCCGATCCCTCGAACATCGTCGATGCCTGCTACCCCTACGGCTCGATCCAGGTGCCCGGCGGCACCGAGCCGATCGTGCTGCATCGGGACGCGGTGTCCGGCGGCGGCTACATGATGGTCGGCACGGTGATCTCCGCCGACATGGACCTGATCGGCCAGCTGCAGCCGCACATGCCCGTGCGCTTCGAGGCGGTCGACATGGAGGGCGCGCTCGCGGCCCGGCATGAGCGCGCGCGCCTGCTGCAGGAGGTGACGGACCACCTCGCCTGAGGCGTGTCGGCGGCGCGTGATCTGCCCGGGAAAGAGCATGCGCTGCCTAGAAAATAGCATTCTACGGGATGCGTACGGCATTCACGGTTCGCGACGTTGACAAGTGGACGGAACGGTGTGTCATTCTAGCGTGAGGTGAAAGGCAGCGCCCTCGAATGGCGTGCCGCACCCTTATCGGGAAAGGAGAACGACTCATGTTGAGAACGTGGAAACGGGCCCTTGGCGGCGCGACCGCGATCGTTGGAGCGCTGACCTTCGTGAGCGCCGCCCAGGCCCAGGACGCCTGGTGGCCGGTCAAGGTCTTCGATGCGACCTCCGGCGAGAATGTCGAAACGGAATACTCGCCGCTCGAGAAGGCTGCGCAGCCCTGGAATCTCTGCGTGCTGTTCCCGCACATGAAGGACAGCTTCTGGGTCGCGGTCGCCTATGGCATCGTCGAGGAGGCCAAGCGCCAGAACGTCAACATGACCCTGTTCGAAGCCGGCGGCTACGAGAACCTGCCGCGCCAGCTCTCGCAGTTCGACGACTGCATGGCCGGCGATTTCGACGCGATCATCGTCGGGCCGATCTCGGAAGCGGGCCTTGCGCTCAAGTTCGAGGAGGGCATCGCCGCCGGCAAGCCGGTGATCGCCACGGTCAATCCGGTCGCCGAGGCCAAGGTCACGGCCAAGATGTTCGTCGAGTTCGACACCATGGGCGAGCAGACCGGCAAGTATCTGGTCGACAGCCTGGCGGGCGACGAGGCCAATGTCGTGAACTTCCCCGGACCGGCGGGCTCCGGCTGGGCCGAGAGCTTCAATGACGGCTTCAAGAAAGCGATCGACGGCGTCGAGAACGTGCATCTGCTCGACGAGAAGTTCGGCGACTCGGGCGTCTCGGTGCAGCTCCAGCTCATCCAGGACGCCCTTCAGGCCTATCCCGAGATGAACGTCATCTGGGGCACCGCGCCGACCGCCGAGGCCGCCATGGCCGCGGTCGCCGAGGTCGGCCGGATCGGCGAGATCCAGATCATGTCGTCCTACGAGAACCAGGCGATGCTGGACGCGCTGGAGCGCGGCGACATCCTCGGCTTCGCCACCCAGTATCCCGTGCTCGAAGGCCGGGTCGCGATCGACATGGCGGTGCGCGCGCTCCAGGGCGAAGAGGTGATCGCGTTCGTGAAGCCGATCCCCGACATGATCGCCGAGGGCACCGTCGACCAGATCGACATGACCCAGGTGCTGGCTCCGGCCGACTGGTCGCCTGAGTACTCGGTCGAGGCCCAGTAGGGAGACGAAGTGAGCCTGTCGGCCACCGTTCCTGACGCGGCGGTCGCCGGTCAGCCGGGCCAGACGAAAGCTGCGCCGTCCCCGGGGGCGGCGCAGGCCCCGCTGATCGAGATCCGCGGCGTCTCCAAGAGCTTTCCGGGCGTCAAGGCGCTCGACGACGTCGATTTCGATCTCCGGCCCGGCGAGGTCCACGTTCTGTTCGGCGAGAACGGCGCCGGCAAGTCCACGCTGATCAACATCATCGCCGGCACCTTTGCCCAGGACAGCGGCGAGTTCGCCTTCATGGGCGAGCCGCTGCGCGGACTGACGCCGCATCGCGCGCGGGTGATGGGGATCAGCCCGGTGTTCCAGGAGTTCTCGCTGGTCGCCGAAATGACCGTCGAGGAAAATCTGTTTCTCGGCCGCGAGATCGCGCGCGGCGGCGTGCTCGACCGGAAGGCCATGCGCGCGCGCTCGGCTGACATCATCCAGGATCTCGGCTTCGCGCTCGAGCCAAACCGCAAGATCGCCGATCTCTCGCGCGCGCATCAGCAGATGGCGGAAATCGTCAAGGCGCTGATGGGCGAGGTCAAGGTGCTGATTCTGGATGAGCCGACCGCGTCCCTGACCGAACGCGAGACCGTGCGTCTGTTCGAGCTGATCGCCGAGCTCAAGTCGCAGGGTGTCGGCATCATCTACGTTTCCCACCGCATGGCCGAGATCCGCGAGCTCGCCGATCGCATCACCGTGCTGCGCGACGGCCGCCTGGTGAAGACGCTGGACGCCGAGGGTGTCGGCGAGAACGAGCTGGTCGAGCTGATGACCGGGCGCAAGATCGATCTGCTGTTTCCCCCCATCGATCACCAGCCCGCCGGGACGCTTTTGCAGATCGAGGGGCTGACGCTTCTGAACGGCGATGCGCGCGAGATCGATTTCTATGCCCGCGCCGGCGAGATTACCGGCATCGCTGGCCTGGTCGGCTGCGGCAAGTCGGAGCTGATCCGCGCGGTCTACGGCCTGGAGCCGATCGCCGCCGGCGACATCAAGATCGCAGGCGAAACCTTCGCCCACCCCGCCCCTGCGGCCAGCCTCGCGCGCGGGGTCTGCTATTTTCCGTCCGACCGGGTCGCCGAAGGCCTGGCGCTTGGCCGTCCGATCCGGGAGAACGTCTCGGTGTCGGCGCTCGGCCTGGAGCGCTTCGCCAGGAAGGGCATCATCAAGCGCCTTGGCGAACGCAAATTGGTGCAGGAGATCGTCGGCCAGCTCGGTCTCCGCCCGCCGAACATCGAGCGCCTTGCCGGCAATCTCTCCGGCGGCAACCGGCAAAAGGTGATGCTCTCACGCGGCCTCACCCGCGAGACGCGCGTCTTCCTGTTCGATGAGCCGACGGTCGGCATCGATGTCGGCGCCAAGGTCGAGGTCTATGATCTGATGAAGGCGCTGGTCGGCGAGGGCGCCGCGATCGTGCTGGTGTCCTCGGAACTGCCCGAGGTGCTGCATCTCTGCAACCGGCTCTATGTGATGCATCAGGGCAGAATGGTCGCGGAGCTGACCGGCGACGACATCGAGGAGCAGACGGTGCTTGCCTGCTTCTTTCGCGAGGACGGCGACGGCGTGGCGGCATGACGAGTCAGGGAATGAGCACGGCGCCGGGCATGGCGATGCAGGAAGAGTTGACCAGCCGCATTCTGCGGGTCGGCCTCTTGCCGATCCTGCTCACGCTGAGCATCGCCTTCATGGCGGTGTTCGAGCAGAAATTCTTCGGCCTCAACAACATCTTCAACGTGCTGCGCTCCACCTCCTTCCTGGCGATCGTCGCCGCCGGCCAGATGCTGGTCCTGATCGTTGCCGGCTTCGACCTTTCGGTGGGTGCTGTGATCGCGCTCACCAGCACGGTGATGGCGAAGACCATGGCCGCTGTCGGCGCCGCCTTCCCGGAGCAGAACGCCGTCATCATCCCGCTCGGCATTCTCGCAGGCCTCGGCTGCGGCCTGTTCATCGGGCTGATCAACGGTCTCTGCGTCGCCTTCCTGAAAGTCTCGCCCTTCATGGTGACCCTGGGCACGCTCTCGATCGCGACCGGTCTCGCCTTGCTCCTGACCCAGGGCATCCCGGTCTATGGCATGCCCAACGGCTTCGTGAAGGACTTCGGCCGCGCCCTTTGGTTCGGCCTGCCGACCACCGTCTACGTAGCACTTGCGATCATCCTCGCGGTCTGGTTCGTGCAGACGCGCACCAAGTTCGGCCGCTATCTCTACGCGGTCGGCGGCAATCTGCAGGCCGCCATCGTCTCGGGCGTGCCCGCGCGCCTGAACGTGATCATGGCCTATGTCCTCTGCTCGATGCTCGCCTCGACCGCCGGCATCCTGATGACCGCGCGCCTCGGCTCCGGCCAGGCGTCGATGGGCGGGAATTCGATGATGCTGCAGTCGATCGCCGCAGCCGTGATCGCCGGCGTGTCCCTGCGCGGCGGTGTCGGCAAGGTCGAGCTGGTCGCCCTCGGCGCTCTCTTCCTCTCCATCCTGACCAACGCCATGAACCTCCTTCGGGTCGACAGCAAGATGCAGGTGGTGGTGCTCGGCTTCATCCTGGTGATCGCCGCAGCGCTCGAGGAATTCGCCCAGAGGAGGCGCCGCCATGTCTGAGAGCGCCAAGGCGGAAGAGGGCGGCGTCAACGTCATCGGCTGGATCGCGCAGGCAATGCTGCCGATCGCCCTGGTCCTTCTCCTCCTCGCCTTCGCCGCTGCGGAACAGCGCGTGCTGTCGCTGGGCAACCTGCAGAACATTCTGATCCAGAGCAGCTACCTCGTGATCTTCGCCTCGGCGCAGATGCTGGTGATCATCACCCGCGGCTTCGACCTCTCCCTCGGCACCGCGGTCTCGGCGGTGAGCGTGGTCAGCGCGTTGTTGATGACCGGATCGCTGGCAGGCGAAGGCGGCAGCCTCGGGCTTGCGATCTTCGCAGGCGTGCTGATCGGGCTCGGCGTCGGCATGCTGATCGGCGCGTTCAACGGCATCGCGGTCGCCTGGTTCAACGTGAACCCCTTCGTCGCCACCCTCGGCAGCCTGAACATCTCGCTCGGCATCGCCACCATGGCCTCCGACGGCCGGCCGGTGTTCAACGTGCCGCGCGAGTTCTCGGCGATCGTCTATAACGGCAACATCCTCGGCATTCCCGCGCCCATCCTGTTCGCCGGCGCAACGCTTCTGGTCCTCCATTTCATCATGGCGCACACCGTGTTCGGCCGCGGCCTCTATCTGATCGGGGGCAATCCGCGCGCCGCCGAGGTCGCGGGCCTGCCGCGCCAGCGCTATGTCATGATCGCCTACATCCTCTGCTCGGTGATCGCGGCGCTGGGCGCCCTCCTTCTGACCGGCCGCACGGGGTCCGGGGAACCGAATCTCGGCGGCAATCTCACCCTGGAGAGCATCGCAGCCGCGGTCATCGGCGGCGTCAGCCTGCGCGGCGGGGTCGGCGGGGTTCTCGCCGTGATCCTCGGAGCACTGTTCGTCACCGTGCTGTCCAACGGCATGAACCTCAACCGCATCGACGGCAATGTGCAGATGATCGTGCTCGGCTGCGTGATCATCCTCGCGGTGTTCCTCGACCGCTTCCGCGCTGCCGCGACATGACCATTGTCGTCCAGATGTCTAGACAAATTCCGGGGAGGCAGATCCGATGACCACGATCAATTGCGACATGGGCGAAGGCTTCGGGCTCTACCAGATCGGCGACGACGCCGGGCTGATGCCGCTCATTCAGGTGGCCAATGTCGCCTGCGGCTTTCACGCCTCCGACTTCAACCACATGCGCGCGACCGTGCGTCTGGCGAAGCAGCACGGCGTCAAGGTCGGCGCGCACCCGTCCCTCCCCGATCGGCAGGGTTTCGGCCGGCGCGAGATGAAGATCGGACGCGAGGAGATGGCCAACTGCCTGATCTACCAGATCGGAGCACTCAAGGGCTTTCTCGACGCCGAAGGCATGCCCCTCAACCACATCAAGCCCCACGGCTCGCTCTATGGCATGGCGGGTCGCGACCCGGAAATCGCCCACGCCATCGCCGACGCCGCCGACGTCTTTCGCGTGCCGATCTTCGGCATCATCAACAGCCTGCACGAGACCATCTATCCCGAGCGCGGCCACGCCTTCGTCGCCGAGTATTACGCCGATCTCGACTACAGCGACGAGGGGCTGATGATCATCACCCGCGACCATCATGCGGTCGACCCGGCCACCGCCGCGGCGCGCTGCCTGCGCGCGATCACCGAGGGCAAGACCGAAAGCGTCAGCGGCAAGCAGGTCGCCGTGCGCGCGGATTCGATCTGCGTGCATTCCGACACACCGAACGCGGTCGCGGTCGCGACGGCGGTCGCGGACGCGGTGAGGCCGCATATCGAGAACGACTGAGCGTCAAAGAAGCGCCTGAACCAAGACCAGGAGGACATGTCGACGATGAGTGAGAGCAACCGTGGCTCAGGCGAAGCGCCGCGCTTTAGGGTGGCGATCGACACCGGCGGCACGTTCACCGATGCCTTCTTCTTCGACGAGGCGAGCGGCGAGATCTCGGTCACCAAGGTGCCGTCCCGCCCGGACCAGCCGGACGCCGCGGTCATGGACAGCATCGCGTCAGCGGGCATCACGCCCGCGGACATCACTCTTCTGACCCACGGCACCACGGTCGCCACCAACGCGCTGATCACCCGCCGACTGCCCAAGAGCGCGCTGGTCGCGACCCGCGGCTTTCGCGACATCGTCGAGATCCGGGACGGCACCAAGCCCGATCTCTGGGACGCCTATGTCGACGTCGCCAAGCCCTATATCCGACGGCGCGACCGTTTCGAGATCACCGAGCGGGTCGACTATAGCGGCAAGGTGCTGACCCCGCTGGACGAGGCCGAGGTCGAGGATCTCGCCAGGCTCCTGAAGAAGCGCGGCTACGAGTCGGTCGCCGTCTGCTTCATGAACGCCTACGCCAATCCGGAGCAGGAGCAGCGCTGCAAAGCGATGCTGCAGGAACTGCTTGGGTCTGACGTCTATGTCTGCGCATCCGCCGAGATCGTGCCGGAAATGTTCGAGCATCCGCGCCACTCCACGGCGATGATCAACGCGGTCTGCGCGCCCGTGGTCGGCCGCTACATCGCCTCGCTCGAACGCTCGCTGAAAGACGCGGGCTATCATGGCGACCTTCTGATCCTGCATTCCGGCGGCGGCGTGCTCACCTCGCAAGGGGCGAGCCAATATGCGGCGCGCCTCGCGAGCTCCGGCATCGCCGCGGGCGCGATCGCCGGTGCGCACATCGCCAAGGAATGCGGCTTTGAGAGCGCCATTAGCCTCGACATGGGCGGCACCAGCACGGACATCTCGATGTGCTACAAGGGCGAGATCGGGACGACCCAGCGCTGGCATATCGAATATGGTTACCCGATCATGTTCCCCTCGATCGAGGTGATCACCATCGGCGCCGGCGGCGGCTCGATCGCCTGGATCGACCCCGGAAAATCCCTTCGAAACGGCCCGCAGAGTGCCGGCGCCGAGCCCGGCCCCGCCTGCTACGGCATGGGCGGCAAGGAGCCGACCAACACGGATGCCAATCTGCTGCTCGGCCGGCTCGGGGCGAGCCTCCTCGACGGCAAGGTCGCGCTGGATCGCGCGGCGGCCGAGGCGGCGATCAAGCGCGATGTCGGCGAGCCGCTCGGCCTCGACGGGCCGGAGGCCGCTGATGCCATCCTGCGCGTCGCCAATGCCAATATGGCCAATGCCGTGAAGCTGATCTCGGTCGGCCGCGGCTTCGATCCGCGCGACTTCGCGCTGGTGGTGTTCGGCGGGGCGGGGCCCCTGCACGGCGCCGATCTCGCGCGCGATCTCGACATCCCCGCCGTCATCTTCCCGCGCTTTCCCGGCATCGCCTCGGCCATGGGCTGTCTGCTCGTCGACATCCGCCACGACCTCTCGACCATGTATCTGAAGGGTGCCGCCGACGCGACGCTCGATGAGATCGAGGCCGAGTTCGAAAAGCTCGAGGAGGAAGCGCGCCACCGCCTCGCCGAGGAGGGCGTGGCCGCTGCCGACATGCATCTGCAGCGCGCCGTCGAGATGCGCTATGTCGGCCAGTGGCGTCAGCTCACCGTCGACATTGGCTCCGAGCCGCTGAAGGAACTCGACAGCGTTCTCGACAGTTTCCACCGCGAGCATGCCCGCGCCTATTCCTTCGAGGACCGGGAGCGCATGGTCGAGATCTACTCCCTTCGCGTGGTCGCGCGCGGCAAGGTGGCGAAGCCGAAGCCGGCCGTGTCCAGTGCTGCGTCGAGCGATCTGCCCGAGCCCGGAGAGCGCCGCCCGGTCCATTTCGGCACCGAGCACGGCTTCGTCGACACCCCCGTTTTTCGCCGCGAGGCCCTCGGCCCCGGCATGGTGCTCGAAGGCCCGGCCGTGATCGAGCAGCTCGACAGCACGCTGGTGCTGCCGCCCGGAACCCGCAGCGAGGTCACCGCCGATCTGCACATCGTCATGAAATTCGTCTGAGGGAGACAATCGATGGCTCTCGACCGCGTCACCTTCGAAGTTCTGAAAAACGCCTATGGCAATCTCGTCGACCAGATGTCCGAGCAATTGCTGCGCACCTGCTACTCCTTCGTCATCTACAGCCGCGATTTCTCCAACTGCCTTTGTGACGCCAAGGGCAACACGGTGATGCAGGGGGCGGGCGACATCGCCGTCCATGTCGGCACGCTGCATTTCACCTGCAAGTCGATCATCGATCGCTTTCAGGACGACATCCATCCGGGCGACATCTTCATGTCGAACGATCCTTACACCGGCGGCACGCATTTTTGCGACGTGCGCATCGTGCGCCCGGTGTTCGTCGGGGGCGAGCTGATCGCGTTCACCCAGTCGAACGGCCATTGGGCGGATGTCGGCGGCTCGGTGCCCGGCTCCTTCGATATCAATGCGCGCACCCATTTCGGCGAAGGCCTGCGCATCACGCCGATGCGCATCTGCACCCAGGGCCACATGCTGGACGACGTGATCGAGATGATCGTCGGCAACACGCGGGCGAGCCGCGATGCCATGGGCGATTTTCTGGCGCAGTGCGAGGCGACCCGGCTCGGCGAGCAGCGCCTCCTGGAGCTGGTCGAGAAATACGGCAAGGACACCGTGCTCGAAGCCTTCGAGGAATGTCAGGACTATGTCGAGCGTTTTGCGCGCGACAAGGTTTCTTCGCTGCCGGACGGCGAATGGCACGCAGTCGACTTCATCGACCAGGACCCGACCAAGCCGGAGGGCCTGATCCCGATCCGCGCCAAGATGACCATCAAGGGCAGCCAGGTCGTCTACGATTTCTCCGGCTCACACGAGGCGATCGACTGCTTCCTGAACGGCAGCTACAGCTCCGCCTTCTCGGCCGTGGTCGCGGGCTCGAAATTCTTCTTCCCCGAGGTGCCGCTCAATTCTGGCTTCTATCGCTTCATCGACGCCGACCTTCCCGAAGGCACGGTGGTCAACGCGCCCTATCCCTATGCCGTCACCGGTTTCTGCTCGGGTGCTTACGAAAAGATCATGAACGCGATCTTCGCGCTCTGGTCCCAGGTGATGCCGGAGCGCGCGCTCTGCTGCTCGTTCAATCTCGAATATCTCCTGATCGGCGGCACCGACGAGCGCCCGGAGACCAACGGCAATTTCTTCATGTGGTATGACTGGATGGCCGGCGGCTGGGGTGCGCGCAACGGCAAGGACGGCTCCAGCGCCACCTCGTCCCTGTTCGGCGTCGGCCTCGCCCAGCAGTCGGTCGAGGCGCAGGAGCGTCTGACCCCGATCGTCATGGACCGCTACGGCATCGCCGCCGACTCAGGCGGCCCGGGCAAGTTCCGCGGCGGCTGCGGCCTGGAGAAGGGCGGCACCCTGACCTCGATCAAGAACACCGTCATGTCCTATTGCTGCGATCGGGCGCGCGCGCTGACCTGGGGCATGAAGGGCGGCCAGCCGTCCGTTCCCCACGGCGTCACCCACACGAGGGGCGAGGAGGCGCATTTCCTGGGCGCCGTCTTCTCCAACGTGAAGGTGGATGGCGGCAACAAATTCATGCGCCCGTCGGCCGGCGGCGGCGGCCTGTTCGACCCGCTGGAACGCGATCCTGCCATGGTCGTGGAGGACGTGATCGACGGCTATGTCAGCCTGGAGGGGGCGAAGCGCGACTACGGCGTGGTGATCGAGCCGGTCGATCCCGAGCTCGACGACTACCGGGTCGATCAGGCGGCCACGGATGCGCTACGCGGCGAACTCAGATCTGCACGAAAAGACTGGCTGGACACGCCGGCCGAGGAGGTCGCGGCCAGACTGCAGAAGGGCGAGATCGACCGCCACACCGCGATCCGCCGCCACGGCATCATCTGCGACTGGGACAGCAACACGCTTCTTCCCAAGTCGACCGCGCAGTTCCGCGAGGCGGCGAAAGCCAGGCTGGGTTGAACCGGATGTCAATCTCGAGGTGACGCGCCTTGGACGACGGCCCAAAGCGGCGAGAGGCACGTCGGCAAACACGCTCCATCTCATTGTTTGACCGCATGTTCTGATCGATCAGGCATTACCACCTGACCAGGAAAAGCTCCCGATTGTCGACCGCGAGAGCGGCAGCTGGCCTTTCCTTCCGCGGCCAACGACAACACATGTTCCTAAGGCGACAAGCATTTGAGAATGGCCAAGGCATGACTTTGGCTCAAGCAAGAACGATCGGGGAGGAAGCGGTCATGCTGCAGGGAAGGCCCGGGAAAGCGCGTCTGCTGCTTGGTGCTGCGATGATCATGGGCGGCGCTGCCGGTGCCGATGCGCGCGTGGTGGGGTTCGAGGTCACGTCGACCGCGCCGGTCTTCGACGGCAAGAGCTATGGCGGGGGCGGCGCCTATGAACGCATCGACGCGATCGCCACGTTCGCGGTCGACCCATCATCGCCGCAAGGTCGAACCATCGTCGATCTGGACAAGGCCGCGACCAACGACGCCGGCGAGGTGACGTTCAGCACCGAGGTCGTCATCCTCAGGCCGAGCGACCCGGCCAAACGCTCGTCCATGCTGTTCTACGAAGTGCCCAATCGCGGCCGCAATCTGAGCTTCATGGCGCTGAACCGATCCATCACGTCATCCATGCCCGAGACCGTCGAGGACGCCGGCGACGGCTTTCTCATGGCGCATGGCTACACGCTGGTCTGGAGCGGCTGGCAGACGGACCTCGCGGACGATTTCCTGAACCTCAGCCTGCCGCTCGCCGAAGGCGTGACCGGATCGTCGCGTGAAGAGTTCGTGTTCGACGACAGGGAAACCAGCACCGCCAATCTGGTCTATCCCGCCGCCGATCTCGATCCGGCCAAGGCGGCGCTCACCGTCCGCGAGAAGGAGGCCGACGAGCGGAAGTCGGTCGACGGGCTCTCCTTTCGCTATCTGAGCCCGACCGAGATCGAGATCACGCGCCCGTCGAGCATGGACGCTGGCGCGATCTACGAATTCATCTATCCGGCCAAGGATGCCGTGCCCAACGGCCTCGCCTTTCTGGCGCTCGGCGACCTCGTGTCGTTCCTGCGCGGCCGTCCCGGCCATGACGCAGAGAATCCGCTGGACGGCGTCGAGCACACCATGGCCATGGGCATCTCGCAGTCCGGCCGCTTCCTGCGCGACTTCATCTATCAGGGCTTCAATGCCGACGAAACGGGCGAGCGCGTGTTCGACGGCGCCATGCCCCACATCGCGGGCTCGCGCAAGACCTTCACCAATTATCGTTTCGCCCAGCCCGGACGCTATTCGCGCCAGCATGAGGACCATGATTATCCGGGCGACCAGTTCCCCTTCACCTATGCCGAGGCGACCGATCCGCTGACCGGCAAGGCCGAAAGCATCCTCTCCGCCTGCAGCGCCACCGACACCTGCCCGAAGATCATGCACACCGACACCGGCACCGAATTCTGGCAGGCGCGCGCCTCGCTGATGACCACCTCGCCGGCAGGCGAGCCGCTCGACATGCCGTCCGATGTCCGCCTCTATTTCCTCGCAGGCGTTCCCCACTTCAACGCCTGGCCGTCGGAAGCCAAGGAGGCGCCGAGCTGCACCTATCTCAGCAATCCCCTGAGTCCGGCGCCCGTGCTCCGGGCGCTGGTGGTCGCCATGGAGGACTGGATCACCGAGGGCGGCGAGCCGCCGGCAAGCCGCTTTCCCAGCCTCGCCGACGGCACTCTGGTGCCGCGCGATGCGCTGAAGCTGCCTGAGGTGGCGGGTGTCGTCCCCGATCCGATCTCGAACCCGCTCGACGTCATGGATCACAGCGTTCTGCCGCCGAAAAGCGGCGACGCCTATCCGATCTTCGAACCTGCGGTCGATCAGGACGGCATCAGCGAAGCTGGGGTCAAGCTGCCCTTCGTCCAGGCACCGCTCGGCACCTATTACGGCTGGAACCTGAGGAAGGAAGGCTTCGCCGAGGGTGAGCTCTGCAGCCTCACCGGCAGCTACATCCCGTTCCCGAAAGCCGCTTCGGCGGATGACGGCCGCAAACCGCTCGATGAGCGCTATGCCAGCAAACAGGCCTATCTCGACCAGGTGCAGGCCGCGGCCGACCGGCTGGTCGCTGATGGCTTCATGCTCGCGGACGACGTCGGCTTCGTCATGGAGCGCGCCGAAGCCGATGCCAAGGTGCTGGACTAGGAGGTCCGTCCTCGACCATTGAGTCCGTCTGGGAACGCCGAAATCTTGGCCGCATACTGCCATGCTCGGCATGGCCCGCGGAGATCCGATGATGCGGACGTTCCACCGGGCCGCGTGCTCATCAAACGCTGACACGCTGCAAGCGTCGGTTTTCCGTGCGGTCGCTTCTCGACGATGGCCGACAGTCTTCGATGCGGTTCTCGAGAATCATCTTTCTCACAGACATCCTCATCTTGATGAGCACGCGTCCCAGGTCGGCTTCGCGCCATGCGACTCCCCCTGATCGATCAGGGAATGCGGCGAAAGAATGAGACAAAGCATGAGATAGGGCATAGCGACAATTCATCAGGAGTCGTTTCCACGACTGCAAACGAAACCTTAACCTCTTGACCCTACCGTCTGATTTCAGGTCCATGTGATCCTGGGAGTCCGTGCCCAGCGATTCTATCTCCGGCGGGCGGGCGGATTCCGAGGGTCGCATGGACCTAATCGCGACTCTAGAAGCGCGGGGTTAAGATTTCGTCGAATGACGGCCGCTTCTGGCGGATTTGTCGCCACAGCCTAAACAGCCGTGGTCTGCAGCCGATAGAGACCGCGCTCGATCGGGCCGGTTGCGCCCGTCGCCGCCAGAGCCTCGTCGCCGAGCGCGGTCGCACAGAGGTCGGCGAACGGCGTCTCGTCCGCCCAGCACTCCACCAGGACGATCCAGCGCGGCACCCGGTTCTTGATGCCGCGCGCCTTGCGCTCGGTGCTGTCGACGGCGCTCGCCTCTTCGTCCGCCACAAGGAGATGAGCGCCGGCGATGATCGGGTCGGCGGCAAGCCTGGGCAGAAGATCGCCTTTCAGCGCCGCGACATGGCGATCGGAGTCTGCGTCGGAGATATCGTAGCAGCAGGTCATGATCAGCCCGCCCTGCCCTTCGCCGAAGGACGCCGCGACCTTGCAGATCGAACGCGCGACATCGCGAAAATCCTTCACCGACGTCAGCGTCCAGGGGGTCGGGTTGTTCAGCCGCTCCAGATAGTCGGGGCCGCTGACCACATCCGGCGTTTCGGCTTCGTAGAGATTGAAGTACGCCAGCGGCGCATCGATTGCGGCATAGCGCCGCCCGCGCCGAAAGCCCGGAATGCCGACCCTTTCCGGCATGTGCTCGCGCCCGTGCCAATCATAAAAATTCTCCCGGCCCTCGGGTACGAGGTCGTGCCAGATCGCAACCGCGCCGGCGCCAAGCAAAGCCATGATCATCCCTCCCTCGATTTCGCAATGTTCTGGAAACCTATTCCATTTTCGAAAAACTTTCTATATAGCTTGACGTCGAGGGAGGCAGCATGACCGTCGCCGCAGTCGATCGATGTCTGAGCCTGATCGAGGTGCTCGCCGGCGAGGCGGCACCGCTGGAGCTCTCCGAGCTCGCCCTTCGCGTCGGCCTGCCGAACAGCGCCGCCCACCGCATTCTCTCGACCCTGATGGCGCGAGGCTGGGTGGTGCAGGACGAGGCCAGCCAGAATTATGCCCTGTCGCTGCGCCTGGGCCTGCTCGCCTTTCGCCATCTCGACGCCAGCACCACCCCCGACATCGTCCAGAACGTGCTCGATCAGCTCGCCCGCCGCACCGGCGAATACTGCCGTCTCGCCTTGCTCGAAGGCGAGAACCTGGTCTGGGTCGCGCGCGCCCAGGGGGCCACGGGCGGCCTGCGCTATGATCCGGACATGGGCCAGGAGATCGTCCTGCACGCCACCGCCAACGGCAAGGCCTGGCTCGCGACCCTGCCGGAGAACGAGGCCTTGCGCATCGTCTGCGCGCGCGGCTTCGGCGCACCGCACGGGCTCGGCCCGCGCGCGATGGGCTCCGTCGACGAGCTTCGATGCCACCTCGCCAGGACCAGGCGCCAGGGCTATGCGACCGCGATCGAGGAAGCGGAAGCCGGCACCGCAGCACTCGCCGTGCCGTTTTTCTGCGACATCGGCGAGACGGCACCGGTTGCCGGCACCATCAGCGTCGCCGGCCCGCTCTTGCGCATCCGCCCCGAGCGCTATGACGAGCTCGGCGCGGCCCTCCACGACGCCGCCGGCGAGATCGCCCGTCACTGGCCGCTGATGACACGCCTTCGCCGCGGCGAGACCTTCCGCAAGCGCGCGCCGGCCGAGGCGCCGCCGTCATGATCCGGCGTGTTTTGGAACCGCTCCTCTGGTTCGCGGGCCTCCTTCTCATCTGGGAGATCGGCGTGCGCGCCTTCGCCGTGCCGGCCTTCCTCCTCCCCGCGCCCTCCAATTTCCTGGCGCGTGTGGTCGAGGACGCCCCGCGCCTCTTTCACCACGGCCTGATCACCACCAGGCTGATCCTGATGGGCTTCGTCGCCGGCGCCGTTCCCGGCATCCTGCTCGGCTATCTGATCGCGCGCTTTCGCTGGGCCGAGCGGCTGCTCTACCCGCTGGTGGTGTTCATCCAGGGCCTGCCCAAGATCACGCTCGCGCCGCTGATGCTGGTCTGGTTCGGCTTCGGCGACTTCCCGAAGGTGCTGCTCACCTCGCTGATCACCTTCTTCCCGATCCTGGTCGACAGCGTCGCCGGCTTCAAGGCGATCGATCCCAGGCAGTATTATCTCTGCCGCTCGGCCGGCGCCTCCTGGTGGCAGACCTTCCGCCTGTTCGAGCTGCCGTCAGCAGCACCGCACATCTTCTCCGGCTTCAGGATCACCATCGTGATCGCGGTCACCGTGGTGATCGTGGTCGAGTGGCTGAACTCGACCAACGGCCTCGGCTACATCGTGCTGCGCGCCATGGACAGCCACGACACCGCCCTGATCTTCGCGGTGCTCACCGTCGCCTCGACCATCGGTGTCCTTTTGACCTACGGCGTCGGCCTGCTGGAAGGGCTGATGCTGCCCTGGCAGCGGCTGCGCGCAGTCAAGGACTAAACGAATCATGACAACGTCACCAAGAACCATCGAAGGGAGGACATCATGCACATGACAAAAATCCTAGGGACGGCGATGGCCCTGGCGCTCATACCGCTTGCCGGCGCATCGGCGGCGGACAAGGTCACCATGATCATGAACTGGACCGCGGATTCCGCCCATCTCGGCTTCGCGGTCGCCCAGCAGAGCGGCTACTACGCCGATGAGGGCCTGGAGGTCGAGCTGCAGGAGGGCCGGGGCTCCTCGGTCGCCGCGCAGCTCGTGGCCACCGGCCAGGCGGATGTCGGCTATGCCGATGCCGGTGCCACCCTGAACGTCGCCTCGCAAGGAGCACCTGTAAAAATCATCTCGACCATCTGGAAGTCCGGGCAGTTCGGCATCCAGTATCTGACCTCGTCCGGGATCAGCGAACCGAAGGATCTTGCCGGCAAGAAGCTCGCGGTCGCCCCGGGCACGGCGATGGTGCCGCTGGTGCCGGTGTTTCTGAAGGCGAACGGCATCGAGGAGTCCGACGTCGAGATCGTCTCGGCCGCGCAGAACGCCGTCCTCGGTCTCCTGACCTCCGGCGCGATCGACGCGGTCGCGGAGACGCCGGAAAACACCGTGGTGCCGCTCAAAGCCCAAGGAATCGAGGCCGGCAACATGTATTTCTACAACAATGGCGTGCCGCTGGTCAGCCTCAGCCTGATCGCACGCGAGGACAAGCTCCAGGAAAACCCGGATCTCTACAAGCGCTTCCTGAACGCGACCCTGAAGGGCTGGGCGGACGCCATGAAGGACCCTGGCGCTGCGGTCGATGCGCTCCTGAAAACCTTCCCAGAGACCGAGAACACCAAGGACACGCTGATGCAGGGTGCGGTCTACAGCTTCGCCTCGGCTTGCCCCGGCGGATCGGGCGATGCCATCGGCGTCACCGACGCGGCGACCTGGGATACGGTCTATCAGGTCATGACCACGGCCATGGATTTCTCCAGCGACAAGCCGATCACCGACTATTACAGCAACGACTACCTGCCGGCCGAGCCGTTCCTCTGCCCGTGAGCGGTGGCACAACCACCGCGGTGACCGGCGCCGCTGCGAGCGGAGCTGCGGGCGAGGGCTATGACCGGCTCCTCGCCTGGCTCTCGCCGCTCGCGGCGGTCGCGGCCTTCCTCGCCATCTGGGAAGCCCTGAACCGTGCCTTCGAGGTGCCGCTCTGGCTGCTGCCCAAGCCGAGCGATTTCCTGGCGCGGCTGGTCACCGACTTTCCGATGATCCTCGGCCACGCCTTCGCGACCTCGACGACCATCGCATCGGGCTTTCTCCTGGGCGTCCTGGTCTCGGTGCCGCTCGCCCTCCTGATCGTTTCGATCGGCGCCCTGGAGCGCGGTCTCTATCCGGTGATCGTGTTCCTGAACATCATGCCCAAGACGATCATCGGCCCGATCCTCCTGGTCTGGTTCGGCCTCGGCCCGCTGATGGCGGTCATGGTCGTGTTCCTGATGTCGTTCTTTCCGGTCCTGGTCGACGCCATGTCCGGCTTTCGCGCCCTCGATCCCAGGCTCGCCTACATCACCCGCTCCATGGGCGCCAGCGACTGGCAGGCCTTTCGCCATATCCGCCTGCCCGCCGCCATGCCGCACATCTTCGCCGGCATGAAAATCGGCATCGTCAAGGCGGTCGAGGGCGTGATCATCGCCGAGTTCATCGCCTCCGACGAGGGCCTCGGCTTCATGATCATGCGCGCCTCCAGTTTCATGGACATGACGCTGCTGTTCAGCGGCTTGATCGCCGCGGCCATCGTCGCCCTGATCTTCAACGGCCTTCTCCTCGCGTCCGAGCGTGCGCTCATGCCCTGGGCGCGCCATCACCACACCTGACTGGCAGTCAAGCTCCGACCATGACCGACCCGAAACCCGTCCACGCCATAAAAACCCGAGGAGGTGCCCCTGGCACCGCGATCAGCGCGCGCGGCATCACCAAGATCTATGGCAGCGGCGAGGGCGCGCACCACGCGCTCGGCCCGATCAATCTGGACATCGCGCCCGGCGAGTTCGTCAGCCTGATCGGCCCGTCCGGCTGCGGCAAGAGCACGACGCTGCTTCTGGTCTCCGGTCTGGAGCCGGTGACCGACGGCGAGATCGAGATCGACGGCAAGCCGCTGACGGCACCGATCTCGGATGTCGGCATCGTCTTCCAGGATCATTTGCTGCTTGAGTTCAGAACGGCGCTCAAAAACGTGATGCTGCAGCAGGAGATCCGCGGCCTGGATCGATCGGCGCTGCAGAATCGTGCCGCCATGCTGTTCAGGCAGCTCGGTCTGGAAGGTGCAGAAAACCGCTATCCCTGGCAGCTCTCCGGCGGCATGCGCCAGCGCGTCTCGATCGCGCGCGCCCTGGTGCACGATCCCTCGATGCTGCTGATGGACGAGCCCTTCGGCGCGCTGGATGCGATCACCCGCACCCAGATCCGCCATGACTTGGAAATGCTCTGGCTGGAGACGAAGAAGACCGTACTGTTCATCACCCATTCGATCGATGAGGCGGTCGGGCTTTCCGACCGGGTCCTGGTGATGTCGAACGGTCCCGGCAGGCTGGTCGACGAAATCCGGATCGACCTTCCCCGCCCGCGCCCCGCCCATCTCGGCGACTATCCGGAATTTTCGCACTATGCGCGGCGCATCTACGACATCTTCGAATTGCTCGGGATCTACCACTTCACATGAACCAGCCCGCTTGGTCGACCAGGCGCTACATCATGATCGGCGCACCCATCACCTCGGTGCGCACCCCACCGCTCCTGAAGGCATTTCTCGCCTCGCTGGGCGTCGTCGCCGAGATCGAGGTTCGCCACCTCGAGCCTGAAGACCTGGCGGACTTCATGCGGGATGTCGCAGCGGATCGCAGCATCGACGGCCTGATGGTCACCATGCCGCACAAGAAGGCGATCCTGCCCTTCGTTCAGGCGCATGCGGCGAGCGCCAGGCGGGCGTCGAGCGCGAATGCGGTGAAACGCCTGGCTTCGGGCGCGCTCGCCTGCGCGCAGTTCGACGGCGCAGGCCTGATCAACGCGGTGCTCGCCAAAGGTGTGGCACTCGACAAGGCGACGGTCCTGCTCGCCGGCGTCGGCGGCGCCGGCCTCGCCATCGCCCATGCCGTCGCCGCCCATGGCTGCGCGCGCCTCGACCTGATCGAGCCGAACCGGCCCCTGCTGGATCGGGCAGTTCATGCCTTATGCGCCGAGCATGAGACCCCGGTATCCGACGAAATCCAGCCGCCGGCGGCCTACGATCTTCTGATCAACGCCACGCCTTTGGGCATGAAGCCGGGGGATCAGCCGCCCTTCGATCGCGCCTATGTCGCTGGAGCCGGCGCCGTCGCCGATATCGTCGCCGATCCCAACGGAACCCGGCTTGCCGACCTGGTGCGACGCGAAGGCCGTCTCTTGATCACCGGGCGCGAAATGGTCCAGGGCCAGATCGAACCGATCGGCCGATGGCTGCTGGCCGAAGATCAGGACTGACCTGCCGCGATCGACCTCAAGCCAGATCGACGGCACGTCCCTCCTCGATGCTCTGCTCGGCGGCGAGCACGATGCGCAGGCTGTTGACTGCGGCGTCCATCGACTCCGAAAGGTCAAGATCTTCGCGGATGGCCTGTAGAAAGAAAGCCTGCTCGCGATCGCAGAGCTCCTGATGGTCGGGCTCGTCCGCCATGCTCAAGATCTCGTCCTTCCTGACAAAATTCTTGTCGGCGTCGACCTCGGCATGGTGGATCTTGAGCGCGTCGGTCTTGGTGTGCCGGTCGATGTCGGCGGAGTCGGAGAGGTCGTCCGCGTCCTTCTCACTCTCACCCTGCCCGGCCACGATCGAGACGCAGCCTTTGGGGCCGACCACGTCCTTCACGAAATAGGCGATCTCGCTCATCATCGGCCCCCAGCCGGCCTCGTACCAGCCGATCGAGCCGTCGTCGAAGGTGACATGCAGGTGGCCGTAATTCTGCTTCGCCGCCTCCGCCCAGAGGCTGGCACCGATGCCGTGGACACGCACCGGTTTGGCACCGGTGAGCTGGCACATCACGTCGACATAGTGGACGCCGCAATCGACGATCGGGATCAGGCTGTCGATCAGGTTCTTGTGCCAGTGCCAGGCGGCCCCGCTGCTCTGCTGGTTGAGATTGAGGCGCATCACCAGCGGCTTGCCCAGGGTTTTTCCGACCTCGATGAACTTGATCCAGGAGGGATGCACTCGGAGGATGTAGCCGAGCACCAGTTTTTTCTGTTTTTCGCGCGCCTTGGCGACGACCTTTTCCGCGTCTTCGATATTGGTCGCGATCGGCTTTTCCATGAACACATGGCAGCCCGCATCCATCGCCCGCAGCGCGTACTCCGCATGGCTGTTGGGCCATGAGTTGATCGACACCGCGTCGGGGGCGGTCGCCGCCAGCGCTTCGTCGAAATCCTCGAACAGCGGATATTTTTCTAACTCGCCTGAGATCTCCTTACTCTTGATCGAGCGGCTCATCAGCCCGGCGATCTCGAACCCGTCCATCCGGTGATAGGCGCTCGCATGGGACGCCCCCATATTGCCCAGCCCGACCACGAGTATCTTCACTTTATCCGACACCACACCCTCCCCCCATTGAAACTCCGCGACAGCGTCAAGCCCGCTGCCGCCGGCAGCTAGATGGCGTCGTCGAACATGTGGGCGCGGATCTGTTCGACGTCGACCGCCGCCAGATCGGCGCCGAGCTCATAGCTCTCGGCGTCGGCTTTGACCTGGTCAGGGTTGAAGTCGTTGGCGGGGCCGATCAGATCGTTGGTGCAGACGTCTTCGGCTTTCACCGGCGCGCTGATCTGGCCGATCTCCAAGATCTGATCGAAGAAGCTCTGCCAGCTCGCCATGTCGTGCCAGCCCCAGCCTTCGCGGGTTTCCATGTCGCCGCGGAAGACGTTGATCTGCTGCAGGATCGAGGTGGTGCCGAGCTCCGGGCCGGTGTTGCTGGCGAAGGCCGGGAACTGCTCGAAGACCATCTCGACCGCAGCGCGCGGGTTCAGATAGCCGAATTCGAGGCCCATGGCCCAGCCGCGCAGATACTGCTCGAGGAACGCCTTCCTGTCCGGGTCCTCGAGGTCGGCGGTGCGCACGACGAAGGTGTTGGCCGGCAGCTTCGAGTTCTGCACGCCGAGCCAGTAGTCGAAGGTGAGCCCGGTGGCGATCCACTCGGCGCGCAGGCCCTCCCAGGAAAGGGCGCAATCGCCCTGGCCCGATGCCAGCGCCGTGCCCCAGGTCGGCCAGCCGGCCTCGACATAATTCACCTTGGTGATGTCGACGCCCTGGGCGGCGAGCATCGGGTCGGTGATCGCCTGCCAGGCGGCGGAGCCGAGCAGCATGGTCTTGCCTTCGAGCTCCTTGAGGTCGGCGACACCCTCGCCCTTCCGAAACGCGATCGAGAAGGTGTCTCGCGCGCCCATGTGGAACACGGAGGTGAGCTTCATGCCGTTCTGGATGGCAAACGAGAACACGCCCGGCGAGGGAAAGCCCATGTCCGCCTGGCCGACATCGACGAACTTCACGGTCGCGGTGCCATCGGAGGGGCCTGGCTGCATGTCGGTGGCGAGATCGCCGAAATAGCCCGCCTTCTTCGCGACCCAATAGGGATAGTCGTCCAGCACCTCCATCGTGCCGCGTGGCGAGATCCAGGTAAAGGTGTCGTAGGGCTCGGCGCTCGCTGTTGGAATCCGGCCGAGCGCCGTCGCGGTGACGACGCCTGCACCGGTTACTTTCAGAAAATAACGTCGGCTGCTGTTCGTGTTGATCGACGACTTCATGACGTTTCTCCTTTCCATTGCGACACGTCGCGCCTTCTTCTTTCGTTCAGCCCGAGGCGGCTCGCCTCACGCCTCCCAGCTCGCCCACTTCTTTCCGACCAAGTAAAAAAAGACATAGATGAGGATGCCGAGGATCGAGAGGATCAGGACGACCGCGAAGAATTGCGGCATCTGGATCATCGAGCCGTAGCTGGTAAGCCGATTGCCGAGGCCGAAGCCGCCGCCGACCATCTCGGCGCCGACCGCGGTCAGAAGCCCGAAGATCGCGCCGATCATCAGGCCGACAAGGATCATCGGCAGCGCCATGGGTGCGCGGATCTTCCAGAAGATCTGCAGCGTCGAGGCGCCGTAGGCGCGGGCAAGCGCGATCTTGGCGGCATCGACGCGGCGAAAGCCGGTGGCGGCGTTGATCATCACCATGGGGCCGGCGGCGAGGGCGACCGCGATGATCCTGGGCGTGTAGCCGAAGCCGAAGCGCAGGATCAGCAGCGGCACCAGCGCCAGCATCGGCGTGGTCACCAGGATCAGGATGTAGGGAGCGACGACTTTTTCCGCGAGCGGGAACTGGGTGATCACAGCGGCCATGATCAGGCCGACCGCGGCACCGATCGCGAAGCCCGAAAACAGCTCCACCAGCGTGTAGCCGAGATGCGGCGCGATCAGCGGGAACTCGGTGACCAGTGCCGTCGCGATCGCGCTTGGCGGGGGGAGGATGTAGTGGGGCACCTCGAACAGGCGAAGGGCGGCTTCGATGCTGCCGATGATCAGCACGGCGACCGCGAGGATCAGCAGGATCTCGAAACGTGACGAAGCGCCCGGCCCCGACGTGAAGGCGGAGAGGTTGGTGAGGTCGACCTCGCGCCCCTCGCCACCTCGCGCCTTGAAGTCGGGAATGGCGTCGTCGCTCACGTCACGCCCTCGGCGAAGGCGGGCTCCTTACCGCGCACACTGATGCGCCCACCGACGATGTCGCGCTTGATCGCATTGGTGAGATCGAACACCTCCCTGGTCGCCATGATGTCGAAGGAGCGCGGGCGCGGGAACGGCACGGCGTAGGTTTCGGCGACGCGGCCAGGCCGCGGCGTAAGCACGACCACGCGGTCGGAAAGAAAAATCGCCTCCTCGATGCTGTGGGTGATGAAGACGATGGTGGTCGGCCGGTCCAGCCAGACGTCCTCGACCAGATGATTCATTTCATCACGGGTGAAACTGTCCAGCGCGCCGAAGGGCTCGTCCATCAGGAGCACCGAGGGTTTGAGCGCAAGCGCGCGCACCATGGCCGCGCGCTGCTGCATCCCGCCCGAAAGCTCGCGCGGCATCTTGCCGCCGAAGCCTTCGAGCCCGACCCGCTCCAGCAGGTGATCGATCCAGCCGCGATCCGGCTCGGTGCCCTTGATCTCGAAGGGGAAATGAATGTTGGCGTCGAGGTCGCGCCAGGGGAGCAGGTTCGCCTCCTGAAAGACGATGCCGATATCGGGATGCGGGCCGGTGATCGGCCGGCCGTCGAGAAAAATCGCGCCTGAGGTCAGGCCGTGCAGGCCGGACATGGACCAGAGAAGCGTGGTCTTGCCGCAGCCCGATGGCCCGACCACGGAAATGATCTCGTTGGGAAAGACGTCGAGCGAGCAACGGTCGAGCGCCAGGAGATCGCCTGTCGCGGTCGTGTAGGCTTTCGAAGCGCTATCGACCCGCAGCTTCGGCGCTGTGGCATCGGCCACCGTCATGCGCTTCTCGCCCAAAAATCACGCTTTTCCGACTTTCTTTCTACTGGTTGATTCGAGCTTGTCGCCAAGCCGATCGGGTGTCAAGCGCCGGCCGGAAGCCGCTCGGCGATTGACGCAAGGGCGGGGCTGCAGGGAAACTGGATGGGAAAACGAGAAAGGATCACGAATGCCGGCGACAGCTCCAACGGCAATTGCGGCAACCTGGCTGGAAGCGCTCGAAGCTGCGCTTGCGGCCGAGGATGTTCAGACAGCATCAGGACTGTTCGCGGCGGACGGCTACTGGCGGGACCTCCTCGCCTTCACCTGGAACGTCAAGACCATGGAGGGGCGCTCGGCGATCGCCGCGATGCTGGAGACGACCCTGGCACAGACGCAGCCGAAGACCTTCCGGCTGAGCGGCGAGACGACCCGTCGGGACGGTTTGATCGAAGCCTGGTTCACCTTCGAGACCGCGACCGCCCATGGCGAGGGAATCGTCAGGCTGGGGAGCGACGGGTGCAGAACCCTCCTCACCGTGATGACCGACCTTAAGGGCTTCGAGGAGAGGATGGGTCTGACCCGCCCGCAAGGCGTGCGCCACCAGGCCGATCGCGCGAGAAAAACCTGGGCGGAACTGCGGGCGGAGGAGGAGCAAGCGCTCGGCAGGACCGAGCAGCCCTACTGCCTGGTCATCGGCGGCGGCCAGGGCGGCATCGCGCTCGGGGCACGCCTTCGCCAACTCGGCGTGCCGACGATCATCGTCGAGAAAAATGCCCGCGCCGGCGATAGCTGGCGCAATCGCTACCGCACGCTGGTGCTGCACGACCCGGTCTGGTTCGACCATCTGCCCTACATCCCCTTTCCCGATCACTGGCCGGTGTTCACGCCCAAGGATCAGCTTGGCGACTGGCTGGAGATGTACGCCAAGGTGATGGAGCTCGACTACTGGACCTCGACGCGCGCCGAGCAGGCGTCGTGGGATGAGGCGACGCAACGCTGGAGCGTCCAGCTCGACCGTGCGGGGGAAAAGATCACCCTTCACCCTGCCCATCTGGTGTTCGCCACCGGCGCCTATGGACCGCCGCGGCGCATCCCGCTTGCCGGGCTCGAGCAATTCAAAGGCCGCGTATTGCATTCCAGCGACTATCAGCGAGGCAGCGATTTCGCCGGCCAGCGCGTCGTCGTCGTGGGCGCCGCCAGTTCCGGTCACGACGTCGCGGTCGATCTCTGGGAGGCGGGCGCAGACGTCACCATGGTCCAGCGCTCGCCGACGACGGTGGTGAAATCCGAGACGCTGATGGAGCTCGCCTTCGGCGATCTCTACTCGGAAGAAGCGCTCGCCCGCGGCATCACCACCGAGAAGGCGGACATGCTGCTCGCCGCCACCCCCTATGCGCTGCTGGCGGAAGGTCAGAAGCCGCTGGTCGAAGCGATGAAGACGCGCGACGCCGACTTCTATCGTCAGCTCGAAGCTGCCGGCTTCACGATCGATTTCGGCGAGGACGAGACCGGGCTGATCATGAAGGCGTTCCGCACCGGCTCCGGCTACTATATCGATGTCGGCGCCTCCGATCTGATCATCCGGGGCGAGATCGCGGTCAAGAGTGGCGTCGGCGTTGAGGGCCTGAGCGAAGACGCCCTTCTGCTCTCCGACGGCAGCGAGATCCTTGCCGATGCGGTGATCCTCTGCACCGGCTTTCAGTCGATGCACGAGACCGTCGCCGCAATCGTGTCGCGCGAGGCGGCCGACGCTGTCGGTCCCTGCTGGGGTCTCGGCTCCGGCGTGCGCGGCGATCCCGGCCCCTGGCAGGGCGAGCCGCGCAACATGTACAAGCCGACCGCGGTCGAAGCGCTCTGGTTCCACGGCGGCAATCTGGCCCTTTCCCGCTTCTACTCGAAGATCCTGGCGCTGCAGCTCAAGGCGCGCATGGAGGGCATCGACACGCCGGTCTACGCGCCGCCGGCAAGCGCCGCGTCGGCGCCGGACGTGACAAGACCATGATCGACTTCGCCGGCGGACGCGTCGTCATCACCGGGGCCGCGGGCGGCGTCGGCCAGGCGCTCGTGCAGGTCTTTGCCGAAGCCGGTGCCTCGGTGGTCGCCTGCGATCGTGCGGGCATGGATCTCTCGGCTGACGGCATCGCCGAAGCGCATGTCTTCGACCTGCTCGACGATGACGCCGTTGATCGCTCCGTGAATGCGATCATCGCGAACGGCGCGCCCGTAGCACTGATTTCCAATGCCGGCTGGACCCGGGCGGAAACGCTCGCCGATGTCGATGGCCAGGCGCTCGCGGACGAGATGGACCTGAACTTCAAGAGCGCCGCCCGTCTCTCCAAGGCGCTGATCCCGGCGATGCGCGATCGGCCCGAAGGTGCCGCCTTGGTGTTCGTCTCCTCGGTCAACGCGCAGACGCATTTCGGCAACCCGGTCTATGCGGCTGCCAAGGCAGCGCTGCATGCCTGGATGCGCGCGATCGCCACCGAGGAGGGCCGCCACGGCATCCGCGCCAACGCGGTCCAGCCGGGCTCGATCATGACGCCGGCCTGGGCGCATCGGATCGCGCAGAACCCGGGCATCGTGCAGGCGATCCAGCGGCTCTATCCGCTCGGCCGGCTGGTCGAGCCGATCGAGGTCGCGCGCGCTGCCGCCTTCCTCGCTTCATCGGCAGCAAGCGGCATCACCGGCGCGGTGCTGCCGGTCGATGCCGGCATCTCGGCGGGCAATCTCCCGTTTCTCGAACAGATCGCCGACGGCTGAGCCATCTCAAAGGGAGCCAACGTCATGGATTTCGAAACCAACCCCTTTCCTGGAGCCGATCCCGATCGCCATGCGCTTTGGGACATGCTGGTGCGCCGCGACATCGACGCCTTTCTCGCGCGCGACTGGTCGATGGTCGAGGACGATTTCATCCAGGAGAGCTTCTTCGGCATGCACGCCCATTTCCTCGACGATGCCGATGCCTGGCGCCTGCAGTTTCCGCGGCTCGAGGTCTACCGGGACGAGTGGCTGCGCCAGGCGGAAGAGACGGCCGCCGAAAGCTTCGCCGAGCCGCTTCGCCCTGCCCTCTTCCGCATCACCACGCTCCGCGACATCGACGTCGCCGGCGACAAGGCGGTGCTGCACAAGAAATTCAACGGTTCGATCGCCAAATCGGCCGGCGAGACGGTGCGCCTTCGCTGGCAGACCCTCTATTTCTGCAGGCGTGTCGACGATGTCTGGAAGATCGCCGGCTTCGTCGGCTATATGCCGAACCCGCTCGGTAAGGCCGCCTGACGAGCCGAAGCGGGGGCGTCTTGCCGGCCGTTGCCCCTCGCCGATCGCCCGACGATGGCAGAAGCGCCGACCTGTTTCCACCGATCACCGACATCGAGGCGGATCCTGTGGCCGCGAGCTGGCGGTGAGCCTCATGCCGGCGGGCGCTCGACTGTCTCACGACGCCCCTTAGTCGCCTCACTGATCGAGCGCGACGGACTCCCAACCACGAACAGACCGGTTCTCCAGCAGCGCATTGATCTGGTCGGCAGGCTGCGGCCGACCGAGATGGTAGCCTTGGACCTGATCGCAGCCCTCGCTCCGCAGGAAGTCCAACTGATCGGACGTTTCGACTCCTTCCGCCGTCGTCATGATGCCGAGGCTCTTGCCGAGCCCGAGCATGCTGCGGACGATCGCTGCGGCATTGGCGTCCTGTTCCAGGATATGCACGAATGACTGATCGACCTTGAGCCTGTCGAACGGGAAGCGGTGGAGGTGACCGAGGCTCGAATATCCCCTGCCGAAGTCATCCATGGCAATTTTTACGCCGAGCTGTTTCAGACCTTCGATCGTCTGCACGGTCGCCTGAACATCGTGCAGCAGAACGCCTTCCGTGATCTCCAGTTCGAGACGATTCGGGGACAGGCCGGTCTCTTCGAGAACGTCGTTGACGAGCCCGACCAGATCCGGATGCCGAAACTGCACGGGCGACAGATTGACCGAAATCGCAATGTCCGGCCATCGGACAGCCTGCGTGCATGCCGTGCGCAAGACCCACTCGCCAATGGGCAGAATCAGGCCCGTGGTCTCGGCAAGAGGAATGAAATCTGCCGGCCTGATGCTGCCACGCGACGGATGGCACCAGCGCAGCAGCGCTTCGACACCGACCACCTGCTCCTTGTCCACATCGATGAGCGGCTGATAGACGAGCTCGAACTGGTCCTCTGCCAGGGCCTGGCGGAGGTCATGTTCCAGGGTCTTGCGCACCTGCAGCTCCGCGTCCATTTCCGGGGCGAAGAAGCGGTAGGTACCGCGGCCTTCCGCCTTGGCGCGATAGAGAGCGATGTCGGCCTGCTTGAGAAGCTGGAGCGGTTCCTCGCCGTCGGCAGGCGCGAGCGAAATGCCAATGCTCAGCCCGGCAAACATATCGTGATCGCCGATGCGCAAAGGCTGGCTGAACTGGCCCAGGAGGCGCTGGCACAGAGCTTCCGCGTGGCCGGGCTGACCCTGGCCGACCTGGATGATCGCAAACTCGTCCCCGCCGAGCCGCGCGATGGTGTCGGCCTGACGAACGGAGTCCTTGAGGCGTGCTGCGACCTCCTTCAGGAGATGATCACCCGCATCATGGCCCAACGTGTCGTTGACCTCCTTGAATTGGTCGAGATCCAGGCAAAGCACGGCAACCGATCCGCCATGCCGCCGCATAATGGCCATGGCGTGGTCGAGCCGTTCGCCGAACAGGGTGCGGTTGGGCAGATCGGTCAGCGGATCATGCAAGGCCAGGTAGGCCGCCCTCTGCTGCGCTTCGAGCTGCGCCGTGATGTCGCTGGCCGTGCCGCGGTAACCGACGAAGTTGCCCTGGTCGTCGACGATCGCCCGGCCCGACAGCTCGCAGATATGCACCTTGCCATTTGCCGCCGTGATCGTGCAGCGCAGCCCGCGATACGCCTCTCGCGCATCGATCCTTGCACGGCGCGCCCGCTGCACCGGATCGCCATCGTCGAACGTCACGATGTCGTCCTGCCGGCGACCCAGCATGTCGTCGATATTGTGGCCGGTGACGTCGATGAAGCGCCCGGAGAGATAGGTGAAGCGGAGCTCGCTGTCCGTCTCCCAGACCCAGTCGGAAGCGGCTCCGGCGATGTCGCGGAAACGCGCCTCGCTTTGCTGCAGCGCGCGCAGAGTGAGAGCATTCTCGGCTTCGAGCTCCCGCTTGGCGATCAGGCTGGTGCGGAACACTTCCAGCGACCGGGCCAGCATGCCGAGCTCGTCGACCCGTCGCTTGCCGATCAGGTCGACGTCGAGCTCGCCCTGGGCGAGCTTGCGGGTGACCTCGGCGAGACGTCTCAGCGGCCGGAGGGCCGCATTGTGCAGCAGGCCGACGATGAGACCGAGGGTCAGGATCACCACCCCGAGGGAGGTTGCCGCCCGACGCTTCGTCTCGCTCCGCCAGACCGCAAGCGCGGGCTCGAGATCGACGGCCGCGCTGTACGCGCCGATGACCTCGCCGGCGCTCAACCCCATGAGCCCGCCATGACATGAGGCGCAGCGTTCATGCCTGGCCGGCCCCTCGCCCATCACGACGGGGCGGGTGACACGCAGAATGCTGTCCGTCGTGATGCTCCGCTGGGTTTCGGCAGTGGCGATCGCCGCCGCGTCGACCTCGTCGAGGGGGCCCTCGATCTCTCCTCGCTGATTGGCCTCCTGATAGGCGAGCACCTTCGGCCCCATGACCAGCCAAAGCTTGACCCCCTCACTGACGGCGGAAAACTGCTCCATGGTGCCGTTGAGGGTTTCGATCGCAGGATCGCCGTCCTTGACTTGTCCGCGATGAAGCATGGATTGGCTATGAACCGCCTCGAGCATGTCCAGTGCTGCGTCGGCATGGCGCTCGGCGGTCAGTTCGATCTCATCCAGCTCGGCGATCATGTCATGGCCGAAAATCGGGATGCCGACCGCTACGAGGGCGACTCCGACCGCCAGAACGATCGCTTTGGAAAGCGACAACCTGTCGAAGACGTAATGCATGAAGCCAAACCACCTGCCAAACAGACAGGGCATCATCGGTCGAAAAGGTTAATTTAATCTTGCCTTGAACGGAGTCCGATCAGATGGATGCGGCTGATCGGGAAAGCTCCCTGCCGAAAACGCCAGCCATGGCCGTTCATGGCTCAGGCTTTCCTCGGCTGCTGACGAAAGGCGATCGGCGGAGGGTCCGGCCAGGATCGGGGTTTCTGGCTCGCCCGGTCGATCTTTGCTAAGTCTGTAGCCATGGCGGCGCGGCAGCGGCGATGCCGAGCCTTCGTCGCCCGGCGAGGCTCAAGCCTGGTGAAAGCATGATGAGAGCTTGGACACTTTCCCTGTTCGCCCTCGGTGTCTGCCTGGGCGGCGCCGGCACGGTCGCCGCCCAGGCCTCACCCCCATGCGATCAGCTTAGCCGGGAGGTACGCCTCCCCGCGGTAGCCGACAATGCGCGCGAGCTGAACTTCCACCTGTTCGACGCCGCCAAGCAGGGCTGCCTCGACCTGGTCGATGCCCTGCTCGAACAGGGAGCCTCGCTCGGTGCGCGCGATCGCTTCGGCAACACCGCCCTCACCCTCACTGCCCGGGCCGGCCATGCCGCGCTGGTCCGCGCTATGCTCGACCGTGGGGCTGCGATCGACCACGCCAATCTCGGCGGCAGCACGTCGCTCCTGCGCGCCATCGAGAACGGCCAGCCGGAGACGGCGGCTCTCCTGCTCGACGCCGGCGCCGATCCGAACATCGCCGATCAGCGCGGCATCCATCCGCTGATCGCCGCCGCCTATGATGGGGACGATGGCCTGGTGCGTTCGCTGCTGGCGCATGGCGCCGATCCGAAGCCCGCCGACCGCACCGGCAAGAGCGCCCTGGTCTACGCCGCCGGCAACGGCTTTCCTCGGGTCGTCGAGGCGCTGCTCGCCGCCGGCGTGCCGGTCGATGACGCCGATACGCATGGTCTCACGCCGCTGATGTGGGCCGCCGGCCATGCCGACCAGGTGTCGAGCGACGATGGGGCGGCGACGGTCGACCTCCTGATCGACAGAGGTACCGACATCGCCCTTGCCGACGATCGCGGCCGCACGGCGCTGATGATCGCGGCCGAGCGCGGCCATGCCGGGATCGTGGAGCGTCTGCTCGCCAAGGGCGCCGATCCGCTCGCCCGGGACAGCGCCGGCAAGCGTGCCGTCGACCTCGCGGCCGACGATCGGATCAGGGCGGTGCTGGGCAAGCTCTGAGCGTCAGAAGCCGGCCAGGAACTTTGCCAATGCCTCGAGGTCGGCATCCTCGTAGGTGCGGAACAGGGCGCCCTTGTCCGGCGCGTTGTTTCTGACCTTGTTCTTGAATTCCAGCATGGTGCGCTCGAGATAGGCCGGGTTCTGGCCGGCCAGGCGCGGGATGCGGCTGTCGCCGTTATAGCCGCCGAGATGGCACTGGGTGCACTCGCCGGCCCCGGCTGCGCGCTGACCGGCCTCGATGTCCTGATCGGTCGCGCGATAGCCGATCCTCGGCCATTCCTTGTCGGCGAACAGCTGGGCGACCGCCTTCATCTGGTCCTTGGACAGGCCCTCGACGATCGGCTGCATGATCGCGTTCTCGCGCCGCCCGGCCTGGTAGTCCCGAAGCTGCACGTAGAGGTAGTAGAACTCCTGGCCCCAGATGATCGGATAGTCCGGCTCGATCGGCCGGCCGTCCTCGCCATGGCAGCTCACGCAGAGCTCAGCCAGCTCCTCGGTGGTCTGCTCGTCCTGGGCCAGGGCGCTGCTGCCAAGCATGAACAGCAGTACCAGAACCGGTGCCAGCGATCTCGACGTCATGCGAACGACCCCGTCAGTCTCAGGCAAGTCAAGAAAAAGGCCGCCCGGAGACGGCCCCTTTCCAGCTAGGGACGCGACCACGTCGGACGATTCCCTCGGCGGCGCACAAAAACCTGGCGGCATACCATCAATCTTGGCACCCAAGGCGGGGATCGAATGACGTGGTCATACCACTCAGTGCCCGAGGGTGAAGGCGATGATGTTGTTGCCGCGCTTGTAGTCGAGCTGGGCGTTGCCACCGGCCGCGACCACGACATATTGCTGGCCGTCGACGGTGTAGGAGGAGGGCGGGGCGTTGACGCCGGCGCCGGCCTGGAACGTCCAGAGCTGGCTGCCGGTCTCGGCGTCATAGGCCTTGAACTGGCCGTTGCCCTCGCCGGTGAACACCAGGCCGCCTGCGGTCGCGAGAATGCCGCCGATCATCGGCTGCGCGGTCTTGACCTTCCAGCGGATCGCGCCGGTGTGGTAGTCGACCGCGGTGACATTGCCCCATTGCTGCTCGCTCGCGATCACCTTGAAGGCGCCGCCCAGCCAGAGCTTGCCCTCGGGATAGGGCGTGCTCTCGACATGGTACGTCATGGGCTGATGCAGGTTGATCGCATAAGCGAGGCCGAGCGCCTCGTCGACCGCCATCGGCGACCACTCGACGCCGCCATTGGCGCCCGGCAGCATGCGCGCGCCATCGGCGGTCGGCAGCACCCACATGTTCTCCTGAGGCACCATCGCTTCCGAATGGCGGATCAGGCTGCAGTCGTCCCGGTTGTGCACATAGACATGGCCGGTCTTGCCGCCATGCAGCACGCCCGGCACCATCTCGCCGGCATCGTTCATCACGTCGACCAGGATCGGCGGGCTGACCGCGTCCAGATCCCAGACGTCGTGGGCGATGTACTGGAAGTGGCAGACATAGGCGCCGGTCTCGAGATCCACGGAGACCAGGCTGTCGGTGTAGAGATTGTCGCCGGGCCGAAGGGAGCCGTCGAGGTCGGGGGACGGATTGCCGACCACGAAGAAGATGCGGCCGCTCTCCTTGTCGACCGCCGGATTCTGCCAGACGCCGCCGCCCAGGGTCTTAAAAGGATCGCCCTGCTCGGCGAGCGCCTTCTTCTCGGCCTCGATGTCACGCAGCATGTCGCGCCCGGTGGCGTCATGGGTCGCCCAGACGCCGGTCGAGTCTTCGGGCGTGGTGTCGAAGGTCCAGAGCACCTCGCCGGTCTTCCAGTCCAGCGCCTTGACGAAGCCGCGGATGCCGTACTCGCCGCCATTGGTGCCGATCAGCACCTTGCCGTCGACCACGGTCGGCGCCATGGTCTCGCTGTAGCCGAGCTCCGGATCGGCGAGCTCGGTCTCCCAGACCAGCTTGCCGGTCTTGGCGTCGAGAGCGACCAGCTTGGCGTCGAGCGTGCCCATATAGACCATGTCGCCATAGACCGCGACGCCGCGATTGTTCGGGCCGCAGCAATAGGTCGTGATCGGCCCCATAGTGTGCTTGTAGTGCCAGATCTGCTCGCCGGTGCGCGCGTCGATGGCGTAGACGTGGTTGAACGATGTGGTGGCGTACATGATGCCATCGACCACGATCGGCGTGGTCTCCATGCTGTCCACCACCTCGGTCTGGAAGATCCAGGCCGGGCGCAGGTCGCCGACATTGGCAGTGTTGATCTGGCTCGAGGGGTAGAATCGGGTCTGCTGATAATTGCCGTTGGTATGCAGGAAGTTGTTGCCGTCACCGGCAGCACGATCGAGCATGTCCTGGGTAACGGTCGCCATGTCGCCGTAAAGTGTGCCGCCGCCGGTCTCGTCGGCAGCCATGCCGGTCGACAGGCCGGCCAGCAAGGCCATGCAGCTCAGGCCGGCAATACACAATGGTCGCGTCATAACCTTGGCCTCCCCGTCTTATGATCTGGCGAGCGCTTGGCTGCACTCGTCGCTGAAATCAGTTCTCTTTCACAGTGACATAGTCTGCAGCGACGTTCAACTTATGTGCAGTGGGCCGGCTGCTGCCGATCGGCCAGCACCAGGTCGATGCCAGGCCCTGGAATGCGACCGTCTCAGGAGACCCGCGCCGTGGCGACGAGCAGGCGGACGAGATCGGCCTGGCGGCGGCAGTCGGTCTTGGCCTGGATCTGCTTCGGCGTCCAGCGCGCGGTGTTCTCGGTGACGCCGTTTTCCTCGGCGTAGCCGGCGATCGACGAGCCGGTGACCAGCGCTTTGGCGAGCGGCGCCTCGGCCGGGGTCAGACCGAAGATCGCGCTCAGCCGCGCCAGGCCATGGCCGGTGCGCAGATCATGATCGGCATAGTCCAGATAGCTCTGGATGTTCTCGGCGCCGGCATTGTGGTCGTACCAGCGGAGCAGGTCCGTCTCGCTGCTGGTCCGGCCCGTGCCCTTGAAATCCGCGGCGGTGAGAATGGCGGCCATGCCGCCGAGCATGTCGGTCAGCGCCGGCATGACCTCCTGCCAGTTCGCGGCATCGAGCGGCGTCGCATAGATCGAGGCGATCAGCGCGTTGATCTGTCTGGCGTTCCTGGTCATGGGCCTCTCCTGCGCGCGGCGCGACCGATCACCGGCCTCGACCTCTCGAACCTCGGACAAGGGTGACGGCCGGCATGCCAAGAGCGCGTTCGAGGGACCGGCGCGCGAGTCGGCGTCTATCAGACCGCCGCAGGCGGCCATAGGATCCTCATCGACCAGGACCGCATCCTGAGAGAGAATGCGCTTCCCTTCGGCATGTTACGAGAGGTCAGCGTGATGCCTAGGATGCTTTTCCCGATCAGCGCCCTGCTCCTGCTCGCCACGGAGAGCGCCGCCATGGACAGGACCTTTCACCTGAGCCTGACCGGCGACGAGGGTGTCACCTTTGAGGGCAGCTGCACACGCGAAGCCGACGGCAGCGCCACCGATCTCCCTCTCTCCGGCACCATCCCCCAGACCCTCGAGATCGAAGCCGACGGCTTGTCGTGCAGGATAACATCCGACGGCCACCTCATCGTCGACATCCAGCATGACGGCAGTCGCACCCGCTCGACGACCCGTGGCGGCACGATCCGGATGAACCTGCACTAGCCAGGACGCGACCGGTGGGCTGCTCCGCGATCGTCGAACGACCGATCGTCCGTGCACGAAGCGGCCGCCGTCGATATCGGAGGCCGGCCGTGATGGCGTGTTGCCGGCCTCCGACGACGATCTGTAGACGACCTAGGCCGCCTTGGCCTTGCTCCCCAGCCAGTCGTAGAACGCGGTCTCGAACGCGACATAGCCGCCGAAGGAGGCGGGATCGCCGAAGGGCAGAATCTGGGTCGCCCAAAAGCCGCCATGGCCGTTCTGGCGGTCGATCCAGTAGAAAAGATTGGCGAGCCCGGCCCAGCCGATCGCACCCGCCGGCCGGCCGGTCGGCGCCTGGTCGTCATTGACCATGAAGGTGAAGGACCAGCTTTTCGACAGGCCCGGGAAGAACTCGGCGTCGTTCGATAGCGCCGGGATGACGCCCGGCAGCATGCAGATCTTCTTCTCACCGAGATGGTTCTGCACGGCCATCTGCACCGTCTCCGGCTTCAGCACCCGGCCGTTCGGCCCCATGCCGTCGTTCAGCCACATGCGGATGAACCTCATGTAGTCGCCGACCGTGCCGTAGAGGCCGTGGCCGCCCATGTGGATCTCGGGATCGGACGGCAGCTCGAATTCCATCGGCGTCAGCGTGTCGTCGGCATTGCGGGTGTGCATGCCGGCAAGGCGCGCGCGCAGATCGTCGTTCAGCGAGAAGGTCATGTCCTCGATGCCGAGCGGCTGGAAGATGCGCGTCGCGAACACCTCGCCCAGGCGCTTGCCGGTGATCGCCTCGACCACCTGGCCGCACCAGTCGATGTTCGAGCCGTATTCCCACTTGTCGCCCGGATCGAACAGCAACGGGGTCATCAGCGCCTCTTTCGATGCCGTGATCACGCTCGGCTGGCCCTTCTCGGTGGCGAGACGGTTGTAGTTCTCGTTGAAGAAGTCGTAGCCGAGGCCCGCCGTGTGCAGCATCAGCATACGCGTGGTGATGTCCCGCGCGGGCGGGCGAAGGCGCGGCTCGCCGGCATCGTCGAAACCCTCGATCACCTGCAGCTTGCCGATGTCGGGCACGTAGGTCTTCGCGGGCGCATCCAGATCGAGCTTGCCCTCCTCGACCAGCTGCAGAACCGCAGTGCCGGTGATCGCCTTGGTCGTCGAAAAAATCGCAAAGGCGCTGTCGGTGGTCATGTCGGCGCTGCCGCCGATCACCCGCTTGCCGGCCGCACCTTCATAGATATTGCCGTTCCGGTCGGTGACCATCGCGACCACGCCGGGAACACCCGGCTTGCCGCCGACGACGCCGGATAGGATGGCGTCCATCTTGTTCTGCAGATCCGCAGTCATTCCCCTTCTCCCCGTTTTCGTTCGACATTGGCGCTGTCAGCGCATGGCAAAACCAGAATACCCGCTTTCGGCGACCTCGTCGCATTTCTTTCGATAGGTGCCGACCCCGCCGCAATAGGAGAGCACGCGCCGCGGCTTGCCCGGCACGTTGGAGCCGAGATACCAGGACACGGTCTTCGAGATCAGCGTGGCGCCCGCGGTAGCGTCGTGATGCTGGACCCAGGCTTCCTCGGTCTCCGCGCTCGGCTCGATCACCGACTTGCCGTGCTCCTGCATGTGCTCGATGCAGTCGCTGATCCACTCGGTCTGCTGCTGCAGGCAGGTGGTCATGTTGCAGAGTGCTGCCGATGGAGCGAGCGGCACGGCCGTGGTGAACATGTTGGGATAGCCGTGCACCTGGAGGCCCATGGTGGTGCGGATGTCCCTGCCCCAGTCCTCGGTCAGCGAACGCCCATCCCGCCCGCGAATGTCGATGCGGGTGAGCGCCCCGGTGCCGGCATCGAAGCCGGTGGCGAGGATGATCACGTCGAGCTCGTGCACGGTGCCGTCGGCGGTCTCGATGCCGGTCTCGGTGATCCGTACGATCGGGTTGTCCTTGACGCTGACCACCTCGACATTCGGGCGGCGATAGGCTTCGAGATAGTTCATCTCGAGCGGCACGCGGTGGGTGCCGAAGCCGTAATCCTTGGGGATCAGCAGATCGCAGAGGCGTTCGTCCTTCAGCCGCGCGCGCATCTTTTCGCGCACGAACTCGGAAACCGCCTCGTTGATCGTCTCGTCGAAAAACATCTCGCCGAACGAGGCGAGCCAGAGCTTGAGCGAGCCGTCCTCGTAGATTTCTTCGAGACGCGCGCGGCGCTGCTCGGGCGTGAGCTCGGCCCAGGTCGGGCCAAAGTCGTATTCGAAGCCGGTGAAAGTGTAAGGAATAGTCGCCTTCAGCTCGTCGAAGCGGTCCTTGTAGGCCGCCTTGTCCTGGTCGCTGTAGGTCGGGTTCTTCATCGGCAGGACATATTGCGGCGTGCGCACGAACACCTTGAGCTGGTCGACCCGATCGGCGATCGACTGGATCACCTGAATGCCGGTCGCCCCGATGCCGACCACGCCGACCCGCTTGCCCTCGAGCTCGATCGGCCGGTTCGGCCAGCGCGCGGTATGAAAGATCTCGCCCTTGAAGCTGTCCTGGCCGGGAAAGAGGTTGTCCATCGGCGCCGACAGCATGCCGCAGCAGGTGATCAGGAACTGCGTGTCGATCACCTCGCCCTGGTCGGTCCTGACCGTCCAGCGCCCACTGTCCTCGTTCCAATGGGCGCTTTCGATCTTGGTGGAGAACTGGATGTCCTTTCTCAGATCGAGCTCGTCCGCGATGTAGTTCATCCAGCGCTCGATCTCGGGCTGGCCGGGAAAGCGCTGGCTCCAGCTCCACTTCTTGTAGAGGTCTTCCGAGAACAGATATTGATAGATGTAGCCCTCGGAATCGAAGCGGGCACCGGGATAGCGGTTCCAGTACCAGGTGCCGCCGACGCCGGATGCGCTGTCATAGGCGCGCACGTCAAGGCCGAGATTTCTGAGCTGATAGAGCTGGTAGAGCCCGGCGACCCCGGCGCCGATGATCAGCGCATCGAGTTTTTTTGCATTCGCCTCTGCCTTCTTGCGCGATTCGGTCGTCACGTCGCTCATCTCCCCGGCTCCCTTGCTTCTGCGATCGATGATGCGCGCCGATGCGCTCGCAGCGCATCCGACAGCCTCGATCGACAGGTAACCGCGAGCCTAATCACGGCGCGGCGTTCAGGTCTTGAAGGATCCGATCATTTGTTTGAACGATTCGGGCGGCCGGGCCTTTCGACCCCTTTCATTGCGAAACGAGCCGCTGTCGTTTAAGTTTAATCACGACATGTCCGGCAACGAATCCGGCAGCGGCAAGGGAGGTGGTGCGTTGGCGGAACTCCTTGCACCGGAAGATCTGCCCCTTTGGGTCCCGGGCGAGATCCTGTCGAAAAGCGACGACCTCGGCTGGCAGGGCGTCGGCCTGCGCGCTTACGCCTACAAGGGCCAGGACGTCGAAGTGCCTGCCATGCGCGATTTCATGCTAGTTGCGTATCGCATCGGCGTGACACCGATGCAGCGCCGGTTCGACGGCAAATGGAGCCAGACGACCTGCGGCCCGGGCGCCGTCTCGCTCCTGACCCGCTCGCAGAAGTCCCACTGGCACTGGACCGAAGACGTCGACGTCACCCATGTCTACCTGACCCAGGCCTTCGTCGCCGGCATCGCGTCCGAAGTCACCGGCAGGCCGGTCCAGAACGTCGCGCTCGCCGACGTGCTCAGGACCGACGATCCGGTGATGACCATGGCGATGAACGCGATCGCGGCCGAAGCCAGAGCGGAAGGTCTCGGCGGGGCGCTCTATGTCGATTCGATCGCGCGTCAGCTGGTGATCCATCTCCTTCGCAACTACGCCACCGTGACGCTCCGCGAGGAGATCGCCGCCGGCCGCCTGACCGCGCCCCAGCAGAGCCGGCTGCTGGAGTTCATCGAGGCCCATCTGCAGGACGCGATCACGCTGGATGCGATGGCCGCCGAGCTCAACCTCGGCGCCTGCACCTTCGCCCGCCAGGTCAAGCGGACCTTCGGCGTCGCCCCCTACGCCTTCGTTCTGGAACGCCGGTTGGAGCGCGCGCGCCACCTGCTGGCGGAGACCGCCATGGCCACCAAGGAAATCGCCGCCGCCTGCGGCTTTTCCGACCAGGCGCATCTCACCCGCCTGTTCTCCAGATGCTACGACACCACGCCGGCGACCTACAGAAAGTCTCTCCAGGTTCCCGATGACTGACCCGGCGTCCGGCGTTCGCAGCCCTGCAAGGCTTCTCTCGTGCAACACGGGCTTGCTGCAGGACCGCGGAACGGTCGGAGCGCTTTTCCTATTTGACGCTCACGCCATTGGTCATTTCGCGGAGCCGCATCAGATCGCCATTGGCTTTCAGGACGGCGCGCGCCATTGAGCGGATCTCGTCCATCGATGCGCTGAGCGCCCGATTGGGCTCCGCCTTGGCGTAAGCCTGCGCGTCGGCGGAGGTGAAGCCGTAGAGCCGGTGATAGAGGTCGGTGGAGAGCGGCTTGGCCGAGAGATGCTCGATATGCTCACGCACCATCTGCCGCTCCTGGTCGTCGAGATCGGCCCATTCCCGGCGCACGCCCGCCCAGAACGCCGAGGCGTAGACATACAGCGCCGGCATGGCGCCGGCCCCGGGCGCGCTGCCGACCGCCTGGTCGAGCAGGGCGGCGGCCTGGTCAATCTGCTCCCTCGACAGGTCGTGATGCTCGGGCGATCCGCCGTCCTTCAAGAAGCGCTGCAGATTGACGAACGCGACCACGTCCTTCTCGGTCATCAGCCCGACCAGGCCCGGCCCGTCGAACACGCGCGCGGGATCGGCCTCGTTCACCAGGTCCCGCTGGATGCCGGCCTCCGCCTCGGTGCGAGCAAACGCGCCGGCGATATAACCGTCCCGAAGGACCAGATCCTCCGGTTCGCCGGGCCTGGCGAGAAACACTTCGGCGTCCACCCGGTTCGTCGCCTGCTGCAGCATGCAGGCATATTCGCACCGATCGCTGCCGAAGAGACCGATGAGAAAGGCCGTCTGCCGGGTCAGCTCGTCCTCGGTGAGGTCGCGGCCGAGAAAGGCCCGCCAGAAATACGCCGTGTCGGCGCGGACGTCGTCCATCGGCTTGACCTGCGCCGAAGCCTTCGCCGGCATCAGCAGCAGCGCTGCGGCCATGGCCGGGATGACGATCGCTCCGATATGCTTCCGTCCGATCATCCGCTTACTCCCGCCAGCGGCGCAGGGTTTGAACGCCCACGCCGAGCGCGCCGATGCCGATGCCGAACATGAGAAAGTCGTGGGAGCTGACGCGCTCGGTGACCACCAGCAGGACCCCGCCGCCGATCATCAGTACCAGCGCACACCAAGCGCCGATGCGCCACCAAAGGCTTGGATTTGTCATGGCGTCTCCAAAATCCATCGAAAAGCTTTTGACGAGCGCCCGGTAACCTGCGGCCAATTCTGTCGAGCGGGGGTGATCGCGTCAAATCGCGATATTCGATCGACTCCGATCTGGACAATCGATCACCGTACGCCATGCTTGTCGGCAGACGCTTATGTCGAAAAGCATCGCCGCCATGCGAATCAAGGCCGAACAGCTCCACACTTTCCTGATGGTCGCCTCGGCGGGCGGCATCCGGCGGGCGTCGGCGCGCATGAACCTCTCGCAGCCGGCGGTCACCGCCAGGATCAAGAACCTCGAAGACGCGCTCGGCGTGGCGCTGTTCGAGCGCAGCTCGGGCGGCATGCAGCTGACCAAGGCCGGCGACCGGCTGATCCGCTATGCCGAGCAGCTCCTGCATCTGAACGAGCTGATCGACCGCGAGATCGCCGACCCCGCCGCGATCGACACCTCGCTCCGGATCGGCGTCTCCGAGACCATCGTGCAGTCCTGGCTGCCCGACTTCATCGCCCGCCTGCATACCGCCTATCCCAGGCTCGAGGTCGAAATCGCGGTCGACATCTCGGTCAATCTCCGCGAAGCGCTGCTTGAGCGGGCGATCGATCTTGCGATCCTGATGGGCCCGGTTTCCGAATACACCGTCGACAATATCGACCTGCCGGCCTTTCCGCTCCGCTGGTACGCGGCCGCCGATGCCGCCCTGCCGGACGACCCCGCCGAGCTGTTCCGCCGTCATCCCTGCGTGACCTATGCGCGCAGCACGCGGCCCTATCGAGAACTGAAAGCGGCGCTCGCCGATCGCTACGGTCCGGGCATCTCGCTCTTCCCTTCGTCGTCGCTTTCCGCCTGTTTTCGCATGGTGGCCGCCGGGCTCGGCGTCGGCGCGCTGCCCTCCGCGATCGCCGGCTCGACCCTGTTGGAGGGACGCATCCGCAGCTTCGATCCCGGCTGGCATCCCAACGCCCTGCAGTTCACCGCCTCCTATCTCGCCGAGCCGCAGAGCTTCGTCACCAAACACGCCGCGGAGCTCGCGAGAGAGGTTGCGGTCAGGGCCAGTGATCGAAAAGGCTGATCACCTTCGCCATAATCATATGATTTGACGAGATCGCCCGGCGCCGACAGCGTGGGCTGATGGCTGACTGCATGGAAACGCCATGCCTTCTTTGACTGCGACCACCAGCTATGCGGCGCTGCGTCGAGCGCCATGGCCGGCACTTCGCCGCCTCATCCGGCGCGGCGGCTATCGCGGCCACACCGCCGGACTGGCGCCTGGCAAGCTGCAGGTCAATCTCGCCATTCTGCCCGCCGCCTTCGCCGCCGACTTCAGGCTCTACTGCGACCGCAACCCGAAGGCCTGCCCGCTGGTCGGCGTGACCGCACCGGGCGATCCCCTGTTTCGCGCGCTCGGCGCCGACATCGACGTCAGAACCGATGCCCCCGCCTACAACGTCTACCGCCATGGCACGCTCGCCGAGAGCCTGACCGATATCGGGGCGATCTGGCAGGACGATCTGGTGGCGTTCGCGCTCGGCTGCTCCTTCACCTTCGAGCGCGCGCTGATGGCCGAAGGCCTCCGGCTGCTGCATGTCGAGAACGACCGCACGGTGTCGATGTATGCGAGCACCATCCCGACCGAGCCCGCAGGACCCTTCGGCGGCGGCATGGTGGTGTCGATGCGCATGATCGAGACCGATCGGATCGGGGACGCGGTGCGAATCTCGGCGGCCTATCCGCTCGCCCACGGCGCACCGGTGCATGTCGGCGATCCCGCGGCCATCGGCATCCCCGATCTCGCTTCGCCGGATTGGGGCGACCCGCCGGTCCCGGACCAGCACTGCACGCCGGTGTTCTGGGCCTGCGGGGTCACGCCGCAGCGCGCGATCCGCAAGGCGCGGCCGCCGCTCTGCATCACGCACCGGCCCGGCTCCATGCTGATCACCGATCTGGACGAGATGGCGGCCGCCGCCGTCGATCCCTCAACCAAGCAAGAAAGGACCCTTTGAGATGACGCCAGACCTTCGGGCCATCGCCGCCGCTTTCGCCGTCCTCACGGCGCTGCCGGCGTCCGCGGCCGACCAGCCGGTGGTGATCAAGGCGGTCGGCACCTGGGGCAACCTCACCAACTACATCAAGCATGAGGGACCGTTCTGGAACGAGCATATCGCCGCGGCGACCAATGGTCAGATCGTCGGCGAGATCAAGCCGCAGACCGAGCTCGGCCTCAAGGGCTTCGAGATCATGCGCCTGGTCAAGAACGGCGTGTTCGACTTCGCCTTCGGCCTGCCGGGCTACGTCGCCGCCGAGAACGCGGTGTTCGAAGGCGCCGATCTGTCCTCGCTCACCCAGGACATCGCGACCGAGCGCAAGGTGGCGGCGGCGTATTTCCCGGTCCTGGAACAGGCGTTTGCCGAGATCTACAACGCCAAGCTTCTGATGCTCTACCCCTTCCCCAGCCAGACGCTCTGGTGCAACGCCGAGGTCAACGGCATCGCCGATCTCGAGGGCAAGAAGATCCGCGTCTACGCCACCACCCTCGGCGATTTCGTCGAGGGCGCGGGCGGCGTCTCGGTCACCGTGCCGTTCGCCGAGGTGATCCCCGCCCTGGAGAAGGGCGTGGTCGACTGCGGCATCACCGGCACCATGTCGGCCTACAAGGCCAACTGGCAGCAGGTCGCGACCCATGCCTTCACCTTACGGGTCGGCTGGGGTCTCGCCTTCGGCGCCATGAACATGGACAAATGGAACGCGATGACGCCGGAGCAGCAGACCATGCTCAAGGACGAGATCGCCAGGCTCGACGATCGGATGTGGGCCGAGACCGCGACCGAGGACGAGGTCGCAATCGCCTGCATCACCGGCGGGGCGTGCGATATCGGCGAGCCCGGCAACATGACGCTGGTGGAACCCTCGGCCGACGACCTGAAGCGCCGGGACGAGATCGCCACCGACGTGGTCCTCGCCCGCTGGGCCGAGCGCTGCGGCGCCGACTGCGCCGAGGCGTGGAACCGGACCGTCGGCCCGATCCTCGACCTCGAGGCCAAGGCCAAATGACCGGCGGCGGAACGAAGGCGGCATCTGCATCCTGACCGCGGCGTGGTAATCGATCGCCTGCTGAACGCGGCACGAAGGCTCAGCCGTCTGCTCGTCTGGATCGGCGGCGCCCTCCTGCTCCTCGCCGCCTTTCTGGTGACCGCCGAGGTCCTGCTCAGGAAATTCTTCGGAGTCAGCATCGGTGGCGCCGACGAGCTTTCCGGCTATGCCTTCGGTGTCGCCACCACGCTCGGTTTCGCCTATGCGCTGTTCGAGCGCGCCCATATCCGGGTGGATGCGCTCTACGCTCTCCTGCCGATGGGCGCGAAGCTCGCCGCGAGCGTGATCGGGCTGGTCCTGCTTCTCGGCTTCGCCGGGATCGCGAGCTGGACCGCGCTCGACCTGGTCGCCGACACGCTCCGCCACGGCTCGCGCTCGATCACGCCGATGCGCACCCCGCTCGCCATCCCGCAGATCCCCTGGCTGCTCGGCTGGCTGTTCTTCCTGGTCGCGGGCCTGCTCCTGCTGATCGCCGCGATCAGGCGGCTGGCGCTCGGCGACAAGGCCGGGGCGGACCGGCTGATCGGCGTGAAGTCGGTCAGCGAGCAGATCGAGGACGAGTGCTCCTGAGATGCTGATCAAGGCGCTGCTCATCCTGCTCGGCCTGGTCGCCCTCGGCGTGCCGATCGCGGCGACCCTCGGCTGGCTCGCCCTGATCCTGCAGCATCTCGACAGCCCGATGCCGCTCTACCGGGCGCTCGGCGACATGATCTGGCAGACCGGCACGGACGTCCTCCTGGTCGCGATCCCGATGTTCGTGCTGCTCGGCGAGATCCTGCTGCGCGCCGGCATCGCGGGCCGCATGTATGACGGCATCGCCGCCTGGCTCGGCTGGCTGCCGGGCGGGCTGATGCACGCCAATATCGGCTCGTCCGCCCTCTTTGCCGCGACGTCGGGCTCCTCGGTGGCGACCGCCGCGACCATCGGCACCGTCGCCATGCCGGAGATCGGCAAACGCGGCTACGGCCCGCCCCTGTTTCTCGGCAGCATCGCCGCCGGCGGCACGCTCGGCATCCTGATCCCGCCCTCGATCAACCTCATCCTCTACGGCCTCCTGACCGACACCTCGGTGCCCGAGCTCTACCTCGCGGGCTTCGTTCCGGGCTTCCTGCTGGCGGCGCTGTTCATGGTCACGGTCGGCCTGATCGCCCTGCTCAGACCCGGCGTCGACGGCGAGCGCCTGCGCGCCGGCTGGACCGCCCGCGTCCGGGCCTTGCCCGCCCTCCTGCCGCCGATCGGCATCTTCCTCGTGGTGGTCGGCTCGATCTATGCGGGCCTGGCGACGCCGACCGAAGCCGCCTCCCTCGGCGTGGTCGCCGCCCTCGGCCTCGCCGCCGCCAATCGCACGCTCACGCTCGGCATGCTGCGCGCCGCGATCGAAGGGACCATGCGCACCACCTCGATGATCATGCTGATCATACTCGCCGCGGTGTTCCTGAACTTCGTGCTCTCGGTGATCGGTCTGACCCAGGCGCTGGCCGACGCCGTGACCGGGCTCGGCCTCCCGCCCGCCGGTGTCATGCTGATGATCATCGGCGTGCTTCTGCTGCTCGGCTGCTTCATGGAGACGCTCTCCATGCTGCTCACCGTCGCGCCGCTGGTGACGCCGATCGTCATCGCCCAGGGCTATGACCCCGTCTGGTTCGGCATCCTCTTGATGGTGCTCCTCGAGACCGCGCTGATCACGCCGCCGATCGGCATCAACCTCTACGTGGTGCAGGGCGTGCGCGGCGAGGGCGCGATGCTGGACGTCATGCTGGGAGCGGCCCCCTTCGTCCTCGCCATGCTGCTTATGATCGCCCTGCTCCTGCTCTTTCCCGGCCTGGCGCTCTGGCTGCCGGCACAGATCTATTGAGCGCGCCGGTGCAGCGATCGGGAGGTGTCCTGCGCGCCTTCATCGTTCGAACGGATCGAGCGGATCTCGGAACTCTGCTGCGCAGCCCTGACCAGCTCCGGGGTCCCCCCGGCTTTCGGAACGTCCGACGACGTCGAGAGCGCGGGGCGGCATCAAAAAAAATCAATCGCAGCGAACGGTCATGCCGCCGTCGACCACGATCTCCGTGCCGGTGATGAAGCGCGCTTCGTCGGATGCGAGGAACAGCGCCGCGTTCGCGGTGTCGCGGCCGTCGCCCATGAAGCCGAGAGGGATGCGCGCCAGCCGCTGCTTCAAGAGCGCCTCGACATCGCCGCCCGCGCGCTGCGCGGCGAGCCTCGCCTCGACCATCGGCGTATGCAGCTGACCCGGCACGACCGTGTTGACCCGCACGCCGCGCGGCGCATATTCGACGGCCACGACGCGCGAAAACTGAATGATCGCCGCCTTGCTCGCCGCATAGGCCGATTGCGCCGATCCCGTCCAGCGAATGCCCGATGTCGATGCGGTGTTGACGATCGCGCCGCTGCCCTGCCCGGCCAGGATCGGCAGCACGCTGCGGCAGGTCAGATAGACGCTCTTGAGGTTGAGATCCATCTGGCGATCCCAGCCCGCCTCATCCATCTCCACCGGCCCGCCCCTTGCCGAGCCGCCGACATTGTTGACCAGAATGTCGAGCCGGCCATAGCGCGTGTAACAGGCCCGGACCATCGCCTCGACGGCGGCAAGGTCGGTCACGTCGCAGCCATGGGGTTCGATCTCGCCGCCCGCCGCGCGCGTCCGCTCCAGGGTCTCTGCCATCGCTTGGGGATCGAGGTCGACCGCGAAGACCTTGGCCCCCTCCTCGGCGAAGCGCACGCAGGCCGCCCGCCCGTTTCCCCAGCCCGGGCCGACACAGCCCGCCCCGGTGACGATCGCCACCTTGCCGTCCAGCCGTCCCGCCATCAGCGCCCCTTTCCGCGCTCGAAGCCGTAAAGCCGCGCCGGATTGTCCACCAGCAGCGCCTCGAGAAGTGCTGACGTCGGCGCGATCTGCGGCAGGACCGCGACGATGGCGCCGTCATCGGGCGGCGGCGCGTGATAGTTGGGATGGGGCCAGTCCGTGCCCCAGACGACCCGATCGGGGAAGGTCTCGACCAGACGCCGCGCCAGAGGCACCGCATCCGCATAAGGCGGTCCCTGGCGCGAGGCGCGGTCGGTGCCGCTCACCTTCATCCAGACATGGTGGTTTTCCATCAGGGTCATCAGCGCCCGGAACAGCGGCTGGTCGAGCCCGAGAGAGGCATCGACGCGGCCGATGTGATCGATCACCACGGTGACCGGCAAGGCCGCCAGGACCGGCGCGAGATCGGGGATCAGCCGCGCCTCCATGTGCACCTGCAGATGCCAGCCGGCCTTGCTCAGACGCGGTGCCAGGGCACGCAGCTCCTCGGGGCCGGCGCCGGGCGCCAGATGGGCCATGTAGTTGAAGCGCACGCCGAGAAAGCCCTGTCGCGCCAACGCCGCGATCTGCGCATCCGCGATATCGGCCGGCGCCAGGGCGACGCCCTTGTAGCGGCCGGGCCGGGCGGCGATCGCATCGGCCACCGCGCCGTTGTCGAACCCGTGACAGCCGGACTGCACGATTACGCAGCGCTCGATGCCCATCTGATCATGCAGGGCGAACAGCTCCTCCTTCGGCGCATCGCCCGGCTTGAACCCGCTTTTAGGGGCGAAGGGAAAGCGGGCTGCCGGACCGAACACATGGCAGTGGCAGTCCGTCGCTCCCGCGGGCAGCGCAAAGTCGATCGGGGAGCGCTCGGGCCGCCAGGTGCGCGCCCGGTCCGTCATCGGTCCTCTCCGCTGAGCTCGCGTGCGCAGCCGGCGGGCGGCGAGACGCCGAAGATGTTGATCGTCAGCGAGATCAGCGTGTAGTAGCCGAGCAGCCCGACCAGATCGACCACCGCCTCGGCGCCCAGCATCGCGACCGCCTCGTCGTAGAGCGCCTCCGACACGTTGCGCCCGCGGTGCGCCGCCTCTGCGAAGGCGTGGACGAGCGCTTCGTCACGGCGTTCGAAGGGCGGCGTCTTGCCGGCGCGGATGGCCTCGACGACGGCTTCGGACAGCCCGGCTTTCAAGGCGATCGGCTTGTGCGCATGCCATTCATACTCGGAGCCGAAAACCCGCGCAGTGACCAGAATGGCGAGCTCGGAAAGGCGCGGTTCGAGCAGGGTGTCGTAGCGGCAATAGCGGCCGAGCGCCTGGGCGGCAGCGGCCAGTTCGGGCCGGTGCAGCCAGATGGCGAGCGGCCCGCGCACGCCGCCGCGCGGCCCGGAGGCGATCGCTTCGTGGACCTCCTGCTGACGTTCACTGTAGCGTTTTGGATCAGGCGGCGTCAGGCGCGGATCGGGCCAGTCCGTCATGCGGGGCTCCTGGTTGCGTTGAAGGAAGGCTCGCTTGCAGCATAAGCCTCGAGCCATGCGGCGAGCACCGGAAAGTCCTGCCGCCACGGCAGATGCCGCCGCCAGTCCAGATAGCCGAGCGCCGCGGAAAGCGCGATGCTGGCGAGATTGGTGACCGCGGGATCGGGCAGCGCCTTCTGACAGGCAGCGAGCCCGCGCACCACCTTGCCGCGCTGATGCTCCAGCCAGCGTTCCGAGACCTGATGCGCCTCGCGAAAACGCCCTTCATAGGTGATCAGCAGGCTGGCGTCGGTGATGCCGTCGGCCAGGGCTTCGAAGGTGAGGAGGCGAAAGCGCTCTTCCCCTTGCTCAGGCAAAAGCCGGCCGCCGCCGGCCAGGGCATCGAAATAGTGCAGGATCACCCGGCTGTCGAAATAGATGTCGCCGCCGACGATCAGGCAGGGCATCTTGCCGAGCGGGTTCTGCAGCCTGAGATCGTCATCGGGATCCTGCGCATCGGCGGGCACCACCTCGATCAGATGATCGAGCGCCAGCACCTGGGCGGCCATGCGCGCCTTGCGGCCATAGGGCGAGGTCAGGGTCGAGCGCAGGATCATCGGCCGCGGGTCCCCGGGCCGGCTTCTGGAATGGGTGAGCGCGGTCATCGCATGGTCGAAGGCAGATAGAGGGCGATCTGCGGAAACAGGCAGAGAAGGATCAGCATGGCGAATCCGGCGAGCACGAAGGGGACGAGGCCGCGGAAGACATCCTCGAGCTTGACGCGGCCCTGCGAGGCGGACTGAACGACGAAGCAGTTGATCCCGACCGGCGGCGTGACCGCGCCGATTTCCACCAGCAGCACGACGAAGACGCCGAACCAGATCGGGTCGAAGCCGAGCTTCATCATCACCGGATAGGTGATCGGCAGGGTGATCGCGAGCAGCGCCGGCGCGTCCATCATCATGCCGAGCACCAGATAGATCAGGCAGACCAGCAGCACGATCACCCAGCGGTTCACGTCGAGCCCCGTCAGAAAGCCGCCGACCTGATTGGCGAGGCCGCTGAGCGCCAGAAATTTGGAAAACACCAGGGCGCACATCAAGATGCCGAAGATCATGGCCGAGGTCTTGACCGTCTCGACCAGCGTCTTCCTGAGCTCCAGCCCCTTCCATCCGCGATGCCGGATGAGCGCCAGCAGAAGCGTCAGCGCCGCGCCGACCGCGCCGGCCTCGGTCGGGGTGAAGATGCCGGCATAGAGGCCCGAGATGATGCAGACGATCACCAGCACCAGGGGGCCGGCCAGCCGCAGCGAGGCGACCTTCTCCCCGATGGTGAAGCTGTTCCGTTCGCGCGGCGCCAGCTCCGGTCGCCGCCAGACCGTGATCCAGATGGCGACGCAGAGCACCAGGGCGAAGACGAAGCCGGGAATGAACCCGGCCACAAGCAGCCGGCCGATGCTCGAATCGGTCAGGATGCCATAGACGACCACCAGGGCGCTCGGCGGGATCATCACCGCCAGCGTGCCGGCAATCGCGATCGAGGCCGATGCCAGGCTCTTGTCGTAGCCGCGCTCCAGCATCTGCGGCAAAGCGAGCTTGGTGAACAGCGTCGCCGTGCCCACCGACGTGCCGGAGGCCGCGCCGAAAGCCGCAGCGCCGAGCGTGGTGGAAATGGCAAGGCCGCCGCGCAGGTTGGACAGCCATTTGGTCGTGGCCTCGTAGAGATCCTCGCCGAGCCCGGCGCGCATGGCGAAAAAGCCCATCAGCAGAAACAGCGGGATCACCGTGAAGTGGAAGGAATGGGTGGTGTCGAAAAACACCGTGCCCAGGATCGAGCTTGCCGCCTTGAAGCCGACGATGCCGGCCAGCCCGAGCGCGCCGACCAGCCCCAGCGCCACCATCACATTGGCGCCGAGCAGAATGGCGGCGAACAGCGCGAACACGCCGATGATGCCGATCATCAGGCTGCTCACTCGGCCTGCTCCGGCTCGCTGTCCGGCAGGCTGCCGCCGAGGGCCGCGTAGAGCGCGTCGAGCAGAAACTGGATCGCCAGCAGCAGCAGGCCGACGCAGACGACCATCTTCACCGGCCAGATGGGAAAGCGCACCGCGCCGCGCTCCATCTCCCCGATGGCAAAGGATTTGGCGGCCATGCCGAAGCTCGCCCAGGCCGCCCAGGCGAACAGCCCGAGCCCCGCCAGCAGCACGACCACGCGCACGGCCCTGCCCGGCCCGGGCGGCAGATGCTGGGTCAGCAGGACGACGCGGATATGCCCGCCCTGATATTGGGTCAGCGCCAGGGACAGGAAGATGACGAACGGCAGGGCGCTTTCGGTGATTTCCAGCGTGCCGGCGATCGGCGCGCCGAAGCCGTAGCGCAGGAGCGCGTTGGCCACGACCAGCCCCATGATGGCGAAGGTCGCGATCCCCGCAGCCACGCCGCAGCCTTCGAGCAGCTTGCCGAAGGCTCGCCGGATCGCTTCAAGTCGCTCCATCGCCACCCGCCCCTCGCCTCATCAATGCATGGCGGCATGGCCGCATCACGCGCAGGTCAGAACTTGAGCGCCTCGGCGATCTCCTCGCCCGGAACACCGAGGACGCCAGCCTTCTCGACCCATTCCTCGCGCACCGCCTGAACGCGCTCGTCATCGACCACCTTGGCCATCTCGTCGCGCGGGAACGGCATCACCTCGACCTTCAGATCGCCTTCCCAGAGCTCGCGCACCCGCGCCACGTCCTCATCGAGCAGCCTGGCATATTCGACCAGGTAGTCCTTGCCGAGCTGATCGACGACCGCCCTGGTCTCGTCGTCCATGGCGTTGTAGCTGTCCAGGTTCATGGCCAGAAGATGGCCGAACGAGGCACCGAAGGGGACCTCGACATAGTATTTGGCCACCTCGTCATATTTCCAGCCGCGCGCCAGCGCCGGGCCGATCGGCGTGCAGTCGATCACCGAGCGCTGCAGTGCTTCGTAGGCTTCCGAGGTGGCGATCGAGACCGGCGTCGCACCCATGGCCTCGATCAGCGCCGGATAGGCGAAGCCGTAGCTGCGCACGCGCAGGCCCTGCATTCCGGCCATGTCGTGCACCGGCTTGGTGCACAACAGCCCGTAGCTTTCCAGGGGGCGAAAGCCGAAGGCATGGAGGTTCTGGCTGGCCAGCTCCTCCTTCAGCTGAGGATAGGTCGCGTGCAGGTCTTCCATGAACTGCCCGACCTCGAGCGTGTTCTTCGGCTGCGGAATGAAGAAGCCGACCGCATTGTTCAGCGGCATCTGATCGGGGAAATAGGGGGTGATGATGTCGCCGAAATCACCCACGCCACCGGCCAGCGCTTCCGGACTTCCTTGGTCTTGGCGACCGAACCGCCCCAGAAGACCTCGATCATATGCTTGCCGCCGGTGCGCCCTGGCGAACTCCTCGACCAGCCAGCTTGGTCGAGACCACCTGCGCGTCGCCAGCACCTTCCGGCTTGAAGGTGATCCATTTCAGGTCTCGGCCTTGCCGCACCGGCAGCGGCCAGCGACGTCGCCACGACAAAGGCGGTGGCGCTCAGCAGCGCTTTGATCGTCATGATTGCCTCCCCTGCAAGACGGCGGTCCTTTTCGACCGTCCGACGCATCTTGTCGGCCGCCGAGCTATATTGTAAATACCATAAACTTATATTTCTCATGCCTCAGCGGCATATTTCAAAGCCCGCGCGCGATCAGATCGGCGACGATGGCCTGAATGGTCTCCTCGACCAGCTTGGTCGCCATCTTCGCCGCTGGTCGGCACGGGTGGCGATGCCGAGCGTCCATTCCATCGGCGGATCGGTAATCGGCGCGGCTTCGAGCGTGCCCATCTGCGCCTCCGAAAGAATGCCGCCATAGGTCAGAATGGTGAAACCCAGGCCCTGGCGCACCAGCGCCTTCAGATGCGAGATGCCGTCCACGCGCTGCGTGACGTGAAGGGCGATGCCGGCTTCGTCGGCATGCTTGTCGATCAGAATACGGAGGAAATTCGGCCGGCTGGGCAGGATCAGCGGCAGCCTGGACGCCTCGGCGAGGGTGTAGGCGGCCTGCTCCAGCGTGCCGGTGCGCCCGATGACGTGCAGGCGCTCGACCAGCAGCGGGGTGACCGCGATATCGTCCTGCACCGGCGTGTCATGCATCACCGCCAGGCTGATCTCGCCATTGGACAGGCGGCTTTGCAGGGCCTGGCTGAACCCCTCCACGAAGCGCAGCTCGATCTCGGGATAGCGCTCGCGCATCACCGCCAGCAGCGGCGGCGCGATGAATTCGCCCGGCGTCGGCGGCATGCCGACGACCACCACGCCGCGCGGCGCCTCCACCTGCGCGGTGACATCGTGATGGGCCTGCTGGATCTGGGCGAGAATGCCGTAGGCGCGGCGAAGGAGGATGTCGCCGGCTTCCGTCAGCTCGACGCCGCGCGGCGTGCGCACGAACACCATCACCCCCAGATCGGACTCCAGATGCGCGATCTGCCGGCTCAGCGCCGGCTGGGCGATCTGCAGCCGTTCCGCCGCGCGCGTGAAGCTCTTTTCCTCGGCCACGCAGACGAAGTAGCGCAGGGTGCGCAGCTCCGGCTGCCAGTCGTCGCTTCGGGTGTCACGTCGCATCATCGCAAGGGTCTCGGAGCAGGACGGAACGTCGGCGCGATAGCGCTCGCCGGCACTGGCGAACGCTATCCGAGACCCACTACTGGATGTCCAGCCCCCACGTAAAGCGACGTCAGCGTCGGCGGCGTCACGGCAGGCCCATAGTCGACGGAGGCAACGGCTATCCGCTCATACGGAAAGCCGTTCCGCCGTCACGTCAGACGCTGCCGTCGACCAAAGCGCCCTGTCCAAGCGCTCGATTGCGGGGTGCCGCGGCTAGTCCTGCTGCTGCACGCCGAAGAACTGAAGCAGCAGCATGAAGAGGTTGATGAAGCTCAGATAGAGCGAGAGCGCACCCATCACGGCGAGCTTGGACATGCTCTCGGAGCCGGCCCCCTCGTCGTAGAGCTCCTTGATGCGCTGGGTGTCGTAGGCGGTGAGGCCCGTGAACACCAGGACGCCGATGATCGACACCGCGAAATGGAGCGCCGAGCTCTGCAGGAAGATGTTGACCAGCGACGCGATCACCACGCCGATCAGCCCCATGAACAGGAAGGAGCCGAAGCCCGAGAGGTCGCGCTTGGTGGTGTAGCCGTAAAGGCTCATCGCGCCGAAGAGGCCGGCGGTGATGAAGAACACGCGGGCGATGCTGCCGCCGGCATAGACCTGGAAGATCCAGGCGGTCGACAGGCCCATCACGCCGGCGAACGCCCAGAACAGCGCCTGCGCCTTGGCGGCCGACATGCTGTCCGCCTTGAACGAGATGAAGAAGACGAAGGCGAGCGGGGCGAGCATCACCACCCATTGCAGCGGCGTGCCGAAGATCGCGTTGAAGAGAACCGGCGTGCTCGCGGTCACCAGGGCGACGACGCCGGTCAGGAGCAGGCCGAGCCCCATGATGTTGTAGACGCGCAGCATGTGCTGGCGCAGGCCCTCGTCATAGGCGGCGCGGTCGAGCGTGCCGGCATGACCTCGGGAGCGTTGATAGACGTCGGTGTTCATCGGTGTCCTCGTTGCATGAGCGGCGTGCGTGCGCGGCGACGCGCCAGCTCTCTCGCCAAGTCTCGAAACTGCTTGGCCTTTCGCGCACCTCCTTCGGATATGGCGGGTGCCCAGGGCAGGCGCCAATCGTTTCCCGGCCTGTTTTCAATAGGAAAAACCGATTAAACATCCCGGCCTGCCGCTCCGCGCTGGTCGGGGATGACGATCGTCGCCATTCATCGTCGACGATCTTTCAATTGAAATTTTCTATTGACGTTTGCAGTCGTCGCGAGCAGGTGGTGGCTCGGCCGCCCCTGCTGTCGAGAGACCGATGCCCACGCTCAAGCAGTTCCGCTACCTGGTCACGCTTGCCCACACCCTGCATTTCCGCAAGGCGGCGGAGCAGTGCCATGTCAGCCAGCCGACCTTGTCCGGACAGCTCAAGGAGCTGGAGGAACGGCTCGGCGTGCAGCTGGTGGAGCGCAGCCAGCGGTCGCAGGTGGTGCTGACCCCGATCGGCCGGACCATCGCCGAGCGCGCGCGCATCGTGTTGCGCGACGTGCAGGACATCATCGATCTCGGCAAGCACGGCCAGCAGTGGCTGGACGGCACCATCAAGCTCGGCGCGCTGCCGACGCTCGGCCCCTATCTCCTTCCCCATGTGCTGCCCGATCTGCACCAGAGCCACCCCAGCCTGAAGCTCTATGTGCGCGAGGGCATGTCCGCCCCGATCATCCGCAGCCTCGAGGACGGCGACCTCGATCTGCTGCTGCTGCCCATGCCGATCCGCGAGGCTGACCTGGAGAGCACGCGGCTGTTTCGCGAGCAGCTCTGGGTGGTGATTCCGAGCGACCACCCGCTCGCCGCCAGGGAGCAGATCGAGCGCAGCGACCTCGACGGCAAGACCGTGCTCGCGCTCGAGCCCGGCCACCGCCTGTACGAGCAGGTCGCCGAGCTCTGCCGCGAGTTCGGCGCCGAGCTGTCCCACGACTTCGAGGGCACCAGCCTCGACACCATCCGCCTGATGGTCGGCATGGGCATGGGGATCTCCTTCATGCCCACGGTGTACATGCTGTCCGAAGTCACCAAGGACCCGCAGGTGACGGCACGCCCGATGAAGAACCGTCCGCCCACGCGCACCGTCGGCCTCGCCTGGCGCCGCCACTCGGCCCGCACCGAGGAATATCAAGCGCTCGCCGCCATCATCCGCGGCATCCTCCGTGCCAATCTGCCGGATGTCGCGATCATCGACTGATCCCGTCGATCCGGCGATGCAGCCGGTCGCAGCTCGGCATTCGATCGAAGAAACGAGGCGTTTTGATAGGCTTTCGCTATCGGCCTTGATCGCCGTCCATCCGTATCGATGTACAGACCACAAGGCGGCCGCTATCCGGCGATCGACCGCATGCGTCAATGCCTAACCAGCCGGACCATTCACTCAAGGAGCTTGGACGTGAACGCCTTCGAACGAGAGCGACTGCGCGACGATCACAGGCGATTGGACGAGGAGATCGCCCGGAGGCTGCGGCGGCCATGGACCGACCCGACGGAACTTCAGCAGCTGAAGAAGCAGAAACTGGCGATCAAAGACCGCCTCCATCGAAGCGTCAGCCTCGATCGATCGGCGGCCTAGGCCCAGGCCGCACCTTCGGCGCGCGGACGATCCTTTCCCTGCGAGATCTCTGCGCAGGGTCGCCCTAGCCGATCGGGCCCACATATTCGCCGCGCGCCGGATAGCTCTTCGCGATCGCGAAATCGATGGCGCCGAGCAGTTCGGAAAAGTGGGGCCGAACGAACGGCATGGTCTGCACCGAGGCGTAATAGAGCGTCTGGTCCGGGGTTACCATGAACAAGCCCGGTTCGGAGAACAGGGCCGGCTCCTCGATGCCGATCGAGGTTTTTCCCCGCGACGTGGAGATGAAGAGACCCCATTCCCGGGCTTTGGCGAGCGGCAGCTCGTAGCCGATGCGCAGATGCTCGGCTTTCAGCTTGTCGGCCATGCCTTCGGCACGGTCCTTGGCATCCGAGCTGATGGCGATCGTGGTCACGCCGCGTTGTTCGAATTCCGGTGTCAGGCGCTCGAGCTCCTGGAGATAGGTGGCGCAAATCGGGCAGTGAAGGCCGCGGTAGAAACAGATCACCGTGCCTCGCTCCGACGCCTCGGATGCCAGGTCGAACGATCCATGGGCAACGGTTTCAACAGCGAGGCCGGGTGTCTTCTGGCGCGGGATCAGCATGTCAGCTCCTTCGAAAGGGGTATCGGGGGAAAGGGGTATCGCAGGGAAAGGGATCTCGGGACACCATTGCGGGCGATGATATCAGCCGTTACGATCTGCTGACGGCTAAAAAACAGATCGAGACGATGAAACTGTCGAGACATGACCGCTTGTCGGCACTGTTCAGCCACTTCAGCCTGTCGGTTTCGCCCGCCCCGGCCGGCGCCCGCAATCTGATCGTGCTCGGCGGCGCCGACGGCGTCGATCGGTTCTCGCCCCACCGTGTCGTCTTCTACCCTCATCGGCACGCCCCCGACCTCAAGGCCGACGCCCCCTTCCTTCTCGGGCTGCAAGCGGACTTCGGCGGCCTGGCCAATCCCCTGATGTCGGCGCTGCCGGAGGAACTCTCCCTTCTGGCCGAGAACGACGGGGAAACCGAGCTTCTGCTCCGTCTGCTGCTCGCCGAGGCGAGGGCCGAGCGATGCGGTTTCGGCTCGGTGCTCAGCCGTCTTGCCGAGGTGCTGATCATCCGCCTGCTGCGCCACGAGATCGAGCGCGGCGCGACGGAAGCCGGCCTGCTTGCCGGGCTTGCGGATTCGCGCCTCAGCCGGTGCATCGTCGCCCTGCATGACACTCCGGAGCGGGACTGGCGGAACGATGAGCTGGCGTCGATCGCCGGGCTGTCGCTCAGCCGCTTCGCGCAGCTTTTTCGCGTGAAGCTGAACCTGTCGCCGCAGGCCTATCTGCGCCGCTGGCGCATGACCCTCGCCCGGCAGGATATTGCCCGCGGCGATCGCATCAAGGCGATCGCGCGCCGCTACGGCTACGGCAGTTCCGAAGCCTTTGCCAAGGCGTTTCATCGCCAGTTCGGCAGCAATCCGATGACCATGCGCCATGAGCGACCAGAATCTGCCGCATCGGGGCGAGCAGCTGCCGCCGTCTCGCGCTGAGATCGCGACGCCGCTTTTCGCCTCGCCTGTGGTTGATCCGCGCGATCTCCATGCATCGTCACCGGGTTTCAGGGTGGCCGTCGACGAGCGCTTCGATGATCCGACCGAGGGTGCCATCGGCCGTCGCTGATGGCGCCACGGTGAGGACAAGTCGCCGGTCGAGGGCGACGCGGCGCGCGAAGGGAGCGACGAGGCTGCCGGCGTCGAGATGCGTCCGCAGGAGAAGCGCGTGCCCGATGAGAACGCCGGCGCCGTTCCTGGCTTCCTCCACGGCGAGGCTGTAGAGCGAAAACGCCGGGCCGCGCGTATCGAGCCGCTCGCCGGGCAGGGCTTCCTCCAGCCAGATCGACCAGTCGTCCGCCCAGGTGGAATCGTGAAGGCAGGGCACGGACGTCAGATCCGACGGCGACGGCAGACGCGGCAGAAGCGATGGCGCGCACACGGGAAAGATCACGTCCTGGCCGATCTCGATGGCGTCCGGCCCGAGCGGGCCATCATCGAAAAAGATGCAGAGATCGAAAGGTTCGCGCAGCATGTTCGGCCGGTGCTCCAGAGCCGTCACCGAAATCGTGACAGCGGGCGCGGCGGCGCGGATGGCCGGCAGCTTCGGCGACAGCCAGAGCTGGGCGACGCTCGGCAGGGCTGCGATGCGGATGTGGTCCGGCGCCGCCTCGGCGCGCAAGGCCTGCACGGCCTCGCCCAGCCGATCGAAGGCGTCACCGAAGGCGCCGGCGATGCCTGCACCGAGCGGCGTCAGCCGCACACCCTGCGATCGCCGCTCGAACAGAGCAGCCCCCGTCCACGCCTCCAGCGCCTTGACATGCTGCGCCACGGCGCCGGGCGTCACCGAGAGCTCTTCGGCCGCCCTGGTGAAGCCGCCGAGCCTGGCGGCCGCCTCGAAGGCGCGAAGCGCGTTGAGCGGCGGCCCTTTGGGGCGTGGGGGTGAAACGGCCATGGCTGAGACTCAGTTTTTCTAGACCGAAGAATAGCAAAATTCCGTTGCGCTTGGCCAGCCCTCCCGCTCTTCTGGTGGAACTATCGGGAGATCGGCCATGGCCACCTTGAAGCACCGCCCCTGGGTTCCGGGACCTTGCGAAGATCATGTTCAGCGCCTCGCCGAAACGGCGTCGGACGGCAGGACGGAGGACGTCGCCGATCGGATCGAAGCGCTCGCGGGGCTGAACCGTGCGATCCACGAACGCAGCTGCTTCAACCTGAACCCGGCGACCAACGTCATGAACCCGCGGGCGGAAGCGATCCTGTCGGCCGGCCTCGGCTCCCGGCCGTCCCTCGGCTATCCCGGCGACAAATATGAGATGGGTCTTGAGGCGATCGAGGAGATCGAGGTGATCGCTGCCGAGCTCTCGGCGGAAATCTTCGATGCCGGCTATGCCGAGATCCGGGTCGCCTCCGGCGCCATGGCCAATCTCTACGCCTTCATGGCGACCTGCAGGCCGGGGGATGCCATCATCGCCCCGCCCGCGACCATCGGCGGCCATGTCACCCATCATGCCGCCGGCTGCGCCGGTCTCTATGGCCTGAAGACCCACCCGGCGCCGGTCGACGCCGACGGCTACACCCTGGACATCGAAGGGCTCGCGGAGCTCGCGCACAGCGTGCGGCCGACGCTGATCACGGTGGGCGGCAGCCTCAATCTGTTCCCGCATCCGGTCAAGGCGGTGCGGAAGATCGCGGACGAGGTCGGCGCCAGGGTGCTGTTCGATGCCGCCCATCAATGCGGCGTGATCGCCGGCAGGGCCTGGCCCAACCCGCTCGCCGAGGGGGCGGATCTCATGACCATGAGCACCTACAAAAGCCTTGGCGGTCCGGCCGGCGGTCTCCTCCTGACCAATGACGCCGCGCTTGCCGAGCGCGTGGACGCCATCGCCTTTCCCGGCATGACCGCGAATTTCGATGCCGCGAAATCGGCGGCGCTGGCGCTGACCATGCTCGACTGGCGAGAGCATGGAAAGGCCTATGCCGACGCGATGATCGGAACCGCCAGGAGCCTCGCCGAAGCGCTCGACGCCGAGGGCGTGCCGGTGTTCGCGAAAGCGCGCGGCTTCACCCGCTCCCACCAGTTCGCGATCGAGGCGGCGCGCTATGGCGGCGGGCAGGCGGCCTCGAAGAGGCTGCGCAAGGCGGGCTTTCTCGCCTCCGGCATCGGTCTGCCGACCGCCCCGGTCGAGGGCGACATGAACGGTCTGCGCATCGGCACGCCGGAGCTGGTGCGCTTCGGCGTCGGCGAGAAGGATGCCGGCACCCTGGCATCGCTGATCGCCAGAGCGTTGAACGCGGATGAGCCCGAAAGCCTGGCGGCCGAGGTCGCGGATCTCCGGGCGACCTTCGACAAGCTGCATTTCATCTGCGGTTCCGCCTGAGGGATAGCAGCGGCGCAGACAGCGGCCCTGGTCTGTCCCGCAGCGAAAGGATCATGGCCGCCAGCGTTTTGAGAACGTCGCGCGGTCTGGTTGGCGAGACCGGGTCCCAGTCCGGCATCTCGAATTTCCCCCTGCGCGCTTGCTCGATCGTCAGGCTGTCCTGCTTCCCATCGGCAGCTTTCAAATCGTCCTTGCCGTCGGCAGTCTCGCCTGGGTGCCGGTTGTTCCGCCGACGGAATGAATGTCGATCATCCCGCTGACGAGTAGGGGATTGCCGCGCATCGTCGGCCATCATATGTCCTGATCGAGACATTTTTTGTCGTTTGTTTCCTGGCATGTAACGCTTTGTAACAATCCTTTGGATTTCCTTGCTTTTCCGTTTTCGTCGCCTATCGTTTTAGGGGTCGATCGATCGAGTGAGGCAACAGCCTCTCAGTGTTTCGAAATGAAAATCGATATCCCGGAAATCGGCTCGATGTTGTTGAATCACGCTCAAACGCTGTCACTGTCCGAACTGCAGATCCTGATTGTCGAAGATGACGATGAAATCGCCCGCCTGGTCAGCGAAATGCTCAACCGTGAAGGCTTTCGTGTCGAGACGGCAGGCGATGCCGAGGCCATGCATGCCGCCATGGCCCGCTTCCTGCCGGATCTGATCATCCTCGATCTGATGCTGCCGGGCGAGGACGGTCTCTCGATCTGTCGTTCGCTGCGGGCGACCTGCACGATCCCGATCCTGATGCTGACGGCCAAGAGCGACGACATCGACAGGGTGCTCGGCCTCGAGCTCGGCGCCGACGACTACCTGACCAAGCCCTTCAATCCGCGTGAGCTGCTCGCTCGGATGCGCGCCATTCTGAGACGTACGCGCGGCACAATGGAGAACGGCGTCGGCCATAGCAGCCGACGCTATGAATTCGAAAGCTTCGTGATCGATCTGGATGCGCGCTGCCTGAACGCGCCGGACGGTGACGATATCCAGCTTACCAGCGCCGAGTTCGACTTGCTGGCCTGTTTCGTCCGGCGCCCACGCCGCGTGCTGACGCGCGACCAGCTCCTGGACTGGACAAGGGGCCGTGATGCCGAGCCCTATGACCGGACCATCGACATGGCGATCTCGCGCCTGCGCAAGAAGCTCGAAGCCGTCGCAACGGATGTGAAGCTGATCACCACGATTCGCAATCATGGCTATCTGTTCGTCCCCACGGTGACCATACTTGGCAGATGATGCGCTTCTTGCGGATAAGCTTTCTCGCCCGGATCGCCATCATCCTGATCTTCAGCCTGATCTCGATTCAGGTCCTCGCCGTGATGGGCTATTTCATCCAGAGGTCACACAACACCGGAACCGGCATCCGCCTGCCCCTGCCGGATCAGGTGGCGGCCATTATCGAGCTGATCGAACATGCCGGTCCCGAGGATCGAACGACAATATTGCGGGCGGTCAGCAGCGCACAGCTTCAGGCGACCGTCACGAAGGATGCGCCGGAGCCGCCTTCAGAAAACTGGCGCGCCTCCTACCAGCTCCAGCAGGTCCTGACCAGCTATCTGTCCACCGATCACGATCGGGAGGTCACGGTTCTCATTCGCTATGACCAGTCAGGTCCCCTTGCCTGGGTCATGCCATACGTCGCACCCGTCACGGCGATGATCGTCATGGCACTTGGTGACGGCCAATATCTCGTGATTCAGTCCGTCGGTTTTCTGGTGTTGAATCTCTTCGGCTTTCCGCCAGGCTTCTGGGCTGGAATCATCGGTTCCGCAGTCACCCTGCTGGCCTTCGTCGTGATACGCCGGGAGGTGCGTCCCCTGCGCCGCCTTGCCAAGGCTGCTCACAGCCTGGACCTGCGTGAACCGCACACGATTCCAGATTTTCCTTCCAGCGCTTCCGACATCCGTGCGGTTATCTCCGCCTTCAATCAGATGCAGCAGCGCGTGGCCTGGCTGATCAACGAGCGCATGGCGATGATCGGCGGCATCTCCCACGACGTGCGCACCTATGCCACGCGCCTGCGCCTGCGCGTCGAGCTGATGGAGGACGAAGCCGAACGCGCCCGTTCCATCCGCGATATCGACAGCATGATCGGTCTGCTCGACAATGCGCTCTATACGATCCAGGACCGGACGCCCCAGGAAAGCCTGGAGCTCGTCGACATCAGCCAGCTTCTCCGCGACGAAATCGTGGATCGCCAACGAGCAGACCTGGCGGCATCGGTGACGATTGCGCCGGAGGCCGAAGGGGCGCTCGTGCTGGGAAGCACGGTCGCCCTTCGCAGGCTCTTCGGCAATCTCATCGAGAATGCCATCGCCTATGGCCGCGAAGCGCGGGTCCGGCTGACCCTGTGCAGCGACCGCCTGGTGACGCACATCGAAGATAGCGGCCCCGGCATTCCGCCGGAGCATCGCCGGAGTGCCATGCAGGCCTTCGTCAGGCTGGAAACGTCGCGCAGCCGGAAGACCGGAGGCGCTGGCCTGGGTCTCGCCATCGCCAACAAGATCGCCGAGATCCATGGCGGCAGCCTTACGATTGGAGACGCGTCGACCCATGGCGCATGCATCCTGGTCAGTTTGCCGTCCTTCGAGAAAGACCTCCTCGATTGACGGTCCTTCAAGCAGCCTGCCTCATCGTTCCCAGGAGAGACCGGGATCAGTGGCAGCCACCCGACCATCGCGTCAGGCCCTTGACGTCGTCCTGCAAGTCGACCTCCCGCCATTTCTCCTGATACGGACCGTATTTGAGCTCACCCAGCTTGACTCTCAGAGCATCGACAAACCGATCGACTTTGGCGCAGCGCGGATTGTCCTTCGGCCAATTGTAAGCGAGGAGGATGACCCTGGTCCTGATTGTCTCGACGGTGCTCCCCTGATCGATCAGGTTGGGATAGACGTCGCTGGTCCATGAAACCGGCTCATAGGGTCCGTCGATCCGCTCGGCGGGAACGTCCAGAAGCTTCAGGCCATCGGCCTCGGCAACCTCGGAGGCCAGTTTCCAAGGTGTCCCGGCGTTCAGGGCCATGGCCGCGATCTCGCCGCGTTTCAGACGATCGAGGGCCACGGCTTCCGCATCGCTCTGCACGTCCACATTGAGATCGAGGGCGTCGAAGACGTTGGTCATCGTCAGAAATGTTCCGGTCCCCGGCGTGCTGAAATTCACTTTCTTGCCGGCAAGATCATCGATGGACGCGACGTCGTCGCGGGCGATGATGTGAAGCTCGGCACCATGCATCGCCGTGATATAGGCTATGCGTTCCTTGATGTCGGGATGAATGCCCTGATTCTTCATGAATTCAAGGGTGTCGGCATAGGCCAGCGCAAGGTCGACGCCGCGCAGATAGAGCACATCCTCGACATTGCGCACACTGCCTTCGCCGATCATCGGCACCACCCGAAGCGAGTAGCCGATGTTGTCATTCATCGCCACCGCCATGTCTTCGCAGTAGTAGAGATACGAGCCGGTTGTCCGGCCGCACATGATACCGACCTGGCCTTGATTGACTCGTTCGCGAACGTCGTCGTGGTCCTGCGCCCTTGCGGGCTCCGCATCGGCAACCGCAAGAAACAGGACCATGGCCGCCGGCCATGCGGCGCGGGCTGAGCTGATAAACATCGGCAATCTCCCTTCGGTTTTGGTTATTCCATCAAGGAATGGGATGTTGATCTTCCCGAGAACGGGAGGGAGATTGCCGCGCAGAGTTTGCTGCTATTTGTCCTGAATGAGACGTTTTTTGTCGTTTGTTTTCTGCTGTGTAACGCTCTGTAACAGGTTCTTGAAATGTCCTTTTTACGCTTCCGGGATTTCAAGCCATGAACGAGGGCCAGATTGCACAGCGTTGCACCCTGGTTCGCAAGCGGCCGTTGTTCAGCGGCTTCGCTCCCTTTGGCCCAGGAAGGCCTCAAAGGCGGCAAGCGTGGCCTCGGACACATGGTGCTCGATGCCTTCCGCGTCCATTTCCGCAGCCTCGGCCGGAACACCGACGGCGATCAGGAGGTCGACCACGATCCGATGGCGCAGGCGTACGCGCTTTGCCATGTCAGCGCCCTTGTCGGTCAGAAATATGCCGCGATAGGGCCGGGATACCGCCAGCCCCTCACGCTTGAGCCGGGCGATGGCCTTGGTCGCCGTCGGGTGGGCCACGCCCATCCTGGCCGCGATATCCGTGACGCGCGCCTCGCCACGCTCGCGCATCAGGTCGTCGATCAGTTCCGTGTAATCCTCCAGAAGGGTCTGAGCCTGCACGTCCCGCGCACGGCTGAAGCGTTCGGCCGGAAGCGGGGCGCGGCTTGCCGACGCCGCATCCGATGTCATGGCTTATCTCCTCTCTCAAATCGGTCGAATTTGAAAGCACCGTGAAATTGTATAGCCGAAGCTTCATTCGAAAAAGGCCCGAACCTTATCGCAGGAGTGGATCCCGGAAATCCTCCTCATTGACAACTTTATAGCCAAGGCTACATCAAGGAGATCTCTATCCCAGGATGTCGTTGCAATGGCCAGCACGTCATTGACCAGCCGAACTCGAGCCGGCATCGCCGACGTCCTGTCGGGCACGCGGCGCGGCCCGAGGGCGTTCCTCATGTTCGCCGGCCCGGCCGTGATCGCGTCCATCGCCTATATGGACCCCGGCAATTACGCAACCAACATCCAGGCCGGCGCCGGCTACGGCTATGCGCTGCTCTGGGTCGTGCTCATGGCGAACCTGATCGCCATGCTCTTCCAGGGGCTGTCGGCGAAGCTCGGGATCGTCACCGGCCGCAATCTCGCCGAAATGTGCCGTGAGAGCTTCCCGCTGCCGGTGGTCTGGGCGATGTGGATCGTCAGCGAGATCGCGGCGATGGCCACCGACCTCGCTGAATTCCTCGGCGGCGCGATCGGCCTTGCCCTGCTGTTCGACATGCCGCTGATCGCCGGCATGATCGTCACCGCGATCGTTACCTATGCGATCCTGCTGGTGGAAGGGTGGGGCTTCCGTCCGATGGAGCTGATCGTCGGCGGTCTGATCGCGGTGATCGGGCTTTGCTATCTGGTCGAGATCTTCATCGCGCCGATCGCCTGGGGCGACGCCGCAAAAGGCCTCGTCCTGCCGCAGATCCCCAATCTCGCCGCCCTGACCATCTCGGTCGGCATCATCGGCGCCACGGTCATGCCCCATGCGATCTACCTGCATTCCGGCCTGACCCAGAGCCGCGTCGCCGTCCGCAACGACTCCGATCGGCGGAGACTGGTCCGCTACTCCAACATCGAGGTCGTGCTGGCGCTCGCGATCGCGGGCATGATCAACATGGCCATGGTGATGATGGCGGCCAGCGCCTTCCATGAAGGCCACGGCGACGTCGCCGAGATCGAGACCGCCTATCACACCTTGACGCCGCTCCTGGGCGGCGTCGCCGCGGCGGCCTTCCTGACGTCGCTGATCGCGTCCGGCGTGTCGAGCTCGGTCGTCGGCACCATGGCGGGCCAGATCATCATGCAGGGCTTCGTCCGCTTCCGCATCCCGATCTGGCTCCGACGTCTCGTCACCATGATCCCGGCCTTCGTGGTCGTGGCCCTCGGCGTCAATGCCACGGACGCGCTGGTTCTCTCGCAAGTCATCCTGAGCCTTGCGCTGCCGGTCCCGATGATCGCGCTGGTCCTGTTCACCAGAAGCCGGAGCATCATGGGCGCCTTCGCCAACGGCCGGCTCACGAACATGCTCGCCATCGCGGGCGCCGCCATCGTCCTGCTCCTGAACGTCATCCTGCTCCTTCAGACGTTCGGCGTCGACTTCATGGACGTCTAGAGCTGCCAGGGACGCGTTCGTCGACATCCAGCTGGCGACAGGCGCGACAGGCGCAGTCCCAGCCGCCGACTTGCGGCGCCGGTTCCCCGCCAGGTGACAGGGCGCACGCTGCCGCCGTGCCCCCAAGCCACCGCATTTCCCTATCTCAGAGGGGCACGGGAAGAATTCAACCGTCCTTGATCGCCGGCAGCACGAGGTCGGCCATGAGCTTCACCGCGATCTTCCACGCATCGGCCTGGTTGTAATTTCCGGCCATCACCACGACCACGAGATTCAGATCAGGGATGACAACCAGGCGCTGCCCTCCATTGCCGAAGCCCGCAATCCAACGGCGGCCATCCAATCGGCCCTGCCCCAGCCACCATTGATAGCCATATCCGAGCCCGTCCTCGGCGGCGACGCCGTTGTTGACCGAAGCCTCCAGCCAGCCGCGGGAGACGATCTCGCGGCCCTGCCACTGTCCGCCATCGAGAACGAGCTGGCCGATCGCAGCAAGATCGCGCGGCCGCAGTCTCAAGCCCGATGCCGCCGCAGGCTCGCCATTCGAGCCCTCGACCCAATCGACGTCCTCGATGCCGAGAGGATGGAACAATCGCTGACGTGCGAAGTCCAGCAGAGGCGTGCCTGTTCCCTCGGCAATAAGATGGGCGAGGATCGCCGTCGTGCCGCCATTGTAGGCCCAGCGCGCGCCCGGTTCGGCCACCATCGGCCGACCAAGGATGAAGCGATACCGGTCGTCAGCCAGCTCCATCGCAATTTCGCTGTTGCGCGCATCGCTGTAAGGCAGGGTCTCGTCCCATGCCGTGCCGAGCGTCATGGTGAGGGCGTGCTCCACAGTCATGCTCTGCCGGACGGGATCCCGCGCAAGATCCCGATAGACGGGAAACTGCTCGAGCAGCGGGCGATCGAGAGGCGGCACCTTTCCCTCGCTCAGCGCAATCCCATAAAGGAGGCCGACGATGCTCTTGGAGATGGAGCGGATATCGTGCTTCACCTCGGGGCCGAAGGCGACATCCCCAAGCGGCTGCCCCCAGCGCTCGTCTTGCCCTCGATAATATCGCTCAAGCGCCAGCTTGCCGTGGCGAGCGACCAGGACGGCATGCAGATTGGGCAGCTCCCCCCGACTGACCGCGGCGTCGACACGTGCATCAAGGCCCGGTTCAATACCGACCTCGCCCGGCAATGTCGTCATCCATTCATGGGCCGACAGGGATTTCACCAACGCAAAAGATCCCAGCACGTAAAGACAACATGCAAAAATCAACAGCCGTGTCGCACGTCGCCTGGCCAGCGCCATGTCGATCTCCGAACGGGCGTCAGTCGATCGAAAGAGGCGTTGCTGTCGCTCGAGCCCCCTCTTTCTTTCGCCTTATCGCTGACGATCGTTCGTTCTAGCAGACATTGGCGGAAATTGGCAGCTGAGACACGACCCCTTCGTGTTCATGCCTTGAAGGTGGTACGGGACGCGCGATCATTTATTGTCGGACATTATCTTGATTTTGTCCGACAATATCTTAAGATGGTCCCGCGTCGACAAAAATAACCGGGGCTCATGGCATTGGCTAAGGCCACGTCCGATCTGACCAAGACCCGCCTTGCCGCCGATCAGGTCCAGCCGCTGCAGGCAGGCAGCAGCGGGCGTGACGTGCTGAACGCCCTGTCGCGCATGGTCGAGCGCGCCGGGCTCGGGATCGGGGACCGCCTGCCGCCGGAGGTGACGCTGGCGGAGCGTCTCGGCGTCGGGCGCGCCAAGCTGCGCGAAGCGCTGATCGCCTGGCAGAACATGGGCATCGTCACGCGCAACAAGAAGGCGGGCACGATCCTCGCCGCCGAGGTCGGGGCCAACGCCATCCAGATCCCGCTGACCCTGAAGCTGGAGGCCGAGAGCCTGCTGCGCACCCATGCGGTGCGCCGGCCGCTCGAGATCGAAGCCGTTCGCCTCGCCGCCCGCCATGTGCGCGACTCGCAGGGCCGCCTGATCATGGCGCGCATGGCCGAGCTGATCGCGGTCTTCGATGCCGGCGAGGATTGGCGGGACGCCGACGCGCGCTTTCACGACGCCATCCACGAGGCCTCGGGCAACCCTCTGTTCAACCAGCTCATCCGCCAGATCCAGAAGACCTTTCACGAGATCTACGACGCCCCGTTCGGCGAGCCCCAGCTCGGCAGAGCCACGATCCCGATGCACCGGGATCTTGCCGAAGCGGTCGTCGCGGGCGACGAGGAGGCCGCCGTCGCCGTCATGGCGGAGATCATGGACCGTCTCGAAGACGACATCGCCGCCGTGATGAGGGTCGCCGGCAATGGCTGACCGGCAGGACGATCAGGACATGGCGACCCTGCTCGCCGCCGCCTACGGCTCCGATGCCGGCTCGGTGACGCCGCCGATCTACCAGACCTCGCTCTTCACCTTCGAGAGCTTCCAGGCCTTCGAGGACCGCATGGCCGGGCGAAGCGACCGGGCGATCTACACCCGCGTGCAGAACCCGACCGTCGCCGCCTTCGAGGCGATGATGGCAGCGGCCGAGGAGGGCGAGGCCGCGGTCGGTTTCGCCTCCGGCATGGCGGCGATCTCTTCGACCCTGTTCGCCTTCTTGAAGCCGGGGGATAGGGTCGCCTGCATCGAGCATGTCTACCCGGACAGCTACCGCCTGTTCGAGCGGATGCTCAGGCCATTCGGCATCGATGTCACCTACCATCCGCTCAGGGCCTTCGAGGACGAGCCCGATCTGCTCGACGGGGCGAGCCTCGCGTTTCTCGAAAGCCCGAGCTCGGTGGTGTTCGAGGTGATGGACCTCGCCAAGGTCGCGGCTCACGCCCGCCGCCACGGCACGCTCACCGTGATCGACAACAGCTGGGCGAGCCCCGCCTTCCAGCGCCCGCTGACCTCCGGCATCGACGTCGTGCTCCACTCCGCCTCCAAATATATCGGCGGCCACTCGGACACCGTGGCCGGCGTGGTGATCGCATCCGCAGCACGGATCGGGCAGATTCGCGACCTGACCCTGCCGCTGCTCGGCGCCAAGCTCGCGCCGTTCGAAGCCTTTCTGCTCGCGCGCGGCCTGCGCACGCTGAAGGCGCGCATGCGCCAGCATCAGGCGACCGCGGATCTGTTCGTCGACCGGCTCGCGTCGCTCGACTGCGTCACCGCGATCCACGCGCCCGGCCCCAACAGCGTTCCGGGGCTGCATGGCCGCTCCGGCCTGATGTCGATCGAGGTCGATGACGGCATCGACATCCCCCGCCTTTGCGATGCCCTTCGTCTGTTCAAGCTCGGCGTGAGCTGGGGCGGGTTCGAGAGCCTGATCCTGCCGGCCCGGGTCGCCCTTGCGCAGGTGGGTGAGCAAAATTCGCTGCAGCGCTTCGGCGTCTCGCCGAAGCTCCTTCGCCTCAGCCTCGGCCTGGAGGACGGCGAGGATCTCTGGGAGGATTTCGTGACGGCGCTGGAGAGCAGCAAAGCGTCGTGAAACGATGTGGACAACCAAAAACAGTGGAGGACAGCATGAAAAAATTTCTGACCGGCGCCAGCCTGGCGGCGCTCCTGCTGAGCGGGACGGCGCATGCCGAAACCACGCTCCAGCTGGTCGAGGTGATCACCAGCCCGCAGCGGACGGAAATCCTGGAGGGCATGATCGCGAAGTTCGAGGAGGCGAACCCGGACGTGAAGGTCGAGGTGACCTCGCTGCCCTGGGGCCAGGCCTTCGAAAAGCTCGCCACCATGGTCCAGGGCGGCCAGATCCCGGATGTGGTCGAGATGCCGGACCGCTGGCTCTCGCTCTACGCCAATAACGACCAGCTGGTCGACCTCGCCCCCTATATGGAGGGCTGGCCGGACGCATCAGAGCTGAACGACCGCGCGCTCCAATATGGCAGCTACGTCAAGGACACCATGTATATGGTGCCCTACGGCTTCTATCTGCGCGCCATGTTCTGGAACAAGAAGCTGTTCGCCGAAGCCGGCCTCGATGGCCCGCCCGAGACCATGGACGATTTCATGGAGGCGTCCAAGGCAATCTCGGCCCTCGACGGCAAGACCGGCTATTGCCTCAGAGGCGGTCCCGGCGGCGCCAATGGCTATGTCATGATGATGGCCAACATGATGGGCCATGACGATTATTTCGACGCCGAGGGCAACAGCAGCATCAGCAGCCCGGAGGCGATCAAAGGCCTGCAGTTCCTGGTGGACATGTACCAGAACGGCTATGTCCCGAGGGACAGCGTGAACTGGGGCTTCAACGAGATCGTCGCCGGCTTCTATTCCGGCACCTGCGCCATGCTCGACCAGGACCCGGACGCGCTGATCGCGATCAAGGAGCGCATGGACGAGGCGGACTTCGCGGTCGCCCCCATGCCCCTCGGCCCCGCCGGCAAGAGCTTTCCCACGATCGGCTATGCCGGTTGGGCGATGTTCGGCGCGTCCGAGCACAAGGACGAGGCGGCGGCGCTCATCGGCCACCTCTCCTCGCGCGACAGCAATCTGGAATGGGCGAAGTTCGTCGGCGTCATCCCGATCCACCAGGGTGCGGAGCAGGACCCGGCCTTCACCGGCCCGCAATTCGAAGGCTGGTTCACCGAGATGAACGATTCCCGCTGGAAGCCCACGGTGATGCCGACCTATCTCGAAGAGTTCGCCTATTTCGCGGATGTCATGGCGGTGCAGGGCGGCCAGGAGCTGCTGCTCGGCGAGCGCAGCGCCGAAGACGTCGCCAATGAATGGGCCACCTATCTCGGCGACGCCCAGAAAAAATGGCTCGCAGCCCAATAGGTGGCGGGGCCACCAGCCCGGACTTGACGGTGGATGCTCGGCCTCTTCGCGAGGCCGGGCATCGGCCGCGGCGCTTCGGGGTGGTGCTGGAGCCCTATTTGTACCTGAGCCCTGCCCTGGTGCTGATCGCGCTGGTGATGGTCGTGCCGCTGGTGGTCGGGCTCTCCTATGCCTTCCAGAACATCGCGATCCTGAACCCGTTCAAAACGGGCTTCGTCGGCCTCGCCAACTTCGAGACCCTGCTGTTCGCGGACAAGGTCTTCTGGCGCTCGCTCCTGAACACCGTCTGGTGGACCGCGGGCTCGCTCGCCTTCCAATTCTTCCTCGGCCTCGGTCTGGCCATGCTGCTGAACCGGCCTTTCGCCGGCCGGCGTATCGTCCAGGCGATCGTCTTTCTGCCCTGGGCTGTCCCGACCTTCCTCTCCGGCCTGACCTTCGCCTGGCTGTTCAACCCGGTGGTCGGTCCCCTCCCCCACTGGATGGCCGCCCTCGGCATGCTGAGCGAGCCCTACAATATCCTGGGCGATCCGGCGCTCGCCATGTGGGGTCCGATCACCGCCAATGTCTGGTTCGGCATTCCCTTCTTCGCCATCACCCTGCTCGCCGCCCTGCAGGCGATCCCGAACGAGCTCTACGAGGCCGCCGCCATCGACGGTGCCACGGCGTGGCAGGGCTTCGTCAAGGTGACCCTGCCCTTCCTCGCCCCGATGATCGCGATCACGGTGCTGCTGCGCACCATCTGGATCTCGAATTTTGCGGACTTGGTGGTGGTCATGACCGGCGGCGGTCCGGCCAACGCCACCCAGATCCTGCCAAGCTATATTTTCACCACCGCCTACAAAAAACTCGATTTCGGCTACGCCTCGGCGATCGCGACGGCCTTGCTGCTGCTCCTCTTCCTCTATGCCGCGGTCCTGATCCAGATGCGCAAGCGCCTGCCGGACACGACATGAGCATGGCCCCCACCCTCTCCCGATCGCTGCTGAGGATGCTTGGCCACAGGGCGGCCATCCTCCTCTATGTGGGCTTCGCGCTGTTTCCGCTGTTCTGGCTGATCAAGATCGCGGTCACGCCGGACAAGCTCCTCTACAGCGAAGGCATCAGGCTCTGGCCGTCGGCGACGACTTGGGCGAATTTCGATTTCGTCCTGCTGCAGAGCGACTTTCCCGCCTTCTTCGGCAATTCGCTGATGGTCTCCTTCGGCACGGCCGTCATGGTCACCCTGATCGCGTCGGGCGCCGGCTATGCCTTCTCCCGCTTTCGCTTCGGCGGCAAGGCGGCCGTGGTCGGCATCATGCTCCTGACCCAGATGTTCCCGCTGGTGATGCTGATCGCCCCGATCTACCGCCTGATGACCCCGCTCGGCCTGACCGACAGCCTCCTCGGCCTGATCGTCGTCTACACCGCCTTCAACGTGCCGTTCGCGACCTTCCTGATGCAGTCCTTCTTCGACGGCATTCCGAAGACGCTCGAAGAGAGCGCGATGATCGACGGCTGCACCCGCTTTTCCGCCCTCTGGCGCATCATCTTCCCGCTCACTTTGCCCGGCATGGCCGCGACCCTCGGTTTCGTCTTCACCGCCGCCTGGTCCGAGCTCCTGTTCGCGCTGATGCTGATCAACAGCGAAGAAAAAATGACCTTCGCCGTCGGCCTCCTCACCTTCGTCTCCAAGTTCTCGGTCGACTGGGGCCAGATGATGGCCGCCGCCGTCCTCGCCCTGATCCCGGCCTGCCTGTTCTTCGCCTTCATTCAGCGCTACCTCGTCCAGGGCCTGACCGCCGGCGCGGTCAAGGGGTGAGGCGCACGCGACGGTCATCAAGCGCCTCGCGGTCGAGCTCGAGACACCCGAAATTCCGTCTGACGACCTCGTCGCCGTCAGTTTGCTGCCTGCCGTCCCGCGTTTCGTGATAACGAGGAAAGGATAGAAAACGAGCCGGTCGATCAGGGAGGACGGAATGAAAATCAGCAAGGTGAGGGTGCGCGAGATCGAAGGGGTGATGCCGACCGACGGTCCGTTCTGGGAGGAGCGGCTGCTGCGCCCGATCGACATCTACCCGGACTACCGCGCCGAGATGCCGCCCTGGGGCGGCGAGCAGGTCGACGACACGCATTTCCGCCTGAAGCAGTGGTTCGTGCAGATCGAGGCTGATGACGGCAGCCACGGCATCGCCGGCCCCATCTGGCCGGACGCGGCACGACTGGTCCTGACCCAGCTCAGGCCGATCGTCATGGGCAAGGATCCGCTCGCCACCGAGCTGCTCTGGGACCAGATGCACCGCCTGCAGGTCCACGGCCGCCAGGGCGATGCGATGATCGCGCTCTCGGCCGTCGACTGCGCCCTTTGGGACCTGAAGGGCAAGGTGCTGGGCCAGCCGATCTGGCGCCTCCTCGGCGGTCCGACCCGAGACGAGGTTCCCGCTTACGCCTCGATGCTCGGCTACAACGTCACCGATATGGGCCTCGTGCGCGAGCGCGCACAAGCGGTCAAGGAGCAGGGCTACAGCGCGCAAAAATGGTTCTTCCGACACGGTCCGATGAGCGGCCATGACGGCATGAAGCTCAATGTCGCGCTGGTGCGCACGCTGCGCGAGACGCTGGGCGATGACTACGACATCATGCTGGACTGCTGGCAGAGCATGAACCTCGACTACGCGGTCGACCTCTGCGCGCGCATCGAGGAGTACCGCCCGCGCTGGCTGGAGGAAGCCTTCATGCCGGACCGCATCGACAGCCATGTGAAGCTGAAAGCCAAGACCAGGATCCCGCTCTCGGGCGCCGAGCACGAATACACCCGCTGGGGCTTCAAGCGCTTCGTCGAGAAGGACGCGCTCGACATCCTGCAGCCGGACATCTACTGGTGCGGCGGCCTCTCCGAAACCCTGAAGATCGCCGCCTATGCCACGGTCCACGACCTGATCGTGATCCCGCACGGCCACTCGACGCCGATCGGCATCCATTTCTCGGTCGCCCAGTCGCCGATCCACACGCCGTACCAGGAATATCTGATCAAGTGGAACCTGATCAACCAGCACTTCCTGGCGCATCCGTTGCACCCGGTGAACGGCATGATCGGACTGCCGTCAGCACCCGGCGCGAACATGGAGCTGGATCAGGACAAGATCGAAAAGGAGCGGGATCTCGAGATCTGACACCAACCCGCCTTGGAAGTGATCGATTTGCCGATCGACCTCGCCGGGTAGCTGAAGAGGAGCTCTTAACCCGCTGTTAACCTCGCACTGCTACGCCTTTTGTTGGTCCATGCGATCCTGGGAATCCATCTGTCCGCCGGAAAGGGTGCGGAATTATGTAGCAAATACACCTAGTACACTGACGCATTCACAGGATTCACATGGTCGCCGAGATATGCGATACTATTCGCATGTCTCCTAGCCGTTCAGTCCTGTGGTGTGGTGATAGGGGAGATCGGCACATCTGGAGGGATGAACTTTGGGCCAGCTTCTACACGGCAGCGCCGGAACGACGGAGGCGTCAGTCCGACGACGGTGCAGAAGTGGAAGAAGCGTGACTTCGTGACGGACGCACGGATGGGGCCGAAGGACCGTCGATCGACGGTCCTTTCCATCGAGCAAGAGGCGGCTGCATCGTGTTTCGCCGTCATACGCTGCTGCCGATCGATGACTGCCTCTGCGCCCTGCAGCCCTCGATCCCGACACTGACACGATCCTCGCTGCATCGTTTGTTCCAGCGGCCCAAGCCTTGAATTTTGGGCATCAGTCGGCTGGCGGATGTTCGTGACAGGCCATCAAGATCGAAGTTCAAGGCCTATGCGATCGGTTACGTTCACATCGACCCACAAGCTGACACTGGGCCGAGGTCCGAACCGAAGAAGGCAGGCTCCACCTGTTCGTTGGTATCGATCGAACCTCCAAGCTCGTCTTCGCCAGGCTGGAGCCCAAGGCCACCCGCATGATCGCCTGCCAGTTCCTGCGCGACCCGATCGACGCGTTCCCCTATCGACTGCACACCGTCCTGACCGACAACCGCGTCCAGTTCCGTCATCCACCGCGCTATCGCGATGGGCCGACAGCAAAGTTCGCCGGCCATCCGTTCGAGCGCATCTGCGCAGAAAATCGGATTGAGCACCGCCTGACCAAGCCAAACCGCCCATGGACCAATGGCCAAGTCGAACGCATGAACAGGACATCAAGGACGCCACGGTCAGACACCGAACGCTTCCTCGCGCGTCTTCGTCGTGCTCAAGGGGCAGTATTTCGGGGTGGGCAAAGCCGACAATCATGCCAGGCGGCTCAAGACGCTACGCGGGCTTAAACCCTGCGAGTCCGTCATTCAACAATCGACGAAACAGCCAAAACGATCCAACACTGATCCGTCAAACCACACCACGGGACTCAACAGCTAATCAATGAGTCTGAGTATGCCTGCACATTAACATCAAAGGGTAGCAGAAACCATTTGAACTTGACAGAACTCGATCTATACAACCTCAGGGAGATGTTTGACGACATCGAATGAAACAACGAGCGCCAGCCTTGAAACACGCCCTTCGGCATGCTCAAAGGAGCCAAGCCCTCGCGTTTTCAACGAGTTGATCTCTACCGCCCGTGACCATCAGCAGCCTTTTCGCCCTTCTCATCGCTCCCTTCGTCGGCAGTTTTCTGGGCGTGGTGATCGACCGGCTGCCGGAAGGTCGCCCGATCCTTTGGGGCCGGTCGACCTGTGATCATTGCGGGCGGTTGCTGAAGCTATGGTCGTTGATCCCGCTGGTGAGCTACCTGCTGCAGCGTGGGCGGTGTCGGGAATGCGGGAAAAAATCTCGGGGTTTATCCGCTGGTCGAGGTTTTGGCGGTCGCGGCCGCCCTTTCGGCCGTGCTGCTGGTGCCGGGCTGGCCGCTCTGGGCGAGCCTGTATCTGGGGTGGAGTCTGCTCGTCCTCGCATGGATCGACGCGCGCCAAAAATTTCTGCCGGATGTGGTCAATCTGCCGCTGATCCCGGTGGGGCTGGTCGTCACCCTGCTGCTGGCGCCGAGCCTGCTGCCTGCCCATCTGATCGGCGCGGTGCTCGGTTTTTCGGCCCTCGCCGCCATTGCCTGGGGCTACCGCTGGTGGCGCGGACGGGACGGGCTCGGGCTTGGGGATGCCAAGCTGTTCGCGGCGGCCGGCGCCTGGCTCGGCTGGCAGGCGCTGCCGGGCGTGCTGCTCTGTGCGGCGCTCGCGGCGCTGACTGTCGCCTTGGCGCGCTCTGCAATCGGCGGTAGGGTGCAGGCAACTGATGAGATCGCGTTCGGGCCCTATCTGGCGCTGGCGCTCTGGGCCGGCTGGCTGCTCGGCCCCCTCACCTTCTGGTAGCGGATCATGACGGATGCCACGGCGGTAACGGTAGAGGACGGCGAGACCTTCGATCAGGCGCTCGGCCGGCTCCTGATCGAGGCCGACAGGCTGGATGCCGCGGGTCTGCAGCGGGCGGAGCGGGCGCGGCAGGCGGGCGGCGAGCCGCTGCATCTGCTGCTGCCCAAGCTCGGCATGGTCTCGGAACAGGCCATGGCGGAAGCGCTCGCCGAGGCGCTGGACCTGCCGCTCGTCACGGCCTCGGACTATCCCGACATGCCCGTGCGCGGCGACAGCCTGCGCGTCAGTTTTCTGAAGGCCTCGCGCATCCTGCCGCTGGACGAGACCGAGGCGGCGCTGGTGGTCGCAGTCGCCGATCCCCGGGACGAGGACGCGATCAAGGCGCTTCGCCTGTTCGCGAACAAGCCGATCGAGGTCCGGGTCGGCGTGCCCGCGGATATCGAAGGCGCGCTGGATCGCCTCTACGGCCAGAGCGAGACGGCTGACAACATCGTCGAGGATGCGGCGCTCTCGGGCGATCTCGATCCGGTCGACGACATCCAGCGCCTGCGCGATCTCGCGAGCGAGGCGCCCGTCGTGCGCATCGTCAACCGCATGATTTCTCGCGCGGTCGAGCGCCAGGCATCGGACATCCATATCGAGCCCTTCGAGCAGGGTCTGCGCATCCGCTATCGCATCGACGGCATCCTGCAGGAGGGCGAGCAGGTGCCGCGCGAGCAGCATGCGGCGCTGATCTCGCGCCTCAAGATCATGGCCAATCTCAACATCGCCGAGCGCCGCCTGCCCCAGGACGGCCGCATCAAGCTCGCGGTGCGCGGGCGCGACATCGATCTGCGCATCGCGACCATGCCGATCATGCTGGGCGAGGCGGCCGTGCTGCGCATCCTGGATCGCGGCAGCGTGCAGCTCGATTTCGAGAAGCTCGGCTTCTCCGCTGATGCACTCAAGGCCTATCGCAGCGCCATCGAGCGCCCGAACGGCATCGTCCTGGTGACCGGCCCGACCGGCAGCGGCAAGACCACGACGCTCTACACCTCGCTCGACGAGATCAACGGCGTCGAACGAAAGATCCTGACGGTCGAGGATCCGATCGAATATCAGCTCGCGGGCATCAACCAGGTGCAGATCAAGCCGCAGATCGGCCTCACCTTCGCCCATGTGCTGCGCGCCATGCTGCGCCACGACCCGGACGTGATCATGGTCGGCGAGATCCGCGATCTCGAGACGGCGGAGATCGCGATCCAGGCGGCGCTCACCGGCCATCTGGTTTTTTCGACATTGCACACCAACAACGCCGCCGGCACGCTGATGCGCCTGATGGACATGGGCGTCGAGACCTATCTGATGGCGTCGACGCTCAACGCGGTGGTCGCGCAGCGCCTCGTCCGAAAGCTCTGCACGACCTGCCGCGAGGAATTCGAGCCGCTCCCCGAAATGCTCGAGCAGCTCGGCCTGGAGCTCTGGCAAGTCAAAAAAACATGGCGGGCGGTGGGGTGTGAGGCGTGCCGGCAGACCGGCTATCGCGGCCGCCTCAGCATCAACGAGGTGATGGTGATGACCGACGCGATCCGTCAGGCGGTGCTCGGCGGCACGGATGCCCATGCGCTGCACCGGATCGCCTGCGAGAGCGGCATGCGGCCGATGTTCCAGGACGGCATCGACAAGGTCAAGGCCGGTGTCACCACGGTCGAGGAAGTGCTGCGCGTGACCCGCGAGGGGGCCTGATGGCGCGGTTTTTCGTGCGTGCGGTCAGCGGTGACGGCGAGCCCTTCGAGGGCGAGATGGAGGCGGCGGACCGGAATGCCGTGGTCGAGCAGCTCCGGCGGCGCCGCCAGATGCCGCTCGCCATCCTGCCGGCGGGCGAGGCGGCGGCAGTTCGCGGCAAGAGCGGCGCGCTCGACTGGCTGCACCAGCCGATCTTCAGCAGGAGCCGGCTGAAGCCGCGCGACGTCGCCATCATGACCCGCGAGCTCGCGACCCTGCTGGATGCGGGGCTCACGGTCGATCAGTCCCTGCAATTCCTGGTCGATGTCGCTGCCAGCCCGTCGCAGAAAAAGTTGTTCTCCGCTCTCCTCGCGCGGGTCCAGGGCGGCGGCACGCTTGCCGATGCGCTCGGCGAGCAGCGCGGCTCGTTCACATCAGCCTTCGTCAGCCTGGTGCGCGCGGGCGAGGCCGGCAATGCGCTCCCGGACGTGCTGACCAGGCTCGCGGACTATCTCGAGCGCAACGAGGCGCTGAGCCAGCGGGTGCGTTCAGCCTTGGTCTACCCGCTCCTCCTCCTGCTCATGGCCGGCGCCTCGATCGCCGTGCTGCTGGTGGTGGTGCTCCCCCAGTTCACGCCGATGTTCGAGAGCGCCGGCGCCGATCTTCCCTGGCTGACCAAGCTGGTGGTGGCCGTGGGTGAAGCCGCGCAGGCCTATTGGTGGCTGGTCCTCGCCCTGCTGGCCCTCGGGCTTCTGGTGCTGAACAACCGGCTTCGCCACCCGCCCAGCCGGGCGGCAATCGATCGCTGGCTGCTGACGCTGCCGCTGGTCGGCGAGCTGGCAGCCAAGCTGGATACGGCCAGGCTGGCACGCACGACGGGCACGCTGCTCGCCAACGGCGTCACCCTGCCGAACGCGCTCGCCATCGCCAAGGACACGCTCGGCAATGCGGTGCTGCGCCAGACCATCGGTGAGACCCTGACCGCGGTCAAGGAGGGCAAGGGCCTCGCCCGCCCGATCGGTCAGTCCGGCCGCTTTCCGCCGCTCGCCGTGCATCTGGTGGCGGTCGGCGAGCGTTCCGGCCACCTAGAGACCATGCTGATGAAGATCGCCGACATCTTCGATCAGGAGGTCGCACACAGCATCGACCGCATGATGACGCTGCTGGTGCCGGTGCTGACCATCGGCGTCGGCCTGGTGATCGTGACGATCATCGGCGCGATTCTCTCCGCGATCCTCGCCGCCTATCAGCTGCCGATCTGACATCTGTCGGATCGATGCGCGCTTGAGCCGGCCGGCCGCTTCCTCTAAGACCGACGCAACCGGAGGGTGACGGATGTGACGGGTCTCGCCGAGCCTGATCGGCGGCCCTCGATCCCGACGTTGACGCTTTGTTAACCAAAGGCTGTCACCATGGCTTTCTGGTCCATGCGATCCTGGGAATCCGAGCCTGAGCCCACCTTCTTCCGGCGGGCGGGCGGATTCCCAGGATCGCATGGACCAAAGAAGAGGTTTGGCAGAAAGAGGTTAAGACAAGGTTACGACTTCGGCGGGCCAATGCGGTGTGATCCCCATATCGGCTCCGCGACGTCGCAAGACCCGCGATCGGACAGCCCGCGATCCTCGGGAAATTGTGTCGACGGTCCTGCAAGACGGCGGATCGGTGGGAATTGAAAGAGAGATCATGCGTTTTTTGTCGTTGAACGAGTCTTGCAAGCGGAAACGGCGACAGGCCAGGGCGGATGCCGGCTTCACGCTGATCGAGCTGCTGGTGGTCCTGGTCATCCTCGGCCTGCTCGCCGCCTTTGCCGCCCCCCAGGTGCTCAAATATCTGGGCGGCGCCAAGACCGATGCCGCCGAGGCGCAGATCAAGAACATCACCGCCATTCTCGACCTCTACCGGCTGGAGGTCGGCAGCTATCCGGCCGAAGCGGACGGGCTGGATGCGCTGCTCACCGCTCCCGCCGGCGCCCAGCGCTGGAACGGGCCCTATGTGCGCCAGCGCGATGTCCTGATCGATCCCTGGGGCCAGCTCTATGTCTACCGCATGCCGGGCGAGCACGGGGCGTTCGATCTGTACACGCTGGGGGCCGATCAGGCCGAGGGCGGCGACGGTGAAGATCAGGACATCACGAGCTGGTAGGCGGCGGGGCGAGCGGGGCTTCACCCTACTCGAGCTCCTGGTCGTCCTGGTGATCATCGGCCTCACGGTATCGCTGATCCCGGGCTTCCTGCTGCGCGACAACCCGTCGGCGATCCTGGACCGCGCGGCAGCATCCGTCGCCGACGGCTTGCGCTCGGTGCGCAGCCGGGCGGTTTTGGAGAACCGGGAAAACCTGTTCGCGATCGACGTCGAGAGCCACCAGTTCCGAGCGGGAGCAGAGGCCATTCCGGTGCAGATCGGCAGTGACATCGCCCTTCGGCTGCTGACCGCGGAAAGCGAGCGCTCGGGCGAGACCAGCGGCCGCATCCGCTTCTACCCCGACGGCAGCTCGACCGGCGGGCGCATCCTGCTCGCCAGCGGCGCTGACCGGCGCGAGGTCGAGGTCGACTGGCTGACCGGCGACATTCTGGTGAGGGACGATGCGCGCTGAGCCGGCACGCCATGGCTTCCCGCCGCACCGGCCTGCCGGCTTCACCCTGCTCGAAGTGCTGGTGGCGCTGATCATCTTCGGCATCGCGTTCGGGGCTCTCGCCAGCCTGTTCCAGACGTCGCTTCGCCAAACCACCAGGGCGGAAGATCTGCGCCGCGCGACCGAGCTTGCCGAGACCCAGCTCGAGCGTTTCGGCAGAGATCTGCCGCTCACCCCCGGGCGCATCGACGGCAGCACGCCGGAGGGGCTGCGCTGGCAGGCCGAGATCTCCCTGGCGCTGCCGGCCGACGAGGAGGCGGGTGTCGCTCTCTACCAGATCCGTGTGGATGCAGGCCCGGAGGCCGGGCTCCCCGACCTGATCAGCCTGACCACCCTTCGGATCGGCACGCCCTGATGCGCGCCTGTAGAAACCGTCGGCCCCGGAGCGAAGCCGGCTTCACGCTGATGGAGCTGCTGGTGGCGCTCACCCTGATGGCGATGCTGATGACGGCAATGCTCGGCGGGCTCAGGCTCGGGGCTCGGGTCTGGGAGGCGAGCGGCGATCGCCTGGAGGCAAACGACCGCCTGGCTGCGGTGCGCGGCTTTCTGCGCCAGCGCCTGGAAGACGCCTCGCCGGCATCCGAGACCGACGGCGAGGCGACGTCCCGTCCGCTGTTTCAAGGCGAACCCTCGAAGCTCCGCCTTGCCTCCTCCATGCCGGCTAGCCTGGGGCAAGGGCTATTCTTGATGGAGCTGTCCCTGCGTTCGCACGAGGACGGTGACGGCACCAAGGACCTCGTCCTGCGCTGGCGTTCCTGGCCGGACATTGTGGACGGCGTCGAGGAACGGGCCCTGCTCGACGATGTCGCCGGGCTGAAGCTCGGCTATTTTTCGCGCGCCGAGGGCGAGCGCGTGGGCCGATGGCGCGACAGCTGGCCGGATCAGCGCCTGATGCCCGAGCTGGTCCGCATCGACTTGCAGTTTCCGGCAAATGATCCACGCCGATGGCAACCTCTGATCGTGTCGCCTATGATCGACGAATGGTACGACACCACCTTTTGAGAAAGGCCCAGCTTGAGGAAGGTCCCAGTTTGAGAAAGGCTTCAGCATCGATGTCTTCAGCAGCCGAGCCGCGAGCGTGACATGACGGCGATGGCAGAGCGTCTGCGTGCCGCCCCGTTATCCTTCATGCGCTGGTGGCTGGGCGAGCTCGGCAGCTTCCTGCCGGGCTGGATGGCCGCGGACAACCGGCAGACCGGACCCGCCCTGATCCTGGACCTGCAGGACAGCGGCGCCGTTCTCGCGGCCAGGCGCTCCAGACGCAGCAAGACGCTCGGACGGACCGATGACGAGGGCCGTGCGACCGGCTTCGAGGCGCTGCGCAAGCGGCGCTATCGACGCTGGCCGCTGATCGTCCGCCTGGCGCCGGATCTGGGTATGCAGAAGGTCATCGACCTGCCGCTCGCCGCGAGAAACGATCTCGACAATCTCCTGCAGTTCGAGCTCGATCGGCTGACCCCGTTCAGCCCGGACGAGGTGTTCTTCGCCTGGCGCGTGCAAAGCAGCGACCGCGCGACCGGGCGCATGTCGGTCGCCCTCGACATGGCGCCGAAGGCTCTGGTGGAGCGCGCCTTCGACCTGGCTGCCGAACATGGTCGCGGGGTCGATCGCGTGGAGATCGAGGGCGGCGGCACGGAGCCGCTCAACCTGCTGCAGAGCACGACCAAGGCGGAGAACGGCGGCCGTTTTCGGCATGTCCTGCCGCTTCTGGTCCTGGCGCTCGCGATCGCCGCCGTCTGGATTCCGCTCGATCGGCAGCAGCGCGTGGTCGATCGGCTCGAAGCCGACGTGACCGCGCTCAAAGCGTCGGCCGAAGAGACGCTGGCCCTTCGCGACAAGCTCGATGCCGAGGCGAGCGAGGCGGGCTTCCTCGCCAGGGCCAAGAACAGCCGCCCGAGCATGACCGCCATTCTCGCCGAGCTCACCGAGCTGATCCCGGACCACAGCTACATCCTGCAGCTCGAGATCGGTGACGGCGAGGTCCAGCTCAGCGGCTATGCCGACAAGGCCTCCGATCTGATCACCATCCTCGATCGCTCCGAGATGTTCGCCTCGCCCGAGTTCCGCTCGGCCGTGACCCGGGATCCGCGTGTCGGCAAGGAGCGCTTCCAGATCGCGGCCGAGCTTGCGGAGATGCGGCCATGATCCTGCAGCCGGGCACCTGGATCAGCCGGACCGTGGCGCTCGCCCTTCTGGCCCTGACCCTGCTGGCTCTTCACCGCTTCGTCGCAGCCCCCTTGTTGGAGCGCTTCGCGTCCAACGAGCAGCGCATACAGCAGATGAGCGACCTCGTGAAACGCTATCGCGACCTCGAGGCGACCCGCCCGGCCCTGGCCGAGCGCCTCGCCGAGATCGAGGGTCTGGACGCGGCGACGAGCGGCTATTGGGAGGGCGAAAGCGACATCCAGACAGCCGCCGAGCTGCAGGACCGGGCATCCGAGGCGGTCGAGGCCGCGGGCGGCGATGTCATCAGCCTGCAGTCGCTCGATCCCGCCCTGGTCGAGGGCGGGCTGCCGATCCGGCGCACGCTGCTCAGACTGCGCCTCGCCACCTCGGTCGAAGGCCTGGCCGGCACGGTGCACGACATCGAGAGCGCCGTCCCCTATATGTTCATCGACCAGCTGATCGTGACGCCGCAGCGCTCAAGGCAATACATCAACAGATCGTCCGAACATGCTGATCAGGAAGAGAAACTCGACGTCAGGCTTGATGTGTTCGGCTATGCACGCACGCCGCCAGGAAGCACAGAGAGCGCCGACGGTGCGGATGCCGAAAGCTAGGGGTATGACCACATCATTCGAGTCAGACGGCGTTCTGCAGCCTGGTTCCCAATCACCATGTTGGACACGTGGCCAACTGAATCTTCCGATGTGGTCAGACCACTGGAGCGTATCGGCATACGGCCTTGGCGCGCTGATCCGGACCAACGCGGAGATGTCGGTTCCTATGCCGCCGATTTTGTCCTAAAGTTAGGGAATTCCAGTTCACAGGCCGAATTCACAAGCGACCTCGCGCCGGGATGAGCATGTCATGGCTACACGAATGTCGGGCGGAGGGGCGATCTGGCTGACCGCCGCCCTTGGCCTTTCGGGTCTGATTGCCTTCGAGCTCACGGACGAGTCGCCGCTGACGCCGGCGGTGATCGCGGCGTCGAGCGATGCGACCATGGCCGCGCGCGCGCCGGCCGAACCGCCGGCCGCGGTTCTGCCGTCTGCGGATCTGATCGACCGCATCATCGATCGGCCGCTGTTCTCGGCGTCACGCCGCCCTGCGCTCGCAGCTCTGGAGGAGGTCGAAGCACCGCTCGCGATGCCCGAACAGGCCCTGGAGCTGGAACTGATTGGCACGATGCTCAAGGACGGCGCGCCGATCGCGCTGCTGCGCCATCCGCATGACGGCCTCGTCCGCCTGCGCCGGGGACAGGAGGTGGGCGGCTGGACGATCACCGCGATCGGCGAGGCTGGCGTCAGCATCGACAATGGCGAGCGCAGCGACATGCTGACCCTGCGCAAGGACCTGTCGCGGCCGTCAGCACCCGGTGCCGTCAGGAAAAAATCGGGTCTGGTCAAAGCCGAGCAGCCGGCCGGAGCGGATGAACCTCGGGAGACGGCTGATCGGCGATAGCCGTGCCTGACCGATGAGTGCCGCTTGCGATCGCGGAGACGATGATCGAGATGACAACCCGAGGCGGTCGCGCGGCGTCGCGCTGGTCGCCGTGCTCTGGATCAGCAGCCTGCTGGCGCTGCTCGCCGCCGGTGCCGCCTCCAGCAGCCGCACCGACCTCCGCCTCGCCGCCAATGCCGCCGACCACGCCAGGGCGCGCGCGCTTGCGGATGCCGGCGTGCAGCAGGCCGTCTTCCAGCTTCTGACCCGTCCCGAAGCCCAGCCCTGGCGGGATGGCGCCGTCAGCCTGCAGTTCGCCCTCGATGGCGGCGATGTGCGCTTTCGGCTGCAGGACGAAGACGCCAAGCTTGACGTGAACGCGGCGTCCAAGGACCTTCTCGCCGGCCTGTTCCAGGCCGTCGGGCTGGACGAGGAGGGGGCGCTGACGCTCGCCGACCGCCTCGAAGATTTCCGGGACGAGGATGACGACCCCGAACCACGCGGCGCCGAAGACGACGACTACCTCGCCGCCGGCTACCCCAGGGGCGCCCTCGACCGCCGGCTGCTCGATGTCTCGGAGCTGACCGGCCTGCTCGGCATGAGCGACGACCTCTACCAAAGGGTCGAGCCCTTCCTGACCGTCTATGCCGATGCCGATGGCATCGACCCGACCCGCGCACCCGCCACCGTGCTCCTGGCACTGCCCGGCATGAGCCCGGACCTCGCGGCCACGCTGGCGGCAGCACCGGCGGACGGCGATCCGCTGGAGGCCTTGCCGGAAGACCTCGCCGACGACATCCAAGCCTATCTGATCCCGTCACGCGACCTGGTGTTCTCGATCGAGTCCCTCGGCACCAGCGAGGGCGGCGGCCGGTTCATGCGCGAGGCCGTGGTCGCCCTCGACGGCGGCGTCCGCCACCTGCCTTACACCCTCTACGCCTGGCACCCCGGCCGCCTGCCGTCGCCCGAGCCGGGCGACCGATAGGCACCGCCTACTCGCTTCGCACTCCAGCACGACGAACCCCGGGCAGCGTTAACGCGATCTTAACTACTCACGGGCTATTCGTGGGCTGTCTCGCTGGTCCATGCGATCCTGGGAGTCCGAGCCCGGCCCCAACCCTCCTGCCGGCGGGCGGATTCCCAGGATCGCATGGACCTGATCAGGATGGTGCAGGAAAATTGTTAAGGAAGGATGAACCGTTGCCGCCTCGGCATGTGGCGATGGTTGGTCCTTCGCAGCGCATCCTGTTCATGCTCATAAATATATTAAATATCAAAGGGATATCGGTCTATTTTAATGTCACATACTGGCTCGTGCCAAGAGATGAGCTACCGATTTGACTGTTGGCGTGCCCTCTGTCGGATGCAACCAGGATGCAGACGCCATCTCACTGTTTTCGCTGCATAAACTCATCGATCAAGGGGGAAAGAGCGCCAGCCGAGATCCACGGAACAGGTTGGTGCGAGAGTTGGCGAGACGAAGGAATGCTGGCCGTCGCGGTTCCGGCCGTAAAACTACCGCCGGTGCCTGGTACAGGCCATGAGGCGGCAACGCCGCCTAACCCTGCGTCTCCACCACCAGGCAGTCGGCGCCTTCGGCCATGAGACGGTCGCAGATCGTGGCGGCTCTGCGGAAGGAAGAGAGGGGGCCGATCTGCAGGCGGTGTGCGCCGTCACCGTCGATGGTGCTGGTTTCGATCCGGTGGGGAAAGGGGGCGAGCAGATCCGGATAGCGGGTGCGGTAGGTCTGCCAGGCAGCTTCGGCCTCGGCCCTGGTGGGCAGGGAGGCGAGCTGGATCATGTAGTCTGGATCGGCGCCGGCCGTCGCTGACGGCTTGGCCACGGGCGGCTTTGCGGGTGCCGGCTCGATCGCGGCGTCGACATCCTCATACTCGCGAAAGGGATCGGTGATCTTGGTCTGCAGGGGGGCGACGGCGCGCAGGCGCTTCTTCAGCTCGTCGGTCGCCGCCACCGCCGAGCGCGAATCGGGCAGCACCTTGGGCGTGATCAGGATCAGCAGCTCGGTGCGTTCCTTCCTGTTGGTGGTGCTGCCGAACAGCCAGCCGATCACTGGAATGTTCGAGAGGATGGGGATGCCGGCGCGCACCACGTCGACATCGTCCTGGATGAGCCCGCCGAGCGCCACCGTCTGATCGCTGTCGACCGCGACGGTGGTGCCGACGCGGCGCTGGGCGATGGTCGGCGAATCGATGCCCGATGTGGTGGTGCGCACCACGTCGCTGACCTCCTGCTGGATGTCGAGCACCACCAGGCCGCTGGCGTTGACCCGGGGCGTCACGTTCAGGATGACGCCGGTCTGGCGCTGCTCCACGGTATTGACGGTGCGCGCGTCGACGGTGTCGAGTCCGACCGCCTGCTGGGTGACGATCGGCACCTCGTCGCCGACCTCGAGCTGGGCGGTCTGATTGTCCAGCACCAGGATCTGCGGCGAGGAGATGACGTTGACGTCGGAGACGCTCTCCAGCGCATCGATCACCACACGCACGTCACCGGAGGAGAGAATGCCGGAAAAGCCGGGGAAGAAGGGTTGGACGCTGCCGTTCGCGCGCTCGCTGAGCGTGAAGTCGGTCCGGCCGGAATTGAAGAACCACTGGATGCCGTAGGTGAGCTCGTCGCGCAGCGTCACCTCGGCGATGGTCGCCTCGAGCAGCACCTGCAGCGGCGGCCGGTCGAGTTCGCGAAGGGCCGCTTCGATGTTGCGGTAGTCCTTGGGCGACGCCTTGATCAAGAGGGAGTTGTTAGCCTCGTCGGCGACGATCTTGGTGCCGGCATTCTCCTGCCCCTGGGTGAGGTCGCGCAGTTCGGCGGACCCTTCCTGAGCGCGCCGTCCCGACCGTTCGGGCCGGCGGCGTCCGGTCGCGTCCTGACGCCCCTGCTCGTTCAGATTTGCTTCGGGGTCAGCGTCCGGCGACAGCAGCGAGGAGCGCAGCTCGACCGGCTCGAGGCCGGGCGCCAGCAGCGGATCCGCCCCGATCGCCGTGCTGCGTATGTCGAACAGCTCGCCCAGCACCGAAGCGAGATCGGCGGCGCGGCCGTTCTGCACGGGATAGACGTAGATCTGGTCCTCATCCCCCTCGCCCACCTTGTCGAGACGGCCGATCCAGGTCTCGGCACGCTGCAGCAAAGCGGGGTCCTGGGCGATCACCAAAAGCGCACTCAGACGGTCGATCGGCACGAAGCGCACCGGATCGCCGGGCGCACCGCCGTCCTCGCTGGTGGCGAACACCTGATCGAGCTCGAGCACCAGGTCCGCGGGCTGGACGCGCTCCAGCGGGTAGAAGCCGAAGGACATGCCGGCCATCCAGTCGACGTCGAACATCTCGATCAGGTCGCTCGTCGTCGCGATCTGATCGGCCGAGCCGGTGATCAGCAGCGTGTTGCGATCGGGATCGGCCTGGACCGCCCCTCGATTGGCGACGAAAGGCTGCAGCAGCTCGGCGAGCTGGGTCGAGGAGGCGTAGCGCAGCGGCGCCACCAGAAGACCGGTCCCCGGCCTGCCTGCTTTCAGGCCGAGGCGCGTGCTCGGTCTGCCGCCAGCGCTCGCAGCCTGATCGCGTGGCAGGACATGAAACAGCCCCCTCTTCTCGATCAGGGCAGCGCCGTTCGCTTCCAGCACCGAGGACAAAAGCGGCAGGATCTCTTTCGCCGGCACGGGGCGGCTGGTTCGAATGGTGATGCTGCCGGTGACCGCGGGGTCGATCACGTAATTGGCGCCAAGAGCGTCTTCCAGGACCAGGCGCACCACTTCGCGGATATCCGCATCGACAACGTTCAGCGTGATGTCGCCGGCATCGTCCAGCACCACCGCGCCGTCGGGAAGAGAGGCCGGCTGCCCGATCAGGCGGCCGGTGCCCTGGTCGACGAATTTCTGGAGCTTGGGTGATCGATCGGCCTTGGCCTGATCGGCGAACAGCGTCTTCGGCCCGGCCGGCTCGGCGGTCGTCCCGGTTTCACCGCTGCCTGTCGACGACGGCGATTCGAACCAGCTGCCCGCGCGGCCGTGATCACGCCCCTGGTCCTGGCTGCAGCCGGCCAGGCCGCACAGGGGGAGAAGCAGAACAGCGACCTTACGTGACATGGAGCACATGGTGAGTTCGAAATGCTGTTGCCCGAATCCGCGGGCCAGTTTCTACATCATCACCAAGGACTTTGATACGGGGCGATGCCGGATATGGCCTCTCATATAGCATTTGTCAGATCGCACCTACGCGCTGGAAGTCGCGGCCAGCGGTCTTTTTAGAACAACCTTTTGACGAAAAACAACAAGAATAATATAACTTATAGTTGATTTCTTGCTCCCGTTCTCTTGCCACCACATGTCCAGGCCCGTTCCCGATCAGATCCGATCGGCCTGCACGCCCTTTCCCTCTGCGTTCGCCGCATGTCCCCGTCGATCAAACGGTGCCGCCCGATCGGCAAAAGCCCCGGGCTTCCCGCTCCGACAAGTCCGCATACCGCCGTGCAGCGAACGCGGTCGGCGATGCCCCCCCAAAATCCATGAGGTGGTCACACCACCAGTGCCGAATCAATCGCCTGGGCGAGGCGGTCGGTGATGGTTTCGAGATCGGCGTCGGTGACGATGAAGGGCGGGGCGAGAAGGACGTGGTCACCGCTCTGGCCATCGATCGTGCCGCCCATGGGGTAGCACATCAGGCCCCGTGCCATGGCTTCCCGCTTGATCCTGACGTTCACCTTCAGCTCCGGCGCAAACGGCACCTTGGTGGCGCGGTCCTGGACCAGCTCCAGGCCCCAGAACAGGCCGCGGCCGCGGATGTCGCCGACCCCGGGGTGATCGCCGAAGCGCTGGCGTAGAAGGGTCTCGAACACCCTGCCCTGCTCGGCGACGCGCGCGACCAGCCCTTCCTCCTCGACGATCCGCTGCACGGCAAGGGCTGCGGCGCAGGCGAGCGGGTGGCCGATATAGGTGTGGCCGTGCTGGAAGAAGCCGCTGCCGCCCGTTATCGCCTCGAAGATTTTCGTGGACACCAGAGTCGCGCCAACTGGCTGGTAGCCAGCGCCGAGGCCCTTGGCGATCATCACCAGATCCGGGCGCACACCCTCCTGCTCAGAGGCGAACAGCGTGCCGGTGCGCCCCATGCCGCACATCACCTCGTCCAGGATCAGCAGCACGCCATGGCGGTCGCAGACTTCGCGCATCGCCCTGAAATAGCCCGGCACCGGCGGCACCGCGCCGAGCGTCGCGCCGACCACGGGCTCGGCGACGAAGCCGATCACCGACTGGCTGCCCTGCGCCCGGATCGCCGCGTCGAGCTCGTCCGCGAGCCGTCGCACGTAGTCCGCGTCGGACTCGCCCGCCTCCCGGCCGCGATAGGCATAGCAGGGGCTGACATGGGTGACGTCGATCAAAAGCGGCTCGAACTGCCGGCGGCGCCAGGCATTGCCGCCGAGGGCCAGCGCACCCAGGGTATTGCCATGATAGCTCTGCCGGCGCGCGATGAAGTGACGGCGCTCCGGCTGACCGATCTCCAGGAAATACTGGCGGGCGAGCTTCATCGCGGCTTCGGTCGCCTCGGAGCCGCCGGAGACGAAATAGACCTGGCCGATGCCTTCGGGTGCACGCTCGATCAGGTGATCGGCCAGCGCTTCGGCGGGCTCCGAGGTGAAGAACGCGGTGTGCGCATAGGCCATCCGGTCGAGTTCCGCCTTCATGGCCTCGATCACCTTCGGATGGTTGTGGCCGAGACAGGAGACCGCGGCGCCGCCGCAGGCATCCAGGTAGCGTTTGCCGTCGCGGTCGACGATCTCGATCCCCTCGCCGCCCACGGCCATGGGATAGGCGAGACGGGGCTGACGGTGGAAAACGCGGGTCATGGCGTATCTTGTCCTTCGCGGTGGGAGGCCGTCTGTCGGGCCACGGAGCGGCCCCATCTTGCGGCCCCTGGCATGGCGGTCAAGCGTTGTTCGCGCCGTGGCTGCCATGCCTGTTCGAGCCTCTACCAGCGCGCCGGCCAGTCGATCGATCGTTCCCATCATGCTATCATCATGGTCCCGCACCTCCCGACGCCGGCCCGGCTCCGTCCATGCTCGACCTCAAAGCGCTGCCCGACGACTTCCTGGACGACCCCCACCCGCATTATGCGCGTCTTCGCGAGAGCATGCCGGTCTGCGCGCAGCCGGACGGCTCGTTCCTGCTGTCCCGTTTCGCCGACCTGGACGCCATCTACCGGGACACGGCGCGCTTCATCTCCGACAAGAAGGCGGTGTTCGGCCCGAAATACGGCGAGCACGCCCCTCTGTTCGAGCATCACACCACCTCGCTGGTGTTCAACGATCCGCCGCTGCACACGCGGGTGCGCCATGCGCTGACATCGGCCATGACGCCGCGCGCGCTGGCGCAGATGGAGCCCGGGCTGATCGCCCTGGTCGAGCGGCTGCTGGATGCCATGGCCGGACGGGACGCGGTCGATCTGATCGAGACGTTCGCCGGCGCCATCCCGGTGGAGGTGATCGGCAATCTCCTCGGCATTCCGAAAGACGAGCGCGGCCCCCTGCGCGGCTGGTCGCTCGCCATTCTGGGAGCGCTGGAGCCGCAGCTGACACCCGAGCAGGAGGCGGCCGGCAACGACGCGGTCATGGCGTTCAAGGCCTATCTGCAGGACGTGGTCGCCGAGCGCAGAACGCATCCCGGCGATCCGGAAACCGACGTGCTGACCCGGCTCATTCAGACCGAGGGCGGCGCTCTTTCCGAGGTCGAGCTCTTGCAGAACTGCATCTTCATCCTGAACGCCGGCCATGAGACCACCACCAATCTGATCGGCAATGCGCTCTGGCTTCTCGACCGGAATCGGGAGGTCCGCGCCCGCCTTCTGGCCGAGCCGGAACTGATGGGCAGCGCGGTGGACGAGTTCCTGCGGCTCGAAAGCCCGAACCAGTTCGGCAACCGTCTGACCAGCGAGGCGGTCGATCTTCACGGCGTCACCATTCCGGCGGGCAGCGATCTGCATCTCTGCATCGGCGCCGCCAATCGCGACCCGCGCGTGTTCGATGCGCCCGATCAGCTCAGGCTCGACCGCCGCCCCAGCCGTCATCTGGCCTTTGCAGGCGGCCCTCACACCTGCGTCGGCCTCAGCCTCGCGCGCATGGAGGGCAGGATCGCGGTCGGCCGCTTTCTCGAACGCTACCCGGACTATGCGCTCGCGGGTGGCAGCGAGCGCAGCCGCCGCATCCGCTTTCGCGGCTTTGCCCGCCTGCCCGTCAGGCTCCAGGCTCCAGCCTGAACGGCTTGTCATCGCCATGAATTTTCGGTCTGGTGGAAAGGATGCCTGGGGTCGCCGGCCCCGGCCGCCTGCCGTCACGCCTGGCGCTAGCGGCGACAACAACATGGTGCGGATCTTCCGCACCGGGAGGAAGTGACATGGCAGCCGACAGCGTGGACATGGAGAAAGGCGCGCGCGCGGCGTCCGCCGAGGCAGCGGTGCGGCATCCGCTCGAGCCGCTGACCAGAGACGAAATCGCCAGGGTCTCGGCGATCGTGCGCGCGGACATGGCCGAGCTTGGCGAGGCGCTTCGCTTCGAGATGATCGAGCTTCTGGAGCCGCCCAAGGCCGAGGTGCGCGCGTTCAGGCCGGGAGACGCCATGACCCGCAGCGCCAGGGTCAACGTCTATCGCACCGGCAGCGTCGGCGTCTGGCGCCTGACCGTCTCGCTCGACCACGCGACGGTGCTGACCAGGACGCATCTCGCCGATGCCTGCCCGATGATCCAGCTCGAGGAATTCATGCAGATCGAAGACGCGGTCAAGCGGGACCCGCGCTTCATCGAGGCCTGCGCCAAGCGCGGCCTCTCCGACATGGCGCTGATCTGCGTCGACCCCTGGTCCGCCGGCAATTTCGGGGTGCCGGGCGAAGAGGGCCGGCATCTCAGCCACACCTTCTGCTCGGTGCGTTCGAGCGCGCATGACAATCTCTACGCCCATCCGATCGAAGGGCTGAACGCGGTCGTCGACATCAAGACCATGGAGGTCATCCGCGTCGACGATCACGGGATCACGCCCGTGCCCGCGAAGGACGTCAACTTCGATCGGGAATTCCTGAAGGAAGCGCCGAGGTCGGACCTGAAGCCGATCAATGTCGAGCAGCCGGAAGGGGTCAGCTTCGAGATGGACGGCAAGCGCATCCGCTGGCACGACTGGTCGATCCTGATCGGCTTCAACGCACGCGAAGCGATCACCCTGCACGACATCAGCTTCGCCGATCGACCGGTGTGCTACCGTGCGTCGCTTGCCGAAATGGCGATCCCCTATGGCAGTCCGCGCGCACCGCATTACCGGAAGAACGTGTTCGACGTCGGCGAATACGGTATCGGCAAGCTCGCCAATTCGCTCGAGCTCGGCTGCGACTGTCTGGGTGCCATCCACTATCTCGATGGCTGGATCAGCGACATCAACGGCGATCCCATGTGCATCAGGAACGCCATCTGCATCCATGAGGAGGATTACGGCATCCTCTGGAAGCACTGGGATTTCCGCACGGACCGGACCGAGGTGCGGCGCGCACGGCGTCTGGTCATTTCCTCCATTTCAACTGTCGGGAACTACGAGTACGGCTCCTATTGGTACTTCTATCTGGACGGCACCATGGAGCTGGAGATGAAGGCGACCGGCATCATCAACACGGTTGCCTGCGAGCCGGGCAAGCCCGAGAAATACGGTGTCGAGGTCTCGCCGGGCGTGGTCGGTCAGATCCACCAGCATCTGTTCTGCGCGCGCCTCGACATGGCGGTGGATGGCGACGACAACGCCGTCCTCGAATGCGACACGGTCGCCGAGCCCAGGAGCCCGGACAATCCCCATGGCAACGCCTTCTACGTACGGGAAACGAAGCTCGCGACGGAGTGCGGCCGGCCGCGCAAACCGGAAGCCGAGCGCTATTGGACCTTCATCAATCCGAACAAGAAAAACCATGTCGGCAGGCCGGTCGGCTACAAGCTGGAGCCGCGGAACAGCCTGCAGGTGTTCAACGACATGAGCGCACCCTCGGGCCAGCGCATGGGCTTCGTCAGCAACCACCTCTGGGTCACCGCCTATGACCCGGAAGAGCGCTACCCCGCGGGCGAGTTCGTCAATCATTCCGACGGCTCGGACGGCGTGGCCGCCTACGCCGCCAGGGGGCGCTCGATCGACAATGCCGATCTGGTCGCCTGGCACGTCTTCGGCCTGCACCACCAGCCGCGCCCCGAGGATTTTCCCGTGCAGCCGGTGGTGACCACCGGCTTCAAGCTCATGGCGTCGGGCTTTTTCGACCACAACCCGGCCCTGGACCTGCCTTACGACGGCAACAAGGCAAGCTGCCACGCCGACGCCGCAGATTGATCGGGACCCGCGTGACCGGACCAACCGGGCACGCCCGGGACAGATGCTGTCAACGCGTCTCGACGAGCACCGGCGCGGCTGACTCCAGGGCGGCGATGCTGTCGACCACGCCGTCCGCGCCGAGCTGGTCGGCCGGGACAGCGGCATAGCCGTAAGTGACCACCAGCACCGGAACGCCGGCGGCTCTTGCGGTCTGCACATCGGTCTCGCTGTCGCCGACATAGAGAGCCTGGCCCGGATCGACGGCGAGCGTGTCGAGACAGGCGAGCAATGGGGCAGGATCCGGTTTTTTTGCAGCGCAGCTATCGCCGCCGATGACCACGTCGAAGAACACGGCGAGGCCGAGCTGATCGAGGATGGCGCGGGAGAGCGCTTCCGGCTTGTTGGTGCAGATGCCGAGACGAAGGCCGTCGGCTTTCAGCGCATTCAGGCCTTCGATCACGCCGGGGAAGGTGCGGGAGAGCACGGCGGCTTTTCGGGCGTAGCTGTCGGCGAAGCGGGCCACCGTTTCATCGAAGTCGTCGCCTGCGAGCGGGGCCTGCCGATGACGATAGGCACGCTCCACCAGCTTGGCGACGCCGTTGCCGATGAAGGAGGTGACGAGCGGAAGGTCGAGCGGCGCCAGGCCGTCCTCGGCCAGGACCCGGTTGATCGCCACCCGGATGTCCGGGGCGCTGTCGATCAGCGTGCCGTCGAGATCGAAGACGACGGCGTCGTAGGCCTGGATTGCCTTCACGGCCTCAAGGCGGCGATCGCCCGGGCGTAGTCGTCGCGATTGAAGATCGCGGAGCCCGCGACCAGGACGTCGGCGCCGGCCTCGGCCACCAGGGGCGCCGTCTCGGCGTTGATGCCGCCGTCGACCTCGATGTGGATCGGGCGATCCGCGATCAGCTCGCGAAGGTCACGCAGCTTGTCGAGCATCGCCGAGATGAACTTCTGGCCGCCGAAGCCGGGATTGACGGTCATCACCAGGATCAGGTCAAGTCTGTCCAGGACATGCGCGACAGCGCTGATTGGGGTTGCCGGACAGATCGACACGCCGGCCTCCTTGCCGAGCCCCTTGATCATCTGCAGCGAGCGGTCGAGATGCGGCCCCGCCTCCGCATGCACCGTAATCAAGTCGGCGCCCGCGTTCGCAAACGCCTCGATGAAGGGGTCGGCGGGCTCGATCATCAGGTGGCAGTCGAATTTTTTGGACGAGCAATGGCGGATCGACTTCACCACGTCGGGGCCGAAGGTGATGTTGGGGACGAAATGGCCGTCCATGATGTCGAGATGAATCCAGTCAGCACCCGCCTCGTCCACGGCTTTGACCTCCTCGCCAAGCCTGGAGAAATCGGCGGAGAGGATCGAGGGGGCGACGAGGGTCGGCCGGGTCATGGTCAGTCCTTTTGCTCTTCAGCGCCCGCAAAAACGCGGCTCGCCAGGATTTCTTCGGGCTCGATGGTCATCAGGTCGTCCGCGGTCAGCGCCTCGCCGCGTCTGTCGAACAGCCGGGTCGCCTGGCGCAGGCGCGCACGGTCGAGGGCGTTTCGGATCGAGCGGGCATTGGCGAAATGGGGCTGCTGCATGCGTCTTTCGATATAGTCCCTGAAGGCCTGCTCCGCAGGTTCGGACAGCCGGTAGTTCTGCTGATCCAGGATCAGCCTGCCGATAGCGAAAAGCTCGGCGGGCGTATAGTCGGGAAAATCGATGTGATGGGCAATGCGTGACCGGAAGCCCGGATTGGAGCCGAAGAACCGGTCCATGCGATCGCCGTAGCCGGCGAGGATCACCACCAGATCGTCGCGCCTGTTCTCCATGACCTGCAAGAGAATCTCGATCGCCTCCTGGCCGTAATCGCGCTCGTTCTCGGGGCGGTAGAGGTAGTAGGCCTCGTCGATAAAGAGGACGCCGCCCATCGCCTTCTTCAGGATCTCCTTGGTCTTGGGCGCGGTGTGGCCGATATACTGGCCGACCAGATCGTCGCGGGTCACGGTCACGAGCTGCGGCGTGCGGATATAGCCGAGCTTGTGCAGGATGTCCGCCATGCGCATGGCGACCGTGGTCTTGCCGGTGCCGGGATTGCCGGTAAACGACATGTGCAGCGTCGGCGTCTCGCTGGTCAGCCCCTCGTCACGGCGTACTTTGTCGACGAGCAACAGGGCGGCGATTTCGCGAATGCGGCGCTTGACCGGGGCAAGCCCGACCAGCTCGCGGTCGAGCTGCTCCAGCACCTCGGCGATGCCGGACTGATCGAAGGCGGCACCGAGATCGACCGTGGAGGCTTCAGGCTTCGCTTCAGGGCTTGCCGACATGCTGTTCTCTTGCGGACGTTTTCACATGCTCCACCGAGAAGGCCGCCGGCCGGGCGGGAGGTCTCGGCCGGCGGCAAGGCTCAGGGAGGTAAGAATGGCGGGCGTGCTCAGTAGCGCTCGCCCGCGGGTTTGACGGCGGCGTAGGGCCTGGTCGTGTAGCCCATCTGCCGGCCGCCAAGCTCGTGCCGCTCGAGGAAAAAGCCGGGCTCCTCCTCGGGGCGGTTGACGATGAAGGAGAGGCGCACCGACTCCCAGCCATGGGAGGCATCGAAGGCGGTCAGGCGGATATACTGGCTGCCATAGACCTTCCGGCATTCGGCGAGCTCGTACATCACCGCGGCGGGGTCGTTGATGTCGAACATCGGCGTGCCCCACATCTCCCAATACGTATTCCGGGGATGAGGATCATCCGTGAATTCCAGATTGATCGCCCAGCCCTGATCCATGCAGTAGCGGATCTGTTTCCCGATCTGCTCGTCGGTCAGATCGGGAAGAAAGGAGAAGGTTCCCTGTGTCAGTTTCATGTCTTTTGTCACTCCTATGGAGGTATCCAATCGTCCCTCGTCACCATGCCGGTTCGGCAAGAAGGCTCCGCGAAGCGTCAAGCCCCGGCCTGCCAGGCCGTGCTAGGCCGCGGTGGGGGTCGGGACGAAGTCGGGGGTGTCGGTCGATGTGTAATCGAAGGTGACGTCTTTCCAGACTTCCAGCGCCTGGGCGAGCGGCTGGCACCATTTGGCGGCGGCGTTCAGGATGTCCGGGCCTTCGTTGAGGATGTCCCGGCCCTCGTTGCGCGCCTGCACCATGGCTTCGAGGGCGACGCGGTTGGCGGTGGCGCCGGCGGCGATGCCCATGGGATGGCCGATGGTGCCGCCGCCGAACTGCAGCACAGTGTCCTCGCCCAGGAGGTCGAGGAGCTGGTGCATCTGGCCGGCATGGATTCCGCCCGAGGCGACCGGCATGCATTTGTTGAGGGACGCCCAGGGCTGGTCGAAGAAGATGCCGTGCTCCAGGTTCTTGGCGGTGACCTCGTCGCGCAGCGTGTCGTAAAAACCCTTGGTGGTGTGGGGATCGCCCTCGAGCTTGCCGACCACCGTGCCGGCGTGGATGTGGTCGACGCCGGCCATGCGCATCCACTTGGCGATCACGCGAAAGCTGATGCCATGGGTCTTCTGCCTGGTGTAGGTGCCGTGGCCCGCGCGGTGCAGGTGCAGGATCATGTCGTTGTTGCGCGCCCATTTGGCCATGGACTGGATCGCGGTGTAGCCGATCACCAGGTCGATCATGACGATCACCGAGCCGAGCTCCTTGGCGAACTCGGCGCGCTCATACATGTCCTCCATGGTGGCGGCGGTGATGTTCAGATAGGTGCCCTTGATCTCGCCGGTCGCGGCCTGGGCCTTGTTCACCGCCTCCATGCAGTAGAGGAAGCGGTCCCGCCAGTGCATGAAGGGCTGGGAGTTGATGTTCTCGTCGTCCTTGGTGAAGTCGAGCCCGCCTTTCAGCGCCTCGTAGACGACGCGGCCGTAATTGCGCCCGGACAGGCCGAGCTTGGGCTTGACCGTGGCGCCGAGCAGCGGCCGGCCGAACTTGTCCAGGCGTTCGCGCTCGACCACGATGCCGGTGGCCGGCCCCTGGAAGGTCTTCATATAGGCGACGGGGATGCGCATGTCCTCGAGGCGGAGCGCCTTCAGGGGCTTGAAGCCGAAGACATTGCCGATGATCGAGGCGGTCAGATTGGCGATCGAGCCCGCCTCGAACAAATCGAGGTCATAGGCGATGTACGCAAAATACTGGTTCTCCTGGCCCGGCACCTGATCGACCTGATAGGCCTTGGCGCGGTATTTTTCGCAAGCGGTCAGCCGGTCGGTCCAGACCACGGTCCAGGTCGCGGTCGAGCTCTCGCCGGCAACCGCGGCCGCGGCCTCGATCGGGTCGACGCCGTCCTGGGGCGTGATCCGAAAGCAGCAGATCAGATCGGTGTCCTTGGGCTCGTAGTCCGGCTCCCAATACCCCATCTCGCGATATTTCATCACGCCGGCCTTGTAACGCTCGGCACCCTTCACCGTATCGGACATTTTTTCGGACTCCTTCAGATTTGCATCAGCGCCCGTGTCAGGCGACGGCAAGTCAACGATGCCGCACGCTGCGGCTGTCGCGCGTCGCGACCTAGGCGACGGCAGGCAGACGGTCCAGGCCGCGCCTGGCCATGGCTGCGAGGGAAAGCGGCTTGATCCTCGGGGCGTGGCCGGCGGTGCCGAACTGCTCGAAGCGCTCGGCGCAGAGCCGTTCCAGCGCCTCCATGGCCGGGATCAGGAATTTTCTCGGGTCGAACTCGGCCTTCTTTTCGGTGGCGACCTTCCGGAACATGCCGGTCATGGCCATGCGGCAGTCGGTGTCGATATTGACCTTCCGGACCCCGTGCCTGATGCCGGTCACGATCTCCTCGACCGGCACGCCGAAGGTCTGGGGCATCTCGCCGCCGTAGGCGTTGATCAGGTCCTGCAGCGCCTGCGGGACGCTTGAGCTGCCATGCATGACGAGGTGGGTGTTCGGCAGCTTGGCGTGGATCGCCTTGACCACGTCCATCGCCAGCACGTCGCCGGTCGGCTTCTTCGAGAACTTGTAGGCGCCGTGGGAGGTGCCGATCGCGACCGCGAGCGCGTCGACGCCGGTTTTCTCGACGAAGTCCCTGGCCTGGTCGGGATCGGTCAGAAGCTGATCCCGCTCCAGCTTGCCCTCGGCACCCTGCCCGTCCTCGGCCTCGCCTTCGCCGGTCTCCAGCGAGCCGAGACAGCCGAGCTCGCCCTCGACCGAGACGCCGACCGCGTGCGCCATGTCGGTCACCCGGCGGGTGATGCCGACATTGTAGTCGTAGCTCGCGGGCGTCTTGCCGTCGGCTTCGAGCGAGCCGTCCATCATCACCGAGGTGAAGCCGTGCTGGATCGCGGACAGGCAGGTTGCCTCGTTGTTGCCGTGGTCCTGATGCAGGCAGATCGGGATTTTTTCGTACATTTCGACGGCGGCTTCGACCATGCGGCGGAGCATGATGTCGCCGGCATAGCTCCTCGCACCGCGGCTCGCCTGGATGATGACCGGGGCGTCAGTCTTCTCGGCCGCGGCCATGATGGCGAGGAGCTGCTCCATGTTGTTGATGTTGAAGGCGGGCACGCCGTAGCCGTGCTCGGCGGCGTGATCCAGCAATTGACGAAGGGTGATCAGGGCCATGGTCGGTTCCTCGTTCAGGACGAACGCTTCTTCTGCTCGACCAGCTTCAGGATCATCGGGGTGAGGATGAGCTGCATGGCGAGATCCAGCTTGCCGCCGGGAATGACGATGGAATTGGCGCGCGACATGAAGCTGTCATGCAGCATCGAGGTCAGGTAGGAAAAATCGATGCCGCGCGGGCTCTTGAAGCGGATGACGACCATCGATTCGTCGAGGGTCGGGATCCAGCGGGCGACGAACGGGTTCGAGGTGTCGACCGTCGGCACGCGCTGGAAGTTGATGTCGGTCTGGGTGAATTGCGGACAGATGACGTTGATGTAGTCGGGCATGCGCCGGAGGATGGTGTCGGTGACCGCTTCCGCCGAATGGCCGCGCGCCGCCCGGTCGCGATGGATCTTCTGGATCCATTCGAGATTGATCACCGGCACGACGCCGATCTTGAGATCGGCATGGCCGGCGATGTCGATCTCGTCGGTGACCACGGCGCCGTGCAGGCCTTCGTAGAAGAGGAGGTCGGTGTCCTCGGGCAGCGGTTCCCATGGGCTGAAGGTGCCGGGCGGCGTCTCGTAGAGCTGCGCCTCGTCTTCATCGTGGACATAATGCCGGGTGCGGCCGCCGCCGGTCTCGCCATAGTCGGCGAAGACCGCTTCGAGCTCGCCGAGCAGGTTTGCCTCGACGCCGAAATGGCTGAAATGGCGATTGCCCGCCGCCTCGGCCTCGGCCATGGCCTGCTTCATGCCGGCGCGGTCATAGCGATGGAACGCATCGCCCTCGATCGATGCCGCGGTGATCTCTTCGCGCCGAAAAATCTGGTCGAAGGTGTGCTTGACCGTGGTGGTGCCGGCGCCCGAGGAGCCGGTGACCGAGATGATCGGATGACGTCTGGACATGGCGCCGCCTTCCCTATTGCCGAAACAGGCCGCGGCGGCCGAACAGAGGCGAGCGCTCGCCTCCCGGCAGCGTGCCGTCGTGAAAAGCGCGCACCCGCTCGACCTTGGTGCTGGAGCCGAACACCAGCGGCACGCGCTGGTGCAGCGTCTTGGGCTGCAGATCGAGGATGCGGTTTTCGCCGTCGGTCGCGAGCCCGCCCGCCTGCTCGATGATCATGGCGAGCGGGCTGGCCTCGTAGACCAGGCGCAGCCGGCCTTCTTCATATCCGGGCCTGCGATCGCCAGGGTACAGAAAAATCCCGCCGCGGATCAGGATGCGGTAGGCCTCGGCGACCAGCGACGCGATCCAGCGCATGTTGAAGTTCTTGCCTCTCGGCCCCTCGGCGCCGGCGACATTGTCGTCGATATAGGCGCGCACCGGCTCCTCCCAGTGGCGCGCATTGGATGCGTTGATCGCATATTCGCTGCTCTCGGGCGGGATTCGAATTTTTTCCCGCGTGCGCAGAAATCGTCCGCTCTCCCGATCCAGCGTGTAGATGTCGGTGCCCGCGCCCAGCGTGAGCGCCAGGCAGGTCTGCGGGCCATAGATCACGAAGCCGGCGGCGAGCTGGCGCCGGCCGGGCTGGAGCATGGCGGCGGCGGGGTCATCGACCATCGGCAGGATCGAAAAAATCGTGCCGACCGAGATGTTGGTGTCGACGTTCGAGGAACCGTCGAGCGGATCGATCGCGACTGCGACCGGCGCTGCCGGATCGAGAATGGCAGGGGCTTCCTGTTCCTCCGAGCCGATCACCGCGACCGGCGCCGAGGCGAGCGCTCGGGCGAACAGGTCATCGGCGATCAGGTCGAGCGCCTTTTGCCGGTCGCCGTCGGTGTTCTCGCCGATCTCCTCGCCGAGGGCACCGGCAAGCGGCCCTTTGGCGATCAGCGCTTCGAGGCGGATCGCAGCCGATAGGATCGCGTGGATCGCCTCGGCGGCAGCCGCGCACGCGGTGCTTTGCCGTGCGAATGGCTCGAGCGCCGTGTCGAGGCCGATCGCCGTCTCGCTGGTCGCTGGTACGTCCAAGGCACGCCCCCTTCTCATCGTTCCCTCCACTCTGTGGGACGTTGTCCGACAAGTAAATTTTAATTATCTTTGCTGGTATGAAAGAAAAACTGAATCATCGCCTCGCCCGCGTGACCCTTCGCCAGCTGCGTGCGTTACAGGCAGTCTTGCGCACCGGGACCACCAAGGGTGCCGCGGAAGCCCTGCATGTGACGCCGCCCGCGATCACGCTGCAGCTGCGCGAGCTCGAAGGTCTGGTCGGCGTGCCGCTGCTCGAGCGCCGGCCCGACGGCGTGCAGCCGACGGCCGCCGGCGCCGAGATTCAGGAGGCGGCAACGCGCATCGAGACGCTGCTCGCCGACACCGCGGACATGATCGAGACGCTGCGCGGTCTGGAGGGCGGCAAGGTTGCGGTCGGCGTGATCAGCACGGCCAAATATTTCGCCCCGATGGCGATCGCCGCCTTTGCCAGGGAGCATCCGGAGATCGATCTCAGCCTGAAGATCGGCAATCGCGAGGAAACGATACGGTCGCTTCAGGGCTACGAATTCGATTTCGCGATCATGGGACGGCCGCCCAGCGGCTTCGCGGTGGACGCAGCGCCGATCGGCGATCACCCCCATGTCATCATCGCCCCGCCCCACCATGCGCTGGCCGGGTCCCGGCACCTTGCGCTGCAGGACCTCGTCGGCGAGACCTTTTTGCTGCGCGAACCCGGCTCGGGCACGCGCAGCGTGCTGGAGGAGCTGTTCGCGGCAGAACCGGCGGCACTCGCGAGCGGCATGGAGATCGGCAGCAACGAGACGATCAAGCAGGCGGTGATTGCCGGTCTCGGCATCGCGCTGATCTCGGCGCACACCGTCGCTGCCGAGCTCGCCGAAGGCCGCCTGATCCTGCTCGACGTCGAGGGCCTGCCGGTGGTGCGCACCTGGTATCTTGTGAAGCGTGCCGACAAACGCCTGCTGCCCGCGGCGGACGCCATGTGGCGGTTCCTTTCGGCGCAGGCCAGGGCGTTTCTGCCGCCCATGGCGGGCTGAGGTCAGCTCGAGGCCGGCACCTCCCTGCACGACACGCGGTCGGGCGCGGTCGACCGATCAGAAGGACAGTTCGAGCACCAGGACACTTGCCAGATTGGTGCGGTTGTCTTCGGGGTCGGCGTAGCTGAGGTCGGCCTGGAGCTCGATGCCTTCGACCAGTTCCATATCGCCGCTGAGCGCAATCACATGGGTGATGCCGGCAGCCTTTTCGTCGACATAGTTGTAGCCGATCCCGGCATTCACCTCGCCGAAGCCGAAGGTGGCGCCGAGCGTGGCGAAGTCGATGTCGTCGGCGGCGTTCGACCTGCCGGCCGACGCGCCGACCTCGAGCTCGCCGAGGCCAAGCGTGCCGCCGACCGAGAACGCGTCGAGGTCGTCGCCCGCCGCATCGCCGCTCTTGCCGTAGCTGCCGACCACGGCGAGCCCGACCTCGAACTCGCCGAGGTCGCCGAGGGCATTGATGCCGACGCCGAGGTGATCATCGAGGTCCACGAGCTCGTCGTCCTCGTCGAGATCGGTTGCTCCACCCTCGTCGTCCCCGGTATCGGGCGTGACGCTCAGTCCCGCCTGCACGCCGAAAAAGCGCGGCGTGTAGTAGCTGATCTTGGCCGCATCGCCGCTATTGACGATCGCGACCTCGCCCAGATTCTCGGTGTCGCCGTCGATGCCGCCGGTGCCGGCGGCGATGGTGTCGGCGCCGAGCGCCATGCTGTCCTCGGCCCCTTCGGTGCGGCCAAGCTGCAACAGGCCGAAGCCGCTTTCGACGAACATGTAGGTCTCGTCCGCATTGACCTCCTCGATGTCGGCGTCGGCCTCCAGCACGACCTTGGCACCGATCTCGAGATCGTCTGACGGGCTGACGTCGGCTTCGATATAGAGCTCGGAGTCCGTGAAAAAGGCGTAGCCGCGATCCCCCTCGCCGTCGGACAGCTGCTCGTCCTCGGCGGTGGTCAGCCCGAAGCGCAGCTCGCCGCCGGCGAGGATCTCGACCTCGCCGGCCTCTGCCATGCCGGGGCAGCCCTGGACGCCCACCGCGCCGAGGACCAGGCCCAGAATGCTGGCCGAGCTTCGCCAACTGTGATAAATCGGGAGAGATTTGAAGGTCTTGTCGATGCCGCCTGCACCTCGATATCGGCTTGATGGGTGTAGCATAGCGTTTGATCGTCCCTTGTCGCCATCATGGGTTTGTCGGAAAAAGCGGGGATCGACAACAGGCGTCATCGATCGCTCGGAAAAAGGTTGAGGAAACATGTTCAAAACATTGAGCGAATGGCAGATGCGGCTGATGCTCGGTGGAATCGGCTTGGTTTCCTTCAGCCTGTTGATGCTGCTCGAAGTCGCGACCGAGACGGACGAGATCGAGCTTACCGACATTCTGGTGGACGGGCTGGGGCTGCTGCTGATGGTGTCCACGACCGTCGGCCTCGCCATGCTGTTCAATCGCATGCAGACCCAGCATGAGGAAAAACTCGATCTGATCAGGAGCCTCGACATCGCACGGGCCGAGGGCACGGAGTGGCGAAAGAAGGCCCACGCGCATCTGGAAGGGCTGCGCAACGAGATGGACAATCAGTTCGAGCGCTGGGGGATGAGCACGGCGGAAAGGGACGTGGGCATGCTCATTCTGAAGGGGCTGAGCCACAAGGAGATTGCGCGTCTGCGCGGCACGACCGAGGCGACCGTACGCCAGCAGGCGCAGTCGATCTACCAGAAGTCCGATCTGCCCGGCAAAACCGCGTTTTCCGCCTATTTCCTCGAGGACCTGATCACCCCCGACCTGACCGACTTCAGGACCGAAGCCAGGCCGATGCGAGGCGATCTGGTGCAAAACGTCAACTGACAGCGCGCTCAAGCTTGTCTTCTTTCCAGCCGGCTGCGGTTCCGGCGGCCCTGCGTGCGCATGATCCGGGCGCCAGGTCGACGGTAGGCCGGGAAGGCCGGCGCAGCCGAGACCGCGCCGGCCCGGGATCATGGAACGCCCCCTAAGGAGCCGTCGTCCGATGGTCGCCGGCTCGAGGGATGGCCAAGCCGGCCCGGGCACCATGACGACGCGGCGGCATCAGGTCGATCCTACATTTGTCAGACCGGATGGAGATGGCGCTGCGCCGCTCAGAGATCGAGCTGGCAGGCCCGTCAGCTGCCGAAAGGCAAGCCGGCGGCATCGACGGCGCTGGTGTCGGCGCTTTCCTGACGGGCCGCTGAGCGTCCGGCGAACCCAGCCATCCTCGACATGTCGCCGGATGATGCGCCCTCGGAAGAAAATGCTGCGGCCCGGCGCAAAGCCACGGTGATTCCTATCCCGAAAGAATTTGTAGAGAGCAGCGAAACGGAGACCAGACACACCGATCCTTCGAACCGTCGACTTCCGCTGAAGAACCCCGAGCCCGGCCAAGGCCGCGGATGCCAGAGGAGCAGGTCACGGTGAAGAGCGATCCGACCGCAGGACGGTCAGATCACAGGCCCTCAGAACGATCGGCAGCGTGGACTTCTCATCGCTCTGCATCCCACCTCCCTGACCGACTTCCGCCCCGGCCTGTCCGGGGCATTTCCTTTGCCGCTGCGGTTCGGACGCCAATGCGCGATCGTCCATCGACGTGACCGGCGGGCCGTCGACGTCCTCACTGAACCGCGCAAGCATCTGCAATTGCCACATCGATACCGGAATGGCGATTTCGCGCCCCTCACGGCTTTCCAGGCTGCGCTGCAGGCGTCCCTGCTTGATCAGCCGGCCCAGAAGCATGCGCGCGACAACGCCTTTCTCGTAGCCGTCGAGGTCGTCGAAATAGTCCATGGCAGCACCGCTCATTGTCCGATGCCGGGAGCCTAAGCGGTCTTGGTTAAAAGAACGTTAAGCATGGGCGTTGTGAGCAGTGGCATGCCGGTCCGGTCGACATCGCGACGCCGCGCTCGTGCGACCCGAGCGGGCTCCGCCCCTTGGGATGGCCCGGGGGTCGATCGCGGGAAGGCGTGCTTCACGGACTGGTCCCATCGCCTCTCCTGCGCGGCGCTCCATGCCTGCTCCCGCAATGCCCAAGCACCCGCTTCCACAAGCTCGGCCCGCGTTCTCGCTCGGCAAGACGGCGATCGAACACCACCGAGCTTATATAGGGCGCCAGGTCGTTCAGGTCCCATGCCTGGCCTATCATGTCGGCCACCAGCCGGGACCGTTCTCCGTCCTTGTCCAGAAAGGGCTCCAGATAGTCGACGACCGTCGAGGTCAAGACCACCTGGCCGCAGGGGCATCGATAAATCCGTCGATCGTCGATCGACCCGGATTGTCGAAGCTCATGTCCATGTCGGGGGCAGGAAACAGGCAGAAGATCCATTGACACCCTTGCCGAATGGCCGCCGACGACCTCGCGAGCGGCCGCTTCATCGCCGCTCACTCTCAGGCTCGACGTCCGTCATTCCCAAGCTGATATCCAAAGGAGCAGATCAGCATCATTGGAAAAGCCTAAAAAGTCCTGAAGATGGCGAGGCCGGGACGATGGCCGCGCGGCAACTGACATCATGCTGACAGGAGAGGTCTGATAGCGTCCCTCCCCACAACCGGACCATGAGGTGAGAGGAGGGATGACATGAGGATGACCGAGGCAATCTTACCGGCTCCCCGACTGCGTTGGGGTGCCATGGGCGTCGCCTGGCTGCCCAAGGCGGCCGGCCTGTTAAGCGCCTGGCGCAGCCGGGCCCGTGACCGGCAGACGCTCGGCCGTCTCAACGACCATATGCTGCGCGACATCGGCCTGACCCGCCACCAGGTCGTGATCGAATGTGACAAGCCTTTCTGGCAGGGCTAAAGCTTTTTCCGATCGGGTGGGAACACCTGATCGATCAGGGCATGCGGTACAATAAAAGAAGAATGGAGCGGGAAAAGAAGAATGGAGCGGGCGTCCCGATCCTCTCTGATCGGGATCCGCTCCCGCCGAGCACTGACGTCCTGCCGGACACGCATCGCCGCGTGGGCGCTGTCTCGCCAGACTTAATGATTTTGCAGTGATTGCATGCAAAAATAATGATGGTAAGCAGCGCTCGCTGGCCTTAGATCGGTGGTGACGGCGAAGGCCGGGCTGACAGCCCGCAGCCGGCACGCCGGTGGCTTGGATTTCTGATCATGTTGTCCGCTTTTTCACGCTTCGGCGGCCTGGTTGCAGCGCGGGTGCTGCGTCCATCCTCCGGGACCGCGCCCGCGGTCGGCCTCGGCATCGGCTTCGTCGTGCTCGCTTTCCTGCTGTACAGCAGCATGGACATGATGGTGAAGCTGCTGAGCACCGGCTACCCGATCCATCAGATGCTGTTCTTCAATGCGCTGTTCGCCCTTCTGCCGATTGCGTTCGCCGTCTGGCGAACCGGGGGTGTCCGCCTTCTGCGCACGCGCCGGCCTGCAGGCCATCTCCTGCGCGGCGCTTTCGGCATGGCGGCCTCGTTTGCGGCCATGAGCGCGTTCAGCCTGATGCCGATGGCCGATGTCTACGCCATTCTGTTCGCGACCCCGCTCCTGGTGACCGCCCTGTCCGTGCCGCTGCTCGGCGAGCAGGTGGGCTGGCGCCGCTGGTCGGCGATCATCGTCGGTTTCGCCGGCGTCATGATCATGCTCGACCCCGGTCAGAGCACCATCGGTCCGGGCAGCATCGCCGCCCTCATCGCCGCCATGCTGGCCTCCCTTTCCGTGGTCATGGTGCGTAAGCTCAGCGTCACCGAGAGCACCGGCAGCATCGCGCTCTACTCCAACCTCCTGATCGTCGTGGCCATGGGGGCCTGGCTGCTGATCGACTTCCGGCCGATGCCGCTCGCCGATCTCGCCCTCGCCGGAGTGGCGGGCATGGCCGGCGGCTGCGCCCTGCTCGCCCTGATCGGCGCCTATCGGCGGGCCGCAGCCGCGATCATCGCCCCCTTCCAGTATTCGCAGATGATCTGGGGCGTGGTGTTCGGCTTCCTCGTCTTCGGCGACCTGCCCACGGCAGGCGTGGTGCTCGGCAGCGCGATCGTCGTCGCGAGCGGCCTCTACATCATCCACCGTGAACTGACGCTGGCAAGGCAGACGCGGACCATTGCTGCCGATCAGCCGCCGCTGGCGCCCGCAGCGGGCGCACCGGTCCAGCCGGCCTGAGCCTTTCCAAGGTGACGCCCTGCCGCGGGCATCGGGATCCGGCGGCACGGTGACACCCTGCGGCGCGGCCGGTCCTGACATGCCGGGACGCATTCTCAAAAAATAGAATCACGCCAATGCGACCTATCGGGGTCGTTGAATGACAAGGGCGTCCCTCAACTTCGGAATAAAGGATGGGCATGGCCTGGCAGGCCGTGCGATCCCCCGGAACGGACCCGATGTCGTGACGATCAATCCGATGATGCTGCGCTGAAACGGCAAACGACGATGGTCCCGCCCCCACGCCGGATACCTCCTCTTCGCCCCGCATCGCCGAGGATGATACCAGGCCGTCGCAGCGCCGTGTTGATGCCGCGCCGGCCGGTCAGGCGCTAGGCCATGGCCGTCGCCGAGCGTCGGTTTCCCGAATGGATGCGCCACGTCCCGGCGGCGGGTGCGCGCACCTTCGCGATTCTCGGCGGGATCGAGGCCTCGGCGCGCGCGATCGTCTCCAGCGTCCTGCCGCTCGCCGCCTATCGTGCCATGGGCGATGCCGCAGGGCTTTCGCGCATCTACCTGCTGGTCGGTCTCACCTCGCTCACCGCCGCGCTCATCCTGCCGGCGCTCGGACGCCATGTGCGCCGCCGCTACCTCTACAGTGCCGGCGCGCTCGGCCTCGCCCTGGCGGCCTTGCTGGGCGGGCTGTTCGACGGGCGCTTCGTCCTCGGCGCCCTGTTCGCCCAGGCGATCGGCACGGTGACGCTCACCGTCTGCTTCAACGCCTATCTGATGGACTATATCGCGCGCACCGAGCTCGGTGCCAGCGAGTCGCGCCGCCTGTTCTACAGCGCCGGCGCCTGGACCATCGGCCCGTTTCTCGGTGTCTGGCTGATGGACGAAGTGCATCCGGCCGCCCCCTTCGCCCTGTCCTTCTGCGCGGCGCTGCTGCTGATCGGCGCGTTCTGGCATTTTCGCCTCGGCGACGGCAAGGCGATCACGCGCGCCAAGGCGCCGGCGCCCAATCCGCTCGCCTATCTCGGCAGCTTCGCCCGCCGCCCGCGCCTGGTCGCGGGCTGGCTGTTCGCCTCGATCCGCTCCTGCGGCTGGGTCGCCTTCTATCTCTATGTGCCCATCTTCGCGGTGGAGAACGGGCTCGGCGAGAAGGCGGGCGGCTTCATGGTCTCGCTGGGCTCGGTCTATCTGTTCGCGACACCGATGATGCTGCGCTGGCTGCGCCGCCATTCCGTGCGCCAGGCGGTCATGACCGGCTTCGCCTGCGCGACCGCGAGCTGGATCGGCGCTGCCCTCCTGCTCCAGGGGAGCGCGCTGTTCGCGGCCGTCGCCCTGGAGACTGCCGCCCTCTTCATGATCTTCCTGGACGTGGTCGGCGGCCTGCCCTTTCTGATGGCGGTCAAGCCCTCCGAACGCACGGAGATGTCCGCGGTCTATTCGACCTTCAGGGACGTCTCCAATGTGGTGACCCCGGCCATCGGCTCGCTGGTCCTGCTGGCAGCACCCCTTGGCGGCGTGTTCCTGCTGCTGGGCGGCCTGTTTGCCGGCGCCTCCGTTCTGGCGAGCACGCTGCCCGCAAGGCTCGGCGCCGCACGCCTGCGGTCACCCGCCCCGGGCCCGGCTTTGGCGTCAGGGCCTCCAAGGCCGCAGCCTGCCCGCTCTCCGGAGACCTGACCCCACGAGCGCCAGGACCCGGCGAGGGCCGGCGCTCGGCGGTGACGCCGTCATCACCGAAGCTGCGATCCTCAGTCGGCTTTCTCGACAAAAGCGGCAAACGCCTCCGCATAGTCCGGATGCCAGCGCGACAGCGCCGGGCGATTCTCGACGATGTCGCCCGCAGCCCAGAGGATGCGCCGCTCGTCCAGTGCCCGCGGCACGTCGTTGTCCGGGCAGAGAAGATAGAAGTCGCCGACCTCCAGCCGTTCGAGCATGAAGTCGACCGTCTGTTCCGGCGTCCAGGCCGCCGCCGGCTTCTCCTTGCGGCCCCGTGCCGTCAGGCCGGTGAAGACGAAGCCCGGGATCAGCAGATGCGCGCTCAGCCTGCAGCCCTCCCGGCTGCGCAGATCATGCTGCAGCGCCTCGGTGAACGCCTTCACGCCGGCCTTGCTGACATTGTAGGCGGGATCGCCCGGCGGCGTGGTGATGCCCTGCTTCGAGCCGGTGTTGATGATCAGCCCTGGCCGGCCGCGCTCGATCATGCCCGGAACGAAGGCGTGGGTGCCGTTGATCACGCCGAAGAGGTTGACGCCGAGAATGCGCTGCCAGGTGTCGGCAGGGCCGAGCATCTCGCTGCCCGGCTGAATGCCGGCATTGTTCATCAGGATGTCGGCACCGCCGAAGCGCGCGCGCACCGCCTCGTTCAAGTGCTGCAGGGCCTCGAAGCGGCTGACGTCGGTCTCGCTGGTCATGACGCCGTCCGCCCCGCCCGGTGCCAGCTCGGCAAGGGCTGCGGCAGCCTCGGCCAGGCGATCGGCGCCGAGATCGGCGATGCAGACGCGAAGCCCGAGGCTCGCGAACCGCTTCGCGGCGGCGAGCCCGATGCCGGCGGCGCCTCCCGTGACGACGGCGACGCTGTCCGGTGCAAGGGCGGGGTGAGGCATGTCGCTGGCTCCTGGCTGGCCGTGGGGCGGGGGCAGAGCTTAGAGCCCATGCGGCAGGTTTTCGAGCGCTTTCACGACGTTTTGCGAAGACGGGACGTCGGCGGAGACGACAATGCGGCTGCCGGCCGTCAGCACGATTTCCCGCGCGATCCTGCTCGGCCGATCGGCGAGCACCGCTTTTCCCACGCCGGTGATCCGGTCTACACTCGTCACGCTGTCGTTCGAACGCGGCGATGGATCGGGAGGCGGAGAACAGGTGGACGGAATTCGCGACCAGGTGGCGGTGGTGACCGGTGCCGCCCAGGGCAACGGCCGGGCGATCGCGCTCGGCCTCGCGGGCGCAGGAGCGAAGGTCGCCTGCTGCGACGTGCAGGAGGACAAGCTGGCGACGCTCCTCCAGGACATCGCCGCGGCGGGCAGGCAAGCGCTGGCCTTCCGGCTCGACGTCACCGACGCAGCGCGCTGCCGCGAGGTCGCGGCCGACGTCGAAAAGAACCTCGGGCCTGCGGCTATCCTCGTGAACAATGCGGGCATCATCCGGCGCACGCCGCCCGATGCCGAGACCTTCGCCGCGGACTGGGATCAGGTGATCGCGGTCAACGCCACCGGCGTGATGCAGGTGACCCGCGCCTTTCTAGCACAGCTCCGCGCGACCAAAGGGCGGGTGATCAATCTCGGCTCGATCATGTCGGTTTCCGCAGGTCCGGGCATCGCCGCCTATGCCGCCTCCAAGGGTGCCGTACTGCAGATGACCCGAGCCCTCGCCCACGATCTCGCCGCCGACGGCATCCGCGTGAACGCGATCGCGCCCGGCGTGATCGAGACGCCGATGACCGAGGTCACCCGGCAGAATCCGGACGCGATCGGCCGCTTCATGGCGCACACGCCGCTCGGCCGGCCGGGCAAGCCCGAGGAGCTGGTCGGTCCCGTCCTGTTTCTCGCGTCAACGGCATCGAGCTACGTCACCGGCGCCCTGCTGCCGGTCGACGGCGGCTATCTGGCCTCGTGAAAGGGGACGGCATGGAACGTCGGAACGTGGACGTCCTGGTGGTGGGCTCCGGTGCCGGCGGCCTCGCGACCGCGGTCTGCGCCGCCCATCGCGGCCTCTCCGTGATCGTCGCCGAGAAGGAGCCGGTGTTCGGCGGCACCACGGCGCGCTCCGGCGGCTGGAGCTGGATTCCCTGCAGCGCACCGGCGCGGCGGGCCGGCGTCGACGACAGCGCGGCGAACGCGAGAAGATATCTCGAGCACGAGACCGGCGAGCATTTCGACGCGGCGCGCATCGACGCCTTTCTCGAAGCCGGGCCCAAGGCGGTCGACTTCTATGAGCGCGAAACCTCGCTGCAGTTCGACCTCGGCCCGTTCTTCGCCGACTACCATCCGACCGCACCCGGCGGCATGGACGGCGGCCGCTCGATCGTCGCCCGGCCGTTCGACGGACGCGAGCTCGGCGACGAGATCCGGCGCCTCAGGCCGCCGCTTCCGGAGATCACCTTTCTCGGCATGATGATCGGCTCAGGCAAGGAGCTCCTGCATTTCTTCAACGTCACGCGCTCGCCGATCTCGGCCTTCTACGTCGCCAAGCTTTTTTTGAAGTTTCTCCGGGACATGGCGTTTCACGGCCGCCCGATGCGCCTGATGAACGGCAATGCGCTGGTGGCGAGGCTCGCCAAATCCGCTTTCGACAAGGGCGTGCCGATCTGGACCTCGTCGCCGGTGCGCGCCCTCGTCCGCGACGATGCGGGCGGCGTGATCGGCGCGCGCATCGACCGCCCGGAGGGGCCGATCGAGGTGATCGCGCGGAAAGGCGTGGTGCTCGCCGCGGGCGGCTTTCCCCAGGACGCGGTCCGCAGGCGGGCGCTCATGTCCCACGCGCCCTCCGGCCATGAACATGTCAGCCCGGCCCCGCCCGGCAATACCGGCGATGGTCTCCGCCTCGGCGAGTCCGCGGGTGCCGGCATCGACACCACCCTCCCCCAGCCCGCGGCCCTGGTGCCGATTTCCCGTCCGTTGAGGCCCGATGGCACGCAGGGGACGTTCCCCCACTTCGTCGACCGCTCCAAGCCCGGCGTCATCGCGGTTACGCGCTCCGGGCGGCGCTTCGTCAATGAGGCCCACTCCTATCACGATTTCTGCCAGGCGATGATCCAACGCTGCCGCGAGGAGGACGGCGCGGACGCCGAGATCGCCGCCTGGTTCGTCACCGACCACCGCGCCTTTCGCAAATACGGCCTCGGCTTCGCCAAGCCTGCCCCGGTGCCATACGGCAAGCTGATCAGGGACGGCTATCTGATCCGTGGCGCGACGCTGCGCGACCTGGCGAAGCAGATCGGCGCCGACGCTGAGGCCCTCGACGCCACTATCGAGCGTTTCAACGCCGATGCGCGCAGGGGAGAGGACAAAGAATTCGGCAAGGGCTCGACCAGCTACAACCGCTCGCTCGGCGATCCCGAGCAAAAGCCCAACCCCTGCCTCGCGCCGATCGAGGCAGCCCCCTTTTACGCCGTCCGCCTCCATGTCGGCGATCTCGGCACTTTCGCCGGGCTCAGAACCAACGAATACGCCCAGGTGCTGGCCGAGGACGGCGCGCCGATCCCACGGCTCTACGCGGCAGGCAACGATGCCGCCTCGATCATGGGCGGCAACTACCCCGGCGGCGGCATCACCCTTGGCCCGGCGATCACCTTCGGCTACATAGCAGCCCGCCACATGTCGGGCGCCAATGAGTGAGGTCCGACCCGGACCAGCAGCCATTACGCAACCCGCCTCTCGAAACGGCGGGATATCCAAGCCGACGTCCACTCGCTCACGGTAGGCGGCGGGAAACCCATCCAAAAGGCTTCGTGGCATTAACGCTATCTTCATCAAAAGCCGTCACCATGCCCCTCCGGTCCATGCGATCCTGGATGTCCGTGCCTGGCCCCGCCATGTTTCGGCGGGCGGGCGGACTCCCAGGATCGCATGGACCATGAAAGAGCGTAGAGCGCCGCGGTTAAGACTGGGTTAACGGCCTGTGGGAAACCTGGCGCTCCCGCTTTCGGCCGAAGCCCGCTGCCGAAGCACCAGCCGACCCCGTCAATGATGATGCCTGCGCACCGCCGCCATATGACCATGAAGACAGACAGCGACCTCGGATGCACCAGCGGAGAATGGGCGCGGCAGGTCGGCTGGCCGAAGGCGCACGGCGCGTCGTCCGAAAGGCTTGCCGCCTCATCGCCGCAGGCGGCGTCTGGGTTCCTCTTCGCTGGGACCGTCGCTTGCCCTCAGATGTCCAGCCGGACCTCGTAGCCCTTCTCGCGCAGGGCCGCGACGACGCGTTCGATCTGCTCCTCGCCGCGCATCTGCAGCACCAGGCTGACCTGGGTCGCGCGCACGGACGAGCCGCCGAAGGCGCGCTGATGCGCGATGTCGATGATGTTGCTGTCGAGCTCGCCCAGCACCTGGGTGAGTTCCGCAAGCGCGCCCGGCATGTCCTGGAGCTCGACGCCGAGCCTGATCAGGCGCCGGGTTCTGACCAGGCCGCGCTGCAGGATCGACGACAGGATCATCATGTCGATATTGCCGCCCGACAGCAGGATGGCCACGCGCCTGCCCCGGAACAGCGCGGGCTGCGCGCGCAGGGCGGCCAGGGCGGCAGCCCCCGCCCCCTCGACCAGCGTCTTCTCGATCTCGAGCAGGTCGAACACCGCCTGCTCGATCTGCTCCTCGCTGACCGTGAGCATGCGGTCCACATGCTGTCTGATCAGCGGCAGAGTGAGGTCGCCCGGCGACTTCACGGCAATGCCTTCGGCCACCGTGCCGGGCCGGGTGACCGGAGCCGGCTTGCCATGGAAGGCCTGGAAGACCGGGGCGTAGCGCTCGGCCTGCACGCCGACCACCTCGACCAGGGGTGACAGCCCCTTGATCGCGACTGCGACGCCGCCGATCAGCCCGCCGCCGCCGACCGGCACGATCACGGCGTCGATCTCGCCGACCTGGCGCAGAATCTCCAGGCCGACCGTCCCCTGCCCCGCGATCACCCGAGGGTCGTTGAACGGATGGACCAGAGTCAGTCCGCGCTCCGCGGCAAGATCCTCGGTGAAGGCCCGCGTCTCGTCGAACTGGCTGCCATGCAGCAGCACCTCGGCGCCGAACACGCGGGTCTGCTCCACCTTGGCGTTGGGGGTCGAGCGCGGCATGACGATCGTGGTCGGCACGGCGAGCCGGCTGCCGTGATAGGCGAGCGCCTGCGCATGATTGCCCGCAGACATGGCGATGACGCCGCTCGAGCGCTCCGCGGGCGTCAGCTGCAGGAGGCAGTTCAGGGCGCCGCGTTCCTTGAAGGAGGCGGTGAACTGCAGGTTCTCGAACTTCAGAAAGACGTCGCTGCCGGTCAGCCGCGACAGCGTCTCCGAGTGAACACAGGGGGTTTCGGCAATCTGGCCTCGGAGGCGTGCCGCCGCCGCTTGCACATCGTGAAGATCGACCGTCATGGGTGAGCTTTGACCTGCGGGCCGCCTGATCGTGTCGGAAGGTAAGCTTGTAGAAGCCCCTGAAGCACCTCGCAAGCGGATCGGCGATGACGGCGGGTGTCTTGCCTTCGTTTGATCACCGCGTTCCACGCCCGATACCGACCGACAAAGCCTCGACCTCTGCAGATGGGAGAGCAGCCCAGTTCATCCTTCCCTAACCCGCCCGGACTGGGGTCGGGCATGTCTTCCTGATCCATGCGATCCTGGGAGTCCGAGCCTGGCCCGAGCTCTTCCGGAACTATGTCGCAAACACGCCCAGGGCGGGGTGGCATGGGATTCCTTGGGAAATGGGCCTTTCGGGACGCGTTTGCGCTTGCCTTGGCGTTAGCGACGTTAGTTGATCACGAGACCGCCGGCAGGCAGAATAGTCAGTTTGATCCTACTCTCTTCAAGCGCCATTTCCATACCGCTGGCTATGGGTTCGACGCGGTCCTTGCTGATCGCTGTGCTGGTCTGATGGATGGTGTCGTCAAGAGGATTCTTGTAACGGACGCAACACATCAAAACTGGGCGCCGTCTTCTGACTTCGGAGGATGGTCCGGCTATTGTAATACGCACCCGTTCTTCGATCGCATCGCCTGGAAAGATCGTGTGCCCCTCGTCGTATTCCCTTATCCTGGCATCTTCAGACATACGGCTGTAGATCTCAGATCCGTCCACATTTGCGAAAGACGGCTCGACTTCTACATCGACAAGCATGATCGCGCCAATCGGCGGATGAGGAGGCTTGGCGAAGGGGCGTAGAGGAGAGCGGCTGCGGACTTGATTGTCGCCTCGAAATTCTTTGCAAGGCGCCTGTTGCGGTTGATCCAGGCGACGGAGCGCTCGCCCCCCAGCGTCTGGGCAGGACGACGAAGCCGGCCTGACCGGGCTGCTTTCTGACGATTTCAACGAGGATGCTCGTGGCCTGTGTCACGCGCTCGTGGTTATTCCGCCATCGCGCCCAAACATGCTTGATGAAGGGGGACAAGGCGCGCGCGACCTCAAGCAGCGGGCCGCCGCCATCACGGTCCTGAATGTTGGCGGGATGCGGTTCGACAAGCAGCGCCCGTCCGCCGGCTTCGATGGCTTTGACGCTCTGGCTGTCGATGATGGCCGCCGATGGGCTGGCGTCACGACCGGCACGTTCGCGGTCGGCCATGACCAGGGCGTGGTTGATCTTCTCGAAGATTGCGCCGTCGCGAAAGGCCGCGAACCAGCGATGGACGGTCGGCCAGGGCGGAAAATCCGATGGCAACGGACGCCAGGCGATGCCGCCGCGCAGGACGTGGAAGATGGCGTTGACACTCTCGCGCATCGACCATGAACGCGGTCGCCGAGTGGCCGGGGTCCACATGATCATCGCCAAGAAGCTCGCAACTCCTTGGAAGCACCTAAATCCCGACTGCTCAACACTTTGCGAAACGGCCTCTGATCCGATTAGCTCTGCTAGCAAGAATGACGGCCCACGAACTCAACCCCAAAGTAATGATGAGAAGGCCTATTTCAGCGAAGGTGGCGCGCAACTGATTGGACGCCACTTCGGCCGTCTTATCCGTTGCCTTGGCCATGCGCCATTGCTGGCACAAATCGGCCTCTTCGGGGGACTGGGGATTGCTGCAGGCGCGCTGGTAATCGGCGGAAAAGGTAGCGTCCTCGGACTGCTGAGAATAGACCGACTGGCCTGCCCCCTTCAAACCGCACCAGCTGCTATGAGAGCGGCTGTCGCTATGGGAGCTGCCCCTTCTTTTGGTCCAGTTGTCATGCGATTTTTCGGGCTGATGCAGTTGGGCGGCGCAAACTGGCTCGGCGTCAAGTTGCCGAGACTGGAATGCGGCCGGTTGTGGTTGTCGTCAGCTCTCCAGGTTTCGATCCGCTGCCGGGCATCGGCCATCGACAGGAACCATGACGCGTTCAGGCTCCTGCCGCAGGCGGCTGTTGAAGGCCTCGATGAAGGCGTTGTCGCTGGGCTTGCTGGGCCTGGAGACGTCGAGTTCGACCTTGTTCAGATAAGCCCATCGATCGAGCATGCGGCCGGCGAATTCTGGACCCCATTTCGCAGACTCTTCGGTCGACCCGGATGCTGCGCGGCTTGCCCCGCAGCCTGGCCAGCCGGTCGAGCCCGTCGATCACCTGGTAGGCGCGGAAGTGCGTCCTCAGGGCGGTCGCGAGAGCCTCTCTCGTATGGCAGTCGACGATCGTCAGGATCCGGAACGGCCGGTCGTCGAACAGCTTGTCCGACATAAAGTCCATGGCCCAGCAATCGTTGATCTTGCCGACCGCGGGCCGGCCCGAGCGATAGCGGCAGGCGCGCCGGCGCTTCGCTCCTCGTCCGGATCGACAGGCCTTCTTTTGATAGAGCCGGTAGACCAGCTTGTGGTTAGCGCGCCAGCCTTCGCGCCGCAGCAGGACGTGCAGACGCCGGTAGCCATAGCGAACCCGGGTTAAGGCCAGTTCCTGCAAACGCATGCGCAGCTCCACCAACGGATCACGACAGGACTGGTAGCGATGGGCAGCCCGCCCGAAGCCGCTGACCCGACAGGCGCGCCGCTCGGACACCGCATAGGCCTGCTGAAAGTGCCGAACGACGTCGCGGCGACGGGCGGGCATCACCATGTTCGGCGCAGGGCGTCCTGCAGCATCGACTTGTCCAGCGTCAGATCGGCGACTAGCCGCTTGAGCTTGCCGTGCTTCGCCTGCTTACTCGGACCGACGGCGTTCGCAGGCTCAGTCCTCCAGCTGCTTCAGCCGCCGGATCTCGGCCACGCCCATGCCGGCAAATGCCTTCTTCCAACGGTAAAACGTGGCTTCGGCAACACCCATCTTGCGGCAGATCTCACCAACCGGTGTCCCGCTCTCCGCCTGCCTAAGGGCAAAGGCTATCTGCTCATCGCTGAATCGTTTCTTCGGCATCTGGCACATCCTCCACATCGAAAAATGTGCCCGAAATTTCACATACCGTCTGGACTAAATTCCGGGGTCAAGACCCTCCCACCAACAACAAGAAGGTGTGTTTGCTACATAATTCCGAGCTCTTCCGGCGGGCGGGCGGATTCCCAGGATCGCATGGACCAGGAAATAGCGTGTCAGGGACGGGTTAATGAAAAGCTAAGGCGTTGAAGAAATCCTGTCAGACCGAAGCCGCATCGCGTTCCATCGACGGCAACTCAATGACATTGGCATGAGGTCCACCTACTCTGTGAAAAATCCGGATCTCGTCGCTATCGAGTCCCGCCCGGCACTAGGGCTTGTTGACAATTAGCGGCTTTTGCTTGTGTTTCTTCTAACTAGCTGATTCAAAGCCTAAAAATGGAGGAAGGCTTTGGATCGGTTGGTGCTGAATGACACGCAATGGGCGCGGATTGCGCCGTTTTTGCCCGGCAAGGCAGAGGATTGCGGTGTGACCGCGGACAATCGTCGCTTTGTCGAGGCGGTGCTCTGGATGGCGCGAACCGGCGCTCCCTGGCGAGATTTGCCAAGAGAGTTCGGCAACTGGAACTCGGTGTTCAAGCGGTTTCGGCGCTGGGTGGCGAAAGGCGTGTTCGAGCGGCTGTTCCAAGCGGTGTCGGGTGAGCCCGACTTCGACTACGCCCTGGTCGACGGCACGATCGTGCGCGTGCATCAGCACGGCGCCGGCGCTAAAGGGGGACTGAAACTCAGGCGATCGGACGCTCGCGTGGCGGCCTGACCACCAAGGTGCTGGCTCTGGTCGATGCGCTGGGTAATCTCGCCAGGTTCATGCTCATGCCCGGACAACGCCATGACAGCATCGGCGTCGACAGCCTGCTCGACGGCGTCACGATCGATGCCCTGATCGCCGACAAGGCCTTCGACAACAACGCGATCCGAAAAGAGCTTGCTGAGCGAGGCGCCTTGGCCGTGATCCCGTCAAAAGCCGATCGCAAAACCGCGATCCCTCATGATGCCGAGATGGATGCATGGCGCCATCTCGTCGAAAACGACTTTGCCAAGATCAAGCATTTCCGACGGATCGCAACCAGATACGACAAAACCGACACCAGCCAAACCGACTATTGAGCCGAGCCCGTTACACCATCTAGTCTCCTCGCCTGACACAACGGAAACGGATCGATGGCTATCTGGTTCAAGGACTTTCCGACGGCTTATGCCAAAGAGCGCGGCCAGGGGACGATGATCGACCATCTCGGGATCGAGGTCGTCGAGGCCGGAGAGGACTATCTCAAGGGCCGGATGCCGGTGGATGCGCGCACGCGGCAGCCGGCCGGCGTGCTGCATGGCGGCGCCTCGGTCGCCTTCGCCGAGACGCTCGCCTCATGGGCGGCGACCTTCTCTGTCGATCCCGAGCAGCATCACTGCGTCGGCGTCGAGATCAATGCGAACCATGTGCGACCGGTCAGGGACGGCTATGTCGTCGGCACCGCCCGGCCGCTCCATCTGGGCCGCACCCTCCAGATCTGGGAGGTCCGAATCGAGAGCGAAGACGGCAAGCTCGTCTGCATCTCGCGCGTGACCATGGCCGTGCTGAAGACCGCGAGCCAGTACTGATACGCGCGCCGCAGGCCTGCTTCTTCCAGCCTCGCAAGTCCCGACCGATGCGTGCAGGACAAAGGAGGTCTTCATCCTTTCTTAACCCGCTATGGCCAGGATAGGGCATGTCTCGCTGGTCCATGCGATCCTGGGAGTCCGAGCCTCGCCCACGCTTTTCCGGCGGACGGACGGAGTCCCAGGATCGCATGGACCACGGAACAAGATGCGAGGAACGGGTTAAGGAAAGCCTAACGCTGGCATGAAATCCTGCCGGACAGAAATGGCATGGCGTTCCGTTGATGAAAAAGTCGTGGGATCGGTATGACGGCGCACCGCCTCTGATCGTAGCGTGCAAGTCATCAACTCAGCGGCTGCGGATTGTCTCCGTCAGCAAATCCAGGGCCGCGCGGGCAAAGTGCCACATATTCCCTTCGCGATCGGACTGCCCGGTCTCGATGGTGAGGGTGCGGTTCAGCGGTCCGATGGCCGCGATGCAGCTATGGCCGGGCTGGTCGCCGTAGCGGTTGCCCGCGGGTCCCGTCGCGCCGGTCTCGCCGAGCGCCCAGGTCGCACCCAGATGCGCGCGCATCGAGGTCGCCATGAGGTGGGCATAGGCCTCGGTGCTGGGGCGCAGGCCGGGATGGGCGTCGAGGTCGATGCCGAGCAGGGCGCTGCGCGATGTTTGCGTGTAGATCACGCCGCCGCCGAGAAAATAGGCGGACGCGCCGGGCACGGCCAGCAGCGCCGCCGAGATCAGGCCGCCGGTCGACGACTCGGCGATCGCGACGGTCTCCTTCCGCTCCTTGAGCAGGCTGCCGACGGCGGCGGCCATGGATGCGAGCGCCATGGTTGCGGACGATGTCATGATCGGGTCTCCCGTTGGATGCGTGATGGACTGCGTTCAGGGCTCGATGCCGAGCGTGATTGTGCCGAACGCGCCAAAGTCCGCCCTGATCTCGTCGCCGGGCTCGATCGGCAGCGGCACGGTGCAGGTGCCGGTGGTGACGATCTGGCCCGCCTCGAGTGCTAGGCCAAGCGAGGACACTTCGTTCACCAGCCAGGTGAGCGCGGTTCGCGGATCACCGAGCACGGCACCGCCACTGCCCCGGTGTTCGTGCTTGCCGGCGACCGCGCCAGTCACCTCGTGGCGGCTGAGATCGATGCCGCGCCAGGCCTCCCCGACTTCGGGTCCGAGCAGGAACTGGTGGGCGCAGGCATTGTCCGCGATCAGCTGCGCGGCGCCGACCCTCGCGAAATCGAGAAAGCGCGAGCTCGGCAGCTCGATCGCCAGATGCAGGGCGCCGACCGCGGCCATGACCTCGTCGGTCGCATAGGCCTCCGCGCGCGGCTCGAGCGTGGTCGCCATGCGCAAGGCGAATTCGGGCTCGGCGACCGCCATGTGATTGCCGACGAGCGACGGCTTTTCCTCCGCGTCGAGCAGCCGCTCGGCGAGAAGGCGCCCGGCGAGCGGACCATCGACGCCGATATGCCGCTGTCCGCCGGTCGAGGTCGCCGCGATCTTCCAGCCGATCAGCGCGCTCGCGCTGATGTCGGCGAGATGAGCCTGGATCGCATAGCCGTCCGCCCGGCTCGTCGGGCGCAGCGCCTCCGGCAGGGCCTCCATCTGCCGGCCGCACTGCCAGTGGTCCGCAATCAGCGCTGCCGCCGCTTTCGCCTTCGCCTGATCGAGCATGGTCGGTTTTCCTGTTGCTTTTTTGGTCTTCACGCCTATGCAAAGCGTCGTCGATCAGAGCTAGCGCTTGCGGGCAGCTTTGTCAGGATATTGCGCAGGGCGACGGCAAGAAACATCTGAACAAATTGCCGGCTGAAGTGTTCTGCCAGCAAGACTGCCTGGCGAATTTGGAGTTTGACGATGATTGCGCCTTTCAGATCCGGGATGTCTCCCTGGGTCCGCGGACTGTTCGTGACATGCGCCCTCATTCTGGGCGCGCCGCCCGCTCATGCCGAGAACGGCGGAGCCATACGCCTGCAGTCGGACGACGAGGCCGATGCCTGCATCGCCGATCTCGACTGCATGCGCCGTCTGTTCCTCGAGGCGACCGTCGGGACGCAGCAGGCCACGCAGGAACGGCTGCTCAAATGGACCGACCCCATGCGTGTCACCATCTTCGGCGGCCATAATCTCAAGGACGAAGTCCATGCGCGCACATCGCAGCTCCTGCAGCAGGCGAACCTGCTCGGCAAGGCCGCCGGCGTGGACATCGGACCGTCCGGACCCGAGGACGTGGTCAACTTCCTGGTTCTGGTGAGCGGCGATTTCGACGGCGATCGCAACGGCGCCTTTGCCGAACTCTTCGAGACCGTGTTCGCCGGGCGTCCCGAACTCTATGACGAACTGGCGGCGGGGGATGGACCCGTCTGCAGCCACCGCGGATTCGTCGAGGGCAAGACCCGTATCGGCGGCGGGGTCCTGATGGCCCAGGTCCAGCCCGATCGTGAGGCCTTCGATCGCTGCGTCCTGCGCGCCATGCTCGAGAGCCTCGGTCTCAGATATCCGCTGGGGGCGACCACCGATTCCCTGCTCAATCCCAAGACCGCGCGCGCGGCCTGGACGTCGATCGACTTCCTGCTGCTGCGCATGCTCTACGATCCCTCGATGCGGCCCGGCATGAGCCGGGACGAGATCGCCGCGGCGTTTCCCAAGGCCTATCAGGCGCTGACCCAGCCTGCCGGCTAGCCGATCTGCCGCCTGGTCGGCCCGATCACCTGCAGGTCGCTTGCTGCGCCCGCTGCAGGGCTTCTATGATGGCTTCGTCAGTGACATCGGGGAGGCTTTCGTGACCGACTTTTTCGTCACCCACGGCGCCTGGTCGGCCGGCTGGGCCTGGCGCAAGATGCGCCCCTTGATCCGCGCGGCCGGGCATGAGCTCTGGACGCCGACCATGACCGGTCTCGGCGAGCGCGCCCATCTGGCGCATCCCGGGATCGATCTCGAGCATCACATCCGGGACGCGGTCGCGGTGATCGAGACGGAGGATCTGCGGGATCTCGTGCTGATCGGCCATTCCTACGGCGGCATGGTCGCGACCGGCGTCGCCGACCGGGCGCGCGAGCGCGTGGCACGGCTGATCTATCTCGACGCCTTCGCGCCCGATGACGGCGAAAGCCTGATGGATCTGGCGGCCCCGGAGCGGCGCGCGAGTTTCGAGAACAAGGTCGCCGAGGAGGGCGACGGCTGGCGTCTGCCGCCCAATCCTATGCCGCCGGACACCCCGGAGGCCGATCGCGCGTGGGCGGCACCGCGGCGCATCCCGCAGCCGGCTGAAACCTTTCGCCAGAAGCTGACCCTGACCGGCGGCGCGCTGACCCTGCCGATCGACTACATCTACTGCACCATCGCCGGTCCCGAGGACGGCTTTCGCCGCTTCGCCGACAAGGCGCGAACCCGGGGCTGGCCGCTGCACGAGCTGGCGGCGAGCCACAATCCGCACCTGACCATGCCGGAGGCCCTGACCGCCCTGCTGCTGCAGATCACAGCCGGTGACGGCGGTCGGCGCTAGGCCGCGTAGCGCTTCAGGATCTCCGGATCGGGCTCGAAGCCGAGGCCGGGGCGATCGGGCACGGCGAGCCTGCCGTTCTTCGGCAGCGGGATCGCCGGATCGAGCCAGGCCTCGGGTTCGATATAGAGGTACTCGAACAGCTCGGCGACCGGCCTTGCCGCCATGAGCTGCGCGCTCGCCCAGTAGCCGGGGACGAAATAGGGGGCGTGCGGCATCACGCTCTTGCCCGCGGCCTCGGCGAGATCGCAAACAGCGAGAAACTCACTGACGCCGCCGACCTTGGTGACGCTCGGCTGCACGAACGTGATCTCCGGCACGGTGCGGGCAAACTCGACCGCGGTGCAGGCGTTCTCGCCGCTGGCGATGGGCACGCCGTGGCGCCGCTCCAGATCGCCGAGCAGCCCGGCGTCGTCCGGCGGGAAGATCGGCTCCTCCACCCAGTAGAGGCCGAGGCGCTTCATCTCGGGCATCAGCGCTTCCGCCTCTTCGATCGACCAGTTGCAGTTGACGTCGGTCACCAGGCGCACATCCGCGCCGACGCCCGCACGCCCCGCCTCGATCGCCTCCAGCGCGATCTCATGCAGCTTCACGGTCTCGTAGCCCTCGCCGACCGCCTTCTCCGCGAAGGCGCGGACCGCGGACGGATCGCCATAGCGCACCAGGCTGGCATAGGCGGGAAGCGCGCTCTTCCCGCGTCCGCCCAGATGCTCGGCAAGCGAGACGCCTTTCTGCTTGGCGGCGATGTCCCAAAGCGCGATGTCGACCGCCGAGATCGCGAACATGGTGATGCCGTAGCGTCCGTGCAGATGCAGCCTTTGCTGCAGGCGGCGATTGAAGGCAGGAATGTCGTCGATCTCCTGGCCGACCACCTGCGGGAACACCATGTCCCGGAGTGCCGCGACCGTCGCCGTGCGGCAGGCGTAGGAAAACCCCTCCCCCCAGCCGACCAGGCCGTCCGCGGTCTCCAGCCTGACCAGGGCGACGTCGAGCCGGGTCCATTGGGTCGGCATCAGCCCGGTGCCGCTGCTGCCGTCGACGAACGGGATGCGCAGTGGCAGCACCTCGGCGGATGTGATGGTGATGGTCAAGACGTTCCCCCCTTGTCAGACGGGCTCAGCGCCGATCGCGAGCCCGCGAAATCCATCCCACGAAACCAGTCATTGATGCCGCCCGCGGTCGTGATCCAGACGCGGTCCGATCCCTGGTCGACGATGTGGCGCAGCGCCCGCTCCAGAGGCTTCACGCGATGCGGGTGCCCCATCAGATAAGCGTGCAGCGCGATGCCCATGACCCGCGGCTGCCTGACGCTGTCCTCGAGCATCACGTCGAAGCCGTCGATGATCATGTCGGCAAACTCGTCGCCCTCGCGCTTGCGCGCGACGATCTGCGGGATGTCGTTCAGCTCCTGCGGATAGGGCACGGACAGGATGCGGCCGGCGCGCGTGGCCATCCAGATGGGCTGATCGTCGTGGCACCAGTCCAGGAGATAGTCGTAACCCGCCTCCTGCAGCAGATCGGGCGTGCAGGCACTCTCGGAGATCCAGGGGCCGAGCCAGCCCTTGGGCGGCAATCCTTCATGCCGGGTGAGCGTCTCGGTCGCCTCCTGGATCAGCGCGCGCTCCTCCGCCTCGTCGAGCGTGCCCTGGCGCTCGGCATTGCTGCGGCCATGGCCCGCGATCTCGTCGCCGCGCGCGCGGAATGCCTCGACCACGCCCGGCGCCTGCTCGTACATCCGGCTGTTGACCAGCGCCGTGCAGGGCAGCGCGAGCCGGTCGAACAGAT
>JAWKVM010000011.1:0-256097 GCA_041398025.1 Alphaproteobacteria bacterium
TCCATGGCGGACATGCCGGTGGGTGCTGATCTCATTGACAACCCGGTCAGCATCGCGCCCGGCTTTCGTGTCGAGAACGTGCACGTGATGGCGGGCGTGCCCAAGATCATGCAGGCGATGCTGGACAATGTTCTGCCGACCCTGAAAGGCGGTGCCGTGGTCCTGTCGCGCTCGGTCACCCTGTTCATGCCGGAAGGCGAACTCGCCGCCCATCTCGGCAAGCTGCAGGACGAGCATCCCGACCTGGACATCGGCAGCTACCCGTTTTTCGGCTCCGAGGGGCCGGGGTCGACCATCGTTTTTCGCGGCATCGATCAAGACCGGATCGACCAGGCCGCGAACGCCCTGCTGGCCCTTGCCTCCGGCCTCGGCGTGCGCGTGATTGACGGGGCGGCGCGCAACTGAGCCGCCTGCCCCAAAAAAAAGCCCGGCGTCACCGCCGGGCCAAGGTCTAGGGGGTGGGGTAGAAAGCATGCAGAAGGACGACAGAGCACATTCAGCCAGCCTTCTTTGATCAGCGGAACCAGCGCGGTGTCATGCCGGTCGGGCAACCGGCGCCAGGGGGAGTGGCAGATCATGAACCCGTCGATCTGGACACCGCTGATCATGGAAACCGTTCTAGCGTTTCCGGATTGAACGTTTTCTGAACCCGGCGTTTATCTGCCGTTCAGGTTCGCGTCTTCTGCCGGACGATTTCACCGGCCGGCAGCTGAAGCGTCGCCGAGAGCCCGCCCAGGGTGGAATCACCCAGGGCAAACTTGCCGCCATAGAGGCTGGCCAGATCGACGACGATCGAGAGGCCGAGGCCGGTGCCCGGCACCGATTCGTCCAGGCGCCGACCGCGTTTCAGCACCTCATCCCGCTTCGATGGCGGCAGGCCGTCACCATCGTCCTCGATGGTCAGAACGACCCTGTCCCCCTGGCGATCCGCCTGAACCCGCACCCTGGATTTCGCCCATTTGCAGGCATTATCCATCAGATTGCCGAGCATTTCCTCGAGGTCGTGGCGGGCACCTCGAAAGATGATCTCGTCGGAACAGGTCATCTCGATCTCGATCCCACGCTCCTCATGAATGCGTTCGAGCGTGCGCTTCAGATCACCGAGCACCGGCCTGACTTCGCAGCGCGCGCCCAATATATTGCTGGTCGCCGCAGCACGCGCGCGAGACAGGTGATGCTCGACCTGCTGGCGCATCAGGGTCGTCTGGCGCTCGACCAGATGGCTGAGCGGCGTGTCCTTGCCGCGCACTTCGTTGGCGAGCACGGAGAGCGGAGTCTTCAGGCCGTGGGCGAGGTTGCCGACATGGGTCTGGGCGCGTTCGATCAGGGTTTCGCTGTGATCGATCAGCGCGTTGAGCTCATGCGCCAGCGGCTCGATCTCGCTCGGATAGGCGCCCTCCAGACGCCGGCTCTCGCCAGAGCGGATCGCGGTGAGTGCCCGCCGGATGCGGAAGAGCGGCTGCAGGCCGAAGCGCACCTGGATCAGGATGGCGGCGAGCACGCCTGCGAACAGCATGGCGAGGGTCAGCGCGAGCAGGCCGTCGAAGCGGTTTTTCGGTCCTCTGAGCTCGCTTTCGTCACCGGCGACCGCATACCAGTAGGGCCGGTCCTGTCCCGGCAGCAGGATCGGTCTGATCAGCACGCGAAGAGTCTGCCCGCTCGGCCCCCGCACCTCGGGGAGCACCACTTCCTCGCTTTCCGGATGGGGCAGGATCAGCGCCTGCGCCCAGAGCGACGAGGAACGGCGCACCGGCTGCTCGCCGTCGTCGATCTGCCAGTACCAGCCGGAAAAAGGCTGATCGAAACGCGGCTCGCCGAGCTGCAGGCTGAGATCGAGACGGCCGTTCTCGCCGACCTTGGTGCCGGCGACCACGCCCTCCAGGAGCACGGCCAGCCTGGCGTCGAAACTGTTTCTGACGGCGTCGCCGAAGAGGGCGGACAGCGCGAAACCGCTGGCGCTCAGAAGAAGCGCGCACCAGATCGCGGCGCTGATGACGAGGCGGGATGCGAGGGACCTAATCGGCGTCCCCCGGCGGCGCCAGACGATAACCGAGGCCGCGCGCGGTCTGGATCACGTCGACTCCGAGTTTTTTTCGAAGACGGCCGACAAAGACCTCGATCGTGTTGGAATCGCGATCGAAATCCTGGTCGTAGAGATGCTCGGTCAGCTCGGTGCGCGAGACGATCTTGTCCTGGTGATGCATCAGATAGGCGAGCAGCCGGTATTCCTGCGCCGTCAGCTTGATCGGCTGGCCGTCCACCGACACCTTGGCCGAACGCGTGTCCAGGTGCACCGGCCCGCAGGTCATCTCGGCGGATGCGTGTCCCGCGGCACGGCGCACCAGCGCGCGCAGGCGTGCCAGGACCTCCTCCATGTGGAATGGCTTCGCCACATAGTCGTCGGCACCGGCGTCGAAGCCCGCGACCTTCTCGCTCCAGCGGTCGCGCGCCGTCAGGATCAGCACCGGCGTGGTCAGGCCATCGCGGCGCCAGCGCTCCAGGACGGTGATCCCGTCCATGACCGGCAGGCCGAGGTCGAGCACCACGGCATCATAGGGCTCGTGCGCACCGAGATAGTGGCCCTCCTCGCCGTCATGGGCGACGTCGACGGCATAGCCGGCGTCCACCAGGCTTTCCCGAAGCTGCCGCGCCAGATCCTCTTCATCCTCGACCAGCAGAACTCTCATCGATCGTCTTCCTCAAACGGTTCCAGGGACAAAAGCCCCATCGGAAAGCGCGCCGCCTTCGAAGGGCCGGCCGCCCTCGTCTCTCCCCTCAGCGTTCGTCCAGTATCTTGCCGCTGACGGCATCGGCGGTGATGTCGTGAACCTGGCCGTTTTCGCCCATCCAGCGGATCTCGTAGACTTCGCGGCCGCGCCACTCGGCGAGCTTCGCTCCAAGCGCGCGGCCGGGCAGACGGCGCCGGATGGTATCGAGCACCGCCTCCAGAGGCTTGGCGCGCTCCACCGTCCCCGCCTGACTGTCGATCAGCTTCGAGGGAGCCGGCGCAATGCCGAAATTGCCGAGACCGGGCAAGCGAAACCCGTCGTCGGCGAATGCGCTGCCGGCTCCGGCAGCGCCGACCACCAGCAACAGGACTGTCGAGAGGACTTTCATGACGGTTCTTCTACTGCCCCGGCAATGAACGAAACCTGAACCAGACGTTCAACCAATTCAACCCCCAAGCTGGGCGCAGCTTGACCCGCGGACTCGCCTGGGCCTGCCCCCTCGATGTCGCCCTGGTCGATGGGGTTGCGGAGTTTGGGCGGACGGCGGGTGTTTCTTCTGGTTAATATTGTGGTCTTCTCGCTCTGGTGGTTCCTCTTCAAACAGGAAGCCATTAAGGTCCACGAGATACGATCTCTTTGGGAAGGGCGCAGTCATGGATGCCAAGGCTATCCTCGATATTCTGATGCAAAGCGGTATGGGCAAGAGCCAGCAGCGGCTGGAGCGCGCGGCGAGCGGCAACAATCCTCTTCTGGATATGGCAGGTTCGCTCCTGGGTGGTAGCGGCGGAGGCGGAGGCGGTGCCCTCGGCGGTCTGCTGTCGCAGGTGCTGGGCGGCGGCGCCAGCACGCGCTCGGGTGCAGGCGGCGGCCTCGGCGATGTCCTCGGCTCGCTTCTCGGCGGTGGCGGCGCACAGGCCGCAGGCGGCGGCCTCGCCGGCGGGCTGATCGGCAGCCTGGCCAAGGCGGCCATGTCGCAGATGGCAGGCGGCGCATCCGGCGGCGGTCAGGCGGCCGCACCCGGCTTCGACCTCTCGCGCTACGCCTCGGGTCAGGTCGAAACGCGGCGCAATGATGAAGACCGGGCCCATGTGATGATCCGCGCCATGCTGAGCGCCGCCAAGGCCGATGGCCAGATCGACGCGGGCGAGCAGCAGCGCATTCTGGGCAAGCTCAACGAGGCCGGCGCCAGCCAGGAAATGCGCCAGTTCATCCAGGATGAGCTTAGAAAGCCGGTGGACGTCGAAAGCCTGGCAAGCGAGGTCGACTCGCCCTATATGGCGACCGAAATCTACACCGCCTCCCTCTTCGCCATCGACGTCGACACACCAGGAGAGCAGACCTATATGAACCAGCTCGCCGCCCGCCTCGGCCTGCCGTCGAGCCTGGTGAAGCAGCTCCACGACAGCCTCGAAGTCCGAGGCGCCTGACCCGCAGCCGACGGGGACAGACGGAACGACCGGACAGCCGGCGACGGATCTCGATCGCCGGCTGTTTCTTTGAGCGCGCCTTTTTTAGGTGCACAGCCACCCGGGTGCGCCGGAGCAAAGCGCCTTTCGTCGATGCATGATTTTACAAACATGTTCGGTATTCCGTCCGGCGGTTTCATTGCTACACTTCCGGATGGGCGAAAGCCATTCAGCCCATCCCATTCGCGATCAATCCGGAGCAGGAAGGACGACATGCTGAAGACCCTGAAGGCGGCTGCCATGGCCGCGACCCTTGCCGCCCTGTCGGGCGGCGTGTCCGTGGCGCAGGACCTGACATTTTTCACCATCGGCACGGGCGGGACGTCCTTCACCTACTATCCCGTGGGCGGTGTGATCGCCAACGCCATCTCCAAGCCGCCGGGCTCCCGGCCCTGCGAGGACGGCGGCAGCTGCGGCGTCGACGGGCTGATCGCCTCGGCGGTGTCGTCCCGCGGCTCGGTCGACAACATCAACGCCATCATGTCCGGCCTGCGCGATTCGGGCTTCGCCCAGTCCGACGTCGCTTTTTGGGCCTATACCGGCACGGGCACCATGGAGGGCGAGGAGCCGGCGACGGATCTGCGCACCATCGCCGCCCTGTTCGACGAGCATATCCACCTGGTGGCGCTGGCCGACAGCGGCATCAGCTCCGTGGCCGATCTCAAGGGCAAGCGCGTCTCGCTCGACGAGCCGGGATCCGGCACCTATGTGGATGCCAACCTCATCCTCGAGGCCAACGGGCTCAGCCAGGACGACATCACGCCGGAGCAGCTCAAGGGCGCTGCCGCCACCGAGGCGCTGCAGAACGGCAAGGTCGATGCGATCTTCGTGGTCGCCGGCTACCCGACCGGCGCGATCGTCGAGCTCGCTTCGGCCGCCGACATCAAGCTCGTGCCGATCGACGGTGCCGGCGCCGAGGCGCTGACCGGCGAGCATGGATTCTTCTCGGCGAGCGAGATCCCGGACGATGCCTATGAGGGCGTGAGCGGCGTCCAGACCATCGCCGTGGGTGCCCAGTGGTTCACCCACGCGAACAAGGACGAGGAGCTGATCTACAAGATCACCCAGGCGCTCTGGAACGAGAACTCGAGAAACCTCCTGGACGTCGGCCATGCCAAGGGGACGAGCATCACCCTGGAGACCGCGCTGAACGGCGTCGGCGTGCCCCTGCATCCGGGTGCCGAGCGCTATTACAAGGAAGTGGGGCTGCTGAAATAGCCCTGTTGCGACGGGAAGGCCCGGACCGACTGCACGCGATCCGGGTTTTTCCTGTCCACGGGACGGATTGATGGCGCTCGACCGAAAGCCGGATCTCACCCAGGAGCAACTCGACGAGATCGAGCGCCGCTACGACCCGGAGGCAGCCTTTCGCAGCACCGGGCCGGCCATGGCGGCGATCCTCATGATCCCGCTGGTCGGCCTGGCACTTTATCAATATTACGCCTCGGGCTTCGGCCTGATCCGTGAGCTCCTGCATCGCGGCATCTTTCTGGCGTTCATGCTCGGGCTGCTGTTTCTGCACTTCTCCTGGCGGACCTCACCGAGGTCAGGGATCCTTCCCAAGGCGTGGTATCGCGTCGACGGCGTCGCCATCCTCGACATCGTCCTCGCCCTCCTCGGCGTCGTCGCCGCGCTCTATCTGCCGCTGCTGCCGCCCGACGAGGTCGCCCGCCGGGTCGGCAACCCGTCGGCCTCCGACGTGTTCTTCGGCACGGCGCTGCTCCTCCTGGTGCTCGAAGCGACCCGCCGATCGGTCGGCTGGACACTGCCGGTGATCGCCCTCCTGTTCATCCTGTTCGCGCTGTTCGGCCCCTATGCGCCCGGCCCCCTGAAGCATGGCGGCACCAGCTGGCTCGGGCTGATCAACCATCTCTACATGACGAATCAGGGCATCTACGGCGTCGCCATCGGCGTCATGGCGCAATATGTCTTCCTGTTCATTCTGTTCGGCGTGCTCGCCATGCGCATCGGCCTTGGCCAGCTGTTCATCGATCTCGCCATGGCGCTCGCCGGGCGCTATTCGGGCGGGCCTGCCAAGGTCGCGATCTTCTCCTCCGCCTTCATGGGCACGATCTCCGGCTCCTCGATCGCCAACACGGTCACCACCGGCGCCCTGACCATCCCGGCGATGAAGCGCATCGGCTATCCCGCCCATTTCGCAGGCGCGGTCGAGGCGACCTCGTCCACCGGAGGGCAGATCACCCCGCCGATCCTGGGTGCCGCTGCCTTCATCATGGTCGAATATCTGGAGATCCCGCTGCGCGACGTGCTGGCGGCGGCGCTGTTCCCGGCCCTGCTCCACTATTTCGGCATCTTCATCATGGTGCATCTGGAGGCGAGAAAGCTGGGCCTGCGCGGTCTGCGTCCGGACGAATTGCCGAGGACAGCGCTGGTCATACGACAGCACTGGCTGTCGCTCATCCCGCTCGGCATTCTGGTCTATCTGATCCTCGCCGGGCGCACGCCGGACTATGCCGCGGTCTGGGGGATCACCGCCTGCGTCGTGGTCGGTTTTTTGAACCCTGTAGACCGGCTGACCTTCAAGGATCTGATGAACGCCCTCGCCGACGGCTCCAGAAGCACGCTCGCGGTCGGGGCGGCGGCCGCCTGCGTCGGCATCGTGGTCGGCGTGGTCACGCTCACCGGCGTCGGCTTCCGGCTCGGCTATGTCGTGGTGCAGGCGGCGACCGACATCGGTCAGCTGTTCGGCGGCCTCTGGCCCTTCAGCTTTTTCGATGTGGCCCAATGGGCGCTGTTCTTCTCGCTGCTGCTGATCGCCGTCGCCTGCATCCTGATGGGCGCCGGCATCCCGACCACCGCGACCTACATCATCCTGGTCGCGGTCGCCGCCCCTGCCCTTGCCCAGCTGCAGGTGCAGCCGCTGGTCTCGCACTTCTTCGTCTTCTATTACGGCGTGCTCGCCGACATCACGCCGCCGGTGGCGCTCGCCGCCTATGCAGCCGCCGGCATCGCCGGCTCCAACCCCTTCAGGACCGGCAACACCGCGTTTCGGCTCGGCATCGCCAAGGCGCTGGTGCCCTTCATCTTCGTCTACTCGCCCTCGCTCCTGCTGGTGGCCGATGGCTTCACCTGGGCCGCGTTCAGCGTGACGCTCCTGGGCGCCATGCTCGGCATCGCCACCCTCGGTGCCGCGTTTTCAGGGTTTCTCCTGGCGCCGCTCGCTCTGCCGATACGCTGGTATGTCGGCCTCGTCTCGCTGCTGTTCATCGCCCCCGGGCTCGTGACCATGGGCATCGGCTTCCTGCTCCTGTCGCCGGTGCTGCTCCTCCAATGGCGACGACGCGCCGAGCTGCCCGCCGAATGACGCGTCCATTGCGCGACCGGAGCATCGGCCGACCGGGGAGGCGGGCCTCGCAATAGCGGATGAACGAAGACCCCAGCTTTAACCCGATCTTAACCCAATTCCGGCATCTTCCAGGCTCTGGTCCATGCGATCCTGGGAGTCCGAGTCTCGCCCCCCTGTTTTTGGCGGGCGGACGGACTCCCAGGATCGCATGGACCAGGAAGGCATCATGGTCGCATGCTTGGGTTAAAATTTCCTGAAGATGGCGGCAAAAACGGTCGTCGCCGATCGGTGGGCGAACCGACGGGGTTTCCCCTAAGCCGCCGCCCGCGCCCCACTCGCCGCGAGCACGGCGCCCAGGTCTTCGAGGCTTGCCAGATTGTGCACCGTCCTGAAGTCGTCCACATGCTTGACGATCGCGCGTGCGCCGGTGGCACTCGGCGCATAGCCGTCGAAGCGCATCAGCGGGTTCAGCCAGATCAGGCGGCGGCAGGATTTCTGCAGGCGCTCCATGGCGGGTTCCAGCCCCTCGCCGGCGTCGCGATCCAGGCCGTCGGTGATCAGCAGGACAAGGGCGCCCTGGCCGAGCACGCGCCTCGACCAGTTGCGGTTGAAGTCCTCGAGGCAATGGCCGATGCGCGTGCCGCCGGACCAGTCCTTGACCAGCTCGCCCACCTTGGAGAGCGCGATGTCGACGTCCCGGTAGCGCAGCTGGCGGGTGATGTTGGTGAGCCGCGTGCCGAAGACGAAGCTGAAGACGCGGTCGCGGTCATTGGTGATCGCGTGCATGAAATGCACCAGCATGCGCGAATAGCGATCCATCGAGCCTGAGATGTCGGCCAGGATCACCAGCGGCGGGTGCCGTTTTTTTCGCTGTTTGCGGGCGAGGTCGATGATCGCCCCCCCGCCCCTCAGACTGTTGCGCAGCGTCTTCCTGAGATCGACGCGTTCTCCGTGCGCGTGCGAAAAAAAACGGCGGGTCGGCACGGCCATGATGGGGAGACGCATGGTCTGGATGATGCGTTTCGCGCGCTCGATCTCGTCGGCCGTCATGTCCTCGAAATCCTTGGACTGCAGGATTTCCTTCTCGGAGAAGGTGAGCGTCGCGTCGAGCTCGATCTTCTCCTCCTCGTTCTCCTCGGGCGCCTCGCCCTGGCCCGGCTGCTTTTGCGGGCCGAGCGCCTCGGAGAGCCGGCGGCTGACCTCGTCCTCATCCTCGCGCTCGATCTCGATCGTCGGCAGCAGAAGCTGCATCATCTTTTCGAGCAGATCCGGCTTTCGCCAGAAGATGTGAAAGGCCTGGTCGAACAGCTCGCGCTGATCCCGGCGGTTTACGAAGACCGAGTGCAGCGTCCAGTAAAAATCCTCGCGCGTGCCGATGCCGACAGCATCCACCGCCCGGATCGCCTCAAGGGTCCTGCCAGGACCCACGGGTAACCCTGCCGCGCGCAGGCAGCGTCCGAAATGCATGATGTTCGCGACGAACCGGCCCGGTTCGATCGGTTGACGGGAGTCTCGCTCGGACATCGGCGTCATGATCGGTCAGCCTGCCCTCGCCAGGTCCCTCTTCACCTCGTTCAGCAGCCTTGCGGCCTCGCTGCCCTGCAGCTTGGCGATGTCGTCCTGATATTTCAAAAGCGTACCGATGGTGTCGTTGATGGTCTCGGGATCGAGCTCCAGGCGATCCAGGGTCATCAGCGCCTGGGTCCAGTCCAGGGTCTCGGCCACGCCCGGCTGCTTGAACAGGTCCTCGGCGCGCAGCTTCTGCACGAAGCCGACGATCTGCCGGGTCAGGCTTTCCGCAGCGCCGGGAATGCGCGCCCTGATGATCGCCATCTCCCGCTCGGCGTCGGGATAGTCCACCCAGTGATAGAAGCAGCGGCGCTTGAGCGCGTCGTGGATCTCGCGCGTCCGGTTCGACGTGATGATCACGATCGGGCGCTTGTCCGCCTTGATCGTGCCGATTTCCGGGATGGTCACCTGAAAGTCGGAAAGAATTTCCAGGAGATAGGCCTCGAACGGCTCATCGGTGCGGTCCAGTTCGTCGATCAGGAGCACGGGTGCGCCGCCGTCGCTCGGCTCCAAAGCCTGCAGCAAAGGTCGTCGTATCAAGAATTGATCGGTGAAGATATCTCGCGCGAGGGCGGCGCGGTCGGTGTCGCCCTCGGCCTCGGCAAGGCGGATCTCCAGCATCTGGCGCGCATAGTTCCACTCGTAGACCGCCGAGCTGACGTCCAGGCCCTCGTAGCACTGCAGCCTGACCAGCTTGCGCCCGAGGGTCTCCGAGAGCACCTTGGCGATCTCGGTCTTGCCGACGCCCGCCTCGCCTTCGAGGAATAGCGGCCGGCCGAGCGACAAGGCGAGATAGAGCGCGGTCGCCAGCGAGCGGTCGGCGACATAGTTGCCGCGCGTCAGCGTTTCCAGCATGGCATCGACGCTTGCGATGCCCGTGTTCGACGGAGTCTGATCATTCATGAGGCAACTCTGAGCAGGCAGGAGAAGACCGAAAGTTCAGCATAGCGCACCGGACAAGTATAGCCCGTAGCGGCCCGCTACCGGCCGGCCGCCTGCAGGGCGGCAATGGTGCGGGCGACGCGTGCGCCGATCCCGGTAACCGCCGCCTCCGCGGTGCTGTCCTTGAGCGCCCCATCGTCGTCGAAGGCGTCGCCCGCCCCGCTGAGCGCGTGCTGCTGCGGGATCACCAGGACGCCGAGATTGGTGAGGATCTGCCTGGTGTGCACCAGGCCTCTGAGCCCGCCGAGCCGGCCGGGCGAAGCGGCCACCAGGCCTGCGACCTTGTCCTTGTAAGCGGCGAGCGCCGCCTCGTCCCCTTCGCGCCTCGACACCCAGTCGATCGCGTTCTTGAGCACGGCGCTCATGCCGCCGTTATATTCCGGCGCGCTGATCAGCAGGCCCTGATGCTGCTTAAACAAAACCTTCAGCCTCTTCGCGTGCTCGGGCAGGCCCTCGTTCGCCTCCAGATCGCCGTCATAGAGCGGCATCGGAAAATCCCGAAGATCGATCTCCGTCACCTCGGCGCCGCCATCGCGCGCACCGCCCGCGGCGATCTTGACCAGCTTCTTGTTGAAGGAGCCTTGGCGCGTGCTGCCGGCAAAGGCGAGGATTTTTGGACTTTGGCTCATGGTTCTCCTGTGCGTCTCGAGGTTTTTCCCAATATGATGATCGCCGTCCGACTGGACAACCGCATGTGGCAGGGGAGTGACCGATGGTCCAGCGATCGACAGGCGAAGAGATCGAGGCACGCGCCGCGGTGGTGCTGGGCGCCCTGGTCGCCGATGCCGCGGCCATGGGCCTGCACTGGCTCTACGATGCGGACCGGCTCGCAGAAATCGCGGCCCGGCGCGAGCCGGTCTTTCTCGACGCGGATCAGCGTCATTTCGAGGGCGTCCAGGGCTATTTCGCCCATGAGGGCAAGCAGGCGGGCGAGCTCAGCCAGTATGGAGCCACCCTGACCCTGGCGATGGCCTCGCTGATCGCCACCGGCGGCAGGTTCGCTGCGGCCGACTACCAGAAGCGCTATCTCGCGTTTTTCGGCCCGGGCGGCAGCTGGAAAGGCTATATCGACCGGCCGACGCGCGGCACGCTCGCCAATCTCGGCAGCGCCATCGGCGAGGACACGCCGGAGGTCTCAGGCGTCGACGACGACCAGCTGCCGGCCCTTTCCCCCGTTCCCGCCCTGGTGGCGGCAGGCCCCGACGCTGCCGACCTCGAGCAGCAGGTGACGAGCCTGGTCAGGGTCACCAACGACAACCCGCTCGCGCTCGAAGCGGCCCTGATCACCGCGCGTCTGATCCGTGCGATGCTGGCGGAGGAGAAGGTGAGCACCGCGCTCGAGCGGGAGGCCGAGCATGCCGGCGAGGTGCTGCAGCCGCTCCTGCGCAAAGCTCTGGCCTCCAAGAACCGAAGCAGCGTCGACCTCGCCGGCGACATCGGCCGCGCCTGCCATGTCCAACAGGGGCTACCCGTGGTCTTCCACATCGTGAGCCATGCGTCGAGTTTTCGGGAGGCGACGCGCAGCAATGTTCTCGCAGGCGGCGATTCCTGCGGCCGATCCATGGCCCTCGGTGCCCTTCTCGGCGCCCGCTTCGGCTTCGGCGGCGAGCACGGCATCCCCCTTCCCTGGCTGACCCGCGTCGCCGGCGGCGCCCGCCTGTTCGACCAGGCCTACCAGCTCGCCGCGCTTTGAGCCGGGCTCAAACCCTTCTCCTTTGAGAATTATGCTCCGAGGTCAGCCTGCGCCACCTCGATTCGCTGCAGTCGCGAAGGTTAACCCCGCCTTAACCCGGCTTCTCCAGATTGGCACCGACTCGCTGGTCCATGCGATCCTGGGAGTCCGTGCCTCGCCCCGCCATTGTTCCGGGCGGGCGGATTCCCAGGGTCGCATGGACCTGATCGTCAGGATGGCGAACAAAGGTTAAGAAAATATGCACCGACACGAAACGGCGCGACCTCGGCTAGCGAGAGCGCCAAGACGTGTTGCTGCCCGCCTGTGAAGGCGCCGTTCCCCCTCCCCCCAAAAAATCAAAAAACCTCGGGCTCGCGATCGAGGATTTCCTTGAAGCGTGCGCGATAGCGCTCGGCGACCTCGGGATTGAGCGGCCGGGCGGGCGGGCGGGCGTCGAAGAGGTCGATGAGCTGGGTCGCGGCATAGCGCGCCATGTTCTGCCGGCTGTCGATGGAGACACCGGCAGTGTGCGGGCTGGCGATTACCGTGTCGAAGGCGAGCAGCGGGTGGTCCGCGGCAGGCGGCTCGCGCTCCCACACATCGAGCCCGGCACCGGCGATCCTGCCGGAGCGGAGCGCGTCCTCCAGTGCTGGCTCGTCGATGATGCCGCCGCGCGCGGTCGAGACGATCAGCGCCTGATCCGGGAGCTTCGACAGCTCGGCCGCGCCGATCATGCCGGCGGTTTCCCTGGTCAGCGGGCAATGGATGGTCAGCACCTCGGCCTCGGCCAGGAGATCGCCGAGCGTCGTCATGGGCTCGGCCTTTCTGCTGACGATCTCCTCGAGCGAGAGATAGGGGTCGAAGGCGAGGACCCGGCAGCCGAACACGTCCTTGCAGATCGCGGCGACGCGCCGGCCGATATAGCCGAGCCCGATGATGCCGACGGTGCGCCCTTCGAGGTTGCGTCCGAGCAGATCAGTGCGCGCACCCGTCCAGCCGCGGCGCAAGAGGCGATCGCTCTCGCCGATGCGCTTCAGCAGCGAGAGGATCATGGCCATGCTGTGCTCGGCCACCGCCTCGGCATTGCCGCCGGCCTGGTTGACCACCAGCACGCCCGCCTCCGTGCAGGCGTCGATGTCGATGGTGTCGGCGCCCGAGCCGCTGGACGAGACCACCAGAAGGTTCGGACAGCGCTTCAAAAGATCCGCATGCACCCAGAGCGGCTTCGGCACCTCGTCGCGCGCCGGGATGTGCTGATAGGCGTGAGCTTCCTTCAGGATCGCAAAGGCGTCCTCCGTCGGCATTGCCGAGGTGATCTTGATGATCTCGAGCTCCGGCCGTTCGGCCAGTATGTCGTGGGCATTGGGCGCTGGAAACGCGTCGAGATAGACGATCTTGGGCATGTCGGTGGCTACCAGACCTCGTGATAGAAGCGCTTCAGCGCGTGGAAGGCGAGTTTCTTGGTTTCCTTGTCGGCGTCGATCAGGCCCTTCCGGTTGTAGCCCTTCTGGAAGCTGTTCTTGCGCCGCTCGGAGCGGAAATCATAGAGGATCCAGGGACAAAAGCCCTTCACGGCATCGATCCCGGCGATGGCTGCGAACTGTGCCTGGTAACACTCGAGCATCTGATCCTCGGAAAACAGCGCCTTTTCCTCGCTGCGCCGGCCCGCGGGCGCATCGGCACCGGTCTCGGTGATGATCAGCGGCCGGTCGAGATCGTAATTCGCGCCGATTGCCGAGAGGTCCGAAAAATCAGGCTCGTACCAGCCATAATATTCGTTGATCCCGACCAGATCGAGATGCGCAGCGAGGCGATCCTCGATCCGCCTTGCCTTCTGGTTCACCAGGCAGGCCGCGCCCACCAGCCGGGACGGATCGAGGGCGCGCGCCGTTTCGGTCAGGCGGCGCATGAACACGAGCCGCGCCTCGGTATCGGCGTTCTCGTTGCCTACGCCCCAGGCGATCACCGAGGCGCGGTTGCGATCGCGTGTGATCAGCTCACGCAGCTGATTGTCGGCATCCGCGAAGGTCGGCTCATGCTCGAACGCGATCGACCAGTAGACCGGGATTTCTTCCCACAAGAGGAGCCCGATCTCGTCGGCGATCTCCGCGGCCAGCTCGTGGTGGGGGTAGTGGGCGAGGCGCATGAAATTGCAGCCGAGTTCCTTCGCATGAGCGAAACGCCGGCGGATGTCGCGGTCATCGCTGACCCGCCCGAGATCGCGATCGTCCTCGTGCGCGCAGATGCCGCGAAGCCTGATCGGCTCGCCGTTCAAAATGATGTCTCGGCCTTCGGTCCTGATCTCGCGAAAACCAACACGGTCGGTAACGTGATCATCGGCGAACCGGAGGCTGACATCGTAGAGCTTGGGATTGCTCGGGCTCCAGAGCTCCGGCGAAGCCTCGATCCTCACGACCCCCTTCCCGCTGCAGATCGGCAGGCGCTTATCGATGCCGAGTTCCGGCATCGACAAAGCCGCTTCGCCGTCGACCGCGTCGGAAAGTTCCACCGCGACCTGGATGGTCTCGAACCTCCGGTCCGGAACCAGATGGACGAAAAAATCCTTGATGAAGACGTCCGGCAAGCGGATCAGGTCGACATCGCGAAACACGCCGCCATAGTTGAACCAGTCCGTGTGGCGCATGGGCACGCGGTCGAGCCGGCGCTCGTTGTTGACGCAGAGAAACAGCCAGTTTTCCTCCCGGAGCTCACCGGTCAGCTCGACGAAAAACGGTGTGGAGCCGCCGAGGTGATGGCCGAGGAACCTGCCGTTCAGAAAGACCTTGGTGTCGTAATGCGCCGCCCCCACCCGGAGCATCACCCGCTCGCCCTCGGCCCCGGGCCGATGGTCGAAGCGCCGTCCGTACCAGGCGCTGCCCTCATAATGAAAATATTCGGGGCGAGCGAGGTTCCAGCAGGATGGCACCTCGACCGTCTCGCCATTGGCGACGTCATAGTCCCAGGGTGCCGTGCGCCCCTCGATCGGCAGATGACAGTCCTGATACCAGTGCTGGCGAAGGCCGGTGTCGTAGCGATCGATGGTGAAGGTCCACGTGCCGTTCAGGGACTGCCGCGACCGCCCCCGCGTGAACACCATGCCGCCGCAATCGAGATCGCGCCGAGCGAACGGCCTCTCGTAGGCCTCGTCGTGGAGGAGGGCTTGGGCGTTGCTGGCCTCGGTCATCTCTGTCCCACCGTCTCGGGCTCCGGGATCGGGTCGCTTGCCTGCCCGTTCTACCCAAATGCCGCGCGCGATCCTAGAGGCCTGGATCGATCACGCGATTCCCGGCAATCGAGGTTGCTTCGCCTCGACCGCACGAAACGCATACCAACGATCCTGGAGGCTGACCGCTCTGATTCAGCTTAGCGCCCGCGGATCGGCTTGCTCATCAGGCATTCCAGGGAGACCAATGCCGCCCGATCCAGACGTTAAGATTTCTTTCAACATTTTGCCGTCATGATCCCAACAGGTCCATGCGATCCTGGGAATCTCGCCCGCGCCGACATTCTCAGCGGGTGGCCGGACTCCCAGGATCGCATGGACCTGATCATCATCGTCGCATGCCCCGGTTAAGACATCGTAAAGACGGCGGCTGAAGAACTGTCAGGGATCAGGGAACAAGCCGTACCGACTGGATTTCATCCCCAACGCTGTTCCAGATCAGGCGGGACCACCCGAACGACAGGGACATGCGGCGAAACAATGAGAGAGAGAGAGAGAGAGAGCCCATATCCCGATCACATCCGATCGGGATCCGTTCCTGCGAGCTATCGCATCGAGCGCGTCGCCCGGCGATGGCATCGCCCGACGCGGACGGTTGGTCTTCAGGCGTTCCCTCCCTACGTCTTCCAAAGGTGGAGATCGTGGAGATGGGACAGATGTCGTGCCTGCGGATGGTCGCCCTCGCGCTGGCCTGCTGTCTTCTGGCCGGGTGCCAGGACTTCTGGCGCAGCAGCGGTGCCTGGGATGTCGGCCCGCATCGAGGCCTGCTGCTCGATATCAGCAACTACTATCACCGCCATGCCTCCGAAGAAGGCGGGCGCTGCAAGTCCCCCTATTTCGACGGTATCATCCAGGCCGAGGTGGTCGACGAAGCCGACGACAGCGTCGACGTGCATGTGCACTACGGCTATCGCGACTTCCTGAACGACGGCGACGACGACTGCGATCCGAAATTCAGGCCGCTGCGCTGCACGATCATGCGCGAATGCCGCGGCTTTGCCGTTCGCGAATTCACGGCGGCCAAGAGCGAGACCGGCTACGACATCATCGACATGAGCGGCGAGCGGCGGCGCTGATCGGCGCAGCGATCTTGCTAAAACGGGTTTCCTCGGACAGAAATCAACCCTCGATGCTGTCCCGGCCGCTTCGCCGGGCGCAGCCTGCGAGGTCCGGCCGCCTTTCTGGAGATCGAGCCATCACCCCGTTTTCACCGTCATCGAGGCCATCGCCCCCGGCGATCAACCTCCCGCCGCTGACGCTCACGCTGATCATCATCATGTTCGCGGTGTACGGCCTGACGCTGCTGGCTCCGGCCTCCGTCGAACGCTGGACCATCCTGCACTTCGCCTTCATTCCGGCGGCATGGTTCGTCGACGTCTGGCCGCTCTGGTCACTGGCGCTTTCGCCCCTCACCTATGCCTTTCTCCATGGCGGCCTGATGCATCTGGCGCTGAACGCCGTGATGCTCGCGGTGATGGGCCAGGTGCTGGAGCGCAGGCTCGGACAGCTCAGCTTCTTTTCGGTGTTCGCCGCGGGCGCCATCGGCGGCGCGCTCGTGCATGCGCTGATCGGCGGCACGCCCGAGGTGCCTCTGGTCGGCGCCTCGGCCGGTGTCGGTGCGCTCTACGGCGCCGGCCTGGTCCTGCACAAGCGCGGCGTGCCCCTCGGCCCCAACACCCAGATCCTGATGGCGCTCACCGGCTTCTTCGTGATCACCAATCTCCTGGGCATGATCATCCCGATGCTCGGCAACATCGCCTATGTCGCCCATCTCGGCGGCTTCGTGACCGGCATCCTGGTGACCGCCTGGCTGGCCCGGCCGACGCCGGGACGGCGAGCATGAGCGCCGGGGGCTGAGCCATGGCGAGGAAAGCCGGCAGAGCCGGCGCCACCACGCCCGCCACCAAGGCGCTGGAGCGTCTCGGCATCCAGGCGACGCTGCACAGCTACGACTTCGATCCGGGCGATCTCGGCATCGGCGAGCAGGCGGCCGAGGCCCTGGGAATCGAACCGACACGCATCTTCAAGACCCTGATGGTGATGGTCGACGGCAAGCGTCCGGCGATCGCGCTCACCCCGGTCGCCGCCGAGACGCGCCTGAAAACGCTGGCGGCGGCGCTCGGCGGCAAGCGCGCGGCCATGGCGACGGTCGCCGAGGCGGAGCGCCTTTCCGGCTATGTCAAAGGCGGCATCAGCCCGTTCGGCCAGCGTCAAAAGCTCGATGTGGTGATCGACCGCTCGGTCGAGGATCACGCAACGGTGTTCGTCAATGGCGGGCGGCGCGGCCTGCAGATCGAGCTCGCCCCGAAAGATCTGGTCGAGGCGCTCGGCGCCACGCTCGCCGATCTCGCACGATGATCCCCTGGGCTGATCCCCTGGGCTGATCGAAGGCGACGCGCTCAGCCGTCCAGAGTGAGGCTGACCTCGCCGAACGGGCCGAAGGACGCGACCGCCCGCTGCCCCGGCTCGATCTTGATGACGCCGGCGCAGGTGCCGGTGCTGATCCAGTCCCCCCTGGTCAGCCCCTCCCCCGAGGCCGCGAGCTTGTTGGCGAGCCACAGCAGCGCCTTCAGCGGGTGACCGAGCACGTTGGCGCCGGAGCCGCTCGCCACCTTTTCACCCTCGACCGTGACGTCGACCGCGACCGCGGCGAGGTCGTGGTCATGCCAGGTATCGAGACCGTCGCCGGCGACGAAGGCGACATTGGCGCCGAAATCCGCGATGGTCACGAAGACCCTGGTGAAAAGCTCGGTCGGCAGACGCAGGCCGATCACCTCGAAGGCCGGATGCACCGAGGCAACCGCGGCCTCGATCTCCTCCAGCCTGTAGGGCTCGGCGCGTGCCGGCAGATCGCTGCCGAGCCGAAGCGCGAATTCCGGCTCCAGGCCGAGCAGTCCATAACCCGGTTCGGCGAGGACGGCACCGTTCTCGTGGCAATCCGGCGTGAACAGCGGCGCATGAAAGGGATGATCGGTGTTCAGGAGCGATTGCGCCATCGGGTTGGTGGCGCCGATCTTGTAGCCGGCACGCCCGGCACCGTAGGCTTCGATCGCCGCCCGCTGAACCGCATAAGCCATCGCTTCGTCCGCCGGCAAACCGCCAGGCAGATCGTCGATCCCCCGCCGCTCGCGCCGCGCAGCACCCAGTGCCTGGCCCGCATCTGCCACCGTCATCGCCGCCCCCCTCAAAGACATCGCTTGGCATGAAGGTTGACCGCAGCGGCGCAAAATCTCAAGAGCTGCGATCTTGCGAAGAGCGTCGCGCAGGCCTCAGGGCTTGGTCTGATGCATCAGGAGATCGCCCTTGGGATCGACCAGCATGACGCCGGCGGGCGCGCCGTCCGCCTTGGCGCTGGACCAGCGGTCCACCAGCGTGTTCAGGTAGCTGGTCTGGCCGATCTTGGGCACGTCGAACCAGTCGTCGGTGGTCTTCACCTGGACCACACCGCCGCCGATCGGCTCGATCTCGGAGAACAGCTTGATCCCGGCCACGCTCCAGGCACGGCTGTTCAGATAGGACACGCTGTCGCGAAACTGCTGCATCGCCTTGAGGTCGATTCCGGCGACATCGGGGCTGGAGGCGAGCACCAGCTCGGTCGGCACGCGGCTCTGATCGCCCGGATTGCGGATCGGCACCGGGCTGATGATCTCCCGCCCGCTATGGGTCCTGCGCGGCTCGGCCGGATCCTTCGGCAACTGGTCCCGCCGCTTCACGTAGCTGCGCATGTCTTCGAGCACGTTTTCGGGATCGACCAGCCCGATGGCAGGCTCGGGTGGAGGTGCCCGCCTCTCCATCACGGCCTTGCGCAGGTCGACCGGCGCCCTGGGCACGAGATCGGGAAGCGGCGAAGGCGGCGTGAGCGACGCTGCCCGATGGGTGCCCGCTTGCCCGGGCTCGAGCAGGGAGCGATGCACCCAGCCCAGCAGATCCGCGGCCCCCACGACCTCGACATGGTGCCAGTCACCTTCCCGGCCGCGCTCGATCACGTCCTGACCATGCCTCAACTGCCGCTTGATTTCGTGCGCGGTCCCCGGGCCACGCCGGAGATTGACGTTGTCGCCGGCGATGCTCCAGCGATCGCCAGGTGCCGCCAGCGCCGATCCGAAGGCGAGTGGCACCGATAACAAGAAAACAAACGGCCAGCGCATCGCTACCCCGGTTTCTGTCCCAACATGATCTGAACCATCGCTATGGACCTAAGCGGTTACGCGCTCGATTTCAACTATAAATTGTTTTATGGGAACATTCGTTAACCAGAGGGCGGATGGGAACCGTCAGGCGCGGGATGAATGCCTCCCGCATGCTTGATCAGCACCGCTCGTCCGTGTCATGTCGGATCGAGGGAGGACATGGCCTATGCGCGCAACATTCGATTACAGCGGCAGGACGATCCTGGTGTCCGGAGGCTCCAGCGGCATCGGTCTCGCCATCGCCAAGGCGTTTCAAACGGCGGGAGGCGAGGTCTGGATCACCGGCACGCGCGCCGGGCCCGACGATTATCCGGACGACCTCGATGGCCTGACCTTTCGCCAGCTCGACATGGAGGACGGGGCCGGAATCGAGGCCCTGGTGGCCGCGCTCCCCTCCCTCGACGTGCTGGTCAACTGCGCCGGCAACACCGTGCGCAACGAGGCCGGCTACGAGCCCGCAAACTTCGAGAAAGTCATCGCGATCAATCTGAACGGCACCTTTCGGCTGTCGATGGCGGCCCTGCCGCATCTGAAGAGCGGCCCGGGCAGCGTCGTCAACATCGCCTCGATGACCAGCTATTTCGGCGCACCGGGCGCACCCGGCTACGGCGCCAGCAAGGCGGGCGTGCTGGAGCTCACCCAGACGCTCGGCGTCGCCTGGGCGCCGTTCGGCGTGCGCGTCAACGGCATCGCACCCGGCTGGATCGCAACCAAGCTCACCGAATACTGGCGCGAGGACGAGCGCGACCGGCAGATCCTGGAGCGCACGCCGATGGCACGCTGGGGCAGGCCCGAGGACATGGCGGGTGCCGCGCTGTTCCTGGCTTCCGATGCCGCCGGCTTCATCACCGGCATCACGCTGCCGGTGGATGGCGGCTACACCGCGAAGTGAGGAGACTGCGCCGCTCCGAGCCGACGAAGACACTCGCTGCGATCAATTGACGCCTGTTGTTCTCCACAAGCGTTTATCATGATGGCGAGCCTGGCATGGGGCGGTGCGCGACCCTACATGAGGGAGCAGCATCGAATTTTCCTTTGCGTTCGAGGGAATAACCGCGTCGCTTTTGCATTTGCAACGGGAAGGCTAAAACCGTGCGCATGCAGATACCTGGAATTTGCGGCCTTCGAATGATGCCATGGGGGTGGCGTGATCGGACGTTCCGAACAAGAGACGAACGGTCACTTGCAGCGTTCAAACAGAAGATCAGCGGGTGATTGATGGCTACAGCGGTGAAAGCGGCGTCAGCAGGCATGACGGGTGCCGTGCGTTCCTTGCAGTGGACGATCCAGGACATGAACGGGTCCGTGGAGCATCTGGGGCAGTCCCACGACCACTTGCGCCGCGCACAGAACATCATGGCCTGGACCACGGCGATTTTCGGCGCCCTTCTGCTGTCCGGCCTGGTGTGGATCGCCAATGACATCTTTCATCTGAAAGATCAGCTCATGGAGACCGACCGGCATTTCAACTCGATGGATGCGCAGATGAACGCGCTCGGCACGCGCATGGATGACCTCGCCATCGCGATCGATCAGATCGGCGCCGAGCTTCGGGCTGCACGCGGTGTCAATGCGCCGGTGACCGGTCCGGATGTCAGCGTTCTCAGCACGCCGAACACGCCGCAGCAGTTCCAGGCGGCGGAAGCCCCCCCCGTGGAGACCACCGCCCTGGATGCGGCAGCGCAGCCGCAGCAGCAGGTTCCGCAACCCCAGATTCAGCAGCCGGTCCAGCAGCAGGCTGCGCTCGCCCCCGCTCAGCCCGCGCCGGACGAAGTCGTGGACGTGGCCACCATCGCCGGCGTGGTCGCCCCGGCTCCGCCGGCCCCGCGCGACGACTTGACGCCGCAGGAGCTGGCGGCACCGGCTCCCGTGCTCGCCGCCGTCGCCCCCGCCGCACCTGCGCCGGCAGCACCGCAGGCTGCCGCCCCGGCGCCCGCCGCCCAGGCTCAGGCAGCAGCAGCACCCGCGGCCGCATCGGCACCTGCGCCGGCACCGGCACCTGCGGCATCGGGAGCCAATCTTTCCGACGATCAGCTCCTGTCCTTCAACGACGATCAGATCGATCCGGCCGACGAATTGCTGCTCCTGGACGAGAACGGCAACCCGCAATAAGCAGCGCCCGCGAGCGCCTGCATCGGCAGCCTGCGGTGCCCTGACCTTCGATTTTCGCCATGCGAATTCCGCGGATGGCGTCGGTTGGCTCTAGTCCTCGGCGGAGCGGGTGGTACTATCTTCCTATAAACGACGTAACAGGGAGGCACCCGTATGATCGGTTTTCGTACCATGATGATGGCTGCTGGCGCGCTGGTCCTGACCAGCGGCGTGGCTCTTGCCGAATGCAGCCCCGAAAGCTGGCAGGACTGCGCCGGCAAGCCTTGGGTTGACGGCGACACCATGGACACTCCGCTCGGTTCGGAATGGTGGCCGAACGAGCTTTGGGGCGAGGGCGACGAGGCCGGTTCGACCAATTGGTACACCAAGCCTGAGGTGGTGCAGCGCGCGCTCGCCGAGGCCAAGGAGGGCAAGGTCTACAAGCTCGGCCACGAATACTCCGCCGACATGCCGCTCTTTGGCGCGCGGCAGTTCGTGCTGCGCATCCCGGCCACGCCGACCGGCGGTCCCTTCGGCGGCAACAAGGTCATCTGGCATGACGAGTTCCTGTCGACCGAGATCGGCCAGGTCGGCACCCAGTTCGACGGCCTCGGCCACATCGGCGTGCAGATCGGTCCCGATGGCGAGCGCGACAAGATGCGCTTCTACAACGGCTTCATCGAAAGCGAGTTCGCTACCGCATACGGCCTGACCAACCTCGGCACCGAGAAGCTGCATCCGATCGTCGCGCGCGGCGTGCTCCTGGACTTCGCGGCCGCACGGGGCGTCGAGAGCATGAACAAGGGTGAGTGCGCCTCGATGGACGACGTCCATACGGCGCTCGAAAAGCAGGGCATGGCCGATTTCGAATTCATGGAAGGCGATGCCATTCTGTTCCGCTACGGGTGGGAGACCCATTGGGACGATCCGGCGACCTTCAACGATGGGCAGCCCGGCATCTGCATGGATGTGGCGCGCTGGGTCGCCGAGGAGGTCAAGGCCGGCGTCACCGGCGGCGATGACTGGGCGGCGACCGATCCCGTGCCCTATCCGGGCGAAGAGGGCTGCGTGTTCTGCATCCACCAGTTCCTGCAGACCAGGCATGGCATCGTGAACCAGGAAAACCTGGCGCTGAAGCAGCTCGCCGACGACGGCACCTATGTCTTCACCTACATCTACAGCCCGGTGCCGATCAAAGGCGCCACCGGCTCGACCGGCGCGCCGATCGCGATCAAATAGTCGGGTCGGCAGCACCGACGGGCTTGACGTTGGGCCGGCCGCCTATGGGGGCCGGCCCTTTCGATTCGCCAAGCACGCCATGAAACCGATCGTCGCGCTTCTCGCCGCCCTCGGCAGGCACGGCAGTGTCGTCCTGCCGATCGGCGTGTTCATCGGCCTGCTCATACCGCCGCTCGCCACCTTGATGAAGCCGCTGCTGATCCCCGGCATCATCGGCCCGTTCATCATCGCGCTCATCCGCATGGACTGGCTGCGCCTTCGGGATCATGTCAGCCAGCCTCTGATCACCGCTCTGCTTCTGCTCTGGCTCCTGATCGCAGCCCCCTTTCTGATCGACTTCCTGCTCGGTTGTCTGCCGATCGACCGCGGCCTTCACGGCAGCCTGGTGCTGATGGCTGCGGCCTCGCCGCTCATGGCGTCCGCCAGCCTCGCGCTGATCATCGGCCTCGACGCCTCGCTCGCCGTCGTCCTGACCTTCGCCGGCACCGCCCTCGTCCCGCTGACCCTGCCGCCGATCGCGCTGCATCTGCTCGGCATCGAGATCGACATCGACGTCGGCGATCTCATGCTCCGGCTCGGCGCTCTGGTCGGCGGCTGCTTCGCCCTCGCCTGGCTCCTCCGCTGGCGCCTGCCGCGCGGCTTCACCAGCCGCCACGCCGCGCCCCTGGACGGTCTCGCGGTCGTCGGCCTGCTGGTGTTCGCGATCGCGGTCATGGACGGCGTCACCGAGCTCGCGCTTGCCCGGCCGGGCGTGGTGCTCGAAACCACCGCCGCCATCTTCGGTCTCAACATCTTCATGCAGGCGATCGCCACGCTCGCCTTTTCCTGGCGCGGGCTGCATCAGGCGCTGACCGCGGGGCTGTGCAGCGGCAACCGCAATCTCGGTCTGCTGCTCGCCGCCATGGCGGATCGCGCCTCGAGCGACCTCCTGATCGTCATTGCGGTCGCCCAGTTCCCGATCTACATCTTGCCGATGCTGCAGCGCTGGCTCTACCGGCGCTGGGGCCTGGGCGAGGCCGAAGGAGGATGATGATCATGCCGATCGACGGTGGCCGACAGACCATCCGCGAGCTGGTCGACTTCTGGTTCGACGAGGAGACCAAGCCGCGCTGGTACGACTCGACGCCGACGTTCGACGAGCTTTGCCGTCAGCGCTTCGGCGCTCTGGTGGCCCAGGCCGCCGAGGGCGAGCTTGCGGCCTGGGAGCAGACGGCCGAAGGGGCGCTCGCCCTTTGCCTGCTCCTGGATCAGATGCCGCGCAATATGTTCAGGGCAACGCCAGCGGCCTTCGCCACCGACGAGCAGGCGGCCGACGTCGCCCGACGCGCGATCGAACGCGGCTTCGATCAGACGCTCGACCTGGAAAAGCGCAAGTTCCTGTATATGCCCTTCATGCACAGTGAACGGCTCGACGATCAGGAACGCTCGGTAGCGCTGGCTGCAGCACTCGACGACGGCGAGACGCTGCGCTACGCCGAAGAACACGCCGACATCATCAGGCGCTTCGGCCGCTTTCCCCATCGAAACGCCATTCTCGGCAGGCAGAGCACGCCGGAGGAACATGCCTTCCTCGCCGACGGTGCCAAAAGCTATGGACAAACCGCCAAAGACGACGGCTGAGCCCGCGGGGATCCGGTCTAGTCGCGCCAGCCGAGGCCATCGTCCCAAAACGTACCGTCCGCCCAGGCGACGCTGGCCGTCGAGGTGCAGGCGATGGGAAAGGCGGCCAGAAGCGCGATCTGACCCGCTCCGGCGAGCAATCGCCGTCGGGTCAGCGGCACCGACGGAAGTCCCTCATGAACGACGGATGGCCTCGTCCTCGTCTCGCTTTTCGCCAGGGTCACGATGTCAATCCTTGCTGCGCGGAACACGGCCCATCAGATAGAATTCGTCATTCGGCCGCATCTCGGTCAAATGCGCCATCCGGTTGGACAGCGCGAAGAATGCGGTGATCGCACCGATATCCCAGACATCGTCGTCGGAAAACCCTTCCGTCTTCAACCGGTCGACATGCTCCTCACCGAACGTGGCCGGCTCCTTCGCCAGCACCATCGCCGCATCGAGCATGATCCGCTGGCGCGGCGTGATATCCGCCTTTTCGTAGAGCACCGCCACCTGGTCGCCGAGCATCGGATTCTTGGAAAAAATCCGCAGCAGCGCGCCATGGGAAACCACGCAATAGGGGCAGCGATTGGCGGCGCTGGTGGCCACCACGATCATCTCCTTTTCCGCCTTGGAAAGCCCGCCTTCCCGCACCATCAGCGCATCGTAATAAGCGAAGAACGCGCGCAGCTCGTCCGGGCGGCGCGCCAGCGCCATGAAGACGTTCGGCACGAAGCCGGACTTCTCGGCGATCTCCTCGATCTTTTCCCGCAGATCGTCGGGCAGATCGCCGAGTGCCGGCACATCGAACCGGCTGATCGGATGGTCGCTTTCGGTCTGGTCTGCCATGGTGCTGGTCCGGCCTTGAAGGAAGCGCCTGCGCATGGCGCCAAGACCCAAGGTCGCGCAGAGCATGCCATGCGGTCAACAGCAGACACCGGGCCAGGTGAGGCCGCCGGTCGCCGACCGGTCAGCGGGAATAGGTGATGTAGTTGGTCCAGTAGCGCTCGATCGAGGTCAGCACCTCGTTGGTGGATTGAAGCTGGTCTTCGGTGACCACGTCGCGCGCCAGCTCCATCGCGTTCTTCTGATAGAGCGCATCGACCCGCTCGCAGAGCTCGAGCCCTTTCTGCGACACCTTGACCCGCGTCATGCGCCGATCGTGAGGCGAACGCTCCTGAGTCAGATAATTGTTCTCGACCAGCTTTTTCACGTTGTAGGAGACATTTGAACCCAAGTAGTAGCCTCTCGCCGTCAGTTCGCCGACGGTCAGCTGCTCGCTGCTGATGTTCGACAGGATCAGAGTCTGCACATTGTTGATATCTTCAATTCCCAACCGGTCGAGCTCAGTCTTGATCACATCCAGAAATCGGCGGTGAAGGCGCTCGATTAAGCGAATTGATTCGAGATAGCTTTGCTTCACGTTAGCCTCGATTCACATGTCTGTCCGGGAACCTGCTTCTAGCGAATAACGAGCATGAGATAAAAGGTTTTGCAACCTCTGTTTATATTTTTGCAGGAATGAGCTGGACAATTCCGCAAAAAAATCATCGTTCTGTCGGCAAGCGTGGCACGAAAAGCATAAAGATTTCGTAAAGTTGGCCGACGTCTCGCCACCCAGACATAAAACACCCGAAAGTTGGACAATGGCTCAGCGTTCCGCGGCTTCGAGAAACGTGCAGTCATACTATTGTGCGCGCATGGCTGCCCCTTGTCGAGGCAACTGTCGGAAAGGCGAGGTAAGCCCCAGCGAAGCCCGCATGGTGCGGAGATATCGATCTGCGGCATTTCGTCCAGGATCCGCGTCGTGCAAGCTCTGCCGAGGCCGTCCTCGGTCCGATTCGAAAGGTCACGTGGGGGCAAAGCCGCTTCGAGATCTTTCGAAACCTGCATCGGTTCGGACAGAACGGGCGGCAGCCCCAATATTCACCCATTGGTTATAAAAACGGTGGCTGCCCCTGCCGTTCGATCGATCCAGCTGCCGACCGCCCGCGCCCGGCATGTCCGGACACCCGCACAGTCTCTAGTCGAACCGCCTCCTGGCGGCTATAAAGCGCGGAATTGCTTATGGGATGTCGTCATGCCGCCAACACCTCCTGCAACCTCCGCCTTTCCCAGAATCCGGATGCGCCGCAACCGCCAGGACCTCTGGTCCCGGCGCATGGTCGCGGAAAACCGGCTCGCCCCCGCCGACCTCATCTGGCCGGTGTTCGTGCTCGACGGCCAGAGCAGACGCGATGCCGTCGCCTCGATGCCGGGCGTGGACCGCCTGACCATCGACCTGCTGCTGCCGGCGATCGCCGAGGCGAAGGAACTGGGCATTCCCGCCGTCGCCCTGTTCCCGGTCACGCCGACCGAGCTTAAGACCGACGACGGCATCGAGGCGACCAACCCGGACAACCTCGTCTGTCGCACGGTGCGCGCGATCAAGGAGCAGATTCCGGACATCGGCGTGGTCTGCGACGTCGCCCTCGACCCCTATACCAGCCACGGCCATGACGGCCTCCTGAGCGCGGATGGCGACATCCTCAACGACGAGACCCTTGGGGTCCTCATCAAACAGTCCCTCGTTCAGGCGGAGGCCGGCTGCGACGTCATCGCCCCTTCGGACATGATGGACGGCAGGATCGGCGTGATCCGCCAGGCGCTGGAAGAGCGGGGCATGGTCAACACCAAGATCATGGCCTACGCGGCAAAATACGCGTCCGCCTATTACGGCCCCTTCCGCGATGCCGTCGGCTCCGCCGGCACGCTCAAGAGCAAGGGCAAGCAGAGCTACCAGATGGACCCCGCCAACAGCGACGAGGCCCTGCGCGAAGTCGCCCTCGATCTCGCCGAGGGCGCCGACATGGTCATGGTCAAGCCAGGCATGCCTTATCTGGACATCATCCGGCGCATCAAGGACGGCTTCGGCGTGCCCATCTTCGCCTATCAGGTCAGCGGCGAATACGCCATGATCCACGCCGCCGGCAACAATGGCTGGCTGGACGGTGACCAGGCGATGGCGGAGGCGCTCCTCGCCTTCAAGCGGGCGGGTGCCGCCGGCATTCTCACCTACGCCGCCGTCGCCATGGCAAAGAGGCTGAAACGCGGCGCGTAGCGTGCATTCCGCCATCGTTTGACGTTGGCGCCAGGCAGCGTCGTCGCCGTGCTCAGTCGCCCCGATGCCAATAGGCGCCCATGTCGAAGCTGAAGGGCTGGTCGTGCAAAATCGCGTTCAGGAGCGCCCGCGTCAGCGGCATCTCCGCCGCCAGCACCGGGTCCCTCTGCCAGGCTTTGTAGAGGCCGGGGCCGAGCGCCTTTCCGGTATCCACCCCCTCCACCGTCTCCCCCTCGAGCGGCCCTGCGAGAGCTTCGTCGACGCTGTCGCCCGCTCCCAATCTGAGACCGAGCCTGGAATTGCGGCCGGCGTTGACCGTGACGAACAGGTCGCCGGTGCCGGCGAGGCGAAGGGCGGTCATGGGATTGCCGCCCAGCCATTGGGTGAGCAGGGCGAGCTCGTGCACCGCCTGCTCGAACACCGCGGCTGTCGGGTTCATCTGCCGAGCGTTTTCTCTGACCGGATCGGGATAGCGGGACCAGGCGGCGGCGACACCGATCGCCATGAAGTTCTTCAAAGGCGCGTTGGCTTCGACGCCGATCAGGTCGGCGGACGGCCGGATATGGTAATAGTCGGTCGCGAACGCCTTTTGACAGAACATGGCTGCGCCGCGATCGGTGTAGCCGTAGACCACTGCGGTCGGGGCCCGGTTGGCAAGTTCCCGCGCGATGCAGGGGCCACCGACGCCAATGATCGCAGGCGCTGCATCGAGCGGCGCCAGGGCTTCGATGACGCGCGGCGGCAAGGTGCGCACGCCGCCCTCTTCGGTGACGTCCAGCCCCTTGGTGACCATCATCAGCCGGGAGATGGGCACGCCGAACCCGAGCAGATAGTCGAGAATCCAGGGAATGCCCGCGCTGCTCACCCCAAGCAGCACGATATCCGACGCCTCGATCTCTCGCGCCGTCAGCTCGTCCTGGCGCCGATAGCTGAGCTCCCCGGCCAGCGGCCGGTCGAGCTTGGGATGGGGCTTGCCGGCGCGCATGGTGTCGATGATGGTATCGTCGAGCGGGCTGCCGACCAGCGTCACCGCATGGCCGTTGTCGAGGGCGGGAACGGCGATCGACGTGCCCATCACGCCGGAACCGACAATCGTGATCCTGGCCATCAGCTGCAACTCTCCGCGAAATCGTCAAGCTCACCGGCATCGCCGGCGATGTCCAGCATGGAAAAGCGGTCGCGCGTGAAGCGGGCATAGCGGATCGCATCCCGCCAAAACGCGCTGGAGATGCCGAGATCGGTCCCCGAGACCGGCGCACCGACCGTACGCAGCGCGTGCTCGATCGCCGCAGAGTCCAGCATCAGCGGGCGTAGCTCCCGGGTCAGCGCCTCCCATCCCTCGGCGAGCCGCCGGTTCAGCCGGTCGATGCCCGGCTGGTCGAAGCGCTTGACCTCGAAATGCTCGAGACAGGCGTCCGCCAGAGCCTTGCCGAACCGTGCCTCGATCGCCTCCCGATCAACCACCGTCGGCTTCAGAACGGGCGGCGCGGCGCGATCCAGGATGCGGTGCTGCAGCCGGTTCATCACGAGCGTCGCCACGCCCACCTGCTCGCCATGCCTGCTTCCGGGGTGATCATCGCCCGCAAACATGTCGACATAGTGGGACAGCATATGCTCGGCCATGCTGCCGCAATGGGTGGTGCGCCCGAAGGAGGTGCCAAGCCCCATCAGCGCATTCATGCGGGTCAGCGCTGCGATCGCGGCGAAATCCCCGGCAGCGACGGCGTCGGCATGCGCCAGCAACCCCGCCTCGTCGATCGCCAGGAGATGATAGGCGGTGTCGCTGTAGAACGTGTCGAGCAACCGATGGGAGAGCAGCCAATCCACCTGCGCCGTGGTCCGGCAGAGCACGTCGGCGTAGCCGGCGCGGATGAGCTGCGCCGGCGCGGCGGCGATCACCTCCAGATCGGCGAACACGCCGAGCGGGTCGAGGGTGGTCAGCGACTTCTTGAAGCCGCCGAAACTCACCGATGCCGTGCCGGTGAAATGCGCGGTCATCGGCGAGGTCGGAAAGGTGACGAAGGGCTTGCCGTCGAGGAAGGCGGCATATTTGACGCTGTCATTGATCGTGCCCGAGCCGACCGCGGCCAGCGCTTCCGCGTTCCGAGTAAGCGCGCGCAACGCCTCGACGCCGGCATCGGAACAGACCGGGTTTCGCCAGACCACGTCCTCGATCGCGAATCCCGCAGCTTGAAGATTGCGCACCACCCGCCCGCCGAGAGCGTCCCGGGTCAAGCGATCGCTGACCACGGCAAGCGCCTTCCCGGCAAGGCCGGCCGATGTCAGCAAGCCAGGCTCGGCGCCGTCGAGAGTGTCCCGGATCGCGATCTGCGGAATTGGAATGCGCACGATCTCAGCGGTCAGCGGATGACGCCATGTCCCCGCGACCAGCTGGTTCAGAACACCACCGTGATCCTTGCCCGTCTCCGAGATCATCGGCGTTGGGCTTCCTTGAAGGCGGTGAGCGCGTTCAGCAGCTCCCTGGTCTGGGGATAGAGCCGCTTGTAGATGCCCAGGAGCTCGGCATAGCGGCCGGCCTCGACCGGCTCCGGGTCGATCACGTCCTCGACCCTGCCGGCCATCGCCGTGGCGGCCGCCACGGCATCGGCGAACCAGCCTGCCCCGACGGCAGCCGTTATCGCCGCGCCCAGGCTGGACGCCTCAGCCGTGGCCAGGCGCTTCACCGGCTTGCCGGTGGCATTGGCGACGATCCGGCTCCAGAGATCGCTCTTCGATCCGCCGCCGATGGTCAGAAGCTCGTCGATACGCTCGCCGGTGACCCGCTCGATCCCCTCGAGGCCCATCGCCTCGTCCAGCGCGATCCCCTCCATCATCGCCCGATAGATATGCCCGCGGCCGTGCTCGGAGGAGAGGCCGATCAGGAGCCCGCGGGCATCGGCGTCCCAAAAGGGCGTCATCACCCCGCCCCAATAGGGCATCAGCATCAGCCCATCGGAGCCTGCGGGGAGGCCAGCAGCCTCGCGCTCGAGTTTCCGGTAGATGTCGGGATCCGCCGCCGGATCCTCCTCGAACAGCTGCTCCACCAGCCAGTTGACCAGGAACGTGCCGGTGATCAGGCAGAGTTCGAAAATATAGCCCTCCCCGGTGAGCGAGGTCATGGTGCGAAAGGCGGGATCGGTGGCGTAGGCGTCGCCATAGACGCCGGACACCGAGGCGGTGCCGAGATTGAGATAGGCGCGCCCCGGGCCGAGCACGCCGGTTCCCAGCCCCGCCGCCTGCCCGTCCCCGCCGCCCGCGACCACCGGCGTGCCTGATGGGAGGCCGGTGGCCTCGGCAGCAGCAGCATGCACTTCCCCGAGAACGCTGCCCGGCGCCCGGACCTCGGCGAGGTTGTCCGGGCCGATCTCCAACGCCGCCAGGATCTCCGGCGCATAGCGCTTGCTTTGCAGGTCCAGCAGCGCCGTCGGATCGGCGCTCGACCAGCTGGTTCGCCATTCCCCGGTAAGCCGCCGGACCAGATAGCCATGCACGTCGAGAAAGCGCGCGGTCTTCCTGTAGAGCTCAGGCTCCTCGCGCTTCATCCAATGGATCGAATAGAGGCAAGGCAAAGGCCCTGGGATCTTGCCGGTGATCGCCAGCAACCGATCGCGGCCGATCGCCTGCTCCAGAAGATCGCAGTCCGGCCTGCCACGCTCGTCCACCCACACCACGCCCGGCCGAACCGGCTCGCCATCCGCATCGACCGCCACCCAGGTCTCGCGCTGATTGGCGATCGAGACGGCGGCGGTCCGGCCGAGATCCACCTGCTGGCCAAGATCCCGCAGCGCCGAGCACAAGGATCGCCACCAGTCGCGGGCATCCTGCTCGTAAACGAGCGGCGCCGGATTGGTGAGCGCGATCGGGCAGCGCCCCTCGGCAACCGGCACACCGTCTGCCGACCAGGCGATCGCCTTGGTCGCCGTGGTGCTGCTGTCGATACCGATGACGAGATCTCTGGCCATGGGCCCATCCTATGCAGGACTGCCGCAAGATACCATTGCGGCTGGAGCCGGGATGAGCAGTGCCGACGATGGCGTGGCCGCATGCGCATGGATCCGGGCGGGTGATTTGCACGGTGGGCGTGCACAGCGGGACGGGTGGATAGTTAGTGGGCGTCGCTGCCGGAGAATTCCGCGGCGAGGATGCGTTCCAGGGTCTGAAGCCGGCGAAAGGGGGACGTGCCGGGGTCGGAATCGGCGAGCGGCTGGACGCGCTTCAGGCCCTCGCGCCCGTAGCTTTCGCGGATGGCGTTTTCCAGCCAAGCATCGGCCTGGGCTTCGCGCCGGCGGACGAGCGGACCGGCGTCGAGATGCCGGCGGTGACGGTCGAGGGTGACGATCAGCTCGGCGGCATCCTCTTCGTCGCTGCTCGCTATGGCGAGGACCGGAACCTGCCAGCCTGCTTCGGCCGGGCGGCCGGTGGCCTTGCCGGTGGTGGTGAGCGCCGAGCGGATGTCGCGTCTGGTGCGGATCGCGACGTCGCCGAGGTCGGCCTTGGTGACCAGGGCGATGTCCGGGATCTCGGCGATGCCGGCTTTCATGTATTGCAGGCTGTCGCCGGAGCCCGGCTGGACGCAGAGGATGATGCTGTCGGCGACGGAGGCGATGTCGGTCTCGCTCTGGCCGACCCCGACGGTCTCGACGATGACGCGATCAAAGACGGCACGCATCAGGACGACGGCGGACGCGGTGATCGCGGCGAGGCCGCCGAGGCGGTCACGCGCCGCCATGGAACGGATGAACACCCCCTGGTCCGAGGGATCGGCATCGATGCGCACGCGATCTCCGAGCAGCGCACCGCCCGAACGGCGCGACGACGGATCGATCGCAATCACGCCCACGGTCTCGCCGCGCTGGCGAAAGCCTTTGATCAGCCCTGCGATCAGCGTGGACTTGCCCACCCCCGGCGGCCCGGTAATACCGATCACATGCCCCGTCGGCTCATGGTAGGCCAAGTCCAGAAGATCGATCGTAGCCGGCGCCGTCGGCGCCGCTTCGATCCTCGCCAGCGCATCCGCCAGCGCCCTCTTTCCCCCTTCCCTCAGCCGCGTCAGCAGGGTCTCAGGCAAGTCAACCGTCAACGCGGCGCGTTGCTTGGGCGGCGGCGAGGCGGGCGATGGGGACGCGGTAGGGGGAGCAGGAGACGTAGTCGAGGCCGACCTTGTGGCAGAAGGCGACGCTCGCCGGATCGCCGCCATGCTCGCCGCAGATGCCGAGCTTGATCCCGGGGCGGGCCGCCCTGCCCTGCTCGGTCGCGAGCTTGATCAGGAGGCCGACACCGTCGACGTCGATGCTGGAGAAGGGATCGGCGGGGAAGATGCCCTGCTGGATATAGGTTTCCAGGAATTTCGAGGCATCGTCGCGCGACAGGCCGAGCGCCATCTGGGTGAGGTCGTTGGTGCCGAAGCTGAAGAACTCCGCGGTCTTGGCGATCTCGGCTGCCTGCAGTGCTGCGCGCGGCACCTCGATCATGGTACCGGTCTGGTAGGTGAGCTTGCCACCGGTCTCCTCGATGACGGCTCTCGCGACCTTGTCGATCTGCGCCTTCAGGATCTCGAACTCGCGCGCGGTGCCGATCAGCGGCACCATAACCTCGGGCACCACGGCATCGCCGGTCTTCTTCTCGCTTTCGATCGCCGCTTCGAAGATGGCACGCGCCTGCATCTCGTAGATCTCGGGAAAGGCGATGCCGAGGCGGCAACCGCGAAAGCCGAGCATGGGGTTGGCTTCCTTCAGCTCGCGCGCGCGGCGCCGAAGGGCGTCGGCATCGATGCCCGAGGCTTCGGCGACTTCCGCGATCTCGTCGTCCTCATGGGGCAGAAATTCGTGCAGCGGCGGATCGAGCAGGCGGATGGTGACCGGGCAGCCGGCCATGATCTCGAACAGCTCGACGAAATCGGCGCGCTGCATCGGCAGGATTTTTTCCAACGCCGCACGGCGGCCATCGGGCGTTTCCGCGAGGATCATCTCGCGCATGGCGACGATGCGCGTTTCGTCGAAGAACATGTGCTCGGTGCGCGAGAGACCGATGCCTTCGGCGCCGAATTTGCGTGCCGTGCGTGCGTCTTCCGGCGTTTCAGCGTTGGCGCGCACCTTGAGGACGCGCGTTTCGTCAGCCCAGCCCATGAGGGTCGCGAAGTCGTCGGAAATGACAGGATCGACCGTGGGCACGGCGCCGAGCATCACCTCGCCGGCACTACCGTCGATGGTGATCAGGTCGCCCGCCTGAATCTCATGCTTACCGGCCTTGAGGCGCTTGCCCGCGTAGTCGATGTCGATGCCCTGGGCCGCGGAGACGCAGGCCTTGCCCATGCCGCGGGCGACCACGGCGGCGTGGCTGGTCATGCCGCCGCGCGCGGTCAGGATGCCTTTCGCGGCATGCATGCCGTGGATATCCTCGGGCGAGGTTTCGACGCGCACCAGGATGACGGCATGGCCGGCATTGCCGAGCTGTTCAGCCTCGTCGCTGTCGAACACCACCTCGCCGCAGACGGCGCCGGGCGACGCGGGCAGGCCCCTGGCGATCACGTCCTTCTCGGCATCCGGGTCGAGGGAGGGATGGAGGAGCTGGTCGAGGGAGGCGGGCTCGATCCGGTCGATCGCCTCTTCACGGGTGATCAGACCTTCATTCGCCATGTCGACCGCGACCTTGAGGGCGGCAGGCGTGGTGCGCTTGCCGGAGCGGGTCTGCAGGATCCAGAGGCGGCCGTCCTGGAGGGTGAACTCGATGTCCTGCATGTCCCGATAATGGGCTTCGAGCTTGTCGAAGACGGCGGCGAGCTCGGCGAAGGCCTCGGGCATGGCCTCCTCCATGGAGGCGAGATCGCTCGACGTCTCCGCCTTCATGGCCTCGGTGAGCGGCTGCGGCGTTCTGATGCCGGCGACCACGTCCTCGCCCTGGGCGTTGATCAGGAATTCGCCGTAGTGGCGGCGCTCGCCCGTCGAGGGGTTGCGGGTGAACGCGACGCCGGTGGCGCTCTGGTCGCTGCGGTTGCCGAACACCATGGCCTGGACGTTGACCGCGGTGCCCATGGCTTCGTCGATGTCGTGCAGGCGGCGATAGGTGATCGCGCGGGGTGTCATCCAGGAGCTGAAGACGGCCCCGACAGCCCCCCAGAGCTGGGCCTGAACGTCCTGGGGGAACGCTTCGCCGGTTTCGGTCTCGACGATCTTCTTGTAGCGCTCGATCAGCTCGGCAAGGTCGTCGGCGGACAGCTCATTGTCCAGCTTGTAGCCGTGATCGCGCTTGGTCTGATCGAGCTGGTCTTCGAACAGATAGTGATCGATGCCGAGCACGACATCGCCATACATCTGGATGAAGCGGCGATAGCTGTCGCGCGCGAAGCGGGCATCGCTGCTCTGGGCGGCGAGGCCTTCGACCGTCTCGTCGTTCAGGCCGAGATTGAGCACGGTGTCCATCATGCCGGGCATGGAAAGGGGCGCGCCGGAGCGGACGGAGAGCAGCAGCGGGCTGTAGGGATCGCCGAGCTTGGCGCCGGCGGCCTCCTCGATCCGGGCCAGGGCCTGATCGACCTCCGCCTCGAGCTCCTTCGGATAGGTCTTGCCGTTGGCGTAATAGTGGGTGCAGACCTCGGTGGTGATGGTGAGGCCGGGCGGCACGGCCAGCCCCAAGCCCGACATCTCGGCGAGATTGGCGCCCTTGCCGCCCAGGAGCGCCTTCATGGACGCGTCGCCGTCCGCCTTGCCTGCACCGAAACCGTAGACCCATTTGCCCATCAAGCGACCCGCCGATTGTTGTTTTCCGATACCACGTCTTCGATCAACGAGAAGTCCGCAACGACATCGAGCGCCGACCGGATATAGCTGAGAAGGCGAAGCCTGTTGTCTCGAAGCGAAGCGTCGTCCGTATTCACCGTGACATTGTCAAAAAAAGCGTCGACCGGCCGGCGCAGATCGGCGAGGGCCGCCATGGCGTCGGCAAAGGACTCGTCCTGCAGCGCGCCATGAATTCGCCCTTCGGCCTCGGTCAACCCCTTGTACAATGCCCTCTCTTCCTCAGCCGCCAATTGCGCTTGATCAATGCGCACGCCATATCGCTTGCCATCCCTCTTTTCTTCGATGCGCACGATGTTGCTGGCGCGCCGATGGGCAGTCAGCAAATTGGCGCCCTCCTCGGTGCCAAGGAAGTCGGCAAGCGCGTCGACCTTGGCGAGCAAGCGGATCAGATCATCGTCTCCCGTCGCGAAGACCGCGCTGATCAAATCATGCCGAACCCCCGATGCCTTCAAGTGGACCTTCAGACGATCGGCGAAAAAGGTTAGCAATTCGCTAACGATCGCATCTTTTTCAACCTTAAGTTTCTGATCATAGCCCGACAGCGCCTGATCGAAGGCGTCTTTGAGGGATAGCCGCACGTCGTTTTCGAGAATCAGGCGAATCACCCCCAATGCGGCACGGCGAAGGGCGAAGGGGTCCTTGGAACCTGTGGGTTTCTCACCGATCGCGAAGAAACCTGCGAGGGTGTCGAGCTTGTCGGCCAAGGCAATGGCAACGCTCAGCGGCGCGGATGGGCAGGAGTCGTTTGGCCCCTGTGGCGCATAATGTTCGGCGATGGCATCCGCAACCGCCTGCGGTTCACCATGCTTCAGGGCGTAGTAACGCCCCATGATCCCCTGCAGCTCGGGAAATTCGCCGACCATGCCGGTCACGAGGTCGGCCTTGGCAAGACGGGCCGTATGATGGGCCAGAAAGAGGTCAGCGCCTTCAATACGCTCGGCAAGCCAGCCGGCGAGCTTTGCGTTGCGTTCGACCTTGTCGCCGACCGAACCGAGCCTGGCATGGAAGACGATATCGCCGAGCTTCGGCGCCAGCTCGGCCAAGGGCCGGCGGCCATCCTGGTCCCAGAAGAATTTGGCGTCCCAGAGACGTGCCCGGAGAACCCGCTCATTGCCGGCGACAATGGCGGCACCGCCGTCCTTGGCTTCGAGATTGGCGATCGCCACGAACTTGGAGGCCAAGTTCCCTGACTCGTCCTCGAGGGCCAGATATTTCTGGTGCGCGCGCATGGACGTGACCAGGACCTCGGAGGGAAGCTCCATGAAATCGGCGTCGATCGTACCGCAGACCGCGACCGGCCATTCGACCAAGCCGGTGACTTCCTCGAGCAGCGCCTCGTCCGGGCGGCGGCGAAGGCCCTGCTGCTTGGCGATCAGGTCCGCCTGACCGCGAATGCCCTCGCGACGCTGGTCGCGGTCGAGCACGACGAAGCGGCGGGCAAGTTCCTTCTTGTATTGGGCGACGCTCTCGACCTCGAAGGGCTCGGGCGCGTGGAAACGGTGGCCACGGCTGACGTTACCAGCGGTCACCGGACCGAAAGTAAACGGAATGGCCGCGCCATCCAGAAGGCAGAGGATGGCGTGCAAGGGCCGGACCCAACGAATGCTGTGGTCTGACCACCGCATGGATTTCGGCCATGGGAAGTTTTTCAGGATGTCCGGGATGATCTCGCCCAGCAGGTCTGCGGTGGGCCTGCCCGCTCGGCGGAAGCGGGCGACATAGAAGGCGCCCTTCTTGTCCTCTTCCTCGGTGAGCGCGTAGTCGCCGGTGCCGAGGGAACGCTTAAAGCCCTCGACGGCTTTTTCCGGCGCATCGACCCGCGGTCCCTTGCGTTCGACGTCGACATCCGGCTGTCGGGTCGCCATGTCCCCGATGATGAGCACCAGGCGGCGCGGCGTGGCGAAAGTCTCGACCTGGCCATAGGTCAGCTCGGCATCGTCGAGGGCCTTGCGGACGAGGGATCCGAGATCTTCCTTCGCCTTTGCCTGCATGCGCGCGGGGATTTCTTCGGAGAACAGTTCAAGGATAAACTCGGCCATCTATGCCGCCTCCACCTGGGGTCGGCTCGCTAGCCAAGCTTCACAACAATCCTTCGCAAGCACTCTGACGCGGGCGATATAGGCGGCGCGTTCGGTGACGCTGATCACGCCGCGCGCGTCCAGCAGATTGAACAGATGGCTGGCCTTCATGCACTGGTCATAAGCAGGAAGCGCCAGCGGCCTGGTGTTGTCACCAGCGCCCTTGCCGAGGAGCGAGGCGCATTCTTCTTCGGCGTCCTTGAAGTGCCGGAAGAGGCGTTCCGTGTCGGCGCGCTCGAAATTATGCTCGGAAAATTCGATCTCGGACTGCTTGAACACCTGTCCGTAGGAAAAACCGCGGCCGTTGAAGTCCAGGTCAAAAACATTCTCGATGCCCTGGACGTACATGGCGAGGCGTTCGAGGCCGTAGGTGAGCTCGCCCGAGACCGGCTTGCAGTCGAAGCCGCCGACCTGCTGGAAATAGGTGAACTGCGAGACCTCCATGCCGTCGCACCAGACCTCCCAGCCGAGGCCCCAGGCGCCCAGCGTCGGGCTCTCCCAGTCATCCTCGACGAAGCGGATGTCATGGCTCTCGAAGTCGATGCCGATTCTTTTCAGACTCTGCAGGTAGAGGTCCTGCAGGTCCGGCGGGGACGGCTTCATGATCACCTGGAACTGATAGTAGTGCTGCAGGCGGTTCGGGTTCTCGCCGTAGCGGCCGTCGGTCGGGCGCCGGCTCGGCTGCACATAGGCGGCGTTCCAGGGCTCGGGGCCAAGCGCCCGGAGGGTGGTCGCCGGGTGAAACGTGCCGGCGCCGACCTCCATGTCGTAGGGCTGGAGGAGCACGCAGCCCTGATCGGCCCAGAACTGCTGCAGGGTCAGGATCAGGTCCTGGAAACTGTTGGCTGGCGATGTGGTCACGGCACCAATTTCTTAAGGCATTCCAAGGGATCGCCGGAACTTACTGAGGCCCCGGATAAGGGTCAAGCAGCGAGCCGCCGCAGGCGACACTAAGTTCGGCAGCTGCAGCGCTCGCGCGGGTCGATATAGGCGCCGCAGCGCGGGCAGGCGACCATCTCGACCGCCGCGGGCTCGCCCTGGCGCTCGCCCGGGCGCCTCGGGGCCCGGCGGGCGGAGTCGCGCGCGAGGATGCCGCCCTCCTTCTGCAGCTTCGAGACCAGGGAGAAAACCTTCCAGATCGCGACGATTGCGAAGACGGTGAACAAGATTTTGTTGAGCATGCGTTCCTCCCATCAGCCTCAAAGACCGAAGCGCGCCCAGAGCGCCCGCTCCTCCAGGCTGTCGAGTGCGGCGTCGACCCACGCCCTTGGCTCCGCCAAGCCGACCCGGGGGGCGGTGCCCCCCTCGAGGCGGAGGCGGCGCTGCCACCAGGACTTGGGCCGGGTCACCAGCGGCAATTTGACATCCTCGCCGTAGCGCTCCTTGAGGACGCCGTGCAGATGGCCGAGGCCGTCGATCAGCCCCTTGTCGAGCGCCTGCCTGCCGGTCCAGACCTGGCCCTCGAACAGATCCTCGTCCATGCCCTTCAGGCGATCGCCGCGACGTGCGCGCACCATGTCCTTGAAGTTCTTATGCGCCTCTTCGAGGATCACCTTGAGGCGGGATACGCCGTTGCGATCCTCAGGGCGAAACGGGTCGAGCAGGGATTTGAACTCGCCCGCGGTGTAGACGCGGCGCTCGACGCCGAGCTTGTCCATGGCCTCGACGAAGCCGAAGCCGGCTGAAATCACGCCGATGCTGCCGACGATCGAGTTGGCGTCAGCGAAGATCTCGTCGGCGGCGAGCGCCAGCCAGTAGCCGCCGCTGGCGCCGACATCCTCGACAAAGGCGATCACCGGGATCTCATGCTTGGCGGCGAGCGCACGAATACGTTCGGTGATCAGGGCCGATTGCACAGGCGAGCCGCCCGGGCTGTTGATCGCGAGCGCCACCGCCTTGGCCCCCTTGATCTTGAAGGCACGCTCGATGCTGCTGCTCAGGCTTTGCAGCGACAGGCTCTCGCCGCGAAGGGCACCGCCGCCGCTGCCGATCACGCCGGCAAGGCGGATCACCGGTACGACAGGGCCGCGTTTGCCGAAGGGCGGCCAGCGCAGACGCGACTTCACCGCCTCAAGCATGTTGCCGACTTTCCGTCCGAGGCGGGCGCAGAGGCATGGGCTTGCCGTCACGCAGCACGCCTGATGCGGTCGCGGAGTAGCGGCCGTCCGCCTCGTGCACCACCAGTCCCTGGGCGAGCCGGAGCGGCCCCCTGGCCCCCTTCCGGCCCTGGATCAGGATGCGCTTTGCCGGGCGGCCGTCGGCCTTGGGCCAGAGCGGGTAGACCACCGTGTCGCCGATCTTGCCCTCGACCGCACCCAGCAGCTCGCCCAGGCGCTCGGCGCGGTGGATGATGGTGAGGCAGCCGCCGTTCTTCATCATCACCAGGCAGTTCTTCAGCCAGCTGCGAGATCGAGCCTGCTTTCGACATGGGCCTCGGCGCGCTGGCGAAGCGGCGGCGGGGTCGCGGCGTCGGCGGCGAGAAACGGCGGGTTGCTCATGACGTGATCGAAGCTCGCCGCCATCAGCCGGGGCGGCAGGGTCGCGAGGTCGCCCTGGATCATCTCGACGCGCTGGGAAAAGCCGTTCGCTTCGATATTGGCATTGGCGATACGCAGAAGGTCGCGCTGCAGCTCCATGCCGATCAGGCGGCACTCAGGCATGCGCGCGGCGAGGCAAAGCGCCGCGGCGCCCGTGCCAGCACCCACGTCCAGGATCTGCTCGCCCGGCTCCGCCGGCACGGCAGCCGCCAGGAAAATCGGGTCGACCGCGACCCGGTAGCCGCGCTCCGGCTGGAAGAACCGGAGCCTGCCGCCGAGCAGCGCATCCTCGCTTAGCTGATCATCCACCATTTAATTTCGCTTCGGCCTGCTGGAGCAGCGCCCGCGCGCGCTCATACATGTCGTCGTCCACCATCATGCGGCGCGGAAAGGCGCTGATGCCGCCCTCGATGCCGCTGACATGCTCATCGAGGATCACGCAGTCAATACCGTCGGCAGCCAGCGTCGCCCGCGCCCAGGATAAATGTATAAGGTCGGTCGACCGCAAAAGTTCGCGCATGAGGTCCTTTTCTCGACATTTTATCACGAAACGCCGGGACCCGGCGACGGTCGGGATCAACCGGAAGGTCGAAGCGGGGACTATCTCATTTGTGACAAAAAAACACAAACCACCAGCGGTCAACAGGCGGTGGCCGCATGTCGCATCACAGTGAGGACAAGGCCCTGCCTTCGGCTTTTTTTCAAGGGCATGGCGGACTATATGGAAGCAGAGATGCCGATGCTCGTGGGGAGGGTGGGGTTTGCAAGGCCGGCCGAGCGCTGCTAGCTAACGTCCGGGGTTGATCTTTGTGGGGGACATTCGCTTGACCGCTGCCAGCTCGCCGCTCCGTGACGAGGCCGCTCGCGACAAGCTGACGCCGGTGCAGACACTGGTGGCCGAGGACATGGCGCTGGTCAACCGCCTGATCGTCGCCCGCCTGGAGAGCCGCGTCGACCTGATCCCGCAGCTCGCCGGCCACCTGGTTGGCGCCGGCGGCAAGCGCGTCCGCCCGATGCTTACCCTGATCGCGGCCAAGCTCTGCGGCTACGAGGGCAGCCGCCATCACGGCCTCGCCGCCGCGGTCGAGTTCATCCACACCGCGACCCTCCTCCATGACGACGTGGTCGACCAGTCCGACCTCCGGCGCGGCAACGCCACCGCGAATGCCGTATGGGGCAACAAGCCGAGCGTGCTGGTGGGCGACTTCCTGTTCGCCCGCGCCTTCCAGCTCATGGTCGAGGACGGTTCGATCCAAGTGCTGAAAATCCTGTCCGATGCCTCCGCCGTGATCGCCGAGGGCGAAGTCGCGCAGCTCATCACCGCCAACGACACCGAGACCACCGAAGCCGCCTATATGGAGGTGATCACGGCCAAGACCGCGACCCTGTTCGCCGCAGCCGCCGAGCTCGGCGCCGTGGTCGCGGCCCGCTCGGACGCCGAGGCCGCTCACCTCCGAAGCTACGGCGAAAACCTGGGCATCGTGTTCCAGCTGGTGGACGACGTGCTCGACTACAACGCGCGGGAAACCGACCTCGGCAAGAACATCGGCGACGACTTCAAGGACGGCAAGATCACGCTCCCCGTGGTCCTTGCCTTCGAGCGCGGCGACGAGGTCGAAAAGAAATTCTGGCAGCGCACCCTCGAAGACGGCGAGCAAACGCCCGATGATTTCGCCCACGCCCTCGCCCTGATGCAGCGCCACGGCACGCTCGACGACAGCATGACCCGCGCCTCCGACTACGCCGACCGCGCCAAAACCTCCCTCCAGACCTTCCCCGAAACCCCCGCCAAAGCCGCCATGCTCGACCTCGTCGACTTCTGCATCGACCGTATTTTTTGAGTGGCGCGGCCACCTCGTTGACTTTGTGTCCGCTGGCGCTGAACGCGCCCAATTCTCCACGGTATGCCAGCAGAGGCTCAGGCAAGTGAATCAGCCGCCGATGGCGGTTGCGTGCGAAAAGAGTTCGGTCTATAGACGGATCATCGGTCGCGGAGTGTAGCTCAGCCTGGTAGAGCACTGTCTTCGGGAGGCAGGGGTCGGTGGTTCGAATCCACTCACTCCGACCATTTTTCTTTGACGGGTTCCGTCATTTTCCATTTCGAATGACGTTGTGTGCTGTTGGTCGATCCGATGCGGGCCGAGATCGTCACCGCTTATGGCTCGACTTTGGACGCTCGCGAGAAGCTGCCGTCGACTTGAGGCGAGTTTGTCATTCCAAATATTTTTGTTGTTGAATTTAGTTACAATTCTAGATCGATGTACTATATTATGCATTCTGAAAATCCCAGTATTGATGTTGCAACAAAATTACAGGTTTTGTGATAGTGAGTTCTGACTTTTTATTAGGTTCGATTCCACATAGTGGATCATTATTCCCCTTGTGATCTCGATCGTAGGGCGCAGGACCTCGCAAGAGACCCTTGCTCTTCTTATATAGAGCAGAAAATGATTATTAATGCGACCCTGCCCCGCTTGAGCGGACGACCCGGCAAGGTGCATCGGGCGGGCCTGGTCATCGGCTCGAACGCCTGGTCAGGCGTCCTGCAGCCAGGCGCTGAATGACGCCGTCGACGATTGTGGGAGCACGCGATCCATCGGACCAAGGCCCGCTTGGCGTCCTCGCGGGTTGCGCAGCGGGTGCGATCGACGAGTCTGCTCTTCATCGGGCCGAAGACGCTTTCCATCGGCGCCTCGTCGAGGCCGTTGCCCCTGCGGCGACGGCGCCAGGCCATGGCGTTGCAGGATCTGTCATCAGCAAGGCTCGCGCGCAGAGTTCGGCGCGCAGGCGGTCGTCCATCGCCCCGCCGGCGATCTCGCGGGTCGCCATGATGATCGGCAGAGCCGGTCATCCGTTCGCAGGGCGACGGCGCATATTCGCGCCGGGGGATCGCGGCGACATGCAGCCGGCCTTCGCCGGTGGGCACATGGGTGATGTCAGCGGTGATGTCGGCGGTGATGTCGGCGAACCAGGCTTCATCCGGCCTGACGGCTTCGAAACGTCGTCCCGGAAGATTGGGCGCGACCGGATGGTCGTGACGGCTGTCCGTCGTCACCGGCGGCCGGGGTTTCTTTCGCGGTACGATCAGACCCTGCGCGCGCCGCAGCGGCCCTCGGCGGAGCCAGGCGTGGAACGCACTCGCCGCGACACCGATCAGCCGGCCCAAAGATGGATCACGGGTCGTCGCACGGGAAAGGTCGCCCGCTCGGCGGCGATGAACGCAGACCTCATGTCCCGACCTCGCCTGCGAAAAAAGCTGCGGCGCGCTTCAGGAGTTCGTTCTCCTGCCCGAGCCGGCGGTTCGCGCGCCGCAAACGGGCGAGCTCGGCAGCCTCCGCCTTCTCCTTGGCCAGCGCCCTGGCCGTGCCTGCCGCCAGAAACCCGTTGCGCCAGCTCCGACGCTGGCCGGCGTGAACGCCCAGATCCTCGGCAGCCGACCGCAGAGGCGACCGCTCGCCTCACTGATGCGGCGGCGCGTCGGATACAAGCCGCAGCACGGGTTATTGGTTTTGCACCGATTTTTCCAAACGCCGCTGATCGCTCGTTTGGCTCGATGCCCTGGAATTCGACCGGCTCCCTTGTCGTCCGACGCGAAACGGCGACCCTTCCACGCCGACATCTCTCTTCCCCATCGGCTCGAACAACCCAAACTCACCGGAGCCTCCGCCCAAGCGGGGCAAGGTCGGAAACGCTCATGGTCCAGTCGGGAGTGTTTGAGCCAAATCAGGCTGCAGTGATCGGCGCCTGGTTGGAAGCATGACGCCGGTCAGCGCAGCCCTGCATCGACCACCAGGCACTGCTTGGTGATCATGCGGCTGTCGTCGGCGGCGAGGAACAGGGCGGCGCGCGCGATCGCGTCGGGTTTCAGGCGGTGCCTGATCATCTGGCGGTCGACGATCGCGGCAGCACTCGTCTCGTCATACCAGAGCCTGAGCTGCTTCTCGGTCATGACCGCACCGGGGGCGATCGCGTTGACGCGGATGTCGTCGCCGCCGAACTCGCGCGCGAGGCTGTTGGTCATGCCGACGATGCCGGCCTTGGCCGTGCTGTAGGCGATCATGTCGGCGCCGCCGGCCATCCAGGCGATCGACGAGAGGTTGATGATCGAGCCGCCGCCTGCCCCGGCCATGTCCGCCCGCACCGCCTGGGCTGCGAAGAACAGATGGCGCAGATTGACCGCCATCGCCCGGTCCCAATAGTCGGGCGAAACATCGTTCACCTTGTGCCGCTGGTCGTTGGCGGCGTTGTTCACCAGCACGCGAACCGGGCCTAGTGCGGCGCGCACCTCGCTCACGTTGCGGCGGAGCGCGTCGATGTCGGTCAGGTCGCAGGGGATGAAGGTCGGCGCACCCTTGAGACGCTCGATCAGGGCTTTCGATTCGTCCGCCAGAATGTCGAGAAAGGCGACCTTCGCCCCCTGCGCGCAGAAGGCTTCGACCATGGCGGCGCCGATGCCGGAGCCACCGCCGGTGATCAGGACGACGCGGTCCCGAAGGCTGGGATAGCAGACATAGCTCAAAGCCTGAGCCCCGTCTCGGGATCGAACAGGCAGGCTTTGTTGATCGCGACCGCGAGATCGATGATCTCGCCTTCGGCCGGCGCCCCGTCGGGATCGAAGCGGGCGGTCACCTCATGGTCGCCGAGCTTCAGGATGACGATGGTCTCGGCCCCCGTCGGCTCGACCACCTCGACCCGGGCGGGGAGCGACGGCAGATCGTCACCATTGGCGTGCGCAAGATGTTCGGGACGAAGGCCGAGCACCAGCTTGCGGCCAGGCGTCAGGTCAGCCGCGTCCGGCACCGGCAGCATCAGCTCGTTGCCGAGGGCCAGGCTGGCCCGGCCATTGTCGGCGAAGGTCTCCACGTCCAGAAAATTCATCGAGGGCGAGCCCATGAAGCCGGCGACGAACATGTTGGCGGGCTTTTCGTAAATCACCTTAGGCCGGTCGAACTGCTGCAGGCGGCCCTGATACATCACGGCGATGCGGGTCGCCAGCGTCATCGCCTCGATCTGGTCATGGGTGACGTAGACGGTGGTCTTGCCCAGCGTCCTGTAAAGCTTCTTGATCTCCGTGCGCATCTCCACCCGGAGCTTGGCGTCGAGATTGGAAAGCGGCTCGTCGAACAAAAAGAGCAGCGGATCGCGCACCAGGGCGCGGCCCATGGCGACGCGCTGACGCTGGCCGCCGGAGAGCTGGGACGGTTTTCGTTTGAGAAGCGGTTCGATCTGCAGGAGGGATGCGACCCGCGCCACCGCCTCGTTCTGCTCGGCCTTGGGCACGCCCCGGCTTTCCATGCCGAAGGTGATGTTCTGGCGCACGGTCATGGTCGGGTAGAGCGCATAGGACTGGAACACCATGGCGATGTCCCGGTCCTTGGGCGGCACGTTGTTGACCACGCGCTCGCCGATCCGGATTTCCCCCGACGTGATCGTCTCCAGCCCGGCGATCAGGGCGAGCAGCGTGGACTTGCCGCAGCCGCTTGGCCCGACCAGCACGATGAACTCGCCCGCCTCGGCGGCAAGGTCGATGCCGTCGAGCACCTCGACCGCGCCGTAGCGCTTGCTGAGATTGCTGATGGTCAGCGAGGACATGTGATGTCCTTCATTTGCCCCATTACTTGATAGCCCCCTGGGTCAGCCCGCGCACGAACCAGCGGCCGCCGAAGAAGTAGATGAGCAGGGTCGGCAGCGCCGCGATCAGCACGGCCGCCGCCTCGACATTATATTGGTGGACCGAGGTACCGGCGCTGGAAAGCGCGATCAGAGCGGCGGTGATCGGCTGTTGGGAACCTGACGAAAAGACCACGCCGAACAGAAATTCGTTCCAGATGCCGGTGAACTGCCAGATCACGGTGACGATCAGGATCGGCGGCGACAGCGGCAGAATGATCCTGAAAAAAATCCGCCAGAAGCCGGCACCGTCGATGCGCGCGGCTTTGATCAGGTCGTCAGGGATGCTGACATAGTAATTCCGGCAGAACAGCGTGGTGAAGGACAGACCCTGGATGGTGTGCACCAGCATCAGCCCTTCGAGGGTGTTGGTAAGCCCGAGCTTGCCGAGCACGAAGGCCCAGGGGAGAAGCACCATCTGGCCCGGCAGAAACACGCCGATGGTGACCGCGGCGAAGATGAAGCCGGCGCCGGGAAAGCGCCATTTGGAGAGGATGTAGCCGTTGATCGCGCCCAAGAGCGTCGAGACGATGGTCGCGGGCACGGTCATGTAGAGCGAGTTATAAAAGTTCGGCGAGATGCCCTTGCAGGTGCCGCCGACGCAAAAGCTGCTCCAGGCCGACGCCCAATGCTCCAGCGAGAAGCTTCTCGGCAGGCCGATCAGGCCGAGCTTGCTGATCTCCTCCAGGTCGCGAAAGGAATTCATCAGGATGACCAGGAGCGGCAGCACGTAGTAGGCGGCGAACAGCAGGAGAAAACCGTAGACGATCACCTTGGCCGAAAGGCGTCTCGCCCCGCCCGAGGTGGCGTGAGGATCGTAGGCGGCATCAGCCACGGAGATCGCTCCCGCGCCGGCTCCAGACCGACCACAAAGCATAGGGCAGAACCACAGCGGTCAGGGCGAGCAGGATCATGATCGCGGCGGCAGCACCCTCGGCGATCTGGCCGCGCTGGAACATGAAGTCGTAGACCACGATCGCCGGCATGGTGGTGGCGATGCCGGGGCCGCCGCCGGTCAGCGCGACCACGAGATCGAAGGTCTTGATCGCGAACTGCAGGAGAATGACCAGCACCGCGAGGAAGATCGGGCGGATCGAGGGGAGGATAATGCGCCAGTAGATGCGGAAGAGGCTGGCGCCATCGATCTGCGCCGCCTTGATCAGATCCTGCTCGACCGAGCGCAGCCCTGCGAGAAACAGCGCCATGGCGAAGCCGGATGCGTGCCAGATGCCGGTGATCACCACGGTGTAGATCGCGAGGTTGCGGTCCGTGATCCAGCCGAAGGTGAAGTTCGAAAAACCGAGGCCGTGCATGAAGGCCTCGATGCCCGAGGTCGGGTTGAACAGCCAGTTCCAGACCGTGCCGGTGACCACGAAGGAGACCGCGAGCGGGTAGAGATAGATGGTGCGCCAGACGGCCTCGCCGCGCACCCGCTGGTCGATCAGGATGGCGAGGAACAGGCCGACCGCCATCGAGCCCAGGACGTAGAGCGCGCTGAACAGAAAGAGGTTGGTGTAGGCGACGTTCCAGCGCCGGTTCTGCCAGAGCGAGACATAGTGCTCGAAGCCGACGAACTCGTAGCTCGGCAGCAGCGACGAGTTCGAGAGCGAGATGTAGAAGGTCCAGGCTGAGAACACGAAGATGTAGACGAAGCTGCAGAACAGCGACGGCGCCAGGACGAGCTGCGGCACCCAATGGCCGACACGCGCGCGCCAGCCGCCGCCACCGGCGGACGGTAGACTTAAAGCAGCTTGGGATCTTGCGACCGACATAGGCAGACGCGCTCCGAAGCGAGATCGGGCCGGCAGGACGCCGGCCCGGTACAAGAAAACTACATCTCGGCTTCGACGGCGTCCGCCATGAGGTTGGCGGCGTCCTCGGGGGACATGCCGGGATCGTTCACGAACTCGGTGATCGTCTCCATCATGGCGGCGCGGTATTTCTGCGGCACCGTCATGTTGTGCGCCATGGAGCGCACCAGCGTGCCCTGGTCGATCGAGGACGCGAGGTCTTTCTGGCTGAGCTGCTGGCAAGGGTTGAAGCCTTCGCTCAGATCGACATCCATGCGCGCCGGAATCGAGCCCTTGGCCTGGTTGAAGATGGTCTGAAAATCCTTGGACAGGATCAGGCTGGCGAGCAGGGTCTGGCCTTCGACGTAGTCGGGGTCGGTCTGCTTGAAGAACACCACCGAGTCGGCGTTCAGGATGTAGCCGCGCCCCTCCCAGTCGAGCGGCGCCTGGTCGCAGAGGTAGTCCTCGCCATAAACGGCGCCGTTGGCGTTCAGCGTGCCGATCGCCCAGTCGCCCATGAAGAAGAACACGGCCTCACCGTTCAGCATCATCGCCAGAGACGCATCCCATGGCCTTGCCGGAATGCCGGGGTCCATCCACTCGACCATTTTCCGGTACTGGGCAAAGGCGTCGATCATGCCCTGGCTGCGCATGGCATCGACGTCGGCCTCGGTGAAGGCGCTTCGGTAGAGATCGATGTCCATGCCGTAGACGATCGAGTCGAAGGTGGTGGCATCGGTCCAGTCGAAGCTGCCATGGGCGATGCAGATCAGTCCTGCGGCCACCGCCTTCTCGCAGGCGGCGTTGAATTCCTCCCAGGTCTTCGGCAGCTCGGCGATGCCCGCCTTGTCCATCGCGGCCTTGCCCGCCCACATCCAGTTGACCCGGTGGATGTTCATCGGTGCCGCGACCCAGGAGCCTTCGGGCTTCATCACCTCCATCAGCTCCGGCGCGACGACGTCGTCCCAGCCCTCGGCGGCCGCAAGCTCGTCGAGATTGGCGGTCATGCCGGTGGCGTTCCACTCGGCGATCTCCGGCCCCTTGAGCTGCACGGCGGGCGGCGCGTTGCCGGCGACCACGTCGGCCCGAAGCTTCGCCAGCGTGTTGGCGGTGTGACCGGCGATCGAGGTCTGCTCCCACTTGCCGCCCTTGGCTTCGAACATCTCGCCGAGCTTGGCGATCGCCGCGGCATCCGAGCCGACATCCCACTGGTGCAGCATGTTGGTCTTGGGTTCGGCGTAGGCGCTTGCGGCCAGACCGATCGCCAGAGCGCTGCCGCCCAGGATCGACATCCATCTCCCCGTCATTTCGTCTCCTCCCTTTGTTTGTCGGCCCGTCTTGGCCGCGTTGTTGTCAACCGCTTATTTCAGCAGTCCTGTAATTTCAGGCCGCCGCCAATAAGAGAACAGCAGATTTATGCCTGCTCCACTTGGCAAAGGCCATTACATTGGTCAGACCGTGACAGCCGATGATCTCAAGCGTCCAACCGCATCTGCTCATCGGCGCCTCTTTTCGAGCGGCCCTGAACAAGGCCATGTGCCTCCCATAGATCCAACAGAATGCCACAACTCGGCGGGATCAAAAAGCGCGGCCGCAAGCCGACGACACGGCACGAATGTCGAAGGAGCTTTTCGCGCCGCACGGTTCTCATTCGAGCGTTCAGAACGGATCTGCAGAGATGCAGCGCGACGGACCGTGGCGGGCAGGCGGCCGGTAGCGAACGCCGGCAGCTGCCCGAGATGGCGATGCCGGAACAAATCGCTGCGCTTCGCGGCGGACGGATCGACGTCGCCTTCGGCAGGCTGCAATTCGACGATGATACGATTGGACTTGGGCCCGTCCGACCCGGCGGTCCGACGGGCCCTGTCTTCAGCGTCGAAGCCTAGCCTTCATATTTGAACGAAACGTTGAGCTTCGTTCTGAAAGCCGTCACCTTGCCGTTCTCGATCACCAGATCTTGATCGGTCACCTGAGCAATTCTCAGATCGCGCAGACTCTTGCCAGCCCGTTCGACGGCCGTGATCGCCGCTTTTTCCCATGACTCCGAGCTCGTGCCGACGAGCTCGACAATCTTGTAAACGCTGTCCGTCATGACGCAGTCTCCCTCATTGGGCGCGCAATGCGCCGGTTCACCGACCATCGACCCTGGCGATGGCGGTACTCTGGTCGACGCTTGCGGGCGAAATCTCCGCGCGTCGATCCATCGTTCGGTCAGCTCCGCATTCACGCCCGATCCATGTCGAGCATGGCCTTTCCCTCGATCCTGATCCTGCGGGCAAGACTTGGAAAGCCGATTCGCGCGATCAGGGGGCTTCGAGCGCGACGGCGATCCCCTGGCCGACACCGATGCACATGGTGGCGACGGCCCGCCTGGCGCCGCGTTCCTTCAATTCCAGTGCGGCCGTGCCGGTGATACGGGCGCCGGACATGCCGAGCGGATGGCCGAGGGCGATGGCGCCGCCATTGGGATTGACGTGGTCGGCATCGTCCGCAAGGCCGAGGTCGCGCAGACTGGCCAGCGCCTGGCTGGCGAAGGCTTCGTTCACTTCCATCACGTCGAGCCCGGCGATCGACCAGCTTATCCTGTCGAGGAGCTTTCGCGTCGCAGGCGCCGGGCCGAAGCCCATGATGCGCGGCGCCACACCCGCAGTGGCGCCGGCGACGATCCGCGCGATCGGCGTCAGCCCATGTCGCGAGGCCGCAGCCTCCGAGGCGACGATCAAAGCGGCGGCGCCGTCATTCACGCCGGACGCATTGCCGGCGGTCACGCTGCCGCCCTCGCGGAACGGCGCCGGCAGCTTCGCGAGCGTTTCGACCGTGGTGCCGGGCCGCGGATGCTCGTCGCGCGCGACGATGACGGGATCGCCCTTGCGCTTCGGAATGGTGACCGGGGTGATCTCCTTCGCCAGCCGGCCGCTCTCCGCAGCACGTCCGGCACGCGCCTGCGAGCGGGCGGCGAAGGCGTCCTGATCCTCGCGCGCGATGGAGAATTCGTCGGCGACGTTCTCGCCGGTCTCGGGCATGGAATCGACGCCATATTGCGCTTTCATGACCGGGTTGACGAAACGCCAGCCGATGGTGGTGTCGTGGATCTCGGCATGGCGGGAGAACGCGCTGTCGGCCTTGGGCATGACGAAGGGTGCGCGCGACATGCTCTCGACGCCGCCGGCGATGATCAGGTCGGCTTCGCCGGCCTTGATCGCCCTGGCCGCGGTGATCACCGCATCCATGCCGGAACCGCAGAGGCGGTTGATCGTGGTGCCCGGCACGCTTTCCGGCAGCCCCGCCAGCAGCAGCGACATGCGCGCGACATTGCGGTTGTCCTCGCCCGCCTGATTGGCGCAGCCGTAGATCACCTCGTCGACGTCATGCCAGTCCAGTCCGCCGTGGCGCGTCATCAGCGCCCTGATCGGGATGGCCCCGAGATCGTCGGCACGGATCGACGACAAGGCGCCGCCGAACCGTCCGATCGGTGTCCGGATGTAGTCGCAGATGAAGGCGTCGGCCATCGGGCACATTTCCTCCGTCAGGTTTCAGGATCACGCCGCGCTGTATCGATAGGCGCCGGCGGAATCGAGTTCGCGTTTGAGGTCCCCCTTGAAGACGAGGTAATTCAGATGGGCGAGCGCTTCGCCGAGCGCGAAGCCGAGCTGGTGGGCGTCGAGCTCGCGTTCGAACAGGGCCGGCATGATGTCGACCGCCGTGCGGCCCTTGCCTGCGGCCTCGGCGGTGCGCTCGAGCCTGACGTGATGATGGGCGATCAGCTCGTCGATGCGGGCGTGAAGGCCGTGAAACGGCTGACCGTGGGAGGGGAGAACCAGCGTGTCCTCGGGCAAGGCGCGAAACGGATCGAAACTCGTCATGTAGTCGTTGAGCGGGTCGGCATCGGGCTCGGACGGCGTGACGCTGATATTGGGCGAGATCTTCTGCAGCACATGGTCGGCGGAGATCAGGATGCCGCGCTCGGCGCTGTAGAGGCAGATCATCTCGGGCGCATGGCCGGGCCCGATGATGACCCGCCAAAGCTCGCCGTCGATCACGAGATCGTCGCCGTCGGTCACGCGCGTGTAGGTGCCGGCCGGCGTTCCCGCCCTGGTCCGATAGAGGTTGCCGCGTTCGGCGCGCGCCAGGACGTGCTCGGCATCGAGACCGGCGCGCTGGTCGTAGAGGCGCCCGGCGTCGACGAAGGCCGCGCTGACGTCGTTCGCGAGCCCCCTGCCCAGGAGCCACTCGGTGCGCGTGGTCCAGAGCGCAGCACCGGTTTGTTCGCAGAGCCAGCCGGCGAGCCCCATATGGTCGGGATGGAAGTGGGTGGCGATGATGCGGCGAAGCGGCCGGCCGTCCAGGCCGCTTTCCAGCGTCTCGCTCCAAAAGCTGCGGGTCGGCTCGTTGTCGATGCAGGTGTCGATCAGGGTCCAGCCGTCACCGTCGCGCAGCAGCCAGAGATTGACGTGATTGAGGACGAACGGCAGGGGCAGGCGAAGTCCGAACATCCCCTCCGCCATCTGCACCATGGGCTCGCCGACCGTCAGGTGGAGATCGGCGACGGTTCGGATGGGATCGTGATCGACGTGGTCTCTCAAGGTGATATCTCCTCGGGCGCTTCGAGCTGCCGGCGGGTTGATCGTTCAAGCAGGATACCGCCCGCTCATACGCCGAGATAGCGGGTATGCGCCGCTTCGTCGGCACGAAGCGCTTCGGCATCGCCGCGCCAGACGACATGGCCACGGCTCATCAGGCTCACCTCGTCGGCGAGGCCGAGGGCGAAATTGAGGTTTTGCTCGACCAGCAGGACGGTCAGGCCGCTCGCTTTCAGCTCCTCGAGCTTGGCGAAGATCTGCTGGATGATGATCGGCGCCAGCCCCTCCGTCGGCTCGTCGAGAATCAGAATGCGCGGATCCATCATCAAGGCGCGCCCGATCGCCAGCATCTGCTGCTCGCCGCCCGAGAGCTGGTGCCCGCCATTGCTCATGCGCTCGGCGAGGTTGGGAAAGAAGGCGGTCACACGCTCGATCGTCCAGGCCGCGTCCGGGCCCGCCAGACGACCGGCGAGTTCGAGATTCTCGCGCACCGAAAGCGCGCCGAAGACGTCGCGCGTCTCGGGCACGAAGGCGATCCTGCGGCGCGCGTTGACGTAAGGCGCGGCGCTGCCGATCTCGGAGCCTTCGAAGGTGATCGAGCCGCCTTGCACCGGCAGATGCCCGATGATGGTCTTCAGCGTGGTCGACTTGCCGACGCCGTTCCGGCCGAGCAGCGCGTGAACCGTGCCCGCGCGCACCGTGAGGTCCATGCCGTGCAGCACACGGGTCTCGCCATAGCCGCTCTCCACACCCTTGAGCTCAAGCATCGGCCTGCCAGTCCCCGAGATAGATGTCGCGCACGACGGTGTTGCCGCGGGTTTCCTCCGGCGTGCCTTCGAACACGACCTCGCCGAAATTCAGGACGGTGATCCGGTCGGCGACGTCGAAGGCGAGATCCATGTCATGCTCGATGATCAGCACCGTCAGCGCCTTCGGCAGCCCGTGGAGCAGCTTGTGGAAGCCCTCGATCATCGAGGGGCCGACGCCCGAGGTCGGCTCGTCCATCAGAAGGATGCGCGGCCTGGTGGCGAGCGCCAGGCCGACCTCGAGCTGCCGTCGATTGCCGTAGGAGGCAGATCGCACGGGCGCATCGAGAAGATCGGTCAGCGCCACTTGCTCGGCGACCTCGGCGACGGTCTCCCGGACGTCGGGATCCTGAAAGCTGTCCCGGATCATCCAGGCGGATTTGCGCTGGCCGGCGGTCGCGGCGAGCATCAGGTTCTCGCGCACGGTCAGGTCCTCGAACAGATTGTTCTTCTGATAGCTGCGCGACAGCCCCTTTTTCGCACGCTCGGCGACCGGGAGTGCTGTTATCGACTGGCCTTCGAGCAGGATGTCGCCCGAAGTCGGAGGGAGCACGCCCGCCAGCAGGTTGAACAGCGTGGTCTTGCCTGCACCGTTCGGGCCGAGGATGACGCGGCGCTCGCCGGGCTGGAGACGGAACGACACGTCACGGGTCACCCTGATGCCGCCGAACGACTTGCAGAGACTCCTGACCTCAAGCATGGCTGAGCCCTTTCTTTTCGGGGCCGGGCTTCTCAGGGGCAGGCTTCTCAGGGGCGGGGCGGCGCCTGGCGAGCATGTGCTCGACCTGGCCGTAAAGGCCGCGGCCGCCGGCAAGCACGGTCGCGATCAGGATCAGGCCGATCACGATGTGCCAGTGATCGGTGTAATCGGAGATCTGGTGCTTCAGGAGAACGAACAGCACGGCGCCGACCAGCGGCCCGATCAGCGTGCCCAGGCCGCCCAGGATGACGACGATCAGCACCTCGCCCGAGACGGTCCAGAACAGGAGCTGCGGCGAGATGTAGAGGGTGTGCTGCGCGGCGAGGATGCCGGCGACGCCGGCGAGCAGGGCCGAGAAGCCGAGGGCGCGCGCACGGTGGATCACGGTGTTGACGCCGAGCGCTCGCATCCGGTCCTCGTTCGCATGGATGCCGGACAGGGTCCGCCCGAAGGCCGAGCGCAGCACCCAGGCGGCGGCGATGTAGACGAGGGCCAGCAGGACCAGGGCGTAGAGCGCGAAGACCAGGCTGTCGTCGAGGTCGATCCCGAGCCATGCGAGGTCGAAGCGTGACAGGCTGCCAATGCCGTCATCGCCGCCGAGCCAGCGGGACTTGAAGATCGTGGTATAGGCCATTTGCCCGAAGGCGAGCGTGGCCATGATGAAGAAGATGCCGGTGGTCCGGCCGGTGATCCAGCCGACCAGCGTGCCGAAGATCGCCGCGGCCGCGAGCGACAGGACGGCGGCAGGCAGGTTGGGAAGACCGAGCTTCACGGTCAGGATCGCATAGGCATAGGCGGCGATCCCCATGATCGCGCCATGGCAAAGCGACACCATGCCGCCGAACCCTGCGGCGACATCGAGGCTGACGGCAAGGATCGCGAGGATCGCGATCTCGACCACGATTTCTCGTGCGAAATAGCCGCCGCTTGTCGCATAGATGGCGAGTCCGGCAAGCGCGATCAGGAGCACGAGGGTGCGGGTGGCGGTCTGGTGAAACATCGGCTCAGCCCCGCGCCGGCAGAAGGCCTTCCGGCCGCAGGACCAGGACGGCGGCCAGAAGGACGTAGATCAGGACGGCGGCAAAGCCGGGGAGGAGCACGGCGCCGAACGTCTCGATGAAGCCGACGATGAACGAGCCGAGAATGGCGCCCTGAAGGCTGCCGAGCCCGCCGATCACGACGACGATCAGGGTCGGGATCAGGATGGAGATGCCCATCCCGGTGGTCGCCGAGACGATCGGTGCTGCGGCGACCCCGGCAAGTCCCGCGAGCGCGCAGCCGAGACAGAACACCGAAAAGAACAGCCGGCCGACATTGATGCCAAGCGCTGCGGCCATCGCTTCGTTCTCGACGCTGGCGCGGATCATCGCCCCGATCTGCGTGCGCGACAGAACGAGCCAGAGGCTGGCCATGACGACCGCGCCGAGGCCGATGATGAACAGGCGATAGGCGGGGTAGGAAACGCCCAGGATCTCGGCGGCACCCGAAAGCGACTTGGGCGCCGTCAGGCTGAGCGCGACATCGCCCCAAAGGAGCCTCACGACATCCAGAAAGACGAAGATGAGGCCGAAGGTCACCAGCACCTGGTTCATCGGGCCGGCGCCGCGCAGGCGATCGATCAGCGTGACGTACAAAACCGCACCGATCGCCGTCACCGCGATGGGTGCCAGGATGAAGGCGGCCCAGAAACTGCCGCTCGACGCTGCCACCGAGATGCCGACATAGGCTCCGAGCATGTAGAGCGCGCCGTGGGCGAGGTTCACGAAGTGCAGCAGGCCGAAGATGACGGTCAGGCCAACCGAAAGAAGAAAAAGCAGCATCGAAAACTGGGTAGCATTCAAGAGCTGGAGGACCCAGAATCCGGCATCCATGATCGGCGCTCCGGTGCTGGCGTGGCGAAGGCCGCCCCATCCCGCGACAGCAGGACGAGGCGGCGCGATTACTGCAGCTCGCAGCCGTTCGGTTCGTCGCGGACGGCCTCGACCGTGCCGACGACCTTCTGGGTCAGTCCATCCCCATCGGCCACAGTCTCGTAGATGTAGATGTTCTGGACGACGTTGTTGGTGGCAGGGTCGATCTCGACCGGACCGCGCGGGCTGGCGTAGCTGACCTTGGGCAGCGCCGCGGCGATCGAGGCGCGGTCGGCAGCGCCTGAATCGATCGCAGCCATCAGCGTCCTTGCGGCATCGTAGCCCTGGACCGAGTATTCGGACGGCGTGCGCTCGAACTTGGCCTTGAAGGCGTCGACGAAGGCCTTGTTCTCGGGCGTGTCGAGGGTCGGCACGTAGTGCAGGGACGCGGTGACGCCGACCGCGGCCTCGCCTTCGGCGCCGACGTAGAGCGGCGAGGTCAGGAAGCCCGAGCCGTAGAGCGGCAGCTTCTTGCCGAAGGATCCATATTGCTTGACGAAGCTGATCGCCTCGCCGCCGGCATAGAAGACGAAGATCGCCTCGGCGCCCGACGAGCCCGCATTGGTCAGATAGGGGCCGAAATCGGAGGTCTGGCCGAACGGCGTGAATTCGCCGCCGACGACCTCGCCGCCCGCTGCGGCATAGGCCTCGGTGAACGCTTCGATCATCTGGTGGCCGGCGGCGTAGTCGGGCGCCAGCGTGTAGACCTTGCCGATCCCCTGGTCGACCAGCCACTGACCCATCGGGCGGTTGACCTGCGCGTTGGAGAAGGACACGCGCACGATGTAGGGCGAGCAGGCCTCGCCGGTGGCCGCGTCATTGCCGGCATTGGCGACGATCAGCGGCACCTCGGCGCCGTCCACGAAGTCGCGAAGCGCGCCCAGCACGCCCGAAGACACGACGCCGACCAGGACATCGACCTCGTCCTCGAGCACCAGCTTTCTCGCCATGGCGAGCCCGACCGGCGGCTTGGCCTCGGTGTCCTCGCGCACGATCGCGAACGCGTCCGCTCGGCCGGCTTCCTCGATCGCGAAGTTGAAGCCGTCGGTGATGTCGTTGCCGAGTGCGGCATAGGTGCCTGAATAAGGCAGCAGGAGACCGACCGTCGTTTCGGCGAACGCCGCGCCGGTCAGCCCGAGGCTTGCGGCCGCCGCAAGCGCAATCGTTGAAAGTCCACGTTTCATTCCATCCTCCCTGTGGGACGTATCCGTCTTTTCATGGTGAACGTTCTCTTGGTGTATGCAAAAAAATGCAACATGTAAAGTTTTTTTGTTGCTGCCGACCTCAGAAAGTTGCAGTATAACGCATAAAGCAAAAGCGCCAGGTCGTGGTTCAGACAGTGAGGGGGCCTATGTCAAAGGAACGATTTGAAGAGCTCGTCGGCGAGATTGCGGCCGGCATCCAGGGTCACGCCCTCGACGACTCCCTGGCCGATCATCTCAATGCAAGCTGGCCGAGCGAAGGAGCCGCCTTCACCGAGCTTCGCCAGCTCTGCGCCGAGGGCGAGCACGACGGCTGGCTGATGGCGCGCGAAGCCGGCGGGATCAGATATGGCCGGGCGGTGAAGCCGGGCGGCGTCGCCGGCGACTTCAGCGTCGACGTCGTGCGCATGAAGGACGTCAAGGGGCCGCACCACGTTCATCCCAAGGGGGAGATCGGCGCCGTCATGGCGCTCGAAGGCGCTCCGACGTTCGATGCCTTCCCCGAGGGCTGGTATGTCTACGGCCCCGGCACGGACCATCATCCGACCGTTGCGGGCGGCGACGCCTATGTTCTCTACCTCCTTCCGGAGGGTGTCATCGAGTTTACCGGCAAATAAATCGACCGTCCGTGAACGGCGGGAGATGCCGTTCGCAGCACTTCAGGGAGGAATTGACGTGGCTGATCAGGCTCATGAAAACGCCGCGCTCTATTTTGTCGATCGTCACGTCGACCAGGGGCGCGGCGACAAGACCGCCTTCCGCGAGGCGGACGGCGGCAAGCGTTCGCTGACCTACAGGCAGCTCGCCGAGGAGACCGCCCGCTTCGCAGGCGCCCTCTACCGCCATGGGCTGCGCCGGGAAGAGCGCGTCGCCATGATCACCCTCGATCAGATCGAGTTTCCGGTCGTGTTCTGGGGCAGCATCAAGGCGGGTGCCATTCCGGTGCCGATCAACACGCTGCTGTCGTCGGACATCTACGAAACCATCCTGAACGACAGCCGCGCCTCGATCCTGGTGGTCTCGGAAGCGCTTTGGAACACCGTGAAACCGGCGCTCGGCAGCAACCGGTTCCTGCGCGCGATCATCGTGATCGGCGACGCACCGGACGGCATCGAAAGCTATGACACCTTCGTCAAGGACGCCCCCCCGGAAAAGACGGTCGAGGCCTCCGGCGACGAGCTCGCGTTTTGGCTCTACTCCTCGGGCTCGACCGGTGCGCCGAAGGGCGTTCGCCACGTCCATGCGTCGCTGAAGGCGACCTGCGACACCTTCGGCGCTCAGGTGCTGGGCATCCGCGCGGACGACGTCGTCTACTCGGTCGCCAAGCTGTTCTTCGCCTACGGCCTCGGCAACGGCATGTCCTTCCCGATGTCGGTCGGCGCCACGACCGTGCTGTTCAGCGGCCGGCCGACGCCCGATGCGGTCTTCGCCATCATGTCGGCGGAGCGCCCCACCCTCTTTTGCGGCGTGCCCACGCTCTATGCCGCGATGGTGAACCAGGCGGAAAAGACGGGCGCTGCGCCCGAGCACGACATCCGGCTTTGCGTCTCCGCCGGCGAAGCGTTGCCGCGCGAGATCGGCGAGCGCTTCGAGCGCCTTTGGAACGCCGAGATCGTGGACGGTGTCGGCTCCACCGAGATGTTGCACATCTTCCTTTCCAACAGGCCGGGCGACATCGTCTACGGCACGTCGGGCCTGCCGGTGCCCGGTTACGAGGTGCGGCTGGTCGACGAGCATGACGAGGACGTGGCCGAGGGTGAGGTCGGCGAGCTCCTGGTGCGCGGGCCGTCGAGCGCCGAGGGCTACTGGAACCGCCGCCACAAATCGATGTCGACCTTCGCCGGCCATTGGACCCGCACCGGCGACAAATACGAGCGCACGGCGGAGGGGCGTTTCGTCTACTGCGGCCGTGCCGACGACATGTTCAAGGTCTCGGGCATCTGGCTGTCGCCCTTCGAGGTCGAGCAGGCGCTGATCGACCATGCCGACGTGCTCGAGGCGGCCGTCGTGGCGAGGAAGGACGACGAGGGGCTGGAAAAGCCCGCCGCCTTCATCGTGCTCAAGCAGGGCGCCGATCCGGCCGTCGTCGGCGATCTCAAGGAGTTCGTGAAGCAGAAGGTCGGCATGTGGAAATATCCGCGCTGGATCAGGGTCGTGGACGAGCTGCCGAAGACCGCGACCGGCAAGATCCAGCGCTTCAAACTGCGTGATGCAGATCTGGGAGATCCGGCCTGATGGCGATCGATTGGAATACAAAAACCGGAATGCTCGAAGCCGGCGGTAAGTCGCTGGAATGGGGAACGTTCGGCAGGGCGCCAAATCACGGCTCGGCCCCTGGCCGTGGGACGGTCATCGTGATGCTGCATGAAGGCCTCGGCTGCCTCGCCCTTTGGCGGGATTTTCCTGACAAGGTTGCCGCGGCCACGGGCCTCCCGGTCTTCGCTTTCTCGCGGGCGGGCTACGGCCGATCGGACCCGGCCCACCTGCCGCGGCCGCTCGACTACATGACCCGCGAAGCTATGAGCGTTCTTCCCGACGTGCTGAACGCCGTCGGCGCCGATCGTTACATCCTCCTCGGGCACTCGGACGGCGCCACCATCGCCGCGGAATATGCGGGCCGCGTGGAGGATTTTCGCGTCCGCGGCCTGATCCTGATGGCGCCCCACTTCTTTACCGAGCCGATGGGGCTTGCCGCCATCGCGGAGGCCAGGACCGCTTTCGAGACGGGCGATCTGAAGGGACGGATGGCGAAGTATCACCGCGATCCCGAGGCGACGTTCAGGGGCTGGAACGACGCCTGGCTGGACCCCGGCTTCGAGGCCTGGAACGTCGCTGACGTGATCGACTATCTCAGAATTCCGGCCCTGGTCATTCAGGGGCGCCAAGACCAGTACGGCACGATCAAGCAGGTCGACGAGGTCGAGACCAGGAGCTATGCGCCGGTCGACGTCGCGATGCTCGAGGACTGCCGGCATTCCCCCCACATCGATCAGCCAGAACGGACGCTGGAGGCGATCGGGGAATTCACCGATCGGCTGGCGCGGATCGAAGCCGCCGAGGTGGAGGTCGCATGAAGCTCGAGAGCTATCTGGAAGGGCGCTGGCAGGCAGGGACCGGCGAGGGCCGGGCCCTCGTCGACCCGGTGTCCGGCGAGGAGATCGCGCGCGCGGACGCCTCCGGTCTGGACGTCGCGGCGGCACTGGCCCATGCGCGCGACAAGGGCGGTGCCGCGCTTGCCGCGCTGACCTTTGCCGAGCGCGGCGCGCTGCTGAAGGCGATCGCCGATGCACTCCAGGCGAAGCGTCCGGACTATGACGCCGTAGCGCGGGAAAATTCCGGCAACACCGCCGCCGACGCGGCGGTGGACATCGACGGCGGCATCTTCACGCTCAGGACCTATGCTCGGCTGGGCAAGGCGCTGGGCGACGCCAGGTCCGTGATCGAGCCCGGCCAGGAGCCGCTCGCGCGTGATCCGGTGTTCTTCGCGCGCCACCTCTGGACCACCCGTCCCGGCGTCGCCGTGCAGATCAACGCCTTCAATTTCCCCTCCTGGGGCATGTGGGAAAAGATCGCGCAGGCGACGCTCGCCGGCGTGCCGTCCTTCGCCAAGCCCGCGACCGCCACCGCCATGCTGTCCGAGCGGATGGTCAAAGACGTGATCGCGGCGGGCGTCGTTCCCGACGGCGTTCTGTCGCTGCTTTGCGGCAGCGCCGACGGACTGGTCCTGGCGCTGGGGCCGATGGATTCGGTCGCCTTCACCGGCTCGGCCGCCACCGGCCTGGTGCTGCGCCGGCAGCTCGCCGAGATGGCAGCGGCGCCGCGCCTCACCATCGAGGCCGACAGCGTGAACGCCACCGTCATCGGCCCCGATGCGGCGCCCGGCACGGCGCTCTTCGATCTTGCTGTGCGCGAGGCGACCAAGGCCCTGTCGGTCAAGGCCGGCCAGCTCTGCACCAACATCCGGCGCATCTTCGTGCCGGCATCCATGGCGAAGGAATTCGTCGCCGCATTGGGCGCCAGGGTGGAAGCGCTCGCGGTCGGCGATCCGGCCGACGCGGCGACCCGGGTCGGCCCGCTGATCAACGCCAGCCAGCGGGACGAGGCGCGAAGCAGCATCGAGCGGCTGTCGGCGGAGACGGAGATCGTCGCGCAGGCGACGCTGCCCGAGGTCGCGGCGGGCTCGGGCTTCGTCGCGCCGACGCTCTTGAGCTGTATCGATCCGGCCGGCGCCAGGCTGGTGCACGAGATCGAGGTCTTCGGCCCCTGCTCCACGGTCCTCCCCTATGGCGACCTCGGCGAGGCGATCGCTCTTGGAACGCGGGCCGAGGGCAGCCTGGCTCTCAGCCTGTTCTCGGACGATGCCGAGGTTCAGGCGGCGGTGGTGTCGGGCCTCGGCCCCTGGCATGGCCGGCTGCTCCTGGTCGATCAGGAGGTGGGCAAGGCGCATAGCGGACATGCGATCGTGATGCCGCAATGCGTTCATGGCGGCCCGGGCCGTGCCGGCGGCGGCGAGGAGCTGGGCGGTCAGCGCGGCCTTCGCTTCCACATGCAGCGGACGGCGCTGCAGGCGGGTCCGGGGGCGCTGTCACGGCTGTCGGCCGACGCCGTGGAACAGACTTTGTGAACCGGCAGGGACCAGCCCTGGTCCTGCCGCCCGCGCCGCATCTGCCCGGGCGGACACCGCGTCCGCCCGAGGGCTTTTTCGAACCGCTGAAGATCGGCCTGTCGGCGACGCAGTCACCGGCCGAACTGGCGTCGAGCACCGCTTTTCGCAGCGGGCTCGAGGCTTTCCATGCCGGCTATTACTGGGAAGCCCACGAGCTCTGGGAAGCGGTCTGGATGTACCTGCCGCCGGCCAGCGCCGAGCGGCAGCTACTGCGCGGCCTGATCCAGCTTGCCAATGCCGGCCTGAAGCGCCGAATGGGCCGCCCCGCAGCGGCGCTGCGCATCCTCGCCCTGGCCGACGCTGCCCTGGCCGAAGCGACAGGGCGCAACCTTCCGCCGATCATGAACCTGACGGCCGAAATGTTGGCAAGTCTGCGTGCGCACGCGGCTGCTGAGCTCGCAGAAAAAAATGCAATATAATGCTATACTTCTTTTGATATGACAGATGATCCAGTAACTAACTGAATTATAGACCTAAAAATATTCCACCCGCTGTCAGCTTTTGGGTTTACGAGAGACCAAAATTGCATTATTATGCACATTAATGGATGAAGCCAGGATCGCAAGGGAGGGGCCTGCCCGTGACCAAGATGATCGATTTCCAGACCGATCCGTCGAAATATCGCCACTGGCGCGTCGCCTATGACGGCGATGTCGCCAACCTCTACATGGACGTCGACGAGAATGGCGGTCTGTTCGAGGGCTATCAGCTCAAGCTGAATTCCTACGACCTCGGCGTGGACATCGAGCTCGCCGACATCGTCCAGCGCATGCGCTTCGAGCACCCCGAGGTCAAGGTGGTGGTCATGCGCTCTGCCAAGGACAAGGTGTTCTGCGCCGGCGCCAATATCCGCATGCTCGGCGGTGCGGCCCATGCGCACAAGGTGAACTTCTGCAAGTTCACCAACGAGACGCGCAACACCTTCGAGGCTGCCGCGGACGAGTCCGGCCAGAACTATATCTGCGCCGTCAAGGGCGCCTGCGCCGGCGGCGGCTACGAGCTGGCGCTCGCCTGCAACCACATCATGCTGACCGACGACAGCTCGTCCTCGGTGGCGCTGCCGGAAGTGCCGCTGCTCGCCGTTCTCCCCGGCACCGGCGGCCTGACCCGCGTGACCGACAAGCGCAAGGTGCGGCGCGACCTCGCCGACATCTTCTGCTCCATCGAGGAAGGCGTCAAAGGCAAGCGCGCCAAGGACTGGGATCTGGTGGACGAGGTCATCCCGAACTCCAAGTTCGACGAGACCGTCGATCAGCGCGCCAAGGAATTCGCCGCCTCGTCGAACAAGCTCACCGGCGACGGCATCACGCTCGGGCCGCTGGATCGCACCATCGCCGAGGACGGCTCGGTCACCTATTCCCTGATCGAGGTCGCGGTCGACCGCAAGGGGCGAAAGGCGACGATCACCCTCCATGGCCCCGACGCCGATCCGCCCGCCTCGGCGGCGGAGCTGCAGGCGCTCGGCGACCAGTCCTACCTTCTCCGCCTCGCGCGCGAGCTGGACGACGCGATCCTGCATCTCCGGCTCAACGAGATGGAACTCGGCCTCCTGGTGTTCCAGAGCCAGGGCGATCCCGACGCGGTCCTCGCGCATGAGAAGCTGCTGCTCGACAACGAGGAGACGAACTGGCTCGCCAGGGAGATCCTCGCCTACTGGAAGCGGGTGCTGAAGCGGATCGACGTGACCTCGCGCTCCCTGGTGGCCCTGGTCGAGCACGGCTCCTGCTTCGCCGGACTGCTCGCCGAGATCCTCTGGGCCGTGGATCGCTCCTACATGATGCAGGACGCGTTCGAGGGCGATAACCGGCCGATGGCCGCGATCAAGCTGTCGGCATCGAACTTCGGCCGCTTCCCCATGGGCAACGACCTGACCCGGCTCGAGACGCGCTTTCTCGGCACGCCGGAGAAGGTCGAAGACGCCAAGAAACGAATGGGCGAGTCACTTGAAGCCAACGAGGCCAACGACTTGGCCCTCGTCACCTTCACCTATGACGACATCGACTGGGAGGACGAGATCCGCATCTTCATGGAAGAGCGCGCGTCCTTCAGCCCGGATGCCATGACCGGCATGGAGGCCAATCTGCGTTTCGCCGGCCCCGAAACCATGGAAACCCGCATCTTCGGCCGGCTGACCGCCTGGCAGAACTGGATCTTCAATCGGCCGAACGCGACCGGCAAGGATGGCGCGCTGCAGCGCTACGGCACCGGCGTCCGTGGCGATTACAACATGGAACGCGTCTGACTTCCCAAGGAGGGACAACTCGAATGCTCGATCTCATCAATGTCAGCTACGACACCCAGATCCCGAACAATGTCGGGCTGAGCTCCGACCGGCGAGTCCTGAAGGCGCTGGAGAAATGGCACCCCGGCTACATCAACTGGTGGAACGACCTGATCCCCGACAACTTCCAGCAGTCCCTCGTTTACCTGCGCACCGCGGTTTCGGTCGATCCCAAGGGCTGGGCGAAGTTCGACTATGTGAAGATGCCGGAATATCGCTGGGGCGTGCTGCTGGCGCCCCAGGTCGAGGACCGGCGCGTCCCTTGCGGTGAGCATGCGGGCGAAGCCGCCTGGCAGGAGGTGCCGGGCGAATATCGCAACATGCTGAAGCGCCTGATCGTCATTCAGGGCGACACCGAGCCCGCCTCGGTCGAGCAGCAGCGCTTTCTCGGCCGGACGGCGCCGTCCCTCTACGACATGCGCAATCTCTTCCAGGTCAATGTCGAAGAGGGCCGCCATCTCTGGGCGATGGTCTATCTCCTGCACAAATATTTCGGCGCCGACGGCCGCGAGGAGGCGGATGATCTGCTGCGCCGCTCGTCCGGCTCGGAGGAAGCGCCGCGCATGCTCGGCGCCTTCAACGAGGAGACGCCGGACTGGCTGTCCTTCTTCATGTTCACCTACTTCACCGACCGCGACGGCAAGATGCAGCTCGAGTCGCTCGCCCAGTCCGGGTTCGATCCGCTCAGCCGCACCTGCCGCTTCATGCTGACCGAGGAAGCGCACCACATGTTCGTGGGCGAGACCGGTGTCGGCCGCACCATCGAGCGCACCTGCCAGGTGATGAAGGAGAACGGCATCGAGGATCCCTACGACGTCGACCGCATCCGCAATCTCGGTGTGATCGATCTGCCGACCATCCAGAAGAAGCTGAACCTGCACTACACGCTCAGCCTCGATCTGTTCGGCCAGGAGGTGTCGACCAACGCCGCCAACGCCTTCAATGCCGGCATCAAGGGCCGCTACATGGAGCACCGCATCGACGACGACCACAAGCTGACCGACGACACCTACAGGGTCTGGGACTTCGATGGCGGCGCCGTGATCCAGAAGGAGGTCCCGGCGCTGACCGCGATCAACATGCGCCTGCGCGATGACTACACCCGCGACGCTTCGGGCGGGGTCGGGCGCTGGAACAAGATCATCGAGAAGGCCGGCATCGATTTCCAGCTGAAGCTTCCCCATGAAAGCTTCAATCGCAAGATCGGCGTCTTTTCCGACAAGCTGTTCGATCCCGAGGGCAAGCTGGTCAGCGGCGCCGAATATGACGAGGGCGTCAAGACCTGGCTGCCGACCCATGCCGACGGCGATTTCATCCAGTCGCTGATGGTGCCGGAATACGAGCCCGGCAAATTCGCCGGCTGGATCGCCCCGCCCAAGGTCGGGATCGACAACAAGCCCGGCGACTTCGAGTACGTCAAGCTGCACGTGGCCTAGGTGGCGTGGCCACCTCATTGACTTTCGGCCGCTATCGCCCCGCTTGGCGGTATGCGGCCAGGTTTGGGGTGCGGCAAGGCCGCGAGACCGATATGGTGTCGTCATGACTGAAGCAATCAAGCAGCATCTGATCGATCCCGAGATCTGCATCCGCTGCTACACCTGCGAGATGACCTGCCCGATCGAGGCGATCACCCATGACGACGACAATGTCGTGGTGGATGCGGCGAAATGCGAGTACTGCATGGCCTGCATCCCCGTCTGCCCGACCGGCTCGATCGACGAATGGCGGGTGGTCGAGAAGCCCTATTCGCTGGAGGACCAGTTCGCCTGGACGGAACTGCCGGCGCAGCAGGACATCGGCGGCGGCGCGGACACGGGAATCGAGGCGCTGGACGAGGCGATGGCGGCCCTGCTCGCCGAAGCGCATCAGGGAGCAGGCGGCAAGTCGAAGGCGCCCTTGAGCGCGTCCAAGCCCTCGGTCAATCTCTACAATCTCGGCAATCCCGCGATCGCCAGGGTGCAGGGCAGCTATCGGCTGACATCGGAGGACTCGGGGGCCGACGTTCGCCACGTCATTCTGAATTTCGGCACCCAGCCTTTCCCGGTGCTGGAGGGGCAGTCGATCGGCATCATCCCGCCGGGAACGGACGATGCCGGCAAGCCGCATCTGCCCAGGCTCTATTCGGTCTCGAGCCCGCGCGACGGCGAGCGGCCGAACTACAACAACCTGTCGCTGACCGTGAAACGCGAGGAGCACGGGGTCTGCTCGAACTATGTCTGCGATCTCAAGATGGGCGACGAGGTCAAGGTCACCGGGCCCTTCGGCTCGACCTTCCTGATGCCGGACGACCCGTCCGCCCGGCTGCTGCTGATCTGCACCGGCACGGGCTCGGCGCCGTTCCGCGCCTTCACCATGCGCCGCCAGCGCATGGCGGCCGGCGCTGCCGGCGACATGGTGATGTTCTTCGGCGCGCGCACGCCGGACAGCCTTCCCTATTTCGGACCGCTGCAGAAGGTGCCGGATCAGCTCTTGCGCAAGCACCTGGTTTTCAGCCGCATCCCCAATGTCCCGAAGGAATATGTCCAGGATCGCATGATGGTCGAAGCGGAGGCGGTCGCGGAGATGCTGGGCGATCCCAGGACGCATGTCTACATCTGCGGCCTGCGCGGCATGGAGGAAGGGGTTGACAAAGCCCTCTTGAATATTGCCGAAAGTGCAGGCACGCCATGGAACGCCACGCGCGAAACCATGCGCGAGGAAGGCCGTTACCACGTCGAGACCTATTGATGGCGTTCGAACACGAGATCAAGGTCGCCTGGGGCGACTGCGACCCCGCCAACATCGTCTATACCGCCAGGATTCCCTGGTTCGCGCTCGATGCCATCAATGCCTGGTGGGAGTATCATGGCGGCGCCGGCTGGTATCAGATGGAGCTCGACCAGAATGTCGGCACGCCGTTCGTCAGCATGAGCATGACGTTTCGAGCACCGGTCACGCCCAGGCATCGGCTGATATGCTCGGTCTGGCCGAACCGGCTCGGCAGGACCTCGGTCGGTTTTCACGTAGATGGCCGCCAGGACGGCAGGCTCTGTTTCGAGGGCGATTTCGTCTCGGTGTTCACCGTGGCCAACAAGTTTGAAAAATCACCGCCGCCGGAGCGTTTGCGCGATCTCGTCGAAACGCATCTGGTTACTGATACGCAACATAATGCAGGCAGTCTGGACGACTTGGCCGGGATCAATTGATTTTTGAGAATCATCAGGTACACTTATGCAGTATAGTTCATAAGTGGCCAGGACATGAATGAAATCACCAACTTCCGAGGTGAAACGGTTACCGTCGAACTGCAGGATGCGGTCGACCTCGCCGTCGATGCTCTCATGCAGAGGGTTGGCGAACGGGTGAGGAAGGCGCGTGAGCTGAAAGGGCTGCCGCGCCGGATCGTCTCGGAGATGTCCGGCGTGTCACCGCGCTACCTGGCCCAGCTCGAGGCCGGCGAAGGCAACATCTCGATCGGCCTCCTGAAGCGGGTGGCGCTGGCACTCGACCACCGGATCGAATGGCTGGTCGGCGACGACGATCCCTGGACCTCCGAGGCCGTGCGCGTGGCGGATCTCTTTCGCTCGGCGCCGGCGGGCATCCGGCAAAAGGTGCTGGAGACGCTGACCCCCGTCCCCCCCGAGACGCTCCGAGCGCAGCGCGTCTGCCTGATCGGCCTGCGCGGCGCCGGCAAGTCGACCCTCGGCGCCATGGCGGGCCAGGCGCTCCGCGTCCCCTTCGTCGAGCTCAATGTCGAGATCGAGGACCATGCCGGCATGCCGGTGAACGAGGTGCTGGCGCTGTACGGACAGGAAGGCTACCGCCGCCTCGAAGCGCAGGCGGTGGAGCGGGTGATCGCCACCCATGAGTCGGTGATTCTCGCCGCCGCCGGCGGCATCGTCGTCGAGCCGGATACCTACAAGACGCTGCTGACCCACTTCCATACCATCTGGCTGAAGGCGAGCCCCGACGAGCATATGGAGCGTGTGCGGGCCCAGGGCGACACGCGGCCGATGGCCGGCAATCCCGAGGCGATGGAGCAGCTGCGGTCGATCCTGCGCAGCCGCGAAGCCCTCTACGAACGGGCGGAAGCCCATCTCGAAACATCGGGCAAACCGCTCCACACCTCGCTCGACGAACTCGTCGCACTCATTCGCGAGCACGGTTTTCTCGACGACGAGTGAGCCCGCGCCGTCAGGAAAAAACGGGCGGGCGACGCTCGAGAAAGGAAAGCACGCCTTCCGCATAGTCGGGATGCGCGCCGGCCCTTCCCTGGGCTGCAGCCTCGACGTCCAGATAAGCATCCAGGCCGAGATGAGCCGCGGCCAGCGCAGTCTTGATCCCCGAAAGCGCGGATCTCGGCGTCGCCGCGAGCTGACGCAGCAAGGCTTCATGACGCTCGGCCAGCTCATTCTCAGGCCATGTCCGCCAGATGAGCCCGGCGGCAGCCGCGTCGGTGGCGGAGAGGGTCTCGCCCAGCATCAACAGCGCCCGGGCGCGCTGGACGCCGAGGCCTGCCGCCAGCGCCCGGCCGAGCCCGGCATCGACCGACAGCCCCACTTTCGCGAAGGAAAAGATGAATTTGGCGCCTTCGGCCGCGATGACGACATCCCCCGCCAGCGCAAGCCCGGCGCCGGCGCCCGCGGCGACGCCGTTGACGGCGGTGACGACCGGCTTGGACGTCTCGGCCAGGGCCCGAATGACGGGATGGAACAGCTCGCGCTGGATCGCCGCGAGATCGAGCGGTTCGCTCAGCGTTCTGGGATCACGCTCGGATAGATCCTGTCCGGCGCAGAACCCGCGCCCGGCACCGGTGATCGAAATCACCCGGACGTCCTCTCGCCTGGTGACCTCGGCCAGAATCGCGCCGAGCCGAAGCATCATGACGCGGGTCAGCGCATTCAGGCGATCCGGCCGATTGAGGGTGAGGCGCGCCAGACCGTCGTCGACGGCCAGCAAGACGGAATCGTCGGACATGTGATCTCTCAAACATTGCATTATAATTCAGTTAATGCATTATATACCCTAAATTTGGGAGATGGTAAATGGCGATCACGCGACGCAGGGCCGGACGTTACGGCTATGTCGAACTGGACAATCCGCCGGTGAACGCGATCGGCCGGGAGATGCGGCAGGCGCTGCTCGATGCGGTCGCATGGGCGGAAGCGGAAGGGCTGGAGCGCGTCATCCTGTCAGGCAAGGGCAGCAACTTCGCCGCCGGCGCCGATGCCAGCGAGTTCGACCGCCCCCCCGAGCCACCGCATCTGCCGGACGTGCTCGCCCGGATCGAGAGCAGCCCGGTGGCCTGGATCGCCGCGATCCATGGCGCTGCGCTCGGCGGCGGCGCCGAGATCGCGCTCGCCTGCCGCTACCGGATCGCCCGGCCCGATGCGACCATCGGTTTCCCGGAAGTCCTTCTCGGCGTCGTTCCCGGTGCCGGCGGCACGCAGCGTCTGCCGCGGCTCGTCGGCCTCGACCAAGCGCTCGATCTCATCCCGACCGGCAGGAGCGTCAGCGGCACGGAGGCCAAGGCGATCGGTCTGGTCGACGAGCTCGACGATGATCCCGTCGATTATGCGCAGATGGTCAACACCGAATGGCTGGGCATGGCCGTGCCTGTGGGCGAGCTGAATTCGGGGGCGGCCGAGCCAGCCGCCTTCGAGACCGCGCGCGAGGCCGCGGCGAGGAGGATGCGCGGGCAGCAAGCGCCCCTGAAGGCGATCGAACTCCTTGAATTGGCGCAGACATCTCCCCTCGACGACGGCATGAAGGTCGAGCGCGAGGCGTTCATCGCCCTTCGTGCCTCGGACCAGGCGAAAGCGCTTCGTCACATCTTCTTCGCCGAACGCGGCGCCAAGACGCCGGCCTGGATCACGGCCGCGCCGGACGACGTCACCCATGTCGCCGTGGTCGGCGGCGGCACGATGGGTGCCGCGATCGCCTATGCTCTCCTGAACGCCGGCATGACCGTCACGCTTCTCGAGTCCGATTCGTCCGGTATCGACCGCGCGCGTGACAATATCGAGAAGATCGTGGAGGCGAGCCTGCAGCGCGGGCTGATCGATACCGACGGTGCGGCGGCCCGTCGTGAGCGCCTGTCGGTCAGCGACGACTACGGCCGATCGGCGAAGGCCGATCTCGCCATCGAGGCCGCCTTCGAAAGCATGGAGGTGAAGAAAGAAATCTTCGCGAAGCTGCAGGCGGCGATGGGGCGGGAAACGGCCCTGGCGACCAACACCTCCTATCTCGACGTCGACGAGATCGCCGCCGGCCTCGACGACCCCGCCCGCGTCATCGGCCTGCATTTCTTCGCGCCCGCCCACATCATGAAGCTCCTGGAGATCGTGCGCGGTGCCCGGACCTCGGACAAGGCGCTGGCCACCGGCTTCGCGCTCGCGAGACGCCTTCGAAAGATCCCGGTGCTCGCCGGCGTCTGCGACGGCTTCATCGGCAACCGCATCCTCGCCCGCTATCGCGAGGCGGCGGACACGCTCCTGATGGACGGCACCACTCCCTGGGAGGTCGACGAGGCCATGGTCGATTTCGGCTATGCCATGGGCCCCTATGAGACCCAGGACCTTTCCGGCCTCGACATCGCGTATGCCAACCGCCGCCGCCTGGATGCGACGCGCGACCCGAAGCGCCGCTACATCCCGATCGCCGACCGCATGGTCGACGAGGGACGACTGGGACGCAAAACGGGCGTCGGCTGGTACCGCTATCCCGGCGGCGCCGGCAAGGTCGTCGACCCGCTGGTCGAGGACCTGATCCGCGAGGAGGCGCATTTCGCCAAGGTCGAGCGGCAAGAGTTCACGGCCGATGAGATCAGGCACCGCCTGCTGCACGCGGCGATCAGCGAGGCGGCGCACATCCTCGAAGAGGGCATTGCCGAGAAGGCCGCGGACATCGATCTCGTCACGGTCCATGGCTACGGCTTTCCGCGCTGGCGAGGCGGGCTGATGTTCCATGCCGACAGCCTCGGCCCCAAGGCCGTGCTGAATGCACTGAACGCGCTCGCGAAGGAAGACGCGCTGGTCTGGAAGCCCAGCACGATGATCGAGGACTGCGCCGCCCGCGGCATCCCCTTCGCCGAGTGGCGTCCGGGGTGATGACCATCACCTCGATCGTCGGCGTCGCGACGATGCCGCTGATGCGCCTGGATCCGGCCACGCCGCCAGCGCAGTCCCGAGAGAGCGGGCGCCCGTCGGCGAAAAGCACCATTTGAGATGTTGCACCCAGTGGTGCTATAGTCCGCTTCCTGGACTGATCGACTGAAACGATCCGGCTCCCGACGTCGCGTGGCCCATTTCGGTCCGAACGCCTCCGGATCAGAACGAACAACCAGCCTGACATTGCCTGAGACGCGCCGGCCCGTGCCGAGCGCTCCAAAGCCTGTTGCTGCATCTGGAGAATCGATTGAGCGGCAGTGAGATCTTGATGGGTATCGTGGGCGGCGTGGCGCTTCTGCTCTGGGGCGCGCGCATGGTCCGCACCGGCATGATGCGCGCCTTCGGCGCATCGCTGCGGGTCGCGATCGGCAACTGGACCAGCAACCGGGTCAAGGCGGCGCTGGTCGGCACGCTGACGGCGGCGACCGTGCAAAGCTCGACCGCGACCGCGCTCATCGTCTGTTCGTTCGTCGCCCACGGCACCCTCGCTTCCCTGCCGGCGCTGGCGGTCATGCTCGGCGCCGACCTCGGTGCCGCGATCGGCGCCCAGATCTTCGCCTCGGGCGTTGCCAGGCTCTGGCCGGTGCTGGCGCTCGCCGGCTTTCTGATGCACAGCCTGTTCGACGGCCCGACCGCGCGCCTCCGCCATCTCGGCCGGGTGATCATGGGGCTCGCGATCCTGCTGCTGGCGCTCAGGATGATCGGCGGTGCCGCCGGCGAGCTCGGCGGCAGCCGCGTGCTCTCCGAGGTGCTGCAGGCGGTCGCCGGCGAGCCGCTGCTGGCGATCGTGATCGGCGCGCTTCTGACCTGGCTGGTCTATTCCAGCCTCGCCATGATCCTGGTGGTCGCGACCCTGGCGGCGAGCGGCCTTCTGCCGCCGGAAGCCCTGTTTCCGATCGTGCTCGGCGTCAATCTCGGTGCTGCCCTGCCGGCGATCACGGCGACCCTGGGCGAGCCGATCGGCGCAAGGCGGATCCCGGTCTGCAACCTGGTCTTCCGCCTGCTCGGCGTGCTGATCGTCCTGCCGCTGCTCGATCGCATCGCCCCCCATCTGAGCGCGCTCGACAGCGATCCGACCCGCCTGATTGTGCATTTTCACGTGGCGTTCAACCTGGCGCTCTGCATCGGCTTCCTGCCGTTCATCGGACCGGTCGGCCGGCTGGTGGAGGCGCTGATGCCCGACCCAGCGGACCTCGCGGGACAGGAGCACGGCCCCCGCCATCTCGACGACTCGCTCCTGGACACGCCGACCGTGGCGATCGCCATGGCCGCGCGCGAGACGCTGCGCATCGGCGACATCGTCGAGACGATGCTGGCGAAGAGCCTGACCGTGCTCGAGCAGAACGACGATCATCTCCGCCACGAGGTCGAGCAGGCGGACGACGACGTCGATCAGCTGCACGAGGCGGTGAAGCTCTATCTCACCCGGCTGTCGCGCGGCGAGCTCGACGAGGACGACAGCAAGCGCGCGATCGACATCATCGCGTTCACCACCAATCTCGAGCATGTCGGCGACATCGTCGACAAGAACCTGATGGAGCTCGCCGCCAAGAAGATCCGAAAGCAGCTGCAGTTCTCGAAGGAAGGGCTTGCGGACCTCAAGGCGATGCATGCGCGGCTGATGGAGACCGTGCGCCTGTCGCTGACCGTGTTCATCAATCAGGAGCTGGAGACCGCGACCGAGCTTCTGGCGCGCAAGGAGCAGTTTCGCGAGATGGAACTCAGGGATACCGAACGTCACCTCGCGCGCCTGCGCTCCGGCCAGGCGGCGAGCATCGAGACGTCAGCCCTGCATCTCGACATCGTGCGCGACTTCAAGCGTATCAACTCGCATCTGACCTCGGTCGCCTACCCGATCCTGGACCGCGCCGGCGCGCTCACTGCAACCCGGCTTCGGCCGGTCTCCAATCTCATGTCCGGCCGGCGCAAGGACGATCGGCCCGATTCCGGCGAGGCACACGCCCTGTCCTGACCCGGCGCGTCACAGACACCCCCACGCCGAAAACCTGGCCGCATACCCTCACGCCCGGCGACGGCGGTCCAAGTCCACGAGGTGGCCGCGCCACCCGCGCCACTAGCGGGGGCTGTCGAGCAGGGGGAAGGCGCTGAGTGCCGAGGGGTCGGTGACCGCGGGGGCGCCGCGGTGGATGTGCGCCGGCGTCAGCTCGGCGAAGGAGGTGACGCCGAGGAGGCCGAGAGAGATGGTCACCTCCTCCTGCAGCAGCTCGATGACGCGCGCCACGCCCGCAGTGCCCGCCGCCGCGAGACCGGCGACCGGGAGCCGGCCGATGCCGATGCAGTCGGCGCCCGCCGCGATGCCCTTCACGATGTCGCTGCCGCGCAGGAAGCTGCCGTCGATCATGATGCGGGCACGCCCCTCGACCGCGTCGATCACCTCCGGCAGCACGTCCATGGCGCCGCGCCCATGGTCGAGCTGGCGGCCGCCGTGATTGGAGACGTAGATCACCTCGACCCCATGCTCGACCGCGAGCGTCGCGTCCTCGGCGGTGGCGATGCCTTTCAGGATCAGCGGGATCGCGTGGGTCGCCTTGAAATGCGCGACCTCGCGCCAGGAGAGACCGGATTGATAGTGGAAGCCGGTGGCGCCCTGGCGCCAGGGCTTAATGAAGCGCTTGTCGATGTCGCGCTCGCGCCGGCTGTAATGGGCCGTGTCGACCGTCAGGCAAAAGGCGTGGTAGCCGGTGTCGATCGCGCGCATGGCGACATCGTCGACCCAGGCGTCGTCGCCGCGCACATAGAGCTGGAAGATCCGGCAGGCCTCGGGGGCAGCCTCGGCGGTCGCCTCGAGCCCCGGCTTCGAGACCGAGCTCAGCATCATCGCAACGCCGGTCGCGCCGGCGGCCTTCGCGACCGCGGCACCGCAGTCCGGGTGGAAGGTCTCGAGCGAGCCGACCGGCGCGATGCAGACCGGCAGCGCCAGCTTGCGCCCCAGGAACTCGGCACTTGTGTCGACCTCGGTGACGTCGTTCAGCACCCGCGGACGAAAGGCGATCTGGTCGAGGGCGAGGCGGTTTCGCCTGAGCGTGGTCTCGGTCTCGGTGGCGCCGACCAGGTAGTCCCAGGCATTGGCGTTCAGGTTGATCCGCGCCTTGCGCACGATCTCGTGCAAGGCCTCGAACTCGGTCGTCGCTTGTGCGCTCATGGTGTCCGCTCACATTTTTTCCCTGATCGGCCAGCCTAGCGCGTTGCGCATGGCCTGTCCCCGGCCGAGGCGCTACATTGCCGAAATCAGGGACAATGTCAGGACGAGCGAACATGGTGGATGTATCCGGCGACATCGTCGAACAGCTGGCACCGACAGGGGAACTGCGGGCCGGGATCAATCTCGGCAATTTTCTGCTGGTCACGGGGCGCTCAGCTGCGGGCGAGCCGGTCGGCGTGGCCCCCGACATGGCGCGCGCGCTTGCCGATCGCCTCGGCGTGCCGGTTCGCTATGTCACCTACGGCAAGCCCTCCGAGCTCGCGGATGCCGTCACCGACGGCGCCTGGGACGTCGGTCTGATCGGTGCCGAGCCGCAGCGCGCCGAGCACATCGCCTTCACCAAAGCCTATTGCGAGATCGAGGCCACCTACCTGGTGCCGGCGGCCTCCGATCTGCACAAGCCGGAAGATGCCGATCAGCCGGGCCGACGCATCGTCGTCGCCGAGCGCACCGCCTACGGCCTCTGGCTCGATCGCAACATCCGCCAGGCCGAGCTGCTGCACACCAAAGACCATGAGGGCGCTATCCGGCACTTCGTCGAGGACAAGCTGGACGCGCTCGCCGGCCTCCGCCCGCGCCTGGTGCAGGATGTCGGGCAGCTCGCCGGCACGCGCTTGCTGGACGGCCGCTTCATGGCGGTGCAGCAGGCGATCGGCACGCCGATCGCGAACGACAAGGCGCTCGGCTTTCTCGCCGATTTCGTCGAGAGCGCCATCGCCTCGGGCCTGGTCGCCGAGCTGATCGCCAGGCACGAAGTCAACGGCCTGAGCGTCGCGCGGGGAGACTGAGCCACCGCCTGCACCCGGCGCTTCGAGAGGCAGGGTTCGTCCAGGCCGGAAACCGGGCATCCCCTGCCCTGGCCAACGCCTGAATTGTTACAGGATCGTCGCCAAAACGACCAATCGATGTCACATTAGGGACATAGCCTGCCCAGGCATAAACCAGTGAGCAGGGAACCCCTCATGGCACGCAAGACGCTCCTGACCCGTCGCACGCTTCTCCGGAACAGCGCCCTCGCATCGACCGCCATCGCCGCGTCCGCCGTCATCCCCGCCCGCGGCTTCGCCCAGAGCGCCGCGACCGGCATCATCACCTCGGACGGCCAGCGGCCGACGCTTCCTTACGGCGTGCAGACCGGTGATATCAGGGGCGGGCGCGCGGTTCTCTGGTCGCGCGCCAGCAAGCCCGCGCGCATGATGGTCGAGCTCGCCACCAAGGAGAGTTTTGCCGACAGCTGGCACGTGCGCGGCCCGGCCGCTCTCGAAGCCTCGGACTACACCGCAAAGATGGACCTGACCGAGCTGCCCGCCGGCCAGAAGATCTTCTATCGCGTCACCATGGTCGACCTCGCCGACCACAAGATCGCGAGCGAGCCGACCACCGGCTCCCTCTGGACCCCGCCCGGCGCGAAGCGGAACATCCGCTTCGTCTGGTCCGGTGACACCGCAGGCCAGGGCTGGGGCATCGATCTCGATCGCGGCGGCATGACCATGTACGAGACCATGCGCAAGGTCGAGCCCGCCTTCTTCATCCATTCCGGCGACACCATCTACGCCGACGGCCCGCTCGAAGCCGAGGTCCAGCTCGAGGACGGCAGCGTCTGGAAAAACGTCCTGATCGAAGAAAAAGCCAAGGTTGCGGAGAGTCTCCAGGAATTTCGCGGCCAGTACGCCTACAACCTGATGGACGAGAACGTCAGGCGCTTCAACGCCGAGGTGCCGATGTTCGCCCAGTGGGACGACCATGAGGTCACCAACAACTGGTATCCGACCGAGGACCTGGCCAGCGACCCCAAAAAAGCCGCCTACAAGGACACCAGCGTCGATCTGCTCGCAGCGCGCGCGGCCCAGGCCTTCTTCGACTACATGCCGATCCGCCGCCACCCGGACGAGCCCGAGCGCGTGTACAGCGCCTTCGGCTACGGCCCGTCGCTCGACATCCTCCGCATCGACATGCGCACCTACCGCGCCCCCAATTCTGTGAACGACCAGGACGCTCCTGGACCCGACACAAGCTTTCTCGGTGAGGCCCAGAAGCGCTGGCTGAAGCGCTCGCTGCTCGCTTCCAACGCCACCTGGAAGGTGATCGCCTCGGACATGCCGCTCGGCCTGGTGGTGCCGGACGGCGACATCGCCGAAAACGCCGCCAATGGCGACGGCCCGGTCAAGGGCCGCGAGTTCGACATCGCGGAAATCCTGCGCTTCATCCGCGACAACGACATCCGCAACGTCGTCTGGCTCACCGCCGACGTCCACTACACCGCCGCCCACTACTACGACCCGAACAAGGCGCAGTTCCAGGACTTCGCGCCGTTCTGGGAGTTCGTCACCGGCCCGATCCACGCCGGCACCTTCGGTCCGAACGCGCTCGACAACACTTTAGGCCCCGAGGTGAAGTTCGTGAAGGCCCCGCCCGAGGGCCAGGCCAACCTGCCGCCGTCCGCCGGCCTGCAGTTCTTCGGCCAGGTCGACATCGATGGCGACACCGAGGTCATGACCGTCGCCCTGAAGGACGTCACCGGCGCCACCCTCTTCACCCAGTCCCTCACCCCTGTCTGACGCAGACCTCGTTGACTTTGGGTCCGAGCCTGGCTTCGCGGCAGGAGCCAGGCCGTCCCAGGGCAGGCGGTGCATGTCGCTTTGAGGCGCCTGATGGCCAGCCGTTCCGGCCGATCTTGGCGCATCCGTCGGCCGGCCCCTCAGGCCTTCCCGAGCGAACGCCGCCGCCGCCTCCCGAGCTTAAGACTCTCTCAACCCTTTCCTGTCATGATCCCATCAGGTCCACGCGACCCTGGGAGTCCGTCCACCCGCAGAGACTCCGGTCGAGGCTCGGATTCCCAGGATCGCATGGACCACGAGGCCATGATGACGGCATCGGGTTAAACGAACGTTAACGCCGACGGCACACGCCGCGCGGTCAGGGTCCAGGCGGCACCTGAAGACGGTCGTGGAAACGGCCAATTTCTGGGCGGGGCGGCCTCAGTCTTTGGCTCGGACAATCCGTTCGGGACCGTGATAGGCGGCGCGGGCGGCGAGTTGGGCGAGCGCATCAGGCGTTTCGGCCATCGCCTTGGCGAGCATGCCGGTGATATGGGCGGTCGCGAAGGATGCACCGCCGGGCTTGCCCTCGAGCGTCGCCGGGCTGGCGCCGAAGGTCGCGGGACGGCCGCCGAGGTCGGAGATCTCGCCGAGGACGCAGCGCGCATCGCCGGTGACGCCGACCACGCCCGGATAGGCGCCCGGATAGACCGGACCCCCGCGCGCCGGCAGGGCGGCGATCACGCGAACGCCGGCGCCGAGCGTCCGCTCGACCGCCGCGCGCAGCACCGGCCGGTCCTGGCGAAGGCCGAAGCTCAGATTGACGATGTCGACCGATTGCACCGTCAGCCAGTCGAGCGCAGCGGCGACCTGCTCGGGCGAGGCGGTCATGCGCGCGCCGAAGACCTGCGCGTCGACCAGCTCCGCCTCGGGGGCGTGGTGCAGGATGATCATGGCCAGCCGCGTGCCGTGGCTCCGGCGATCGGGCAGAGGCGTCTCGCCGGTGAAGGACCGGGTCGCGGCCACGCGGCCCGCCGCCTCCGCGTCGAGCCCGACGCCGCTGTCCAGCAGCCCCACGCGGATCGGCCTGCTCATCCCGCCCTCGGCCGCTCGTAGAGCTTGCCGTCGACCAGCTCCACCAGGCGATCGACGCCGCGCAGGGTCTCCGGCCGGTGGCTGATCAAAAGGCGCGTGCGCCCCGCGAACAGCCGGTCCACCGTCTCGATGATCTCGGCCTCGGTGGCCGTGTCGATCGCCGAGGTCGCCTCGTCCAGGATCAGCACCAGCGGGTCCTGCAGGAGCGCGCGCGCGATCGCGACCCGCTGGCGCTCGCCGCCGGAGAGGCGCCCTCCCCCGCTGCCGAGATCGGTTTCGTAGCGCTCGGGCAGGGTGTCCGCCACATGGTCGAGTCTGGCGCGCGCGGCGGCGTGGCGCACGGCCGCCTGGTCAACGCCCGGGGCGGCGTAGCGGATATTGTCGAGGAGCGTGCCGCGAAACAGCACCGTCTCCTGGGCGACCACCACGACCTTTTGCCGAAGCTGTCTCAGATCGAGCCTGCGCAGGTCGACGCCATCCAGGGTGACGCGGCCGCTCGTCGGATCGTGATGGCGCTGCAGCAGATCGATCAGCGTCGACTTGCCCGCGCCCGAAAGCCCGATCAGCCCGACCTTCTCGCCGGGCTCGATCACCAGGTCGAGGCCGTTGAGCAGCGGCGCCGCCTCATGGGCGAAATGCACCTCCTCGAAGTGGATTTTTCCGCACGCACCCTCGCGCAACGGAACCGGATCGGCCGGGGTCTCGATGGCCGGTGCGACGCTGCGCAGCTCGTGCACGCGGCGCAGGCTGACCAGGGCGCGCTGCGCGCCGACATAGAGGCCGAGCAGGGTCTGCACCGGACCGGCAGCACGCCCGAGATAGGCGCTGAACGCGATCAGCGTGCCGAGCGTGAGCGCACCCGAGATCACCATCCAGCCGCCGATCATGAACACCAGGACATTGCTCGCCGAGGTCAGGAGCCCCGGCACCGCGCCGGTGACGTAGCCGAGCATCTGCTGGCGCATCAGATCGCCCTTGAACGCCCCCTGCAGCTCGCCGAGCGCCGCCGCTTCGCGCGCTTCCGCGCCGCTTGCCTGGATCATCTTCGCTGCCGGCAGGCGCTCGACCAGAAAGGCGCTGAGATCGCTGTTTCTCTCACGCAGCGCCCGGGTGGTCGCCTCGACCCTTGGTCGGAGCCTGCGCAACAGCAGATACTCGATGGGTAGTAGAAAAAAGGCGATCAGCGAGAGCTGCCAGGAGAGCATCAGCATCAGTGCGAGCGCGCCGACCAGGCCGAGCGCCGTGCTGATCGCCGCGAGCAGGCCATCCACGGCGAAGCGCTGGATCTCGGCGACGTCGCCATCCATACGGGCCAAAAGATCGCCGCTGCGCCAGCGCTGGAAGAAGCCGGGCGACAGGCGGAGCAGGTGCTGAAAGAGATCCCGGCGAAGCGCGAACAGGATGTCGGCCGAGACCGAGACATGCTGATAGCGGTTGAACCAGCCGAGGAAGGCTGCGGCGACCGCGGCGCCGAGCATCAGCAGCCCCGCCTCGATCAGCGTGCCGCCGTCGCCCGCGATGATGCCCCGGTCGATCAGCATCCGGGTCAGGAGCGGCTGCACCAGCACCAGCGCCATGGAGCCGAGCGCCACCAGGAGGATGCGCAGGAGCGGCCCTTGCTGCCGGCTGATGAAGCCGAGCAGCCAGGCGACGGCTCGGCGATCCTCGGCCCGATCCGGCCCGATCATGTCAGCACGTTCCGCAAGCGCCGGCTCTCCGCTTGTTCTGCCCCGTCGGAAGCTGGCAGTATCGAAGCACAAACCCCTGGCCCTCGGCCAGATGATGCGGGGCGGGATCGAAGGCGGACGCGATTGAGCGAGCGATATGACATCATCGGCGGCGGCCCTGCGGGATGCGTGGCCGCAAAAGGGCTTACGGCTGCAGGCTATCGCACCGCCCTGATCACCAGGGATCGCCGGCCGGCGGTGATCGAGGGTCTGTCCGCGCGCGTCATTCAGGCGATCCGCGATCTCGGCTTTTTATCGGATGATGCCGTGCCCGAGCCTCCGGTCGCTCGCGAGGCGTCCTGGCAAGGACTCACCAGCAGCACCAACCGCGAATGGCTGGTCGACCGCCAGCGCCTCGATCACGCTTTTCGCAGAGAGACGGCCGCTGCGGGCGTCGCGATGATCGACGCCCGGATCGCCAGGATCGGCCGCACGCAGGAAGCCTGGACGATCGCCGCTGCCGATGGCCGCACCTGGCGTGCCGGTTTCCTGATCGAGGCACGCGGCCGGGCTGCCGGCGGCAGGCGTCTGCGCGGCCCGTCGACCACGGCGCTGTCCCGACCCTATCGCCGCCTGGCACCGTGCGCGCGCTCGGCCGTCGCCGCCTGGCGGCGCGGCTGGGCCTGGTTCGCGACCCTGGGCGACGGCACGGGCAGCCTGCAGCTCGCCTTCGCCAGCCCCCTGCCGAAGCGCGACGACCTCTCCGCGTTCTGGGACCAGGCGATCGGCGAGATCGACGAAGCGAACGACTGGCTTCACGATGCCGAACCCGCAGCTGGCCTTGCCGTGCGCCACGCCGAGACCAGCCGTGTCGAGGCGGTGATCGCCGGTGGCGTCATCAGGATCGGCGACGCGGCCCTCGCCATGGACCCGCTCGCCGGCCATGGCGTGTTCGAGGCGGTCGCCTCGGCGACATCCGCGCTGCCGGTGGTGCGCACGATCCTGGAGCGCCCCGACCATACCGATGCGGCCACGCGCTTCTATCAGGAGCGCATCGACCAGACCTTCCTTCGCCTCGCCCGCATCGGCCGCGATTTCTACGCACTGGAGCGACGCTGGCCGGACGAGCCCTTCTGGGGGGAACGCCGTTCATGGCCGGATCAGGAGCCCGCGCACGCCCGTCCGGGCGCCCCCTCGCCTGCCCCGGCGATCACCACCAGGCCGGTGGTCGAGGACGGCTTCATCGCCGAGCGCGAGGTGATCGTGACCGCCGACCATCCGCGCGGCGTCTGGCAGGTGGATCGCGTGCCGATCGTCGACCTCCTGCTGATGCTGCGCGCCGGCGCGCCGCCCGATCCCGATATGCTGGCAGAAGCCTTCGGACGCACGCCCGCGGAGATCGAGACGGCGCTCGGCTGGCTCCGCTTTCGCGGCCTTGCCGGCGGTGAGGCGAAAAACGCCGGCGGCATCGGTTGACAGAGTTCAGGCGATTACGCCAAGCTTTTCTCAACAGCAAAGAGATCGGTGTGGGGGAAAGGCCATGTTCAGGCAGTCGCTACCGCTTCTGGCGCTGACGTCGCTCCTGTTGGCGACCCCTCCGGCCCATGCCGACGAACATACAGCCGAGCTGCTGAACGAACGCTGCGGCGGCTGCCACGAGCCGACCGATCAGGGACTCGCGCGCATCAAGGACCAGCGCAAGACGCCCGAAGCCTGGGACATGACCATCGTGCGCATGATGCAGCTGCACGGCGTCGAGGTGACCGCCGAGGAGCGCGCCGGCCTGGTCAAGCATCTTGCGGACAGCCAGGGCATGGCGCCCGCCGAGACCGAAGGTTTTCGCTACATCCTGGAGCGCGAGCCGGCGGTCGTCGAGACCCCGCCCAGCGACGATCTCGCGACCATGTGCGCGCGCTGCCATTCCTATGCGCGCGTCGCCCTGCAGCGCCGCACCCAGGAGGAGTGGACCAAGCTCGCCCATTTCCATCTCGGACAATATCCGACCGCCGAATACCAGGCCCTTGCCCGCGACCGCAACTGGTGGGAGATCGCCTCCGAGCAGGTCCCGGCCGAGCTCGCCGAGCTCTATCCCCTCCAGACGGACGCATGGGACAGCTGGAAGGACCGGCCGGCGCCGGATCTCGCCGGCACCTGGCGGTTCGTCGGCAGCGTTCCGGGTCGCGGCGGCTATCAGGGCGTGGCGACCCTCACCGCCACCGGCGACGATGGCTATGACTACGCGCTGACCACCACCTATGACGACGGCCACACGGCCGACGGTCAGGGCAGCGCCATCCTCTATAGCGGGTTCGAATGGCGCAGCCGGACCACGATCGGCGATTCGGTGTCGCTCCAGGTGCTGGCGCTCGACGCGGACGGCAATCGCCTGACCGGCCGGTCCTTCTACGAGGATCAGGACTCCCTGGGCGGCCGGATGACCGTGGTGCGCGCAGCCGAGGGGGCGAGCCAGGTGCTCGCGCTTTCCCCGCCCTATCTGCGCGCCGGCGACAGCGCCGAGATCGCGATCCACGGCATCGGCCTCTCGGGCGACGTGTCGCTCGGCGACGGCGTGACCATCGACAGTGTCGTTTCCAGCGATGCGAATACCATTGTCGTCAAGGCGAGCGCTGCCGCCGACGCCGCAGGCGGCGCCCGCGCGGCCAGTGTCGGCGAGGCCTCGGCGGACGGTGCGTTCGCGGTCTATCAGGCGATTGACCGGGTGAGCGTCGAGCCCGCCTACGCCATCGCGCGGGTCGGCGACGGCGGCGGACCGGTTGCCCCGGTGCCCGCCCAGTTCGCGGCGGTCGGCTGGCTGAACGGCCCGGATGGTGCTCCCGAGACCGACGACGACATCAGGCTCGGTGCCATGCCTGCGACCTTCAGCATCACCGATTTCGACGAGGTCGCGGCCGACATGAAGGACGTCGAGTATTCCGGCAAGATGGAGGCGAACGGTATCTTCATGCCCGCCGCCGCCGGCCCGAATCCGGACCGTCCCTATCAGACCAACAATGCCGGCAATCTGAAGGTCATCGCCGCGGTCGAGGACGGCGGCCAGACGCTTACCGGCGAGGGCCAGCTGCTGGTCACCGTGCAGCGCTGGAACGATCCGCCGATCCGCTGAGGGGCCTCCGCATGCCGCTTTTCCTGACCCCGCATCACAGCCACGAGGTCGAGCTCGACGGCAGGCGCGTGCTGTTTCACATCCCGACCACCTCGCTGTTCGAGCTGGACGAGGTCGCGGGCGACCTGATGGACCTGTTCCGGCGTCAGGAGAGCGTCACCGAGGACGACGTGCGCCGCCATTTCGACGGCCGCCATCCACCGGACCGGGTGGTCGAGACGCTGGACGAACTGCTCGAGCTGGAGGTGATCCACAACGGCCGCCCACGTCCCGCCAACCACCCGCCGGTCGAGGTGCTGCACTACCCGATCAGCACGCTCGTCCTGAACGTCAACACCGGCTGCAACCTCTCCTGCTCCTATTGCTACAAGGAGGATCTCACCACCCCCGATCGCGGCCAGAAGATGGCGTTCGAGACCGCAAGAAAATCCTTCGAGCTGCTGCTCACCGAAGGCAAGGCGCGGGACCGGGTCAATCTGGTATTCTTCGGCGGCGAGCCGCTCTCCAACATGCCGCTCATCCGGCAGATGGTCGACTACGCCGAACGGCGCGCGGCAGAGGAAGGCAAGACCGTCGATTTTTCGCTGACCACCAACGGCACGCTGCTCACGGAGGAGTTGGTCGACTATTTCAGCGCGCACCGCATCGGCATCACGCTTTCCATGGATGGCCCGAAAGCGCTGCACGACAAGAACCGAAAGACCGTCGGCGGCAAGGGGACCTATGACGTCGTCGCAGCCAAGGCGAAGATGCTGCTGGAGCGTCACAAGACCCGCCCCGTCGGCGCGCGTGTGACCCTCACCAAGGGCGTCACCGACGTGGTCGCCATCCATCGGCATCTGAAGGAAAAAATCGGCTTTTTCGAGGTCGGCTACGCGCCGGTGACCGCCGGTGACATCGCCGCCTTCAATCTCGACGAGGCCGAGCTCGCCACCGTGTTCGAGGGCATGAAAGCGCTGGGCCGGGACTATCTGGAAAAGGCGCTGATGGGCGAGAACAACGGCTTCGCCAACATGCACCAGCTCATGACCGATCTGGCCGACGGCACGAAGAAAGCGCTTCCCTGCGGCGCCGGGCTCGGCATGCTCGCGGTCGACAAGGATGGCGGGCTCAATCTCTGCCACCGCTTCACCGGCTCGGATCTGCCCACCTACGGCGATGTCGAAAGCGGCATCGACAAGCCGGCCCTCGGCGCGTTTCTGGAGAAGGCGCAGGACCGCACGGGTCGTCCCTGCGAGACCTGCCGCATCCGCAATCTCTGCTCCGGCGGCTGCTATCACGAAAGCTATGCGCGCTATGGCGACCCGACCCACCCGGTCGCCCATTACTGCGAGCTGATGCGCGACTGGATCGATTTCGGGCTCAACGTCTACTGCCGCATCAGCGCGGTCAATCCGGGGTTCCTGGAGCGGCACGTCGAGCCCAGGAAGGGCCAGGACGAAGGCCTCCGGCGGGCGCTCGGATAGAGGAGAAGACAGGATGAAGCATCTGAAACCCCTGAACAAGAAAGCGGCCCTCTACCAGCAGGCCATCGCGGATGGCCAGAAGGACGAGGTGCAGCTCATGCAGACCATCGCCGGCTGCTCCTCGACCCTCGATCCGGGCTGGGAGGTCGATCCTTTCGGCGGCGTCGCCGGGCTCTGCCAGCCGATGGAGGCCGATCTCTACGGCTGCACCGACCCCTGCTGGTGGCCGGCGCAGGTCGCGGACACGCTGAACAGCTACCCGGACTGGAACGACGGCGCGCCGTCTGCCCAGCGCGACTGGCGCGCCCTGCAATCGGTTTTTCCGAAATAAATTTTCGAAGACAAAGCGCCGACAAGGCGGAGGGGGTCGACATGGTCAAGCCAATCAAAAGCAGCGCGCTGGTTGCGAGCCTCCTCGCGGTCTCGATACTGGCACCCGCGGCGCTGGCAAAAGATTACCTGCTGACCGGCGCCAAGCCCGACCAGCTGATCATGATCGACGCCGCGGCGCGTACCGTGGAAAAAAGCTTCACCGTGCCCGAGGCCGGCACCGGCATCCTCACCATCACGCCCGCGCCCGACGGCAGGACCGCCTATGTCATCGCCAATCACTGGGAGAGCGTGGCCGGCATCGATCTGGAGAGCGGCGAGCAGGTGTTCCGCGCCGACTTCTCCACCGACGAGGAGCGGGTCAAGGCGACCTTCGGCATGGACATCAGCCCTGATGGCAAGGAGCTGTTCGTGTTCCAGTCGCCGGTGAGGCTCGGCCTCGGCGAGTACGAAGTTCAGCCGACCCGGATCGCGGTCTACGACACCTCCGCCGGCATCGGGGCGGAGCCGATCCGGACCTTCGAAGCGCCGAGGCGCACGGCGATCCTCACCATGTCCAAGGACGGCAGCAAGCTCTACGCGATAAGCTGGGACATCTACATCCTCGACCCGCAGACCGGCGAGGAGATCGGCCGCCATCCGCTGCGCACCTGGGATCGCGAGAATTACAGCGAACCCGACGTGCTCGACGTCTGGCCGCAATGGGAGGTCGCCGGCACCTTCTCGACGCCGGTCTACGCCGTGCGCACGGACCTCGATCCGAACGACGCCGCCGCCTACAAGACCGGCCTTGTCACCCTCGATCTCGCGACCGACAGCTTCAAGGTCACCGACTTCGAGGACACCGCCGTCATCATCTTCTCGAGCGTGCTCAACCCCGTGCGCGGCAACGAGGCCTACGGCGTCTACACCACGCTCTCAAAGATCGACCACGAGCAGGGCAAGCTTTTGAAGCGGATCGATCTCGACCACACCTACTACACCATCAACATCGCGTCCGACGGCAGCGAGGTCTATGTCGGCGGCACCATGAACGACGTCACGGTCTACGACACCGAGACGCTCGACAAGATCGGCCGCATCGAGATCCCGGGCGGCGCCGACCAGGCCCTCGCCAGCCTCCGCGTCATCCAGCGCTAGGCGGTGGCGTGGCCACCTCATTGACTTGCCCGTCGCTCGATGCGCCGAGGTTTGCGCTTTTCCGATCAGGTAAAGTCACCTGATCGATCAGGACATGCGGCGAAACAATGAGAAAGAGCCTGCATCCCGATCATATCTGATCGAGATCCGCTTTAGGCCGTGGTGACAATTCGCGTCGATGGAGCCTTTCAGACGTTAACGCTGCTTTAAGCATCATCGACTTATGGTCGCGACATGGTCCATGCGATCCTGGGAGCCCAACCACCCGCAACGAGGCTCGGCCGCCTGACGGATTCCCAGGATCGCATGGACCAGCAAGATGTGTAGCAAGGCAAGGTTAAGCCAGGGTTAAGCATGCTGGATCATAAGAACGTCGCGATCGGGACACGAGTGGTGACATGGCCACCGCATTGACCTGCCTATCGCTCGACGCGGCGAGGTTTGCGCTTTTCCGATCCGGTAATCTCACCTGATCGATCAGGACATGCGGCGAAAACCAGGACGCCAGACCGTGGCGACGGGTCCTTCCGGATCGTGTTTCCGACTGTCACTCAAGGGGCGGCGATCTGGAACAAAGCTTGCCGGATGTCGCCGCAGTTCGCCTGACATTCCTGGATGCTAGACGCAGCCCGATTTACCGACTTTTGAGTAACCGAACGTTAACGTATGCCATGTAGCTTGGAAAATGGTCCATGCGATCCTGGGAATCAGCCCGCCCGCGAAAAAGGGGCTGGGCGCGGACTCCCAGGATCACATGGTCCAGCAAAGGCATTGTCGGGCCAAAAGGTTAACAATCCGTTGCCACGACTGCCGTGTCATCGGACTTGTCGCCGTGGCCCATATGTGCATGCCGATCGCACTGAACCGGAATGCGCTCCAGCCGTGATCCGACGCGGTCACACCACGCGACGACCTTCCGTGTCAGTGCGCCATGATCACCGGCAGGGTCATCGACTGCAGGATGGTGCGCGTGGCGCCGCCGAGCATCCACTCGCGCAGGCGCGAATGGCCGTAGCAGCCCATCACCAGCAGGTCGTTGCCGCGATCGGCGGCGTGCGACAGGATCGCGTTGCCGACGTCGATGTCCTCGCCTTCGAGGCGCTGGACGTCGACCTCGATGCCGTGCCTGGCCAGATGCAGGGCGATGTCGGCCCCGGGGAGATCGCCATGGGCGGTCGCCCCTGAGCGCGGATGCACGGTGACCACGTCGACCTTGTCCGCCCCTTCCAGAAACGGCATGGCGTTGCGCACGGCGCGCGCCGCCTCGCGGCTGGCGTTCCAGGCGATCATCGGGCGCTTGCCGAAGCCTGGCTTCAGCCCGATGAACGGCACGGTCAGGACCGGCGCGGTGGCATGCAGAACCACGTCCCCCGGCAGGGGCGCGGTTCCCACCTCGCCGGCCTCGTCCGGCTGTCCCAGGACGAGCAGATCGGCGTAACGGCTGTGCAGCTCGAGCATCTCGGAAAAGTCGGCCACCGGGCCGCGGTCGACCCGCGTGTCATATTCGAGGTCCTCGCGCTCGGCCGCCTTCTTGAATTGTTCGAGGACGGTTTCGGCACGCTCCTGCTCGTGGCGCTCGATCGAGGCCTGGATGTCAGCGCCGACATAGCCCTCGACGGCGATCGGCAGCATGACCTCCGGTATGAGGTAGAGTGCCGTCAGATGCGCATCGAACCGGTCAGCAAGCTCGATCGCCGCGTCGACCCGTGCCGAGCATGCGGCGCTGTCGTCGACCTGAACGAGAAGATCCTTGTACCCCATGCCGCCTCTCCTTGCGAAAGCTCAATGCTTCTGGCTGCAGGCGAGCATAGCATCGACATGGCATCCGGGTTTGATCCGGATCAAAGGGCCGCACGGATAGGCCGAACCGGATTTCGCTCTCACGGCAGGCCTCGCCGCCCGCGACGGGATCGACCCGGCACCCACCGCCGACGAGGCGGCGCCGATTGTGCTTCATCCCGACTCGCGATAAAGCATCGGCGTTCAACAGATCGTATCCGCAGTACCGGTATCCGCGCCGGAGGTCGACGTGCGAGGGGGAGAGTAGCGTGCAGCCGAACATTCTGTTCATCATGGCCGACGACCATGCATCCAAGGCGATCTCCGCCTATGGCTACGGCCTGAACCGGACGCCGCATCTCGACCGCCTCGCCGAGGAGGGCCTGCGCCTCGACCACTGCTACGTCACCAACTCGATCTGCACGCCGAGCCGCGCCGCCATCCTGACCGGCACCTACAACCACGTGAACGGCGTCACCACCCTGGCGACGCCGATCGACAACCGCCGGCCCAATGTCGCGAAGCATCTGCAGCAGGCCGGCTACCAGACCGCGATCTTCGGCAAGTGGCATCTGGGCGAAGGCAGTAGCCACGAACCCACCGGCTTCGACGCCTGGTCCGTGGTCCCCGGCCAGGGCGACTATTTCGATCCGGCGTTTATCGAAAAGGACGGTCAGAAAAAAATCGAGCCCGGCTACGCCACCGATGTCATCACCGACAAATGCCTCGCCTGGCTGGAGGCGCGCGACAGCGCCCGCCCGTTCTTCCTGATGTGCCATCACAAGGCGCCGCATCGGAGCTTCGAGCCGCATCCGAAATACCGCCCGCTGTTCGCGGACGAGGACGTGAAGATGCCGGACACCTTCGACGACGACTACAAGAACCGGGCGCGTGCCGCATCGGCGGCGAAGATGCGCATCCGCTCGGACATGACCTACCGCGATCTCGGTCTCGTTCAGCCCGAAGGCGGCGCCGAGGTGGGTGAGCCGATGGGCCCAGGGCAGACCGATCGCAAGGTCCCCGATCCCGACGATGTCCGGGACGTGGTGCTGATCGACCAAGTGACCGGCGAGAATTTCCGCTTCGAGACCAAAAGCGCGCTCGCCGCGTTCAAATATCAGCGCTACATCAAGCGCTATCTCCGCACCGTCGCGTCGATCGACGAGAATGTCGGCCGGCTGCTCGACTGGCTGGACGAAACAGGCCTCGCCGACAATACCATCGTCATCTACACCTCCGACCAGGGCTTCTTCCTCGGCGAGCATGGCTGGTTCGACAAGCGCTTCATGTACGAGGAATCGCTGCAGATGCCGTTTCTCGTGCGCTACCCGAAGCGCATCCGGGCAGGCACGACCGCGGACCACATCGCGACCAATGTCGATTTCGCCCCGACCTTCCTCGACTATGCCGGCGCGCCGATCCCCTCCTACATGCAGGGCCGTTCGCTGCGTCCGCTGTTCGAAGGCGACGGCGGCCCGGACTGGCAGAGCTCGGCCTATCACCGCTACTGGATGCACAAGGATGAGTTCCACTATGCCTGGGCGCATTACGGTCTCAGAAACCAGCGCTACAAGCTGATCTACTGGTACAATTCCGCGCTCGGCCAGGCGGGCACGGGCGAGGGCGACGAGCCGCCGGAATGGGAGCTGTTCGACTGCGCAGACGACCCGCTGGAGCTGTTCAACGTCGCCGACGATCCCGCCTATGGCGAGGTGTTTCGCACCATGCTGCAGGAGCTCGACGCCAAGATGGCGGAGATCGGTGACCTTCCCGAGCATGACAGCCAGGCGATCCTGGCGAAGCGCCTCGCCGCCTGAACGGCGTCAGGACGCAGCGTTCTTCAGCCCGAGGATCGCGCGGTTGCGCTCCATGTCGACGCCCTCCGCCTGCATGTTGGCATCGAAGGCGCGCGGCTGCACCTTGATCAGATGATCGCGCACGAAGGCCGCCCCTTCGCGGGCACCCTGATGCGGGTCCTTGATGCAGCATTCCCACTCGACCACCGCCCAGCCGTCATAGTCGATCTCGGCGAGCTTGCTGAACACTGCACCGAAATCGATATCGCCATCGCCGAGCGATCGGAAGCGGCCGGCGCGGGTCGGCCAGTTCTGATAGCCGCCCCAGAAGCCGGTTTTTCCCGATTTGTTGAACTCGGCATCCTTGATGTGGGCGATCTTCACCCGCTCCTGATAGATGTCGAGAAAGTCGATATAGTCGATCATCTGCAGATAGAGGTGGGACGGATCGTAGAGCATGTTGCAGCGCGGATGCTGATCGACGGCGTCCAGGAACATCTCGAAGGTCAGACCGTCATGCAGATCCTCGCCCGGATGGATCTCGAAGCAGAGATCGACGCCCGCCTCGTCGAACGCGTCAAGGATCGGGCGCCAGCGTGACGCCAGTTCCGCGAACCCGGCCTCGACCAAGCCATCCGGCCGCGGCGGATAGAGGTAAAGATAAGGCCAGAGCAACGAGCCCGGAAAGCTGGCATGGCGATCGAGGCCGAGCCTCGCCGAGGCTTTCGCGGCGTGCAGCAATTGCTGCCGCGCCCAGGCGGTGCGCGCCTCGGGCCTGCCGCGCACGGCGTCCGGCCCGAACACGTCGACCGTCAGATCATAGGCCGGATGCACCGCGACCAGATGTCCCTGGCGATGGGTCGAAAGTTCGGTGATGACGAGGCCGCGCTCGCCGAGCAGACCTTTGATCTCGTCGCAATAATCCTGACTGTCCGCCGCCCTTTCGAGATCGAAGATGCCAGGATTGAAGGTCGGCATCTGCACGCCTGCATAGCCCAGCCCCGCCACCCAGTCCGCCAGCGTCTCCAGCCGATCGAACGGCGGCTCCGGTGCAATGAACTGCGCCAGAAAAACCCCCGGCCCCTTGATCGTGCGCATCCCACTCTCCTCAGCCTTGCCCCTGATCGCCATCCGGCCCCGATCTTCCGCCGAGTGCCGTCGTCGAGTCGATCGACGACGTTCATTCTTCCTTAACCCCGATCCGCCAGGATCGGGATCTGGTCCATGCGATCCTGGGAGTCCGCGCCTCGCCCGGTTTCGCAGCAGGCGGGCGGACTCCCAGGATCGCATGGACCATCATGGCCACCATCATCGCATGAAACGATGAAGAAAGCGTCAACACAGCCCCCGTCATTGGCGCTTGGGCTATGGGCGACAGGTCAAAAACCCCATGTCCGAGCGATCACGCTCCCATCCCGAGTCCCTCGTCCGCAACCGTTCAGGCAAGTCAACGCCGACGGCCGCGCCGTCAGCCTTTGATGGCGCCGGCGGTCATGCCCTGGATCAGGAATTTTCGGACCAGGATCGAGAAGATCAGCACCGGGAGCATGACCATGGTGCCGCCGGCCGCGATCTTGCCCCACTCCCAGCCCTCGTAGTTCATGAAGTTGACCACGGCGACCGGGGCGGTCATGGCCTCCGTTCGCGTGAGGATCAGCGCAAAGAAAAAATCGTTCCAGCTGTAGAGAAAGCAGAGGATGGCGGTGGCCGCCAGGCCCGGACCCGACAGGGGCAAGATGATCCGGGAAAAACCCTGCCAGAGGGTGGCGCCGTCGATCCAGGCGGCTTCCTCGAGGGAGCGCGGCGTGGCGTCGAAGAAGCTCCTCATCAGCCAGACCACCAGCGAGATGTTGAAGGTGAGGTAGATGATGATCAGGCCGGTCAGCGTGTCCAGCAGATCCAGATGCCGGTAGACCAGGAAATAGGGAATGGTGAAGGCGATCGGCGGCGCCATGCGCGAGGACAGGATCAGGAGCGACAGGCTTTTTTCCGAACGCATGGCGGTGCGCGACAGCGCATAGGCGCCGGGCACGCCGATGATCATGGCGAACACCGTCGAGACGATGCTGGCGACGGCGCTGTTGGCGAAGGACTTCGGAAAATTGCCCTCCCAGAGCGCCAGATAGTGGTCGGTGGTCGGCGTGAAGACCAGCACGGGCGGCCAGGCGAAGATGTCGCTGTCGGTCTTGAACGACATCATCAGGAGCCAGAGGAACGGAAACAGGATCACGAGGACGAGGGCGAGCACCAGCACGTGCAGCCAGAAGCGTGTTCGCCGGTCCGCCCTAGTCAACGCCCTGCCCCCACCCGACCATGCGAATGATCGCCCAGCTCAGCAGGACGGTGAGCGCCACGAGCACGACAGTGATCGCGCTCGAATAGCCCAGATAGGAAAAATTGAAGGCCTGGATATAGCTGTAGAAGTTGGTCACCTCGGTGACCGTTCCCGGTCCGCCGTCGGTCAGAATGAAGATCAGCGGAAAGGCCTTGATGCTGTCGATCAGGCGGAAGAGACCGGCGACCAGGAGCACGCCCCTGAGATAGGGCAGCGTGACGTAGAGCGTGGTCTGCCAGACCGTGGCGCCGTCGATCTTGGCGGCGTCGATATATTCCTCCGGCATCATCTGGAGAGCCGCCAGGATCATCAGCATGGTGAACGGAAACCACTCCCAGGTGTCCGCGACGATGATCGCAGTCAACGCCCAGTCCGCATGGGTGATCAGCGCCGGCACGTCCCAGCCAAGTTCAAGAAACATCCAGTAGAAGGGGCTGATGTCGGGCGTGTAGAGCACCTTCCAGATGATCGCGACGACGATCGGCGGCAGCACCATCGGGATCAGAAACACGGTGCGCAGCGCCTGAAGGAGGCGTGAGCTGCTGTTCAGCAAGAGCGCGAACAGAAAGCCGAGCAGGAGCTGCAGGCCGACCGTCCAAAAGGACAGCTTCGCCTGTGTCCAGAACGAGTCGTGCAGCCGCCCGTCTTCCAAGAGCAGCCCGTAATTGCCGAGCGGCCTCGAAAAATTCCACGCGGTCTCGGGCCGGGTGAGATCGAGCGGCGTGAAGCTGGTGACGAGGAGATAGAGCGTCGGCAGCAGCGTCACCACCATCAACACCGCCAGCGTCGGCCAGAGCAGCCGCCAGTAAAACCGCTGCCGCGCCTCGAAATGCCCCGCCACCGGCAGCACACCGGACCCGTTGACGTTTTGCACTGCGGTCAGCGTGACCATGCCCTAGCTGCGCATCCCGTGGCGAGCGTCATCATTCATCCTTTCTTAACGTTCCTCCCCCAAGCTCCGTATCCGGTCCACGCGACCCTGGGATTCCGCGCGCCGCAGGGGTTCTCCGCCTGTGGACGGACTCCCAGGGTCGCATGGACCAACATCAGGTGTCGGTCATAGCGGCAAAGAGTAAATCGGTGGTTAAGGACGAGGCGATGGCTTCGCACAAGCGACCGACCGCATCGTTCAACCCGCCACACCCGACCAGCCCGTTCATGACGGTCGCAAACGCCCAGCCCTGCAGTCTCAGGCAAGTCAGCCATCGGGCCGGTGGCCCGCGCTAGAGGTCGACGCCGGCTTTTTTCAGGTCGGCGATGGCTTCCTCCTGGGCCTGGGCCATGGCGGCGGCGCCGTCCTGCTGGCCGGAGGCGATACGCTCGATCGCCTTGTTGATCTTGTCGCCCGCCTGCGGGAAGACCGGCACGGTGCGGTATTTCATGTAGCCGGACTTGCCGCCGAGTTCGAGCACCTGGAGATAGAGGGAGGCTACGTCCTGGCCGTTCAGTGTCAGGGCCTCCTTGTAGGCGGGATCCTCGATCACCGAGCGCCGGCAGACCGCGGAATAGCCCTTTTCCAGCGCGATGCGCCGGGTCATCTCCTTGCCCATGGCCCATTTGATGAACTCCCAGGCGGCCTCCTTGTTCTGCGCTCCTTTGGGGATGCCGAAGCCGTGGCTGTTGGAACCCGGGAAATTGCCGGCCGGGCCTGATGGCATCAGGGCGTAGCGCACGGTCTCCTTGACCTTGCTGTCGTCCTGCTTGGCCAGCGGGGTCATCCAGCCGATGGCCTGGGTGCGGATATTGGCGCGCGCGGCGAGCTGGGCGCGCATCGCCTGGTCGTCGGTGTAGGAGAGCACGCCGGAGGGACCGAATTTGGTCAGCAGACTGGCGTAATACTCGGCTGCGCTTGCGGCTTCCGGCGCGTCGAGCACCGGCATGAGATCGCCCGGCGGATCGCGAAACACCTGGCCGCCATGGCCCATCAGATAGGGAATCCAGTTCCAGTGATGCAGCTTGTCGGCAACGAACGCCGCACAGCCTTCCTGCCGGTGAACGGCATCGCAGACCGTAGCGAGCTCCTCGAAGGTGGTCGGCGTCTGGACGCCCGCCTTGTCCAGGAGATCGGCGCGCGCGATGCCCATGATCATGGCGCCCGCTTCCCAGGCGAAGCCGTAGGTGCTGCCACCAGCATCCTGCAAGGCGCTCTGCGCGCCGCCGACGAAGTCATCCGCGTCCCAGTCATCGGGCGTCAGATTGGCGTCCTGAAGAAACGGATCGAGCGGCTCGACCCAGCCCGCCCCGATCCAGCGGCCGGTATAGATGAAAGTGACGTTGCAGAAGTCGTAGGCGGAGCCCGCTGTCGAAAGCTCCAGATCCATGCGCTGATTGTAGATCGGAAAGGCCTGGAGCTCGAAATTGACGGTCATCCCGGTCTGCTCCTCGAACTCCGGGATGTACTCTTTCAGATAGGTGTGAAAGACGTGCTGGAAGCTCGCCCCGTTGATCGTGACACCAGCGAACGGCTTCGACTGGCCGAGCACCGCAGGCGCGCGCAATCCGACAACGGCCGCGGCCGATCCATAGAGGGCTGATTTCAGAAGAGTTCGGCGATGGGTCGCCGCAGCCTGCAAGGTGTCGACGGTATAGCTCTTCGGACCTGCCATAAGCCTGCCTCCCCGATGGTTCCGCCTTTTTGGCGGCCAAGGCTTTCGCCTATTCCCCTAAAGTTTCCCACAAGGCCGAGGTCAGGGCAATGGCGTCGATCGGGCGACAAGCTCCAGGCGTCGCCACCGGGCCCCCGGTCGCTACAAGGCACCAGCCTCCTCGTAGTAGCGCGCCGCGCCGGGATGAAGCTGCATCAACCCGCGCTCCTCGGCTGCAAACCTTATGTCGAGCGCCTTGGCCCAGGGCGCCTCCGTGGTCACCTGATCGAGATTGTCCCAGAACGCCCTGGTGATCTTGTAGACGATCTCCTCGTCCAGATCGGCGCGCACGCCGATGCCGACGGAGGTGTTCATCGACATCACAGCACCATCGTTCTTCTGGCCTTGATACAGCCCGGGCGCGATCTCGTCGCGATAGCGGAATTTTCCAAGGAACGCATCGGCCGCCTCGCCACTCGCATCCTCGGGGCCGAGAAAGCGGATATCCTCGGTCTCGGTGACCTGGATGAACTGGCCGCAGGGATCGAGACAACCGTTGGTGTAGACATCGACATTGCCGTCGAGAAAGGCCTGAAAGCCGGTCTGCCAGTTGGCCTTGATCGCCTCGTAGTCCTCGCCTTCCACCAGACCCGTGGTCGCCTCGATCCAGCCCTTGGCCGCGCTGTAGGCGCCGCCGCCCTGGGGACCGAGAAACACGGTCGCCCCCTCGATGTCGTCGAGGGTCTGGATGTCGCTGTCGGCGCGCACGGCGAAGTGATATTGGCCGTAGGGGAACCACATCAGGAGCCTGAGGTTCTTGGCGAGTTCCGGCGCCTCCGGTTCCTGGGCGTACATCGCCTTGCCCGACGCCATAAGGTTGTAGACGGTGGGCGAGGTCATGGAGAGGTCGAGATTGCCTCTGGCCACTTCCATCATGTGCAGTGTCGCCGCCCCGCCGCCGGCCACCTCGATCTCGATGCCGTCGACATTGTCGGTCACGATATTGGCGAAGGTCGCCATGGTGACCGCCTGGCTGAGCGAGGGCGCGATGGTGGCCATCTTGAGCGTGACGTCCTGGGCAAACGCCGAGCCTGCTAGGCTGATGGCGGCGACAGCCGCCGCCAGGGCGAATTTCTCGTGCATTCAACGGTCTCCCTGATGTCGTTCGGCGTTTTCAAGACGATCTGGCGTCGATCGCCGATGGCTCTCCCTTAAGAAAGCGGTGACCGACGATGAGCGCAATGCCTAAGCCGAGCGCCGGAAGCGCGAGGCGCCGGTCGGGCAGCAAGACGGCGAGGCCGATGAGCACGCGCGACGCCCGCTCGATGCCGCGGAGTCGATTCTTCTCATAGCCGGTCAGGGCCGAGCAGAGCAGCCAGAGCGACAGGCTGAAGGCCAGCATGATCCAGCCGAGATCGCCCCAGCTCACCAGCGAGACGTCCATCATCGCCGCCGACCCGGGAAGCTCCTCGCCGAACCACTGGAACATCACCTGGAGCTTGTAGAGCATGGCCGGGTGATAGACGAAGACGAACGGGATCAGAAAGCCCGCGAGCGACAGGCGTGCCGCCTGGAAGCCGGTCTGCATCGGATCGGCGCCCGCGATCGGGGCTGCCGCGAAAGCGGCGAGCGCCACCGGTGGGGTGACCGTCGAGATCACCGCGTAGAAGACGACGAACAGATGCAGGGTCAAGGGTGCGATGCCGACCGCGTCGATGCCCGACGACAGCGCGATCACGATGATGAAATAGGTCGCACCCGGCGGCAGTCCCATGCCGAGCACGATCGAGCCGAGGGCGACCACGATCAGCGTGGTGAACAGCGGCCCGTCGGCAAGCTGGGTCAAGAGGAGGGACAGTCGGCCGGAAAAACCTGAAACCTGGATCAGACCGACGATCAGGCCGATGGCGGTGACGATGATGACGATCGAGGCGGCCATGCGTCCGGCATCGACGAAGGCACGATGGACGCGCCCCCAGGACCTGAAGCCTGGAAACAGGATCAGGGAGGCGGCAAGGGCTGCGGCAAAGCCGTAGAAGCCCGCCTTGGGCACCGAGGGCTGCACGAACAGGAAATAGCTGATGGTGCCGAGCGGCAGGATGAAGACCAGGCACTGGATCAGCTCGGATCGGGTCAGGTTCGGGCGCGCGTCCCGCGGCAAGGGGCCGATGCCCTGACGCCGCGCCTCGAAATACACGGTCAGAAAGGTGCCGAGGTAAAAGAAGAACGCGGGCACGATCGCCGCGATCACGATGTAGCGGTATTCGAGCCCGATCTGGCCGGCGACGAAGAAGGCGACCACGCCCATGACCGGCGGCATCACCTGGCCGCCGGTGGAGGCCGCGGCTTCGACCGCGCCGGCGAAGGCGGGCTTGAAGCCGGAACGCTTGATGACTGGGATGGTCATCACGCCGGTCGAGACCACGTTCGAGATGGCGGCACCGCTCAAGGTTCCGAACAAGGCCGAGCTCGCGACCGCGGCATGGGCGGCGCCGCCGGTCATGCCGCCGGTCAGGCGATTGGCGATCTTCATCAGCAGCTCGCCCGCCCCGCTCGCCATCAGGACGGCGCCGAAGACGATGAGGATCAGGACATTGCCGGAAACCACCTGCAGCGGCTGGCCGAACATGCCGCCGGTCTGTGACCAGAAGTTGAGGACCATGGCACGCATCGACTGGTCGAGCGTCGACGGCGCTCCTTGAAAGATGCCGGTCCATTCCGGAAGCATGCCGCGCACGAAAAAGTAAAAAATCCAAAAGAGGCAAAAGCCGACGATGAAGCCGCCGAAAAAACGCCAGGTCAGATAGAGCGACAGCACTGTCGCGATCGGGAACAGGACGAAGTCGATCGGCCGGGCGCTGGGCAGCAGGCCGCCGTCGGTGGCGAAGAGAGCGATGATCCAAAAGAGGAAGGTCAGGGCCGTGACTGCTGTCAGAACCAGGTTGAGCCAGCGACGCCGGTGCAGGGTCAGGAGGGTGAGCGTGAAGGCGAAGATGATCGGCAGGCCGAGGATCAGCCCGGTCGGCAGCAGCACGCTCTGCTCGAAGCTCCGGTAGCCGGCACCGAGCCAGTGACGGCGCAAGGCAAGACGCTGATCACGCCGCGACAACTCGTCGAAGCCGGCCGTGGTGGCCTCGATCAGCCAGCGTACGGCATCACTGATGGGCCCGGATGCGGCGTAGAGGATGATGATCAGCACGAAGGCGAAGGCGAGAAAATCGGCCAGGCGTTTTTCCGGCGTCACCTGGTCGGTCGCGGCGCTCTTCCTCATCCGCCGATCTCCGTCCCCTTCGAGGCGCAGAGGTGGGTATGGCGCGCTGTCGCATCGATCGCCTTTTCGCCTGGTTCACGCATGGTCTCGGCCCCACGCCCGGATGCGCTTGACCGGTTTGTCCGTGCGCTTTCCGAATTCGGCGAGAATGTCGGCGGCGACGCTGGTCGATTTCATGGTGTCGATGATCGTGACGCTCGCAGCCCCCGCCACCAGATGAAGGTTCGCGGCCGCATGGCCCAAGGCGGTCCAGATACCGGGCGCGAGTTCGACAATGTCCTTTGCCGTCTGCGCGGCATGGGTGATGAGGTCGGGATGGGACATCAGCTCTCACCTGAGCCTTCGGCAAGCTCCTGCTGGTCATGGGCCGCTCAGAGCCAGTTCAGCGTCGGCGGCGAGAAATAGCAAGGCGAACGCTTGGGGACGCTGTTCGGCATGCCCCCAATCTGATCGTCGTCCTGGCTCGCTCCGCGAGGACGAAGCCGCCAATCCGTGTGCAGTGAAAAGATATCGACGGAGATTGGTCGTGCACTGCTCGCGGTTGGCCGACATATCGGAGCGATCGAAAGTCAGCCCGTAAGGCAAGCCCGGACCTCGAAAGCGCGCCTCAAGCCAAGAAGCAGGGCTTCAGGCGCGTTTTCGAAGTTGTCCGGATGGATCAGATTCGGTCGGACGCCGCTAGAATTCGCTCCAGCCTTCGTCCTGTGCGGCGGGGGCCACCGGCTTCCTGGTCGTCTGCCTTGTCTCTGCCTTGATCGTGGTCCCTGCCGCAGCCGGCTTGCCGCTACGCGTCGACTTGAAGAAGCTCATGAGCTGCGCGAGGCTGTTGGCCTGCTCGCTCAGGGCCCGGGCTGCCGCGGTGCTCTCCTCGACCAGCGCGGAATTTTGCTGGGTCATCTCGTCCATGCTGGTGATCGAGCTGTTGATCTCCTGCACGCCTGCCGCCTGTTCCTGCGATGCGTTCGAGATCTGCTCGACGATGTCAGTCACCTTGCCGATGGAATCGACGATGCCAGCCAAGGCGTTGCCGGCGCGGTTGACGAGCTCGACGCCCGCCTTCACCTGACCGTTGCTGTCCTGGATCAGCGTCTTGATGTCGGATGCCGCCTGAGCAGCACGCTGCGCCAATTGCCGAACCTCCTGAGCGACCACGGCGAAGCCCTTGCCGGCCTCGCCGGCACGCGCCGCTTCGACGCTGGCGTTGAGCGCCAGCAGGTTGGTCTGGAACGCAATCTCGTCGATCACGGAGATGATGTCGGTGATCTTCTGCGCGGACTGCTCGATCAGCCTCATGGCGCTGACAGCCTGGCCGACGACATCGCCGCCGGACTTGGCGTCATGGTTGGCGCCGCTGGCCAGATCACTGGCTCTCTTGGCGTTCTCGGCGTTTTGCCTGACCGTAGCCGCCATCTGGTCGGCGGAGGCGGCTGTCTCCTCGAGACTGGATGCCGCCTGCTCGGTGCGATCGGACAGATCCTGGGTGCCGCTGCTGATCTCGGACGCCGCGTTTTCGACTTCGACCGTCGATGCCTGGATGCGGGCGACGATATCGGCGAGCTTGTCCGCCGTTAGGTTGGCGTTGTCCTTGAGCTCACCCAAAGTGCCCTGATAATCCGCCGTGATCCGCCTGGTGAGATTGCCTTCGGCCAGCGCAGCCAGCACGGCGCCGAGATCCGTGGTGGCGCCCTCGACCAGATTGGTCAGGTGATTGATGCCTCCGGCGAGCCGGGCCAAGGTGCCCTGCCTGCCGGCGGTATCGATACGCCTGGAGAAGTCGCCGGCACCTGCCGCCTCCACGACCTTGTCGATCTCGCCCTGGATGGCCAGCTCCTCGGTAAGATCGCGCCACTCGACCACGGTGCCGAGCCGCTGGCCATCGCCGCCCCGGACCGGATTGGCGATGAAGGTGAAGCTGCGCCCGCCGACCTCGATCTCGGCCTTGTGCGTGCGGTCGAGCCGCGCGAGCATGCCGCGCTGCTGGTTCGGGACCTTGTGGAACTGGTCGATATTGGCGCCGATCAGCGCATTGGTCCGGAAGTTCGGCAAATCCTTCTTGATGTCCGCTTCGGCGGCCCTGAACATGTCGAGCAAGCGCTCGTTGACATAGACGATGTTGTGATCGGCATCGGCCACCATGATGCTGACATCGGCATTGTCCAGGGCGAGCTTGATGCGCAGGCCGGTCACGCCCTGCTCGGCGAAGGCAGCGAAGGCACGCGCAAGATCGCCGATCTCATCCCTGATCTCGGCGCCGGGTATGTCGACCTGCGTGCCGGCAACCAGACGGCTGACAGTTCCGGCGAGGATGTTCAGACGCGCTGCTATGCTGCGCCGGAAGTAGAGCCCGAGCCCCAAGGCCGCGATCACGGTGGCCAGCATCAGGACCAGCGTGGAGATCATCCCAAACCGTTTGATAGCCTGCAGATCCGCGAGCGACCGGGCCATGAAGTCGTGCACGACTTCCTCGGCTTCGTCGGCTTCCCGGATGAAGGTCTCGAAGGTTTCGTCAAAGGCGTCGACCGCGGCGCTGTCGGCGGCCAAATGCGAGGAGAGCGACCGATAGCGCTCCGCTGCGACCTCCGCCAACTTCCGGATGTCCTTTGCGATCGCCTCGACCTTCGGGCTCTCGATGCTGGCGATGGCCGTCCTGGCGACATCGAAATCGGCGAGCACATCGTCGATGCTCTCGCCTTCGTCGCCCGAAAGCACTTCTTCCAGGAAGAGGTGTCCGTTGGCGAGATGGAACTTCGCACGTCCGACCGCAGCGATGACGGGCAGTGCCGAAGCTGCGGGAGCGGCTTCGGCCTCTTCGGCAAGCTGATCGAGATCGCCGAGAAGGCCTTCGTAGAGGTCGTCGAAGGCCTGGTCCGCGCCCGTGCCGGTCCCCTGACCCTGGATATGGCGCTGGTAGCGCTGGCGGGCGCTGTCGATGAAAGCCTGAACCTGCTGCCGGACGCTTTCGATCTTCTGTCTGACCGCCGGTGACTCGGCCGGATAGAAACGCCCCTCGTCGTTCTCGCCACCATTGAGGATGGCATCGGCGTAGAACTGGGTTTCGGCCAGCAGGGCCCAGACTTCCTCGATGTCTTCGCCCCCGTCGCCGGCCATGATCTCCTCAAAGAACAGGTGAGCCGTGGTCGCGGTCAGCTTGATTTCCATCGCGGCGTCGCCGAGCGGCGCAAGCTTGGCGCCAAGATCGATGCCGCTCTCGCCGATGCGCCAGGAGGACAACAGGCCGACGCCGCCGGCGGCTGCGCTCAGCACGACGAGAGAGAAAAACGCGGCGGTCAACTTCTGCTGAATGGAGAGGTTCGGCAGGAAGGCCATGATCAAATCCCCGAGTACAGTTCCGGCCCAAGGTTTAAGCCGTATTTCTTAATTTTCGGTTAGGCCTGAAGCATCAATCCGCATCAGCGCGGCGTTCGCCGGCCGACATGCCGTTTTGAGGTTCATGACTCCGTTTGCTTCCGCCGTCCGAGCCCGGTCACCAGAGCGCCGGCTTCAGTCTCAACGGCGCGGAGCAGCGGGGGTGCTCAGGCTTCCCTCGTCACCCTCGCCACCAAGCGGCGTACGAAGGGCGCGATGACCAGGACGGTGGGAAAGGCCACGGTCCAGGACGGAATCCAGGCACCCATCCAGAGGCCAAGGAAGCCTTCGATCAGGCCGGCCGCGCGCAAGGTGGCGATGCCGGAGACCACGAAGGACATCAATCCGGACAGCAGAAAGCCGAAGAGAATCGGCGCATAGCGGGGGTGCATCAGAGGCGAGGTCCGCGTGGCTGGCATTTGGCGGCCATCATGCTGGACAAAGTCCAGGGGGTCAAAGCCCCGGGCTGATCCCATCGGCTCACGCGGTGAGGTCGTCCAGATAGAGCGGCAGCATCTCGCGCCAGGTGGGCCAGTCGTGGTCGTAGTCCGGGCCCCAGGCGTCGACGCGGTTGGGGATGCCCTTGGCGCCGAGGACATCGGCGAGCTTCCAGGAGTCGTCCGGGTTTTCCCAGCGGCCCTGGCCGAAACTCAGCAGCACGAAGCGGCTCTTGAGACGGTCATGATCGCGGCCGGGACCGAGATTGGGCAAGAAGCAGAGCGGTGTTGCGAAGTAGTAGTCGTCATTGCCCCTGGCGTTGAACATGCGCTCCAGATCGTAGCTGCCGCTCATGCCGATCGCCGCCTTGAACAGGTGAGGATAGCGGCAGAGCACGGAGACGGCGTTGAAGGCGCCGATCGAAGCCCCCGCCGCGACGATCTCGACCGGGCCGCCGCAATCGGTGTGGATCGCGGGCACGGCTTCGTTGGCGACATACTCGCCGAACTGCTTCAAGAGCCACCAGCGATGCTCGATCGAGCCGGCCTTCTCGACCAGCGCCCTGCCGGCGACGCTGTCGCAGGAATAGACCTTGATCCGCCCGGCCGTGATCAGCCCGCCGAGCGCTGCGATCAGCTGCATGCGCTCCACTTCCTCGGCATCGCCGCCCGCGGTCGGGAACAGCAGCACCGGCTGCCCGTAATGCCCCCAGCGCACCAGCGTGACCTCGGCCTCCAGCCGCTCCGAGTGCCAGCGGCACACGCTTTTTGATCCGCTCACGGCCAACGCCTCCGCACCCAAACCGGGCCGCATACCGTCACGCAGGGTGCCAGCGGCCGAGGAGTCAATGCTGCGGACATTCCGCACCTTCCTGGTCGCGCCAGAGCTGGACGCGGGACCAGAAGAGCTCGGTGAATTCGTCGATCTCGTGGGCGGGGAAGAGGGCGGTGACCTTCTGATGGATGGCGTCCTTCATCTGCCCGCTGCCGAAGAAGTCATAGGCGAGCGCGTCGAGGTGGCCGAGATGGGTGCGGCAGAATTCCTTGAACTTTTCCGTCTCGAAGCGTTCATGGGCGATTTTCGCGTAGGCGCGCAGGCGCTCTCGGTAGGGCATGTCCCGATCCGCGACCGCGTAGAAGGGAGCCCAGTCCATGTTGCGGCGCATCTTGCGGTCGGTCGCGGCGCAGAAGATCGACCAGCGCAGATTGGCCTTGATCAGCCAGGGGAAATGGTAGTGCAGCGAGGTGATCTGGCTGTCCGGACAGGCATTGGCGAAATCGATCGGATGCCAGACGCCGTCGCGCCGAAGCGCCTCGCAGCTGTTGAAGTCCCAGCCGAAGAAGGCGTTGATGGTGAGCGCCATGTCTTCGAGGACGGACTGGTCTTCGGCATCGAGAAAATCGATGTCCATGCGGTAGCGGTCGTGCAGCGGGGCGGAGGGGTCGTAGTTGACGCGCCGGATCTGCGGGCCGAGGCCGATGGTGCGCACGAACCAGTCATGGGGCAGGATCGCGGCCTGCAGGTTCATGATCTCGGTGCCGCTGGCGTCGTAGGCGCGGTGCAGATCGCCCGCGTTGTCGATCTTGGTGACGCCCTTCCAGCCGCCGCCGTGATAGGGCTTCATGAAGAACGGATAGCCGATCTTGTCGCCGATCTCGTCGAGCGAGAACAGGCGCGCATAGCGTTTGAGCGTGACCTCGAGATCGTCGGTCAGATCGTAAGCCTTCGGCGGCAGCATCCAGGTGTCCGGCACCGGCAGGCCGAGCTTCATCATCGCGGCATAGGAGGTGTGCTTCTCGTTGGACTGCAGGGACCAGGGATTGTTGTAGACATAGAGATCGTTCAGCAGGATCGCCTTCTTGATCCATTCGCGGCTGGTGGAATACCAATGGGTCAGGCGGTCGATGACCACGTCGTATTTGACGGGCTGACGCAGATCGAAGGGCTCGATGGTGACACGCTCGCAGGCGACCTTGACGCGATCGCCGTCGATCGGCATGTCGAGCTGCAGCTGATCCAGCAGGTTTTCGTAGCAGATCGGCCAGCAGATATCGGCGCCGAGTGACAGGCCGATAGTGGCGGTGCGCTCACCCATGGTTCCTCCCTGATCCGCCGGCCGGCCACGACAAACGGGATGGCGCCCGGTCAGTCTTGGTTCTGGTCGCCCTTGGGACGGAGCACCCAGATCAACCCGTCGCGCAATTGATCACGCCAGTTCTGCCAGTGATGGCCGTCCCAGGCACTCTTGAACAGAACATCTGCGCCCTGTTCATGCAAGAAGCTTGCGAGCGCCCGGTTCTGGTCGGCGAGACCTTCGAGTTCGCCGGTGGAGATGAAGACGCGGGTTTCAGGCAGCTCGGGTGCCCGCTGCAGCACCTGGACCAGGCGCGCGATCCGGTGGAAGACCGGATGCGGGCGGTCGTCGAGCTTGTCCCGATCGAGGATGAAGGAGCCCGATTGCAGGATCAGCCCGCCGAACACGCCCGGATAGCGAAAGGCGGTGGCGAGCGAGGCGACCGCGCCCAGGCTGGCGCCGAGCAGCACCCGATCATACGGCCGATCGGAGATGGCGTCATGCTGCGCCAGAGCAGGCAGCAGCTCCTGCACGAGATGGCGTGCATGGCGCCGGCCCCGCGCATATTCGCCGAGCCGGTCCCCCGTCTGCACCAGGGCGGCGATCAGCGGCGGGATGTCGCCCGCTGCGATCAGATTGTCGAGCGAGACGTCGAGATCGCCATGGGCGATGAAGTCGTCGCCGTCATGGATGATCACCAGCGGCAGCGGCGCGCCGGGTTCATGTTCGGCCGGCAGATAGACGCGCACCAGGCGCCGCTCGCCGAACACCTGGCTCTCGATCTCGCGGGTCTCGATCCGCCCGCGCGGCGCACCCTTGGGCAGGCTCCAGTCGGGCCGGGTGTAGCCGAAGGTGCGGCAGACCGAGTTTTCCCCGAACGGATCGGTGGCGCGATCGGGATTGAGCGGATCGGTGATCCAGTGCTCCTGCCCGTCCCGGCAAAGCGCGATCTTGTACTCGAAGCGCCCGCCATCCTGCACGGCGAGGCGGAGATGCCAGAGATCGGTGCCGGGCAGAGGCGCGAACGCGGCACGGCCGGGGGCGTTCTCGACCCAGCGCACGAGCTCGACCCGCTCGGCCGCGCCCTGCCAGAGGAAGGTGCAAAAGCCGGGCTCGACCAGCGGAAGGTTTTTTTCGGACAGGAAGGCAGCGACCTCCAGGTCGCCCTGAGGCATTCCGCCGAGAAGGCCGGCGATCACGGGATGCAAGGGCTGGTCCGGCGCCGATGCCGTCATGACATGATCCAGAAAGAAGAGCCCGCCACCAGCAAAAGACGCCTCACGACCTCGCCGACCTGCCTGGAAAGGACATGGTCAGCACCGGCGAGCGGATCAACCCGGCGTCGTCACGGCGCTGGCGCGTCCGCGCTGCCTTGACGCTCGAACTGCACGGACTCGCGGATCAGCCAGTCGACCACCGCGGTCTGCGCCTCGCGCTCGTCGGCGCCTGCCGCCAGCGCATCTTTATAGATGCGCAGCTGGTGATCGGCGCTGGAGCCGCGCCGCGCGATCACGCGCGCATGCTCGAGCTCGGCAACGCAGCCGAGGCGCTCGGCAAAAGGATGCAGCAGCTCGACCATCTCGTCGATCAGCTCGGCGAGCGGCAGGACCACGCGCTTGCCGAGATCGGCGAGCCTGGCCTCGGTGCCGTCGCGCTGGGCGCGCCATTTGTTCTCGTTGATCAGGATGCGGCGGTAGTGGCGCCAGGATTGGTTGGCTTCGCGCAGGGAATGCAGAAAGGCGAGGATCGACTGATAGAGTGCTGCGATGGTCAGGCCGTCCTCGACCCAGGTGCAGATGTCGCAGATCCTGATTTCCAGCGTCGGATGCCGGGCGCTCGGGCGCAGATCCCACCAGATCTTGGAGGCATCGGTGCACATGCCGGTGACCTCGAGATCGTCGAGCAGCTCGCACCAGTCGTTCCAGCTGGCGAAGGTCTCCGGCAGGCCGGAACGCGGCAGGTCGCCGACGATGATCGGCCGGAACGCCTTCAGGCCGGTATCATGTCCCTCCCAGAACGGGGACGAGGCGCTGAGCGCCAGGAGATGCGGCATGAAATAGCTGGCCTGGCTCATCAGCTCGATGCGCCGGTCCCTGTCCTCGATGCCCGCATGGATATGCATGCCGCAGATCGCCATGCGCCGGGCGAGGGTCTGGTTTTCGCTGACGATCAGCCGGTAGCGCTCCATGTCCACGGGCTCCTGGTCGCTCCAATGGGACCAGGGGTGGGTGGAGGCGGCGATCATGCGCATGCCGAAGTCCTCGGCCGTGCTCGCCACGGTCTTGCGCAATTCCACCAGCTCGGCGCGCGCCTGATCGATCGTGCTGCAGACCTCGGTGCCGATCTCGACCTGGCTCTGCAGGAACTCGTGCATCGCCTTCGGCCCGAGCCTGTCCTGGAGCCGGTCCATGAAGCCCTTGGGCGGCTTCGCCTTCAGTTCCCGGGTCTCCGGGTCCACGAGGAGATATTCCTCCTCGATGCCGATCGTGATGTCCGTTCCGACGCCGCCCATGGCCAGCGCTCCCTCGTCAGACGGGGCCCTTGTCGACGACGCCCCGCTTCAGCCTCCAGGCAGAGGCGCCCGACCCCCTTGCATCGCGCCTGCCGACGACGGCGTCGGCCGAGGCCACGATCCTTCATAGAGAAAAGTAAGATCACATTCGCCCCACCTTCGTCAAAGCCAGCCTGCGCCGAACCCGGCGGGCGCTGGCGCAGTCGACAGGGCCGAGGGCTTCCGTTCGGCGCCTCTGCTCCCCCCCTCGTCGCCGCCGCCGAGCCCTAAGAGCCCGTTTTAAAAGAAGTTGAGCGAAAACAGCCAGTTATGGCATCCGAATTGCCCAGGAACGACGGAGCCATGACCGATGTGAACTGCTTTCGCTCGAACGCACTATGAGCGTTTGAACGCTCGCTATGCAAGCGACGTCACCGATGACGAGGAAGCATGGCTTGATCGAGCCTATTTGCCGCCGGCGAGACATGGTGGTCGGCGACGGACGACGGATCTGCGCGAGGTCTTGAACGCGATCCTTTATCTCGTGAGGACTGGATGCCAGTGGCGCTTGCTGCCGAAAGACTTTCCACCATGGAGCACGGTCTATGGCTATTTCCGGCGCTGGCAGGAAGGGATATGGCATCGCATCTGGATGATCCTCTTGATGCAGGCGCGCGGAGAGCGGGACGGCAAGGAGGCGTCACCGACGGCAGGCGTTGTCGACAGCCAGAGCGTGAAAACCACAGAAGCTGGCGGATTGCGCGGCTATGACGCCGGAAAAAGATCCAATGGCAAGAAAGCGCCATCTGGTCACCGACACCATCGGCTTGCCCCTCAATCTGGCGGTGCATGCGGCCAACATCCAAGACCGTGATGGGCTGGCCTTGGCCCTGCCGCTGGATCAAGCGGCAGTTTCCTTGGCTGCATGTCTTTCGCCCGATGCCGGCTGTCAGGGACCTATCGCCGCGAACAGCGCAGCCGGCGCCAGGCTCCGGCTCGAGATTGTCAAAAGGCCACCGCGCGCCGAAGGGTTCGAAGTGATCCCAAAACGCTGGGTGATCGAGCGCACCTTCGGCTGGCTTGGTCGCAACCGCCGTCTCGCCAAAGATTTCGAACGGCTGATCGAACATTCCAAAGCCATCGCCGTCGTCGCCATCATCCAGCTTCTCGCCAGGCGATTGGCAAACCCATGAAATCGCCAGAAAACTTCAAAAACGGGCTCTTAGGAGGGGCCTTCGGTCCATGAGGCCCCGGAAGTCCGAGTCTCGTCGTTCACGGCGAGCGGCAGGCGGACTCCCAGGATCACATGGATCATCAAAAGGCTCAGGCCGTGGTGAGAATTCCGAGGTCTTGGGCTGCGTTGAAACCAAATGTTAACGCACCGTCTCTAACGTCATCGATCTGGTCCATGCGATCCTGGGACTCCGCGCGGCGACCGAGTCTTTCTGCGGTCGGTCGGACTCCCAGGATCGCATGGACCAGGTCACGGAATATCGTCGATGGCGGTTAAGACTTCGTTAACGGCTGAGAGAAAAAAATCCAGACGACTTGCGACCACGACTCAGCCTCGTGAGGTTGAGAAGGGCTTGAGACAACGGGATCGGCTCGTCGATGACGCCTCGGGCCGTCATCGCGGGCGCGACGTCACATCACCGGGCCGCCGCGCTTGATCGGCTTGCCCTCGATCGGACGTCCATCCTGGATCCGGACGGACCGGCCATCGACCTCGAGGCTGTAGACACCATCCTCCCAGCCGAGAAACCCGCCTTCCAGAGGACCGCCACGGGTCCGGTCACGGATCACCACCCGGTCGATCTCGGCCAGCTGCAGAACGCGCTCGCCGCCGGTGGCGAGGCGCAGCATCACGCTGGCGCGGCTCGCCGCCTGGACGCGCCCGACCACGGTCGCCCCGCCCTTGAGGACGAAGATCGGCGGCGGGATGTAGGTTTGCCGCCCTGCCGCCGGCTCGATCGCGTCCGCCGGGCCGCCGACCCCCTGCGCCTCGGCGTCGAGCGCCTCCATGCCGATCACCTCGCCGTCGCGAATATTGACCAGCGCCTCCCCGATGCGAAGGCTGTAGACGCCATTCGCCCAGCGCGCGAGCGCTCCCTGGACGTCCGTCCTGTCGCCGAGGGTGAGCCTGACCTCGGCCAGATCCTGGCGCCGCAGCTGGCGGAGGCTGCCATTGGCGAGCCTGATCGCGAGCGTCGTGGCGGTGACCGACACCACGGCCCCCTCGATGCGCGTGCCGTCCTCGAGGATCAGGGTCTCGGCCGAGGCAGACGCACCGCTCGCCAGGTGCAGCAGACCGCCGAGCAGCAAGACACGGCCGCTGCCGACAATCGTCCTTAGGCCGATGCGTGGTCGCGTCCCGCCGTCAAAAAGCATGCCCCATTCCCCCCTCGTCGACGCCTCGATGGGGTTCCGGGCCTGCGCCAAAGCACGCTGAACTGCTCATGAGTCTGTCGCAAAGATTTTGTTGAATTCGCATTAAATGCAACCTATAGAGGGGAAATTACAATTCTGGAAGGGTATTTTTGAGTTTCATTCAACTTTTAGGATGTAGATGTCGGCAAACTTGGCCGGCCTGGGGCATGGCGATGACGGCGTCCGTCATCAAGCCAGACCGGGTCGGTAGCGCAGAACGAAGAGAGACGAAAAAGGAGGAAGCTGGATGACACCAGGACAGCGGCTCGCAGCCTTCGGTGTGGCGCTCGGCCTCATCGCGGCACCGCTGAGCGGCCTTTCCGCCCAGAGCGCCGGAGCGCTCAACGCCAAGGCCGTGCGCATCATGGGCGGCGACTACGGCAGTTCGGATCTGCGCATGGTGGTGGATCTCGCCGACATGCTGGCGGCCAACAGCGAGGTGCGCGTGGTGCCGATGGTCGGCCAGGGATCGGCGCGCAACCTGGAGGATCTGCTGTTCCTGAAGGGCGTCGACATCACGGTGGTGCAGTCGGACGTGCTCGACTTCTACCGGCGCAACGAGCTGATCGCCGACATCGATCAGCGCATCCGCTACATCGCCAAGCTGAACGACAAGGAAGTGCATCTGCTCGCCAGGACCGCCTATCCCGAGGTCGACGCGCTCGCCGGGGCCCGGGTGAACTTCGGGAGGGAGGACAGCGGCAGCTTCATGGCATCAGGCATCATCTTCCAGGATCTCGGCATCGAGGTCGACGTCACCACCTATGACGACGACGAGGCATTGGCCAAGCTGAAGGCGGGCGAGATCGACGCCATGCTGACGGTCGACGGAGCCCCGATCGACCGCATCGCCAAGCTGTCGCCGACCGACGGCGTGCATCTGCTGTCCCTGCCCAACGACCGGATCAGCGCCGCCTATCTGCCGGCCCAGCTCACCACCGAGACCTATCCGCAGATGATCAAGTCCTATGCGCCGGTCGAGACCGTGGCGGTCGGTGTGGTGCTGGCCGCCTACAACTGGACCGACGACTCGCCGCGCGCGGGCGCCCTTGACGGCTTCATCAAAGCCCTGTTCGGCCATTTCGACGAGCTCAAGGCGGCGGGCTACCACGCCAAATGGCAGGATGTCGATCTCGCCGAGACCTTGCCGGAATGGCAGCGCATGGCCTCGGCGGAAGCCGGCCGCCGGCAGGTGCTGGACTCGACCGTGCAATATGGCCGCTATCTCTCCTTCGAATGCATCGCCTGCCACCACCCGGCCGAGGCGGACGGCGCCATCCCGGTGATCGCCGCCCTGCCCGCTCCCTATTTCGTCAATGCGCTCAAGAGCTATCGCTCCGGCCTCAGGCACAATCTGGTGATGAAGGACGTCGCCGCCTCGCTGGACGACGAGCAGATCAAGGCGCTTTCGGTCTACTACCAGTCCATGCGGGAGGCGGAACAATGAGCGCGTCCAGGCGTCAGTTCGTCAAGGCGGCGGGCAGGCTCGGCCTCGGCGCTGCCTGTCTCACGGCATCCCCGCGCACGCTGCGGGCAGCGACCGCACGGGTCGTGGTGATCGGCGGCGGGGCGGCCGGCGCCACGGCAGCCAAATATCTGGCACGCGACTCCCAAGGCGCGCTTCAGGTCACGCTGATCGAGGCGAAGCCGCGCTACACCACCTGCTTCTATTCCAACCTCTACATCGCCGGCTATCGCACGCTCGAGTCGATCACCCACGACTATGACCGTCTCAGCCAGCGCTACGGCGTCGAGGTGATCACCGATCAGGCCGTGGAGATCGATGCGACCGGCAAGCAGGTGCATCTCGCCGGTGGTGCGGTGCTCGGCTACGACAAGCTGGTGGTGGCGCCGGGCATCGACTTCGACGACCAGGCGATCGAAGGCTATGACGAGGCTGCCTCCGACATCATGCCGCACAGCTGGTGGAACCCGGCCGTCCAGGCGGAAAATCTGAGGCGGCAGGTCGAGGCGATGGAGTCGGGCGGCCTGTTCGTGCTCGCGGCACCCGCCAATCCCTATCGCTGCCCGCCCGGCCCCTATGAGCGCGTCTGCGCGGTGGCGCACCAGTTCAAGCAGCGCAACCCGCGGGCAAAAATCCTGTTGCTCGACGCCAAGGACAAGTTCTCCAAGCAGGCGCTGTTCCAGGAGGCCTGGGATCGCCATTACGGCGGCATGGTCGAATGGGTCCCCGCGGCGTTCGGCGGCAAGGTCACCGGCGTCGATCCCAAGGGGATGATGGTCAGGGCGACCGACGAGACCTTCAAATGCGCGGTCGCCAACATCATCCCGCCGCAGCGCGCCGGCGCCATCGCCAGGCAGGCGGGGCTCACCGACGACAGCGGCTGGTGCCCGGTCGAGCCGGCCACCATGCAGTCCCGCCTGATGCCCGACGTGCATGTCCTCGGCGACGCCACGGCGGCCGGCGCCATGCCCAAATCCGCCTATGCCGCCAACAGCCAGGCCAAGGTGTGCAGCATGGCGATCCTCGCCGAGATCACCGGCCAGAAGCTGTTTCCGCCGCGCCTGCGCAACACCTGCTGGAGCACCCTCGCCCCGGACGACGCGGTCAAGGTCGGCGCCCACTACAAGGTCGAGAACGACGAGATCGTCGCCGCCACCTCCTTCGTCAGCGAAGCGGACGAGGACGCCCTCCTGCGCGCCCAGGCCCGCACCGAGGCGGACAGCTGGTATGACGGCATCTGCGCCGACATTTTCGGTTGATTCTTTTTCGGGGCCGATCGGTTCCGGCCGACGGGGCAGCGACGAGCAGGCGGTCATACGCAGGCTGCCGGCAGGGGACCGCCTGGAACCACCGAGCAGCCCCCGGGCATCGCAGGTTCGTCAGCCATTCCGAGAAGGACAAGAAAACCCTTTCCCGGCATTAACGTTTTCTCAACGCTTTCCTGTCAATGTCGTGCTCTGGTCCATGCGATCCTGGGTATCCGCCCGCCCGTCGGAAAGGTTGGGGCGAGGCGCGGACTCCCAGGATCGCATGGACCAGAAAGCCAGGATGCCATCAAAGGGTTACTGAAAGCTTAGCGGCTCAAGGTCGTAGAGGCAGACTACCTGATGCTTTATTCTCCGGTGCTAACGAAATCTTAAACGCTGTCGCTCCATGCTCGGCAACCTGGTCCATGCGACCCTGGGAGTCCGCGCCTCGCCCACACCCTCCTGCGGGCGGACGGATTCCCAGGGTCGCGTGGACCAATGAGCAATGATCGCAGGAAAAGATGAAGAAACGGTAAAGAAGCCGTCGTTTGTCTCCCGATCATCCGGAATCGAGCCAATCGAAGCTGATTGAGCTTCGACCCCAGGCCTCGCGGCCTGTATCAATGCAAACAAAACCGGGCCCCGAAGGGCCCGGTCCAGTCAAGGGTCTGATCCCTGATCAGGATCAATTGAAGATGGCGTCGTACTCGTCCTTGAGCATGGCGATGGCGTCATCGGTGGTCATGGCGGGGTCGCCCTGGAAGGTGAACATCGTGTTCCAGACCGAATTGATCCAGTCGCCGTCGCTGATATAGAAGGGGTTGAGCACGCTGAAGCCGTCCACAGCGAGCGAGTCCAGGACCAGCTTGTTGCAGGCGTCCAGCCGGTCGGCAGGCGCGTCGATGCGCACCGGGGTCGAGCCCTTGTAGAAGGCGAACTCGGCGTTGTTGACGGGATCGACCGCGATCGAGGCGAGCTCGAATTCGGCTTCGAGCTGCTCCTTCGAGACCGGCGGACCGCCGAGAATGCCCATGGAATCGACGGTCACCGCGAGCGCCTTGGTGCCCGGCAGGTTGATGCAGTTGTAGTCCTCCCCCAGCACCTTGCCGTTCGCCTTCCACTGGCCCTTCATCCAGTCGCCGTGGAAATGCATCAAGGTCTGGCCCGAGATCACCGTGTTGGTGCTCTCGTTCCATTGCCGATTCACCCAGCCCTCGTCCGCCTGGGCGGTGATGCGCCGGAAGGTCTCGATCGTGTCGCGCAGCCCCTGCTCCTCGAACACGCTTGCATCAGGCTTGCCGTCAGCGTCGACGCGGTAGAATTTTTCGTAGACCTCCGGCCCGGCGATGCCCGCCATCAGCGCGTGAAAGAGATACCCGGCCTGGAAGGTGTTGCCGCCCATGGCCATGAAGTTGAAGCCCGCGGCCTTGACCTTCTCCATGTCGGCGAACATGTCGTCGACGCTGGTCCATGACGTCGGATCGACGCCCGCTTTATCGGCGACATGCATGTTGTAGTAGATCATGCCGTCGATATGGATGCCTGATGGAATCTTTCGGACTTCGCCGTCGATCTTGATCGCCTCCTGCACGGCGGGCGGAAATTTTTCGGTGGCGCCGATCGCATCGAAATGCTCGCCCACGGTCTGGCCGAGGCCGCGATCGCGGATGTCGCGATAGATGTCGGCATTGCCGGTCAGAAAGATATTGGGGGGCGTGCCGGCGATCACCAGGCTGACGATCGGCCCGCCGCCGCCCGACTGCTCGTGGGGCACGGCGAGCTCCTTGATGGTGTGGCCCTTGGCGCGCAGCGCGTCCATGAACACGTTCAGCGCCTTGATCTCGCTCTCGTTGGACCAGGAGTGGAAGATGGTGAGATCGGCGGCCCTGGTCGTCACCGGCGACAGGCCGACGGCCAGTGCCAGGCCAAGCCCTGCGAGTATGGTTTTTTTCATGTCATTCCTCCCTGAATGTTGGTGTCAGCCGCCTTAAAGCCGACGCTCCGATCGCGCATCGAAGACGTCGAAACGGTCCTTCGGAAACCAGACGGCCGGCGCTTCGCCGACCTCGGGAACGTGATGGTGCTTGTGGTCGAAGCGCACGGCGATCAGTTCGTCCGTGCCGCCATCGAGAAACATGGTGACGTCGGACCCGGTCTTTTCGGTGTAGCGCACCGGCAGCGCGAACGCGGCGCCGATGGCGGATCCGTTCGGCTTGCCAACCGAGAAATGCTCGGGCCGCAGGCCGACGGTGACGACGTCACCATCCTTCGGCATGTTCGAAAAATCATAGCCGGAGAGATCGAGACGCACGCCGGTCGGCGCGTGCACGGCCGCGACGGCATCGCCTGCGCGTTCGATCGTCGCCGGCAAGGCGTTCATCGCGGGTGAGCCGATGAAGCGCGCGACGAACAGATTGGCGGGGCGCTCGTAGATCTCGTCGGGCGTGCCGATCTGCTGAATGACGCCGGCGTCCATCACGGCGATACGCGTTGCCATGGTCATCGCCTCGACCTGGTCATGGGTGACGAAGACGATGGTCTTTTCCAGCTCCTGATGCAGGCGCTTGATCTCGAGGCGCATCTCGGTTCGGAGCTTGGCATCCAGATTGGAAAGCGGCTCGTCGAACAGGAAAACGTCGACATTCTTGACCAGCGCGCGCCCGATCGCGACCCGCTGACGCTGACCGCCGGAGAGCTGCGCAGGTTTTCTGTCCAGCAGGCCATCGATCTGCAGGAGCCCTGCTGCCCAGGCGACACGCCTGTCGATCTCGGCGCGCGAAAGCCTCTGTGCAGACAGACCGAACTTCAAGTTCCCGCGCACGGTCTTGGTCGGATAGAGCGCGTAGGACTGGAAGACCATGGCGAGCCCACGGTCCTTGGGATCGAGGTCGGTGACATCGCGCCCGCCGATCAGGATCGAACCCGATGTCACCTCCTGCAGCCCGGCGAGCAGGTTCAAAAGCGTGGTCTTGCCGCAGCCGGAGGGGCCGAGCAGTACCAAAAACTCGCCGTCGGCGACGCGCAGGTTCAGGTCGTCGAGCACGGTGACCCGGCCGAAGCGCTTGACGATCTTGCTGAACACCACCTCCGGCACGGCCTACCCCTTGATCGCACCTGCGGTGATGCCCTGCACGAAGAACTTGCCGAGCGCGAAATAGACCACCAGCGGCGGCAGCGCGGTCAGGACGGCCGCCGCCATGTCGACATTATATTGCACCTCGCCGAAGGAGGTGATCACGGTGTTGGCGAGGATCACGGTCATCGGCTGGGTGCCGACACCGCCGAAGGTCAGGCCGATCAGATAATCGTTCCAGACCGTGGTGATCATCAGGATCAGGACGACGATCATGATGTTCGCGGACATCGGCAGGACGATCTCGAAGAAGATCCGCCAGAACGAGCCCGAATCCATGATCGCCGCGTTGATGATCTCTTCCGGCACGTCCTTATAAAAATTCCGGAAGATCAGGGTGAGCAGCGGCATGGACAGGACCGCATGCACGATCGCCACCGCCCAGATGGTGCCGAACAGGCCGAGCGAGGAAATCAGCACCACCATCGGGATCATGATGATCTGGAACGGCACGAAGGCGCAAAGAAACAGGATGAACAGAAAGGTCCCGGCCCAGCGGATCTTCCAGAGAGCGAGCGCATAGCCGGTGACCGCCGAGACGCCGATCGACAGCAACAGGCTCGGGAACAGGATTTTCAGCGACGTCCAGAACCCGGCGCTCACCCCCTCGCAGGTCATGCCGGCGCAGACCTCGGACCAGGCCTTCTGCCAGGGCTCGAAGGTCCAGGTGGTCGGCAGCGAAAAAATCTCGCCGAGGGCGATCTGGTCCATGGTCTTGAACGAGGTGACGATCACCACATAGAGCGGCAGGGACACGAAGGCCGCACCCATGGTGAGAAACACCAGCACCGCAATCGACGAACCGCGCAGGCGCCGCCGGCGCCGCGGCTTACTTTTGGCCGGTGCCAGGGTCTCCACCGCTACTGCCGCACCGGTCATTTAACCAGCGCCTCACGCCGGCGCGCCTGCCAGGCGGTCACCAGGACCAGCGGCAAAAACAAGGCGGCGGTCATCAGCAGAAGAATCACGGCGGCGGCCGAGGCATAGCCGACATTGCCGCGCGAGGTGAAGGCATTGACCACGAAATAGGCCGGCGTCCAGGTGGAGGTCCCCGGCCCGCCGCCGGTCATGGCGAGCACGATGTCGTAAGTCTTGACCACGCCAAGCGACAAAAGAATCACGCAGGTCAAAAAGGTAAACTTCAGCATAGGGATGACGATCTCGATGTAGAAGCGCCAGAAGCTCACGCCGTCCAGGCGGGCCGCGCTCCAGATCTCGGTGTTGATCGATTTCAGCCCGGCGAGCATGACCGCCATGTAGAAGCCGAGGCCGTGCCAGATCGAGGCGAGGATGATGCCGTACATGGCGGTGCGCCGATCGGCGAGCCAGTTGAAGCTGGCGCTCTCCCAGCCGAGCTGGTGCAAAAAATTCTCGATGCCGAGATCGGGATTGAACATCCAGCGCCAGACCAGGCCGGTGACGATGAAGGAGATGGCGAGCGGGTAGAGAAAGAGCGTCCGAAAAAAACCTTCGCCCCGCTTCTCGCGCTCGATCATCGCCGCCAGCACGAAGCCGAACAGGATCGCGAGCGCGCTGCCGATCGCCAGGATCAGCACGTTCTCCAGCGCCGTCTGCCAGGCATTGTCGCGAAACAGGCGCTGATACTGGCGGGACCACTCGGCGAAATCGATGGCGTAATCGGGAAAGCGGCGGGAGCGGGTGAAGGAGATCCAGACGGTCCAGCAGATGGCGCCGAAAAAGGCGACGGCGGTCACGGCAAGGGCCGGGATCAGCGCGATCCGCGGCGATGCCCAGCTCCACCGGGCCCAGTTCGACCGGATTGCCATCACGCCTCCCCGAGACAGGACGGTTTTGTCGCTTGTCTTCTGGTTTGTATTAACGCTAATATAAATTTAAACGCGAAAGAGCGTCAATGGCTTTATAGCCCGCTGGCGCGTTGGGAGGCCTTCCGTTGACGACTGCCTATGAGACTATTCCGAAGATCGGGCTCGGGACGTTTGGATTGACCGGAGAGGCTGGTCTCGACGCCTTTGCGTCCGCGATTGCCGTCGGCTATCGCCATCTGGACACGGCCCAGACCTACGGCACCGAAGAAAATTTGGGCAAGGCGGTGGCGCAGTCGGGCATCGACCGCGACGCCTTCTTCATCACCACCAAGATCACTGCAAGCAATCTCGGCCGCCTGGAAGCGAGCGTCGACGACAGCCTGAAGCTGATGGGGCTGGACTACGCCGATCTGGTGCTGATCCACTGGCCGGCGCCGAACGACGAGACGCCGGTCAGGGACTATATCGGCGACCTCGCGCGCTGCCAGGATGCGGGCAAGGCGCGGCTGATCGGCGTCTCCAACTTCACCCGCCGCCATGTCGACGAGGCGATCGGCGAGATCGGCGAGGGGCGCCTCGCGACCAACCAGGTCGAGCAGCATGTGTTCCTGCAGAACCGCGTGCTCGCCGAGCACTGTCAGGCGGCCGGCATGGCGATCACCGCCTATCGGCCGCTCGGCGGCGGCGGTCTGGACGAGACGCTGCCGCTCGCCAAGGTGGCGCGCAGGCACGGCGCCGAGCCCAGCCAGATCGCGCTCGCCTACCTGCTCGCCCTGGGCTCGATCGTCATTCCGAAATCGGCGACGCCGGACCGGCAGGAAAGCAATCTCGCCGCTGTCGAAATCCGGCTGGATCAGGAGGACATGGACATGATCGCCAAGCTGGACTGCGGACGGCGCTCGATCGATCCGGAATGGGGCCCGACCTGGGATTGACCCCGCAAGGGCAGAACGCGGCCGAGACCGCATCAGAGGGACTTCAAGGCATGATCAAGGTCAAGCAGGTCGCGCATGTCTGCATCTTCGCGCATGACCTCGAGGCGACACGCGCCTTTTACGAGGATGTCCTGGGCCTGGACATCCAGTTCAATTTTTTGCGCGACGGCAAGGTGTTCGGCTTCTATCTGAACTGCGGCGGGCGCAGCCATGTCGAGGTGTTCGAAAAGCCCGATACCGCCTATGAGGACAGGAACCAGATCAACCATTTCTGCCTGGAAGTGGAGAACATCGACGCCGCGATCGAGCATATCAAGGCCAAGGGCATCGACGTCACCAAGAAGAAATATGCCTGCGACGACACCTACCAGGCCTGGATCCGGGACCCGAACAACGTGAAGATCGAGCTGTTCGAATATACCGAGAAGAGCGCGCAGTTCACCGGCCGCGACCGGGTCGCCGACTGGTAGGCCGTGCGACGGCACCGACCATCGTGAGTCAGAAAACCAACCGGCCGAGGGCGACGCTCAAGGACATCGCCGCCGCCACGGGCTTTTCCGCGAACACCGTGTCGCTCGCCCTTCGCGACAGCCCGCGCCTGCCGGAATGTACGCGCGCGCGCATCCTCGAGGAAGCCAGGCGCCTGAACTACACGCCGAACCACATCGCGCGCTCGCTCGCCTCGAACGCCACGCGCACCATCGGCCTGGTACTGACCGACATCATGAACCCGACCCTGACGCTGGCCGCGCGCACCATCGAGCGCGAGCTGGCCGAGGCCGGTTACGCCATGATGTTCGCGACCTCCGACACCCAGCTCGCCAGCGAGATGCAAGCACTCGAGCTTTTTCTGTCCTATCAGGTCGACGGCATGCTGATCTATCCCGCCCATGTCGGCGACCACGCGCATATCAAGGCGGTCGAGGAGGCCGGCACGCCCGTGCTGCTCCTGGCCGATCTCCCCGGCCTGGGGCTGGATGCCGTCGCGATCGACGACCGGGCGGGCGCCCGCAAGGTTTTTTCTCACTTTTGTGCAAGGGGACACCGCCGCTTCGCGATGCTGGACGGCGGCCGCAGGCTCGGCAATCTCGACAAGCTCGAAGGCGCGCTGCGGGCGCTGCGAGAAGCCGGCCTCGGCGACGAGTCGATCCGCGTGTTCGAGCCCGAAAGCCATGCAGCAGCGGCGGCCGCCCTCGTGATGGACGAGATCATGGCACTCGATCCGAGGCCGACCGCCCTCTTTGCCTCCACCGATTCGCTCGCGATCGGTGCCCTGCACTGGTGCCGGCAGCATGGCGTGCGCGTGCCCGACGATCTCGCCATCGCCGGCTACGACAATACTGAGATTTCCGCCTATGGCGTGCTCCCGCTGACCACCGTGAACTACGCCGCCGACGAAATCAGCCGCATCGCGGTCGACCGCATCCTCAGGCGAATCGAGAACGGCGCTAGTGGAGACGCGCCGGAAACCCGGCTGATCGAGCCGGAACTGATCGTCCGGGCGAGCGCATAGAGGAGTCGATGGAGGACGATATTCCAGGTCGACAACCTGTCGGCAGCGACGAACAAGGCTTGTGGTCGAGAACGCCCGGCCCCAGCTTTCCTATCAGCCTCTCAATCAGGATGAGCTTTCCATGAACGACACAGCAGGTTACGCGCCCCCCAAGGTCTGGACCTGGGACAAGGAAAACGGCGGCAGGTTCGCCAACATCAACCGCCCGATCGCCGGCCCGACCCACGACAAGGAGCTGCCGGTCGGCAAGCACCCGCTGCAGCTCTATTCCCTGGCCACGCCCAATGGCGTGAAGGTCACCGTGATGCTCGAGGAGCTGCTGGCGCTCGGCCATAGCGGTGCGGAATACGACGCCTGGCTGATCAGGATCGGCGACGGCGACCAGTTCGGCAGCGGCTTCGTCGACATCAACCCGAATTCCAAGATCCCTGCCCTGGTCGACCGGAGCGGCGAGACCCCGATCCGCGTGTTCGAATCGGCCGCCATCCTGATGCATCTCGCGGAAAAATTCGGCGCCTTCCTGCCGACCGAGACCGCCGCGCGTGCGGAATGCTTGTCCTGGCTGTTCTGGCAGATGGGCAGTGCGCCCTATCTCGGCGGCGGCTTCGGGCATTTCTATGCCTATGCGCCCGAGAAATTCGAGTATCCGATCAACCGCTTCACCATGGAAGCCAAGCGCCAGCTCGACGTGCTCGATCGCCAGCTCGCCGAACGTCCCTATATCGCCGGCGACGACTACACCATCGCCGACATGGCGATCTGGCCCTGGTACGGCCAGCTGGCACTCAGCCGCCTCTACGAAGCCGGCGAGTTTCTGGACGTGGGCACCTATGAGAACGTGCTCCGCTGGGCGAACGCGATCGACGCACGCCCGACGGTGCAGCGCGGCCGCAAGGTCAACCGGGTTAACGGCGATCTCGACATGCAGCTCCATGAGCGCCACGACGCCAGCGACTTCGAGACGAAGACGCAGGACAAGCTCGAGGCCTCCTGACCGCCGGCGTCAGGCGCCCTGCCAGTGCCGGACCAGCGGCCCGTTCTCGCCATGGAGCGGGTCGAGGTCCGGCAGCGGCACCCGCTCGATGCTGCGCAGCACGCCCGGGCGCTCGTCCGGCGCGCAGCGGCAGAGATCCCAGTCCATGCCGCCGGGATAGGCGCCGACCACCAGCAGATCCGCGCTGGAGCCGAGATTCTGGTGACCGGTGCCGGCCGGCAGCACCAGCGCGTCCCCTGCCCTCACCTCGACCACCAGCCCCTGGTCGCCGCCGAGCCGCACTTTGGCCTCGCCGCAACAGATGCCGAGTACTTCATGGGCGGTGCTGTGATAGTGGGGAAAGGGATAGATGCCGTTGCGCCAGGCGCCGAACCAGCCATGGGCGGCGAAGCGCGCGATGCAGGCCCCCGCGGGATCGGGACCCGAGAGGTCGAGCACGCCCGGATAGATCAGGAGCGGCAGATGCGGATTGTTGGGGATCACGCCGTCATCCCCGAGGAGATGGGCACTCGCCTCCCCGCCATCCTCGTTCTGCCCGCCCTCACCCGGCATCGCCCGTCTCCCTTCAAGCTGCTCGACGTCAGAAAAACCGGGCCGGATCGAAGGCGGCAAGGTCCACCTGGTCGGATCGGCCCCCGAGGATCAGCCCCGCCATGGCCTCGCCGGTCGCGGGCGCGTTCAGCATGCCCCAGACGCTGTGCCCGGTCGCGAGATAGGCGCCTTCGATGCCGGGAACAGGCCCCATCAGCGGCAGCCCGTCCCTGGTCACCGGCCGGTAGCAGGCGTGGGCGGCCAGAAGCTCCGCCTCGGCAAGGGCCGGCGACAGCAGCGCCGCCATGCGCTTGAGACGCGCCGTCGCCGCCCGATCCGTCGCGACCGCGGCCGGATCGGGCGGCAGCGGATCTTCCGAGGACAGGCCGCAGAGATAGACGCTGCCATCGGGACGCGGGAACACTTCGGGCGTGTCGAGCAGGCCGTCCGGCTCCACGATGTCCACGAACAGCGCGTCCGCGGGCACCGGCATCTTCGGGCGGAGCAGGATGCTGTGGCCCTTGAGGCCGTAGACCTCCGGGACCGGCAGCCAGCTGCGCGCACGCGCCGACCAGGGCCCCATGGCGATCACCACGGCACCGGCCTCCCGGCTTCGGCCGTCGATCTCGACGCCTTGAACTGCCGTCCCGTCCGGCGCCAGCGCGACGCCGGTGACCTCGCCGATCACCCGTTCCGCCCCCAGCGCCAGCGCCTGCTCGAGCATGCCCAGGGTGAAGGCGTCGGGCGTGATCTGCGCCGTGGTCGCGGGCGTGCCGATCTGGCCCCGGGTCAGAACGCCCTCGTCCAGCCACGCCGGGGAGGAGCCCGACCGGGCGCGCTGCAGCCGCCGCCCGTCCCTGGTCCCCGCGCTCGCCGCCGCACTCCAGCTGTCGAGCCGGCGATAGCCCCAGGGATTGCCGAACGCCTCGGCGAGCTCCGCATGCAGCGCGAAACTGCGCCTCGCGAGCGGCGCCAGCGCCGAGCCGTCGCACCAGTCGAACGCCAGGAAACCGCCCGATTTGCCGGACGCCCCGCCCGCCACCCGATGGCGCTCCACCAGCAGAACGTCGGCGCCCTTCAGGCTGAGAAAATAGGCAAGGCAGGCACCGATGACCCCGCCGCCGCAAATGGCAACCCGCATGGCTCCGATCGCCTCCGGTCTGCGCTCCCGCCGGCCCGTCGAAAGCTCGGGCCGCCGGGGACGTTCTCCCAGCCTAAAGCCCTGCCCGCCGCTGCCAAGCCCCCTCGCCCGGTCGCGAGCGGCCGGTCATCACGGAAGCGAGAGGCAGCCCGGAACCTGCCGCCTTTCGGTCGGCCCTCGCCGCTTTTCGTGCAGGTTCAATGAATTCCATCCTTTTCCACCTGACGAATCCGTAGATCTCAAAAACTTACAAGCCGGCCGCGGGGCGCCGGCCGTCGAAATAGAACTGGCCCCCACCCCTCGGATCGGCTACGCTTTTTTCGATAACGCGACGACACTTTTAAGAAAAATCAAGACCGGTCAACGGTGCGCGCCTCCATCGATCGGGGAGAGAGGCAATGGTCGACATTATTTCCAAGCGCGACGGACCACGTCGCGAGGACGTGGCCGCGCGCCGGATGCTCCAGGACAATCGCGGCACGATCCACAAGATGATGGACCACCTGACCGGCGGTCAGCTCAACAGCCGTGCGCAGAAAGCGGCGCCGCCCGAGCCCGAAGGCCTGGTGATCCATACCGGCCGCGTCATCGATACGCGCGGGGCTGCCCGCCCCTATGTGCGCATCAGCGTCAATGGCCGCGTGGTCGTGGCCGATCAGGAGACCAGCCGCCAGCTGCACTTCCTCGGCGAGATCAGAGGTCCGCGCCGCAGCCAGCGCTTCGTCCTCGCCACCCGGGAAAACGGCTTCTTCGCGCTGGTCGAGGACGATCTCGGACAGAAGCTCGCCGACCTCGACGGCCGCGCCCTCGCTGCGGACTTCACCGAGGACGACCTGGTCCGGATCATCTCCCAGCGTCTCGGCATCGACGAGGACGACGTCGGCAAGGCCGGCTAGCGGTCCGCCGGCGACCATGATGCCCAAGACCCCCTGCAACGCCTCCTCCCCCCGCCCCTACGGCGACCGCAGGCCGAACCAGCACGCCCGCGCCGGCGGCGACGACATCGGCTATGACGAGTTCCTCACCATGCGCGCCTGGGAGGATTTTCTGACCGGCAATGAGCCCGGCGGCGACCGGCAGGTGCGCCACGTCATCCAGCACTCCTGGGCCAGAAGCGCCACCTCGGGCGTCGACGCCCATGCCTCGGCGACCCCGCTGGTGATCGACGAGGACCAGCTCGACCACAACAAGCACCAGCGCCGCCAGCTCCTGTCCGCCGCCGACCATGCCCTGCAGCACGCCGCCGATCTCCTCGAGGAGACCTCGGCCATGGTGGTGCTGACCGACGAGGCGGGGGTCATCCTCGACACCCGCGGGGATGTGCGCACGCTCGATGCCGGCCAGGAGATCAAGCTGCAGCCGGGCGGCGACTGGAACGAGAAGGTGGTCGGCACCAACGGCATCGGCACGGCGCTGTCCACCGGCAAGCCGGTCTTCGTGCACGCGGCCGAGCATTTTTGCGAGGGCATCAAGCACTGGACCTGCGCCGGTGCGCCGATCCGCGACCCGGTCGACCGCTCCATCCTCGGGCTGATCGACATCTCCGGCCCGCCCGAGATCTTTCGCCGGCACAATGTGGCGCTCGCCGTGCTCGCCGCGGAAAAGATCGAGCTCGCGCTCGGCGAGCAGGCGCACGCCGAGCGCCTTCGCCTGCTGGAAGCCTGCCTCGTCTCCATGCCGGTCGGCGACGGCGCGGACGGCCTGGTGGTGCTCGACCGGCGCGGCCGCATCATCCACCTGAACAGCGAGGCCGTGCCGCTACGCGTCAAGATGGCCGAAGGCGTCGATCTCAGCCTCGGCAGCCAGCTGGTCGACCTGACCGGCGCGCGCTCGGATCAGGACATCGTCGAGCGCCTCCCGGAGAACCTCCGGCCCGCCTGGCTGAAGCCGCTCAAGATCGGCAGCGACATGTCCGGCGCCGTGCTGATCTACACCGCGACCGGCAGGCGGCGGCCTGCGGCCGGCCCGCCGCAGGCGACGCTCAGCGTCCCGTCCTCAGCACCCCATCCGGAGATCCAGGGCGAGAGCGTGCGCCTGCTGCATGCCATCGCCAAGGCCAGGCGCGCCGCGTCGAGCCGCGTGCCGGTCCTGGTCGAGGGCGAGACCGGGGTCGGCAAGGAGCTGTTCGCCAAGCTGGTCCACGCCCACGGCCAGAGCGATCCGAAAGCCCCCTTCATCGCCTTCAACTGCGGCGCCGTCTCCAAGGATCTGCTCGGCGCCGAGCTCTTCGGCCATGTCCCCGGCGCCTATACCGGTGCTGCCCGCGAAGGCCGCGCCGGCCGCTTCGAGCTCGCCCATGGCGGCACGCTCTGCCTCGACGAGATCGGCGAGATGCCGCTCGATCTCCAGCCCTATCTGCTGCGCGTGCTCGAGGAGAATGCCGTCTATCGCCTCGGCGACGGCAAGCCGCGGCCGGTGGACGTGCGCCTGGTGGCGCTGACCAACCGCAATCTCAAGGAGGAGGTCGCCGCCGGACGCTTTCGCCGAGACCTCTATTTCCGCATCAGCACCGTCACCCTCGACATCCCGCCGCTACGCGAGCGCGGCAGCGACATCGACCGCCTGATCGATCACTTCAACCTGATGTTTGCCGAGAAATACGGCGTCGAGACGCTCGACATCGAGCCGGACGCGCGCGAGGCCCTTCGCCGGCACGGCTGGCCGGGCAATGTGCGCGAGCTCAGGAACCTGATCGAGAGCCTGATCCTCATGGCCACCGAGCGCAGCGTGCGCCTCGGCGACTTGCCCGAGGAGTTCGGCGGATTCATCGCCCCTGACGACGTCGAGCCTCGAGGCGCCGCCCCGTGCAGGCTGGAGGACACCGAGCGGCAGGCGATCCTGCAGGCGATCGAGACCGGCGGCGGCAACCTGTCGCTGGTCGCCAAGACGCTCGGCATTTCCAGAAGCACGCTCTATCGCAAAATGAAGCAGTACGGCCTTCACCGCTGAGTCCCATGTAACCGTTCAAGCCGATGAGCAGCGCCCGCCAGGATACGCAAACCTCCGAATTCAATCCCAAAGTGCATGATCCTATGATGGCCCCTCGCCGCAATAGGCGTGAGGCCTCTTCAACCGGTGTGATCATGCAGCCCGTTCAGCTCTCCCTGGTCATCGGCGAACCAGGCAGCGGCGTCTCCACGCTGCTCGCCGCCTTCGCCAGGCGTGCGGATGCACAGACCACGCGCATCCTCGATCCGGGCCGTGCGTCTGGCGCAAACGGTGATCTCGGCAGAACCTGTGATGTTGAAGGAATCACCGCGCTGCTGCGCCAAGACGCGTGCGACGCCGGCCCCCTGGTTCTCGCAGCGCACGACCTGCGCGCGCCGCGCCGCCTCCTCCAGGCCCTCGCCGACGATCCGAACCTCGGCGCGTCCCACCGCCTGAACGCCGTCACGCTGGCGATCGACGCTTCCGCCGCCAAGACCGACGTAAAGGCCGTCGGCCCTGCCGACCCCTGCGACCGGGCGGCGGCGGTGGCGGATCGGATCGTGCTGACCAAGACCGATCTGGCGGAGCCCGGAGCCGTCAAGCGCCTGGCGTCGACGCTCAAGACGCTGAACCCGCCCGCGCCGATCCTGCGCGCCCGCCATGGCGATATCGGCCCCGCCCGCCTGGTGGACGGCGGCCTGTTCGATCCGGTCACGTCGAGCGTCGACATCGACCGCTGGCTCTGCGAGGCAGCCTTCGGCTTCGAGGCCGCGCGCCGCGGCGGGCCGGACTTGCCTGAGACTGCGTTGAGCCGTCTGCGCAACGATGTCGGCGTGGGATTCTTTGCCGTGACGATCGATCAGCCGGTCGAAGGCACCGTGCTCTCGGTCTTTCTGAAGCTTCTGATGGCGGAGCACGGCGGGGATCTGCTGCGCCTGAAGGGCATCGTCGCCATCGCGGATCATCCGGACCGTCCGGCCCTGATCGACGGCCGCGAGCACCTGATCCAGCCGCTGCTCTGGCTCCCCGCCTGGCCCACCGCCGACCGCCGCTCACGCCTGGTCTTCTCGACCCTGGACGTCTCCGAGACCTGGATCAGGACGCTGCTGACCGCGCTCAGCGATCAGCTCAGGCTGCAGGAAACGCCCGTGCTGCAGCTCGCTCTGACCGACAAGGCTGGCTGAGGCCCGAACGCGCCGCGCTCGGCCGCCCGCTCACTCGTCCTCGAGGATGGTGATCTCGACCCGCCGGTTCATCGGCTCCGCCACCTCGTCATCGGTCGCGACCGCGAGCATGGTCTCGCCGTAGTCGACCACGCTCAGCGCCTCGCGAAAGCGCGGATCGTTCCTGATCGCGTTGGCCACCGCCGCGGCGCGGCGCTCGCCCAGCCAGTCGTTGTAGGCCGTCGAGCCGACTGTATCGGTGTGGCCGGAAATGACGAAGCGCGCGCGCGGCAGGGTCGCCGCATAGCGGCAGGCGTCGGCCACGGAGCGGAAATCCTGGTAGTCGAGCTTGGCCTCGTTGGAATCGAAATAGAGGGTGAAGGAACGCCCGACAGCCTGCGGCTGCTGCAGCGCCGCCTCGGGAATCGGCGTTTGCCCAGGCTCCGCGGCTTCCCCCGGCAGGATCTCGGCGCCGAGCGCGGCTTCTGTGTCGGACGGCCGCGCGGCCGCGAGCAATGTCGGCGCCGGATCGCCATTGGCGGCGCGATAGGCGCTCGCCGCCTCATGCAGGGGCAGCGGCAGATCGGCCATGGCGACGGCCGGATCGAGTCGGTCGATGTCGACATGCGCAGCCTTCAGGATCACCCTGTCCTCCCGCATCCTCTCCAGCAGCGCGCGCACCACGTCGCCGCCGACCGACGAGCGCGCCACCAGGAGATAGCCGGGATGCGCGTCCGCCGTCTCGCCCTGGTCGCTGACCGGCCAGAACGCCATCACGGCCCGGAGGTCGGGCATGCCGTCCAGGCCGTGCAGATCCACCTTGCTCAGATCCAGCAGCGCCATGTCGCCGCTCTCGTCGAGGACGCTTTCGACCGTTCGACCGCGCTGCACCACCCAGTCGACGGCGATGTCGGCTGCCGCCACATGCAGGTTGGCCATCGTGCTGACGCCGATCGCGATCATGCGCTCGGGCCCGGCCGAGGCTTCGGCAACCAGGTGGAGCACCTTCTGCCGGCCGTCCGCCTCCTCGGCGCCGGCAAGGTCAGGCCCGGCGGCAGCCAGCAAAAACGCAAAAGCGGTAAGGGTGCGATGCGAGGACAGGAACCGATCAGCCACTGAAATCCCTCCCACGATCTTGATTGGCGGCGCGGCAGGCCGCGCGGTTCTAGTATAATTAGAACGACTTACATGTGTTAATCGACTGAAACGCGCATTGACCATCCGCCATGTTGCTCGCGAGGCCAATCCCTGTTCACGCCAATGTGACCATGCAGGCGCCCCTCTCCCGGCGATACCCCGCTACAGCCACATCCCATCTCCGTCCCCGAGCGCCCTCAGGATTGCTATGCTGTCGGCGCGCTACGGAAAGGAGATCGGCGATGACGCTGCGCAGCCTTCTCATGGCCTCGCTCGCTTTGGCATTCCTGTTCCCGACCATGGCCGGCGCCGAGGAATGCAAGGCCCGGATCGAGCATACCGGCAACGTCCTCCAGGGCAGCCGGGTCTACAGCCATTGGCTGATCGCCCATACCCCCAAGCGCTGGGCGACCGTCTCCTTCCGCTATCGGCTCACCTATCTCGACGAGGCCAACAAGGAGGGCAAGATCGAGGGCCGCTTCCGCCAGCTGATCCGCGGGCGCGAAGAGGAATATGTCGAGCTCAAGAACCTCCGCTCGCGCCCCGCCATGGTCACCAAGACCGAAATCAGCGACATCGCCTGCTCCCCCTAGCGGCGAGCCGCCGCGGGCCGGACTTGCCGGAGGCCGCCTTCGGACGCCTCTGCCCCGAGTGCGCCGTTCCGCCTGTCGACGGGAGCGGACCGCACCTTGATGCAGCGCAATGCCCGCGGCCTCGAGCGGCTTGATGCTCGGCTCACGGCCCGTCTATTCGCCGTTCTCACGCATATCGTGGTTTGGAAACCCGGCCGGTCGTGCTACTGCCTTGATGGACAAGGCAAACGCCCGATATCGCGACACCACGCCTGGGAGTGACGTCAAGCCATGAAGCGGCTGCAGGCTTTCTTGCTGATCACCCTGGCCGGCTGGCCGAGCTCCCTCGCCTGGGCAGCCGATGCGCGCTCGATCGACAGCTTCCTCGGCCGCTGGTCCGGGGACAAGATCCAGTCGGGCGACAACAAGCTGGCCCCTGCGGCGCTCGACCTCCAGATCGACAAAGACGCAGGAGGCTTCGCCATCTCCTGGCACGACTTAGGCAAGGATGGCGGCGACCGGGTCGAGGCCCGCTTTCAGCCGACCGATCGGCCCGGCGTCTACGAGGTCGCGCCCGAAAGCGGCTCCTTCCTCGCACGCATGTTCGCGTCGCCGGCGAGCGGCAACCCGCTGAAGGGCGAAACCCTCCTCTGGGCGCGCATCGACGATCCGGTCCTCGCCGTCTACAGCATGAGCGTCGATCCAACCGGCGGCATCGATCTCCAGCATTACACCTGGACCCGCACCGAAAACGGCCTGCACCTGACCTTCAGCCACCGCACCGACGACGACGGCGACGAGAGCCCGATCGAAGGCGATCTCGTGGCGGCGGGAGGGTGAGCCGATGACAGCCGGATACGCTGCGGGCGCGAGACCCATTCTGACCCGACTGGTTCTGACTGCAGCCCTGCTGGCGCTGCTCGGGCACTGGCAAAGCGCGTGGGCCAACGATCTGTCCCGCTTCCTCGGCACCTATGTCGGCCAGGCGACCGTCGAAGACCTCGCCACCGGCGAGCAGCAAAAGCGCGATCTCGACATCGTGGTCGCCCCCTACCGCAAGCACGGTCTGCGCGTCGACTGGATCACCGTCGGCCTGGTGGATGGACGCCGCGACGTGCCCGGCGTCAAGCGCTGGTCGCAGACGGCGCTGTTCGAGCCCGCGGCCGACAACGATTTTCTGGTCGAGGTCGGCGAAATCGACCTCTTCAGCGAACGCCGTGAGACCGAGCCGATCGAAGGCGATCCGGTGCGCTGGACCCGCGTCGACGGCAATCTGCTGGAGACCAACTCCTTCATGGTGCTCGAGGACGGGCGCTACGAGCTGCAGGTCTATCAGCGCATCCTCACCGATATCGGCATGGACATCCGCTTCGAGCGCATCGTCGACGGCGAAACGCTGCGCCGCGTCACCGGCAGCACGGCGCGCGCCGAGTAAGGGCGCCGCCTACGGCACGATCACCGCGCGGCCGGCGATGTTCGCCGCCTTGAAGTCCTCGATCGCCCTGTTGATCTCGCCGAGCGCGTAGGTGCTCTTGTGCATCTCGACCCGGCCTTCGGCGTTCAGCTCCATCAGCTCGACCAGTTCGCGGTAATTGCCGACCAGAGAGCCGCCGATCTGGATCTCGTTGATGATCATGTGCACCGTCGGCACCTCGATCCTGCCGCCATAGCCGACGATGAAGTACTGGCCGCCCTGGCGCAGCATCTTCCAGGCGATGTTCTCGACACCGAGCTCGCCGACGAAGTCGATCACCACATGCGCGCCGCCGCCGGTCAGTTCCTGGATCTCCTCGACGATATTGTCGCCGCCGTCGAGCACGTGATGGGCGCCGTATTTCTTGGCGAGCTCTCTGGCATGCGGACTGCGATCCACGGCGATCGTTCTCGTGCCGCAGAGTTCGTGCAGGCATTGCAGCGCGATGTGGCCGAGGCCGCCGATGCCGATCAGCACGCAGTAGGTGCCGGGATAGAGCAGCTTCGCCGCGCGCTTGGCGGCGCGATAGGCTGTGATGCCGGCATCGGCCATCGGCGCGACGTCGACGGGCATGACGTTCGGGCTGAGCTTGATCAGCGCGCGCTCGTTGGTCTTGAAATACTCGGCAAAACCACCGTCCAGGCCGAGCCCCGGAAAAAGACCGTTCTCGCAATACATGTCCTCGCCATGGCGGCAGTTCAGGCAGATGCCGCAGGAGCGAAGCGGATGGCAGATGACGGCGTCACCGGGCTTGACCGACGTTACGCCGCTGCCGACGTCCTCGACCCAGCCCGCATTCTCATGCCCCATGATGTAGGGGAGAAGCCCGCCTTCCGGGTCCATCACGTCCCGCCACACCCCTTCGATGATGTGCAGATCCGTGCGGCAAAGCCCAGCCGCCCCCACCTTGACGATCACCTCGTCCGGCGCGTTCACGGTCGGGGCTGAAACCTCCTCCAGCTTCAGCTCGACATTCATCTTCTCGTCATAGTCGTAGAGGCGTGCGGCTTTCATTTGTCTCTCCGAGACTTGGTTTACTTGTCTCTCCGAGACTTGGTTCAGTTGTCTCGATGAGATCTGGTTTACTTGAGTCGACGAGGTCTGCGTCAGACCGTCAGGCCTTACTCCCTCCCCAAATACTCGGCCCCTCCTCCCAAGGCCGGGCCGGCGGTCGGGTCGGAGGCTTCGGACATGTCGCCGACCAGGGTGTTGGTGGTCAGCACCAGGGTCGCGACCGAGGCCGCATTCTGCAGCGCCGTGTAGGTGACGCGCACCGGGTCGATCACGCCGGCCGACGTCATGTCAGCGTAATCCTCGGCGGTCGCATCGAAGCCCGTTCCCGCCGGGGACTGCACGACGCGCCCGACCACGGCCTGCGGGTCATGCCCGGCATTGGCCGCGATGCAGGCGACCGGCCTGGTCAGCACGCTCTGCACAAGCTGCACGCCGGCGCCGATATCGCCGTTCACTTGTCCGAGAAGCTGCTGGAGCGCCGGCGCGCTCTGCGCCAGGGCGGTGCCACCGCCGGGGACAACGCCTTCCTCCGCCGCAGCTCTGGCAGCGTTGAGCGCGTCGTCGATGAGCTGGATGCGCCGCTTCTGCTCGACCGGCGTGACGCCGCCCGCATAGATCACTGCCGTGCCGCCGGTGAGCTTGGCGAGGCGTTCCTTGAGCTTGTCCTGCTCGATATTGGGGGGAGCCTCGTGGTACATGCGCGTCACCTGCGCGCGCCTGGCCGAGATCGCATCCGGGTCGCCGGCGCCGCGTGTGATGATGGTCTCGGAGCCGCCGGTCTTGACCTGCTCGCACTGGCCGAGATCGTCGAGCATGACATTTTCCAGGCGGCCGCCGAGGTCGCGCGCGATGACGCGCCCGCCGGTCAGAATGCCCAGATCCTCCATCATGGCCTTGCGCCAATGGCCGTATTCCGGCGGATGCACGACCAGGATCCTGCCCTTGCCATCCTCGCTCAGAAGCGTCATCAGCACCTCGGGCGAGATCTCTTCCGCGACAATGAGGAGCGGACGCCCGGTATCGCGGACCGCCTTTCGGATGTTCTCAAGTTCTGAGGGCTGCTTGATCTTCAAATCGGTGAGCAGGATGTAGGGCCGCTCCAGCACCGCCTCCATCTTCTCGACGTCGGTCACCATGTGATGGGAGACGTAGCCGCGATCGAAGGACATGCCCTCGATCACCGACAGGCTGTTCTCGACCGTGACGCCGAAATCCGAGGTGATGATGCCATCCGCCCCCACGCGCTCGATCGCTTCCGCGACCATCTGGCCGATGCCGGCATCGCCCGCGGCTCTGGATGCAACCGACGTCAGCGCGCCATTGGCGACGGGTGTTGCCGACGCCTTCAGCGCATCCACGATCACCGCGACTGCCTGGTTGATGCCCTTGGTGAGATTGACCGCGTTCGCCCCATTCTCCAGCGCCTGCACGCCGCCCTGGATGAGCGCGTTGGCGAGCACGGTCGCCGTGGTGGTGCCGTCGCCCGCGACCTCGTTGGTCTGATAGGACACTTCGCGAACGACCTGAGCCCCCATGTTCTCGAAGCGGTCGGGAAGCTCGATCTCGGCGGCGATGCTCACCCCGTCCCGGGACACGATCGGCGTGCCCACCGGCAGGTCGATCATCGCGTTCATGCCCTTCGGCCCGAGCGTGCTTTCGACGGCTTTCGTGAGCTGCGCCACGCCGCGCGCCAGGGCGCGCCGCGCCTCGGCATCGTGAAGAAGTCTCTTCGCCATCAATCCTCTCCCCGTTGATTTTTTTTGACTTGGCGTCGGTGCCTGGCACCAGGGTTTACGCCGTCGATGGTGATCTCGCCGGAGGGGCCGCCCTGCCGGTGATGAAGTCGATCAGCTCCGGCTCCTTGCCCTCCTCCAGCTTCGCCTCCTTGTAGCGGGTCGATAGAAGCCCTTTGCAGAGCGCGCCGTTGAACTCCATGTTGATCCGCACCCCGCGCAGTTCTTCCATGTGTCGTTCAAACGCCGTCGCGGTGAGGCGATCGCCGTCCGGCGTGACGAAGGCGAGATCGGTCGGCTCGGCGGCAAGCTCGAGCTCACGAAGAATCCGCAGATAGCGCGGCTTCTGCCTTGCCGCCTCCTCGTCCCCGACCGCCGTTCGCTCGAGCGTCGCGACATCCATGTCGACGATCGAGGCCACGCCGTGGCCCTGGCGAACGAGGGCACGCAGCACCGACTCCTGGCGGCGCTGGAACGCCTTCACCCGGAATTTCTGCCGCACCTCCTCCAACGTCTCGTCCGAGGCGAGCGTGCCGAATGCCTCCTTGAACGACAGGGCGTCACCGACGCCGCGGTTCACTTCATCCGCGTACATATGATCGAGTAAACGCGGACGGACGCTCCGGACCCATGGTGCCGCGGCGACGGCGACGCGGATGTCGTCGACCATGAGGAAGGCGAAGTTGGCGGCGCACCAGTAGGTCGGCAGGCGGAAGTCGACCTCGACCCTGTCGCCCTCCACCGCCACCCGCTCGACGAAGCCGAGCTCGGTGACCGGCTCGTCGAGCTCCGGGTCGGTCACCTCACTCAGCCTTCGCCACACGTCAGCGACGTGTGGCTCCACTTTTGCCTGACTCACCGCACTTACTCCGCGGCGACGGCGATGGTCTCGTTCTGCAGCTTCTTTTTCTTGGCCTCGATATCGATGCCGTAGAGCTTGGCGGCATTGAGCCCCATGATCTTCTTCTTGCCCTCCATAGTGAGCTCGACGCCGCGCGACTTCTTCACGTCGTCTGGCAGCTCGTACTTCATGAAGGCCTCGACGATCCATTTCGGCGTCCAGATGGCGTAATCGGACGCGAACAGCAGCTTGTCCTCGCCGAGCCAGAACAGCAGCTCACCCAGCACCTCGCCGAAATAATGGGGCTTGCCGTGGATGAACGGCATGGCAACCGCGAGCCCGCCATAGACGTTGGTCTCCTGCACCGCGATCCAGCAGAAGTCATCCAGGCGCGGCAGGCCGCAATGCTCGACGATGAAGTTCAGGCCCTGGAAGTCGGTCGCGGCATAGTCGACGTCGTGCACGTCGAACGCGTCCTTGTTCAGGGGGATGATGGTCGGCCCCTTGTGCACGTGGATGTTCTTGATGCCGAGCTTGTCGCACAGCTCGAAGCAGCGATAGGCATTCGGATCGTTGAGCTTCCAGCCCTTGCTGTCACCCTTCCACTCAGCCGTGTAGAGCTTCACGCCCTGGATGTCGAAATTCTCCTTCATGTAGTGGATGTACTCGAGCGCCAGCTCGCCATCGCGCGGGTCGAAGGAGCCGTTCAGGATGAAGCGGTCGGGATAGGCTTTCGCCACCTCGGCGTTCTGCTCGATGGTGTTGAAGCCCTTCTTGTAGAAATCGGTGAGATAGGTCGACTGCAGGATCGCCATGTCGTCGGGGCCGTCGACGAACAGGTCGTTGTACATCTTCTGCGGCCCGTATTTGCCGAACTGCTCCAGCGTCCACAGCTCCTCCTTCGGGCTCAGCGCCGTGTGGTAGGCGTAGAAGCACTCGACGAACTGCTTGCCGTGGATGTTGCGCTGGTTGTCCGGGCTGCCATCCCACATGTGGGTATGCCCGTCGACGATGAAGATCTCTTCCCCATCCGGTGTCTTGTACATCTCTCGTTCCCTCCCGTGGGAGGCGGTGCCGCGTCACCGAAGTAACCGCAAACCCCGCCCCCAAATCTCCGTCAAGTCAAGCCTGTCGGCGCTGCCGACCTACTCGATGAACTCGAACATTTCTTCCATGTTGCCGAACAGTTTGATGGTGTTGTCGTCGACCTTCACCATGCGGCCGTAATGGGTGGAGGTGTTGACCTCGAAGATCTCGACGGTCATGTCCTTGCCGAGGATCTCGCTGATCTCCTCCATGTCGAAGGTGATCGAGCCTTCGCCGTCGATACGGATCAGGGCGGGCTGATAGGTCACGGTCACGTTCGGCTTGCCGGCCATGTGCTCGGCGATCGCGCGCGCTTCGACGCTGTCGTTCATCGTCACGCCGCATTGATGGGAGACCGTGTCCTCGAACTTGATCTCGTCCATCTTCTTGAAGATGTTGCCGCTGTGGTAACCCGTCGTCTGGGTGGCCATGTCTGGTATCTCCTTATTTCGGCAGGCTGAGGCCAAGCTGCGAGGTGATGGTCTTCAGGCGCTCCTCGGATTGCGCCTGGGCGTCGGTGAACTGGATCGGCTTGCCGTGGGGCTGCGACCAGATCGGCTGCAGGCTTTTCGCCGCCTTGCGACCGAGGGCGACATGCTTCTTCAGCCAGCCGTCAAACACCTTCTTGTTGTGCTTGGCGTGCTCCTTGTCGTTGAGCAGGAGGTAGATCAGGTCGGTGCAGTTCGCGAGATTGCGGTCGTAATCGGCCTCGGCGGCGGACACCACGGCCGGCGTTACGAAGTCCCGGTTCGAGGCGGAGGCCTGCATGATGAAGCCCGAGCGGAACAGCTCGCCGACCAGCGGCTCGAAGCAGATGTTGGTGGCGAAATACTGCTCGAGATAATCCGCCGAGCCCATGATGTTCTCGACCGCTTCGCGCGTCGGCTTCCAGATATCGTTGTCGATCCAGGCGCGCTTGCCGGCGTCGTCGTCGAAGCCCTCGATGTCCATGCCGATCTCGGCGAGATACAGAGTGAGATCCTGGGCGAAGCGCAGCTTGTAGGACGAGTTGGTGAGAACAGCGTTGTTGATCATCTGGGTGTAGCCGTAGCGCTGCGCCTGCATCAGCGACGTGCCAAGCCCGAATTCCGCATGCTTCCAGGCGCCGAGGTGATCCTGCAGCACCTTCACCCAGGCCTTGTCGAAGCCCTTGGGGGCGCCGGCGCGCCGCGCGTTCTGCACGACGTTCTGGATCATCCCCTCGATGGTCGACTGGCGCTGATAGTGGGTGCGCTCCCACTCCTGATCCGGGGCGCGGAACGCGTGCCAGTTCGAGCTCTTCGCCGCGGTGTTCTCCTTGACATAGGCGCCCTTGCCGTCCGGAAAGGAGATGATCCAGTCCTGCATCAGGTACCGTTCGGGATCGGGCTGCACGTCGACGGTCATGTCCTCGTAATGGGTCGCCCGTTTGCCTCTCGGCTCGAAGTAACGGTATTTACGGCTGTCGCTGTCTGCGAACTGGGCTGCACCCGCAGCACCGGATTTCACTTCCACCGGATTGGTCGCCATAACTTGTCTCCCCTTCCCTTCCTTTGCTCTCTTGAACCGAGTAGCGGTGCTACCCGGAGGCCTGGGTGAACTTGTCGAAGAAGATGCGGTCGCCATCGACGCCGGCGATCTGCAGCACCGGGATGACCGCATCGATCATGGGCGGCGGCCCGCAGGTATAGGCGTCGCCCTCCTCGTCGAGATCGAACTTTTCGAGGTGCTCGCGCAGGACCTCGTGGATGAAGCCGCGCGCGCCGCTCCAGCCGGCATCGTCGCCGACATCGGAGAGTGCCGGGATGAACTTGAAATCGGTAAGCGTCTCACCGATCGCCCTGATCTCGTCCAAGTAAAAGAGGTCGGCTTCCGACCGGGCGCCGTAGAAGAAGCGCACGGGGCGCTGCTCCCCGCTCGCCGCGTGATCCTGCAGGATCGACCAGAGCGGCGACATGCCGGAGCCGCCGCCCACCAGGATCAGCGGTCCTTCGTGGTTTTGCCGTCGGAAGCAGGTGCCGAACGGTCCTCGGAGCTGGACCCGGGTTCCGACGTCGATGCCTCCGTCGAGTTGTCCGGAGAAGGCGCCGCCTGGGTATCGCTTGATGATGAACGCAAGCTTCTCCGTCTCGCTCGGCGGATTTGCCATGGAAAACGAGCGGGTAATCGCCTGGTCCGGTAGGGTGATGTCGACATATTGACCCGCCCAGAATTTGAGTGGCTTGTCGATCGTGATTTCCAGCAACCGGATGTCATGAGTAAGCGGCGTGATGCCGGTCACCTCCCCCTCGTAATCCCTGACCGGGATCGAGTAGGACAACAGCTCCTCGTCGAAGTTCAGGAGCTCGATCTCGAGATCGCTGTAGGCGAGAGTCCGGCAGAGCAGGACATGGTCCTGCTCACGCTCCATGTCGTTCAGTGCGAAGGTGGAGTATTTCTTGAGCTCGACCTCGCCGTCGATCAGGATCGACTTGCAGCTCGCGCACTGGCCTTCCTTGCAGCCATGGGGGATCGCGATCCCCTGGCGGAACGCCGCTTCCAATACGGTCTCGTCTTCCTCGACCTCGATCTCGATACCGACCGGCTCGAGGCGCACGGTATAGACCTCTTTCGAGCTCATCAGCCCCCGTCCCCACGCTTGGTTTTTCTAGATCCGCTGGCGCTGGCGTCACGGATCTCGGGTCTCGTACTGCACTGGTGAGTAGGTTAGTTGGGGCCGGCCCCACCGGACCGGCCCCGGCAGCGTTACTCAGTTGCAGGGATTGATGGTGAAGCCCTTCTTGTACTCGGCGACATGCGCTTCGCGGTCCGCGTCTGACATTTCGCGCAGCAGCGTCAGCGGGCTCATCAGCGTGTGACCGCGCACGTGATCCAGCGTCCACATCTCGCGATCGTCGAAGCGCAGATGCGGCTGCGGGATCAGGGTCTTGCCGTCGGTGCGCACGAAGCCCAGGTCCTCGATGCAGTCGGCGAGATCCCAGCCGTGGTAGCAGGTCTCCCACTCGCGCCGGCCGCTGAACCGGCCCATGGCGGGCGTCGGACGGCCCTCATACTCGCCGGCGAACGCCGTCTTCACCGTCCACGCGTCGATCTCATGCGCGAAGGTGTGCAGCTTGCCGTCGATCTCCTCGACCACCATGTCCTCGCGGATCAGGCAGGGCACCAGGCAGCTCCAGCAGCGGTGCGGGTAGACGTAGCCGACCTCCTCGTTGAAGGTGATCACCTTCTGGCCGGGCTTCGACAGCTTGGCGTACCACTTCCAGAACTCGCCAAACTGGGCGTACCAGCCGGGATATTTATGCTCGAACCACTCGAAGTCCTTCTCGGTCTGGGCTTCGATGCGCCAGAAGTTGACCGGCCAGCCGACGGCGAAGAACTGGCCGACGGTGTGCACGTACATCTTCTCGGTGATGCGCTTCCAGGCCTCCTGGACGTCGTCGTGATGGATCTTGATGCCGTATTTCTCGAGCGGCAGCATGTAGGTGCGGTAGTAATCCTCGTAGATCCACCGGTGCCACATTTCCGCGTAGGATTCTTTGTTCTTGTCACGGTTGGTGGTGCCGTACTCGATGAAGGTGCCGATGGCGGCATCGACGATCGCGTGGTTCTGCCAGAAGGCATATTTGAGATCGCGCTCGAGCAGCTGGTGGTTCTCCGGCTCCTTGAGCATCGACATCAGCATGGAGTGGCCGTTGCCGATGTGGCGGCTCTCATCGGACTGCACCGACAGAAAAACGGTCGGCAGGGCGTAGTCGCCGTTGCGCGCGGCCTCGGACGGCATGGCGACGAACAGAGTATTGGTGAACGCGGTCTCGGCGACCACCGTCAAGTAAACGTTCGCCGAGGTGATCGCATCACCGGTAATGAAGCCCTCGCCGAACTGGCGGCCGATGGTGGTGGCATAGCACTTGCCGAACGCCGCCTCGGTGATATCGAACCCGGCGGGGTCGATATAGTTCTCCATATACCACTTCTTGAGGTTCATCTGGATGGTCGAGTGACGGAACTCGTCGACCATCTGCATGGTGAAGCCGGTGCGCAGATCCTCGCCAGGGGCGAGGCGGCCGACCATGGCCATGGAGCGCGCCGCGGAGATCTCGGGGAAGGGGATGATCGCCAGGAACAGCTTCATCCACTCGACCCAGCGCGGCTCGACATTCCTGAACATGTCGCCGCGGAGCGCAGCGTCGAGGGCGCCGTAGACGCGGTTGTCCTTCTCTTCCTGCATCGGGAAGTACGAACGAAGCACCTGGCGCATCGGGTCCTTCGGCGCCTTGGTGATCTTGTAGTCGGTCGGGAAGGTCATCGCTTCCTGCACATAGGAAGGATTCCACCCGAGATCGGCGATCTTCTTCGCCGCCTCGCTCACCGGAATACCGCGCTGCGCGGTGATCTTGTTGAGGGTCAAGCCTTCAGCCATCTGGTCTATCCTCCAGCAACAGCGTTGCGTTGGTCACGAAGAGCCACGCGCGCGCCGCGCGGCCCAGGAAATCGGCGATCCGCCCGGTCGATCCGACGCTTCCGGCGACCATGCGGGTAGGAGCGCGCAGGGCTCGGTCGAAATTCAGGGATCAATCGGGCGGATCGGATGGGATGGCGAAGGTCCTGGTGTGCGATTGGGGGCAGGGTCGACGGCGGGACACCGATCGGGCGACGTTCGCACGGCGCGAGCGTTCTCCCTTTGAAACCGGTGCTCCTTTCCCCGAACCCAGAGCCCATACAGCTTCCCTTCCTTCGTTCTTTGGCGATCCGCTGCTGCCCGCGTCGGTCGCGGCGCCGGATCGGCTTGTTCGTGGGAAACTAAAGAGCAAGGGGCGTGCCAGTTTTTCTTTGACTTTGATTTCAAGAGATTAGACGGCAACCTCGTCATGCCGGACTGTGTCACTGTCCCATTTTGGCACAGGTCAATTGGGACAAGCTGTACCATATTGAAACATTCCAAACTAACGATCATACAGTGAACAATTTTTACTGCATCGACATTTGGTAATTTCAATCGAAAACGGTTGACGCCTGACTATCAGCTTGATCACTATTGAAAAAACCCATCGGCGCACAAACCGGGACGCCGAGCCACAAAGGTCGGGGCAGGCATCGTGACAGCGGCCAGCTATGCGCTCCAGATGACCGAACGCACCCTGCCGTCAGCCGGGGCGAGCGAGGCCGTCTCGCTGCTCGTGCTCTATGCGGACAAGCCGATCGGGTCGGTCACCATCGAGTGGCATGGCGATTTCGAGCTCTCCGTCTCCACCAGCAAATTCTTCGGCGGCAAGAGCCCCGCCATCGACAATGCCTGGCAGCTCGCCGATCTGGTTCTTCGCGCAATTGCCGCAGAGCACGAAGACGGCATCACCGGCGCGATCGACGCCTTCACCGGTGAGGACGGCGAGGCGCTGATCTGGCACCTCCAGCCACCGGCTGGACGGCCGACATGACGGTGGGCCCACCCGTAGACAGAGATCTTCCCGAGAGCCTGCGCCCCGTGCCTGGCGGCGTCGCTGCCGAGATCATGGCGCGCGCCGACCAGGATCTGGTGCTCTCGGTCCGATTCCTCACCGACAGCCAGCATCTGCTGCAGCGTCATTTTCAGACCTACGTGCAAAAAGAATTGGAAAAGCGCGGCATCACCTTCGGCGACCACCCGCTGCTGCTGCCCTTCATCGAAACTCACGGCGCGGAGCTCGCCGAGTTCGTCACGACAGGCATCGGCCTGCACCACCAGTTTCGTCTCCAGGACTTCGAGACCATGCAGGGCGATCCGCAAAAGCTGCTGCGTCTCGACATCTGGAACACGCTGCAATCCTACATCGACAAGGCCGAAGCCCACTTCGTCTCCGGCATCGGCGGCCTCCAGCAAATCCTCGCCGCCGTCCAGGAGGCCAGGGGCCTCCGCCTCGACTTGCCGGAGAACAAGCCATGAACGACATCGCCCGTCTGATGCAAAAGCGGATGGTGCTGGTGGAGAAGCTGGCGGCCCTCAACTCGAAGCAGCTCTCGAACACGCAAAAACGCTCCGGCCTCGAGGTCGAGCTGCTCGCCTGCATCGAGGAGATCGAAGCGAACGGCGAGACAGCCGAAAACCTGGCGCAGCGCGCCGAGCTGGAGGCCCGCTACAAGGCAGCAATTGACGCCTGCGCCGCGTGTGAGCAGGAGCTGGATCGGCTCGCCGAGCAGATGACCAGACTCGACCGCGAGATAGCACAGCCTCAGTAACGTCAAAAAGAATGGAAGCAAACATGGACAGGATGGAAGCGGAGGACCTCAGTCTGTTCGGCCTGCTCGGCCGCTCCTGGCAGCTCGATGCGCCGATCGCCGACCTCGTCTTCGACCAGAGCGACGGAGCCGTCGCCTTCGCGCTCGCCGACGGCTCGGTTGCCATCGCCAAGATCAAAGATCGGGAGCCGGCCTCCGGTCGCATCCGGGTCAGCGTCGAGGACGGCCGCTCCAGCATCCTCCCGCGCAGTAAGCCGCTGCCGCCGATCGTCCGTCTCTCCGTCCAGAACGACCTTCCAGTGGCCTTGACCGCATACGGGAAACACGGTTTCGTCATCGGCGACAGCTCGGGTGCGCTCACCAGCCTTACTCCCGGCGGCGAGCGCACGCCGTTTGCCAGGCCCTTGAACGCCCCGATTACCACCCTCGCCCACGCTGTCGCCACCGGCGATCTCGCTTGCGCCACGGCCGATCGTAAGGTCGTCCTGATCCGCCGCGGCCAGCCCGAGCCCGCACGCCTGGAGGTCGAAGGTTCGATCGGCGCTCTCGCCTTCTCGCCGGACGGCAACCAGCTCGCCGTTGCCTGCGAGGGCAGCGTGACCCTCTGGGACACGGCGAAACATCTCGAAAAGCGGCGCGAGCTCACCCCCTGCGAGCAGCCCGCGAGCCTCGCCTGGAGTCCCGATCAGTCAGCACTCGCCCTGGGCCAGCAGAAGGGCGGCATCCGCATCTGGCGGCTGGACGGCACGGACGCGATCAGCCTTGCCGACTACCCGGCCCCGGTCCGCTCGCTCGCCTGGAGCGCAAGCGGCGAGCAGCTCGTCACCGGCGGCGCCTTCCGCATCATCGTCTGGCCGCTCGACCAGTGGCATGGCAACGGCCTCCACCCGACCTCGCTCACCACCGGCAGGCCAGGCCTCGCCACCGTCGAGGCCGTCGCCGCCCATCCCGCCCACCCGCTGACCGCAGCCGGCTACGAAAACGGCATGCTGATCGTCGCGCAGGTCGGCAGGCCGGACGAGCTGGTGATCAGGGCGGAAGGCCGGGGCGCGATCGACAAAATCGCCTGGTCGACCAACGCCGGCTTCATCGCCATCGGCTCCGATCAGGGCCTGGCGTCGATCGTCGAGCTCCCGCAACAGCTTTTCAAATGACAGGAGGAGACAGGATCATGGCAACCGAACTCACCCCGGAGGAGATGAGCAAGGACCTGTTCTTCAGGAAGCTGGCCGACCTCTCGACGGAAATGATCGCCGAGCACGGCAAGGACTTCACCATGGGCGCCCTCCTCCTGGCCGCCCGCTTCATCGCGGAAAACAAGCCCTTCGAGAAAGCGCCAGTCAAGCAATAGACCTATCGTTTCAATCACGGCGATCAGCCCCGGACCTGCATACCCGAGCACCGATCGGCCACCCCAGCCTACGCCGGCCGGCCGATCCCGCTTTGACAAATCCGCCTTCGTCTGGTGAAGATGAACCAACATCCAACCATAAACAGGGAAGGCTGATGAAACGGATTCTCCTGGCGACGGCGGTCGCCGTCCTCTCGCTGGCAAGTGTCGCCCCGAGCGGCCCGCTCCTGGCCAAGACTCTGAAAGTGCAGGCGAGCTCGGCACCCGGCGACTGGGCGCATCGCTTCATGACCGAGCAATGGGCGCCCAAGCTCGGCACGATGACCGACGGCGCGCTCGAGATCGAGGTGCTGCCGACCAAGGCGGTCGTGCCCCACCGCGAGACCATCGACGCGGTCGCCAACGGCATTCTCGACGGCGACCTGAACGCCGTCTCCTACTTCTCCGGCCGCGACCCCGCCTTTGCCATCATCGGCGACCTGATCGCCGGCTACGACACCGTCGACCAGGTGCGCACCTTCTGCAATCACGGCGGCGGCAAGGAAATCCTGCAGAAACTCTACGACAAATATGCCGGCGGCAACATCCACGTGATCGGCTGCGGCCCCTATGCCAAGGAAGCGCTGGTCTCCAAGGTCGAGATCAAGGGCGTCGACGACCTGAAGGGCGTCAAGATCCGCTCGCCCGAGGGCCTCGCCGCCGAGGTCTTCAAGCGCGCCGGCGCCTCCCCGGTCTCGCTCCCCTTCTCCGAGGTCTACACCGCGCTCGAAAAAGGCGTGGTCGATGCCGCCGACGCCTCCGCCTACGTCAACAACGACGCGTCCGGCATGCACAAAGTCGCGAAATACCCGCTCTATCCCGGCATCCACTCCATGGCCGTGCTGCAGTTCGTGGTGAACAAGGACGTCTGGGAAGGCCTGACGCCGGCCGAGCAGACCACGCTGGAGGTCTGGTACAACGCCGCCTACGATGCCATGCGCCGCGACGCCGATCTCCTGGACCGCGACCTGGTCGCGCGCGACAACGAGGACCCGGAGATGCACGTCACCGACTGGTCGACGGAAGACCGCAAGAAGTTCCGCGAGCTCGCCGTCGGCGCCTGGGAAGACTTCGGCGCGCAATCCGAACTCGCCAAGGAAGCCCTCGACGCGCATCTCAGCTACATGAAGCGCATTGGTCTCCTGGATTGAGTGATCGCGGGGTGAAGGGGGGACGTTCCCCCCTTCGTCCTTAGCTTGCCGGTGGCCAAACACCGTGTTTGGCGAGACCGCTTGATGCATCGTCAACGCGAGATCGGCAGCAGCTTGATCGCCGCATCTGCCCACCGGGGTCTTCCTTCATGAGCACCGTTCTCGAACGCGAAGAAACGGTCGGCCGCGACACTGCCACCCCCGGCGTGATCGACCGTTGCAGCCGCTTCCTCGGCCTCAGCGTCGCGCAGTTCTACGTCATCTGCGCCTTCGTCACCCTCTGGGAGGTGACCGCACGCTACGTATTCAACGCCCCCACCTCCTGGGCGTTCGAGGTGGTCATGGTGCTCTGCGCCAGCGCCTGGATGCTCTCGGTTGGCTACGTCACCTCGCACCGCCGCCATATCGGCATCACCGTCTTCTACCTGATGGCCGGGGACGATACCCGCTGGTGGCTCGACCTCCTCGGCATGGTGGTCGGCGTCCTCGCCCTCTATCTGCTCGCCACCGATACCCTGGTGCGCGCCCTCGACAGCATCGACATCGTCGAGCGCTACGGCAGCGCCTTCAACTCGCCCCAGCCCATGGTCCTGAAGACCGTGCTGATCGCCGGCGTCACGCTCTACCTCGCCCAGCTCCTCACCAACCTGCACCGCCATTTCCATTCGGACATTTTTCGTACCTTCGTCCTGATCGTCGGCGGCCTGATGTTCCTCCGCCTTCTGATCATCATCGCCGCCCACTACACCGACGGCAGCGCCGCCAATCTCGACGGCACCATCGCATCGCTGGGCGAACTCCTCGACCCGCGCCAGATCATCAACCTCCGCGACTACGACATCGGCACGGTCAGCATCGGCATCGTCATCACCCTGATCCTGCTGATGGCCACCGGCATGCCGCTCGGCGTGGTCACGCTCCTGATCTCGATCGTCGCCGCCCTCCTGTTCTTCGGCCCGCGCGGGCTCTACCTCGTCTCGACCAACGCCTTCGGCCTCCTCGAAAGCTACCCCCTGGTCGCCGTCCCCCTCTTCGTCCTCATGGCCTCCATCCTCGAAAAGGCCGGCATCGCCGAGGACCTGTTCGACGCCATGTCGATCTTCGCCGGCAATCTCAGAGGCGGCGTCGCCGTGCAGACCGTCGTCGTCGCCGTGGTCATGGCCGCCATGTCCGGCATCATGGGCGGCGAGATCGTCATGCTCGGCCTGGTCGCCCTCCCGCAAATGCTCCGCCTCGGCTACGACAAAAAGCTCAGCATCGGCACCATCTGCGCCTCAGGCTCCCTCGCCACCCTGATCCCGCCCTCGATCGTCATGATCGTCTACGGCCTGTCCGCCCAGGTCGGCATCGGCGATCTGTTCATGGCCGGCGTCATCCCGGGCCTCCTGCTCGCCAGCTTCTACGTCGCCTACATCCTGATCCGCTGCTGGCTCGACCCCTCCCTCGCCCCGACAGCCAGCGAAGTCGCCGAGCGCACCGGCGGCGACACGTCGCTTTCCACCAACCGCATGGCCGCCGTCATCCTCTCCGTCCTCCTGATCGCCGCGGTCATGGGCTCGATCTACGGCGGCATCGCGTCCGTCACCGAGGCCGCCGGCGTCGGCGTGTTCGGCGCCATCGTCATCGCCGCCGTGCGCTTCCGCTTCGACTGGACCCTGATCCAGAGCGCGCTCACCCAGACCATGTCCACCGTCGGCACCATCATCTGGCTGATCGTCGGCGCGGTCAGCTTCGTCGGCATCTACAACCTGATCGGCGGCGGCGACTTCATGCGCTCGCTCTTCACCGGTCTGGACCTGCCACCACGCGGCGTCATCTTCGTCATGATGCTGATCCTCGTGGTCCTCGGCACCTTCATGGAATGGATCGCCATCGTCTTCATCACCGTCCCGATCTTCGCCCCGGTGATCGTCGACATGGCCCCCGCCCTCGGCCTCGACCCCTCATGGGCCGCCGTCTGGTTCGGCGTCCTCTTCGTCATGAACATCCAGATCTATTTCCTCTCCCCACCCTTCGGCCCCGCCTGCTTCTGGCTGAAGTCGGTCGCCCCGCCGGAAATCACCCTCCAGCAGATCTTCGCCTCGGTCATCCCCTTCATCGGCCTCCAGATCATCGGCCTGCTCCTGGTCATGTTCTTCCCCGAAATCGCCCTCTGGCTCCCCCAGCTCCTAAACGGCTAGTGGTATGACCACTTCATTGACTGCCACCGACGACATTTTGAGCGAGACTGGGACGGTCAAAATCCGCGGTGAAGAGTGGTGTGACCACCTCATGGACGGCCACCGACGCCATCCCGAACGATTCCAGGAGAGACACCAATCGCGGTGGAGAAGCGTGTTCTCCGAACCGCCGCCAACGACCGCAGATGATGCATCAAGCCCCCACACCAAGCTCAGTGTTTGGCCACCGCAAGGGTAACAAATGGACGAGCCACGCATCGACGACAGCCAGGCCTACGGCATCTGGCCCGCCCTCACCGGCGCCCTCCTCGCCGCCCTCATCGTCTGGCTGATGTTCCACCTCGCCACCGGCTTCCTCTAGCGGCACCCCACCACTCCACCGACTTGCCTGACACCACCACAGACGCTATGCCCTACCCAGCCTGACACCCGTCGCCGAAAGGCGAAACATGTCAACGCTCGAGCCCGTGGCTCGCGGACGTGATGGAATTGGTAGACATACCGGACTTAAAATCCGGAGGGCTACGCCCGTGCGGGTTCGACTCCCGCCGTCCGCACCACCAGCCGCCGGCTGGACGGTTCACTTGCCTGAGGTTGGGCCGCCGTTCGAGCCCGATTGCGGACAAGGGCGAGTTATGCCTAAACGCTGTCGGCTAGTCGTCATCCAACCAATGCGCCGGTCGCTGTATGCCAAAAGGAAGCAGCGTCTTCGCGTTTCCTTCCGCATTGTTAATTTGTTCTCGCGTTAGGTTGATAGTGCCCGAAAGGTCAGCAGACTGCAACCTAGCCAGTTCAAGGCGAGTTTGACTACAATTGGCTCCACACAAATTTGCGCCGATCAAATTAGCGCCACGTAGGTCTGTACAAGTTAAGTCAGCGCCGTGTAACTTTGCATCCTGCAAAAACCCTTCACGGAGATCCGCGCCATTCAGAGCTGCTTCGCGTAAAATCGCGCCCTTCAAAATTATGCCACGCATGTTCGCACCCGCGAGCATGGCACGACAAAAGTTCGCCTCAGAACAGACCGAGCCACGCAGATCTGACCAACTAATGTTTGAGTCGACTAGCACTGCATTACTTAACTTTGCGCTGTTCACCATTGATCTGCTCAGGTTTGAGTTTACTGCTACTGCACCCCGCAGATCGGATTCGGTTAACTTGGCTTCCTCAAGGTTTGCACCTATCAGTGCCGACCCACGTAGGTCCGCGCCATGAAAATTGACTTCGCGCAAGTCTGCGAGGCGTAAATCAGCTCCACAAAGGTTGATTCTGCGCAGATCTGCGCCGCATAGATCTGCTTCACCCAGATTCCAACGCTGAAAGAGCCAGTTCACAATGGCTTCATCACCGTCTCGATTTCGCAACCGCCAGAACATGTCAGCGACACCGCGACCTTCAGAGAATTCGACCTTTACCGGCCCGGGCTCCCAGCCCGATACGCCTCTTTCTTTGTACAGAAGTTTAAACGGATAACTTGCCGTAGCCCAAACGTGAATCAATGCGTAAAGTGCCTCTTCTGCATTCTTCTGGAAACTCTCACGCTTGCGCCAATCGGTATCACTCCCCGACGCCATAAGCACACCATGAGCCGGAAAACCATGTCTATGTATGTGACCGGCAACTGAAGCTAGTGCATCGACGCGATGACGCCCATCTGCTGGCTCACTAATTCGAAGCTTGGCTTCGTTTACCATAAACTCCCAGATTTCGTGGGTGAGACGCACGCGCCCGGCGAGTTGGAAGAAGTCAGCGACAAATGCTTCGGAATCGCCTTGATGCTGAACAAGCCATTTTTCGCCAGCTTCAAGCATTGCTCTAGCTGCCAAGTATTCACCGAAGCTTTTGTGGACAAAAGCATAACCAAAACCTCTGTTGTCACCCTTATATGTAAAGGTCTGCACGGCAACATTCTTTAGGTCAGTACTTTTTCTTTCGCTCAGGCTATGGCTTTGCTTCGTAAAGTAGATTCGGTCTCTTATAGCAGCGAAGTCCTCTTCAGTACCGCTTCTTCCGCCTCCATGCCAAGCCGCAAGACCAAGGCATTCCATCAATGACAGGAAATCTTTCTCGTCCTCCACGCCCATCTTGGAAGGATGTCCCGCTGGTTTTCTGAGATCACGTGCGTGAATGTCCTGAAAAATACGAAGGTAGACATAGTTTCGATTTTCTTTCGCCGTCAACCAACCTTTGCCTGCATAACCTGATATAATTAGCAAATAGAGTAGGAGTGGCTCTATTGTAATTTCAAGAAAAGTATTGTCTTCAAGCGCTGTTGGCGCACCTTCTTCGTCGCAATGTTTGTCGAATGGACGATAGCGTTCGTAGAATACTGCACGAAAATCTTCTCCTCCTAATCTACTGGGATCCTTAAACACAGGGCGCTCGCAGCCTCCACGGCTAAGAAAAATCTTATAGAGCTGGCATAGCGGCGCCACATAAAGCAATGCGCGATTCTCAAGGCTCCCGCCCATAGCCTGTGCCGCCTCCTCGGCCGCCTGTGGACGCCCAAGCACAAGCGCCATCAGCCGCGCTCTCAGTCCTCGATTGGCTTGCCCCAGACGTATATGCAGCGCGCGCAAAAAGTTCTTAGTTACCTCAAGCCCAGCACCATCCGGTCGTGCAACCTCATCAAGGCCATCGAACACTAGCAGCAAAGGTTTGGAGTCATCCCGAAGCCAACCAAGCGGACTCGCCTCCAGCATTCCGTGATCAGTGCCGGCTACGTCAGCGAATTGATCCACGATGGCATCAATTGGCTGATCGACATCAAGCCCCTGGAGCCGAATGACAAAGACATTGACACTTCCAGCATAGCCAACGTCGCGCGCGAACCACAGTGCACTGCTCGACTTGCCGGAGCCTGGTCCTCCAGTAACAACACGAAGAGCATCATTGGCACTTTGCTTGTCGAGCCATATCTCCAACTCGGACTGAAGCCAAGCAAAATGGATGATCTCCGCGGCCTCACCATCTGCCTGGTCGCGCAACGACTGCTCCGGGCGCTCCCGCCAATAGCAGCGTAAAGGCTGAAAGATCTTGGCAAGGGTCGCTCCACTACCATCCTCTGGTTGATTGAAGAGCGGCGTCTCCTCTATCTCGCGAGTGAGCCCTTCGTAGTACCGCCGCCAAGCATCTCGGCGCTTATCGGTCTCGGCCTGGGCACCCGCGAAGTAATCGTGAAGCTGCGAAAAATGCTCGCCACGATCGGCAAACGCCCGGCGAAACCCTCGCTCGAACGCCCGGTCCAGTCGCTCCCTGAGCCGCTCGTCATCCCGCAGATGCTCCGGCGCCACGGTCCGCGCCCAGACAGACAGCTTCTCACGCAGCGACGGGTAAAGAGGGAACTCGGTTGGCGTCCTGATATGAACATCCTCGAACTGCGCCCACCCTTCCTTCGCCACCGCTTCCGACTCGTCGAGGATGTCCGCGAGCAGCCGGCCGAGCTCCTCGTCATCCGGCTGCCGGGTCAGCGCTGCCGTGACGAAGAACTCCGGCAGTGCTATCGCCAGGCTCTCTCGCCAGAGCGTCCACACCCGCTGCTCCAGCGTCTCCGCCTTTGTCCGTAGCTCTTTGCTCGCGTCATGCGCTTTGAACGCTGCGCCGAAATAATCCTTGGTGATCAGCTTGACGATCGCCTCAAGCGACGGTCTGACCATCCCGCTCCAATCGCGGTTCGGAAGGGTCGGATCGATCGAAATGCCCATGGCGAAAATCCCGAAAACTTTCGAAACTTTCGGTCTTATACACCAGCCGTGCGCGAGGTGTAGCGGGATTGCACGCGCGTGAGCGAACGCACACGAAATCGTGCGGCCCATGGCGCACTGTCGATCGATTCTGTCGGGAAATGGCGCGAGTGACGGGACTTGAACCCGCGGCCTCTGGCGTGACAGGCCAGCGCTCTAACCAACTGAGCTACACCCGCTTGGAAGCGTCAGACTGAGGTAATTGAGCCCGCCGCCGCTGTCAAGGTCCTCCCGGGACTTGGCTGACAATAAGCCGTCAAAGCCTTCGCCATGACGTCGACCCGATCTGAGAAGATCGATCTAACTCCTTGTTCAAAAAGAAAAATTGCCCGAGCGGGATCGTTCACCGTGTAGACCAGAACCGGCACCCCCGCACGCTTCGCCGCCTCGATATGCCGCTTCCTGATCCAGCGATTGCTCACATTGAGCGTCCGGCAGCCGAATTTCTCCAATCTTTCCCGCCACTTGACCGGCACCCGCGTCACCAGGCAGCCGCGCGCAAGGCTCGGCACGAGGCTCTTCGCCGCACCCAGCGCCACCTGATCGAAGCTCGAAATCAACGGCCCCGGCAACCGGTCCGGCCATAGGTCGAGCAGCACGTTAAGCGCCAGCCGTGCCGTCTCAATTTCCCTGCCTTTACAAGGCTTTAACTCAAGGTTGATGCCAAGTCCAAGCTCGATGCAAAGCGCCAGCGCCGCCTCCAACGTCGGCACCCGCTCGCCCGCAAACTCGGGCCCGAACCACCCGCCCGCATCCAGCGGCTGGATCTCGGCAAGCGTCTTCGCCGCGACCTTCCCCTTGCCGTCCGTGGTGCGGCTAAGTCGTTCATCATGCAGGAGAATCGGCACGTCATCCGCCGTCAGCTTGACGTCGAACTCCACCCAGGACGCCCCCTCTTCCCACGCCCGCCTGATCCCGACGAGCGTGTTCTCAGGCGCCAGAGCAGCCGCCCCGCGATGGCCGATTATCTTCGGAAGATCAAGCGCTTGGCTCAAGGTCTTCATCCGGGCAAAAGTGACAGCGAGCCAAGATCGCTATCACGCCCGGCCTCAATCCGCCAGCAACTTGATCGGAAACCGCTCCCGAATGGCCCGATCCACCGCCGGCGAGACATGATCCGGCCGATGCTCCGCCAAGATCCGCTCCGTCGCCACGATCGCCCGCTGCAGCACATCCGTCGACCCCAGCTCCACCCACTCCTTGGGACTGGTGCGGTCCCCCACCGTCGGATACACATAAGCGCTCTGCATCAGGCTAAGTGTCTGATCACTCCCGAGAAAATGCCCCGGCCCGCCGATGCAGGCATCCCGAATCACGTCCACCGACAGCGCCTCCTCATCCACCTCCAGCCCGCGCAACGTGCGCAGCGTCGCCCCGATCGCATCATTGTCGATCACCAGGCTTTCCAGGCAAAAACCCAGCAAACTCGCATGCATGCCCGCCGCCTCATAGATCAGATTGGCCCCGGCATTGGCCACCAGCGCATAGTTGTAGCCCTTCTCGTAGCCCGCCTGCGCATCCGCCACCTTGCTGTCGGTCATGCCGGCACACACCCCGCCCGTGAGGTCATAAAAATGCGCCATCTGCGCGCAGGCCGCCATGAGCAACGCCTGCTCCCCCGAACCGCCGGACATGGCGCCAGTCCTGAGGTCGGAGACGAACGGCCAGGGCCCGAAAATCGCCGGCGCCCCAGGCTTGATGCAGTTGACATAGACCAGCCCGCCCAGCACTTCGGCCACTTCCTGCACCACCGCGCCGATGAGGGACGCGGGGCTGGTCGCCCCTGCCTGTCCCGCTGCCAGCAGCAAAATCGGCATGCCGCCGAGCACCCCCGCTTCCAGGCAGCGGCAGGCGTCGGTCGCAAACTTCATCGGCGGCACCACGAAGCAGTTGGACATGGAGACGAACGGCCGCTCCCGCCACTTCTCTTCGGAGCCTGCGATCATGTGCAGCATGGCCAGCGTCTCGTCGACGAAGGCCGGGTCGGTGAACGACGTGCCGACATGCTTCGATGTGCCCTTGACCGAGGCGTAGCAGGTGTTGACGTCCAGCTCGCGCGGATCGGCGAGGTCACGGGCGACGATCGAGCGCTGGAAGAAGTGGATGTGATCCAGGCTGTCGACCACCCGTGCGATCGCATGGAGGTCGTCGAGGGTCGACTCGCGATAGACGCCGGTCCTGGCGTCGACCATGTGCACGGCAGCGCCCGCGGTGCCGAAATAGACGCGCTTGCCGTGGGGCTCCATGTCGTGCTTCGGGTCCTGGCCGAACAGCGGAAAGTGACGGGCGGCCTTGGCGATCGTGTCTTCCACCAGTGCAGGCGGGAAGCAGAGGCGGCCATGGGCGTTGACGAAGGCTCCCTTGGCCGTGGTAATCTCGATACAGGACGGGATGGCATCCGCGAAACCGATATGTTCCAGGACGTCGAGAGCTGCGCGATGCACCTTCATGATGTCGGCCTCGGCGAGCGGTCGATAGCGCCCGCCTTCGAGACCCGGCCAGACCGGTCGGACTGTCTCCGCCAACGGCTGCGCCCGCTCGACCCGCCTTGCCTCCCGACCGCCTCGCCGACGTGTTTCCCGCTCCGCCATCGCCACCCCTCCGTCGGACCGTCTGTTGCCACGGGAAGCGGCGTGATCAGCGCTTCCGGCGTCCGTTCCTGCTGGAATTCTGTCGATCGGCCACGGTCTTGACCAGACGAAATTGCGACAGTTCTTGCGCTCAGCCGACGCGTTGCGAGCGGTCGAACCGCACCATCATGACGCTGGCTGGGGTTTTCAGTGAGCCGCAGTCACCAGGCAGCGCATGACCCGCCGAAATGCGCCATGCTAAAGCATTGTCCGTTCATACGGTTCCCGCCCGCTCTCCCCCATCAGCCCAGGGGTACCCTCATATCGAGCAACTGGAGCAGGAGGGGGCTCGAGCCGGCATAGTTTGGCGGGAAGCACCCTTTTGTGCCGCGGGCGTCGTTTCGGTTTCACGAGTTGCTCCGAAAACAAATGTTGACCCACTGCCGCAAATGGGGTCGGCCAGGTCCATGCGATCCTGGGAGTCCGAGCCGAGCCCTGATCTCTTGACTGCGGACGGATTCCCAGGATCGCATGGACCTGGTCAATCAATGTAGCCGCTGAAGGTCAAAGCTTCGTTAACGGCAGGCGGGACGACGCCGACGACATGGTCACCACGGCCCGATGGTCTCGCTGATCAACCACTCGGGAATCGAGTGACGGAGACAGATCGCCCGCAACGGTCAAAGCGCGATCAACGGAAAGGATGGCTGGTTCACCATGACATCGCCCTCACCTACCTCGGGGAAAGCCGGCCCCGCGGCGCTGGTCACCGGTGCCGCCAGGCGCCTCGGCCGCGCGATCGCCCTTGCCCTCGCCGAAGACGGCTTCGATCTCGCCATTCACCACAACCGATCGGCGGACGAGGCGGCGGCGCTCGCGGCTGACATTCAGGCGATGGGCCGACGAACCGTCATACTGCGGGCTGACCTCGCCAAGCCGGAACGGATGGCCTCCCTCGTCGAGGAGGCGCACGCGACCCTGGGGCCGCTTTCGCTTCTGGTCAACAATGCTAGCGTGCTCGCCAAAGACAGCCTGTCGACCATGACGCTTCGGAGCTGGCGCACGATCACCGACGTCAATCTGACGTCGCAGATAGTGCTGATGCAGGCTTTTGCGAGCCAGCCCGATCTGCCGGCCCATGCGTCGATCATCAACATGCTGGACCAGCAGATGAGCGCCCCCTCACCACGCTTTTTCAGCTACGCGGTGGCCAAGATCGGGCTCGAGGGCGCCACCAGGCTTGCTGCCTTCGAGCTCGCTCCGAGAATTAGGGTGAACGGCATCGCCCCAGGCCTGGTCCTCCGAAGCGGCGCCCAGACGGATGAGACCTATCGCGACGTTCAGGGTCGGATGCCGCTCGGCGAAGGATTAGGCTCGGAGGATATCGTTCGGGCCGTCCGCTATCTGCTTGCCTCCCCCCACGTCACCGGCGAAGTCATGATCGTCGATTCAGGTCAGCGGCTGATCGGCCCCGGCAATACCCGTTTCCTGCGGGCCGGAGAGTGAAGACCGCCGACATTGGCTTCCCACGTGGAGAAGACTAGCCGTCCTTTGGCTTCGGAAGATGATCCGGACGGCCACGGCCCAGCACACCATCGGCGCGCGCCTTCAGATAGGCATAGATGTCATCGACGTAGTTCATCACGTTGGGGTCTTCGCCGAAAGATGGCATCACCAGTTGCTGCGCCTGGTTGACATCCTTCAGGCCGTTCACAACAGCATCGAGATAGCCGTCGTAACCGATGCGCTTGACGGAATCGACGAGCGCCGGCGCATAGCTGCTGCCAAGCCCGTCCGGACCGTGGCAAACGTGACAGGAAGCGTGATAGCGCCGGAAGCCGTTATAGGTCCCGAAGTCGATCTTGCCATCGACCATCTCGTAGGGCTTGTCTTCCCAATCGACCTCCTCTTCCGCAGAAGCCGCTGCGTCGGCGGCCTTCTCCTGGGCGACAGCCGCCGGAACCCATCCGGGGAATGCGCCAAGTCCAAGGAACGAGGCCAGGGCAGCAACGCTCACGACCTCCGACATGAAACGTTTCGACCAAGCTGTCATAGCGCTGAGCTCTCCCAAGTGACGTGATTGTTCTGCTTAACCGGCTTTGGTTCGCTCGGTTCCATCGATGTGTTCAGCAAACGGCCCGGCACCGCTCGCACGATACCGGGCCGCTCGCAGAACAAGAACGTCCGTCTAAGCGTCCGCTGCTTACGGCAGGGCGAAGACGGTCAGCTGACCACCGAGATTGGTGTAGGAGGACAGCGCCTTGTAGGCGCCGACCGCCCCGAGACCGGCGGTGTCTTCGGTGAGACCGGCAGCGAGACCGATGCCTGCCCAGCCGCCGATGCCCGAGAGTACGGCGACATACTGCTTGCCGCCATGCTCATAGGTGTTGACGTTGCCGATGATGCCGGACGGAGTCTTGAAGCTGTAGAGCTCCTCGCCCGTCTCCGGATCGACCGCCTTCAGATAGCCCTCGAGGGTGCCGTAGAAGACGACATCGCCGGCCGTGGCAAGGGCGCCGGACCAGACCGAGAACGGCTCGGGATCGGACCAGACGATCTCACCCTTGGTGGCATCCCAGGCAATGAAATTGCCGAGATGATCGCCGCCGGGCGCCGGATACATGCTGAGCGTCGCACCGACATAGGGCTGACCGGCCGTGTAGGCCACCTCGAACGGCTCGTAGTCCATGCAGACATGGTTGGTCGGCACGTAGAACAGGCCGGTCTTCGGCGAGAAGGTCGCCGGCTGCTGGTCCTTGGAGCCGAGCGCCGCCGGGCAGATGCCCTGGGTATTGACGTCGGCACCCTGCTGGTCGGTGGAGTACTCGGTGACGACCTGCGGCCGCCCGGTCTCCATGTCGACCTCGGTCGCCCAGTTGACCGCCGGATCGTACTTCTTGGCGACGAGAAGCTCGCCGGTCTCGCGATCGAGCGTGTAGCCGAAGCCGTTGCGGTCGAAGTGGACCAGGGTCTTGCGGGAGGTGCCGTCAATGTCGAGATCCGCGAGGATCATCTCGTTGACGCCGTCATAGTCCCACTCGTCGTGGGGCGTCATCTGGTAGACCCACTTGGCCATGCCGGTATCGACATCGCGGGCGAAGATGGTCATCGACCAGCGATTGTCGCCGGGCCGCTGGGTCGGGTTCCAGGTCGACGGGTTGCCGGTGCCGTAATAGACCAGCTTCAGCTCGGGATCGTAGGACATCCAGCCCCAGGTGGTGCCGCCACCGATCTTCCACTGATCGCCTTCCCAGGTCGCCGTGCCGCTGTCGACGCCGACCGGCTCGCCGAGATGGGTGGTGTTCTCCGGATCCATCAGGGTCTGATCGTCGGGACCGGTCGAGTAACCGCGCCAGGCGATGCTGCCGTCGGCGGCATTGTAGGCGGTGACGTGGCCCTGGACGCCGAACTCGCCACCGGAGATGCCGACCAGCACCTTGTCGCCGATCACCATCGGCGCTGATGTGCCGGTTTCGCCTTTGCTCGCATCACCGTTGGCGACCGACCATTTCACCTCGCCGGTCTTGGCGTCGAGCGCCACCAGCGTGGTGTCGGCCTGATGCAGATAGATGGTGCCATCACCATAGGCGACACCGCGGTTGACCGTGTCGCAGCACATCACCGGAATGACGTCCGGATCCTGCTTCGGCTCATATTTCCAGATGACACGGGCGTTGTCGTTCAGATCGAGCGCATAGACGATGTTCGGGAACGGCGTGTGCACATACATAACGTCGCCAATCACGAGGGGGCCACCCTCATGACCGCGCAGGACACCGGTCGAAAACGTCCAGGCCACCTGCAGATCGCCGACATTCCCCTTGTTGATCTGATCGAGCTCGCTGTAGCGGGTGCTGCTGTAGTTGCCCAGCGGCATCACCCACTGCTTGGCATCGCCCTGCAGCGACAACAGCTCGTCATTGGCCTGTGCCGCGCCTCCCAGCGCCAGAAGGCCGAGTGCTGCACCGGATAAAAGCCATCCTTTTGTCATCGTCGTGTCTCCCTTGTCCGATTGATTGTCGTTTCGGTTCGGTTTGTGGTGTTTGCGTTCGCCGCTTTCGGCTCACTCGCTCGAGCGGCTATGTCGGACCCTATATGTTGTCCCTCGTCTTCGCCACGGCATCCTAGCCACTCGTCGGTCACCATTCATCGTGGCGAATCCGCGCAGGATACCTCCCAGCAACAAGACTACATATATCGTGGTGCACATAGTCGGCAAGAGGCCCCGCTGGAATTGCGGAATCATTGGGCATTTTCCCCCCGCAAGGCGCCAAACTCCCCATTTATGACGAGAACTCGAGACAATCCTCGCCATTGCTGCCGTTTTCCGGTCAGCCGCGATGCTGGGACGGGAACAGAGACCATGACAATTGATCTGGCCGATCAGCGTCTCGATTGGAGCGGCGCCATCGATGGCCGGAGGAGCGCTCAGCGTCGGCGCCGGTCGACGCCCTCTCTCGATCGCACGCCACGGCCTCAGTTGAATCAGCGTCAATCGACTTGAGGACTGAAAGTCACGTAATGCTGCGGCCGACTATGGTTAAAATCGGATCAATGTAGAACAAAATCGGATCTCGAAATCTTTTGTTAACACAATTGCGTCATTTTTCATGGGCGACGTTAATATGCATAAGGGAACGTTCCATGAAAATCTTCCAAGACCTCCTGAAAGACGAGAGCGGTGCCACGGCCATCGAGTATGGCCTGATCGCAGCTTTGGTGTCGGTGGCGATCATCGGCATTCTCGGCACGCTCGGTGACAACCTCACCACCACCTTCACGACTGTGTCCGACGGCCTCGGCATCGCCGCCGAAGAAGCCGCCACGGAATAGTCGCCCTCCCGCTTGGGTTTAGGCGACGGCATCGGCAGCTCTCTCGGCTGCCGATGCCTGCTGCGCCGCTCCCCCGCTTCTCTTTGTGCTTGCAGATTTTCCGATCATGCCGACGCCATTGCCAATGTCAGGAGAGCCTCTTGATCGCTCGATGCAGAAAAGGGATTGCCGCATGGCGCGGCATCTTGGCACGGCACCATGCGATGCGCCGCGCGTCTGCGGGATCGATCGCCATCGAATACGGGCTGATCGTCGCTCTGGTCGTGGTCGTGATCATCGTCACGCTTGGGCAGGTGCGCTCCAATCTGCTCAGCCTGCCTTTTTCGGCCCTGATCGCAGCCTTCACGAACGCCTCGTCGTGACCGCTTCCGACGCTGCAGCGAGGCTGCATGACCGGAAGGCGCCCACTCTCCGTCACTGGCCGACCTCAAGGCGACAGTGGTGATGCACATCCTCTGCCTCAGCGGCCTGGCTGGGTTGCTCGTCGTCGGCGCCCTGATCGACATCGACTGCCGCCGCCTGCCCAATTGGCTGACCTCCGCCGTCGCCGCCCTCTATGGACTTCATGTCATCGTCAGCCCGGTCCCAATCGCCTGGATGAGCGCCTCTGTTGTGGCAAGCCTGGTGTTCGTCATCGGATTTGCCTGCTTCGCCTTCCAACTCATGGGGGGCGGAGACGTCAAGCTTCTGGCGGCCCTGTCCCTGTGGGCCGGGATCGACCATCTCGCCCTCTTCCTGATCTCGACCAGCCTCGCTGGCGGCGTTCTTGCCCTCGTCATGCTGTGTCTTCGCCGGCTGGCACAGGCGCCGCCGCTCCTGCTCCTGTCACCCCTGATTGGCCTGATCACGAAGAAGGCTGCCCGGCCGGCGATGGTCAGCGGGCATGTCCTCTCGGGTGCCCCCGCCGATGGCAGTGCCAACCCCTCTCTGCCCTACGGTGTCGCCATCGCCGCCGGCGGGTTCACGGTCATCTATTCCTTGCTTTATCACTGAGGAGGCCCCCATGGGTCCGCGTCGTATTCTCGTTCTCCTGCTTGCTCTTGTCGTCGCTGGCGTTACTGCAATCTATGCGCGCAGCTGGATCAGCAACCAGCAGAGGCCCGTCACCATCATCCAGGCTGCCGCTCCCGCCGAGGAGGATGCCCATGAGGTTCTCGTGGCCGAGATGGACATCCCCGCCGGCCGCTTCCTCAAGCCGCAGGATGTCCGTTGGCAGCGCTGGCCGAGCGGCGACATTCCCGACAACTACATTGTCAAAGGAGCGGAGACCAAGGATGGCGTCGTCGGCGCGGTGGTGCGCCGCGGCCTGTCCTCGGGGCAGCCGATCACCAATGCCAGCGTCGTCAAGCCGGGCGATCGAGGCTTTCTCGCTGCTGTTCTCTCACCGGGCATGCGCGCCGTGTCCGTGCCGATCAACGCGACCTCCGGCAATTCCGGCCTGATTTTTCCGGGCGATCGGGTGGACCTGATCCTGACTCAGACGCTGGATGGCGACATGACCCGTCGGGTCAGCGAAACCGTGCTGCCCGATATCCGCATCATCGCCATGGGTGTCGAGACCGGAGATGATCCCAAGCAGGGCAAGAATCACGAAAAAGCGCGCACAGCGACCCTCGAAGTCAGCCCCCGTCAGGCCGAGAGCGTCGCCCTGGTCACCGAGCTCGGCAAGCTCTCCTTGAGCCTGCGCAGCCTCGCAAGAAACGAAGACAATCAAGAGGAAACGTCGGCAGCGACATCGAACGACTACGCGCCGACCTGGGACCGAGACGTATCCAGCGTTCTTCGCTCCGGCCGGAATCCGACCAACCGACTGCTCGTCCTCCGCGGTAGCGATGCAGAAACTGTCAACGTCGAGGGATCGAACTGATGATTGTCCAACGGATACGAACCGGATCCGGTTTGTCTGCCTGCGCCCTGGCGCTCGCGGCGGGGCTGGTTTGCCTGCCCTGGCTAGCCGAGCCGGCCGGAGCTCAGACTGAACGTGTCGAGAAGCTCGGCGTCTCTGATCAGATTCGGCTTGAGGTCGGCAAGGGTCAGGTCATCAGGCTGCCGAGGCCTGCGGCGACCGTCTTCGTCGCCGATCCCGACATCGCCGATGTTCAGGCCCAGTCGCCGAGCATCATTTATCTCTTCGGTCGCCGCGCCGGTACGACCAGCATGTTTGCGGTGGACGAGAACGATAATTTGCTCGTGCGCTCATCCGTAGAGGTCGACCACAATCTCGTCAGTCTGCGCGAAGCGATCGACCGCCTGATTCCAGGTCATACCGTCGATGTCAGCTCGGTCGATGGCAGCATCGTTCTCGACGGCGAAGTTGACAGCCCGAGTGCTGCCGAAGAGCTGCGCGAACTTGCCGGCCGCTATCTCGGCGAAGACGAAATTCTGTTGAACCGTACCCGCATCGGAGCACCGACCCAGGTTCATCTCCGCGTTCGAGTCGCCGAAGTCTCCCGAGAGGTCATCAAGGAATTCGGTATCAATTGGGAAACGCTCTTCAGCAGCGGCAACTTCTCTTTCGGCTTCGCCAGTGGCCGCGATTTGATCTCCAATGGCGGCGGTATCTTTCGCTCCCCCGCGAATGCCGGCGGCAACGCACCGGGCATCGGCTTCGGCAACTACAGCACCAACAACGCGTCCATCAGCACCGCTCTGGATGCACTTGCCGAAGAGGGCTTGGTCACGGTGCTCGCCGAACCGAACCTTACGGCACTGTCAGGCGAAACAGCGAGCTTTCTGGCAGGCGGTGAGTTTCCCATCCCCGTGGCCAGCAACGACAACGAGATTGAGATCGAGTTCAAGGAGTTCGGGATCAGCCTGGCATTTACGCCGACCGTGCTCAGCGCCAACCGTATCAGCCTTCGCGTGCGTCCCGAAGTCAGTGAGCTCTCGGACAATGGTGCGATCACCATTAGCGGCCTGACCATTCCCGCCCTGGCGACCCGCCGTGCAGAAACGACGGTCGAACTTGGCAGTGGCCAAAGCTTTGCCGTCGGCGGTTTGCTGTCCAACGACATCCAAAACACGGTCAGCAAGTTTCCTGGGCTCGGCGACCTCCCGGTTCTAGGCACGCTGTTCCGTTCGCAGCGCTTCCAGACAAACGAAACGGAGCTCGTAATTTTGGTCACGCCCTATCTCGTCAACCCCATCAGCGAGCCAGTCTTGGCCACACCCATCGACGGCTATCAGCCGCCAAGCGATATCGAGCGCATTCTTGAAGGCCGCCTGCATCACGCGCGCATCAAACCCGGCCGAGGTGGGCCCCAGGGCCCCGACAAACAACGCCTCGTCGGACCCATCGGCTTCGTCCTGGACTAGGAGGACATTTGACCATGACCGTTTCGATCAGTGGCCAAGCGAGCGTTTACAGCTATGCGCTTCGGCTGAGCTGTCTCGCATTGACAACCTTCGCCCTCGCGGCTTGCGCGCCAGGAAGCGCCGATATGAATGCGGCCACCGGCTGGCTGGAGGCGGGCTCTCCCAAAGCGCTCGAAGTCGACCGGGCACAATACCGACACACCGTCTATTTTGCGACCGATCGGGATGACATCGTCGGTAGCGAACAGGATCGTCTGATCGCTTTTCTGCGAGCGGTCCAGCCTTCGACCAACGATAGCATCCGCATTGAAGGTCATGCTGACGAGCGCGCGACGGATCTTTATAACCTCGATCTTGCCTCGCGACGCATGGACACGGTCGGGCGCTTCCTGAACGATCACGGGATCGACCGTTTGGAGATGCAGTCGAGCTCGTTCGGCGAAAGAGCGCCCGCCATCGAAGGAAGCACTGAGCAGGCCTGGCGGAAGAACCGCCGGGTCGAGATTGTGCTCGAGCGCTATCTCGTAACTCCACCCGCCTGCCCGGATTGGAGCCGCCGAAGCGGCGTCGACTTCGCCAATAATCCGCATTCGAATTTCGGCTGCGCGACTCAGAGCAACCTCGGTCTGATGATCGCCAATCCGCGGGATCTCGTACGCGGTCGCGAACTTGCCCCGGCAGACGCTGTCCATCAGGCCAACGGCATCGTTCGCTATCGAGAGGGTGAGCAGCCCGAACTTCAGGAAGAGAGGGTCAACTGATGGCGACCGCTATCGCAACCTCGGAAAGGCAAGGCGCAGATCAATCCCACTTCATCGCCTTCTGTGCCGATTCCAATACGCATTCGGCCGTCGATCGGGTCATCGGCGACATGATGCTGCCGCATGCATCCATCCGCAAGGGTACCATCAAGGATGCGATCAAATATCTGAGCAACCATCCTTCGCCCAAGCTCTTGATGGTCGACATCACCGGTTCCGATCTGCCGCTCTCGGACATCGATAGTCTGGCCAATGTCTGCGAGCCGGGTGTGTCGGTCATCGCCATAGGTGAACGCAACGACTGTGGTCTGTTCCGGGATCTCCTGCATCATGGCGTCACCGACTACCTGGTGAAGCCGTTGTTGCCGGCATTGCTGCAACGAGCCATATCGAATGTCTCGGAACACGGAGAACAGCCCAAGGCCAACAATAAGCTAGGAAAGCTGGTCGCAGTCGTAGGCGCGAGGGGAGGTGTCGGAGCCACCACCGTCGCCACCAGCCTCTCCTGGATCATCGCACAGCAGCGACGCCGCAAGGTGGCCCTGCTTGACCTCGATTTGCAGTTCGGCACCGTCGCCCTGTCCCTGGACATCGAGCCGAGCCATGGATTGCGCGAGGCCCTTGAGAGTGCGGATCGCATCGACAGCCTGTTCATGGATCGGATGATGACACAGCATTCGGACAGGCTGTTCGTCATGAGCGCAGAAGAAAGCCCCGATGAGACACTCCTGTTGGACTACAGCGCTGTGGAAACGCTGCTGAATGAACTCCGCGGTAAGTTTCACTACGTCGTCGTCGATCTGCCGCGCAATTCGGGGCCCAGTACGCTCCAAGTCCTGGAGCATGCGACCGATGTCATTCTCATCTCGGACTTTTCTTTGGCAGGCATGCGAGACACGATGCGTATACTCGGGTTCCTGCCGACCCTGAATGCAGCCTGCAACAACATGGTTATTGCCAGTCGTGCAGGCGAGCACAAAAACGGTGAAATGCCAAAGGCGGAGTTCGAAAAAGGGATCGGACGCAAAGTCGATCTTGTTTTGCCATTCGATGCGAAGACCGTCGCCGCAGCCACTAATTTCGGCCAACCGGTCGCTGCTGGGAAGAGTTTGGTTGCCAAGGGCCTGTGCGATATCGCCGATCGCCTGTGCGGCCCCACGGCAGGGAGCGAAATACCGAGCGGCGGCCCATTGCGGAAGCTGCTCAGCAAGGTTCAGGGATAGCCGATGTTCGGTCGACGAACCCATACGGATACGAGCGCTCATCAGGCGACTCATCCATCAGCTTCGGCATCGCCAGCGTCATCGATCAGCAACGGTGATGGCCAGCAAGCGACAAATGACAAGTTGTCGCCGACAGCAAGAGGGGTCGATACCGGCAATACCAATCACAAACGTATCGCTGCTGCGAAAGCCGTCTTCAATCGCATTCAGTCGGCGCTTCTAGAGCGAATCGATGCAAGCGCCGCCGCTAAATTACCACGAGATGAACTTCAGCGTCAGATCGCTGAACTGATTTCCGAGATCGTCACCGAAGAGAGGCTGTCACTCACCAGCCGAGAACAACAACAGCTGACCATCACCATGGTCGATGACATGGTTGGGCTTGGTCCCCTCGAGCCACTGCTGGCGGACGAGGGTATCAACGACATTATGATCAATGGCCCGAGCCAAGTCTACGTTGAGCGTCGCGGCAAGCTCGAACTCACCGATGTGCGCTTCCGCGACAATGCTCATGTCATGAATATCGCGCAGCGCATTGTCACGCGTGTTGGCCGCAGAGTTGACGAAACTTGTCCGATCGCTGACGCGCGTTTACCGGATGGATCTCGCGTCAATATCATCGCCCCTCCGCTCGCCATCGACGGCTGCTCGATCTCCATTCGAAAGTTCTCGAAGAAGAGCATCACACTCGACGTCATGGAGCGCCAGGGCAACATTTCGGAGAACCTAGCCAAGGTTCTCAAGATTGCCGCGGCCTGCGGTCTCAACGTTGTGATTTCCGGCGGCACAGGCTCCGGTAAGACGACGATGTTGAACGCAATGTCACAACTCATCGATCCGGGCGACCGTGTGGTCACTATCGAGGACGCCGCGGAACTGCAGTTGCAGCAGCCACACGTCGTCCGGCTTGAGACCCGGCCGCCCAATTTGGAAGGAACAGGTGAGATCACCATGCGCGACCTCGTCAAAAATGCACTGCGCATGCGGCCAGATCGCATCATCTGCGGTGAGGTGCGAGGTTCCGAGGCTCTCGACATGCTGCAGGCGATGAACACCGGTCACGACGGCTCCATGTGCACCTTGCACGCTAACAATCCAAGAGAGGCGCTGACCCGAATGGAAAACATGATCGGTATGGCAGGCGTCAATTTGACGGGCAAAGCTGTCAGGACGCAAATCGTCGGTGCGGTCAATCTGATCGTTCAGGTATCAAGAATGCGAGACGGCATTCGCCGGGTGACCCACGTGACCGAGATCATCGGCATGGAAGGTGACGTGATCACTACCCAGGATCTTTTCACCTATGAATATGAAGGTGAAAATCGGGACGGAACACTGAAAGGTCAGTATAAATCCAGCGGCGTACGTCCCCATTTTATTAAACGAGCAGCCTATTTTGGCCTCGATCGCCCTCTGCAACAGGCGATGATGTCGTGATGACTTCTCTGGATCTCTTTTTGAGTCAACCCGATGCCATCAAAATGGCCGTTCTTGGAGTTGGCATCTTCGCTGTGCTGCTCCTGATCCTTGCGAGTTTTGGTCTGCTCGGCGGCAGAGACGAACGCATGCAACGACGGATCGATCAAATTGTCGATCCGCGAACAGCGCCAGGCCAGACGGGAGACGCGGTGGAAAGCGTTCGGCGCAATATGTCGGACAGCAAGATTGCAAGCGTCGACCGGTTTATAAAAGGCATGCTGCCGAATATCGGCATGCTCAGGCAAAGACTGGAGCGGAGCGGCTGGCCACTCAAGATTGGCGACTACCTTCTCATCTGTGTGGGCTTATGGCTGACGACAGCCGTGTTTCTCTGGCTTATCTTGGATTTTGCGATCGTGATCAATCTTCTCGCTGGCTTCACGATCGGCTTTGGCCTGCCGCACATGGTCGTGGGGCGGCAAGTAGCCAAACGTACCAAGAAGTTCTCGAGTCTATTGCCTGAAGCCTTGGACCTGATCGTCCGGGGTGTCCGTTCGGGCCTTCCAGTCAGCGAAGCGATGAAGACTATCGCTGAGGAAATCGCGGATCCTGTCGGGATCGAATTCCAGCGCATCAGCGATCAGACCAAAATTGGTGTCTCCATGGACGAGGCCATGTGGGCGACGGCAAAACGTCTGCAGATCCCTGAGTTCAATTTTCTGGTGATCAGTATGTCGATCCAGCAGGAGACAGGAGGCAATCTCGCCGAGATCTTGGAAAACCTGTCGAGTATGGTTCGGCGACGCGAGCAAATGCGATTGAAAGTGAAAGCGATGTCCTCTGAAGCACGCGCATCGGCCATGATCATTGGTTCGCTGCCGTTCATCATGTGCGCTCTGATCTCGATCATCAACCCGCGATACATGAGCACACTCTTCGTTGATCCGCGTGGCTGGATCATGATCGCCATCGGTCTGACGAGCTTGCTCATTGGCCTCTTCGTCATGTCCAAAATGGTGAGATTCGAGATATGAGCGCTCTCGATGCTTATCTGCCTTTTGGGCTGACATCCGACAGCCTGCTGGTGCTGTTGCTCGCTGTCATGGCCTTTACGGTGGTCGCCGCGGTCTGGTTTGGACTGATCGAGCGCAATCCCTTGGAAAGCCGCGCTCGTCACGTCGCTACCCGGCGAAATGAGCTGAAAACTAAGCTCCTGTCCAACAAGCCTCGCACGAGCCGCCGGGCCGAGAGCGTCAGCTTCATGAAGCGTGTAGTCGACACCCTTCGGCTGATGCAGGATCAACAGGCCAGCAAGCTCAGAGATCGGCTTGCGCAGGCAGGCTATCGTTCGCAGGACGCTATCATCATCTTTCTGTTCTTTAAAGCCGTCAGCCCGATTGCCTTTGGCGTCGTCAGTTTTCTTGGGTTCTATGTCATCAAGATCGGCAATTTCCAACCCGCTTTGAACTTGGTGATCGTTTGTGGTGGTTGTCTGTTTGGATTTCTCGCTCCCGACCTTTTTGTTTCGAACAATACGGCCAAACGCCAGCAACGTCTTGCACGAGCCCTGCCCGACGGTCTGGATCTCCTCGTGATTTGTGCGGAGTCTGGTCTTTCGCTGGATGCAGGACTCGAAAGGGTTGCAAGGGAGATCGGCAATGCCAGTCCGGATCTTGCTGAGGAACTGCAGCTCACGTCGGTTGAACTAGGCTTCCTCCCGGAACGCAGGCATGCCCTCCTGAATCTCAACCGCCGAACCAACCTCGCGGCGATTCGAGGCGTCGTCAATACATTAGTGCAGACGGAGAAATACGGTACGCCGCTGTCCCAGTCTCTCAGGGTGCTCGCCAATGAGTTTCGCGATCAGCGCCTGCTGCGCGCTGAGGAAAAAGCGGCAAGACTGCCAGCCACGCTGACCGTACCGATGATCGTCTTCATCCTGCCGGTGCTGTTCATCGTCTTGATTGGCCCAGCGATCATCAGCGTTATGGACAATATGATGTCCTAGCGATGCTTCGATTTCGCCGACGATCTGCGCTCAGCCCGTTCGATCCAGGCTTGCTACATCCCGCTCAGCCACATGACTTATCTCACTCGATAAACGGAGATCGAAGCGAGGAAATCTCACCAGAATGTGGATACAGAGCACAAAGATGTCGTCGACCATGTATCCATACGCGAAAGAACGATCGAAGACTTCGAAGCCGGAGCCAGGCGATCGCAACGGGTCGGCTGGACGGTCGACGAGTTTTCTTCCCGAAGCAGTAGGGTCGGGAGCTGCTTGCATCTTTTGCATGATTTCCGCAAGCGAGATTTCGTCGATCGATCGGTGCCAAAACCAGTGATGCTCAATATGCCGATGACGCGTCCAGCCACATCGCTCAACGACAGAAGCTGTGGGAAACACTCCAAGAGATCTGCCGATCGGCAGATTCCGTCAGGAGGAGGTGCCGAGGAAGCCGACTGCAGTGATCGCGTACCGGCCAAGGAGATCCATGTGGCATCGCGAGGTCATCGGCACCCGAAATGGGAATTCACTCTTCGATCCTTGACCACCTGTGACGGACCTTCCTGCAGGAGCGCACGACCTTCGTCTGGGAACTCGGATACAGCGAAGAACAACGTCGCGAAATCAATCGATGTGCCGCCGGAGACCGAGAGTTCCGGCTCTTGCGCTCATCGTCGATATCACGCCACGTCACAAGGCCATCGGCTTGCAGGCTTGTCCGCGATTAGCAAGGTCGCCGCAGAGGCTTTCCGCTTTCTCCGCGGTCGCCATGGGACCGACCAGCAAGGGCTGACGACCACTTTCAGCGCCGGCGAGTCGATCGAAGCGGTTCAGCAGATCACCATGCTGGGCGCGCAGCTGTCGCCACGCGGATGCAGCCTGCAGTCGATCGTCATATTCGCCGAGATTGATATACCAACGTCCTGTCGGAGTCAGTGCCAACTCCAACCCTTCGCCCCCCAGCGTCAGCGCAGCGAGCTGGCGTCCGCCGGCGTTCGACAGATCGGACGGCTGGTGGGCGGACGGATGGGCGCCGAGCGCCGAGGCGCGCTTGCGACGATCGTCGATGGCGGCGAGCGAGGCGAAATAGGCGATATTGGACTGCACCGACTCTTCATCGAGGTCAAGCCTGCTGATGCGCTCGGCCGCGGCAAGATCACCGGCGAGACCGTAGGCAAGAGCGAGGTTTTGTCGATTCTGAGCGCGAGCGCCTGGCTCGTTGGCCACGACCTCAAGCAACTCGATCGCGTCCTTATAAGCACCGTCGAGGGCGAGCGACAGGCCAAGATTGTTGCGCAGCAACATGCTGTCCGGAGCGATCGCAAGCCCGTCTCGATAGACTTTCTGGGCAGCCTGATGTTGCCCGGCGAGATCATAAGCGACCCCGAGGCCATTATGCGCCTGCAAATTGTGGCTGGAGGAAGCCAAAACCGCTTCATAGTGCGGAATCGCGGCTTCCGGTCGTTTCAGCGCCACCAGGGCTCGAGCGTAGCCAAGTCTGGCCGCGAGACCTTCGCCGTCGCGCTGCAGGCTCTGCTCGAAAACTTCGATGGCCTGATCATGCGCGCCGAGCTCGATCAAGGTATCGCCGAGCAGCGTGTAGGCTTCCGGCCGGCCGCGCTCCAGCGCGATCGCCTGTTGATACATGTTCACGGCAGCAGCCGGATCGCCGGCCGAACGCGTCGACGAAGCCAGACGGAGGAGCGTGCCGTAACGGCCGGATTCCTGTTCCGCGGCAACCAAAGGTGCATCGACACCGGTGTCGGCCGGCATGCGCACACTGTTGGGGGCACACGCCGTCAAGAGCCCAGCGATACCAATCACGACAAACAGATGCCGCGCACTCGATCTCTTTCTAGCGGTCATGATAAGCCCTCTATATCAACCATAAATCACGCGCACACCGAGGGACTATCCCTACCGGAAGGTAAATGGCAATGATTTTATTACGAAAAAATCAACTTCAAGGCGATTTTTTTTGCGATGTGTTTCGCAAATGCCGGAAGCTCGGCGAAGCCGGGCAGGCGATTGTGGAATTCGCGTTCGTCGCCCCCGCCCTGCTCGGCCTGCTATGCGGCATTTTCGAGTTTTCCGGGATCATGTTCGCCCAGACCCTGCTCGAAGGCGGCGCGCGCCAGGCCTCGCGCTACGGCATCACCGGCTCGGAAACGGCGGAAGTCAGCAGAGAGGCGATGATCCTGCAGATCATCGAGGACAATTCTTACGGCATCATCGACGTCGATGACATCGAGATGGATACGTTGGTCTACGATAATTTTTCCGATGTGGGGCAACCGGAACCCTTTACCGACGCCAATGGCAACGACGCCTTCGACGAGGGGGAGGAGTTCGACGACATCAATGGCAATGGCACTTGGGACGAAGATATGGGGCGCGCTGGCCTCGGCGGTCCCGGCGACGTCGTGGTTTATCGATTGCATTACGATTGGACGATTATGATACCGCTGTTTCGGCCAATCTTCGGTGACGCGATCGCTTTGGATGCCAATGTCGCCGTAAGAAATGAGCCGTTTGCGGGCTGATGACGCAGCCACGTTAGAGCAACGGCTAAGGAGCTCCAACCATGAACGGCATGATGCCTGGATTTCATGACCTCACCCGTCGCTGGCGACGCCTCACGGGATGCGCCGGCCTCAGCCGCGATCGCGGCAATGTGGTGGTCGAGTTTGCGCTGGCGCTGCCCGTCCTTCTCCTGCTGCTTCTGGCCAGCGCCGAGCTCGGCCGGTTCGTCCTCCTGAATCAGAAGATCGACCGGGTTGCGATCACCATGTCCGATCTCGTGGCGCGCGCCGAGACGATCAGCGAAGCTGACCTCGACGACATCTTCAACGCTGCGGCACATGTCGCCGAGCCGTTCGATCTCAGTGGGCACGGCCGGGTGGTGATCTCATCGGTGGTGAATGAGGACGGCGAGGGCGCCACCATCGCCTGGCAGCGCGCCGGCGGCGGTTCTCTGATCGCCGCAAGCGAGGTCGGCATCCAGGGCGGGGCGGCCGACCTTCCGAACGACTTCGCGGTACGCGAGGGCGAAACAGCGATCGTGTCCGAAGTGTTCTTCGACTTCGAGCCCTTCCTGAGCGAGACGATCGTCGCACCGCAGGTCATCTATCGCCGAGCGCATCATCGGCCGAGGCTGGGGACGCTTGATACCGTCGAGGCGGATTGAACTGAGCGGCGCACCTGACCGAGAGCCTGATTGCGAAAAGACGCACGATCAACGTTTTGTTCCGTCCGAGGCCCCATCCGGCAAGTTACCGAATGATTCCATCATGTTGCAGTCGAGACTATGTGAAGAAGCGGACGCAGAGCGAAGGCCTAAGCCGAATCCGGACGGATCGGTCACAGCTGGTCTCTCCCTGAAAAAATGCCTATCCATCTGATTCGGATTGGTTTTTCTAGCCGCTCAACTATCGTAGATTGCAGGGAACGTGGCGGTAACCCTCGAAACCTTGTGTTTTGAGAAGCCCCCGAAACACCCCTCCCGATCCCGTGCCGACGACCTGTTCCGCAGCCGGCCCGACAACATCATCGATCCCCGACATGAGCTCGCGCAGCTCGGCGGGCTGATCGACTGGTCGGGTTTCGAGAAAGCCTTCGGCCGGTTCTACGGGAGCGCCGGGCGACCGGCGTTGCCGACTCGGCTGATGGTCGGGCTCTGCTATCTCAAGCACAGCTTCGATGTCAGCGACGAGCGTCTGCCCGAACTCTGGGTGGAAAACCCGTACTGGCAGTACTTTTGCGGCTTCGAATTTTTCGGCAAGCGGCCAACGAGTACCGCCATGTTTTCGGCCCGTCGCGCTGATAGTGTGCGCCGATAGAGACGTGAGTATGGGCGTACATAAGGACAGTGATCTTGGGTCGGATGGAGATTCTGACGGACGTCGAGCGTCGCCGTCGCTGGTCGTCGGAGGAGAAGCTTCAGATTTTGCGGGAAGCTTCCGGCCCCTGGGTCATCGGTTGGCGCTGTGGCCCGTCGTGATGACATCTGCCGGTCACAAATCTATCAATGGCGCCGGGCTTTTCGGGCGGGCCGGCTTCGGTCGGAGACTTTCGCCGTGGTCGACTTGCTACCGGTCGAGGTCTGCGACGACGAAGAGGCTGATGAGTCGGCGGTCGACGAAGAGGCGTCATCGGGGTGCCTGATCTCGATCGAGCTTCGCCATGGTCGGACGGTTCGTCTGCCCTCAACGCTGGCCTGCCATGAGATCCGGCGTCTGGTCGCCGCGGTGGTAAGGCATGATTGGTCCTGGCACCGGCGTTCGGGTCTATGTCGCCAGCGGCGTCACGGATATGAGGAAAGGGATCAAGGGGCTTGCCGCGGCGGCGGAGCAGGTGCTGCGGCAAAATCCGTGTTCTGGCGCGATCTTCGCCTTCCGTGGGAAAAAGGGCGACAGAGTGAAACTTTTGTATTGGGATCAGCAGGGTTTTTGCCTGTATTACAAGGTCCTCCAGCGGGGCCGTTTCCCCTGGCCATCGCCGGCGGACGGGGGTGTTCGGTTGACCTCGGCTCAGCTCGCGATGTTGTGGGAGGGCATTGACTGGAGAAGGTCGGCGTGGAGCTCTCCGCCCCGACGCATTGAAGCGCTCCCAGTTCGGCCAGTCATCGGAGAAGGTGCAGCGCCAGATCGGTCAGCTGGGATTGGCGCTCGAGGATCTCCGGACCGACCGCGCCGCCGAGCAGGCTGAAGCGGACAGCGACGCCGATGATCAGTCCGAGGACGGAAACAAGAAAGGCAAGAAGAAACGCGGGCGCAAGAAACTGCCGGCCCATCTGCCGCGTGAGCGCAGCGTGCCCGATCCCGGCGACAGCTGCCCGGATTGATGTCCCGGTCTGCAGGAGCGCAGCTCCGAAGATCCGGCATGGCGGGCCCGACCTTCGCCGCGATGCGGCTGCAGGCGGGGCTGCGACGAGCTTCGTCTGCTCGGCGAGGATATCAACAAACGGCTCGACTTCGTCAGCGCCCAATTGAAGGGGCTGCAGATCGCCAGGCTGTGGTCTACTTCTACAGCACGGATCGCAAGGGTGAGCATCCACGGGCCTTCCTGGAGGGCTTCAACGGTGTGCTGCAGGCCGATGGCTTCACCGGCTTCAACGCCATGTACGAGCCTGATCCCTGACCCGGGAGGTCCAGGTCAAAGAGGCCGGATGTTGGACCCACTGGAGGAAAAAATTCTTCGAACTGCCGGAAAAATTCGAGCTCACCAGCGCGATCAACTACGGCCTCTCAAGATAGGACGCCTTCAGCCTGTTCCTGGACGATCCGGCCGTCGCCATCGATAACAACGCCACCGAGCGCGCCATCAGCCCCCTGGTCATCGGAAGCCGCAATTGGACCTTCGCCGGCTCCGACCGCGGTGCCGACAATGCGGCCACCATCATGACCATCGTCGAGACCGCAAAGCTCTGCGGCCTCAATCCCCAGGCCTATGTCGCCGATCTCCTGAACAGGCTGCCGGATCACAAAATCAACCGGCTTGAAGACTTGACGCCCTGGAACTGGAAGCCAGCCCCATGAATTCGGACCCGTCAGGGGCGGCCCTCATTCGCCGCTTACGTTTTTCCAGCACAAGCCGCCCTGCGATCCGACCTCGCTGGTCTGCTACCGCAAGCGCATCGGAGCGGGCGGCAGGAGAGGCTGCTGGCGGAGACGGTTCGGGTCGGTCTCGACGCCGGCGCCGTGCGCCCGTCGAGCCTGGAGCGGATCTGCGTCGACACCACCATCCAGTCAAAGGCGATCGCCCATCCGCTCGACTGCCGGTTCTACCACAAAGCCCTCGAGGCCCTGGTCCGCCAGGCCAAGCGCGCCGGCCTCCGACTTCGCCAATCCTGTCTCCGTCTCGCCAAGCAGGCTCGTCGCAAGGTGCAGCGCTACGGTCATGCCCGCAGTACCGCCGGATGCGCCGCGAGATCAGGCGCCTCAAGACCTATCTCGGCCGGGTGCACCGCGACGTCGGCCGCAAGATCGCCGACGATCCGGACTTGCAGCAGCGCTTCGCCCGACTGCTCGGCCTGACAGCTGCTCACCCAGACCAAGGACAGCAAGGGCAGGCTCTACAGCCTGCAAGCCCCGGAAGCGGCCTGCTTCAACCAGGGCTTCATTCTCGCCGCGAAAGCTTTCGAAGAAACGCCCCACGACGGCCATACGTTGAAGGCGACGGTCGCGCAGTCGGTCCGAGCAGGCGGCGCCGATCCCGAACGGATCTACGTCGACCGCGGCTATCGCGGCCACGATTACGACGGCAAAGCCCGCGTCATCGTCGCCGGCCAGAAGCGCGGCCCGACGCCGACCATGCGCCGCGAGCAAAAACGCCGCAACGGCCCGGTGGCTGTGATCGGCGACGCCATCAACGCGCTCGCCGCCGCCTGCGGCTACAATCTCCGCCGAATCCTCTACGCCATCCGGCGTCTTTGCGCGCTCGTCATCCTGATGCTCACCGCCGGCATGGCGAAAAGCGATACTTGGTCGACGCCGACCTGCCGGCTCACATCAACGGCTCAGCGCATTCTTCACGCGCGACCATGAAAGCGTTAACGCCGGGGACGGGCAGTGTGGACCGGGGGCAGCAGGGCCGATCAGATCGGGGCTTGCCCGGTTGGGGCCGTCCAAAGCGGCTGCTCGCCGCCCACCTGCGACGCCGCTGCCCTTTCCTGGGTCGGAAACCCCCGCTATAAGGCCGGCAGATCATCGAAACCGAGCAAATCCCAGGGGAGTCCGGCCCATGGCCACGCAGCGCACCTTGTCCATCATCAAGCCCGATGCCACCCGCCGCAATCTGACCGGCGAGATCAACGCCCGCTTCGAGAAGGCGGGCCTGCGCATCGTCGCACAAAGACGCATCCAGCTTTCCCGCGCCCAGGCCGAGGCCTTCTACGGCGTGCACCGGGAGCGGCCCTTCTTCGACGATCTCTGCACCTTCATGACATCGGGCCCGGTGGTGGTGCAGGTGCTCGAAGGCGAGGACGCGATCGCGCAGAACCGGAAGGTCATGGGTGCCACCAATCCGGCCGAGGCCGAGGCGGGCACCATCCGCAAGGACTTCGCCGAGTCGATCGAGGCCAACTCCGTGCATGGCTCCGATGCGCCCGAGACCGCCGCCCAGGAAATCGCCTTCTTCTTCGCCGGCGTCGACATTGTTGGCTAGCCGGGACGCCGGCTGGCGTTGACTTGAGTCCGTGAAAAACCATGGCCGAGACCGCGCTCTGGCCCTGGCTGACACTGATCGGCCTCGGCATGTTCCACGGCGCCAATCCGGCCATGGGCTGGCTGTTCGCCGTGGCGCTCGGCCAGCATCGCGGCAGCCGCAGCGCCGTCCTGGGCGCCCTTGTTCCGATCGCCATCGGCCATCTGCTCTCGACCGTGATCATAGCCGGGCTGATCGTCTCCCTCGGCTTCGTGGTCGACCACGGCATCATCCGCAAGCTGTCCGGCCTCCTGCTGATCGGCTGGGGCCTCTATCACCAGATCTACGGGCATCGCCATCGGGTGCGGGTCGGCATGACCGCGGGCTTTTTCGGCCTCCTGCTCTGGTCTTTCCTGATGGCCACCGCCCACGGTGCCGGCATGATGCTGGTGCCCGCCCTCATCCCGCTCTGCCTTTCCGGCACGCCCGCGGCTGGGCTGCTCAGCGGCGGCTCGCTTCTGATCGCGGCGCTTGCGATCGGTCTGCACGCCCTTTCCATGCTGGTGGTGACCGGCGTGATCGCGGTCGGCGTCTATGAATGGCTGGGCCTCGGCTTTCTTCGCCGTGGCTGGATCAATCTGGATTTGCTATGGACGGTGGCACTGGTCCTGGCCGGCACGATCCTGGTCCTGACCTGAACGACGGGGATGCAGCGCGATATGTCGGATTTTCGATAGCTCCGACTGCCATCGCATGATTGCCTGGACACCCGGCTCTTCCTAGTGTGGTATACCAAATACCAGAAAACGAACGAGGCACGTCATGGCGCTGGCCAAAGGCGAACGAGGAAAACAGAGGCATCCGGGACGCGGTGAAAGCAGGGGCCGAGTCCATCCCAAGGGTCGGCAGGTCGACGATCAGGCCCTGGCCGAGGTCCAGACCCTTCTGGGCGACCGTCCGCGCGCGCGCGATCTCCTGATCGAGTTTCTGCATCTGATCCAGGATCGCTACGGCCATCTCTCGGCTGCCCACATGCGCGCGCTTGCCGAGGAGATGCATCTTGCCCAGACCGAGGTCTACGAGGTCGCGACCTTCTACGCCCATTTCGACCCGGTCAGGGAGGGGGAGGCGGCGCCTCCAGGCCTGACTATTCGAGTCTGTGACAGCCTGACCTGCGAGATGATGGGGGCGCAGGCGCTGATGGAAGCGCTCGAACGCGATGTCGATCCGGCTGACGTCCGTGTCGTGCGTGCGCCCTGCATGGGACGCTGCGACACGGCTCCCGTCGCCGAGGTCGGTCATCGCCATGTCGACCACGCGACGGTGGAGACGATCGAGGCGGTGATCGAGGGCGGCGACACCCACCCGGTGATGCCTGCCCATCAGTCCTATGAGGACTATGTGCTGGCGGGCGGCTACAGCCGCCTTGCCGCCTGCCGCAGCGGCGAGCTCACGGTCGAGGCGGTGATGGAGACGCTGGAGCAGGCGGGCCTGCGCGGCCTCGGCGGCGCCGGCTTCCCGAGCCACCGCAAATGGCAGTTCGTGCGGTCAGGGGCTGCCCCCCGATATCTGGCGATCAACGGCGATGAGGGCGAGCCCGGCACCTTCAAGGACCGCTACTATCTCGAGCGCGAGCCGCACCGTTTCCTGGAGGGTGCGCTGATCGCCGCCTGGGGGATCGAGGCCGAGAAGGCCTATATCTACATGCGCGACGAATATCCGGCCGTGCTGAAGATCCTGAAGGACGAGATCCGCAAACTCGAAAACGAGGGGGTCGTCGCCCCCGGCTATATCGTTCTCCGCCGCGGCGCCGGCGCCTATATCTGCGGCGAGGAAAGCGCGATGCTGGAGAGCATCGAGGGCAAGCGCGGCCTGCCCCGCCACCGTCCGCCCTATGCCGCCCAGGTCGGCCTGTTCGGCCGCCCGACCCTGATCCACAATGTCGAGACCGTGACCTGGATGCCGACCATCCTCGCCAAGGGTGCGGAATGGTTCGCGAGCCAGGGCAAGAGCCCGTCCAAGGGCCTGCGCAGCTATTCGGTCTCGGGCCGGGTGAAGCAGCCGGGCGTCAAGCTCGCCCCCGCCGGCATCACGGCGAGCGAGCTGATCGAACAATTCTGCGGCGGCATGGCCGACGGCCACAGCTTCAAGGGTTATCTGCCCGGCGGTGCCTCAGGCGGCATTCTCCCGGCCTCCATGGCCGACATCCCGCTGGATTTCGGCCCGGCCCTCGATCAGCACGGCTGCTTCGTCGGCTCGCACGCCGTGGTCATCCTCTCGGACCAGGACGACATCAAGGACGTCGCGGTCAATCTCCTGAGATTCTTTGAGGACGAGAGCTGCGGCCAGTGCACGCCGTGCCGGCTCGGCTGCGAAAAGGCGGTCAAGCTGATGTCGTCCGACAAATGGGACCAGGCGCTTCTGAAGGAGCTCTCCAGGGCGATGTCGGACGCCTCGATCTGCGGTCTCGGCCAGGCAGCGCCCAACCCGATCCGCGCCGTCATGAAGTTTTTTCCTGACGAAATCGGCTGACGTCGCTCAGTAGCGCCAGTCGCCGTAGTCGTCGTCATAATCCCGGTGCCGTCGCCAGCCGCCTTTGCGATGATGCCCGCGGTGATCCCCGCGGTCATAGCGTCGTTCCGAGCGGTAATAGTCGCGCCCGTAGTCGTCGCCGTGATGCGGATCGGAGGCGAGACCGACGATGGCGCCGGCCGTAGCACCGATCAGCGCACCGCTGACCAGCCGCTCCTCCGGCGTATGCCCGCAGGCCGACAGCGTTCCCAGCATCAAAAGCGATACAACGCCCATACGCATCATGGCCCGATCCTTTCCAAGCCTTGCCGTTCGTTGAGCTCAACCTTGCCGCTCCCGGCCTGAACTTGGCGTGAATGGGCCGTTCAGCTTAAAAAAAGACGATTCCGCAGGCCTGCGCACAAGCCGGCCGTTCGGAGACTTGTAGCGGAACGATCGTTCTGTTACGAAAACAACATGCCGAGACGACCGACCCACACGGAAAGCGAGCTGGTCGAGGCGGCCATGATGCAGTTCTGGCGTTTCGGCTATGCCGCGACATCCATGGATCAGCTGGTCGAAGGAACCGGCGTGAGCCGGCATGGGATCTATTCCTCCTTCGGCGGCAAGCGCGCCCTGTTTCTTGCTTGCCTGGAGAGCTATCAGGACCTGGTGGTGACCCCGGCCTTCGCAGCCGTGGAGGCAGAGGACGCGGCACTCTCGGCAATCGCCGACTATTTCGAGTTTCAGATCGCCAGGGCGGAAGTGGCGGGCCTTCCGGGACCCGGCTGTCTCGTTGCCAACACGATGACCGAGCTCGGGCCCCATGACGCCGGTGCGCTCGCCCGGATCGAGCAGCACCATCGGCGTCTTCATCGGGGCTTCCGGAAGGCGCTGACCGCGGCGGACGGGAACCAGCCGCCTTTGGCGTCTGACAAGCTGGACGACCTCGCCAGCCTGCTGGTCAATGCCGCCCAGGGCCTGTGGTCGTTGTCACGCAGCGTCGACGACGCCGCACCGCTTCGGCGCATCGTCGAGACGCTGCTCGATCTCATCAGGTTGAGGCTGGCGCCATGAGCGATGATCAGGGCGGAGCGAGCGCTGCTTGGCCCGCCCGCGGGTTGCTGCTGACGCTTCTGGCGGCCGCACTCTGGATCAATGCATCCGAGGTGTTTCGTTACTTCGTCTTCGTGATGCCGATGATGCGCGACGCCCTTTCCGAGATCGCCGACGTCGCCCCGATGAACCTGCCGGTCTTTCTCGTCTGGGGCCTTTGGGACATGCTGCTACTGCTCGCCGTGTGCGGCTTTGTCTGGCTCTATCTCGAGCGCTTCGGCTGGACGGTCGTCCACGCGCTGATCGCCGGCACGCTGGTCTGGGGGGCGATCTTCGGGATTCTCTGGCTCGGTCTTTTCAACATGAACCTGGCGACGCCGTCCATCCTCGCCGTCGCGCTGCCGCTAAGCTGGCTCGAGCTTACGGTTGCCGCGCTGATTGTCTGTCAGGGCAGGGCATGGTCGTCGTGACGCGGGGGGAAGGCGCCTACGGTACCGGTCAGCGTGGCAGATGCTGGGCAAAAAAATCGCCGCCTTTGTCATCGACCACGATGAACGCCGGAAAGTCCTCGACGCGGATCTTCCAGACCGCCTCCATGCCGAAGTCCGCGAAGTCGATGGTCTCGACCGAGCGGATGACGTCGCGTCCGACCACGGCGGCGGCGCCGCCGATCGAGCCGAGATAGAAGCCGCCGTGACGCTTGCAGCTCTCGGTCACCTGGCGCGAGCGGTTGCCCTTGGCGATGCTGACGAGGCTGCCGCCCGCCGCCTGGAATTCCGGAATATAGGGGTCCATGCGTGCCGCCGTGGTCGGCCCGAACGAGCCCGAGGCGAACCCGTCCGGCGTCTTCGCCGGGCCCGCATAGTAGATGGGGTGATCCTTCATGTAGTCCGGCAGGCCTTCGCCGGCAGCGAGTCGCTTGCCGAGTTCGGCATGCACCAGATCGCGCGCGACGATCAGCGTTCCGGAAAGCAGCACCGGCGCCCCGGTCGGCAGCGCCGACAGGCTTGACTGGACCTCGCTCATGGGTCGGTCGAGATCGATCGTGACGGGCGCCTCGGCGCCCTCCAGCTCGACGGTCGGGAGATAGTGCGTGGGGTCGGTCTCGAGCCTTTCCAGCCAAACGCCGCGCTCGTCGATCCGGCCCCAGGCTTGGCGGTCCGCCGAGCAGCTTACGCCCATGCCGATCGGCAGGCTGCCGCCATGGCGCGGCAGGCGGATGACGCGCACGTCGTGGCAGAAATACTTGCCGCCGAACTGCGCGCCGAGCCCCATATTGCGCGTGAGTTCGTGAACCTTCCGCTCCATCTCGAGATCGCGAAAGGCGCGGCCGCTAGCATCGCCTTCGGTCGGCAGGCCGTCCAGCGCCTTGGTCGAGGCGAGCTTCACGGTTTTCAGCGTCTGCTCCGCCGACAGCCCGCCGACCACCAGCGCCAGGTGATAGGGCGGGCAGGCGGCGGTGCCGAGGGTTTTGATTTTTTCGTCAAAGAAGGCGAGCAGCCGCTCGGGCTCCAGGACCCGCCTGGTCTCCTGGAAAAGAAAGGTCTTGTTCGCCGATCCCCCACCCTTGGCGATGAACAGAAGTTCAAAAGAATCGCCGTCCACAGCTTCGATCTCGATCTGCGCCGGCAGATTGGTGCCGGTGTTCCGCTCCTCGAACATGGATAGCGCCGCCATCTGGCTGAAGCGCAGATTTTTCGTGCGCCAGGTCCTGGCGATGCCGTCATAAAGGGCGTCATGCAGGCTGCCCTCGACCAGCACATTCTGCCCCTTCTTGCCGGAGATGATCGCCGTGCCGGTGTCCTGACAGCTCGGAAACTGGCGTGCCGCGGCGATCACGGCGTTCTTCAAGAGCTCGGTCGCGACGAAGCGGTCGTTCGCCGAGGCTTCCGGATCGTCCAGGATCGCCCTGAGCTGGGCGAGATGCGCCGGGCGGAGGAGGTGGGACACGTCCGAAAAGGCTTCCTCCGTCAGCCGCGCGATCGCCTCCGGCTGGACCACCAGAAACCGTCGGCTCCCGACCTTTTCGAGCGCCATGCCCTCTTCGGTGACGAGCCGATAGTCGGCGCCGCCCGGGGCGACCTGGAAGAGCTTGGGATGATGGTTCACCGTAAGATCCACCCTGGAAAAGCCTGCCTACGACGTCGGCGCTGTGCCCACGCTTCGACCTCGGCGTGCAGCATAGCAATCTTTCCCTAACGCTTGCACGTCATGATCGGTGCCAGGTCCATGCGATCCTGCGAGGCCATGCCCAGCGCCCCTATCTCCGGCGGGCGGGCGGATTCCCAGGATCGCATGGACCAGATCATCAGTCTGGACGTGGCGAGTTAAGATTTCGTTGATCAGCGGCCGTCCCGGGAAAATTCGTCACCACGGCCCGGATGCACCGTCGGTGGGCAGGCGTCGAACCTGATCACGCGACCTGGTGCTCGCCGTCCAGCGTGCCTTTTCGAACTTCGCCGCGTTCGATCACGAGCGTGCGGTCGGCGAAGCTCCTGAGCAGAGCGGGATTGGATTCGGTGACGATCAGGGCGACCTCGCGGTCCCGGTCGCGAAGGGTGCGGAGCGCCTCGGCGTAGCGGCGGGCAAGGGCAGGGGCGAGGCCCTGGAAGGGTTCGTCGAGCATGATCAGGCGGGTGCCGATCATCAGCGCCCGGCCAAGCGCCGCCATCTTGCCCTGGCCGCCCGAGACCATGCCCGCGGGGCGTTTCGCCATCTCCTCGAGCTCGGGCAGGATCTCGTAGACGCGCTCCAGGCGTTTTCCGAGGTCGGCAGCCGAGAGCTTCGCCACCTGACCCGGCATGACGATGTTTTCCTCGACCGTGAAGGCGGAGAACAGACGGCGGTCCTCCGGCGCGTAGCCGATGCCGAGACCGGGGCGGTCGGAAGGTCTGATCGCCGAGAGATCGGCGCCGTCGAAGGTCATGCGGCCGTGCACCTCCGTAAAACCCATGACCGTGCGAAGCGTCGTGGTCTTGCCGGCGCCGTTGCGCCCGACCATCGCCACGGTCTCGGCGGGCTCGATAGAAAAGGTGACATCGCGCAGGATCTGCACGCCGTTGATCGCGACGTCCACCGCCTCGAAGCCGAGCATCAGACCTCCTCCCCGATCACGTCCCTGATCACATCGGGATGCTCCAGAATCTCGGCGGGCGCGCCGCGCAGCTGGATGGCGCCCGCGGACCAGACCGCGACCTCGTCGGCGTATGTCTCGACGATTCCCATGTCATGCTCGACGAAGACGGCCGTGACCCCGGCTTCGGCGAGCGCCTTGGTGAGAATGTCCATCACGCCGAATTTTTCCGCGGACGCCACGCCCGAGGTCGGCTCGTCCATCAGGATCAGCTTCGGCCTGAGCGCCAGCGCCACCGCGATGTCGATCAGCTTTCGCTGACCTTCCGGCAGCTCGTTCACCGGTCGCTCCGCGATGTCCGAACAATTCACCAGCTCCAGCAGGTGCTTCATCTCGGCGCGTTCGGGCATGGCGCGGAGAGGCGTGAAGGGTGACCAGCGTCGTTCCCGCGCCGCGGCCGCGATCAGGAGGTTTTCCAGCGCCGTGTGCTCGTGGAAGAGCTGCGGGATCTGGAAGGCACGCGCCACACCCAGGCGTGTGATCTGCCGCGGTGTTTTTCGGGTGATTTCTTCCCCCTCGAAGTAAACGCTGCCGACGTTCGGCTTCAGATAGCCGGTGCAGATGTTGAGAAAGGTGGTCTTGCCGGCGCCGTTCGGCCCGATGATCGCGAGGTTCCTGCCTTCCCGGATCTCGATGTCGACATCATCCGCCGCGACCACACCGCCGAAGCGGATCTGCAGCCCCCTGGCTTCGAGAAGAGCGGGCGAACTCATTCCGCTGCCTCCGTCCCGGCATTCGGGGCTGTGCTTTCGCCGTCATCCCCGCGCCTTGCCCCGGGCCGAGGGTCCAGCAAGTCCATGAGGTTGTCATACAACCCCACGAGGCCGCGGGAGGCGAAGAGGATGATGGCGAGCAGGAAAATGCCGAGGACCATCTGCCAGATGTCGGCGGCGAAGGCGGCGGCGTAGGTGCGCACGACCTCGTAGATAACAGCGCCGACGAAGGCGCCGGCGACCGAGCCCGAGCCGCCCAGGATCGCGATGAACACCAGCTCGCCCGAGCGGATCCACCAGGCATATTCCGGCGTCACGATTCCCTGGGCGACCGCCATCAGGACGCCGCCGAGGCCGCATAGCCCGGCGGAGAGCACATAGCCGATCAGGAGGGTGCGGCGCGCGGAGACGCCCAGATATTCGAGCCTCGTCTCGTTGGTTTTGATGGTCTTGAAGAGATGGCCGATCGGGCTGTCGAGAAAGCGCTGGACGGCGAAGGCGACGGCGAGGCAAAGGACGATCGTGCCGTAGAACAGCAGCATTTCGAAGGGGCCCCGGTCCATCTCGATGCCGAGGACCGAAGGCCGTGCCACCTGCAGGCCGTCGGAGCCGCCGGTGACGTAGTAGAATTTTTCGAGGATGGAAAAGAAGATCATGGAGAAGGCGAGGTTCAGCATGCCGAAGAAGATGTGGCGGTAGCGCACCACGAAGAGGCCGACGACGAGGCCGGCAGCGAGCGACATGCCCAGCCCGAGAAGGATCATTGAAAACAACTCGCCGCCACCAAACGCTCTGCCGAGGAAGGCCGCGGTGTAGGCGGCGATTGCGAAGAACAGCGCGTGGCCGAAGGAGACCTGCCCCGCCTGCAGCAGGACGACGATCCCGAGAACCGCAAGGCCTTTGGCGAGCGCCAGGGTGAGCACGACCTGGGACCATGAGGCCAGCAGCGGCATGGCAGCGACCAGCAGCACCAGCAAGGCCGGCACGACCAGGCGCGGTCTCATAAAAGTCGATGGGGTCGACATTCGACCTAGATTTTTCGGGTCTGGGCCACGCCGAACAGGCCTTCGGGCCGCATCAGCAGGACCAGCAGCATGATGATATAGGGGATCAGCACCTCCAGTTCGGGCATGAGGTAGACGGCGAAGCTGCGGCCGAGGCCGATCAGCAGGGCTGCGATGGCGGCACCTTCGATCTGACCGAGGCCGGCGATGGCGACGACGGCGAAGGAGAGCACGATCATGTCGGCGCCCATGCCCGGGATCACCGAGGTGGTGGCCGAGGCGAGCGCGCCGCCGAGGGCTGCGAGCCCGGCGCCCACGGCGAAGGTCAGCAGGTAAACGCGATCCGCATCGATGCCGATGGCGGTCGCGGCCTCGCGGTCCTCGGTCACGGCGAGGATCAGCCGGCCGGCCAGGGTCTTTTTCAGGAAGAGGCGAAGGCCGATCAGGACCAGGATGGCGACCGCCGGGAGAAAAATGAGCTGGTAGACGGTGTAGTAGATGCCGAACACCTGGACGTTGCCGAGCTGCTGCAGGGCCGTGGATTCGAAATAGGGCTGCACGCCCCAGACCAGGCGCTGCACGTCTTCGAGGATCATGAAGATCGCGAAGGTGACGAGGAGCTGCAGCACGTCGTCCTTGGCATAGATGCGGCGCAGCAGCAGGCGCTCGATCGGTGCGCCGAGGACGACCGCCACCAGGGCAGCGGCGATCAGCATCAGAGGAAAGGCGAGCCAGGGCACATAGCCTTGAGCGAAGATGGCGCCGCCGATCGAGGCGGCGACATAAGCGCCGATCGCGTAGAAAGACCCGTGCGCGACGTTCAGGATGCGCAGCACGCCGAAGATCAGCGTCAGCCCGACCGCGACCATGAACACCAGCGCCGCATAGGCGATGCCGTCGAACAGGGCAAGGCCGAAGAGCTGTGCAGTCATCATGGCCTGCTCTCGGACGATGCGTCGGATGGCAGAGAACGACACCTGACGCCCCGATCGGTCGTCCGCGGACAGCACTTGAGCTCTTGGGGCCTCTTTCCCTGCCTCCGTCTACCCTCTCTTAACCCGCAAGCGCTATCGCGGCTTCGTCTCGCTGGTCCATGCGATCCTGGGAGTCCGTCCGCCCGGCAGACAGATTGGGCACGGCACGGACTCCCAGGATCGCATGGACCAGACGATGATGATGGCAGCAAAAGGTTAAAGCAGGATGAATGGATGCGGCATGGATGCGGTTGCGAAGTCCCTGGTGCGGTGGCACCTTCACGGGTTCTGCACGCCGCCACAGTTGGGCGCGTCCTTATCAAGCCCCGACTTGCTGCAAACCTACGTTTTCTGCGATTCCGCTGCTCAAATATGGCCAGCAGTCTCCGATCCGGCTTTCGAGAAACGACGCTTTCGCTTGCGCCATCCTTCCCATGGGGAAGCATCCTCGTGGCATGTCTTCGACACAAGAATACTGTGCCTGCTATCCCGAACGTGGCCGCATGCTGTCGGTCTTCACCGTGTCGGTCGGACGCAAATGCCGCGGATATTCCACCAGCCTTTGGGTGATGCATCGGTGTCTTCAGACAGATCTCATCGACCTGTCTGCACCGACGCGTCCATCGCCCCATGGGTATCGGTGTCCTCAGTCGACAGGGCATGTTGCGAGCCTCTGTTTACCCATTCTTAACCGTGGGCCGCTATCAAGGTTGTCTCGCTGATCCATGCGATCCTCGGAGTCCGTCCGCTGGAAAGATAAGCCGCGGCACGGATTCCCAGGATCGCATGGACCAGATCGTCATGGTGACAGACAGGGGTTAACGAAGCGTAAGCGTCTTGCATGTTTCAGTCGAAGCAGGTGTGGTGCATGGATGTCATCGATGACAGGTCCCGCATATCGTCATGTGCATCCGCATCGCTGCCCGTCATCTTGTTCGGCCCGGCAGGGGCGGTCCGGCGATCCAGGTACAGCGACACATCTCCGTAAGTCATGCGCCGCCGTACCCTCTCCTTCGCGCTCATCGATCTTTCCGTGAGATTTTGCTCACGCTGGAGCGATGTAACGGGCCGCCTTACCCTGCCGCCAGGTGTCACGAGCCGTGCGCATAGGTCTCCGCCTTGACCTGATCCAGATAGTCCGGCGTCAGCGTGCCGAGCCATTCGATCGACTCCTCGCCGACCGGGGTGATGATCTGGTCGCCGTCGAACAACATCATGTTGTCGAGCACGTCGAAGTCGTAGCCGTCAGCCTTGATGGTCGTGCCGAGCAGCATGTCCTCGACGCCCTGGCCGTCCTCGCGAATGGTGATCTCGTTGCCGAGCCCGGCGAAGGTGAGGCCCTGCATGGCGTCGACCACCTGCTCGCGGTCCGGCCATTCACCGCCCTTCGCCTCGATCGCTTTCTCGTAGGCGGCCTTGAGCGCGCTCAGCGCCTGGCTCATGTGGAAGACGGGGTAGATCGGATAGGCGCCGGTCTTGTCGCGGAACGCCTCGACGAAGGCCTTGAAGTCCGGATCGTCCTTCTTTTCCGGATGCAGGAAGTAGTGATCGCCGCGCGCGCCGACGATGTGCCCCTCGGGCAGCGCGTCGCCCAGGCGCTCGAGCGAGCTTTCGGCGAGCGGCAGGACCAGGGTCGAGGTGTTGGCCAGACCGCGCTGGGCTGCCTGGCGGACGAAGGTGTCGAGATCGCCGCCCCAGGAGGTCGAGAGGATCACGTCAGGGCGAAGGGCCTGCAGGCGGGAGATCTCGGTCGAGAAATCGGGGGCGCCGAACTTCGGGAAGAACTCGGCCACGACCTCGACATCCGGCTTCAGGGCCTTGAGCGCCGTCGAGAAGATCGCCCAGCTATCCCGGCCCCAGGCGTAGTCCTGATTGACCACGGCGATGGTCTTGAAGTCGGGCTTGGTCTTCAGGAGATAGAGGACGGTGGAGAGCATTTCCGGCGTGGCGTTGCCCTGGGTCCTGAACACGTAGCGGTAGTCGCCCTCCTCGAAGATGCGCTGGGTGCCGCAGTCCCACATGAAGTTCAGCATCTTCAAGTCTTCGGCGAGCGGCGCCACCTTGTTACAGTTGCCCGACGAGATCGAAGCGAACATCACGTCGACGCCCTCGTCCTGAACCAGGCGCCTATACTCGGAAAGAACCGCCTCGCCGCCGGCGCCCTCATCGACGAAGGAGGCGCTGACCGGCACGCCGCCGATGCCGCCATCGGCGTTCATCTCCTCGATCATCATCTCGGCGGCCGCCTTGGCGGGCTCGCCGAACACCGAGGCGGGCCCGGAAAGAAAAGCCGTGATACCGATCTTCAGCTGATCAGGCTTCTCGGCGGCCAGGGCTGTCCCGCTCGCCAGCAGCGCCATCAGGCCGAGGGTCAGCGGTCGCGCCATCGTCATCTTGCTCCTCCCTGCCGTTTTTCGTTCCTCGTCTCTCCTGGGAGAAACGTCTGCTACCATACTAACTGGGGCGGAGCGGCGGATGGGAAAGACCCTGCACTTATGACGTCATCAGGTTCAGGCTATGGCCGGCCAGCAATCCTTGATCGTCCTCGCCGTCTCGGCTGTTATGGAGCTGGCGACATCTCCGATGGGACAGACGATGAGCGATCTCGAAGGCTTGCTGGTGATCACGGTGGAACATGCGGTGGCGGCACCTTACGCCTCCGGCAGGCTGGCCGACGCCGGCGCACGGGTGATCAAGGTCGAACGGCCGGAAGGCGATTTTGCGCGCGGTTACGATACCCATGTGCAGGGCGGCAGCGCCTATTTCGTCTGGCTGAACCGCGGCAAGGAGTCGGTCTGCCTGGACCTGAAGGCTGAGCGCGACAAGCAGATCCTGGCATCGATGATCGCCAAGGCCGACGTGCTCATCCAGAATCTCGGACCGGGCGTGATGGAGCGGCTCGGCTTCGATCCGGTGGATCTGAGAGAAAAATACCCGGGTCTGATCATCTGCTCGATCTCCGGCTATGGCAGCGAGGGGCCGTGGAAGGATCAGAAGGCTTACGATCTTCTGGTCCAGGCGGAGAGCGGCCTTTGCGCCATCAACGGCACGGCGGAGGCGCCGGCGCGCGTGGGGGTGTCGGTCTGCGACATCGCCGCAGGGATGAGCGCGTTCCAGGCCATCCTGCAGGCGCTGATCGCGCGCGGGCGAACGGGCGAGGGGCGGCTGATCGAGGTGTCGCTGTTCGGCGCCATGGCCGACTGGATGAACGTGCCCTATCTGCAGCACCGCTATGGCGGCGCCACGCCCAAACGCCAGGGGCTGAAGCACCCGTCGCTCGCGCCCTACGGCGCGTTCGATTGCGCCGATGGCAAGGTGGTCCTGATCTCGATCCAGAACGAGCGCGAGTGGCAGCGGTTCTGCAGCGACGTGCTCGGCGATCCGGAATTGCCGAAGAAGGAAGGCTTTCGCTCCAATGTCGAGCGGGTCGGCAATCGGTCGAGGGTCGACGGCCTCTGTTCCGAATTCTTCGCCGCGCGTGATCGTGAAGCCAACATCAACCTCCTGATAAAGGCCGGCATCGCCTATGGCCGCCTTTCCGATCTCGACGACCTGATGGTGCATCCGCAAAATCGCTTCATCGAGGTCAGGACCGAGCATGGCCAGGTCGAGCTGCTGGCGCCGGCGAGCGTCGTTCGCGGCCGCAAGGACCAATACGGTCCCGTGCCGGCGAAGGACGAGCATGGCGAAGCGCTTCGATCGGAGTTCGGCGGATCCGGCGTCGACCAGGTCGCCTAGAGGCAGCGTTCGCCCCCGATTCCACCATGAGCAGGGTGGCGATATCAAAAATGACGTTCCGTAGCGATCGACGATTGTGCCGACCACGTCGTCCGGATCGCGTCGCCACCAGTCGCGTGACGAAAAGATCTCGACTTCGATCGGGCCGTCGAACCCTGTCCCCTCGATCCAGCCGCGGATCTTTCGGTTGTCGTCCAGAGCCTTCGCCGCGGCTGCGAGGCCGTCGCCGGCTCAGACCTTGCGCTCGACCATCAGCTTCTTGATCTCGGCGATCGCCTTCGCCGGATTCAGGCCTTTGGGACAGGTGTTGGCGCAGTTCATGATGGTGTGGCAGCGGTAGAGGCGGTAGGGGTCTTCCAGATTGTCCAGGCGCTCGCCGGTGTTGTCGTCGCGGGTGTCGATCAGCCAGCGATAGGCTTGAAGAAGGACCGCGGGACCGAGATAGCGATCGCTGTTCCACCAATAGCTCGGGCAGCTGGTGCTGCAGCAGGCGCAAAGGATGCACTCATAGAGGCCGTCGAGCTTGTCGCGGTCCTCAGGATCCTGCAGATGCTCCTTCTCCGGCGGCGCGGTGGAGGTCTGCAGCCAGGGTTGGATTGACTCGTACTGCGCCCAGAACTGGGTGAAGTCGGTGACCAGGTCCTTGACCACATGCTGGTGGGGCAGGGGATAGATGCTGACCTCACCCTCGACGTCGTCGATCGCCTTCAGGCAGGCAAGGGTGTTGCCGCCGTCGATGTTCATGGCGCAGGAGCCGCAGATTCCCTCGCGGCAGGAACGCCGGAAGGTCAGGCTGGAATCCGTCTCGCTCTTGATCTTGATCAGGGCGTCCAGGACCATGGGGCCGCAGTCGTCGAGATCGACCTCGAAGCTGTCGATGGTGGGATTGCTGTCATCGTCCGGGTTGTAGCGGTAGATCTTGAAGGTCTTGATGCGCTTTGCCCCGCTCGGTGCGGTGTGCTTCTTGCCGTCCGTCATGCGGGAGTTGGCGGGTAGTGCGAATTCGGCCATGGAAGCTTATCTCCTGCGGAGGCAATAGGCGCTCAAAGCTGTGCGAAGGGCTGGTCGATCGTCCTGCTCAGTAGACGCGTTTTTGCGGCGGCACCGGCTCGACGTCGTTGGTGAGCGGCGTGCTGTGCACGGGGCGGTCGTCGATCTTCGGCTGGTGCTGTCCGGCGTCGACCCAGCAAAGGGTGTGCTTCATCCAGTTCTGGTCGTCGCGATCGGGATAGTCCTCGCGTGCGTGGGCGCCGCGGCTTTCGGTGCGCTGGCCAGCCGAGGCCATGGTAGCCACCGCCTGCAGCATCAGGTTTTCCAGCTCGAGCGCTTCCACCAGATCGGTGTTCCAGATCATCGAGCGGTCGGTCAGCTTGATGTCACTGAGCGACGAGGCGACGTCGCCGATCTTGGCGGCGCCCTCCTCCAGCAGCTCGCCGGTGCGGAACACGCTGGCGTGACGCTGCATGGTGCGCTGCATGTTGAGGCGGATCTCGCCGCTGGAGAGACTGCCGTCGGCGTGGCGCATGCGATCCAGCCGGGCGATCGCCTGTTCGCCGGCGTCCTTGGCGAGCGGCTTTTGCGCAGCTCCCGGCGTGAGGATCTCGGCGGCGCGGTGGGCGGCGGCGCGGCCGAACACCACGAGGTCGATCAGCGAATTGCCGCCGAGACGATTGGCGCCATGCACCGAGGTGCAGCCCGCCTCGCCGACCGCCATCAGGCCGGGCACGACGGTGTCGCCGCCACCGTTCGGCTTGACCACCTCGGTGCGGTAGTTGGTGGGAATGCCGCCCATGTTGTAGTGGCAGGTGGGCACCACCGGGATCGGAGTCTTGGTGACGTCGACGCCGGCGAAGATTCTCGCGGTTTCAGAGATGCCGGGGAGTTTCTGGTGCAGCACGGCGGGATCGAGATGCTCCAGATGCAGCTCGATATATTCGCCCTCGGCACCGCAGCCGCGGCCTTCGTTGATCTCGATGGTCATGGCGCGGCTGACCACGTCGCGCGACGCGAGATCCTTCGCGGTCGGCGCATAGCGCTCCATGAAGCGCTCGCCGTCCTTGTTGGTGAGATAGCCGCCCTCGCCGCGGGCCCCCTCGGTGATCAGGCAGCCGGCGCCGTAGATGCCGGACGGGTGGAACTGCACGAACTCCATGTCCTGCAAGGGCAGACCGGCGCGCAGCACCATGGCGTTGCCGTCCCCGGTGCAGGTGTGGGCCGAGGTACAGGAGAAATAGACCCGGCCGTAGCCGCCGGTCGCCAGCACCACGAGCTGCGCCTGGAAACGGTGGATCGTGCCGTCTTCGAGGCAGAGCGCCATGATGCCGCGGCAGGCGCCGTCATCGTCCATGATCAGGTCGAGGGCGAAATATTCGTTGAAGAACTGCACCTTGTGGCGAAGGGACTGCTGGAACAGGGTGTGCAGGATGACGTGGCCGGTGCGGTCGGCGGCGGCGCAGGTGCGATAGGCCTGGTTCTTGCCGTATTCCGTCGACTGGCCGCCGAAGGCGCGCTGATAGATCTTGCCTTCGGGCGTGCGCGAGAAGGGCACGCCATAATGCTCGAGCTCGATCACCGCCTCCGGCGCGTTCTTGGTCATGTATTCGATCGCGTCCTGGTCGCCCAGCCAGTCCGAGCCCTTGACCGTGTCGTACATGTGAAAGCGCCAGTCGTCGGCGCCCATATTGCCGAGCGCCGCGTTGATGCCGCCCTGGGCGGCGACGGTGTGCGAGCGGGTCGGATAGACCTTGGAGATGCAGGCGGTGTGCAGCCCGGCTTCAACCATGCCGACCGCGGCGCGCAGACCGGAACCGCCGGCACCCACCACCAGGGCGTCGAAGGTGTGATCGATGATCGGATAGGCTTTGGCCATGGTTCTGATTCCGGTTTCTGGCTTAGCGTGCGGCGGCGGTCGGCATCGGGGACATCTCAGGCGCCAAGCGAGATCTTGAGCACCGCGACCGCAGCGGTGACGCCGAGGCCGATGGTCACGAGCGTGACCGCGGTCAAGGCGGCGAGCTTGGCGCCCTCGTGGTGGACATAGTCTTCGATCACCACCTGCAAGCCCAGCTTGACGTGGTAGAAGGCGGAGAACAGCAAAAGGATCATCAGGCTCGCCGAGACCGGGGAGGCGAGCCAGGCGCGGGCCTCGGCGTAGTCGGCGCCGGCAAGGCCGATCGCGGCGAACAGGAACCAGACCACCAGCACCACATTGGCGATCGCGGTCACGCGCTGCATCATCCAGTGGCCAACGCCGTCCTTGGCCGAGCCGAGGCCCCTGGTGGCGGCGAGCGGGGTTCTGAGCTGCATCACATCCTCCTCAGCCGATGATCGCGATGGCGATCCAGGTCAGCACCGTGACGCCGGCCGCAAAGGCCAGCACGATCATGCCTGACATCTTCGCCACCTCCGGCTCGAAGCCGCAGCCGATGTCCCAGAGCAGATGGCGCACGCCGTTGCCGAGATGGTAGGCGAGGACGAAGGTCATGCCGAACAGGAAGAGCACGCCGAGCACGCTGTCCTTCCACCACTCGACCAGGGCGAAGGCCTCCTCTCCGCCGGCCAGCGCCAGCAGCCACCAGGTGAGAAACAGCAGGCCGACCGAGAGCGCGACGCCGCTTGCCCGATGCGCAATCGACAGCGCCATCGTCAGGTACCAACGATAGATCTGCAAATGAGGTGAGAGAGGCCGTTCCGCCTTGGCCATCCGCCGCTCCAAAATGCCGTTCAAGCGCCACTTTTCTACGTTGCTAGCGGGAGCATAGTACGCACCCTTGGCCTGTCAACGTCGGCCATCGCGCTCCGGATCATGCGACAGTTTGGTTAAGAAAGCGTTACACCAAAGCGCCGCATCTGCATTTTGGCGATCATCGTCTCGCGCCGCGGGTTCTCAGCCCCAGGGCCCCTTGCCGGCGGTCGCTGTACCCTGTCTTGCCGCCATCTCGTTCAGCCGGCTCACCCGCTCTGCCGTCGACGGGTGGGTGCGGAACAGGCCGGACAGGCCGCCGGAGCGCAGCGGATTGATGATGAAGAGATGGGCCGTCGCCGGGTTTTCCTGGGCGCGCGGGTTGGTCATGCCGCGCGCCTGACGCTCGATCAGCTGCAAGGCGCTCGCCAGCCATTCCGGATGGCCGCAGATCTCGGCGCCCATCTTGTCGGCGGCGAACTCACGAGTCCTGGAGATCGCCATCTGCACCAGCATGGCGGCGATCGGGGCGAGAACGATGACCAGAAGCGTGCCGATCATGCCGAGCGGATTGTCGCGGCCGCGGCCGAAGAAAAGTCCGAACTGGGTGAGAAAGCCGATCGCGCCGGCGATGGTCGCCGTGATCGTCATGGTCAGGGTGTCGCGGTTCCTGATGTGAGCCAGTTCATGGGCGATGACGCCGGCCAGCTCCTCCTTCGAGCAGGTATTGATCAGACCGTGGGTTACGGCGACCGCCGCATGATCCGGGTCGCGCCCGGTGGCGAAGGCGTTGGGCTGCGCGGTGTCCATGATATAGACCGCCGGTGTCGGCAGGTCGCCTTTGCGGGCGAGGTCCTCGACCATCGCCACGAGCCCCGGCGCCTCGCTGCGCGTCACCGGCCTCGCCCCCTGCATGCGCAGCACGGCCTTGTCCGAGTTCCAGTAGGACCAGGCGTTCATGCCGAGTGCTGCGACGAAGGCGATCAGGGCGCCGCCGCTGCCGCCGAGCAGATAGCCGATGACCAGAAAGAGGCCGGTCATGGCTGCGAGAAGAAGGGCTGTGCGCGCGTAGTTCATCGGTGTCTTGCCAGCATCTTGATGGACTAGGCCGTTGAATTCGCGGCCTCTACCGATAGGTAGTCGCTATCGGCGGCGGTGCAAGCTGGCGGATGCACGGCCTTGAGCCCTCGTAGATATGAGCCGCCGTCGCAGATTTATCATTGTCACGTCAGGGTTTGGTGATCTAAACCCGTGCCTTCAGCTGCTTAATGCCTCAAATGGCAAGGCTTTCAGGGGCTAGGGCGAACGAGCGGGGACGGATCAGAGACCGATGGCAAACGTCAATCAGAACGATAGCACGAGAATTTCGGTGACCGACGACGAGGCCCTGGAGCTGCATCGCCGCGGCAAGCCGGGCAAGATCGAAATAGCACCGACCAAGCCGCTGACCACCCAGCGCGACCTGTCGCTCGCCTATTCGCCCGGCGTCGCCGCCCCCTGCCTCGCGATCCAGGCGGACCCCGCAAAGGCCTATGAATACACCGCCAAGGGCAATGTGGTCGCGGTGATCTCGAACGGCACCGCCGTGCTCGGCCTCGGCAATCTCGGCGCCCTCGGCGCGAAGCCGGTGATGGAAGGCAAGTCCGTGCTGTTCAAGCGCTTCGCCGACATCGACGGCATCGATCTCGAGGTGGACAGCGAGGATGTCGACGAGTTCGTCAACTGCGTGAAGCTGCTCGGGCCGACCTTCGGCGGCATCAATCTCGAAGACATCAAGGCGCCCGGCTGCTTCATCATCGAGCAGCGCCTGCGCGAGCTCATGGACATCCCGGTCTTTCATGACGACCAGCACGGCACAGCGATCATCGCCGCTGCCGGCCTCCTGAACGCGCTCGACGTCACCGGGCGCCGGCTCGACGGCATCAAGCTGGTGATCAACGGCGCCGGGGCCGCGGCGATCGCCTGCCTGGATCTCCTGAAGGCCATGGGCCTTCCCTACGGCAACGCCATCCTCTGCGACACCAAGGGCGTGATCTACAAGGGCCGCGAAGAGGGCATGAACCAGTGGAAGTCCGCCCATGCGGTCGATACCGAGGCGCGCACGCTCGCCGAAGCGATTCGGGGCGCCGATGTCGTGTTCGGCCTCTCGGTCAAGGGCGCCTTCAATGCCGATATGATCAAGAGCATGGCTGCCAATCCCATCGTCTTCGCCATGGCCAATCCCGATCCCGAGATCACGCCGGAGGAGGTCGCCGAAATCCGGCCCGACGCGATCATGGCGACCGGGCGTTCGGACTATCCGAACCAGATCAACAACGTCCTCGGTTTCCCCTACATCTTCCGAGGCGCGCTCGATGTGCGCGCGTCCAGCATCAATGACGAGATGAAGATCGCCGCGGCACGCGCTCTCGCCGATCTCGCGCGCGGCGAGGTGCCGGACGAGGTGACCTCGGCCTATCGCGGCCGCAGCCTGCGCTTCGGGCCGGACTACCTGATCCCGACCCCCTTCGACCCGCGCCTGATCACCCATGTGCCGCCTGCCGTGGCGCATGCCGCCGAGCTGAGCGGCGTCGCGAGAAAGCCGCTCAAGAGCAAGGCGGCCTATGTCAACCAGCTCAGAAGCCGCCTCGATCCGACCGCGTCGCGCATGCAGCAGATCATCGATCGCGTGCGCGCCAATCCCAAGCGCATGGTGTTCGCCGAGGGCGAGGAGGAAAGCGCCATCCGTGCGGCGATCGCCTGGCACAATAACGGCCTCGGCACGCCGATCCTGATCGGGCGCGAGGAGAGCGTCACCTCCGTGATGGACAGCATGGGGGTCGAGATCCCGGACGCGCTCGAGATCCACAATGCCCGGCGCTCCGAGCGCAACGAGCGTTATGCCGAGCGTCTCTATCAGCGCAACCAGCGTCACGGCATGCTGTTCCGCGACTGTCTGCGCCAGGTCAACCAGGACCGCAACATCTTCGGCGCCTGCATGGTGGCCGCGGGCGATGCCGATGCCATGGTGACCGGCCTCACGCGCAATCCGATCACGGTGCTGAACGACATCCAGAAGGTGATCGACCGGCGCGTCGGCGAGCGGGTGTTCGGCCTCACGATCATGATCACCAAGGGCCGGACCGTCCTGATCTCGGACAGCATGGTGCATGAGCTGCCCTCGAAGGAGGAGCTTGCCGATATCACCGCGCAGACCGCGGCCTTCGCGCGCCGGCTCGGTCTCACCCCGCGCTGCGCCCTCCTGTCCTTCTCGAATTTCGGCTCGCGCGAGACCGACAAGACCAGGCGGGTGCTCGACGCGGTCAGCGAGCTCGACCGGCGTGCCGAGATCAGCGGCCTCGATTTCGAGTATGACGGCGAGATGACCGCGTCCGTGGCCCTCGATGCCAACCTGCTCGAGCGCTATCCCTTCTGCCGCCTGTCCGAGCCGGCCAATGTCCTGATCATGCCGGCACTGCACACCGCCAATGTCAGCTCGCAGCTGCTGAGCCAGCTCGGCGGCGGCACGGTGGTCGGCCCGCTGCTGCTCGGCCTTGCCAAGCCCGTGCAGATCCTGCCGATGAACGCCTCGGTTTCCGACATCCTGAACCTGGCGGCGCTCGCGGCGGATTCGGCCGTCGAGGTCAAGACCGACGGCAATGGCGCGCATCTGGGCGACAGCATCGCGACCGCCGCGGAGTAACGCGCTCAGCCGGCGATCGAGAGGGCGTGCTGGGCGATCATCTTCTCTTCGTTGGCCGGCATGACCCGCACTTCCACGTCGCTCGACGGTGACGAGATGATCGGCGCGTGGCGCGCATTGGCCGCGTCGTCCAGCGTGACCCCGAGCCAGGCGAGGCCATGGCAGACATCGGCGCGGATCGTCGCCGCCCGCTCGCCGATGCCGGCGGTGAACACCAGCCCGTCCAGGCCCTGGAGCGCTGCGGCGAGACTCGCGACCTCGCGCCTGATGCGGTAGGTGAAATAGTCGATCGCCTGCGCCGCCGCCTCGTCCCCGCTCGCCAGCAGATCGCGCAGATCGTGGCTGATCCCGGAGAGCCCCTTGAGGCCGGACCGCTTGTACAGCAGATCGGCAAGCTCGGCCGTGGTCATGCCGCCTTCGTCCAGAAGGTGCAGGAGCACGCCCGGATCGATCTGCCCTGAACGCGAACCCATCGGCAGGCCGTCGAGCGCGGTGAACCCCATGCTGCTGGCAATGCCGCGGCCGGCTTCGAGCGCCGCACAGCTGGCACCGTTGCCGAGATGGGCGACGACCACGCGGCCGGCGGCGAGCTTCGGCGCGCATCGGGCAAGCTCGTGAGCGATCCATTCATAGGAAAGCCCGTGAAAGCCGTAGCGCCTGATTCCTCGTTCATAGTAGTCGCGCGGCAGGGCGAAGGTGTCGGCGACCCAGGGCTGGCTTCGATGAAAGGCGGTATCGAAGCAGGCGACCTGTATCACGCCGGGAAAGGCTGCGGCCATGGCATCGATGGCCGTGAGATTGTGCGGCTGATGCAGGGGGGCCAGCGGGATCAGCGATCGCAGTGCTCCCATGGCGTCGTCATCGATGATGACGGGCTCGCGAAAGAGCGTACCGCCATGCACCACGCGGTGCCCGATCACCGCGATCTTGCGCGCGCCGAGATCGCCTTCGATCCATTCATTGATCCGTCTGACGGCGCCTGCGTGGTCCTCGCCGGCCGTGAGGGGAGCATCGATGAGCGTTTCGCCGTCGGCGCGGCTCACCCGAAAGCGGGGCACGGCGCCGAGGCCTTCGATCTGTCCGCCGACCAGCAGGGTCGGCGAGGCCTGGTCATCGGCCGCAAAGACGGAGAATTTGAGGCTCGACGAGCCCGCATTGATGACGAGGATGCGCTGGGTCATGGCGCTCACTCTACACGAAGGCCGGGATCATGGCAGTCAGCCCCCTTCACCTCGTCGACCCTTCACCTTGTCGAAAAGCCTCGCGCGGCCGTGAATCGAGCCTGGGTGTTTCCAGCGCCGCCGTGATGGGACGGATGATGCTCTTCGATCAGATGATCATTCGGCCACGGCGCCGGCGAAGCTGGCGGGCATGGGCAATCCCTTCCTGCGCGCCTTCTCTCTTGCCGCCTCATGGTTCATGTCGGCCGGAATGAACGCGGTCTTTCTACCCCGCCTCTTGGCCGCGGAGAACTCGTCCCGCGCGATGGTGCCGCCGCCGATGGCGATCATCGTGTCGCTCACCTCGACCATCAGCGCTGATGTCGGCGCGAGGGTTTCACCATCGTCCAGACAGCCGCCCCAGCTTTCGTCTTCGATGAAAAACACGCGATCGACGAAAGGGGAGACGTCGACGCCGGCTTCGAGCGCCTGGGTCGAGACGATGCCGGTGGTGACGAAGCCTTTCTCTTTGGCCAGCTTGTAGACAGCGCCGATGCCGTCCGATGTCGCTCCGATATTGACGATGGTGGTCGCGGGATCGAAGCGGTCGAGGATCTTTTCCGCCTCGGCCAGCATCTGGTCCGGCCGCTCGTAGCCGGCGCCGGAGAAGCCGAGGAAGCTGAGGACGGTCTTTTTCTGGCCGGCGAAGAAGGCGAGAACCTCGTCCTTCGGCGTCGCCTTTTGAGGATTGTCCGTCATGGCCTGCCTACTCCAATGCTTCCGCTGCCACCTTTTCGACGACGTACAAAAAGACGTCGCCTTCCTTCTCCTGGCGCAGCAGCTTGTGGCCGGTGGCCTCGGCGAACATTTCGAAGTCGCGCTTGGAGGTGGGGTCGGTCGCGAGGACGCAGATGGTGGCGCCAGGCTCGACCACCATGATCGCCTGGCGGGTCTTGATCAGCGGCATCGGGCAGGCAAGCCCGCGGGCATCGATGAAGACGTCGTATTTCTTGTCCGTCATCGCACCTCGCTCCGCCTCACAGACCCACCCGCTCCATCAACGTCGCGTCATCCAGGTTCAAACGCCACCAACCTCTCAGGCAAGTAAGGCCTGCAGTGGCTCACTGCAGGCCCCATTTGAGGGCGAGTTGGTCGAAGTAGCCCTCGGTGGTTTTCAGGTCGATCCAGTGGTTGACGTAGTTGATCCAGATCTGGTCGCCTTGATCCAGAAGAAAAGCCCCGGGCCTGCGGGAGCGGGCTTCGTCCACCGGAATGACCGTGAGCTCGGGGTAGGTCTTGATCAGGGACGCGGCCTCGACGTTCGAGGTGATCGAGACCATGGCCCGGCCGGCGAGGACTTCCTGGTAGTCGCGGGCGGGCGCTTCGACCGAGACGATCTGGGCGTTCGGGAAGTAGTCGCGCGCCTGGGCCTCGAACACCGTGCCGAGGGTGACGGCGACGGCAGTGTCGCCATTGTTGATGCTGTCCCAGCCATCGAATTTTTCCACATTCGCCTTGAGCGTCATGGGCACGGTGCCGAATTCGACGTAAGCGTCGGAGTAGCCGGCGACCTTGGCTCTGGCCATGCTTAAGGACGCGCTGGTGGTGAGGTCGTATTTGTCCGCGACCACGCCGTTCACCAGGGTCTTCCAGTCGGTCGGCACGAACTCGATCTCGACCTCCATGTCGGCGGCGAACTGTTTGGCGACATCGATATCGAAGCCCTGATACTCGTTCGAGCCCGGGTCCTTGAAGCTCATCGGATTGAAGTCCCCGGTGGTGCCGACCCGCAGCGTGCCGCTCTCCAGGATCTTCTGCAGCCGCGAGCCCTCCTGCGCGGCAAGCGGGCTTGCGAGAAAGCCGAGGACGGCAAGCGCGGCGATGATCAGACGGGTGCTCATCAGGTTTATCCTTTGCTTTTGGTGTGCTTTCGCCAAGTCTTGAGCCTGCCCAGGATCTTGTCCTAGTGATGAAACCCTGTCCACCGCCCGCGACGCGCGGGGGCGGTGACGCTGCGCGGAGTCTCTGCATGGATGCTGGTGAGCCCTTTTGGATCGTTCGGTGCCGAATGGAGCGGCTATGAACCAAATCGACCCTGTCGCCGGTGGCGACCCCGGCAGCGCTGCCGCCCCGATCATCGAGATGGAGGGGGTGACCAAGCGGTTTGGCGAATTCGAGGCGCTGAAGGCGGTCAGCCTGGAGGTCGGCCTGGGCGAGCGGGTGGTGGTGTGCGGGCCGTCCGGCTCCGGCAAGTCGACCCTGATCCGCTGCGTCAACCAGCTCGAGCGCCATGACGAGGGCCGGATCGTCGTGGACGGCATCGAGCTCAATGACGACCTCAAAAACATCACCACGGTACGCCGCGAGGTCGGCATGGTGTTCCAGCAGTTCAATCTGTTTCCGCATCTCACCGTCCTCCAGAACCTCACCCTGGCGCCGATGCGCGCACGGAAGATGAAAAAGTCGGAGGCGGAGGCGATCGCCCGCCGTTATCTGGAGCGCGTCCACATCCCCGAGCAGGCCGACAAATATCCGGCTCAGCTTTCCGGCGGCCAGCAGCAGCGCGTCGCCATCGCGCGATCGCTCTGCATGCAGCCCAAGATCATGCTGTTCGACGAGCCCACCTCCGCCCTCGACCCGGAGATGATCAAGGAGGTGCTCGACGTCATGATCGAACTCGCCGAAGAGGGCATGACCATGGTCTGCGTCACCCATGAAATGGGCTTCGCCAGGAAAGTCGCCGACAAGATGGTGTTCATGGACCAGGGCCAGATCGTCGAGGTGGGGACGCCCACTGCGTTCTTTTCGGCACCCGAGAACGAACGGACGAAGAAGTTCCTCAGTCAGATTCTGGACCACTGAAGGTGGTCGGACGCCCAATGGTCGGACGCCGACTGCGTTTACTTGCCTGTGTTCTGTCGACCGCTGCCGTCGGCAGTTGCGGGGGCAACTACAATTGGGGCTGGTATGTGGTCCTGCCGACCACGGCACAGGGTCAGACAAACATCCAGTTTCTCCTGGGCGGGCTCTGGACGACGATCAGCCTGTCCCTGCAGGCCATCGCGATCTCGGTGGCGCTCGGCCTTCTCGTCGCCCTGCCTGGCCTGTCCGAAAAACCGACCTGGCGCCGCTTCAACCGGGTCTATGTCGAGCTGTTCCGCGCCGTGCCGATCCTGGTGATGCTGCTCTGGGTGTATTACGGCCTGCCGGTCGTGCTGAACATCAAGCTCGACGTGTTCGCAGCGGGCGTGATCGCGCTCGCCCTTTGCGACAGCGCCTTCGAGGCCGAGATCTTTCGCGGCGGCATCCAGTCGATCGCGCGCGGACAGAGCGAGGCCGCGGACAGCCTCGGCCTCTCCTACGGGGACAAGATGCGCTACGTCATCCTCCCGCAGGCGGTTCGAAGAATCCTGCCGCCCCTCGGCAACCAGTTCGTCTACATGCTGAAGATGAGCTCGCTCGTCTCCGTGATCGGCCTTTCCGAGCTGACCCGTCGCGCCAACGAACTGGTGGTCAACCAATATCGCCCGCTTGAAATCTACAGCTTTCTGGTTCTTGAATATCTCGTCCTGATCCTGATCGTTTCCCAGGGCGTGCGCTGGCTGGAACGCCGGCTGCAGGCCGACGAGCGGCAGGGCCGCTAGCCTCTACAGGAGCTGTTCATGCCGCTGCCGCCAGAAATTCTCCTCGCCTACACCGCCGCCTGCATCGCCGTGGTGATCGTGCCCGGCCCCTCGGTCACGGTGATCATCGCCAACAGCCTGCGCCATGGCACGCGCGCCGGCATCTGGACCGACATCGGCACCCAGGCCGGGCTCGCCACCATGCTCCTGGTGCTCGCCGCCGGGCTTTCGACCATCGTCAACCACCTCGGCTGGATCTTCGACTGGCTGCGCCTCATCGGCGCCGCCTACCTCATCTGGCTCGGCATCAAGCTCTGGCGCAGTCGCACGGCGACCTCGTCGACTTCGGTGGCGGTGCCCAGCAAGAACGGCGGTGCATCCGACCGGCGCTTTTTCTGGCAGGGATTTCTGGTGCTCTGGTCGAACCCGAAGGCGCTGCTCTTTTTCGGCGCGTTCATTCCGCAATTCATCGATCCCGCGGGCTCGGCGCTGGCGCAGACTCTCGTCCTCGGTCTGATCTTCATCGTGGTCGCCATCATCCTGGACAGCAGCTGGGCTCTCGCCGCCGGCCGCGCCGGCCGCTGGCTCACCGGCACGCGCATGCGCCTGATGGAGCGCATCAGCGGCAGTTTCCTGATCTGCGGCGGCCTCTGGCTGGCGTTCAGCCGGCGCAGCTGAGTGCGTTCATTCCATCTGCATGGCGGCGGCCGCGGCGCCGATCAGCCCGGTATCGCCGCGCAGCACGCGCATCAGCGGAATCGCTTCGAGATAAGCCTTGAACCGCCCCTTGTCGACGAACGCCCTGAGCACCCGCGCGGTATCGAAATGCTTGCCGAGATGGGAGATCATGCCGCCGGTGAGATAGACACCGCCATGCGCACCGAAGGTCAAGGCGAGATCGCCGGCGGCAGCGCCGAGCAGGCTGCAGAAGCGCTGAATGGCCTCGATGCAGATCGGACAATTGTCCAGTTCGGCGCGCGAGACCACATCGGCCGGACCGCCGATCGCGAGCTCCCTGTTCTGAAGTCGCGCCAGGGCCGTGGCGAAATTGGCAAGGCCCGGCCCGGACAGCAGCCGCTCGTTGGAAACGTGGCCGTAGCGCTCACGCAGGACGGCGAGCACAGCGGACTCCACGTCGTCCTTCGGGGCGAAGGCGACATGGCCGCCCTCGGTGGCGATTGGGCGATAGCGGCCATCGATCTTCAGCAGGCCGGCCACGCCGAGGCCGGTGCCGGGGCCGATCACGGCGATCGGGCGGTCGTCCTGAGCCTCGCCGCCGCCGAGCTTGGCGCATTCGTCGGGCTTCAGCCTCGGAATGGCGAGGGCCTGAGCGACGAAGTCGTTGATCGCCACCAGGCGCTCGACGCCGAGCGCTTCGCCGGTCTCCTGAAGGGAAAACGCCCAGGGGCAGTTGGTGAGCGCGATGCGATCCGATTCGACCGGGCCGGCGACCACGAGCACCACGCCGTCCACCTGACGTCCGTCGAGAAAGGCGACCGCGGCCTCGACCACGCCCGGAAAATCCTTGGTTTTCAAGGTTTTTTCGCCTCGCGGCCAGCCGTCCTCGCCGACGAGAGCAAAACGCGCATTGGTGCCGCCGATATCGCTCACAAGACGTTGCAATCTTCACTCCCCCAATCGGCGGCGATCGCCCTTTACGGGGCGTTGACAAGGCCTCTCCGGCCGGATGACGCGGTCCGGCATGGTCCGGAGCGTCAGGCTGAGTCAGGAGGCGGTATGCACCAGCGGGTGCTCGGGATCAACCGCCCGGAAAGCTGCCACGGCATGATCGGCGACAACGGCCGCCTTCCGGCACACCCGTCGAAGGCCTCGGATCGGCGCCTGAAGGCGGAAATCTCGCCTCCGGCGGGCCGATATCGCAAACGAGCCATCGGCATGATCCCCTTTTCTACGATTCTGGCCCGCATTTTGCGGAAGAAGCCCCGTAAAATTCAGCTTAACGGTTTATTGATGAATTGTTTATTAGTATAGTCGAATTGAACAAGGAAAACCGTAGCTGTCGGCGTCCCGCAGTTGGGTGCAGGGGGTCGGCTTAGATGTGGCATGGTGATGGCGCTCCTATCGGAACCTTTGGGAATCGAACGCAAACTCAGTGAGCTCAGAGCGGCTCACCGCGCCCTCGATGCCCGCATCGAACAATTGGTCCAGGACAACTATCCCGACCAGATCGAGATGCAGCGACTGAAAAAACAAAAACTGGCGTTGAAAGACGTGATCGTCCGCCTCGAAAGTCACATGCTTCCCGATATTATCGCCTGAACGTCGGCGATCTTCCGAATAGACTCACTCAAGCCGTTGCCTGCGACGTCGAGGCTTGGCAGCCCGTCACCGTCGGTGCAACAAGAACCCTTGATGCCCGACCGTCAACGCTCGACCGCGAAGCGCCAGGCGTAGAGCACCGCGGCGACCGCGGTCGCAAGATTGAGGCTGGAAACGTTCGGCTGCATCGGCAGCGACAGACGCTGGTCGGCGCGATCGAGGAGGGCGTGGCTGAGCCCCCGACGTTCCGAACCGAAGGCGAGAAGGGCATGCGCCGGCAGCGCTTCGGGGCGGAGCGGGGCACCCTCGGGATCGATGGCGATCAAGGGGCCAGCCGCGTCGGGGATGGCATCGAGCCGCTGCACCGGCAGGGCGAAATGCAGGCCGGCCGAACCGCGAAGTGCTGCAGGGTCCCAGGGATCGTGGCGGCCCGTGGTGTAGACCGCAGCGGCGCCGGCAGCGGCAGCCACCCGCACGACCGCGCCGACATTGCCGAGATGAGCGGGATCTTCCAGCAGGACCGACGGCGCCCGGCGGCGGCCGGCGACCTCTTCGGCCTGGTGACCAGGACGCTCGGCGATGGCGATCACCCCTGTCTCCGGTGCTTTCGGCGCCAGCGCCTCGAAGACGTCGGCCGCAACGTCCTCGACCAGGGCGCCAAGCGGCTCGGCAATGTCCGGCGCAAGGCGCCTCGCCAGAGCGATCAGCCCGTCCCGGTCCCTGGTCCAGGCTGACTGGATCCGGGCATGGAAGCGAAGCGCATGCTTCAGCGCATGCAGGCCATCGAGAACGGCCAGTCCACCGTCCCGCCGCGCCCGCCGGCACTCGTCGATGAGCGCTCGGTCAGCCTCGTTCATTCGAGCCGGGCGGCGCGTTCCTGTTCGGCCTCAAGCCATAGCCGAGCGATGCCGGCGGCGGCCCTTCGAGGGCCGGCTCGGGTTCCCGGCGATGGCCGACCACCGCCTCGACCGCATCGTCGACATGCTCCAGCCAGACGAAGTCGAGGGCGTTGCGGGCGCTCTCCGGAATGTCCTCATAATCCTTCCGGTTTCTTGCGGGCAGCATCACCCGCCTGATGCCGGCGCGATGCGCCGCCAGCACCTTTTCCTTGATCCCGCCGACCGGCAGCACCAGGCCGCGCAGCGAGATCTCGCCGGTCATCGCCGTGTCGTGGCGCACGGTCTCATCCTTCAGGAGGGACATCAGGGCGATGAACATGGCGACACCGGCCGAGGGGCCATCCTTGGGTATGGCGCCTGCTGGGACATGCACATGGATGTCGCTCGATCCGAACAGGGCCTCGTCGATGCCGTAGCGCCTGGCGCTCGACTTCACCAGGCTGAGCGCCGCCTGCGCGCTCTCGCGCATGACGTCGCCGAGCTGGCCGGTCAGGATCAGCTGCCCCTTGCCGGGCAGACGGGTCGCTTCGACGAACAGAATGTCGCCGCCGACCGGCGTCCAGGCGAGCCCGGTCGCCACACCCGGCACGGAGGTGCGCATGGCGATCTCGGACTCGACCCGCTTCGGGCCGAGGATCGCGTGCAGATCGCCAGGCCCGATGGACACCCGGTGATCCGTACCTTCGGCGATGCGCATGGCGACATGGCGGAGCACGGCACCGATCAAGCGCTCCAGATTGCGCACACCCGCCTCACGGGTGTAGTCGCCGACGATCGCCGCCAGCGCTTCATCCGTGATCGCCGCCTGCGCCGGCTTCAGTCCGTTCGCCTCGAGCTGGCGCGCCACCAGATAGCGCCGCGCGATCTCGATCTTCTCTTCGCTGGTGTAGGAGGGAAGCTCGATCACCTCCATACGGTCGCGAAGGGGGCCGGGGATCGCATCCAGGACATTGGCCGTGGCCACGAACATCACCTGGCTGAGGTCGAAGGGCAGAGCGAGATAATTGTCCCTGAAGCTGTTGTTCTGCGCGGGATCCAGCACTTCGAGGAGCGCCGACGAGGGATCGCCGTGGAAGCCGCCGGCGCCGAGCTTGTCCATCTCGTCCAGCATGAAGACCGGGTTCTTCGTGCCGGCCTTTCTCAGGCCCTGGATGATGTTGCCGGGGAGTGCTCCCATATAGGTGCGCCGGTGACCGCGGATCTCGGCCTCGTCATGCAGCCCGCCGAGGCTGGCACGCACGAATTCGCGCCCCATGGCATGGGCGATGCTCTTGCCGAGCGAGGTCTTGCCGACGCCGGGCGGCCCGACGAAGCAGAGGATCGGGCTCGCCCCCTCCGGGTTCAGCTTTCTGACCGCCAGATGCTCGAGAATGCGCTTCTTGATCTTCTCGAGGCCGAAATGCTCGTCGTCGAGGATCTCCCGCGCCTTGGCGATGTCGATCACGTCGTCCGAACGCTTCGACCAGGGAAGCTCGATCAGCCAGTCGAGATAGGTGCGCACCATCGAATATTCGCCGGCGGCCTCGGGCATGCGCTCCAGCCGCTTCAGCTCCTTCAGCGCATGCTGCTCCGCTTCCTCCGGCATGCCGGCCTTGGCGATGGCGTCGCGCAGCTCCTGGATTTCCGCCTTGTCGCCCTCGTCCTCGCCGAGCTCCTTCTGGATGGTCTTGAGCTGCTGGCGCAGGAAATATTCGCGCTGCTGGTCGGCCATCGTCTCCTTGGTCTGCTCGCCGATATCGCGCGACAGCTTCAGCACTTCGAGCCGGTGGCCGAGGGCGGCGAGCACCTTGTCCAGCCGCGCGCGCACGTCGGTAAGCTCCAGGATCTCCTGGCGCTCCTCGGCTTTCATGTCCATGAAGCTGGTGACCAGGTCGGCCGCATGCGACGGCGAGCTCAGCCCCTGAATGGCGTTGCCCAGTTCCACCGGGGCGTCCGGCAGCAGGGCAAGCACTTCGAGCGAGCGCTCCTTGAGCTGATGCAGCCTCGCCTCCGCCTCCGGCCCCTCGCCATTGCTGTCGGCGAGACGCTCGATGCGCGCGGTGAGATGTGGGTAGCCCTCCAGGAAGTCGACGATCCGGAAGCGCTCCTGGCCCTGACAGACGACCTGATGCGTGCCGTCCGGGCCGGTGACGTAGCGGAGCACATTGGCGATCGTGCCGACCTTGTGGAGCTGGGCCGGTGTCGGCGCATCGATCTCCGGGTCGAGCTGCAGAAGCGCGCCGAACGGACGCTGCAGCTTGGCGGCGGCCTGAGCCGCGGCGATCGGCAGCGGGTGCTTCAGAACAAGCGGCATCACCACGCCCGGGAACAGCACGACATGGCGCAACGGGAGGATGATCATCGCATCCTCGGGCAGCGGCTTCTGGTCAGCTTCGGAGGATCTGTCCATCGCGGCGCTGCCGTTCCGTGCCGACGCGTCGGTGCCGAGCGCCGCTCGCTCCTGGGGTATGTCCTGTTCGTTCATGGCAGTTTCCTCAGTGACAGCATCAGGCAGCCATGTCTGAGCTCGCGCTGGCCGATCTCGTACCGGCCCGCCGGCAGCTGAAGCTGGCGCTCGAAGCGGCCATGGGGGATTTCCAGGCGACGCAGCATCGCGCGGCTCGGATGGCCCGGCATCGGCCGGTTGCCGGCGACCACCAGGACGCCGTCGTTGATCGTCACCTTGAGCTGATCGGGCTCGACGCCGGGCAGGGCGACGATGATCAGGATGGCGTCGTCGGTCTCCAGCACATCGACCGGCGGCTCCCAGCACGGGCCGCCGGCGGCCGGCTTGGCCGGCGTGAAGAACTGACGATGCAGCTTCTCCGCGCGCTCGAACATCTCGACCGCGTCATGCCACATGAAGGGGTTGGGGTTTCGTGATCGCATGCGCGTGCTCTATCCCGCCGTTTGCTTGATCCCTATGTCGGGAACCATGCCCCCGATTTCAATGAGGGCGATGGCCTGACGCCGGCCAGGACACCCGCCGTCCCTTTAGTCATAAGCGGGAGTTCCTAAGTTTTTCTTAACCCTGATGACGATCGACGCGATGCCTGTCCATGGCGCGCGCAACAGGCAGGCGCCGCGCCGATCGCTCCGGCGCGAAAAGGCCTCAGACCACCTCGACCTCGAGGTCGCCGATGCCGTCGGCATGGCCGTGCAGCCGATCCCCCCTCTTGATCGCCGCGACCCCGGAAGGCGTGCCCGAGAGGATCAGGTCGCCGGGGGCGAGGGTGAAGAGCTCGGAAAGATAGGAAATCATCTCCGGCACCTTCCAGATCATGTGGTCGATGTCGCCCTCCTGGCGGCGCTCGCCATTGACATCCAGCCAGATCGCGCCGTGCTCGGGATGGCCGATCTCGGAGGCCTTGACCAGCGGCGTGCACGGGCAGGATTTCTCGAACGCCTTGCCGATCTCCCACGGGCGCCCGAGTTTCTTCATCTCGCCCTGCAGGTCGCGCCTGGTCATGTCGAGCGCGAGCGCATAGCCGTAGACATGATCGAGCGCCTGCTCGACCGGGATATTGTCCCCGCCGCTCTTCAGCGCGACCACCACCTCGATCTCGTGATGCACGTCCGCAGTCTTCGGCGGATAGGGAAAGCGCCCGTCCAGCACCAGATTGTCCGGATTCTTCTGGAAGAAAAACGGCGGATCGCGATCGGGATCGCCGCCCATCTCGACGGTATGCGCCGCATAGTTGCGGCCGACGCAGTAGATCCGGTGAACAGGGAAGGCAGCATCTTCACCCTTCACGGGCAGGGCGACGATGGAGGGCGGCGTGATCACATAGTCCATGACAGTCCTCGACAAGTAAACCAAGTGCCGGTGGCACCACCAGCATAGCCGAGACTTTCTTTTGCGGCGAGGCGCCGCGGCCCGGACGCTGCCGCGGTTTTGCGAGAGACGCCGGTGCTCTCCCCTGGGATGCCGTCGTTCTCGACGGGCTGGGGCGGGGTGCGCTACAAGCGCATGTATTGGAGTATGCCGAGAGCGCCGATGTCGCTGCCGTTCGCAAAACCGAACCCGACGCTGCTACGCGAACTGCGCGCGGTGGCGAGACGCGCAGGCGACCTGGAGCGCGCCCTCGACCAGGCCAACCTCCTCCCCGAGGATTTTCCGAAGCAGGACGCAGTCCGCCTGATCGTCACCCTCGAGGCGCTGCCCGACGGCACGGCGGAGGGCTGCAGGGAACCGCTCCGCTTCGCCGAACACCGCCTCGCCGAAATCATCCGCGACCACATCCAGATCGACGACGAGGAGGGCGCGGCCCTCGGCGTTGACTTGCCAGACAATCATGATGCGCCGCCGGTGCTATCCCGCGGCGGTCATGTCGAGCAGGCGATCAGCCTTCTGATCGGCGCCATCACCATCGCACGGTCGGAATATGGGCGGCAGGCCAGCGAGGTCGAGGAGGACGAGCCGCCAGAGCGGGCTGTCGTCCCCGATGCGGATCAGGCAGCAGCGTTGGCCGAACTCGATGCGAAGGCCGATGAGATCCAGGCTGAAACGCGGGACCTCAAGAACGAGCTGGACAACCGCGAGCATTTCAACGCCACGGATGCGGTCGATGCGCTGCAGCGCCAGAGCAGGGACGCCGAGACCCATATCGACCTCGTGCGCCAGACGGCGCGCCAGCCCGCCATCCGACCCGGCACCCTGGCACGCCTCGGTGGTGTGATCCGAAAGATCCCGGACGCGATGGAGGCGACGGGCAAAGGGCTGCAGAAGGGCATCGACGTCCTGGAGCCCTTCGCAAACCAGTGGTTCAACCAGATCCCGACGGACATCTACAAGCTCGTCCTCAAGCACCTCCGCCTGTTCGCCGACAACGTCACTGCCGCCGGCCGGACGCTGAAGGGCAAGGGCCGATCGGCGCCAAGCTGGGCGCCAGGGTTGATCTTCCGCGATGTCGACGCTTACTGGTGTCCTGAGATGGTGGTGATACCAGCTGGTAGCTTTATGATGGGCTCCCCAGAAAGCGAAAAGGAAAGCTCTGGCAACGAAGGGCCACAGCATCGCGTCAACTTCCAGTATCCATTCGCGATTGGTAAGTATCCGGTCACTGTTAGCGAGTTTGTGGAATTTTGTCGTGAGACTGGGTTGATATGGGCGGAAGACCTCAATTTATCGCGTGGTCTATTGCCTATAGTCGATGTTTCCTTCGAACATGCTGAGGCCTATCTAAATTGGCTCTCTGAAGTAACTGGGTTCGACTATCGGCTTCCGTCCGAGGCAGAATGGGAATATGCTTGTCGTGCAGGCACAACTACGCCCTTTTGGACAGGAGAAACGATTTTCACTGACCAAGCAAATTACGATGGTAGATCAGTCTATGGGCCAGGAAGACAAGGTGACTATCGAGGAGAGACGACGTCTGTAGCTATGTTCAGTCCTAATCCCTTTAGACTGTGCGAAATGCATGGCAATGTTTGGGAATGGTGTGCTGATACTTGGCATGGGAACTACGAAGGCGCGCCGGAAGATGGATCAGCATGGTTGGATGGTGGATCTGTAGATCATGCACCGCTAAGGGGTGGTGCTTGGGTAAGTGGACCGGCGTCGTGTCGGTCCGCCTATCGCAATGCCTTACACCGTAAGAATCGCAACGACCGGGTGGGGTTCCGCGCCGTTAGGACGCTTGACTGAAGATCCAGAGCCAAATCCCCTTTAGCGGCGGATTTAGCTCATGCCGAACGCCTCGCCGCCGCCCCAGCGGCCCCGAACCTGAGAGCTCTCACCCCACCGTCCCGTTTCACGCTTGCTCTACCATTGCGCGCCACAACGTTCAGACTTCCTGGTCCATGCGACCCTGGGAGTCCGAGCCCCGCCCCACCATTTCTCGTCGAGCGGGCGGATTCCCAGGATCGCATGGACCGAAAAACACGGTGACAGGAAAAGGTTAAGAAAAGATTGACGGATCGCAGATTGCGGGAGCATCGGTCGGAGGCATACGCACGACCAAGGCTTCGTCGCGTCGGCAAGCGCGACGCACCTTGCCTCTGCCTCTCCCGCATGATCAGTTGTTCGTCCAGGCCGTGCCTTCGGAGAAAACCATGCCCCATCTGCCCGCCTCGGACGCCCTTTCCCACATCCGCGTTCTCGATCTCACCCGCGTGCGTTCCGGGCCGACCGCCGTGCGTCAGCTCGCGGACTGGGGCGCTGACGTCATCAAGATCGAGCAGCCGGCATCATTGGAGGCCGACGGAGCGCTCGGCGCCGGGCGGGCGACCGCGGACTTTCAGAACCTGCAGCGCAACAAGCGCAGCCTCACCCTCAATCTCAAGGACCCGGACGGCCTCGCCTTGTTCATGCGCCTGGTCGAGACCGCCGACGTCGTCGTCGAGAACTTCCGCCCCGACGTGAAGGAGCGCCTTGGCATCGACTACGACAGCCTGAAAGCGGTCAACCCGCGGGTTGTCCTCGCCAGCATCTCCGGCTTCGGCCAGGACGGCCCCTACGCCAAGCGCCCGGGCTTCGACCAGATCGCCCAGGGCATGGGCGGGCTGATGTCGGTCACCGGCGAGCCCGGACGCGGCCCGATGCGCGTCGGCATCCCCGTCGCCGATCTGACCGCGGGCCTGTTCTGCGCGCTCGGCATCCTGACGGCCCTGCTCGAACGCGAGAAGTCGGGCGAGGGCCAGTGGCTGCACACCTCGCTTTTGCAGGCTCAGGCCTTCATGCTCGACTTCCAGGCCGCGCGCTATCTGATGGAAGGCGAGGTCGCCGGACAGGCCGGCAACGAGCATCCGACCAGCGTGCCCACCAATCGCTACGAGACGGCCGACGGCGCCATCAACATCGCGGTCGCCGGCGAGGTCATCTGGAAGCGCTTCTGCCAGGCGATCGGCAAGGAGGACTGGCCGGACGATCCGCGCTATCGCACCAACGCCGACCGCCACGAAAACCGGGTCGCCATGAACGATGCGATCCAGGCGATCACCCGTACGAAAAAAAGCGCCGAATGGGTCGACCTGCTGCTCGCCGCCGGCGTCCCCTGCGGTCCCATCTACAATGTCGCAGAAATGTTCGCCGATCCGCAGGTGCAGCATCTCGGCATCGCCGAGACCCTGCAGACCGAGCCCTTCGGCGAAACCCGGGCGATGGCCCAGCCCATCCGCATGGCGCGCACCCCCTCACGTCTCGCCGCCGCCCCGCCCGCCCGCGGCGCCGACACCGACGAACTCCTCCACGAACTCGGCCTCACCGACGCCGACATCGCCAACCTCCGCACCCGTTCGGTGATATGATCACCGCATTGACTCGGACCGGTGGCGCGGCCACCTCGTCGACTCGGACCGCTTGGTGTCCGGTCCCACGGTATACGCCCAAGTTTTCACAGTCGTGTCAGCAGGGTCTCAGGCAAGTGAATCAGCTGGCGACGCCAGCTCATTGACTCGGGGCGTCAGGGCCTGGATTGATGGTATGCGCCCAAGTTTTTGGAGTCTGGGAAGCTGATGACCCTCGAATTGCCCACCGAGAAGATGATCGCGCGCACTGAAGGCGCGATCGGTCATGTGATCTTCAACAATCCCGAGCGCCACAACGCCGTCTCGCTGGAGATGTGGGATGCGCTCGACGTGATCCTGCAGCATTACGAGCAGGATGACGAGATCCGCGTCGTGGTGCTCTCAGGCGCCGGCGGCAAGGCGTTCGTCTCGGGCGCAGATATCTCGAAGTTCGCAAAGGAGCGCGGCTCCAAGGAGGCGACCGAGCATTACAATGCGCGCACGCGTCAGGTCTATGAGCGCATCGAGCACTTCCCGAAGCCGACCATCGCCATGATCGACGGCCACTGCGTCGGCGGCGGCCTCAATCTCGCGGTCTGCTGCGACCTGCGCTTCTGCTCGAACCAATCGAAGTTCGCCATGCCTGCTGCGAAGCTGGCGCTGGGCTATCCCTATCCCGCGATCCGCCGCCTGATGGCTGCCATCGGTCCGGCCGCGGCCAAGCGCCTGATGTTCACCGCCAAAAGCATCGACGCCGACACCGCCTTTCGTCTCGGCCTCGTCCAGGAAGTCGTCGAGGCTGGCGGGCTCGAAGCCAGCGTCGACGAGATCGCCGCCGCGATCGCCGCCAACGCCCCGCTCACCATCAAGGCGATGAAGTTCATCGCGACCAAGGTGGTCGAGCCTGACCCGGAAAAGCGCGAACTCGAGCGCTGCGATGAGCTGGTCGCCGCGTGCTTCGCTTCCGAGGACTACGTCGAAGGCCGCACCGCCTTCATGGAAAAGCGCAAGCCGGTGTTCAAAGGAAAATAGGGCGAGCCTCGGCCGGCAGCACCCTGACATGAGGATCGCGGGGCTAAGCAAGATAGCCCCGCGATCTCAATTCAACGCTGTGCCGCGTCCGGTCAGGCGACCGATTTTTGGTCCTTCGAATCGACCTCGTAGCCGTCGGCCTGCTTCTTGTAGTGGCCGAGAAGCGCGATCAGACTTTTGTTGTCGAGATGCTCGTAGTCGTGGTTCGTCTTGGGATCAAGGCACTGGACCTCGCCGTCGCCGATGATGACGCGCTTGCCGTCGAACGAGGTCAGGGACACCTGGAAGGGGTCCTTCGGGTACATGATCGACTGCTCCTGCAGAATGCCGATCGCGATCTCCTCGCCCATGCGCAGGCTATCGATGTAGTCGCTGTAATAATGCACGCCGGCCATGTTGCGCGCGATCGAGATGTTGGCGGCGAGCTTGTTCAGCTCGTCACCGACGCGCAGGAAGTCGCCATAGGCGCCGGCGCGATCATCGAGGCCCGAACCGTCGGCATTCGGCACGAAGGCGACCTTCTGGTCTGTCGGCAGGACATCGCCCGGCGAGACGGCCTTGACCGATCCGTCGGCGCGGCGCACCAGGCAGGCGTCCTCGTCGAAGAACGCCTTCAGAATGGTGACGCAAGCACCGGCGACCGTGGCATGGCCAGCCCCATAGGACGGGTGCATCGGCGAGCGCCTTCGGGGAAGGCCATCGGCAAGGGAGCGGCAGCTTGTCCGGCTGCAATTCCGCTCTGAGTGCCGGGAGGATAGGCCGCATGGTTGTCGGTGATTCGCTGGCCATTGTGGTCCCTGATCTTCTGCAGAAGATTGGAGCCGCCGATGGTGTCATCGAGCACATCGCTCAGCATGCCGACATGGCTGGCAGCTTTGCCGCTCAAGGCCCCTTGGCCCTGCGCCGCGATCAGGCCTGCCAGCGCCTCCGGCCTCAGGCGCAGATGTGTGTTGAACTTCTGGAAGCGCACGGCCTTCAGCCCGCGGGTCGCAACCTCGGTCATCAGGGACAGGATGTGCGGACCGCCATAGAGCGCGAAGCCTTCGGTATGCTCGGTCTTGCCCAGGAGATGGCGGAACCTGGGATCGACCGGTGCCTTGGCGTTCAGGAGCCACAGGCAGGCATTGAGATAGGCCTCGTAGAGGGCGTCGAAATGCACATAGGTGGTGAGATCGCGAAGCGTGGTGATGAAGCGAAATCCGCCGTCGGGGTCAGGATTGGGCTCGTATTCCTGGCTATCGATAACATGGGCGCCGTTCTGCACATCCAGCCATTCGTTCCAGTGGGTCATGTAGTCCCGCTTGGCCTTGGCCTTGCGCACCCTCATGTCGATGCGCAGCGCGCCATATTGGAGCTTGCCGTCTTCAACGCTGTGCGCCTTTTTGAGATGCCCGTCGCCCATAAGCATGAACTGGCTGAGATAGGGACCCTTTCGCTCGCCGGGCGTGTGGCCGCGGAAGACGTTCTGCCGGGTGAGCTGCTCATAGCCGATCAGGCGCCGGCGCGGATGGCTGCCTCGAGCCGTCTCGTAGAAGTCCAGTTCCTTCAGATGATCGACCGCCTGCTGAACCGCGTCAGCATCGGAGACGGGAAACGTCGTATCGAAATTGAAGTCGGGGCCGCTGTCAAAGGCTGAAAGGTGACGATCCCGAAGCAGGGAAAGCCAATAGACCTCGGCGATCTCCGCGATCAGCTCCGGATTGGGCTGGAGGCCGTGCGCGCTCGTGGGCGGCGTGTAGGAGGTGCCGGGTTCCGGCTGATTCTGAACGACGATCGTCGGCGCCGGCGGCATGGTGACAGCCTGCGCGTCCGGGCCTTCGAGATCGTAGACGAAGCCTGCGGTCGGCGCTTCCCAGCGGCGGTGGTCGGCGCCGGTGTGGAACAGCCACTGCAGATTGCCCATGGGGTCACGGTCACCCAGCGGCACATTCAAGTCGAAGTCGCGGGTGTAGCCGCTGTCGATTGCCGCGCGCAGCTTGATCGGATCCTTGGGATTTCTCACCAAACCGTTGTCAGGATGGTGCGGCAGGCCTTTGGTGAAGCTCATGAAGGAATGATCTTCGCGATAGGCACGCTCTTCGCCATTGGCGACGTGCACCGGATGCTGGCGGCCTTCCGCGATCTTCGCGGCGCTTTCACGGTGTTCGCGAGCAGTAATCTTGCGCATCTGTCTCTCCAGCCGAAAATACGGGTGATCAAGCCGCGCGCCGTGAAGGCAGGCGCCAAGCGGTGCAGCCGGTCTAGCAAGAGATTGTCGGGGGCTCGTGTGAAGCCGTTCACACGGCAACGGGATTTTCTTCAGGGACGGTTGGGCATGCTGAAGAGGTGCCCGCCGAGCGCCACGCCGCGCACGGCGAGCGTCTCGTCGAGCAGGGTCAGGCCGGCGCGATAGCCGGCCGCAATGCGGCCTAGGTCCTTGTCCAGGCCGAGGGCGCGGGCGGGCGCCGTGGCGGCCATACGAAAGGCATCGGCTAGCGGGACGCCGGCGAGCTGCGTCATCGCCTTGACCGCGTCGATCATCGAGAGATGCGCGCCGGCGAGCGTGCCGTTCGCATCGGTCAGCTGTCCGTCACGGAGCCGGATTTCTCTGCCGCCGAGGATGAACGAAGTCCTGCGGCCGCCGAGGGTCGGCATGGCGTCGGTCACCAGGCAGAGGCGCTCGGAACCAAGGCGGGCGGCTGCGAGGCGCAGATTGGCCGGGTGGACGTGCAGGCCGTCCGCGATGATGCCGGCGAACAGGCGGGCATCATCGAGGGTGCTGCCGACCACGCCCGGCTCGCGCGGCTGGATCTGGGACATGGCGTTGAAGAGGTGGGTGACGCCGCTGAGACCCTCGTCCGCAGCCTTTTTCATGTCATCCGCCGTCGCCTCGCTATGGCCGGCGAACACGGTCCAGCCGGCGTCGGCGAGGCGTTGGATCGTACCCGCGGGCTGCTCCTCGGGGGCGAGGGTGATCAGGCGGACGCCGATCTTGCAGGCAGTCAGAAAATCGAGATCATCCGGCATGATCCGCCGGATCGCCGAGCGGTCGTGGATGCCTGGCCGCTTCGGGGAGAGGAAGGGGCCTTCCAGGTGGATGCCGAGAATGCCCGCGACGCCCTGCTCGATGGCGGCGTCGACGGCGTCGATCGCCTCGAGATAGGTCTTGCCATGTGCGGTGATGAAGGTCGGCAATATCCAGGCGGCACCGCCCGCGCGCGCGCCCGTCGCGATCGCGTCCAGGGTCGCGACGCCGGGCGCATCGTTGAACAGCCGGTCGGCCGCACCGTTGATCTGCAGGTCGATGAAACCCGGCGCCAGGACCGGCGTGTCGATGATCTCGGCGTCCGCCGGCAGGGCCGGATCGCCGGCGACGACAGCCTCGATCCGCCCGTCGGCGATCACCACGGTGCGCTGCGTTAGCGCCTGGTCGACGATGCCGTCATACAGCTTTTCCGCGCGGATCGCGCTCAGCATGGCCGTGGTCTCACAGCAGATCCCGATCCTCGCCGTGAGGATGGATGTCCAGATAGAAATCCCTGAGCGCGAGCGCCGATGCGGCCGCCGGGTCGAGCAGCAGGGTGACCTTCGGATGATATTGCAGGGCGGAGGCGGGGCAAAAGGCGCTGACCGGACCCTCGACCATCGCCCGCACCGCCTCCGCCTTCTTCTCGCCGATCGCCAGCATCAGGATATTTTTCGCGCGCATGATCGTGCCGATGCCGACCGTGATCGCATGGGTCGGCAGAGGCTCGCCATGCTCGAAGAAACGCCGATTCGCCGCGATGGTGCTCGGGGCGAGGCGTTTGATCCGGGTGGACGAGCCGAGCGAGGAGGAGGGCTCGTTGAAGCCGATATGGCCGTTCTCGCCGATGCCAAGAAGCTGCAGATCGATGCCGCCCGCCGCCTCGACTTTCTTCTCGTAGGCCTCTGCCTCGGCTTCGGGATCGTCGGCGTCGCCCGCCGGCAGATGGGTGCGCTCGGCGGCGATGTCGACATGCGCGAACAGGCGCTGCTCCATGTCCTGGCGGTAGGACTGCGGGTGCTGCGGCGACAGCCCGACATATTCGTCGAGATTGAAGCTGGTGATGCCGGCAAAGGACAGGCCTTCCTCCCGGTGCAGTCTTGCAAGCTCGAGGTAGACCGGCGTCATGGTGCCGCCGGTGGCAAGTCCAAGCGTCGACCTCGGATCGTGTCGCACCTGCTCGGCAAGCCGTCTTGCGGTATCGGCGATCGCCAGCTCCTCGCTGTCCTTGATCAGCACTTTCATCGGCCGGCGCACTCGCTGTGGATTGCTGCTCTGCCGAGATAAGCGGAAAATGTGCGCAGCTCAAAGACAATCCGGAGACGCGGAAACGCAGGGACTGGACAGATCCGCGCCAAGCGGCGGAAGCTGGTCAGGCAGCCTTGGGAGAACGCCGCCGTGATCATTGAGGATATCCGCACCCATCTTCTGTCCGTGCCGTTCGCCGATCCGCCGAAGACCGGTTTTCTGACCCTCGAGAGGATCGATCTCCTGGTGGTCGAGATCGAGACCGACGAGGGCGTCGTCGGCACCGGCCATCTGCATCCGCTCGCCGGCGGCATGCGCACCTTGGAGATGTGCATTCACGAAATGCTGAAGCCGCTGCTGCTCGGCGAGGAGGCGAGCGAGGTCGAAGCGCTCTGGCGGACGATGTGGCAGGCGACCTTCATCCAGGGGCGCATGGGCATCACGGTCATGGCCATGTCCGCGCTCGACATCGCCCTTTGGGACGCTGTCGGGCGGCATGAGAAAAAACCGCTCTGGCAGCTCTGGGGCGGCAGGCCGGACCCGCTTCCGGTCTATGGCTCCGGCTGCTTTCGCGGGCTCGGCCATGACGGCATGATCGCGAAGGCCGAACGCTTCGTCGCCGATGGCTTCCCCGCGATCAAGATGCAGGTCGCCCATGTCTTCAGCCATGACCAGGATGTCGAGAACGTGCGCGACATGCGTCTGGCGCTTGGCGATGACGTCCAGATCATGGTCGACGTCAATCAGGGCTGGACGGCGGACGAGGCGATCGCCGTCGGCAAGCGGCTGGATGTCTGCGACCTCGCCTGGCTGGAAGAGCCGGTGATCGCCGACGACTTCGAGGGTTATCACCGCGTCGCCGATGCCATCAGCACGCCGGTGGTCGGCGGCGAGAATCACTTCACCCATCACGACCTGAAGCCGTTCTTCGCAAGCGGAAAAATCCCGATCCTGCAGCCCGACATTATGCGCGGCGGCTATACCGAGCTTCGCGTCATCGCCGAGCACGCGGCGCGTGCGGGCTTGACGATAGCGCCGCATATGTTTCCCGAGCTGTCCTCGCACCTGGTGGCCTCGATCCCCAACCCGTCCTGGCTCGAATATATGGGCTGGTACGATCATCTCTGGGTGGAGCCGGTGCTGCCGAGGAACGGCCTGATGACGCCGCCCGACCGCCCCGGCCACGGCATGGACTTCAAGCCCGAGCTGTTCACGGATTTTCCCTACAAAGATTGAAGGCTGGAGCTCTGAACGCTCAGCGCGAACGCTTGAGCTTCAGGGTTGTCGTGCCCGCATGGCGACGCGGCCCCGAGGGCTTGCGCTCGGGTTTCGACGGCGTCGCTGCGGGACTTGCGGCCTCGGCCGGCTGACGCTTCCTGGTATCGGCCTTGGCCATGCGGGGAGCGCTGGTTCTCCGGCTTCGTGGTGGTTGGGCCGATCGTTCATCGCCTGCTCCCGTCGGTGCCTTCGACGGCGCATTTGCTGCCGTTGCTGCCGGCGGCCTGCCTGAAGCTCTGTTCGCCTTCTCTTTCGGTTTCGCCTTCAGGCGCCGCTGTCGATGGCTGGACGGCGTGTCCGATTGCAGGATCAGCCCGATCTGCTCTTTCACCACCTTGGTCTTGACCTCGTCGACCTCGCCCCTTGGCAGCTTGCCCAGGTGAAACGGCCCGAAGCTGACCCGGATCAGGCGGTTCACCGGCCAGCCGAAATGCTCCATCACGCGCCTGATCTCGCGGTTCTTGCCTTCGCGCAGCGCCACGTTCAGCCAGGCGTTCTTGCCGAGCACGCGCTCCAGGCTGGCCTCGATCGGGCCGTAGTCGAAGCCGTCGATGCTGATGCCGTCGATCAGTGCCGCCAGCTTCGCCTCGTCGACATCGCCATGCACGCGCACGCGATAACGCCGCTGCCAGCCGGTCGACGGCAGCTCGAGCTGCCGCTTGAGGCCGCCGTCATTGGTCAGCAGCAGCAGGCCCTCGGAGTTCATGTCCAGCCGCCCGACCGGCATCAGGCGAGGGAGCTCCTTCGGGATCAGATCGGTGATCGTCTTTCGTCCCTCGGGATCGCTCGCCGCGGTCAGATAGCCGGTCGGCTTGTGGAAGCGAAAGAGACGTGCAGGCGCTTCGGAAGGAAGCGGCTTGCCGTCCACCTCGATCGTCGAGGCTGACGTCACGGTCACCGCCGGGCTGGTCAGCACCTCGCCGTCCACCTTGACCCGCCCCTCGGCGATCCAGCGCTCCGCGTCCCGTCTGGAACACAGCCCCGCGCGCGCCATCCGCTTCGCAATCCTCTCAGGGGGCGGGCCGCCTCCGGCTTGACTTGCCTCGTCACCCATTGTCGTCAGCGCTCACCTTCGCAGGCCTGGACGAGGGCCGTGAAGATGGCGTCGTCGGCGGTGGAGATGCTGTATTCGGGGTGCCATTGCACGCCCAGGCAAAAGCGCCGCTCAGGGACCTCGATCGCCTCGATCACGCCGTCCGGCGCCCGGCCGCTGATGACCACGCCGTCGCCGACCTCGCCCGCGGCCTGATGGTGTGCGCTGTTGACCGCAAGGGTCGAGGCGCCGCCCGAGAGGCGATGCAGGAGCGTGTCGCCAAAGACGGTCACCGCATGACCTGCCTCGGTCCTCGGATTGGGCTGCTCGTGGGCGAGACACTCCGCGATCGCATCAGGAATATGCTGGATGAGCGTGCCGCCGAGCGCCACGTTCAGGAGCTGCTGGCCGCCGCAGATGCCCAGCACCGGCCGGTCGGCGGCGAGAAAGCCGTTCAGCACCGCAAGCTCGAACGCGGTCCGCCTGTCCTTGGTGGTCACGGTGGCGTGACGGTCCGAAGCGCCGTAAAGGGCCGGATCGACATCGAACGCACCGCCGGTCACCACGAGGCCGTCGAGCAGGTCGACATAGTCTTCGGCGAGCTCGACCTCGTGTGGCAAGGGGATCGGCAGGCCGCCGGCGCGCCGCACCGCCGCACAATAGTTCTCGCGAATCGCGTACCAGGGTAAAGTCGAAAAGCCGCCCGGCGGTTCGGCGTCCAATGTGAGGCCGATGCGCGGCCGGCGGAAGGACATGGACAGGGGATCTCCTCTTGAAAGCTCCCACTAGGTAAGGCCGCAGCCCAGCGAACGCAATGACATCAGCCCGTCGATCGATCTCTTAAGACTTTCTTCATGCTACAGGATCATAGTGAAGAAATCGTTTACGGGAGCGGATATTGTGACCGGGCAGGAGATCGACATTTTGGGATGGAGCGCCAGTCTGGCGGATCTGGTGGCACCCGTCTGGTTCCTCGCGGTCTGGCTCGGCTACACATGGTTCGCCGATCGCGAGCGCGACGTGCACACCCTGACCACGGCGATGCGCGACTACCGCTTCCTCTGGATGCAGCGCATGCTCGATCGCGAGGTGCGCATGGTGGACACGCAGATTCTCGGCAATCTGATGCGCAGCATGTCGTTCTTCGCCTCCACCACCATGTTCATCATCGCCGGCCTCGTCGCCGTCCTGGGCGCGCGTGACGAGGCGATGGCCGTGCTCCGGGAACTCCCCTTCACCGTCGACTCCTCTGTCCAGCTCTGGGACCTGAAGGTGCTGCTGCTTATCAGCATCTTCGTCTACGCCTTCTTCAAGTTCACCTGGGCCTTTCGCCACTACAACTACTGCCTGATCCTGGTCGGAGCGGTGCCGGCCTATGACCGGCTGGACGAGGAATCCCGCAGAATTGCCGAACGCGCGGCGCGCATCGCGACCTCGACCGGGCGCCATTTCAACCGCGGAATCCGCGCCTATTATTTCGGTCTCGCGGCGCTCAGCTGGTTCCTGCATCCCCTCATCTTCATCCTGCTCACCGGTTGGGTCGTACTGGTCCTCTATCGACGCGAACATCGCTCCAATCTTTTGCAAACCCTGGGAAAACCCAATATCCAGGGCTTTTAGGGGAAAAATTGTCCATATATTGAATGTGAAAGGGATTTGCCCCTTTAGCCTCGGAGGTTGATCGCCTATAGTGGCGACGCCTCAGGCGATCGTTGTTACGGACGTTGCCGCTTTTGGATTGACAATCATAAGGCCAACGGGAAAGGCCCTTCCATGCGGTTCTACGCAGATTTGCACGTCCACTCGAAATACTCGCGGGCGACCAGTCGCCATGCCGATCTCGAGCATCTGGCCTATTGGGCGGCGAAGAAGGGCATCACGCTGGTCGGCACCGGGGACTTCACCCATCCGGCCTGGATCGCCGAGATCAAGGACAAGCTGGTGCCGGCCGAGCCCGGCCTGTTTCGCCTGCGCCCGGAGATCGAGGCCGACATCGCCGGGCGTCTGCCGGCGGCCTGCCGCGGCAACCCCGTTCGCTTCATGCTCGAAGTGGAAATCTCGACCATCTACAAGAAGGGCGAGAAGACCCGGAAGGTCCATCATCTGATCTACGCGCCGCATCTGGCGGCGGCCGAGCGCCTGATCACCAGCCTGTCGCGCATCGGCAATCTCAAATCCGACGGCCGGCCGATCCTCGGTCTGGACAGCCGCGACCTCCTGGAGATCACGCTCGACAGCGACCCCGAGAGCTATCTGATCCCCGCCCATATCTGGACGCCCTGGTTCGCCGCCATGGGTTCGAAATCGGGCTTCGACAGCATCGCCGACTGCTATGGCGATCTCGCGGACCACATTTTCGCGGTCGAGACCGGCTTGTCCTCCGATCCTGCGATGAACTGGCGGATCTCTTCGCTCGATCGTTTTCGTCTCGTTTCGAACTCCGATGCGCACTCACCGATCAAGCTCGGCCGTGAGGCGACCGCCTTCGACGGCCCGCTCGACTATGCCGCGATCAAGCGGGCGCTCGAGACTGGCGAGGGCTATGTCGGCACCGTCGAATTCTTTCCGGACGAGGGCAAATATCACCTGGACGGCCACAGGAAATGCGGCGTGCGTCTCGCTCCCGACGAGACCCGGCGGCGCGACGGGCGCTGCCCGGTGTGCGGTGATCCGCTCACCGTCGGCGTGCTCCACAGGATCGAGGAACTGGCCGATCGCCGGCCGGCCGAGGTCAGGCCGCCGGCGACTGCCGGCAAGGTCGACAGTCTGGTGCCGCTGCATGAGGTGATCGGCGAAATCCAGGGCGTGAAGCCCGGCAGCAAGCGGGTCGAGCGGTGCTACCAGCACCTGGTGAACGCGCTCGGCTCCGAGCTCGACATCCTGAACGAGGTGCCGATCGAGGACATCAGGCGCGCCGATGACGGCCTGCTCGGCGAGGCGATCAGCCGGCTGCGCGCGGGCGACGTCATTCGCGAAGGCGGCTATGACGGCGAATACGGCGTCATTCGCCTGTTCGACGAGGATGAGCTCAAGGAGGCCAAGAGCGGAGGCCTCCTGTTCGACCTGCCGAAATCGATCGGCGAAAAGCGCCCGGCCGCAGCCCCGATCGAAACCGCCCCCATACTCAGAAGCGCCACACCTGAATCAGGCCTCCCAGTCCAAGCACCACGGCCAAGTCAAGCCGGTGGCGCCGCCACCGCCACCGCCCAGTCGAATATGTTTCCGCGGCACGGGATTCTGGCGGCGCTCGACGGGGAGCAGCGGGCAGCGGCGGCGATCACGTCAGGGCCGGTGCTGATCGTCGCGGGTCCCGGCTCGGGCAAGACCCGGACGCTCACCCACCGCATCGCGCATCTGGTGGCGGAAGAGGGCGTGCCCGCCAGGAACTGCCTCGCGATCACCTTCACCCGGCGCGCGGCGCTGGAGATGCGCGAGCGTCTGGAGCGCCTGCTGCCCAAGGACGCTGATCGCGTGCCGATCCACACCTTCCACTCGCTCGGCCAGACGATCCTGCAGGAGCAGCCCAAGGCGGCGCGCCTGCCCGAGGATTTCCGGGTCGCCGACGACCTCGAGCGCACCGAGCTGATCAAGGCGCTGCTCGACATCGCGCCGCGCCAGGCGAAGAAGCTGCTTGCCGACATCTCGCGCTCCAAGCGCACCGCGCAGCGCCTGAGCGACGAGGTGGCGGCGGCGCTCGAAGTCTATCAGCCGGAGCTGGTCCGACGCGGCTGGGTCGATTTCGACGATCTCATCGGCCTGACCGTGCGGCTGCTGCGCAATCACCAGGACCTCGCGGCTTATTATCGCCAGCGCTATGCCTGGATCTCGGTCGACGAGTTCCAGGACATCGACGAGCAGCAATACCGCATGGTCCAGCTCCTGGCGCCTCCTGGCGGGTCCACGGGGGATGCCAACATCCTGGCGATCGGCGATCCGAACCAGGCGATCTACGGCTTTCGCGGCGCCGATCCCAGAAGCTTCCTGCGCTTTCGCGAGGACTATCCGGCGGCGCGCATGGTCACGCTGAGGCGCAACTACCGGTCCAGCGGCACCATCGTCAGAGCTTCGGGCGATGTCATCGAGGCGGGCGAGGCCGGGGCTTGCGCCGGGCTCGAGCATGTACGCCAGATGGAAGAGCGCATCACCATCCACAAGGCGGCGAGCGACAAGGCGGAAGCCGAGTTCATCGTGCACAGCATCGAACAGCTGATCGGCGGCCACAGCTTCTTTTCGATCGACTCGGGCCGGACCGCCGACAGCGGCGAGAAGGGCCACGCTCGCAGCGCGGAGCACCGTCGCGTCGATCTTTCCTTCGCCGATTTCGCCGTCCTCTACCGTACCGACGCGCAGGCCGGCACCATCGTCGAGGCGCTCGAGCGTTCGGGCATGCCTTACAAGAAGCACAATCACGGTCTGCTGATCGAGGAGCCGGCGGCGCAGGCGATCCTGCACCGGGTCGATCCGGTCGCCAAAGCGACCGCATCCGCCGAGCTCAGGGCCGCCGCCGCCGCCGTCATGCGCGATGCCGAGACCGAGGAGATCGCCGATCTCGAGGCGACCCTGCAGCAGCTCCTGGCGCTTGCCGCGAGCTGCGAGGACCGGCTCGACTGGTTCGTCGACGCCGTGCCGCTCGCCACCGAGGCCGACTGCTTCGACCCGCGTGCGGACCGCGTCTCACTGCTGACCATCCACGCCGCCAAGGGCCTGGAATTCCCGGTGGTCTTCATGACCGGCATGGAGGACGGCATCCTGCCGCTCACCTTCGGCAAGGCGGACAGCGTCGAGTTCGCGGAGGAGCGGCGCCTCGCCTTCGTCGGCATGACCCGCGCGATGGATCGGCTGTTCCTCACCCACGCCGACAAGCGGCTCTGGCGCGGCGCCGAGCGCGAGCTGCCGCCATCGCCCTTCCTGCAAGACGTTAGCGACGAGCTGTTCAACGCCTCGCGCACCGAGGTCAAAAAGCGGCCCACCGACCGACAGCTTCTCCTCTTCTAGTGGCGTGGCCACCTCATGGACTCGGACCGCCATGGCCTGGGGTGGCGGTATGCGGCCAGGTTTGGGGATGCCGGGGAGGAATATGGGGCGGGCTTTGTCCTAGGATTTTCTAGGGTCTTCCTCCGAAGGCGAGGCGGGGCGCTGGGTCTGCACCTTGCGTTCGCGCACGGCGATGTAGAACGCGCTCGCGAAGATCACGGCGCCGCCGATCCAGGTGAAGATATCAGGCACCTGGGCGAAGGCGAGATAGGCGAGCAGCGCGGTCCAGGGCAGCTTGCAGAAATCGAGCGGCATCACGACGCTGGTGTCGGCGCTGCGCAGAGCCTCGGTCATCAGCCATTGCGCGCCGCCGCCGAGAAGGCCGATGCCGAGCAGCCAGATCCAGAGATCGGGCGTCGGCCAGCTCCAGACGAACAGCGCCGGGATCAGCGACAGCGGCAGCTGCAGCAGGGACATGTAGGTGATGATCGTGATGCTGCTGTCATGGCGCCCGATGGTCTTGATCAGCAGGAGGGCGATCGCCCAGAAGACCGTCGAGTTCAGCACCAGCAGCTGGCCGAGCCCGATCTCGTTGAAGCCCGGACGCAGGATGATCAGCGTCCCCAGAAAGCCGATGATCACGGCCGTCCAGCGCCGCAGCCGCACGACCTCGCCGAGCACCAGCGCCGCCAGCACGGTCGTGAAGATCGGTGCGGCGAAGCCGAGCGCGGTGACCTCGGCGAGCGGCGTGATGCTGAGGGCGTAGAAAAAGGAAAACATCGCCACGACATTCACCAGAGCGCGGTAGACGTGCAGCTTCAGATAGCTGGTGCGCAGCGGTTGCAGGCCGAAGCGGATGAACCAGGGAATGACGAAGATCAGCCCGAAGGCGTTCCTGAAGAACGCGACCTCGAAGGGGTGCAGGCTTTCGGTCAGATAGCGGATGATCGCGTGCATCGCTGCGAAGAAGAAGGTCGACGTGAACATCAGGAGGATGCCGCGCACCGGGCTTTGCGCCGCAGCGTTGGCGCATTTTCCGATGGCGTCGGTCGACGGCGTCGGCACGGGCTGATCCTTTCCTAGCCGGCAGGTGCTGCCGGTCGCTGGCTCCTTTATAGAGGAACTATCGAAATCTTATCCAGAGGAGGGCGCAGGCTCATTCGGCAGGGACGGTCGCCGCGCGCTCGTTCCAGATCACCTCGTTGCCGGCTGCCGGCCGCTCCGGCACCAGGCGGGCGAGCAGCAGCGAGACCAGCGCCATGGCAGCACCCGCGAGGAACACCCACTCCGGCGAGACGATCCAGATGAAGCCCATGATCACCGGCAGGAACACCGCGGCGATATGGTTGATGGTGAAGGACACGCCGGCCGTGGGCGCGATGTCGCGCGGATCGGCGATCTTCTGGAAATAGGTCTTCATCGCGATCGCCATGGCGAAGAACGCGTGGTCGACGATGTAGAGCCCGGCCGCGATCAGCGGGCTCTCGACGAAGGCGTAAGCCGTGAACACCGCCACCAGGCCGACATATTCCACGGTCAGCGCCAGCCGCTCGCCGAAGCGGCTGACCAGGCGGCCGATCGCCGTGGCGAAGGTCATGTTGAAGACGCAGTTGATCAGGAAAAGAAGGGTCACCGCCTCCACCGAATAGCCGAATTTCTCGACCATCATGAAGGCGGCGAACACGATGAAGATCTGCCGGCGCGCGCCGGACATGAAGGTCAGCGCGTAGTACAGCCAGTAGCGCCGGCGCACCACCAGGGTCTTCAGCTGCTCGTATTCGCCGTCGATGCGCGGAAAGGCGAGCCAGGCGAACAGCGCCACCAGCACGGTCGCCCCGCCGCCCGCGATATAGACCCAGACATAGTCCAGGTGCAAAAGCGTCTTGGTGAGGTAGATCAGCCCGTAGGTGGCGAGCGACGCGAAGGCGCCGACCGCGATGATCCTGCCCAGCACCTCCGGGGCACGGTCCTTGTCGACCCACTGCAACGACAGGGATATCTGCAGCGTCTGGAAGTAGTGAAAGCCGATCGACATCAGCACGGTGGTGCAATAGAGCCCGATGACGCTCGGAAACAGCCCCGTGATCGCCGTGCCCACGCCCAGGAGGGCGAGCGAGATCAGAGCGAACGTTTGCTCGCGCAGGACCAGCAGCACGAAGATGGTGGTGAACGCCAGGAAGCCCGGCACTTCGCGAAGGGACTGCAGAATGCCGATCTCGACGCCGGTATAGGCCGCGTGCTCGATCGCGAAATTGTTCAGCAGCGCCTGCCAGGTCGCGAACGACAGCGGCACGCCGGCCGCCAGGACGTAGAGAAGAACTTCCGACGTCTGCCAGGAAAAGCGCTTTTTTGTAGGGGGGGATGGATTGATCATGGGCCATTATCGCTGGTGATCAGCCGCCTTGGCTATGAAAATCTATCATGATGCTCCTGCCGGAGAAGACGGAAGACGGCGGCAGGAACCTTCGTTATGATCGCGTAGCATCAATTTTAGGCAATATTCTTCAACCACCCATCGAGTTCGGCATGCAGCGTGTTCGCACAGCACCCCTTTCGTTCGGCGACCAGCTGAGCCAGGCCTTCGTTCGCGTGATGCGGCTCGACGCGCGTCCTGCGATACAGCCGCTGCCCGAGGGCTATGCCGAGCGGCGCGCCTTGCCCTTCCTGTTCGACATCGTTCGCTCCATGCTGCTCGGCCGCGCCCTGCTCGTCGTCATCGCCGCCGTCCTGTCGCAGGTGCTGTTTTCGCTCCAGCCCTATGGTCTCAGCCGGCTGATCGACAGCTTGTCCGTGAGCCTTGGCTCGCACCCGGATGCACCGGACGACGTCGCCCTTTGGGTGGCCATGCTGTTCGTCTTCTGGATCGGCGGTCCCTTTTTCTTCCAGCTCGCGCAGCTGGTGCAGGTCTATCTCGGCCCGACGCTGCGCGTCGCCATCAAGGCGAGGCTGTTCCAGTATCTGATGGGGCACGCGCCGCACTTCTTTCAGGTAAACCTGCCCGGTCGGCTGGCGCAGAAGGTGACCCAGGCCGCCAATAGCGGGCAAAGCGTCCTGTTCATGCTGACCATCGAAGGCGTCCAGTCCGTCGCCCTGGTGATCGTCGCCAGCGCGCTGCTCGGAAGCCTGTCGCTCGTGTACGGCACGGTGCTGGCCATCTGGATGGTCGTCTTCATGCTGCTGACCGCTTCGGTCGGCCGCTTCGGCATTCATCTGGAGCGAAGCGTCCAGAATGAAATCTCGAAAGTCAGCGGGCGTCTCGTGGACACGATCAACAATTGGGAGCTGGTGCGCGGCTTCGCCCGGCTCGACCACGAGCGTCACAGCCTGGTTGGCCCGCTCCGGCGCGAATGTTCGGTGTCCAGGCGCGCTAGGCTCTTTCTGGTCGGCATCTCCGTGTTTCACACGGTGCTCGGCGTCGTCCTGATGATCTGGCTGGTGTTCTCGGCCATTGCCGACACCCGCGCCGGCGTCATGACCATCGGCGAGTTCACCATGGTCACCACGCTCGGCATGAACGTCGTGATGGTGGTGCGCATGATGGGGCGGCGCCTGGTCGACTTCTTCGCCGACTATGGCGCTCTTCGCGACGGCATCGAGCTGATCATGAGCCCTCACGCCATGCCCGACCGGCCGCGGGCCGGGGCGCTGACGGTCCATCGTGGTGCGATCGCCTTCGAGAACGTCACCTTTTCCTATCCGGATGGGACCAGAGTTTTCGAGGGGCTGAGCCTGGCGATCCGTCCCGGCGAGAAGGTCGGGCTGGTGGGGGCCTCGGGCGCCGGCAAGAGCACGATCATCCGCCTGCTCACCCGCCAGTTTCTGCCAGACGCGGGGCGCATCACCATCGATGGCCAGGACATCGCCGGGGTCACGCAGGCGAGCCTTTGCGAAGCGATAGGCGAGGTCGGCCAGGTGCCGAACGTCTTCCATCGCTCGGTCGGCGACAATATCGCCTATGGCGCGCCCGACGCCGACGAGGCGGCGATCTGGCAGGCGGCCAGGGCCGCGCATTGCGACGGGTTCATCACCCAGCGGGGCGAGGGGCTGGGCACGCTGGTCGGCGAGCGCGGCCTGAAGCTCAGCGGCGGCGAGCGCCAGCGCCTCGCGATCGCGCGCGCGTTCCTGAAGAACGCGCCGATCCTGGTGCTGGACGAGGCGACCTCGTCGCTCGACAGCGAGGTGGAGGCGGCGATCCAGGACTCGCTGATGCACCTGATGCGGGGGCGGACGGTGATCGCGATCGCCCATCGGCTGTCCACCATCGTCGGCATGGATCGCCTCCTGGTGCTCGAGGCCGGCCGTCTGGTCGAGGAGGGCACCCATCACCAGCTGCTCGCCCGGGGCGGTGTCTACGCCGCGTTCTGGGATCGCCAGACCCGGCATGCCCGCGCAGACGGCAACCTGGTCCGAGGTGTCGGCAAGGCGACGCTGGACGTCCGCTAGCGCTTCGCGTCGTCAGTCTGTGCCGGGCCGGTCGGATCGCCCAGGCCCTGGGCCAGGCGCTCGCAATAGAGGCGGAGATTGTCGTATTCGAGACCGATGCGCTTCAGCTCGGTGTCCACCGGGGCGAACAGGAGATTGGCGAGAAAGCCGTAGGCAACCGCATCGATCGTGGTCGGGCCGTCGCCGAAGAAATAGGCGCGGTTGCCGAGCAGCACGGCGATGGCGCGCAGATCGGCGCGGCCCATAGCGTAGAGCTCGTTCTGGCTGTGCCGGCCTAGGCCCTGCTCGTGCAGCGCGCGGCGCACCTTGCGGCGCACGTAGGCGGCGGCGAGGTCGCGGATGCCGGCCGGCAGAAAGCTGAAAAACGCCGGCCGCGCGATCTCCCAGCCGACCGGATCGATCCAGCGGCTGTGCACCAGGATGAAGTAGAAATGATCCTCGAACAGACGCTGCAGGCTGATCGCCTCGGCGCGCTGGCGCTCGGTCAGCTCGTGGTCGGGATCGATCTGACGGGTGCGCTTCAGATGGTCGATGATCAGGCTGCTATCGCCGACCGTCGTCCCGTCCTCATCCTCGATATAAGGAAGCTTGCCCTTGGGTGCTGCGCCGGGGTTGGTGGCGGCGATGGCCTGGTAGTCGAGGCTGGAGAGCTTCAGCCAGGTTTCCAGCTTGAGGGTGAAGGGGCTGACATTCATGCCCCAGGATGGAGGGTACTGATAAAGCTTGATCATGCCCCCATCGACCGTCCTCAGGCCAGTTTCTGGCTGACCTCCCTGATGGCGCCGTCCAGCAGCGACTGGCCCTGATCGCCGGCCATCTTCTCCCGCAGGAGACGCCCGGTGGTCAGGATCGCGAGATTGGCGGTGCGGTTGCGAACTTCCTGCAGGGCCTTGGCCTCTTCCTGCGCGATGCGCGCCATGGCCTGCTCCTCGCGCCGCTTCAGGCTCGCCTTCAGCTCCGCCTGCTGGCGCTCCATCAGGCGCTTGGTCTCGGCCTCGGCCTGGGCGGCGATCTTCTTCGCATGCTCTTCGCCGCCGGCGAGCTTGGTCTGATGCTCGGAAAGCAGCTTCGCCGCCTCCTCACGCAGCGCCCTGGCCTCGTCGAGCTCGGCGCGCACCTTGTCGGCATGACCGTCGAGCATGTCGGTGATCATCTCGTGCAGGCCGGTCTTCCAGATGACCACCCCCAGGATGATCAGCGCCAGCAGCAGAATCAGTTCGTACATCAGGCGGCCTCCTTCTGCACCGCGCTCAGCGCCGCCTTGGCATCGGTCTTGGTGACCTTGATGCCGGCCAGGCGCTCGGTCGCCGCCTGCGCCGTGGTGAGGGCCGCATCATCCAGATCCTTCAGCGCATCCTCGCGCGCCTTGGCGATGCGCGCCTCGGCCTCGGCGATCTGCCTGGGCGAGCTTCTCGTCCAGCTTGGCCTGGGCGTCCGCCGAGTCCGGCCCGCAGCTTCGCCTGGGTTTCGGCGATCTCGCGCCTGCGCCCTGCCCTGGGCCGGGCGACCACCCGCTCATAGCGGGCGAGCGCGTCCTCCGCCTCCTTCTTCAGGCGCTGCGCTTCGTCCAGATCGGCGCGGATGCGATCGGCACGCGCCTCCAGGACTTCGGCGACGCGCGGCAGCGCCTTCCGGCTCAGAAGGTAGTAGAGGACGCTGAAGCAGACGATCAGCCAGAAGATCTGGCTGATATAGGTCGAGACCTCAAGCTGCGGCATCGACGGACTCCATGACGTGGCAGATCTGCCGGCCGAAGCCGGCATGGCTGGCCCGGCCGCCCGCCGTCGATCCGCCCGATGCGCGCGGAGCCGGGAGATGGCGGCCTGGCGAGCCGGAAAGGATTAGCCGAACAGCACCATGAAGGCGATCAGCAGGGCGAACAGGCCGATGGCTTCCACCAGGGCGAAGCCGATCCACATCATGCCCGACACCCGATCCTGAATGGAGGGGTTGCGGCCGATGGTGGAGATGGTGGTGGCGAACACGTTGCCGATGCCCACGCCGACGCCGGCAAGCGCAATCGCGGCGAGACCGGCACCGATCATCTTGGCTGCTTCGATTTCCATGGATTTGCTCCTGTCTTGATAGAAGGGAAACTGTGGTGAGGTGACGCGACAAACCGTCAAGGCCGACCGGCCTGCCGGTCAGTGAAGGTGCAGGGCCTCCTGCAGATAGATGCAGCTCAGCACCGTGAACACGTAGGCCTGCAGGAAGGCGATCGCGAGCTCGAGGCCGGACAGCGCCACCGTCAGGGCGAGCGGGGCGATCGCGGGAACGACGAAAAAGCCGGCGAGCGCGATGATGAAGCCCGCAAACGTCTTCAGCATGATGTGCCCGGCCATCATGTTGACGAACAGCCGGACGCTGAGGCTGATCGGGCGGATCAGGTAGGACAGCACCTCGATCGGCACCAGCAGCGGCAGCACCGGCAGCGGCACGCCCTTGGGCACGAAGAAGGAGAAGAAGTGCAGGCCGTGCTTGGCGATGCCGATGATGGTGACCGCGGTCACCACGAACAGCGCCATGGTGAAGGTGACGATGATGTGGCTGGTGAAGGTGAAGCTGCCCGGAATCATGCCGAGCATGTTGCCCACCAGGATGAAGGTGAACAGGGTGAAGAAGAACGGAAAATATTTGCGCCCTTCGCGGCCGACATTGCTCTCGATCATGTCGGCGATGAAGTCGTAGACCATCTCGACCAGGGACTGCAGCCGGCCCGGCACCATGCTGCCATGGCGCGAGCCCATCATCACCAGCGCATAGACGCACAGCAGCGCGATCACCATCCAGAGCGAGGAATTGGTGAAGGACAGATCGAAGCCGAACAGCGTGAAGTTCGGCCCGTCGGTGACGAGCGGGTGGATCTGGAACTGCTCGAGCGGGCTGTGAGCCTCGTGCTCCATCCCGTGCGCGAGGTCATGAGCACCTTGGGCCACCTCATGGGCGGCCTCTTCAGCCGTGTTTTCCGATGCCACCGCACCCTCTCCTCATCGCCCGCCTAGCTCTTGCCGCCGGGCGGTGTCGACCGTTTGCTCATCCGGTTGATATACCGAAAGGCGTTCAGCATGCCAGCCCCGGCGCCGGCGAAGAACATGACCATGAAGAAAATGGGCCATGTATCCAGCCAGCGATCCAGCCAATAGCCAATGAAGCCGCCGACGAGAATGCCGGCGAGCAACTCGACACCGATCTGCACCCCCGCCCCGTAGCCCCGCGAACCGACCGGGCGTTCGGGCTCATCGTCCCTGGCGAGACCGGATTCCTGCCGCAGCTTCTCGATGCGGCTTGAGAGATCGTCTGCCCTGGACGACTTGTCGTCGCGTGTCATTGGCCTTCAGCTTTCGCTTCGGCGCGCGATACCGCAGACGAGCCGCACCCCGCCGAAAGCGCCCGCACCATAGGTTTCCGCACCAAAAAAAGTCAAGCAAGCGCCTCTGCCCTGCGTCAGGCGGTCGCTCGTGCGGCGACTGCCCGGCCAACGCCGATCCCGCGTGCTTGCTTTCCACCCCCACTTTCTTGCTTGCCGACCGGAGCCGGCGTTCCTGGCGCTCATGGCCCCGGCTCCCGGAATCCGCTCCTCTCCGGCTTGATTAACGCGTCTTTTCTAATTTTTCGTTAACCATCGACCATTCCAGCGACGCGTGAAGACGTCGCGCAGACGGCGCGGTCGCCTGGATCGAGCGCCGAGCGTGTGCCTACGTGTCGCCGAAACCGGAGCCCGGCTTCTTATAGGCACCGCGCGGCGGGCTGAAGACGTCGAGCACGCGGCAGCCCTCGGGGCCGGCGCGCATGGTGTGCGGCACGTTGCCCGGCGTGCGCCAGAAATCGCCCTTTTTCACCTCGATCTCGGCATCGCCCTGCACGCGCGTGGCCGAACCCTCCAGGAGCACGCCCCACTGCTCCTCCGGATGGTGATGCAGCCTGCCCTCGGCATGGGGCGCGATCTCGACGATCGAGAGCATGGCGTGATCGCCGGTGAAGATCCTGGTGGTCACGCCGGGCGCAAGGTCACGCAGGAGACCGTCCTTCTGGTCGTCGAGATTGTGAAATTCAGGGTGCTTCGCCATCTTGCCACGCTCCGCTTGGTCGACGAACGCTCAGCTCTCATCAACGCCGCGGCAAGGGCCGGAGGTCAAGAGTGCGAGGTCAGGCGAAACTCACACCCCTTCGCGCTCGGCCAGGAAGTCCCTGGCACGCCGGTCGCCAGCCTCGGCCGCGCGTTCCAGCCAGTCGAGGGCTCTGCCCTCGTCGCCCTCGACATTCTCGCCTTCGAGATAGGCAAAGCCGAGGATGCGCATGGCATCGGCCGATCCCTGCTCTGCGGCCTCCTGCAGCAGGGCCTCGCCCTCGCCTGGCGTCCTGTCGGGCAGCTCGCCGTTCAGGATGGCGGTGCCGAGCGCGGCGCCGGCACCGAGATGCCCCTTCTCGCGCGCGCGCCGCAGCAGGGTTTCCGCCAGCAGCGGCGCCCGGTCGACGACGTCGCCGCGCAGCATGGCGAGGCCGAGATAGAACATCGCCGACTCGCTGCCCTGGCCGATCGCGCGCTCCGCATAATAGCGCCCGACGGCGCCATTGGCATCCGGGCTGCGCGATTGCAGATAGATCCTCGCGAGCCGGGTCTGGGCGCGCACGTCGCCGGCATCGGCGGCGAGACGCAGCATGCGGTTTTGCTCCTGCCGTGCGCCGATCTGCTCGTAGATGCGGGCGAGGTTGATCTGCAGGCGGGGATCGCCGGACGCATCGACGTTCTCGAGATAGCGCATCACCCGGTCCGAATCCCGATCGACGATCTCGTCGCTCGAGAAGATCCTGGCAAGCTGGATCCAGGATCCGTCATCGCCGGCCTCGGCGCGCGCCTCGAACTGGCCGACCGCGAGCTCCGTTGCCTCCGCGATCTCTGCTTCGGCAGCGCCGGTCTCGGCCAGCAGCAGCGCCAGGTCGCGGGCGGCATAGGCGTTGGTCGGCGCGGCCTCGCGGTAATAGACGATCGCCTGTCCGGGATCGGGCTCGACGCCCTGGCCCTTCTGATAGATGCGGCCGAGCGTGGAGGCGGCCCTGATCTCGCCGCCGTCCAGGGCCTCGGCCATAAGCTCGCGCGCCCGCGCCTGATCGGCCTCGAGGCCGTCGCCGCCCTCCATCAGCAGCAGGCCGAGCTCATAGGCGGCCCTGCTCTTGAAGCTGGATGATTTCTGGTACGCTTCCTCGAACAAAGCGGCGGCGCGCGCAGGGTCGCGCTCGACGCCCTGGCCGCTCGCGAACAGCCGGCCATAGGCGATCAGCGCCTTCGGGTGGCCGCTTCCGGCGGCAAAGCCGTATTGCTCGGCAGCGGCCTCGAAATCCTTGGCGCGCAGCGCCTCCGAGCCTCGCCCGTAGGCTGACCCGTAGGATCCGGCGAGCCGGTCGGAATAGCTGCCGGCACAAGCGGAAAGGCAGAGCAGCGTCGCCGCGATCACGACGAGAGGGCGCTTGATCATGTCACATCAGGCGCGCTCGTCCGACGTCGAGCTGCGGACGGCAGGCCTGCTCCCTTGGATTGTGGTCCTTCGCCCTTGGGACGTTGCCCTTTTGGGGCGGCAGGCGATCGCCGGGCTCGAGGATGGTGCCCTGTCACGACCGCGTTCAGGCGAGCGGGATGCTGCCATGATCGACGCCGTGATTCAACCGCAGCCCATGTGTATCGGTGCGTGCGCGAGCGTTCCGGGCAGAATTGGCCGGACGCCGTGTCCTCAGCGTCACGGATTTCCCGGAGGATCGATGGACGTCCGCCGCTGCCGGCAGCGGATCGGGCCGGTTCAGCCCATGCGGTCGAAGATCGACAGCCGCTCATGCATGGTCGTCGCCAGGTGCTCGTCGCCGGCGTCGAGGGCGAAAACATAGGCCTGGGTCCAGAAGAAGCAGGCGGCGTCGGTCTCGCCCTGGCCGTCATAGAGCGCGCCGCCCTCGGCATAGCCGGCGGCGAGCGCCTGCAGATGGCCGGCGGCATGCGCCGCTCTGATCCGGGCGTTGAGCCGGTCGTAGACCTGGCGCTGGCTCGCCGTCATCAGCCCCGGCATCAGACCGCCTCGGACAAGGGGGCGACACTCGCCGGACGGTCGCTCCGATCGGCATCGGCCGCGTCGTCGGAGGCCAGCAGGCGGCGCGCCGCCCAACGATGAAAAGCGTGGGTCGCCTCGTCCATCACCGGCGAGAACACGCCGCCTTCGAAGGCGGGCGACGCCCGTCCGCGCTGCATGCCCTCGACCACGAACACGTCCTCGGCGAACACTTCGTGCCACATGGCTTTGAGCGTGCGCCGGTGCTCGGCGAAGGCGTCGCCGAGCGCCTGCTCGCCGGCGAAATAGATCGCCACATGCTCGACCGTGCGATCTTGTGCGATCGGCTCCAGGCGGATCGCGAAGGCGTGGTCCCGATGGATGCCGAGCAGGACGTTCGGATAGAGCGCCACATATTCCGCCCGCGTGCGCCAGACATCGGCGATCGCCGCCGGCCCGCTCGTCAGGCTTTGAAAGTCGGGAAAGCGGCGGCCGTCGCTCGAGAGCGTCGGATTGTAGACGCGGGTCGCCTGGCCGGAGAACAGGCCGGGCTCGACGATATTGTCGTGGTCTTCCAGCCGGGAATAGCTGTTCAGGCCCGGATGCACCCAGGGCAGGTGATAGCTCTCGCAGTAGTTCTCGACCGCGAGCTTCCAGTTGCAGCGCACGTCCAGCTGGAAGGCGCCGTCCTCGCCGGGATGGCGAAGCTCGCCGAGGTCGAACATGCGCCAGCGCTCGGCGAGCGGGCGGATGAAGGTCTGGAAGTCGGGGGCCTCGCCCGAAAGATCGACGAAGACCAGGTCGAACCAGACGGCACTTCGCACCTCCCGAAGCCCGAGCGCCGCGCGGTCGATCGCTTCATGGGCATTGTGCCCCGGACCGCCCACATGCGGCGTCGCCTTCAGGCCGCCGTCCAGCCCGTAGCACCAGGAATGATAGGGACAGCGGATCACCGAGCGGATGCGCGTCTTCTCCTCGATCAGCACCATGCCGCGATGGCTGCAGACATTGTGGAACACGCGGATGCCGCCGTCCCTGGCGCGAAGGGCGAGGAGCGGCCTGCCCAGATGGTCCACCGGCAGCGCGTCGCCGGGCTCCGGGATGTCCTTGCCGAAGCCGATGCAGGCCCATCCCCGATCGAACAGACGCTCGCGCTCCAGCGCGGCATGCGCCGGCTCGGTGTAGCAGCGGTTCGGCAGCCCCGTCGCCTCGCCGATCGGCCGGCCGGCGTTCTCGAGCTGCGCCCGCCATCTCTGATCAACGTCGGATAAGCTCATTGTCTTCGCCATCGCCGGCCCCCAGGCAACCCATGTCCGTTCGGATCGGACCATGGTCGCCGATCACCGCGACGAGGCGTGACAAGAACGCGTCATGTTCTTGCATGCGAGCGGCAAAGTGGCCCTGCGGCCGGCGGATTTGCCCGGAGCTCAGACCCCATCCGCCATACGTCGACGCAGAGGCATCGTCCGGTCACCGTCAGCGGATCTCGTAACGGTCTCCTTGCCTATCCACTCATGAACCACCGTCCTGCCGGTCCATGCGATCCTCGGACTCCGAGCCCCGCCCAACCTTCCGTCGCGGGCGGGCGGACTCCCAGGGTCGCATGGACCTGGATGCGATCGTCGCATCGCATGGGTAAGAAAGGGTGAAGCTGACGAAGAAACCGTCGCCCGCGGCTGTCGACGGCGATGACGCCGGCCCGGCCGCGATCACGTCGGAAGCTGCTGATCGAAACCGACCACGGGTGCTCCGGGCTGGCAGGACCGGGGACGCTGTGGCATGGGTAGAGGAAAGGGGAGAGGCAGACGCAGGAGATGGCGGCCATGGACAGAGCGTTGACACCCGAGACGACCCTGCCGGCGGACGGCTGCAAGGGCACGCTGGTCGGGCGGGCCGAGACCGCGGCGGGCCCCTCGGTGGTCGCGATCCGCGAGGACGGGGTGTTCGATCTCTCGAAGGCCGCCCCCACCATGACCGACCTGCTCGATGCCGACGATCCCGTGGCGATCGCACGCGGTCAGGGCGAGCGCATCGGCGACGTCGAAAAAATCCTGGCCAACAGCCGTCATGACCGGCGGGAGGCAGGCACCCCCTATTTCCTCGCGCCGATCGACCTGCAGGCGATCAAGGCCGCGGGCGTCACCTTCGCCAGAAGCATGCTGGAGCGGGTGATCGAGGAGCAGGCGCGCGGCGACGCCGCCCGGGCCGAGGAGATCCGAAAGACCATCGTCGGCGTGATCGGCTCCGATCTTTCCAAGATCGTGCCCGGCTCCGAAGCCGCGATGCGCCTGAAGGCCCACCTGATCGAGCAGGGCGCCTGGTCGCAATATCTCGAAGTCGGCATCGGGCCGGATGCCGAGGTCTTCACCAAGGCCCCGCCCATGGCCGCGGTGGGGCAGGGCGCACTGATCGGCATCCGCCGGGACAGCACCTGGAACAATCCCGAGCCGGAGCTGGTGGTCGTGGTCGACAAGAGCGGCGAGATCAAGGGCGCCACCCTCGGCAACGACGTCAATCTCCGCGATTTCGAAGGCCGAAGTGCGCTTCTGCTCGGCAAGTCCAAGGACAACAACGCCTCCACCGCCATCGGCCCCTTCATCCGCCTGCTCGACGACAGCCTCACTCTCGATCAGCTCAGAAACACCACCATCACGCTCCGCGTCGAAGGGGCCGAAGACGGCTTCGTCCTGGACGGCACCAGCTCGATGAGCGAGATCAGCCGCGACATCGCCGACCTGGTCGGCCAGACCATCGGCCGCAATCACCAGTATCCCGACGGCTTCGTCCTGTTCGCCGGCACCATGTTCGCGCCGATCGAGGACCGCGACCGGCCGGGCGAAGGCTTCACCCACAAGCCGGGCGACGTCGTGACCATCGCCTGTCCCGAGCTCGGCACGCTCGCCAACCGCATCGCCTTTTGCGACGAAGCCCCCGCCTGGTCCTTCGGCACCTCCGCGCTGATGAAAAACCTCGCTTCCCGCCGGTTGCTGGCAGCAACGGGCTGAACTTGCCTGGGTCCGGCACGAACGGAGAGATCAACCTATGTCCGACCTTGCCCCGCTCCCTGAGTTTCCGCCGATCGGCGGCGATCCGGCGCCCGACGACAGCGGGCGCTATTATTACGAGGAGCTGAGCCTTGCCTTCAGGAACCGCGGCATGCCGCTGGAAGCGCTGCGCTATGCGCGCACGCCGACCGGGCTGCATTATCTCCTGATCCATTTCGACATCCCGGTCGCCGACGCCGCCGAGTGGCGGCTCGATATCGGCGGCTTGGTGGAGAAGCCGCTCACCCTCGACATGGAGGCGATCAAGGCGCGTCCCGCCGTGACCCGGCCCGTGACCATGGAATGCGCCGGCAATGGCCGCGCGAGAATGCATCCGCGCCCGGTGAGCCAGCCCTGGCTGAACGGCGCGATCGGCACGGCGGAATGGACCGGCACGCCCCTGGCACCACTACTAGAGGAAGTCGGCCTGCAGCCGCGGGCTGCCGACATCGTGTTCACCGGCGAGGACAGCGGCATGGAGGCGGGCAAGATGCAGTACTACCAGCGCTCGCTGACGCCGGCCCAGGTGATGGATGACCAGGCACTGCTGGTCTACGCCATGAACGGCAAGGAGCTGGAGCCGCAGCATGGCTATCCGCTGCGCCTGATCGTGCCCGGCTGGTACGGCATGACCAGCGTCAAATGGCTGCGGCGCATCGAGGCGGTCGAGAAGCGCTTCACCGGCCACTACATGGACGGCACCTATCGCTACCGGCAGAGCACCGACGTTCCGGGCGACCCGGTCACCCACCAGCGCGTGCGCTCCCTGATGGCGCCGCCCGGCGTGCCCGACTTCTACTTCCGAAAGCGCATGGTGCCGGCCGGCCGGCAGCGCCTCGAAGGCCGCGCCTGGGCGGGGCCGAAGGCGATCGCCAAGGTCGAGGTCAGCACCGACGGCGGCAGGAGCTGGGCGCCGGCCCAAGTCGAGCCCGCAGGCGCCGCCTGCTGCTGGCAGGGCTGGAGCTTCGACTGGGATGCCGAGCCCGGCGAGGCCACGCTCATGGTGCGCGCCACCGACGAGGCCGGCGAGATTCAGCCCGACGAACCGATCTGGAACGTCCACGGCATGGGCAACAATGCCGTGCAGAAGGTCGACGTGATCGTGCGTTAGCGGTATGAAACGATTGGAATTCTTGCTGGCGGAGCCGATCCGGCCGCAGTAGGAACAGGGGCGATGTCGTTTCAGCCACCAAAACTCCCTCAGGTCTGGACTCTGACCACCGACAAGGCCGGTGATCGAGGGCAGATCATCGCGCTTGCCGCAGCTCTCGGCTGGCCGGCGAAAGAGAGGCGGCTTGTCTTCAATCCGCTCTACAGGAAAAGCAATCTCCTGCTCGGCGCCGGTCTGAAGAGCCTGGATGTCGAGGCCAGCGACCCCCTCGATCCGCCATGGCCCGATCTGGTCATCGCCAGCGGCCGGCGCTCGGTGCCGGTCGCCAGGTGGATCAGACGCCAGTCACGCGGCCGGACCCGGCTGGTTCATATCGGCCGGCCCTGGGCGCCGTCCCGATGGTTCGATCTGATCGTCACGACCGCGCAATACCGCCTTCCGGCCGGCCCCAACGTGCTGACCAATGCACTGACCCTGAACCGGCCCGACAAGACGGCGCTTGCGGCCGCGGCCGACCGCTGGCGTGCGCGATGGGCGGCGCTCGACCGGCCGCTGATCGCCGTCCTGGTGGGCGGCAACGCCAAGCCCCTGGTGTTCACCGAGACCGCGGCGCGCGAGCTTGGCGAGCGCGCCACCGCGCTGGCAGAGGCGCTCGGCGGCAGCCTCGCCGTGACCACGAGCCGGCGGAGCCCCGATGCGGCGGTCGACGCCCTCTTCGCAAGCCTGCCTGCCGACAGCTTTCGCCACCGCTTCGGTCGAGACACGGACAACCCCTATCTCGGGCTTCTCGCCCTCGCCGACCAGTTCATCGTGACCGGCGACAGCGCGTCGATGCTGTCGGAAGCCTGCGGCAGCGGCCAGCCGGTCCATCTCTTTCCGCTGCCTCGACGGCTGACCAAGAAGCGGAAGAAGACGGAGCGCTGGCGGCGTTTCTGCCTGGGCGTCGACGGCCGGGGCCGGGGGCCGCTCGCCTGGCTTTATCACCTGCTGGTCCATCTCAACCGGATCAAGGCGGCCCGGGACATGAGCGCCTTCAACCGGACCTTGATCGAGAACGGTCTCGTCCGGCTCCTTGACGGCTCGGAGGGCGACCTGTCGACGCCGCCTGCCACGCGGCGTCCGCCCGTCGACGGCCTGGCTCTTGCCGTGGCGCGGGTGCGTGCTCTATTTCCCGAGGCCGACGACGGCCAGGCGCACGCCGAACACGATCTCGAGGTCGCCTCGGAGGCGATGGTCCGGACCAGCTAGGCCGCCTTGCGCTCGCCTCGGATCATCTCGAGCGCGTCATGGCGGACATAATCCTTGCTCATCGCATCCTGGATCATGTCCTCCGTGATGCTGCCCTGGTCGACGCATTCTTTGAGCAGGTCGAAGAAGAATGTCTCCTGGCGCGGATCGGGATGCGGCTGATAGCGGCCCTTGGCCGCCTCGCCGCCGAAGCTGGAGCGCAGACGCTTGAGCCAACCTTTGGGCGAAAACGGCTTGGACTTCTCGCGCACGGTGAAGTCGACCGGCAGGCCGGTCTTCCAGGGCTGGGTCTTGCGCTTGGTGTTGTGCAGGAGGCGGGTTTCCGGCTCCAGCCGATCGAAGCTGTTCCAGACCGGATCGAGCAGGCCGAGCGTCTCCCTGGGCTCCAATGCGAGCTCGATCCACTGGACGTAGTCGCGCTTGAACGCGAACATCTCGTTGAACTGCTCCTCGCAGCGCCAGTGGGTGAGCTTGGCGCAATCCATGAGCATCACGCTGGTCGCGAGGTAGTCGACGCTGTCGTTATGGCCGGGGCGCGGCACGCACATGATCGCCTTGCCGTCCATGTCCATCGACAACAGCTCGACGATGTCGCCGGCCGCGAAGATATCAGGGTCGATGACCACGGCGCGGCCCGTGTAGCCCATGGCTTCCGGCGGCATGAAGCGAAGCGGCGTGAAGGACTGGAGGTCGTCGTTCCTCCAGACGCGCTTGCCGCCGCCGCGCAGGAACTCCTGGCCCTCCTTGGCGTCGAAGAAGCCATAGTCCTCGCGCTGCAGGATCTTGACCTCGAAGCGATCGGGATTGGCCGAGTTGCGTTTCAGCGAATGTGCGGAGACCAGCGCGCCGATCATCTGCTTGGCATTGGTGTGGATGAACACCGTATCGGTCATGTCCTCTCTCCTATCCTTCACGCCGCAACCGGCCGAACATGGACAACACTGGCCTCGAAGCGGTATACAGCGCCGCTCCGGTCGAGCGCCGATGTAGTGGCCAGGACCCGCCATTGCGGGAACCGGCTTGATCGGCATGCTCTTTGAGAACAGCCGGACCGGCGGGAATATTCACTGGCCTTTGCCGGTCGGCATGTCATCTCCGGTGACAGTGCCGTGACACCCGATCAGACAGACGCGAGGATAGCGATGATGGCCGAGACTGCAACTGCGAAGGTGGCGAGTTCGCCTCCTCCTCGACGGGGCCTGCTCGATCTCATCAGGCCGTCCCGCGCCGGCTATCCGGAAGGCTGTCGGGACCAGCCCGAAGTGATCCGCATGCCGGCGGACTCCCCGGACGATGCCGGGCCGCCCGTCCGCATCTTCGTCGGCAGCGACAGCGCGGACTGGCGGGCGGAGCGCGCGCTGGTGTGGTCGGTGCTGCAGCAGCGAAATCCGAAGCGGAGCTACGATCTCTACCTCCTGAAGGAGTTGAAGGGCGTCGATCGGGAAGGCTGGCCCTCGCCCTATGCCGGCTATCGCTTCGCGGTGCCGGGCTTCGCCGGCGGGCAGGGCCGGGCCCTCTATCTGGAGGTCGGCCGCGCGTTCGTCGCCGACCCGGCCGGTCTGTTCGATCTCGACCTCGGTGACGCCGCCCTGCTCGACGATCCGGCGGACCCGACGGCGCCGGTGATCATGGATTGCGCCAGGCTCGCCGCCCGCTGGCCGATCGAGCGGCTGCAGCGTCCGGGCGCGCTCGCCGAGCTGCGCCGGGTCGAGCTGCCCGGCGCCGATGCCGCACCGCCTTCCACGCGCCTGTCGGATGGCCTCGGCGACTGGCGGCCTCTCGAGCCGGCGGCGGATCGCGCAGGCTTCACCATCTTCACCAAGGATCGGCCAAGCCGGCGTTTCCAGGATCTGCTGGCCCTGCATCAGCGGATGCACGAGGAGGGGCGGCCGGAGGAGCAGCGGGGCCCGGAGCGCACCTTCAACGGCAAATCGCTGGCCGAGCACATCCGCCCCGTTGCCCGGCTCGCGAAGGAGCACGACGCCGGGACCATCCTCGACTTTGGCGCCGGCAAGGGCGCCTTGTATCAGGATCACCCCGAGGGCGGCCGCCTCAGGACCATGGCCGACTGGCCCGGCGTGACCATCACCTGCTTCGATCCCGGCTATCCGGCCTTCGCCGAGCCGCCGTCCGGCCTTTACGACGGCGTGATCTCGACCGACGTGGTCGAGCATATCGCCGCCGACGACATCCCCTGGATTCTGGACGACATCTTCGCCCATGCCGGGCGCTTCGTCTATGTGGTCGCCGCGTGCTTTCCCGCGAAGAAGACGCTGCCCAACGGCGAGAACGCGCATGTCACGATCCAGCCCCCCGCCTGGTGGAAAAGCCAGATGGAGAGCGCCGCGGCGCGTCACCCGGGCGTCCAATGGACGCTGTGCGCCCAGACCAAGCTCCGCATAGGGCCGCTGAAGCGCGAGCGGCATCTCCTGTTTCGCGGATCGGCATAGCCGCTCCGCGGCCATCGACGAGGGGCCGCCGCTCGGCGGAGGCTTGACGGCCGGCGCCGCTCACACCGCGGCCAGCGCCACCTTCTGCGCGGGCGGCTGGTTGCGTGCCTCGATCAGGGCCGGGAACGCGTCGCCGGCGACCGGTGCGCCGAGCAGGTAGCCCTGGGCCTCGTCGCAGCCGAAATGGCGCAGCAGGCTGAGCTGGGCTGCGGTCTCCACGCCTTCCGCGATCACGCCGACATTCAGGCCGTGGGCGAGCATGATCACCGCGCGCGCGAGCGCGCCGTCGCTCTGGCTGCCGCTGATGTCGCAGACGAAGGAGCGGTCGATCTTGATGCGGTCGATCGGGAAGCGGCGCAGATAGCTGAGCGAGGAATAGCCCGTGCCGAAATCGTCGAGGGCGACGCTGATGCCGAGGGACGCCAGGCGCTGCAGCAGCCGCGTGGTCTCGCCCTCCTGCATCAGCGCGGTCTCGGTGAGCTCGAATTCGAGCTGCTCGAGCACCATGCCGGTCCGATCGAGAATGGCGCGAATGTCGCGCTCGATGGCGCTGCGCTTGAGCTGATAGGGCGAGAGATTGACCGCGAGGCGAAGCCCGCTCAGGCCCTGCTCGCGCCAGGCGGCGTGCTGCCGGCAGGCGGCCTCCAGGATCCAGAGCCCGAGATCGTAGATCAGGCCGGTTTCCTCGGCGAGCGGGATGAACTGCTCGGGCGGCACCAGGCCCCATTCCGGATGCCGCCAGCGCACCAGCGCCTCGACCCCCACCACCTGACCGGAGCGCAGATCGATCTGCGGCTGGTAGACCAGGGTGAACTGCGCCTGCTCGATCGCGCGCCGGAGCTGGGCTTCGAGCACGATCTGCTCGAAGGCGGCGCCGTCGATCGCGGTGTTCACCAGCTGCCAGCGGTCGCGTCCGGCGGATTTCGCCCGGTAGAGCGCGATGTCGGCCGCCTTCAAAAGCTGGTCCGCGCTCTGGCCGTCATCGGGAAACAGGCTGACGCCGATGCTCGCCGTGACATGCAGCTCCTGGCCGCCGATCTCGAAAGGCGGGCGCATGGCTTCGAGGATGCGCTTGGCGCGCAGGCGGATCTCGTCGCGGTCCGCGAGCCCCTGCAGGATCAGGATGAACTCGTCGCCGCCCATGCGCGCCACCATGTCCTCGGCGCCGATCGCGCGCTGCAGGCGTTCGGCCACCGCCACCAGGAGGTCGTCGCCCGCCTTGTGGCCGAGCCCGTCATTGACCAGCTTGAAACGGTCGAGATCGAAAAACGCGACCGCGATCGGACCTTCGCCGCCTCTGGCGTTCGCCAGCGCCGCGTCGAGCTCCTGGCCGAACAGCGCGCGATTGGCGAGGCCGGTCAGGGCATCGTGGGTCGCCTGGTGGCGGATGGTCTCCTCGGTCGCCTTGCGCGCGCTGATGTCGGTATAGATGCCGATCAGCTCGCCGTCGGGCGTGCGGAATTCGCAAAGGGAGATCCAGCGGCCGGTGGTGAGCTCGATTTCCCGTGCGCGCAGGAAGTCGGAGGGCACGTCGCCGTCCGCGCTCTCGCCGTCCTGGTCCGGCCGCTCGGTCTTCCGGACCACGAGCTGCTCCTCGATCAGCGTCGACAGCCGCCCGTGGGTCATGCCGATCTCGGGCTCGACGGTCTCGAAGATTTCCCGGAACTGGCGATTGCACAGCACCAGGCGGTCGTCGGCGCTCCAGAGCGCGAAGCCTTCGGAAATCGCCTCGGTCGGCTTGATCAGCCGATCGCGCGAGGCCTGCAGCGCGCTCATGTTCTCGCCGAGCCGATCGACCATGCTGTTGAAGGCGCGGCCGACCCTCGCCACTTCGTCGCAGCCCGGCAGAAACACCCGGATGTCGCTCTCGCCGCAGGCCACCTTGTCGGCGGCGACCGCGAGGCTCCAGAGGCGCCGGGTCAGCACATGGCCCATCAGCCAGCCGGCGAGCGCGATCACCACGGTGCCGACCACGGCGATCACCAGGCCGATATTGAGGGTGCGCTGAAAGGCCTGGCGCAGCGGGCCCTGCGAAAACTCGATCGCCAGGCTGCCGAGACTGCTGTGCGCGCCCTCGATATCGATGCTGCGCCAGTAACGGTGGCCCCGGTCCTTGAGCGCCGGCATGGGGTCGCCGACCGTGGCACTGTCGGTCGCGGCGATCACCCGGCCTTCGCTGTCGCCGATCATCACCGTGCGGATGTTGGGATCGCGCTCGGTGCCGCGGATGAAGGTCTGCAGCTCGCCGAATTCCTCGGTGATCAGCGCGGCCTTGCTGAGGTCGCCGAGCAGATCCATGGTCACCTGCTGCGAGCTTTCGATCTGCTCCTCGACGCCCTCCATCGAATGGGTGAGCGTGATGTAGAGGACGGCCGCGATCAGCGCCAATTCCAGCGCGGAAATCGTGACGGCGATGCGTGCGCGCAGCGACATCGGCGCTAGGGGTATGACCGCATCGTTTGATAAGCCGGGCGCTCAGAAAACCGTTCAGGGATCACCTGCTGCACTCCTCGTCGCATGGAATGGTTCGATGGGGTCGCGTCCCGGCGAGATGGCCGCGCCACTAGCGCTGGGCCAGGGTCTGGAGGCGCGTGGTCTGGTCGCGCACGCTCGCATAGTCCTCGCCGCCGATCGGCACGAAATGCATGTCCCGGCCGAAGCCTTGCACGCCGCCGTCGCCGAGGGAGAGGACGACCTGCTTCAGAAGCTCGCGGTCCCGCGCGGGCACGCGGCTGTGCACGGCGAAGGCGAAATTGCTCACCGGCGGCGCTTCGAACAGAATGCGCAGCGGCCGGCTCGCGAACGCCTCGACCTCCTCCAGGAGGAAGGACGGCACGCCGCAGGCCGCGACCGCTCCCGTCGCCACCGCCTGCAGGCAGGACGCCCCGTTGCGAAAATGGCGAATGCCGACGTCGAGGCCCGGACGCATGCCTTCGACCATCAGCGCCGCCTTGATCAGCTTGCTCACCGCCGCGAGCTTGGGCGGCAGGCCGACGGTCAGGCCGGCGAGATCGCCGAGGTCCCGAGGCTCGGCGTCCGCCATGGTCACCAGCACCGCCTTCAGCGGCTTTTCCAGGCGGGCGATCGGCAGGTAGCCGTGATGGTCCACGGCATCGACGAAAAAGAAGGGATGCACGAACAGGATGTCGTAGCTTTCGTCGTCGATCGCTTCGGCGAAGTTCTCGAAGGTCGACTTGGTGCGCAGCTTGACCATCCGGTCGAGCTGCAGCGAGAAGCCGTCGGCGAGCGGGCCGTAGAGGCGGTCGATGGTGAGCGCCGGCAGATAGGGAAAGACGCCCAGCCTGTAGGCGGGTTTGAGCGTGGCCCCGTCATCGGCGGCGACGGCCGTCGGGGCGAGCAGGCAGGCGAGCGACAGCTGGAGCCAGCGCCTGCGCGCAGCTTTTGTCGCCGTCGTCCAGTGACGCCGAAGCATTTCACGCATTTTAGTTGCTAAATCAGACATTCATCAACCCATACGATATTTTTCGTGCATTTTGATTAACTTTTACGCATGTTAATGCGAAAGTACATCTATCTTTGCGATGATGCAAGTGGGTCAAGAACGCTTTATGCGTTAGAACATTTCGTGACCAAACGGGCGCCGCGCAGCCGGCTGCAATCGCGGGCTGGGCGAGCCGGACCGCACCGCCTACACTCCGGCCGGCGGCCCCGTCGACCCGGCGGTCCGGCCGCCTGTCGAGGGATGGGGGGAGAAAAAACCATGGCGCACCGCTTCGCGACCCGTCTGATCTGGACGGGTGCCGCCGACGGCATCGCCGCGACCTATGACGGCTATTCGCGTGAGTATCGGATCGAGATCGACGGCAAGCCCGCTTTGCGCGGCTCGTCAGCGCCGGTCTATCGGGGCGATGCCAGCCTGCACAATCCGGAGGACCTCCTGGTCGCCTCGCTCTCGGCCTGCCACATGCTCTGGTATCTGCATCTCTGCACCGATGCCGGCATCCATGTCAGCGCCTATGCGGACGACGCCGAGGGCACCCTTGCCGGGCGGGGCGGGAACATGGCGTTCACCGAGGTGATCCTGCGCCCCAGGGTCACCATCGTCCAAGGGGACGTCGAGCGCGCCTTGGCGCTGCATCAGGACGCCAACAGCGCCTGCTTCATCGCCAATTCGGTCAATTTTCCGGTGCGGCACCAAGCCGTGATCGCGCGCGCCTGACCTCGGTGCTGGACCAGGGGCGCCAACGCCAAACGCCCGATTCCAAGGAGAATCGGGCGGTACAACGTTCAGGCAGGAATGTCTGGATCGAAAACGACGCGGCGGGCGTCCCGCCTCAGATCTCGTCCCGCTCCCGGCGCTTTCTCTGCAGCTTGCGGAACCGGCGGATCGCCTCGGCCTTTTCGCGGGCGCGCTTTTCCGAAGGCTTTTCGTAGTGACGGCGCATTCTCATTTCGCGATACAGGCCTTCGCGCTGCATCTTCTTCTTCAGCGCACGCAGCGCCTGATCGACATTGTTGTCGCGAACCTGAACTTCCACGGGGCCTCGCACTCCACTCGTCGTTTCTAGGCAGACAAAAAGGGTTCCCTCCACATCCGTGGAGCGACCCGCTGAAAAAGCCTATACCAGATCCGACTTTCGGAAACAAACTCTTTTCCGCGGACCTGCTGCGCTCACCTTTGCGCCAGCGGGGCTCTTTCGCGCGCCGGCCCTCTTTTCTCCGGCGGCGAAGCGGCCTAAGTGTTCGGGCATGGCCATCTTGAAAATCGCCCGCATGGGCCACAGCGTGCTGGTGGATCCCGCCGCCAGCATCGAGGACCCGACCGCCGAGCGCATCCAGCGCCTGATCGGTCACATGAAGGAAACCATGGCGGATGCCCAGGGCATCGGCCTCGCAGCCCCCCAGGTCTACCAGTCGCTCCGGCTGATCCTGTTCCTGGACGCCGCCGACCGGGAGGAGGCGCGCGAGCGCGCGCCGGTGGTCCTGATCAACCCCGAGATCGAGCCGCTCGACGACCGCATCGAGCTCGGCATCGAGGGCTGCCTGTCGATCCCCGGGCTCCAGGGGCTCGTGCCGCGCCATGCGCGCATCGGCTATCGCGGCCTCGCGCCCGACGGCCGCGTGATCGAGCGCGAGGCCGAGGGGCTGCATGCGCGCGTCGTGCAGCACGAGGTCGATCACCTCGACGGCATTCTCTACACCATGCGCATGGACGATCTCACCCAGCTCGGCTTCGACAGCGAGATGAAGCATGTGATCGCGCGTGCCCAGCGGGACACCGAGGTCGCGGCCGACGACGAGGAGGCGGAGGATGAGCAAAGCGGTTGAACGCCAGAGCCAGCGGGATCGGATTCTCGAAGCCGCCCTGCAGCACATTCCGTTCGAGGGCTGGACGCGCCGCGCCCTCCATGCCGGCGCTGCCGACATCGGCATCGACGCCGCCACCGCCAAGCGCCTGTTCCCGCGCGGCGGCGACGATCTGCTCGCCCATCTCGACGTCTGGACCGACCGCCGCCTGGTCGCAGCCGTGGATCAGGCCGCGGTCGACCGTCTGCGCATGCGCGAGCGCATCAAGCACCTGGTGCGGCTGCGCTTCGAGATCCTGACGCCGCACCGCGAAGCCATGCGCCGGGCGCTCGCCGCCCGCCTGTTCCCGAGCAACGCGCTCGCCGCCGGCCCTGCGCTCTGGCGCTCGATCGACCTGATCTGGGCGCTTGCCGGCGATCGCGCCGACGATGCCAGCTACTACACCAAGCGCAGCCTGCTGCTCGCCGTCTGGACCAGCACCTTCTTCTACTGGCTGGAGGACCAGTCGCCCGGCCTCGAGGAGACCTGGGCCTTTCTCGAGCGCCGGATCGACAATGTCCTGCAGATCGGCAAGGTGCGCGGCCAGATCGAGGGGCTGTTCAAGACGCTCGACCGCTTCAACCCTCTGAAGGCCTGAAGCCCGCCGCCATCTCGTTGCAGCGCCATCGTCCCGGAATGCCCGTTCCCCACGGTTGGCCGGTTTTTTGGGTTGGCCCGATTTTTCTGGTTGGCCCGATTTTTCTGATTGGAAAGTGAAAAGCCGATGTCCCGTTGCCGCCTTTGCTTCGTCGCCACGCTGGCCTTGCTCATGAGCTGCGCGCCCCGGTCGGAAGCGGTGATCAAGCCGCAGCCGATCAGCCCGATCGTCAAGCTGCCGCACACCCTCCCCGTGCCGGCGGGCGGCTTTCTCGCGGGCTCGACCGCGGAGGAGCGGGACTACGCCTATCGCCTGGACGAGGCCGCCTACGGCCACAGCCGCACGCGCGAGCAGGGCTGGTACGAGCATGAGCGCCCGATGTCCCAGGCCGAGACCGAGGCCTTCGCCATCATGCAGACGCCGGTGACCAATGCCGACTACGCCCAGTTCGTGCAGGCCACGGGCCGCGCGGCCCCCGATATCGACGAGACCACCTGGAAAGGCTACGGCCTGGTCCACCCCTATGAGAGCACCCGCCGCTTCGCCTGGGCCGGCGGGCACCCGCCGGCCGGACGAGAAGAGCATCCCGTGGTCCTGGTGAGCCACGAGGACGCCGAGGCCTACGCCGCCTGGTTCTCCGAGGTCACCGGCGAGACCTGGCGCCTGCCCACCGAGGTCGAATGGGAGAAGGCCGCGCGCGGGCTCGGCGCCTACACCTTCCCCTGGGGCAATGAATGGGACCCGGAAGCCCTGGACAGCGCCGATGAGGGCCCCTTCGACACCGAGCCGGTCGGCAGCTACCTCCACGGCGCCAGCCCCTTCGACATGCTCGACGCCGCCGGCCAGGTCTACGAATGGACTGCCAGCGGCAGTGGCCCGACGAAGTTCTTCGTGAAGGGGGGCAGCTGGGACGACAAGGGCTGCGGCGTCTGCCGGCCTGCAGCCAGGCATGCTCGACCGGCCGATCTCAAGCACATCCTCATCGGCTTCAGGCTGGTGAAGGTGGGCTGACCCCGAACGTGCAAGGCCCGGCGCGGCCCGTGCCTCAGCCCGCGAGCAAGGTGTCCGCTTTGGCCGGACCGGCTGCTGCTGCTCTGGGGGCCTGGCGGGTGAGCGAGCGCGTCTCGCACACGCTCGGCTGGAAATGCTTGTCGATCACGGCGAGCGCCACCGCCTCGTCGAACGTCTTGCAGGAAAAAATATCGAAATAGGCCTCGCCGCTGTGATCGCAGAAATGGGCGCAGATATTGCTGGTCTCGATCAGCTGCACCAGGGTGAAGCCCGAGGTCTTCGGCTGCTCATGGCCGAAATGCTCGATCCAGGGAGCGCCATAAGCCTTCATGTCGATCGCCTGCACCAGATCCAGCGCAAAAGCGGCGATGGCGTCACGGTCCATGATCCGCTCGTTGCAGCCGGCGGCGTCGACCACGAGATGTTGACCGAAGGCCTCTGACATGGGCTTTCATCCACTTCTGGAAATGCGTATGAGGGCGGGGCAGGCAGCGAAGACGATTCCAAAGGCAATAGCCCGTCGCTTCGATGCCGGCAGGGAGCGGTGGCTATCACGGCCGGCTGTCGATTGCAATCGAAGATTGCGTCCGGCGAGGCCGCGGGCCGCCAAGATCCCAGGAACCCTTGGGAGGATATTTTGTCCCTGACCATCACCACCTGGAACGTGAATTCCGTGCGCCTCCGTCTGGAGGGTCTCGCCCGTCTCGCCAAGGAATGCGCTCCCGACGTCATCTGCCTGCAGGAGATCAAGGTCGCGAACGAGCTTTTTCCCGGCGAGGCGATCGCGGAGATCGGCTATCCGCACCAGGCGATCCACGGTCAGGCCGGCTATCATGGCGTCGCCGTGCTCTCGAAAAAGCCGATCGAAAAGGCGGAGCCGATGCACTGGTGCGCCAAGGACGACTGCCGTCACCTGCGCGTCAGGATCGACGGCATCGACCTGCATAATTTCTACATCCCCGCGGGCGGCGACATCCCGGACCGCGAGGCCAACGAAAAGTTCGGCCACAAGCTCGACTTTCTCGCCGAGCTCACCGGCTGGTTCGGAAAAGGGGCGGCCTCCGCCGGCTCGGCGGTCCTGGTCGGCGACCTCAACATCGCGCCGCTGGAGACCGATGTCTGGAGCCACAAGCAGCTCCTGAAGGTGGTCAGCCACACGCCGATCGAGGTCGAGGGGCTGAACGGCCTGCAGGCCAGCGCCGGCTGGGTCGATGCGGTCAGAAAAATCATTCCGCCGGAGGAGAGGCTCTATAGCTGGTGGAGCTACCGCGCGCGCGACTGGTCGGCCTCCGATCGCGGCCGCCGGCTCGATCACATCTGGGTGACCCCGGATCTCGCGCCGCGCATCCGGACGGCCTGCGTGCTGCGCGCCGCCCGCGGCTGGGACCAGCCCTCGGACCACGCGCCGGTGACCGCCACCATCGACTGAGTCCGGGCTGATCAAGCCTGGCGGCGTTGCCGGCCTTTGCGTTTCCGGCCAGATCGGCTATCAAGGAAGGGCATTCTGGCAATGCTACGAGAATGGTGGGCGTATTATGCCTCAGGATTTCGATAACGCTACCGCCAACGTCACCGCGCAGGTGAAGTGGTACAACCCGAACAAAGGCTTCGGCTTCGTGCAGCCGTCCGATGGCGGCGGCGACGCCTTTCTGCATGCCTCGGTGCTCGGTCAGTCCGGCTATCAGGACCTCGGCGAGGGGGACACCATCACCTGCGACATCGCCCCCGGTCCGAGAGGGCCGCAGGTGGTCGCGATCCACAGCGTCGAGCGTTCGACCCAGCCCCGAACCGGCGGCTGGTCCGGCGGCGGCCGGGGCGGCGGCGGTTTCGACGGCCCGATGGAGACGGTCGACGGCACGGTCAAATTCTTCGACGCCGCCAAGGGCTTCGGCTTCGTCACCCCCGACGGCGGCGGCAAGGACATTTTCGTCTCTGCGCGCATCCTCACCAAGGCCGGCCTCGGCGCGCTCGAGTCCGACCAGCGCGTCCGCGTCACCACGCGCATGGGCCCGAAAGGCCCCATGGCCGAGGATATTTCCCTGATTTGACGGTCGGGCACCGATGTTCGCCAGCCCCGATCGGTGTCGCCTTTCATGCCCGTTCTCCCCTTCGGGGGGGCATCTGTTTGTTGCTTTTGCCGTTTTCGTTTAATCTTTGCGTATATTTTCGAGACGCCTTCATTGAAGGAGAGCTGCCATGTCGCAGCCATCCGTTCGTTCCCTCGCGGTCATCGTTTCGCTCGATCTTCACGGTTACAGCCGGCTCACCGAACAGGATGAGATAGGCACCCACCGCGCCCTCATGGCCTGCATGCGCACGCAGCTCGAACCGATCGTGCGTCAGCATGGCGGCATCGTGGTCAAGCTGACGGGGGACGGTGCGCTGGTCCGATTTGCGCATGCCGCGCGTGCGCTCGATGCGATGATCCGCTTTCAGCGGGAGGTGGCGGCAGCGGAAGCGGGCTTTCCCGAGTCCCGCCGCCTGGAGTTTCGCGTCGGTATCCATCTCGCCTCGACCATCCAGGAAGATGGCGATGTGTTCGGCCACGGGGTCAACCTCGCGGTCAGGCTGCAGGAAGTCGCCGAGCCCGGCTCGATCTTCCTGTCGGAAGCGGTCGCGGTCCTGCTCGATCCAGTTGCGAGACCGCCGCTCGAAAGGCTCGGCAGGCGTCCGCTCAAGAACATCAAGGAGAAGGTCGACGTCTATTGCTGGCGGCCCTGCAGGCGCGAGCCCCGCTGCCGCGCCAGGCATGCGGGCACCGTGATCGCCGCGGTTCTGATCGCGAACGTGATCCTGCCGACGGCGGCGCTGAATGTGGCCGAACCATCCGATGGCGTCGTCGCTGACCCCACGCGGGCACCGCGGCCGGCGGCAAGACGCGAGGACTGGGTCGAATCCTACCACGGCCTGCGCGGTCGTCCCCTCGACGGCGGCATCAACACCACCATGGCCGCGGCCGAGCGTAGTCTGGAGACGCGCCGCGCGATCGCCGAGGATGCCTATCTCCAGGCGCTCGCCCTCTATGATCGGCACACGCCGAAGGCGTTCGCCCGCGCGATCGACATCCTTGATGAAGCGCTGAAGCTGGAGCCGAACGACGGCGCGACCAATGCGCTTCTCGCAGCGCTCTATTGGGGCGGCCATCAGAACCGCTGGCAGATCGGCCGCGGCATGACCCGCGCGGATATGCTGCATCAAGCTCAGCATCATCTGCATCGGGCAGGAGCGGGACGTGCGCTTGCCCTGATGGTCCGATCCGAAATGCTGACGACCAGCGGCCGGCATGCGCGCGCGCTCGAGGTGGCGGAGCGCGCCATCCGGCTCGAGCCCGACCAGGCCGCCGGGCACTACGCCAAGGGCTCCGCGCTCCTATTTGCCGGGCGCGCGGCCGAGGCGGAGGCGCCGATCAGGACGGCGATCCGTCTCGATCCGCACGCGTCCCGCTATCTGTTCGGCCTGGCGCTCGCCCAGTTCAGCATGGACCACTTCGACGCGGCCGAGCGCATCCTCGCCTGGGCAACGGCGCAAAACAGCGAGGACGACTGGCCCCATCTGCTGATGGCCGCGACTCAGGGCCATCTCGGCCTGAGGGCCAGCGCCCAGCAGGCGATCGGCCGCTTCGACCGCCTCAGCCTGACGCGCCGCGGCTGGTTCGCGAGCCAGATCCCCTATGTCTACAGCTGGCCGTTTCAAAGGAAGCAGGATCGTGACCGGCTGCATGCCGGCATGGTGCTCGCCGGCATTCCGGAGATCCGCCGCTAGACCTTTTTCCGTTCAGGTGAAACGAACTGATCGGCAGGGACAGGCGGCGAAACGACGAGATGGAGCGAATGCCCGGATCATCTCTGATCGGGCTCCGTTCCAGGGTCGAAACCCGATCGACTTCATGTCGTTCCACGACGCATGATCGGCTCACAAGCGACGTGCTCTTTACAGTTTCTTCATCTTTCCTTGCGATCATGACAGTCTGGTCCATGCGATCCTGGGAATCCGCGCACCCGCCAAAAAGAGAGGGGCGAGGCTCGGATTCCCAGGATCGCATGGACCAGATCACAGAGTGTGGCATCGGCGCGTTAAGGATTCGTTAGCGACGGACAAGAACCAGCAGGTCATGCCAGGCCAAGTGGCAAGTGACCGCTTCGCACCGCCCGATAGACCGAGCATCACCGGCTCGTCAGGCGTTCTCGGAAGGGGAGGAACGCCTTTTCCCGGCGTTGACGCTTTTTCAACACTTTCCTGTCAGTGTTGCGTTCTGGTCCATGTGATCCTGGGAATCCGCCCATCGAGGATGGTGGGATGAGGCTCGGACTCCCAGGGTCACATGGACCAGGCAGGAGGATAGCAGGTGGCGGTTAAGACCTGGTTAAGGCCATGGCCGCACGGCGCGGCCGAGCGACCCGAGATCGAGGGCAAACGAAACGGGTCGCTCCTGGTTTGGTCGGTATGATTTCTCACCACCTCCAAGTCTAGGCTGGCGGCCCTGCCGTCCCGACCAGCCAGTCCTCGATCAGGTGGCGTGCGATCGAATCGGGGTTCGGCAGCCTGATCGGGCGGCGCGTGGGGTCGAGCAGTTCCTCGCGCGTGAACCAGCGGGCGTCCTCCAGCTCGTTGCGGTCGACCATCAGATGGTCGTCGAGGGCGCGGGCGTGGAAGCCGAGCATCAGGGAGGCCGGAAAAGGCCAGGGCTGCGAGGAGCGGTAGGTGATGTCGGTGACCTGAATGCCCGACTCCTCGTGGATTTCTCGCGCGACCGTCTCCTCCAGGGACTCTCCCGGCTCGACGAAGCCGGCGAGCGTCGAATACATGCCGGGCACGAAGCGCGGCGAGCGGCCGAGCAGACAGCGTTCGCCCAGCGGACCTCGATGGGTCACCAGCACGATCACCGCCGGATCGCTCCTCGGAAAATGGTGCGTGCCGCACTGGCTGCACTTGCGCACATGGCCGCCTTGTTCGGAATGGGTCTCGCCGCCGCAGGCGCCGCAGAAGCGGTGGCGCTGATGCCAGAACAGCAGCCCCCGGCTGTAGGCGAGCAGCCCCGCCTCCTCCGCCGGCAGCAGGCCGCCCACCGAACGCAGCTCGACGAAGCGCGCGCCGGGCAAAGCCTGACGCGCGCCGAGATCGATCGCGAAGGCGCTTGCCTCACCAGTCCGTCCAAGAAACAGCGCCTCCTCCGGCACGCCCTCGCCGAGGTCCTGAAGGTCGGACACCGTGAGCCAGAGCGCGCAGGGCGGGTCCGCCTCGTCCAGCACCATGACCTTGAGGCCGGACATCAGCAGCACCCGCGTCCCCGGCGCCTGCCGTTCCCGCTCCAGCCAGGCGGCGTCCATGCGCGCTTTGGCGGCGCGATCGAAGGCGCGGTTGGCGTAGACATGGGGGGGCGGGTTGGAAAGGCGGCGCATCGGGTCTCGGCTTCGTTGACGTTTCAGGCCTCAGTTCTAGCCGAGCCCGGCCCAGGAAAGCCAGAGCCGCGCAACACCCTTCGCCCGCAAGATCGGCATCGCCACCGCCCCAGGGGCGCGGCGCTCGTGCCCGCCCTGCCTGCACCGGCGGTTCGCTGCCATCACAGCCATGGCCTGCGCTTCCGACCCTGGCACCACCATCGCCAGGCTTGCCTCGGCTCACGGCGACCCATGGTCCGGCAATCGCGGGCCTGTCCCGGACCATCAGCCACCGGCTTCGATCCCCATGCTCCGCGGACCTTCGGGATCTTCACGCTTCCTTAACCCCAACCTGCCACCATGGTGCTCTGGTCCATGCGATCCTGGGAATCCGAGCCTTGCCCCACCTGATTTCGGCGGGCGGACCGAGTCCCAGGATCGCATGGACCATCAAGGCTGCCGGTTGTCGCACGAAAAGGTGAAGAAAAGGTAAAGGCCGCGGTCGCTTTTCTCCCGCTGTCCGGCATCGATCTGCGCCCGACGTCCGGAAAATCCCGCCCTTGCACTTCCCGGGCAAAACACCGATATTGCGCCAGGGGAGTTGGCCGCGGACGGTCCTCTCGCCAAACCGGTCAGGTCCGGAAGGAAGCAGCCGTAACGAGTTACGGATCGGGTCGTCGGTTCAGCTCCCTCCCTCGGGGACGCCCGAGAGCGTTGACTTGGCGCTGGTGCGTGTCCCGAAGGCCGGTCACCTCCAGGCCACCGTCCCGACTTTTGGGCATCGTCCCCGATTTTTGGGTATCGTCCCCGACTTTTGGGCATCGTCATTGTCTGACCCGCAGCCGAGCCTCATTGCCGATATCGAACCGGCGCCCGATCAGCGGGCTCCAGGTCGAGCAGGTGCTGCCGGCACCTATCGGGTCCTGGCGCGCACCTATCGCCCGCAGAAATTCTCCGAGCTGATCGGCCAGGAGGCGCTGGTGCGGACGCTGTCCAACGCCATGCGCACCGGGCGCATCGCCCACGCTTTCCTGCTCACCGGCATCCGCGGCGTCGGCAAGACCACGACCGCGCGCATCATCGCGCGTGCGCTCAACTGTGTCGGCCCGGACGGCCAGGGCGAGCCCACGCCCGAGCCCTGCGGCCAGTGCGAGCATTGCCGCGCCATCGCCGACGGCCGTCACATCGACATCCTGGAGATGGACGCCGCCACCCACACCGGCATCGACGACATCCGCGAGCTGGTGGACAGCGTGCGCTACGCGCCGACGTCCGCCCGCTACAAGGTCTACATCGTCGACGAAGTGCACATGCTCTCGGAAAAGGCCTTCAACGGCCTCCTGAAGACGCTGGAAGAGCCGCCGCCGCAGACCCTGTTCATCTTCGCGACCACCGAAGTCCGAAAAGTCCCGATCACCGTCCTGTCCCGCTGCCAGCGCTTCGATCTCCGGCGCATCGAGGCTGATGTCCTCGCACGCTACTTCCGGACGATCGCGGTTCGAGAAGACATCGAGATCGACGACGCGGCGCTCGCCCTGATCTGCCGCGCCGCCGAGGGCTCGGCACGCGACGGCCTCTCGCTGCTCGACCAGGCGATCGCCCTTGGCGGCGGGGCGGCGATCACGGTGGAGCAGGTCCAGGACATGCTCGGCCTCGCCGACCGCAGGCGTGTGCTCGACCTTTATGAGCAGATCATGCGTGGCCAGCTCCGGGAAGCGCTCGCCGGGCTGGGTGATCTCTACGAGCGCGGCTCCGAGCCTGAGGCCGTGGTCCAGGATCTGCTCGAAATCACCCACTGGCTCACCCGGCTCAAGGTCGCGGGCGGGGGCGAGGGCATCGCCGCCGCCTGGGATGCCGAGCGCGGCAAGGCGATGGCCGGGGCGCTGTCCCATGGCGTGCTGTCGCGCACCTGGCAGATGCTGCTGAAGGGCCTCGACGATCTGCGCATCGCGCCGAGCCCGCTGCTCGCCGCCGAAATGCTGATCGTCCGCCTCGCCCACGCCGCAGACCTGCCCACCCCCGAAATGCTCCTCAACATCAGTGCCAGCGGCACCGGCACGACGTTGTCTGAGGGAAATGGGGCCGAGAGCTCTCAAGACGGCGTCGGTGCAGCGTCCGGACATGCGAGCCAGGCTCCTGTGAGCGACGCGTCCGCGGAAAAAAAAACACCTGAATCCGCCGACAAGCCCTCCTTGAACGGCATTGCTGCCGCTCCCGCAGCACCGAAAAAAGAGCCCGAACCCAAGAGCGAGGCACCCGTCAACGAGGTGCTCGCAGCACCTGGGACGTTTGGGGAGGCGGTGGATCTGTTCTGGCGGCATGACAAGCGCCTGCTTCATGGCTGGCTGCATGCGCAGGCGCGGCTGGTGCGGTTCGAGCCCGGGATGATCGAGCTGGAGGGCGGCAACAAGATGCTGTCCGAGCGCCGGCAGGAGATGGCGGCGCTGCTGCGCGAATGGACCGGCCGGCCCTGGCAGATCGTCGAGGTGGAGGGGCCGGGTGCGCCCAGCCTGACCGAGCAGGAGGCGCTCGCCAAGGAGCGGCGTCTCGCCGAACTCGCCGACGATCCGCGCGTGAAACCGCTGCTCGACACCTTTCCGGGCGCCCAGATCATCGACGTGCAGCCCGCGAGTGCCTATGTGAACGACAACCCCGAACGGACGGTGGAGAGGCCATGAAGAACCTTGGCAACATGCTCAAGGAAGCCCAGAAGATGCAGGCCAAGATGGCCGAGATGCAGGAAAAGCTCGCCGACATGGAGCTGGAAGGTGTCGCCGGCGGCGGCATGGTCAGGATCACGGTCAACGGCAAGGGCGAGATGCGCAAGGCGAAGATCGATCCGGCGCTTGCCGACCCCAATGAGATGGAGATCCTGGAAGACCTGATCGTCGCCGCCTATAACGACGCCAAGACCAAGGTCGAGACCGAGACCCAGGCGGAGATGAGCAAGCTCACCGGCGGCCTCAACCTCCCCGGCGGCTTCAAGCTGCCGTTTTGACGGACGTCGTCCTGCCGCTGGTAAAGGAGGTGGTCCTACCACCATGGCGAGCCGCACCCTCGACGAGCTGATCGACATGCTGGCGCGGCTGCCGGGCCTCGGACCGCGCTCGGCCAAGCGGGCGGCACTGCATCTCCTGAAGAACCGCGAGACGGTGCTCCCCCGCCTTGCCGCGACGCTCGCCAAGGCCGCCTCGGACGTGCGCCGATGCGGCGTCTGCGGCAATCTCGACGACGTCGATCCCTGCCATATCTGCACCGATCCCAAGCGCGACGATGCTCAGATCTGCGTGGTCGAGGCGGTCGACGATCTCTGGGCGGTCGAGCGTTCGGGCTTGTTCCGGGGGCGCTATCACGTGCTCGGCGGCACCTTGTCGGCGATCGACGGCATCGGGCCCGAGGAGCTGGGGATCGAGCGGCTGCTCGCCCGGGTCGACGGCGGGGTCACCGAGGTCATTCTCGCGACCTCGGCCACGGTGGACGGCCAGACTACGGGCCACTATCTCGCCGACCGTCTCGCCGCCACGGCGGTGACGACCACGCGGCTGGCCCATGGCGTGCCGGTCGGCGGCGAGCTCAACTATCTCGACGACGGCACGCTGGGCGCAGCCTTGAAGGCACGCCGTCCCGTGGACCGGTCCTCGTCCGATCTCTGATCCCGCGGGGACGATCGCCGCGCTTGACGTGCGCACCCCTTGACCTTAGGGCTTGAGCACATTGATTGGCGATCAAGAAGCTATGGCCCTGCTCGATATCATCCTTGCCCCCGATCCACGCCTCACCACGCCCTGCGATCCGGTCGACGCGATCGACGGCGGGCTCGAACGGCTGATGGACGACATGCTGGAGACCATGTACGCGGCTCCCGGGATCGGGCTCGCAGCACCTCAGGTCGGCGTGCTGAAGCGTTTCTTCGTGGTCGATGTCGGCGACGAGGACGCGCGCGATCCGCGCGTTTTCATCAACCCGGAGATTACCGGACGCTCCGAGACGACGAGCGTCTACGAGGAGGGCTGCCTCAGCCTGCCGAAGCACTATGGCGACGTCGAGCGCGCCGAGGCGATCAGCCTGCGCTATCGGGATCGATGCGGTGCCGAGCGCAGGCTGGAGGCCGACGGCATGCTCGCGCGCTGCATCCAGCATGAGATGGACCACCTCGACGGCATCCTGTTCGTCGACCACCTCTCGGCGCTGAAGCGGCGGATGATCCTGCGGCGCATGGCCAAGGTGAAGCGTGCCAGGGAAACGGCTTAAACGACCGGGAACGATCGCGGCAGCACCCCGCTAAGACCTTGGCTTTTCGCCGGTTACCGCCTATCACAGGCGAAAGCGGTGCAATCCGGAGTCTGCGTTTCCCGGATGGTCGGTCACCTTGGAAGATGGGTCGCTTGGGAGAACGGGCGCGTGGTTCGGTCGGCATGACAAACGAGAGCGGCAAGCCGCTTCGTCTGGTCTATATGGGAACGGCGGACTTCGCCGTGCCGGCGTTGCGCGCCCTCGCCCGGAGCCGGCATGAGATCCTGGCCGTCTACACCCAGCCGGCCCGTCCCGCGGGGCGCGGCATGCAGGCCCGGCCCTCGCCGATCGAGCGTGCCGCCGCCGAGCTCGGTTTGCCGATCCGCACGCCTGTCACCTTGCGGGAGATAAGCGAACAGGAGGCACTCGCCGCCCTCGACGTCGATCTCGCCGTGGTCGCCGCCTACGGCCTCCTTCTGCCCCAGGCGATCCTCGACATCCCGCGTCTCGGCTGCATCAACCTGCACGGCTCCTGCCTGCCGCGCTGGCGCGGGGCCGCCCCGATCCAGCGCGCGATCATGGCCGGCGACGAGGAGACCGGCATCACCATCATCCAGATGGAAGCCGGCCTCGACACCGGCCCGATGCTGGCGATGGAGCGCGTGGCGATCACGCCGGAGACCACGGCCTCGACCCTGCATGACCGGCTCGCGGCCCTCGCCGCCGAGATGATCGTCCCCATGGTCGACCGCCTGGCCGAAGGCCCGGTGATCGGCACGCCGCAGCCGGAACAAGGCTCCACCTACGCGCGAAAAATCGAGAAGGAGGAAGGCCGCATCGACTGGGGTCAGCCGGCCGACGTGATCGACCGCAAGCTGCGCGCCCTCAACCCCTGGCCGGGCTGCTTCACGCTCTTCGGCGGCCAGCGGCTGCGTCTGCTCGCTGGCGAGGTGCAAAGCGGAGCTTCGGCCGGCTCGGCCGCGGGGACGGTGCTCGACGACGCGCTGCGCGTGGCCTGCGGCGACGGCGTGCTGCGCATCACCCGGCTGCAGAAGGCCGGCGGCAAGCCGATGGACGCCGAGGCCTTCCTGCGCGGCCAGCCCGTGCCGGCCGGCACCCGCTTCGATCCGCCGGAAGTCGACTGACCGTGGCGCGTTACAAGCTGACCCTCGAATATGACGGCCGCGGCTTTCAGGGCTGGCAGCGCCAGAAGAACGGCTTCTCCGTGCAGGAAGCGCTCGAAACCGCGGTCCACGCCTTTTCCGGCGAGACGGTCACCGTGCAGGGGGCGGGGCGCACCGATGCCGGCGTGCACGCCACCGGCCAGGTCGCCCATCTCGACCTCGACAAGGCGATGTCGCTGGAGAGCCTGCAGAACGCCATCAACCATCACCTGCGTCCGCATCCCGTCGCCGTGCTGCGTGCCACCGAGGTGCCCGAGGACTTCCACGCGCGCTTCTCCGCCAGGCAGCGCCATTACCTCTACCGCATCATCAACCGCCGCGCTCCGCTGATCCTGGAGACCGGCCGCGCCTGGCACCTGCCCACCATGATCGAGGCCGAGGTCATGCACGAGGCGGCCCAGCGCCTGATCGGCAAGCATGATTTCACCAGCTTCCGCAGCGCCGCCTGCCAGTCGAAATCACCGCTCAAGACCATGGACCGCATCATGGTGCAGCGCCAGGGCGACGAGATCCGCATCACCCTCGCCGCGCGCTCCTTCCTGCACCATCAGGTCCGAAACATCGTCGGCACCCTCAAGATGATCGGCGACCACAAATGGCCGGTCGACCGCATCGAGGACATCCTGGCCGCCAAGAGCCGCGCCGCCGCCGGCCCCACCGCCCCCGCGGGCGGGCTTTATCTGACGGCGGTGGAGTATTGAGGCGATACGGGCGATACGGGCGATGCGATCGCCTGCGTCGACGATGGCGCGGGGTGAGCTGTGTCCCGGCGTTCAAGCACGATCAGACCTGATCAGGTGTTTCGAGTATGGACTGCTGAAACGTGCAGAAGTTGAAAATCGTCCCATGAAACGCTGACATATGGGCATGATGAGGTGACCTCGTTGTGCCAGAATCGGACACCAGAGAGGGCGCCGACACTTCCTGCCTTCAACAGGAACCTCTCCGTCGCAAAAAAGAACGAACCCGGCGATGCTGTCGCCGGGTTCGCTCTTAGTTTGATGGCTGATCCGCTGCCGGCCTACTCTGCAGGCACTCGCGCGGCTGCATGCGCGTAATCTTCGTTGCGCTCGAGCACCCGATGCGCAATGCCAGCGAGAGCTCCGCCGGCCAACGGGGCCGCAATGAATAGCCAAAGCTGCGCGACGGCCTGCCCGCCAACGAGAAGTGCCGGGCCGAAGCTTCTTGCCGGATTGACGGAAGTTCCAGTGATCGGGATGCCGATGAGATGGATCGCGACAAGCGCCAATCCGATCGCGAGGCCAGCGAAAGCTGCAGGTGCTCTCGACGTGGTCGCACCGAGAATCATCAGCACGAACAGAAACGTTGCGATCAGTTCGAACACAAAGGCGGCTTCTATTCCATGGCCGTCGATATAGCCTTCACCCCAGCCGTTCTGACCAAGGTTGGTGACACCAGCTTCGCCGGCACTACCACTAACGATATAGTACAAAGCGCCGGCAGCAATGACGGCACCGATCACCTGACTGCAGACATAGGCGATGAAATCAGCCATGGACATGCGGCCCGCAACTACCATGCCGAGACTGACCGCGGGATTGATATGGCAACCGGAGATCGATCCGATACCATATGCCATGGCAATTAAGGCAAATCCGAATGCGAAGGATATGCCAACGAAACCGATATGCTCGCCAGCAATGACGGCTGAGCCGCAACCGATAAAGACCAGGGTAAACGTGCCGATTGCTTCGGCGAGTGCTTTGTTCAAGAGCATCGTGTCGAACCTCCGATGGTTAGCCGGCAT
>JAWKVM010000012.1:0-56250 GCA_041398025.1 Alphaproteobacteria bacterium
CGAGGCGATAGGCCTGGAACTCCGCGGTGACCAGCTCGATGTCCTGGCCGGACAGCTCCGCCTGATAGAGGGCCTGGATCGCTCCGAACCGGGCGGCGCGCCGTCGGTTCATGAGGACAGCCTGGCTCGGACGTCAAGCAGGGCCAGCGCCGCGCGCGCGGCATCGCCGCCCTTGCATTTGCCCTTGGGATCGGCGCGCTTCTTCGCCTGGGCCTCGTTATGGACGGTGAGGATGCCATTGCCGATCAGGGCGCCGTCATAGAGGGCGAGATCCATCAGGCCGCGCGCACTTTCGCCGCCGACGATCCGGTCATGCCAGGTCTCGCCTTCGATCACGCAGCCGAGCGCCACATAGGCGTCGTGCTGGCCCGCCTCGATCGCGATGCGGATCGCGGCAGGAATTTCCAGGGCGCCCGGCACGTTGACGCGATCATAGGTGACATCCGCCTCGTTCAGGACCTGCTCGCAGCCGGCGAGCAGCATCTCGCCGATCTCCTCGTAGTAGCGCGCCTCGACGATGAGGATATGCGGGCGCTCGTCGGCGCCGGCGTCGGTTTCGAGGTCGTCGTTCATGGACGGGGCTCCGATCGAAAGGCGAGTTGCCGCGCGACATAGCGGGCGAGCATGTCAATTTCGATGTTGACGGCATCGCCGGGCTCGCGGTCCGCGAGGTTGGTTTCGGCAAAGGTGTGGGGGATGATGTTGACGGCGAAGCGGTTTTTCCCGGTTTCGTTGACCGTGAGCGAGATGCCGTCGACGGTGATCGAGCCTTTGACCGCGATCAGGGAGGCGAGATCCTGCGGCACCTCGATCTCGAGACGGTGGGATTCGGCGACGGGATCGAGCGCCTTGATGGTGCCGACCGCATCGACGTGGCCGAACACGATATGGCCGCCGAGCTCGTCGCCGATCCTGAGCGAGCGTTCGAGATTCACCCGATCATTGACCTGCCAGCGTCCGGCCGTGGTCACGTCGAGCGTGGCGCCCGAGGCGACCACAGAGAACCAGTTGTCGGCCTTCTCGACCGCGGTGAAACAGATGCCGGAGGTCGCGATCGACCCGCCGATCGGGATCTCGGCAAGTGGCAGGGCGGTCTCGATGGTCATCTCCCGGCCGTTGCGATCGTCGATCGAGGCGATACGGCCGACATCGGTGATGATACCCGTGAACATGAGCGTATCCTAAGGTTTCCTGGTGATATACGTCGCGCCGAGGTCGGACGCCAGCACTTCCATGGCTTTTCGCTCGAAAGCCGGCGCGTCGGCGAGGCGATCGAGGGCGAGCGTGCCGATCGCCGCCAGGCTGTCGCCGCCGAGCAGCATCGGCGCCTGGAACAAAGCGAGCCGATCCACCCGTCTTTCGCGCAGGAGAGAGGCGCTCAAGGCGGCACCGCCTTCGACGAGGAGACGGGTGATGCCGCGCTCGGCGAGGGCGTGGAGCGCCAAGGTGAGATCGAGCTTTTCGTCCTCGGGATCGTGACCGATGCGGATGATTTGAACGCCCGCCTTTTCGTGGGCGAGGAGCGCTTCCGTGGGCATGCCCGAGGCGACGATCATCCAGGTGGGGTGACGGCTTGCCGTTTCGGCGAGCCGGCTGTGCAGCGGCAGACGGCCGCCCCGGCTGACCACGATGCGCACCGGCGATCGGTCGTCCATGCCGGGCAGACGGCAGGTCAGGCTGGGATCGTCCTCGCGCGCGGTATTGGCGCCGACCATGATGGCGTCGTGGGACGCCCGCAGCAGGTGCCCGCTGGCGCGCGCCCGCGCCCCGGTGATCCACTGGCTCTCGCCCGATGCGGTCGCGATCCGGCCATCCAGGGAGGTCGCAAGCTTCAGGGTGACCAGCGGCCGTCCGGCACGCACCTTCATGAAGAAGCCGGCATGCTGCGCCTCGGCCTCGTCGCGCATCAGCCCGACATCCACCTGGACGCCGCTCTGGCGAAGCTGCTCGATGCCGCGGCCGTCCACCCGGGGGAAGGGATCGGTGGCCGCGACCACCACCCGACGCACGCCCGCATGGATCAGCGCCATGGTGCAGGGCGGCGTGCGCCCGTAGTGGCAGCAGGGTTCGAGCGTGACATAGGCGGTGGCGCCGAGCGCCTGGCCGCCCGCGCGCCGAAGCGCCTCGACCTCCCCGTGATTGCCGGGCGGCGGCTGGGTCCAGCCGCGGCCGACCACGGCGCCGTCCCTGACCAGCACGCAGCCGACGGAGGGGTTCGGCCAGACGCGTCCCAGGCCGCGCTCGCCGAGGGCGAGCGCCATGGCCATATAGCGCCGGTCCGCCTGGGGTGACGTCACGTCACTCGGCGGCATCCTTGTCCCGCTGGTCGGCAAGCCGGCCGATGAAGCGCTCGAAGTCGCGGGCATCGGCGAAGTCTTCATAGACGGAGGCGAAGCGCACATAGGCGACCTCGTCGAGCTCGGCCAGGCGCTCCATGGCGAGACGTCCGAGGCGCTTGGTCTCGATCTCGGTCTCGCCCGAAATCTCCAGCTCGCGCACGATGCCGTTCACGATGCGCTCGATCTTTTCCTCCTCGACGCCGCGTTTGCGGCAGGCGATGGCGATCGAGCGCTTGAGCTTGTCGCGGTCGAACGCGGTCTTGTCGCCGTCGCGCTTGACCACGGTCAGCTCGCGCAGCTGGATACGCTCGAAGGTGGTGAAGCGGGCGCCGCAGGCATTGCAATGCCGCCGCCGGCGCACGGCGCCGCCGTCTTCGACCGGCCGCGAGTCCTTGACCTGGTTGTCGTCAGATCCGCAAAAGGGACACTGCATCCGTCCGTTCTCCGCCCTTGCTTGACCCGACGGGCGCCGATCGGCAAAGGCCTGCCGAACGCGACATCGTCGATGCGGGCTTGTTCGTGTTCATTTCCGGTCAGTCACCGCCAAGCTTGTCGACGCGGCGCTGATGACGCCCGCCTTCGAACGGCGTGTCGAGGAAGGCATCGACGCAATCGAGAGCGACCTGCAGGCCGACGATCCGACCCCCCAGACAGAGCACATTGGCGTCGTTGTGGGCGCGCGCGAGACGCGCCGTGGTCACGTCATGGCAGAGCGCGGCCCTGACATGGGCATGGCGGTTGGCGGCGATGCCGATGCCGATGCCGGTACCGCAGATCAGGATACCGCGCGCCGCCCGGCCGGCCGCCAGGGCCTCGACCAGCAGCGTCGCCATGTCGGGATAGTCGACCGAGGTTTTGTCTTTCGCGCCGAGATCGATGACCTCCAGCCCGCGCGCGGCAAGCGCGCTTGCGAGGTCGGCCTTGAGATCGAACCCGGCATGATCCGAGGCCAGAAGGATCGTCGATGTCGTCATGTCATCCGTCCCAGCGGCTGCATGACGCTGTTATAATACGGATGCGCGGCTTCGCAACCGGAAGCGCTCCTATGCCTGCGGCGAGGGGGCGATGACGGTCTCGGGGATGGTCAGTTCTGATCGTCGTCGTCGATCGTCGCGATGATCTGGCGGCTTTCCACCGTGGCCACCGTGGGGTCGACCGTGAGAAAGAGCTGGAGATGCTCCTGCCCCTCCTTCTCCGTGTCGTCGATCACCGGCGCCTCGATCCGCGCAACCTGCTCGCCCGGCTTCAGGACGATCACGCCGCGATTGGCCTCGTAATCCTGGCCGTTGACCGCGGTGCCGTCGATCGTGGCGTAGATCAGCACCACCGAGCTGTCCGAAGGCCGGGAGAGCTGGATGTTGAAGGCGACCGGCGGGCCGTTTTCCTTCGAATTTTCCACCGAGACCTGGATGCTCAGATCCGAGGTCGGCGTCAGGGCGGCCTCCTGGGTGCCGGCGGCGGCGCGGTCGGTCCCGTTGACGGACGCCGGTGTCTGGTCGGTGGCCGCGGCCACGACGGTCTGCGGCCCGCCCTGGCCGACATCCGCCTCGTCCCCGGCCGTCGCGGCTGCCGTCTTCCGCTCGGCGCCGCCGGCGGCGACAGCGGGTTCGGGCGGTTCGATGGCCGTCGGCATGATGCTGTACACCTTGACCGCCGCCTCAGGCGTGGCGAGCTGATAGACGCCCGCCCTCCAGCCGACCAGCTCGCCGGCGATCTCCTGGCCGGTCACGGTCTTGAAGGTGACGGTCCGGATGGTCGAGCGCGGCAGGCTCTCCCTGGCGCCGTTGGCGGCCAGAACGATGATCGCGGCCTGATTCATCTCGACCACATGGCCCTCGATCGTCCGCCCATCCTGCAGGGTAATAACCGGTCCGCTCGGCACGACGAACTCGGTCACGGCACTTCTCGCCGGTGCCGCCGTGACCAGCAGGGCCATGAAAACGACGGCCGCTTTGGTCAGGATGTTCACGTTTCCAAGTCCTCATTCCGACCCGTCATGGACCTGCATAATTCAGTTTGTCCGGTCGGCGACAGCAATTGACGGGTATCCTCAAAGCTATGCAAGCCTTCCTTTTAACCGCTAAAGGCAATTCTACCAAGACAATCATTCGCGACGGCTGTCGAGCCACCTGCAGGAGCGGATGGGACAGGCGGCGATCGGCCGAAACCATCGGAGACGCGTCGCGCAAAATCTCTGCAATTAACGGCAAATTGTTGTGTAAAATACACACTCAAAAGCTATTGTTACAAATTGCTGGAAGTCAATATCGAAACCGGCTACTACCTGCCCTCGTCTTCGTGGTTCTGGCGCGCTGACATCCAGTTCGTCATCGAACACGGCCCTTTGCGACCACGGTCCTTTACGCCCCTGGCTGCCGTGATCGCCGGGACCGGCATCGCGAAGTCGCGCATGGCCGTCCGGGGCATGCCCTCGGAGCAGCGATCGAGGTTCGGCCGGACACCGGAACATGGGGTCTGGCAAAACAAACCTGCGGAGGATTTCCTTGATGACATCGGCATGGGTCAGAGGAGGGACATGCGGCAAGGGGCGGGCGGTTCCCTCGGCAATCGCCGGAGGCATGCTGCTCGCGACGGCCGGCATGATGGCCTTGGCGCCGTCCGCCCAAGGTCAGTCCGGCGGCTATGTCACGTTCAATCAGGTCGATCCGGCACGGCTGGACGAAACCTTCGAGGTGACCGTTCGCGCCCTCAACTTCCGTCCTTCGCCGACCCTCGCCGAGGCGCCCGCTTCCGTCGTGCAGCAAGGCGAGTTCCTGCTGAAGACCGGCGAGACCTTTAATCAGGACGAGGGCATCACCTGGCTGAAAGTGGTTCGCAGCGACGGTCTCGAGGGCTGGGTGTCCGCGCGCTACGCCGAACCGGTCAAGGATGCCGTCGATCAGGTCGAAGGCGCGGCGGCGTTCCTGGCGGGGCTGAGCCTGCCCGCATCGGCTGCGATCGCTGCGGTCGACGATGTCAAGGCCGGGTTCATCTATCCGGGACCGGTGGGCGATGCCGGCTGGGCCTACTCCCACGACATCGGCAGACAGGCGCTGGACGAGCTGCCCTTCGTGAGCGGGACCAGCTATATCGAGTCCGTGCCCGAAGATCCGAAGCTGGTCACCGACGCCCTGGAAAAACTGGTGGCCGAGGGCGACAATCTGATTTTCGGCGCCAGCTACGGCTACATGGATCCGCTCATCGAGGCCGCCAAGCGCCATCCGGACGTGGTCTTCATGCACGCGTCGGGCTTTAAGACCCACGCGAATGCCGGCACCTATTTCGGCCGCATCTACCAGGCCCGCTATCTGTCCGGCATCGTCGCCGGCGCCATGACCAAGTCCAACGTGCTCGGCTATGTCGCCGCCTTTCCGATCCCCGAGGTCATTCGCGGCATCAACGCCTTCACGCTCGGCGCCCAGAGCGTCAATCCCGAGGTCCAGGTCAAGGTGGTCTGGACCGAGACCTGGTACGGCCCCGGCATCGAGCATGAAAAGGCCAACGAGGTCCTGAACGCAGGCGCCGATGTCATCACCATCCACCAGGATTCGCCCGCAGCCCTCCAAGCGGCGCAGCAGCATGGCGCCTACGCGATCGGCTATCACAGCGACATGAAGGCCTTCGCGCCCGAGGCGACGCTGACCTCGGCTGTGTGGAACTGGGCCGGGCTGTATATGCAGATCGCGTCCGAGATGCATGACGGGACCTGGAAGCCGGATCAGATCTGGGCTGGTCTCGACGAGGGCGTGGTCGGCCTGGCGCCGATCTCCGAAAAGGTGCCGGCCGACGTCCGTGGCCTGGTCGAGCAGCGTCGGCAGGCGATCGTCGACAAGACGCTGCGCGTCTTCGAGGGGCCGATCCGCGACACCGGCGGCGACATTCGCGTCCCCTCGGGCCAGCTCGTCTCCGATGCCGATCTTCTGACCATGGACTACTACGTCCTCGGCGTCGAAGGCGGCATCGCCCCCACCCTCTCCACCGCCTCCGACAACGGCGAAGCCAGCTAGGCCCCGGGGCGGGGCGGCCTTGACTTGCTTGTGACTGGCCCCGCCTCCTCTGTTTTCCTTCCGAAAGCTCGGATACCATGGCCGGCAAAAGGGGAGGAGCAGCATGAGCGACGGCGTACGTGTCGCCACCTTTGATGGCCCCGGCGCCAAGCCGGCGATCAGGACGGTGCCTCGGCCCGAAGTCCCGCCGAAGGCCGCCCTCATCCAGATCGGCGCCTGCGGCGTCTGCGGCACGGACCTGCACATTCTGAAGGGCCACTGGCCGAAGCCGCTGCCCTGGCCGTTCACGCTCGGCCATGAGCTCGCGGGCGTGATCGTCGAGATCGGCGACGAGCTCACTGAAGACTTCATGGGACTGCCCCTGGCAGTCGGCTCCAAGGTGATGCTGCCGCCGCTGATGCCCTGCGGCAGCTGCTACTACTGCCTGCACTACCCCGAGACCGCCAACAAATGCCTGACGCCGGTCTATTACGGGCGCTATCTCGGCTTCGACAAGCCGCCGCATCTCTGGGGCGGCTGGGCGGAGATGGTCTATGTCGACCTGGGCGAGCTGCCCGGCACCAAGATCTACAAGCTGCCCGACGACATGAGCCTCAGGCTCGGCGCCCTTTCCGAGCCGCTCACCTCCTGCGTGCGCGCCTTCAACCGGGCCCGCGGCGCCGGCGGCTTCAAGGCAGGCAGCACGGTGGTGATCCAGGGCTCCGGCCCGATCGGCGTGCTCGCGGTCGCGGCGGCGCAGGAGATGGGGGCAGGGCGCGTGATCGTGGTCGGTGCGCCGGAAGAGCCGCGCCTCGCACTCTGCCGGAAATTCGGGGCGGAGGCGACGGTGGACATCGACGAACATCCGACACCCGAATCAAGGATCGCTGCGGTCCGTGACCGCGTCGGCGGCTTCGGCGCCGACCTCGTCATGGACTGCTCCGGCCATCCCTCCGCCGGTCCCGAGGGCATCGAGATGCTCAGGGACGGCGGCACCTATGTCGAGATGGGGCAGTTCACCGACGCGGGCTCGATCGAGACCAACTGGCACCGCATCTGCACCAAGGACATCAACCTCCTGGGCAGCTGGGCGTTCACCGCCAACGACATCGCCGAAGGCATCAGGATGCTGGACCGCGCGAGAAACCGCTTCCCCTGGACCGAGATGCAGACCCTCTTCCCCTTCAGCGAGCAGGGTGTGAGCGAGGCGATCGAGAGCGCTCTCGCCATGAAGAGCGTCAAGGCGACGATCGTTCCCTATCCGGATCTGGCCTCGTAGCCGGGCCACCCCCATCGGAGAAAACCATGCAGCAACGGCGTGAGGTCACCGACGAGCTTCGGGCCACCGTTCGAAAAGAACTCCCCGAGGTCGAGGACATCCAGGACCGGGACCTGCGCGACAAGGTGGTCGAGGCCTGGGCGCTCTGCCTCGCCCACAGCAGCTTCGCCTCGATCGACGAGATCGAGCCCGCTGCCAATCCCGGCGTCAATCGTCTGAAGGAGGGCAGGCAGAGCGATCACATCAGGGGCGTCACCAGGATGGCGGTGGCGGTCGCCGACGAGATGTGCGCGCTGATGCCGGATCTGAAGGTGGACAGGGACATCCTGATCGCCGGCGCCCTTTGCCACGACGTGGGAAAACCCTTCGAGTTCGATCCCGAGAACAGAAAACGCTGGGAAGCCAACCCCTATGCCTCGGGCTTGCCCGCGATCCGCCATCCTGCCTTCGGCGTCCATATCTGCCTGACCGTCGGTCTCCCCGAAGAGGTCGCCCACTGCGCCGCCGCCCATTCCGGCGAGGGCGAGCTGGTGGTGCGCTCGCTCGAAAACACCATCATCCACCATGTCGACTACGCGTTTTGGAACGTCTGCCGCGCCGCCCACCTCCTGGTGCCGGAGACATTGGCCGAATTGAAATCGGGGCGGCGCTGAAGACGGGAAAGCGGCATCGGCCGGATTGACGCGCAGCCAGGTGTGCCTGCCGGCCGACGTTAGACCATCAATAACCTTTTTCCGGCATGCTGATCGCCACGACAAACCGCAGGCTTCGGGCTCGAGTAGAAATCAAAGGTTGAAATGCCTCAACTTATTGGCGATAATGTCGTCCCCTTCTCCGGGAGACGATCCGTGGCGATCAACCGCTCCTATCTGCCTGAAGAGCGCCGGGCTGCAGCCGCGCTGCATGATGAGGAGCCGGATGCCGACCGCCTGCGCCAGGTCACGCTGTTGCTGCGCAAATGGGGCTGGTCGGAAGACTCGATCCTGCTCCTGAAGGTGATGGTCACGATGGGCGGCGCGTTCCTCGTCGCCTATGCACTCGCTTCCGTCCTCAATGCCGCCGGTCTCGCACGCTACATCCTCTCCTGATGGATCAGCCTTCAGGCCGCGGCGGCGAGGGAAGAGGCTGTTCGATCCTGCCGAAGGAGGTGCTTTCGCCGGCCTGCGGGCTTGGGGTGGCCATGGGATGGTTCTCGAGCAGGATGACGACCAGGGCAAGGACGATGAAGCCGTAGAAGAGACGCGATCCCCAGTCCATATCGCGATGACAGAATTTGGATCGGCGCCATTTCGCGATGTCGAAATGTGTCATGACCTTGGGTTGATCAGTGCCGCCCAGACCGGTCTCCTGCCGAATCGCCGCCTGCAAGTCGAGATTGCTGGCTCCAAGCCTCGCTTCGTCGATGATCCTGCATTGAATCCGGCTCAGCAGCCTCCCGGTTTCCCGCCAGGCTTTCTTTTCCTTTTCCGACACGTGATTCAGAAAGGCGGCGGTGCAGGCCATGGCAAGCGCGAAGGCCAGCGCCAGGTGATCCAGGCTGAAGGCGGCAAGACTGGTGGCGCCGCCGGCAATGAAGAGCGCCATGCCGGAGACGATGGCAATGCGTGCATTGCAGGCTGATTGTTCGCTGACGTTGGCCTGCTCGACCCAGTTGTCCAGAAGTGCGCAAATGAAATCGATGGTGAAAAACTGGCCCCTGGGCCCGATGTCATCGAATTCAGGATTGACCAAGAGCTCGTCCAATCGACCATGCGTTACGAAATAAAAAGTTGATTGAGAAAATAGTTGTTCTATCTAAAAGAGCAAGATGCAGCGTGAGGCCTCAGCGCGCCAGCCGCATCTGCATGTCCCGCGGATAGGTCCGCACCTTCGACACCACACCCTGCTCGAAGACCCAGTCCGGAACATCCTCCTCGCCCGCCTCGCGATCGGCATTGGTGCGCACCCTTCGCCAAGCTGGAGCGCAAACGACGGTATGAGGAGGTTTGGACTATCGATGACAATCTGAAATGCAAACGCTATTGCCTTAGAAGGTAACACCTCCCCACGTGGCCTGGGCTCGGAACTCAATCGGCTTCGATTGGCTCGATCGCGGATGATGGGGTCGCGAGCGACGTGCTGTTTACCGTTTCTTCACCTTTTCTTGCGATGATCGTGCTCTGGTCCATGCGATACTGGGAAACCGTCCGCCCGCCAAGAACAGGTGGGGCGAGCTCGGATTCCCAGGATCGCATGGACCAGAGCGTCATGGTGGCAAAACTCGGTTAAGACATCGTAAAGCTGCCGACAAGGAGGTCATCTGATGCACAAGCCAAGCCTGATGGGGCTTCGAGCCTAACCGTCGAGCTTTGCTCTTAACAGCTCGTTCACCAGCTGCGGGTTGGCCTGGCCCTTGGTTTGCTGCATCACCTGGCCGACGAACCAGCCGATCAGCTTCGGGTTTTCTTTCACTTTTTCGACTTGCGCCGGGTTGGCCTCGACGATCTCGGCGATGATCTGCTCGATCGCGCCGCTGTCCGAGATCTGCTTCAGGCCCTTTTCCTCGACGATGGCGTCGGGCGATCTGCCGGTGCTCAGCATATCTTGAAAGACTTGCTTTGCGATCTTGCCGGAAATCGTGCCCTCGCTGATCAGGCCGACCAGCTTTCCCAGATTGTCGGCCGAAACCGGGCTCTCCTCGATCGACAGCCCCTCCCGGTTGAGCGCCCCGAACAGTTCGGAGGTCACCCAGTTGGCGATCAGCTTGGCATCCCGCCCCTTCGCCGCCTCCTCGAAAAAGGCCGCCGTCTCGCGCTCGGCCACCAGCACGCCGGCGTCGTAGGCGGAAAGCCCGAGCTCGGCGACGAACCGTTCTTTTTTGACATCAGGCAACTCAGGGAGTTGCGCCCTTACTTTATCGATGAAGTCGTCCTGCAGGACCACCGGCAGCAGGTCGGGGTCGGGGAAATAGCGGTAGTCGTGGGCTTCTTCCTTGGAGCGCATGGAACGGGTTTCGCCGCACTCGGCATCGTAGAGCCGGGTCTCCTGCACCACCGCCTCGCCGGCCTCGATCAGCTCGATCTGGCGCCTGGCCTCATACTCAATCGCGCGGCCGACGAAGCGCATGGAATTCAGGTTCTTGATCTCGGCGCGCGTGCCCAGCCCGTCGCCCGGGCGGCGGACCGAGACATTGGCGTCGCAGCGCAGCGACCCCTCCTCCATATTGCCGTCGCAGGTGCCGAGATAGCGGAGGATCGAGTGCAGCTTTCTCATGTACAGCACGGCTTCCTCGGCCGAGCGCAGGTCCGGCTCGGACACGATCTCCATCAGCGCGACGCCGGAGCGGTTCAGATCCACCAGGGTCGCATCCGGCCGCCGGTCATGCACGCTCTTGCCGGCATCCATCTCCAGATGCAGCCGCGTGATCCCGATTTCTTTCGAGGAGCCGTCCTCGAAGTCAATGCTGAGCGCACCGCTCCCCACGATCGGTTCGGCGTATTGGGAGATCTGGTAGCCGTTCGGCAGGTCCGGATAAAAATAATTCTTTCGCTCGAACACCGAATGCTTGTTGATCTGCGCATTCAGCCCGAGCCCGGTCTTCACCGCCTGCTCGATGCAATAGCCGTTCACCGTGGGCAGCATGCCCGGCATGCCGGCGTCGATCAGCGAGACGTGGCTGTTGGGCGCACCGCCGAAGGCGGCCGAAGCGCCGGAGAACAGCTTGGCGTTCGACTTGACCTGGGCGTGCACCTCGCAGCCGACCACCACTTCCCAAGGCCCGGTCGCCCCCTGGATCAGGTTTTTCTCGGCGTTCATGCCCGGCCTCCGGCAAGGAGAAAAGGAGGAGTCGCGGTGAAGCCGGAAGCTTCCTCCAGCACCCCGGCCGCGCGCAGCACCGTCGCCTCGTCGAACGGCCGGCCGAGCAGCTGCAGACCGAGCGGCAGGTTTTCCGAAGACAGCCCGGCGGGAACGGAAATGCCCGGAATCCCTGCGAGATTGCCAGGCACGGTAAAAACATCATTCAGATACATCTGGATCGGATCGGATTTCTCGCCGATGGCGAAGGCGGCAGACGGCGAGGTCGGCGTCAGGATCAGGTCGACATCCTCGAACACCTGATCGAAGTCCCGCTTGATCAGCGTCCTGATCTTCTGGGCCTTCAAGTAGTAGGCATCGTAGTAGCCGGCGGAGAGCACATAGGTGCCGATCAGCACCCGGCGCTTGACCTCGTCGCCAAAACCCTCGCCGCGGGTTTTTTCGTACGTTTCGGTGAGGTCTTGGCCCTCGACCCGAAGCCCGTAGCGCATGCCGTCATAGCGCGCGAGGTTGGAGGACGCCTCGGCCGGTGCCACGATGTAATAGGCCGGCAGCGCATATCGGGTGTGCGGCAGGCTGACCTCGCGGATTTCGGCGCCGGCGGCGCGCAGCCAATCGACGCCCTTTTGCCAGAGATCGATGATCTCCGCAGGCGTGCCGTCCATGCGGTATTCATTCGGAATGCCGATCTTCAGCCCGCGGATGTCGCCGGTCAGCGCCGCTTCGAAATCCGGGACGTCGACCGGCGCGGACGTGCTGTCCTTGGGATCATGGCCGACCATCTCCTGCAGCAGAATGGCTGCGTCCCTGACGCTGCGCGCCATCGGCCCGGCCTGATCGAGGGAGCTGGCAAAGGCGACGATGCCGAAGCGCGAGCAGCGCCCGTAGGTCGGCTTCATGCCGACGATGCCGGTGAGGCTCGCCGGCTGGCGAATCGAGCCGCCGGTGTCCGTGCCGGTGGCGCCCAGGCAGAGCCTGGCGGCGACGGCCGAGGCCGAGCCGCCCGAACTCCCTCCGGGGACCAGGGGGTGAGCCGCCCCGGGCTCGGACCAGGGGTTGGTCACCGGCCCATAATAGCTCGTGGTGTTCGAGGAGCCCATGGCGAACTCGTCGAGATTGGTCTTGCCGAGCAGCACGGCGCCCGCATCCCAGAGCTTCCGGCTCACCGTCGATTCATAAGGCGGCACGAAATTGCCGAGAATGTGCGAGCCCGCGGTCGTAGGCACGCCTTCGGTGCAGAACAGATCCTTGATCGCCAGCGGTATGCCTTCCAGCGGGCGGGCCTCGCCGGCGGCGATCCGCCGGTCCGCCTCCTCGGCCATGGCGAGCGCCCGGTCCGGCGTCTCGACGATGAACGCGTTCAGCTCGCGCGCCGCTTCGATCGCCCCAATATAAGCCTGCGCCAGCTCCACCGCGGAAAACTGGCGGCGCGCCAGGGCGTCACGGCTTTCCGCAAGCCCAAGTTCGAGAAGAGTCATTCCACCACCTTCGGCACCACGAAATGGCCGTCCTGCTGCTCGGGGGCGTTGCTGAGGATGTCGTCGACCTTGTCGCCATCGGTGACTTCATCCTTACGCAGGGCCAGCCTGGCCTCGCCGACCGACGTCATCGGCGGAACACCGTCGGTGTCGACCTCGTTCAGCTGCTCGATCCAGCCGAGAATGCCGGACAGTTCCGACGCCAGGGCTGCGCGCTTTTCCGGATCGATTTCGATCCTGGCGAGCCTGGCAATTCTGGCCACAGTGGCCTCGTCGAGCGACATCGCTCCTGGTCTCCTCGAACGCCGTGGGCTAAGGGATGGGAATCTTCGGAAATTCGCGGCGAAAGCTACACCTCTTGCCGATCCTAAGCAACCTCGAGGCCTTCCTGCAGGCGACCGCGTCGAGCGCGGGGACCGGGCGGAGCCTTCTCGCCCTGGATGTCTCCAAACGCGCGATCGGCGTCGCCGGCAGCGATCCCGGCTGGCGTCTCGGGACACCGATCGGGACGATCCGCCGAAACGGCCTTGAAAAGGACCTTCTGGCACTGCGCACCATGCTTGAGGAGCGCGAGGCAGGCGCCTTGATCGTCGGCCTGCCGCTCAACATGGACGGCAGCGAGGGGCCGCGCTGCCAGTCCGTCAGGCAATTCGCCAGAGACCTCGACCTCGCCGTCGATCGGCCGATCCTGCTTTGGGACGAACGCCTGACCACCTTCGAGGCAGGTCAGCGTGCCGACGAGATGGGGCTGAAGGGCAAGAAACGCACCGACATGCTGGATGCGCTCGCTGCCTGCCTGATCCTGGAAGACGCGCTGGCCGCCTTTGGGCGCCAGAAGGTCGGCGACCCCTGAACCCGGCGAACCCCGAACGATGTCTGCTGCAAGGCGGCGCATGGTTAACTCTTAATTAAGATCTCTGCGGCAAACTGCGCGGGTTCGGTCAACCGCGTGGGCGCTGATGCCATGATGTCGAAGTCGCTGATCCTCCGTTTCCTCTCCGACCGTCGGGGTGGCGTGGCAATGATCGTCGGGCTTGCCGTCCTGGCGCTGGCGGCCGCGATGGGCCTCGCGATCGACAGCGCGCGCGGCTACACGGCCAAGAGCAAGCTTCAAGGCGCCGTCGATGCCGCTGCGCTCGCAGGCGCCAAGGCCTACACGCAAAATGCGGACGATCCCTCGGCCGAGGCGCGCATGTTCTTCGACGCCAATTACGCCGCCGACTACATGGGCGGCACGCTCACCGATTTCGACGCCAGTATCAACGAGACCACCGAGAACATGATCGTCCAGGCGACGGTCTCTCTCCCGACGTCGTTCATGAGCATTTTCGGGATCAACGAGATCGCGCTCAGCAGCGAAGCCGAGGTTACCGCCAAGCACACCGATCTGGAGCTGGCAGTCGTCGTCGACGTCACCGGTTCGATGAACTGGCTGGACAGCAATGGCGACGTCAAGATCGATTCGCTGAAGGCCGCCGGCCTTACCCTTCTGAGCACGATCTACGACGACGAAACCGTCCTGCCCGGCGTGTACATCTCCCTCGTGCCCTATCGCGCCGCCGTCAATATCGGTGACCGGCCGAGCTGGTTGACCGGCTACGACGCAGCGGCCTTCTATCCGGACAGCTGGCGCGGCTGCGTGCTCGCGAGGACCTCGCCGAAGGATCAGAACGACGATCCGCCAAATTCGGTCTCCACGCGCTTCGCCCCCTATCGGTGGGCGAGCGGCACGGCCTGGAACTATTGGCCGCCCGTCACCTTCGATGCTTCGGGCCCGAACTGGTTCTGCCCGGTCAACGTGATCACCTCGCTGACCGATCAGCGCGCCACTATCGAGGCCGGGATCAATGCTCTCGATGCGCGCTCTGGCGGCGGCACCCAGACCAGTCAGGGTCTCGTCTGGGGCTGGCGCACGCTGTCGCCGCGCTGGAAGGGCCTCTGGCACGGCCCCACGCCGAACAGCATGCCGCAAGACTATGACGAGCCCGATCTGGTCAAGGCGGTCGTCTTCATGACCGACGGCATCGCCGACATCGGCTGGGAATTGATGGCCTATGGATTCCTGAGCCAGGGCAAGCTCGGCACCACCAACGAGGCGCTCGCCGAGGCCGAGGTGAACACGCGGCTCACCACCGTCTGCGAAGCGATGAAGGCCGAAGGCATCCTGATCTTTTCGGTCATGTTTGCGGTGACTGATTCGACCATCGAGACCACCTATCGCAACTGCGCCTCCCGGCCGGACTATTTCTTCAACTCGCCGACCGGCGATGAGCTGGAAACGGCGTTCGAGCAGATCGGGCGCAGGCTGGCGTCGCTGCGCGTCGCCCACTGACGGTGCGATCGACCGCTCCCGTCGTCCACTTGGACAAGGGCTGTCGGTCGCGCGTCGCAGCGGACGGATGACGGCGACGAACCCGGCGCAGGGCTGGCGCTTCCGGCACCCCTTGGCTTAAGCTCGCGGAAACAAGCGAGTATCGCCATGACCTTCGACTACGCCCCGCACTTTCGCCAGGATCTGCCGGCACCTGCTGCAAAATGGAACGGCTTTCCCCGCTACAATTTCATCGGCGGACACAATGACGCCGACCATGTGCCGATCGAGACCCTGGCCGAGGCGGCGCGAACGGCCTTGCTGCGCGAAGGCAGGACCCTTGCGACCTATCGCCAGAACAGCGGCCCGCAGGGCTATCTCGGACTGCGCGAATTCATCGCGGCGAAGCTTGGCGCAAGGGCAGGGCTGCCCTGCGACGCCGAGGACATTCTGGTGACCACCGGCTCGCTGCAGGTCCTCGATCTGGTCAATGCGGCTTTTCTCGAACCTGGTGACACGGTGCTGGTCGAGGCGGACAGCTATGCCGGCACGCTCAGCCGCATCAGGGCGGCGGGCGCCAGGACGGTCGGCATCGAGCTCGATCAGCATGGCATGCGCATGGATCATCTCGCCTCCGTGCTCGAAGGCCTGAAGGCAAAGGGAGTCAGGCCGAAATTTCTCTACACGATCCCGACGGTGCAGAACCCGACCGGCACCGTCCTGCCGGTCGAGCGCCGGCGCGAGCTGCTGCGCCTCGCGGCCGCCTACGACATCGCGGTGTTCGAGGACGACTGCTACGCCGATCTCCTCTGGGAGGGGGAGCGCCCGCCGGCGATCAGAGCCCTCGACGACGACGGGCGCGTGATCTATTGCGGCTCGTTTTCGAAGTCGATCGCGCCTGCCCTTCGTGTCGGCTATGCGGTCGCCGAATGGCCGGTGCTGAGCCGTCTCATGGCGCTGAAGGGCGATGCCGGCAGTGGCGCCCTCGAACAGATGACGCTCGCCGCCTTCGATGTGGACTCGTTCGATGAGCATGTGCGCGGCCTGCAGCAGGTCCTGAAAGACAAATGTGCGGTCATGATGGCGGCGCTCGATGAGCAATTCGGCACCTCCGCCGAGTTCGTCGCCCCCAAAGGCGGCATCTTTCTCTGGATCACCCTGCCATCCGACGTGGACACGGCCGCCCTCGCCCAGGCGGCCGCGGTGGAAGGGGTGACGCTCAATCCGGGCGCCGAGTGGACCGCGGACCCCGTCACCGGACGTAGCAAGCTTCGGCTATGCTTCGCCAACCCCTCCAAAGAGACGATTCGCGAGGGGGTGGCCAGGCTTGCCGAGATCTGCCACCGCGAAACCGGCATCCCCGTGCGCAGCGCCAATGTCGAACGCCCGGGCAGCTGAGCTTGGCAGCGGGGCGACGCCAGGCAATGGTTGACCGAGACGCCGCTTCGCGCGACGTTCTGTCCGCTTGATACGGAGGAGGAGAGCGGCGTGCGCGTGGCGCGGTCCATCATCGTCCCTGCAATTCTGATCTTGTCCTTCGGCATGGGACTGTCCGCCCGCGGCGACCAGCAGGCCCCGCCGCCCGCCCTGGCTGTCGATGATGGAGGTGCTGACGTCGAGATCCGCCCCGCCTCCCAGTCCGTCAGCGAGCGTCAGCGCCAACGCAGGGGGGAGCGCAGTCGGGATCGCACGCGCAGGCGGTTCGTCAGAGGCGGCGGCGAGCTGCTGCCGCATTTCGGCGACTATACCGTGCACGAGACCGGGTTCAGCACCAGCCGTTTCAAGCGCGCCCACGGCATGCTCACGGTCGAGCTGACCGACGACTGCGACGACTGGACGCTTCAGGAGAAATGGGACCTCGATCTGCGCGACCAGGAGGATCGGCCGCATCGCAGCAATCTGCTCTATCGCGGTTCCGAAGTGCGCTCCGCCGGCAAGTTCGTCTTCGCTTACAGCCGTCAGCATCTGGACCAGCGCACGGATGTCATCGGCGACGTGCTGCCGATCGACGGCGGCTATGTCGCCCGCTTCCAGGTGCCGGAGATCGCCGACCTCTACCTGCCGTCGGAGGTCATGTTTCCGATCACCCATCTTCGCCAGGTCCTGTCCGAAGCCCGGCGTCAGCGCACCGGGTTCGAGGCCGTCGTCTTCGATGGCGGCAACACCTTTCCCTATCGCGCCGTGACCACCATCAGTCAGCCGCTGCGCAGCGACGACCCCAATCCCCGCGTTGTCGCTGCCCGCACCGAGCTGGACCGGAAAACCTCGGACCGTCTGCCGGAAGGGCGCCACTGGCCCGTGCGCATCGACTATTATCCCCTGGATGACGCCTACGCACCCCCGGTCTTCACCCGCGAATTCCTGCTCCATGAGAGCGGCGTGGTGCTGAGTTTTCATTTCGACTATGGCGATATTCAGGTCGATGCGCGCCTGCGGCACCTGGATATTCGCGAGCCGATCGCATGCCCGAACTGACCCGGCCGGCATGCCATGTCACGTTCCCGCAGCAGAAAAATCTCTGGACATCCTGACCCGGCAGTTTCATTGCCGTAGACTGAAAATCCTGGCTAACGACCTTGCAGTGCACCTATGACTGACCGCCCGCAATTTCCTCCTATCTATCGTTCTTACGCCGTGACGGCGGATCTCGATCCGTTCGAGCGCGCGGTTGAATTGGCCAAGGGAGGTGCCGAGGCAGGAACCCTGCTCTGGAGCGCCAGGCAGGACATCTATGAATGCGCCGTCGTCCTGGCGCCGGAAAATTCGCTCGAAAATTCGCTGCCGGTGATGCTGACCGCGAGCCTCGGTCTCGGCGATGCGCTCGGCGCGCATGTTCCGCCTGTCATCGCCGTCACCTTCGGCTGGCCCGATCGTGTCGAGATCAATGGCGGCACCGTCGGCAGGACCCGGCTGATCATAGCGGACACGCCGAACCCGACCGCCATTCCCGAGTGGCTGGTGGTCGGGTTCGAGCTCGCCAATCAGGGGCATTGGCAGGAGCGCGGCCGTGGCGGCTCGCATCTGACCACCTTGGCCGAGGAAGGCTGTCAGATCGATCTGCTCGATCTCCTCGAATCCTTCAGCCGTCATTTCCTCGCCTGGATCAATCGCTGGCTGACCGACGGCGTGCAGCCGGTGCAGCAGGCCTGGATGAGCCGGACGCTCGAGGTCGGCAAGTCCGTCAGCATCGACATCGGCGGCAAGCGCCGCGAAGGAACCTTCAAGGGGCTTAACGAGCAATGCGCCCTCGAACTGGTGGATCACGGCCGCCATCACGTCATTCCCCTGGAAAGCATGATCGAGAGGCCGTCCTGAACCGGGCGCCGATCGATGGCTGAGTTCTGGCGAAGCGCCGGCTGGCAGCTCACGGCGCCGGCCGAGGGAGACCGGCTGCGTGCGACCGACGACTGGCTGCGCGCCTATCTTCTGAGGCCGGAACTCGCACCGGACGACGACTCCTGCAACGCCGAGCACGCTCTGCATCGAAGGCTGCTCGACGATCCGAAGGCGGACATCGATGAGCCTGCGCTTGCCGCCCTCGCCGATGCCGATGTCGCCGACAACTACCGGGCCTATCGCAGCTATCGCGAACGCCTGCTCGCGAGACCGACGCTCGAGGCCGCCTATCTCGACATGATCGACAACGGTATCCAGGGAATCCCGCCGCTTTTCCTCGACCAGCTGGTCCACGTTCTCCTGCGCCAGATCCTGAAGGATTGCAGCGATCCGATCCGCCTGCGCGCGGCCGAGCCGTTCTTTCGCAGCCAGAAAGTCTCGATACAGGATGGCCGCGTGATGCTGGCGGATGAGGAGACCGTGGAGATGCACGCATCCGGTCAGGGCTTCGGCTCGCTCGGGCGCCTGCTCGTCCAGACCGAGATCAAGCCGGCAAGCGTCGATCTGGACGTTCTCGACGAGGGCAACGCCGAAACCTACTGGGCGCGAAGCGACCGCTTCGACACCGTGCTCGATTTCGGCTTCACCCGTCCCGGTCTCGATGCATTTTCCCGCGTTCTCGAAGCCTGGGTCAGCCATCTTCGCGGCATCGAGCTGCGCATTCAGCCGGTACAGCAGATCAGCGACGAGCGCTGGAGCTGGCACATCGGTCTGGATGCCGAGGCCAACGCCTTCCTGAACGATCTCTATGGCGGTGAGGAGATCGACGAGATCAGGCGAGCGCGTCTGCTCAGCCTGTTTCGCCTGGAGTTCGCCGACCCCGCCGACATGCTGGAGCGGGTGCGCGGCCGGCCGGTCTATCTCGGCCTGATGATGACCGGCAGCGAGCGCCTGTCGATGAAGCCGCAGAACATCCTCGCCAACCTGCCGCTTGCGGCCCGCTCCTGAGCGGTCTATCTCCGCCTGAGCAGTAATCCTGAACTGACCAGCATGGAGCGTGACGTGGACGAAGATGCCTTCAACATGAGCGTGCGCAAGTTCCTGAAGAAAGTCGGCGTGACCTCGCAACGCGAGATCGAACAGGCCGTGCGCGCGGCCGTGCAAACCGGCAAGATCGACGACGGCGCCAAGCTCAAGGCCAGCGTCCGCCTGACCATCGACGGCGTCGATCTCGACGAAACCATCACCGGCAACATCGACCTGACCTAGTGGCGTGGCCACCTCATGGCGTTGTGGCGGCCTTCGATGAACGTGGTTTCCGCATCGAGGGTATGCGGCCCGGTTTTCGAGCGGGTGGGTGGGGTCCTGCGCTTGCCAGGAGGTGTCTCGGCGCGTGAGGAAGCGTGACCCGGAGAAGGCCTTTCTCGATGGGCCGGCAGCACGTCTGATCGCGGCGTTGGTGATCCTCCTTTGCGGCGCCCTGATCGCTTATGTCCATCGGGACGATCTTCGACCTTTGCTGGGTGCGGCGCCGGACGGCGAATCGGAGGCGGCATCGGACGATCCGGCGGCGCCCTGTATTGCACAACGCTTCGGCGAGATCGATGGCATGGTCGAGGACGGGGTGATCGATGGCGGGCAGGCCGATCTCTTCAAGCAGCGCGCCGAAGCCATGTGTCGAGCGACCGAAGGCGAGGGCGGCGGGCCGCCACTGCCCCTTCCCACGAAGTGACACCGTCCCGACCGTTCAGCGGTCGAGACAGCCCGGTCGATGGGCTGGGCACATGTGCTGATGAAACGCTCGCGTTCCGCCTGCGCCGGTATTCCGAGCTTCCGTTTCTCAACGAGGGGCGTTGGTTTGCGACGCGGTTCCGCAGAACCGACGATGTTCGCTGGCGTTCTCCTCTTGATGACGACATGTCTCGGACGCGAGCGACGCCTTCTTTCCGGCGTTAACGCTTCTTTCATCAAGGTCTGTCATCATGCCTTTCCGGTCCATGCGATCCTGGGAATCCGTCCCGCCGCTGAAGATCGCGGAATTATGTAGCAAACACACCTTCTTGTTGTTGGTGGGAACCCATTGAAAATATTACATTCTTCCAATGACCGATCCCATCGTTGTCTCATCGCTCATCAAGAAACGCTCCGAACTCGCCGGCCTCGCCGACGCCAAGCGGGGCGAGCTGAACGCCATCCTCCGTGATCTTGACCATCTCGACGCGGTGATCAAGCTTTTCGCGCCGGAGAAGGTGCCGGAGCTGATACCGGTGAAGCGCCGGGCGAGCGATCGGACGTTCGCGCGGCATGAGCTGACGCGGCGGATCTTCAATATGCTGCGGGAAGCCGAGAGGCCGATGACGGCGCGTCAGATCACCGATCGTATCGTCGAGGATAAAGGGACGGATGAACCGGCGGCACAGCTCAAAGGGCGCGTCGTGCGGGCCTTGAAGCGGCAGGAGAAGGTGCTGGAGAGCAGGATGGAAGGGCGGGAAAGGGTTTGGTTGTTACGTCAGTGATTGGTCGCTGGGTCCGGCAGCTTGTTTCGGTCAATAAGATTGTCCAACATCCAGTCAGGATACTTGCCGTCCTCAGGCGGAGGCACCTGAAAAACTCTACCGTCAGGCTTTTTCCAAAGAGAACCAAATTCGAGACCGTTATCCGTCTTCACACAACCTCGTTTTATCAGCTCTGCTTCTAACTCTTTTTGGCTCAAAAGCCTCATTGCCATGGATCATGCAGTGCTCTTTGTCAGAATGAAGTTTCTTGATACCATGATGTGAGCCGCAATTTGATCGTCTTTCGCCCGAACAAACTCTTTGAAGCTAAGGGCAGGCTCAACAGAGCAAGAAATCCCCTCATTGTGACGGATTAGCGTCTCAATTGACTGCGCAATGCTGTTGTAGGCTGTTTCCTGGTTGGTGCTGGCCACATAGAGTCCGTCCACATCTTCCGAAGTGAAGATGTGGTAACCATCTCTATATTGATATTGAACCACTATGGTCCCGCGCATGGGATTCCTACAATCAGCCTGCGACCAAGAATAATATGACAACCTACTAATAAACTTTCAACGCGATCGAATCAAAAACAGACGAAGAACAAAAATCAGCACAATTTTACGCATTGAAGAGTGTGATTATTGATAAATGCTATATCTATGTACGCATATTTAGTTTCTGATACCAAATATAGTGTCTCAACCGATGTTCCCCTGCCAGTACCCCGCCCACTGCCTCGAAGGCTTGCTCGCCGCCGCTGACGCCGCCACGAGCTGAAACAGCGTGCCGTTCGGCTGGCGGCGGTTGTTCTCTCTCCAGGCCATCTCGCCGGCATAGGCGGCAAGGTGAACGCCGACCCGGTGATGCTGGCCGATCTTCGGCGCGACGCAGGCGGCTGAAATAGCTGGCCTGGTTGGTGCAGGCGTCCTTATCCTTGAACGAGAAGCTGTGATTGATCCGCTTGGTCGAATAGTGCGCGCAGGATGTCCCAGGACGGCGCCTCATCGGCATAGACGGTCGCGCCGCGCGCCACGATCTCGCACCATCTCGGTCGCGTCGCCCTCGTGCTTGACCACGAACGGCAGCGCACGGCCTTCCTGCTCGCGCATCACGACCACGCAGCGGCGCTTGCCGCTCTGGTTCTCGGCGAGACGGCGGTCCTTGCGGTCTTCCTTGCGACTTTGGTAGCTTCACATGGTTGCAAAATATTGGCGCTGCGTCGATCTCGACCTCGCCTTCAGCTGCGGCCGGGCGATCGCCTGCGGTCCATGGCCTCGCGCAGCTTGTGCGAGAGAACGAAGGCCGTCTTGTATTGAACGCCCATGTCGCAGTCACCTGCAGGGCGGAAACGCCCTTGGCAATCGTTCACGAAGATGGCCATGGCCAACAGATAGTCGCGGATCGGCAGCTTGCGGCTGGCGAACAGCGTACCGCTGGTGGCTGAACTGCTTCAAGCAACCCTGCACTTGAAGATCTGGCGCGTCTTGAACTCGTAGCAGGCAGCAGCAACCGCAATGCGGGCAAACGGTCTTCGCCGTCGGTCTCCGACCAGCGATCTGCAACACGCCCCAGCCATCGCTCATGCGCGCCACCTTGGCCACGCTGAGCGTCCGGGCTTGGGCGGAAAGAAGGAAGTGTTGGGTCATTTCGTACTGTCCTCGTTACTGTTGTAACGAACATAGTAAAGCTGACGCATCGTATGCAATACCTTATGTAACAAAATCAGTACGTTTTTTATCGGGGGAGATACGCATGCCAGAGAAGACAGACTGGGAGTCTCGAGTCGCAAACATGCTCAAGGCTGAGCTTAAGGCATGGTGTGACCTATGGTCAGCTTGTTGAAAAGCTTGCTGGAGATGGGCGTCGACGAGAAGGAAGTGAACATCCGCAACAAGTTGGCGGGGCAAATTTTCAGCGGTGTTTATGATTCAGTGCTTTGAAGCAATTGGGTAAAAATTTACCGCTTTGGACACCCATAAATCATCACAGAACTATTCGACAAGAAGAGTCGGCTGACATATGTTTTCGCAATATCAGATCGTCCGCGGGCGACACGCTTGGCAATAAAGACTGTTGATGTAACAATGATCAACAAGACAGCATGGAGCTTTGTTTTGGACAGCTGTGATGGCCCTAGTCATTGGGTCAGCCATGACCGGGAAAAATTTGTTGAAGATGAGTTCTTTGTTACGACGGTATCATTGATGATCTCCACTGATATTGTTCTCGATCGTATTGATGATATATTGGTTTAGAGCAATATCCGAAATATGAAGCAGGATCAAGCGGTTATAGAAGGACTAAAATCCAAGCTTGAGCCATGCATTTCCCTGTTTTTTGACGAAAGCACATGCATCGCGGATATCGACATTGGAACGTCGCCAAGATCAGGTTTTTTACAGGGCGAAAGATCTATCAACATATTTCGAGTCGATCGACTTATACGGATAGCTTAAAAAATTGAGCCTACGCCCTTTGAAAGATTGCGTAGCGCATTTGATTTCAGTTGAAAGAATGGCAGCCAGTGGAAAATTTGAGATGGCCGGCTCGGCGATGCCCCTGTTGCTCCGATGGTCTAATCTTACCAACGATCAACAAGAGCCCGCGACGCTTTATCCGAACGTGCCATTTTATGTCGATGTCGTCGAGCAGATGGGGAGCTATGCCGAGCCCGAGATAGCATCATGCGATCGACTTGTTCACTATAGCTCTTTGCTCGACAAGCCGGGGGTGTTTCGTTTCAACGTTCAAGTGAGCGGCGCTGACACATCGCCGGCTAACATATTGTTGTATTTGAAAACGACGAAGGATGAGGACAATACGACCATTGAAGGTGCTTGGGTCGATGATGGCAAGCACGAGGCAGCGAGCAATCACCACCCCGCCCTAGGTGTGTTTGCTACATAATTCCGGAAGATCGAGACGCTGGGCATGGACTCCCAGGATCACATGGACCGGATAACAGAGAGTAAGGTCAAAAGCTTAAGATTTCGTCTGCGGACATTGAAACGACACCTGATGAATTGTCACGCAGCGTAGGGTCTGTCCCGATCGGCTGATGTTATTGATCGATACCAATAGAAAGTAAAAACAAGGGGATAGCTTGTGCAGCGATCGTGCCTGATCGCAATTTGCCTGCGGTCCGCTTCGGGATCTCTTGAGAAAAGTTCGAGTGGGGGCGGCCTTTGCCGGTCAGCGGCGTTCGCGGAAGAAATCCTTCAGCAAGGCCGCAGCGCGGTGCTCGCCGATGCCGCCATAGACCTCCGGCGCGTGGTGGCAGGAGCTGGCCTGGAACAGTCTCGGGCCGTGATCGACCGCACCCCCTTTGGGGTCGCCGGCGCCATAATAGAGGCGGCGGATGCGGGCGAAGCTGATGGCCGCAGCGCACATCGGGCAGGGCTCGAGGGTGACGTAGAGATCGCAGGCGGGCAGGCGGATCGCGCCGAGAACCTTTGCGGCCTCGCGGATGACCATGATTTCCGCATGCGCCGTGGGATCGACGCGTTCGCGCATGCGATTGCCATCGGCGGCGACGATGGCGCCCTCGGCATCGACGATCACGGCGCCGACCGGCACTTCACCGCGCGCGGCCGCGGCTTCGGCCTCGAGAAGCGCTCGTTCCATCGGCGTCGGGCGGGCCGTGGTCATGGCGACGGCGGTGTGCCCCGCAGGCTGGGGGCGCCGAAGCCAGGAGGCGGCGGACCGGCGGGCGAGGCGAAGACCAGAACCTTGAAGACTTCGCCCATGGCGCTGGCATCGGTCAGGCGAAAAAGGGCCTCGCGGAGCGCCCGCTGCTGGTCCTTTCCTGCGGTCGAGAGCAGGGCGGCCATGCGTATCTCGATGCCGAGCGTTCGCAGAAACGTGCCTTGCGGCACAGGTCCGAACACATCGGCGCCGCCCTCGGCTGCGGCCCGGCCCAGACGCCGGAAGTCGATCTGGGTGGTGAGATCGACCTCGCCGGGAGCAGTGAGCGGATCGACGGGCTGATGATCGCGCACCGCCTGCAGCGTGTCGCCGGTCGCCGTCGCCGGCGAGCCGCCATAGTCGATGACAGCGGCGATGCCGCCCTCCCGCCGGAGCCGTTCGCCGATCCTGCAGGCGAGCGCCTCCCGGGCAGGGCTGACCTCGGCGATTTCGCCCGGCTGCACCCCGTCCAGCTCGACGACGCACTGCAGCAGATCTGCGGGCGGCGCACCTTCGGTGAAGACCAGGGCACCGTCGTCGCCGCAGATCACCTGCCGTTCGGCCCAGCCGTATTCGGTGCGCAGGAGCTGGTGCGCCGGCAGCGCATCGAAGACCTCGTTGGCGATCAGGAACAGCGGCCCCCCTGGCACCGTGTCCAGGTGTTCATGCCAATGGATCTCGTGGCCCTGGAGCCTGGCGCGCTGCAGATCGCGCAGCCGTTCGCTGGTCTCGACCAGATGCAGGTCGGCGGCCTCGACAAAACCCGGCACCTTCCGGGTGGCACGCAGCAAATCCGCCATGAGCTGACCGCGGCCCGGGCCGAGCTCGGCCAGGACGAACGGATCAGGCCGGCCGGCTTCCTGCCAGGCGGTCGCCAGCCAGAGGCCGAGCAGCTCGCCGAAGACCTGGCTGATCTCCGGCGCGGTGATGAAATCGCCGCCCGCGCCGAAGGGGTCGCGCGTTCGGTAATAGCCGTGCTCGGGATGGTTCAGGGCGAGATCCATGAAGGCGGCGACGCTCACCGGACCTTCGGCCGCGATCTGCCGGCGCAGAAGGGTCAGAAGCGGCGTCTCAGGAGGACTGGGTGCTGGCTTGCTTGGAGCCGGCATAGCTTCGTGCCAGGAGGAACAGGCCGATCAGGATCATCGGCAGGGACAGGATCTGCCCCATGGTGACGCTGCCGCCCAGAAGAAAGCCCAGATGCTCGTCCGGCTCGCGGAACAGCTCGACGAAACAGCGGGCGAGGCCGTAGCCGATCAGGAACAGGCCGCCGATCCGCCCCGCATTGTCCGGATTCCTGGGCTGACGCGCGACGAAGAACAGGATCACGAACAGCAGGAGCCCTTCGAGCGTGGCCTCGTAGAGCTGGCTCGGGTGACGCGGCTCGGGGCCGCCATGGGGAAACGCCATGGCCCAGGGGACATCCGATGCCCGGCCGAACAGCTCGCCATTGATGAAATTGGCGATGCGCCCGAAGAACAGGCCGATGGGCACGGCCGCGGCCACGGCGTCGCCGATCTCGAGAAAAGCGATGCCGCGCCGCCAGGCGAACAGCGCCATGGCGATCAGCACGCCCAACAGGCCGCCGTGGAAGGACATCCCGCCCTGCCAGACCGCCAGGATCTCGCCGGGATGGCTGAGATAGAAGCCGGGCTTGTAGAACAGCACGTAGCCGATGCGCCCGCCGAGCACGACGCCGAGCGTGATGTACAGGAGCAGATCGTCCAGATCGATCTGGGTGAGCCGCCAGCCCGGCCGCTGCACCAGCCAGCGCATATAGAGCCAGCCCAGCACCAGCCCGCCGATATAGGCGAGCGCGTACCACCTGATCGCGAAAGGGCCGATCTCGACGATGACGGGATCGATCGCCGGAAAGGCGATGGCGAATGTCGGCAAGATGATCGTCCGGATGTGACGTGATGCTGGCGCTTTATAGGCTGAGGCCGTGAGCGCCCGCAAGGATAACCGAACCCTCCCCGAGCCTGCGCGGACGGGTCGGGCTGTGATGCGCCGCACAGGCTTCAAGCCATGGCGGTCTCTATAGTATCCCGAATGTCTGACGCAGCGAGGCCTGTCATCGGCAGCTCCGTCGCGAAGTGCAAACGAAGGAAGAATGACGCCATGGCTGGCCCGAACACCTCCTCCGCAGGCCCGACGATCCTCGCCGCTGCGATCCTCGCGACTGGACTCCTGGCAGCGCCGCTGGCAGCACAGGACTATACGCAGCAATGGCGGGACGGTCTCGCTGGTGCCCGGCTCACCGCCTATGACGGATCGGTGATCAGCTCCAACAGCACGCTCACCGTCATCGATTTCTGCCAGAACGGCCGCTATCGCTACTACCGTGAGGGCAGCTGGTCGGTTCCCGGACAGGCGGGGGGCGCGTCCAACGGCACGATCACCGGCCGCTGGGACGTGCAGGCCCAGGGCGGTCAGATGCTGCTGACCTATGCCACCGATCAGGGCCAGCAGGGGTCTTTCCCGATCTATCTGCAGAACGACAACCGCGTGAACATCGGCGGCGTCGCCTATGCTGCGGAGCCCGGCGCCTCCGGCTGCTGACGAAACATGCCCGATAACGGCACGTGAATATGAGGCCGGGGCGCAAACCGGCTTGCTCTCGCCCGCCTCCATGGGCCATCATCCATCAGGATTCCGGCAAATGCCCGGCGACCTGCCGGCAGACCGGGCTCTGAACAAGCAGATCGGCGGCGACGGGACCGGCGATCGGGAAAAACTCGGAGGCTATCGATGGGTGTCATGGACATCATGAGGAAGGATGCGAAGCGCCAGTTTGCGGCTCTGAGCGTGGCCGCCCTGGCGGCCGCATGGGCTGTCGGACCTTCCGACGCCAGTGCGCTGGAGATCAAGTCGAGCGACGTCCACGCCATGGACTATCCGACCACCCAGGCGATCCAGTATATGGGCGAGTGGCTGTCGGAGAAGACGAACGGCGACCTCACCATCAACATCTTCCATTCGATGCAGCTCGGCGGCGAGAAGGAAGCGCTGGAGCAGGTGCAGCTCGGCGCGCTCGAGATGACCCGCGTGTCGGTCGGCGTGGTCGGACCGATCGTCGACGACTTCAACGCCTTCAACCTGCCCTACGTGTTTCGCTCGATCGACCACATGCACAAGGTGGTCGACGGCGAGATCGGCCAGGAGCTCCTGGCGGCGCTCGAGTCCGGCGGCCTGATCGGCCTCGGCTACATGGATGCGGGTGCCCGCTCCTTCTACAACAAGGAGCGGCCGATCCATAAGCCGGAGGACCTGGCCGGGCTGAAGGTGCGGGTGATGCAGAACCCGATCTTCATCGAGATGATGAGCGCCATGGGCGGCAACGGCATCCCGATCGCGTTCAACGAGCTCTACTCCGCATTGCAGACCGGCGTGGTCGACGGCGCCGAGAACAACCCGCCCTCCTACGAGACCCAGAAGCATTACGAGGTCGCCGGCTACTACTCCTTGACCGAACATCTGATCGTGCCGGAGATCTTCGTCTTTTCGAAGAAGGTCTGGGACACGCTCACCGAGGAGCAGCAGAGCCTGATCCGCGAAGCCTCCCTGCTCGCCACGGAGAAAGAGCGCGAGTTCTGGCAGACCATGGAGCAGAAGGCGATGGGCGATCTCGAAGGCCTCGGCGTCAAGATCAACACCGACGTCGACAAGGAAGCCTTCATCGAGGCGACGGCCCCCGTTCGAGAACAGTTCGGCGCCAAATATGCCGATCTCCTGACGCGTATCGACGCCGTCCAATAGTGCGACGCGCACCTCGTTGACGGGGGTTGGCGACTGACGGCAGTGTTGCAGAGGTGGGCGGTGGTGCGGTCGCCGTCCGCCGGGGTCTGCGGGTGATGCGGTGAGACCATCGCCGGCGGCCCGTCCTCGGCTGGCAGCGCCCGCCGGCTTCGACGGCACGTTGAGGCTTCACGCATTCTTAACCATTGCATGTCATCATGGAGAACAGGTCCATGCGACCCTGGGAATCCGCCCGCCCGCAAAAAATGTCGGGCGAGGCTCGGACTCCCAGGATCGCATGGATCAGCAAGCCAGCACGTGGATAGCAAGGGCGGATTGAGAAAAGGTTAACAAAGGTGAGAAGCGAGGCCGGCCGCCCGAGAAGCGATGAGGCGGTGATGAGCGGGAGCGACGGTCGAATGAAGCCACTCTATGTCCGGGTGATGGACGTCATCTACTACGTCTGCATGGCGGTCGCCGGGATCGCGATCGCGGTCATGGCGGTGATCATCGGCTGGAGCGTCTATACGCGCTACGTCCTGACCGAAGGCTCGTTCTGGGCGGAGCCGATATCGATCGCGCTCGCCGTGCAGATGACCTTCTATGGCGCTGCCGCCTGCTACCGCGCCAACGCCCATATCAGCATCGACCTCCTGGTGCGGGGCCTGCGAGGCCCGGCGTCGACTTTGGCTTCGCGTCTGGTCGACATCCTGATGCTGATCGTCAGCATGGCGATGATCTGGTACGGCATCGGCCTGGTGAAGACCACCTTCTTCCAGGTCTATCCCGAGTTCCAGCATATCCGCGTCGGCGTGGTCTACTCGGCCTTGCCGGGCAGCGGCCTGATCACCCTCCTCTTCGTGCTCGAACGCCTGATCTACGGACCACCGGACCTTGACGCCGACTCAGGCGAGTCGACCCAGCCTGCGGTGCAGGCTTGATGGGCGGGGCGTTCGGGCCGGTCCTTCTGATCGGCGGCCTTTTCCTGCTGATCGCGCTCAACGTGCCGGTCGCCTATGCGCTCGGGCTCTCGGCGATGGCGGCGTCGCTCTATATCGGCATTCCGCTGGAGGCGATCCTGCTGAAGATCTCGGACGGGGTCGACAATTTCGCCCTGCTCGCGATCCCGTTCTTCGTGCTCGCGGGCGCCCTCATGGCGGAGGGCGGCATCGCGATCCGCCTGGTGAATTTTGCGAACATCTTCGTCGGCTTCATTCGCGGCGGTCTGGCGATGGTGAACATCCTGGCCTCGATGTTCTTCGGCGGCATCTCGGGCAGTTCGGTTGCCGACACCTCGTCGATCGGCTCGATCCTGATCCCGATGATGAAGCGCGAGGGCTATGACGACGCGTTCAGCGTCAACGTCACCATCACCAGCTCGACCCAGGGCATCATCATCCCGCCCTCGCACAACGCCATCATCTATGCCTATGCCGCCGGCGGCACGGTCTCGATCGCCCAGCTCTTCCTCGCCGGCATCGTGCCCGGCATCATGATCGGCCTCGCCCTCATGGTGCTGACCGCGATCATCGCCTCCGCGAGGAAATATCCGAAGGGCGAGCTGGTGCCGCTGCGCGAGGCGGTGCGTATCTCGGCCGGCGCCATGCTCGGTTTCCTGACGGTGGTGATCATCGTCGGCGGCGTCATTTTCGGCATCTTCACGGCGACCGAGAGTGCCGCGATCGCGGTGATCTACGCCTTCATCATCGCCATGTTCGCCTATCGCGAGCTCGCCTGGCGGGACCTGCCGAAGCTGATGGGCGGCGTGGTGCGCACCGTCGCGATGGTGATGATCCTGATCGGCTTCGCGTCTGCCTTCGCCTACATGATGACCCTGATGCAGATTCCGGCGAAAGTGACGGAATTCTTCCTGACGCTTTCCGACAACAAGATCGTCATCCTGATGATGATCAACATCATGCTGCTGGTGCTCGGCATGTTCATGGACATGGCGCCGCTGATCCTGATCTGCACGCCGATCCTTCTGCCCGTGATCAAATCGATCGGCGTCGATCCCGTGCATTTCGGCATCATCATCATGCTCAATCTCGGCATCGGCCTGGTGACGCCGCCGGTCGGCACCACGCTGTTCGTCGGCTGTGCCATCGGCAAGATCTCGATCGATCAGGCGGCGCGGGCGCTCTGGCCGTTCTGGCTCGCCATGTTCATCGTGCTGATGCTGGTGACCTATATCGAGCCGCTCGCCATGACCATTCCGCGCATGGTGCGTTTTTGAGGTCGAGCGCGCGCTATAGGCCGATATCGCCCGCCTGATGGTCGAACACTCGGTTCATGCGCCCTACAAGGCTTCGGGCGCATCGCGACATCGGGCGGATCTCCAAGACCGCGACGAGCGGCCCCATGAACAGGCCAGCAGGAATGCCGGCAAGGGCGATCTTGCCTTGCCCTCGACGATCCAAGGCGGGCGTCGTCACGAAGGGGCTGACGTCCGGAGAACGAGGGCGACAGGGGTCTTCCGGCGGTCTGGAAACCTTATCGAGCCTGCACCGGCAGCCCCTGCCAGGCCTTGATCGAGCGCAGCATGAAGATCGAGCGCATGCTGGCGACGCCGGGCAGGCGGGCGAGGGTGTGGCGATGGATGCGGTCGTAGTCGGCGACGTTCTGCGCGGCGATTCGAAGGATGTAGTCGGAGGCGCCCGAGGTCAGCTTGCATTCCAGGATCTCGTCATAGCGCAGCACTGCCTGCTCGAAGCGCTCCAGCGCCGCCTGTGCCTGGGAGTTCAGGGATATCTCGACGAACACCTCGATTTCGAGGCCGAGAGCCTGCGCATTCAGCTTGGCGCCATAACCCTGGATGACCCCCTCCGCTTCCATCATCTTCACCCGGCGGTGGCAGGCCGAAAGCGAAAGCCCCGCCTTGTCGGCCACAGCGGACAGGGGCTGACTCGAGTCCGCCTGCAGCAGAGCGAGGATCGAGCGGTCGATGCGGTCCACGTGTTTTTTCCGAAAAATCGAGGCTTTTCTGGAAAGATATACGAAAAAATCTGTCTGGACCGAGAAAATTAAGAAAAAATTTCGGCCCGCCTCTTGCATAATGCAGGCCAGTCATTCGCAAGAGGAGGCTTTCAGATGCGCATTGGCACGCCGAAAGAAATCAAGAATCACGAATACCGCGTCGGTCTGACGCCGGAAAGCGTCAGCGAGCTGGCCAGCAACGGGCATGAGGTGCTGGTCGAGACTCACGCGGGCGAGGGCATCGGTGCCGATGATCAGGCCTATGTCGAGGCAGGTGCCGTGATCGTCGACAGCGCCGAGGAGGTGTTCGCCAAGGCCGAGATGATCGTCAAGGTCAAGGAGCCGCAGGTGGTCGAGCGCAAGATGCTCAGGAAGGACCAGATTCTCTACACCTATCTGCACCTCGCCCCCGATCCCGAGCAGACCAAGGACCTCATCGCGTCGGGCGCCGTCTGCATCGCTTACGAGACGGTCACCGATCAGCATGGCGGCCTCCCGCTGCTGAAGCCGATGAGCCAGGTGGCCGGGCGCATGTCGGTGCAGGCCGGTGCTGCAGCACTGGAGAAATCGAAAGGCGGCCGCGGCGTGCTGCTCGGCGGCGTGCCGGGGGTGATGCCGGGCAAGGTGGTGATCATCGGCGGCGGCGTGGTCGGCTTCAACGCGGCGCAGATGGCGGTCGGCCTCGGTGCCGACGTCACCATTCTCGATCGCAGCCCCGAGGTGCTGGAGCGGCTCGGCATGTATTTCCAGGCCCAGGCCAAGACGCGCTTTTCCAGCCGCGCCAATCTCGCCGCCAGCATCGCCGATGCGGATCTGGTGGTCGGTGCGGTGCTCGTTCCAGGAGCTGCAGCCCCGAAGCTGGTGACGCGCGCCATGCTCAAGACCATGAAGCCGGGGGCGGTGCTGGTCGACGTCGCGATCGACCAGGGCGGCTGCTTCGAGACTTCGAAGCCGACCACCCATCAGGACCCGATCTATATCGTCGACGGCATCGTTCACTATTGCGTCGCCAACATGCCGGGCGGGGTCGCGCGCACCTCCACCTATGCGCTGAACAACGTCACCCTGCCGCACGCGCTGCGCATCGCCGAAAAGGGCTGGGTGCAGGCGCTCAAGGACGATCCGCATCTCAGAAACGGCCTGAACGTCTGGAACGGCCAAGTCACCTGCGAACCGGTGGCGCGCGATCTCGGCTATCGCTATGTTCCCGCCGAGGACGCCATCGCCACCCAATCCAAGGCCGCCTGACCGGCGACGCGCCGGTCCGCTGACTTGGGGGCGGTGTGCATCGGGGAAGGGGAGCGAAGGCCATGGGCTTGAAGAGCTGGATCGAGAGTGCGAACGACGAAAAAAACGACTTTCCGCTCCAGAACCTTCCCTACGGGGTCATCTCCGGCACCGATCGCGGGCCGCGCTGCGCGGTCGCGATCGGCGACCGGGTGCTCGATCTCGCGGTCCTGGAAAAGACGGGGCTGATCAGCACGGGCATCGGCCGGCCGGTGTTCGACCAGCCGGCCTTGAACGCCTTCATGAGTCTCGGCAAGCGCGCCTGGCCGAAGATGCGGGCCCGCCTGCAGGACCTGCTGGCCGAGGGCGGCGATCCGGCGCTGCGCGACGACGCGGCGCTGAAGAAGGCGGCCTTGTTGCCGCTGGCCGACGTTTCGGCCCATCTGCCGATCAAGATCGGCGACTACACCGACTTCTACGCCTCCCACCAGCACGCCTTCAATGTCGGCAGCATCCTGCGCGGCCCGGAGAACGCGCTGCCGCCCAACTGGCTGCACATCCCGATCGGCTATAACGGCCGCGCCTCGACCGTGGTGGTGAGCGGCACCGACATCCATCGCCCGCTCGGCCAGATGAAGCCGAAGGGGGCGGACGCACCGCTGTTCGGCCCCTCGCGCCGTCTCGACATCGAGCTGGAAATGGGGGCTGTTGTCGGCACGCCGAACCGCCTGGGCGAGCCCGTGACCGTCGCCGAGGCCGACGAGATGATCTTCGGCTTCGTCTTGCTGAACGACTGGTCCGCGCGCGACATCCAGGCCTGGGAATATCAGCCGCTCGGCCCCTTCCAGGCCAAGGTGTTCGCGACCTCGATCAGCCCCTGGATCGTCAGCAGCGAGGCGCTGCAGCCTTTTCGAGTGCCAGCGACCGAGCGCAAGGGGCCGCTTTTGCCCTATCTCGCCGACGATGCGCCGCGCAACTACGACATCGAGCTCGAAATCCTGATGCAGCCGGACGGCGCCGCCGTCGCGACGACCATCGCGCGCAGCAATTTTCGCTACATGTACTACTCGGCAGCCCAGCAGCTCTGCCATCACGCGGTCGGCGGCTGTCTGATGCGCACCGGCGATCTTCTCGGCTCAGGCACCATCTCCGGGCCGGAGAAGCAACAATATGGCTCGCTGCTGGAGCTGACCTGGGGTGGGAAGGAGCCGCTGACGCTGGAGGGTGGCGAGACCCGCACCTTCCTCGAAGACGGCGATCTCATGACCCTTCGCGGCCATGCCCGGGGTGAGGGCTATCGGATCGGTTTCGGCGAATGCCGCGGCCGGATTTTGCCGGCGCCGCAAAGCCGGCCGGGCTGGTAGAACCCGGCCGGCGGCGGCGTCGCGGCGAGCGTGGTCACCGCGCTTTGGAGGCTGGACGGGTCGCCTCGGCGGCGATCGCTGGAATATCGCATCGGGCGATGCCGATATCCGCCAGATCGTGGTCGCTGAGGCGGCTCAGCTCTCCATAGGTGTGGTTGTACTGCCGACGACGCTCCAGCCAGGCTTCGAACCAGGCATATCGCGCGCGCAGCCAGCCCTGCAACGGGGAGGTTCCACCCTCCAGACCGCGCCGGGTTTCGGTCGTCATCGCATGCATTGCCATGACAAGTCTCCTCATGGAATGGTGGGCCGGTCGGTATTGACCTCAGATATTGGCCCTTCCGTTCACCCGAGATATGAGCGAAGGGGGATAGTTGTTGAAGTGATGTTTTTGCAATGCAGCATTGCAGGCATGCGGGGAATAGAGATGCATGACAGTTTATAATTCATTGATTTAACGAGAATATGAACAAGAAATGAGCATGGTGGCTCAAGTATAAGGCAGTCGTCATGTTGCAATGCAACAGGAGAGGGGCATGTTCGAAGGCTTCGATCGGCGCGATATCCAGACCCGCGAGACGGTGATCCACGCCCGCATCGGCGGCTCGGGCCCGCCCTTGCTTCTGCTGCATGGCTACCCGCAGACCCACGTGATGTGGCACCGCGTCGCCCCCGTCCTCGCCGAGCGCTTCACCGTGATCTGCGCGGATCTGCGCGGCTATGGCGACAGCGGCAAGCCGGCGAGCGATCCCGAGCATCTCGTCTACTCCAAGCGCAGGACCGCCGCCGATATGGCCGAGATCATGACCACCCTCGGTTATCCGCGCTTCAAGCTGGTCGGCCATGACCGGGGCGGTCGGGTCGCGCATCGCCTCGCCCTCGACCATGCGGATCGGGTGGAGAAGGTATCCTTCCTCGATATCGTGCCCACCCGGACGATCTTCGAGGCGACGAACAAGGCGATCGCCACCGGCTATTATCACTGGTTCTTTCTTTCTCAGCCGAATGGCCTGCCCGAGCGCCTGATCGGCGCCGATCCCATCTTCTATCTGAGGAGCAAGCTCGGCCATTGGGGGAAGGGCGGCCTCGCCTTCTATGCAGAGGAGGCGCTCGAGGAGTATGAGCGCTGTTTCGCCAACCCCGAGGTCATCCATGCGAGCTGCGAGGACTATCGCGCCGCTGCCAGCATCGACCTCGCGCATGACGAGGCCGACCTGGACAGCAGGATCTCATGTCCGATTCTTGCCCTCTGGGGGACTCATGGCATGATGGAGCGCCATTTCGACGTGCTCGCCTGCTGGCGCGAGCGTGCCGCCGCCGAGGTCACGGGAAGGGCGCTGGACTGCGGCCATTTTCTCGCGGAAGAACGGCCGGAGGAGACCGCAGCCGAGCTGCTGGCGTTTTTCGGTGACTGATCCAGCGTCGCGCCGACGCGTCAGTTCTCGAGCTTGCGCTCGCGCCAGATATTGATGCTCTCCTTGGGGTGATCGATGTCCAGGACGGGCAAAAGGTCGCCGGTCACGGCAAGCACCCTGTAGATCGCAAAATCCCGCGTATAGGAGGCCGACGTCAGGTTGGACTTCGAGAGGTAGTACTCGTTCTCGACGTCGAGGCGGTCGAGCAGGCTGCGCTCGCCGGCATCGAATTCGTCGGCGAAGCCCTGCCTGGTCGCCAGATTGGCCTCGGTCTGCCGGCTGAGCGCCGTGACCCTTGCGCGCGCCGTCTCCAGGGCGTTGAAGGACAGCCGCGCCTGCTCCTCGGCCTCGTGACGTGCCTTGCGCAACGACTGGCGGCTTTCACCGAGACGCGAGAACGCCTCGCGCTCACGGGCGATGTCACCGCCGCCTCGGAACAGATTGTAGCGCATCACCAGCAGTGCCTGGCCGTCGACATTGCTGCCGGTGAAGCCGTCGATCTGGCGATTGGCCGCCGCGCCGACCTCGAGATCGAAGCGCGGATAGAAGCCGGCGCGCGAGCCTTTGAGATCGGCCTTGGCGATGTCGATATCCGCATTCGCGACCTTGACGGTCGGGCTGTTTTCGGCTGCACGCCTGGCCGCCTCTTCCGACCCTCTCACGTCCAGCGGCGGCAAGGGCCGGTTCTCCAGGTCTTTGGGCTGATCGCCGGTGATCTCGAGATAGCGCGCCTTGGCATCGCGCAGGTCGCCCCTGGCCCTCGCCAGGACCTCGTCGGCGGCCGCTTCGCGCGCTTCGGACAGGCGCAGTTCCGAGAGCTTGAACCTGTTGAGCTCCGCATCCTGCCGGATGCCGCGAAGGATGCGTCGATGCGCCGCGACGTTCTCTTCCGCCTGACGGACCAGATCCTGGTTCCTGAGGACGTCGAGATGGGCCTCGATGGCATCCAGCGCGATGAAGTCGGCGGTCTCGGAGACGCGATAGGCGGCCGAGTTGGTGCGTGCCAGCTGCTTCGCCACCTCGCTGTCCGTGGCATAGCCGTCGAACAGCATCTGCGTGAGTGTGAGCTGCGATTCCAGACGCGTGAGGAAGGCGGAGGCGTCACCGCCGGGCGGACGGCTGTCGCGCGCGCGCGTGCCGGTGCTGTTGGTGAACTCCGGACCGATCGCCGCCCTGAGGTCCAGGGACGGCAGATACAGGGCCCTTGCCTGGCGCAGCTCCTGATCGATCGCCTGGCGGTCGGATTGCACGACTCCAACGTCAGGGTTGTAGTCGAGGGCTCTGATGATGCTGTCTTCGAGCGTGTCCGCCGACAGCGGCGTCGCGGGCACGAATGCGCTGGCGAGCATGATGATCCCGCCGCAACTTGTGGGGGCCAATCTCTTGAGCCAGGCGATCTGCATCAGCATATCTCACCGTTCATGAGGATAATAGAGGACAAGCCTTGGATAAGCTACCGGGTGAAAAGCTAGATAAGAGTACTCGTCATCAACGTCAATTGGTTCAAGATAGTAGATGATGATTTTTTCTTGAGATTGATTTAGACTGTTTTTCGTACAAGATTGGAAAAATTTGAAATAATATCTTTAACAATTCAATGATTGGACATTTTCCGAGTTGTCGGATATTTCTTGGCCTGCGCTTCCCCCGCCCTGACGCTCGTCGAGAGGCGCAGAGTTGGTTCAGGAATTATCAACTATAAATGGTTATATCATGCTTCGCCTTCTGGTCGATGCGATTCCGATGACGGTTGCGAAAGGCTGGTCCTGCCGATGGCGTTGAGCGATTCCGATCGGGCAGGGCTGCTGTCGGTAGCGGGAGCGCCTGCGGACCTGGAGCGCGGCGCTCGCGCGGATGGCTCTGCTGAGGAACGCTGGGTGCCGCCACGCCACGCCGTCCGGGCGCAGGACCCGCTGCTCGGCTGTCTGCTGGAGCTGACCGCCTGCCTGCAGCAGCCGCGCTCGGCCGATGCCCTCATCGCCGGCCTGCCGATCGAGGACGGCAGGCTGACGCCGGATCTCGCCGTCCGTGCCCTGGAGCGCGCGGGCTTTGCCGCCGGCCTTGCCGAGCGCCGGCTTCAGGACATCGACGATGCCCTGCTGCCCTGCATCCTGTTTCTCAAGGGGCGACGGGCTTGCCTGCTCCTGGCACGCGAGGGTGACGAGGCGCTCATCGCCTTGCCCGAGACCGGCGCCGGCGAGGTGCGGAAGACGCCCGAAGCCCTCGGCGCCGAGCATGCGGGCTATGTCCTGTTCGCCAAGCCGAAGCGGCGGATCGACGCGCCGCCGTCCGCCCGATCGACCGCGGACGCGCGCGGCTGGTTCTGGGGAACCATCGTCCAGGCCTGGCCGGTCTATGCCGAAGTCGCGCTCGCCGCCCTGATGATCAATCTCTTCGCTCTGGCCAGCCCGCTTTTCGTGATGAACGTCTATGATCGCGTCGTGCCCAACCAGGCGATCGAAACCCTATGGGCGCTGTCGCTCGGCGTGGTCATCGTGTTCGTCTTCGATTTCCTGCTGCGCACCCTTCGCGGCTATTTCGTCGACACCGCCGGCAAAGCCGCCGACGTCAAGCTCGCCTCGACCATTTTCGCGCAGGTGCTGGGGATCAGGATGGCGGCGAAGCCCAGCTCGTCCGGCGCGTTCGCCAACAATCTGCGCGAGTTCGAGACCCTTCGCGACTTCTTCACCTCGGCGACTCTGGTGGCGGTGATCGACCTGCCGTTCATCCTGCTGTTCGTCGCCATCGTCGGGCTCATCGGCGGGCCGATCGCGATCGTGCCGGCGATCGCCATTCCCATCGTGCTGGCGACCGGCCTTCTGGTGCAGATCCCGCTCCGGCAGGTCACCAGGAAGACCTTCAGGGAGGCTGCGCAAAAGCATGGTCTCCTGATCGAAAGCATCAATGGCCTCGAGACCATCCGCGCCTCGGTCGCCGAAGGCAGGACGCAGCATCTCTGGGAAGACGCCGTCGACGCCACCGCGGCGTCGACCACCAAGGCGCGGTTCTTCGCGACCATCGGCGTCAATGTCGCAGCACTCGCCCAGAATCTGACGACCGTCGGCATCGTCATCTATGGCGTGCACCGCATCGGCGAGGGGCTTTTGACCGTCGGTGCTCTGGTGGCCTGCACCATCATCGCCGGGCGAGCCATGGCGCCGCTCGCACAGGTCGCCGGCATTCTCACCCGCTACCATCAGGCGCGCGCCGCCTATCACGCGCTCTCCGACCTGATGGCGCTCCCGGTCGAGCGGCCCGCGGACCGGCAGTTCCTGCATCGCACCGACATCAAGGGCGAGATCGCCTTCAACGGCGTCAGCTTCGCCTATCCCGACCACGGGGTTCGTGCCCTGGATTCGGTATCGTTCCATATCGAGGCGGGTGAGCGCGTGGGGCTTATCGGCCGTGTCGGGTCCGGCAAGACCACGATCGAAAAGCTGCTGCTCGGCCTGTTCGAGCCCGATGACGGGACCATCCTGGTGGACGGCACCGATAGCCGGCAGATCGACCCCGTGGATCTGCGCCGGCATATCGGCGCCGTGCTGCAGGATGTCGTGCTGTTCCGCGGCAGCCTGCGCGACAACATCACGCTGGGTGCCGGCCATCTCGGCGACGAGCGCGTGCTCGAAGCGGCGCGCCTCGCCGGCGTCGACGCCTTCGCCGCACGCCACCCGCTCGGCTACGACGCCGAGGTCGGCGAGCGCGGCGCCCATCTCTCCGGCGGCCAGCGCCAGGCCGTGGCGCTCGCGCGCGCCCTGCTGCACGACCCGCCGATCCTGCTGCTCGACGAGCCCACCAGCGCCATGGACAACAGTTCGGAAAACCGTCTGAAGCGCCAGCTCGAGGCGATCCTGCCCGGCAAGACGCTGCTGCTCGTGACGCACCGGACCTCGCTCCTGTCGCTGGTCGATCGGCTGATCGTTCTCGATGGCGGCAAGGTGGTCGCCGATGGTCCGAAGGATGAGGTCCTGCGCGCACTCGCCGCCGGGCAGATCAGGGGGGCAGCATGAGAGGCATCGGCTTACGCATGGCGGCGATCGGACATGGCAAGCGGGCGGCGCGCGGCCGGGAGACGAAAGCGCTGCTTCGCAGCGAGGACGAGCCCTTCGTCGGCGGCCTCGACGGCGCCGGTCTGCATCGTCCGCGCCGTTTCGCCCATATTCTCCTGTTCGCGATCGTCCTCTTCTTCGTCCTGTTCATCGCCTGGGCCAGCTTCGCGACGCTGGACGAGGTCACCCGCGGCGAGGGGCGCGTCATCCCCTCCAGCCAGGTGCAGGTGGTGCAGAATCTCGAGGGCGGCATCGTCGCCGACATTCTGGTGCGCGAGGCGCAGATCGTCGAGGCCGGTGACACGCTTCTGCGTATCGACAATATCGAGGCCGCCAGCGATCTGCGCGGCGCCCGCCAGCGCCATCTGGCCCTGCTTGGCGCGATCGCGCGCCTGCAGGCGGAAATCGAGGAGCGCGGCATCGACTTTCCGCCCGACGTGATGGCCGAGGCCAGGCGTGTCGCCATCGACGAGACCGCCCTGTTCAACGCGCGTCAGGCCGCCCTGCAGTCGGAGCTGGAGATCCTGCGCAACCAGGCGAACCAGCGGGACCAGGAAGTGGCGGAACTGGAGACCAGGCTCGGCCAGCTCGAGCGCTCGGCCAAGCTCGCCACCGATGAGCTCGAGATCACCGAGCCGCTGGCGGCGAAGCGCGTGGTCTCCAAGGTCGACCTCCTGCGCCTGCAGCGTCAGGTGAACGACCTCCAGGGCGAGCTCGAAGGCACCAGGCTCTCCCTGCCGCGCCTCCGGCTTGCCCAGCGCGAGGCGCATCGGCGCATCGAGGAGCGCTATCTCAATTTCCAGGCCGAAGCGCAGCGCGAGCTGACCACCGTGCAGACCGAGGCCGCGGCACTCGCCGAAGTGATCGCCGCGGACAGCGATCGGGTGAACCGCACCGATGTGCGCTCGCCGGTGCGCGGCACCATCAAGCGCCTGCTGATCAATACCATCGGCGGCGTCATCAAGCCCGGTCAGGACCTGGTCGAGATCGTGCCGCTCGAGGACACGCTGCTGGTCGAGGCGCAGATCCGGCCTGCCGACATCGCCTTCCTCCGGCCCGATCAGGCCGCCGTGGTCAAAGTCACGGCCTATGACTACGCGGTTTATGGCGGACTCGACGCCGAGGTCGAATCGATCAGCGCGGACAGCATCACCGACGATCGCGGCGACCATTTCTTCCGCGTGCGCGTGCGCACCGACAGCAGCAGCCTGGACAAGGGCGGCGAGCCTCTGCCGATCATCCCCGGCATGACCACCCAGGTCGACATCCTGACCGGCCAGAAGACGGTGATGGACTATCTGATGAAGCCGATCCTGCGCATCCGCGACGAGGCGTTTCGCGAGCGCTGACCCCGGTTCGATCGGGTCCGATCACGCTGCGGCGATCGGACGTTCCGCGAGCAGAGCCTCCGCATGGGCGAGATTCGTCTCGGTCTGTCGCAGATAGAACTCGGCCGCCGCTGCGGCTCTGTAGACGCGAAGGGCCTGCTGGAAGGCCTCGGTCGCCTGCTGCAGCAGCAGCACCTGCTCTCGCCGGTCGCTCTGCTGCAGGGCGAGCAGGCGAAGGGCGTGGCCCAGATTGTTCTGAACCATCGCCCATTGAAACACGACGGTATCCTGCTGCCAGATGAGCAGCGCCGTCCGATGCGCATGCACGGCGACTTCGGGCCAGCGCCGGCTCTGCGTATACTCGCCGAGCAGGGAGGCGGCGATGCCGAGCGCGTGCCAGCAGACGCCCTGCCGCTCGCTGTCGATGGTCTGGCTCGGCTGTTCCAGCAGCCTCGTGAGCTTGGTGGTGGCCGGGCGCAGCAGGTTGATCAGCCAGGCCCGGTCCTGATCGTTCTGCGCAGCCGGTGACACGCTCAACGCCGTCAGGGCCAGGAGCAGGCCTTCGACATCCGGGCCGAAATGCTTGGGCAGTTCCGTCCAGTCCATCTGATAGGGCCCGTGGCGTCCGGCCTCCTGCTCATAGCGGCCGACCATGCGGATCCTGAGGCGCGGCGCTTTGGGCATGACCTCGCCGAAAATCAGGCTGTCGCCATTGTGGCCGGCGATCAGGGAGCGGCACGTCTCGAGCGCGGCCGGGTCGATCTCGCCATCGGCGATCTGCAGCGTTTCGCCGACCGGCATGACCACGATCCCGGCCTGGTCGAGCAGCGCCGTTTCCAGATGCCGGGTCTGGGTTCTGGCTTCGTCGTCGCCGTGAAGATCGGCAAGGAGGATACGAAAGCGCGCAGGCCTCGGCGGCACCAGCTGATGGGTGCGCAACCAAAGGCCGATACGTCGTCTCGAGGGAAGAAACCGCATGAACTTCGACAAGACACACCCTTCGCCACTCGAACGAGGCTGCCTGCTCGTGATCAACGTCGGGAAACTTTCTAGAAAGTGCAGAACATCCAGGGCAAACGCAAGCCTTGCGCTTACCGAAATACCGCCGCCGCTCTTCATTATCACCTCAAAGGAGATCGAATAAAAAATACAATCCCCTCATGGTTTTGTTTTCCGGTTCCGCCGCTCCCGGACCGTTCGGCGCACGTCCTCTTTCACCCCTGACGGTCGGTGTGAAATCGCCTATAAGCTTGTCCCTCCAATCGGCGGACAGGGAAGACCGGATGCATGCTTGACGCGGCGAAGGACACGGCGTGTGACCTGAAACATCACATTCTTGCCGAGACGTTCGGCTACCGGTCGTTTCGTCCCGGACAGGAGGAGGTGGTCGACCGAGTCCTGGCCGGCGGCCATGTTCTGGCCGTGATGCCGACGGGTGCGGGCAAATCGCTTTGCTATCAGGTGCCGGCCCTGGCACTTGGCGGCGTGACGGTGGTGGTGTCGCCGCTGATCGCCCTGATGCAGGACCAGGTGAACGCGCTGCGCATGAACGGCGTGGCCGCCGAGTGCATCAACTCGGCGAAAAGCCGGGAGGACAATGTCCAGGCCTGGCGAAGGGTGATGCGCGGCGAGACGCGCCTTCTCTACATGGCGCCGGAGCGGCTGATGACCGGGCGCATGCTGGCGGCGCTGAAGAAGCTGCCGGTCAGCCTTTTCGCCATCGACGAAGCCCATTGCATCAGCCAGTGGGGGCACAGCTTCCGGGCGGAATATCTGGAGCTCGGCACGCTGCGTGAGGCCTTTCCGGACGTGCCGATCGCAGCGCTGACGGCGACCGCCGATCGGCTGACCCGCGATGAAATCGTCGACAAGATCTTCGGCGGCGACGCCGCTGTCTTCATTTCCGGCTTCGATCGGCCCAATCTCTACCTCGCGGTCGAAGCCAAGCAGTCGCCCAGGCGCCAGCTGCTCGCCTTTCTCGACCGGCATCAGGGCGAAAGCGGCATCGTCTACTGCCTGTCACGCAAGAAGGTGGAGGAGACCCGGGATTTCCTGCTCGCCGAAGGCAGGAAGGCGCTCGCCTATCATGCCGGCATGGACAATGCCGATCGCGAGGCCTGCCAGGAGCGGTTCCTCGCCGAGCCCGGCACGATCATCGTCGCCACCATCGCCTTCGGCATGGGGATCGACAAGCCGGACGTGCGCTTCGTCGCCCATATGGACATTCCGGCCAGCATCGAAGCCTACTACCAGGAAATCGGGCGCGCGGGCCGCGACGGCGAACCGGCCGAAGTCATGATGCTCTACGGTCTCGACGACATGCGCATGCGCCGGATGTTCATCGACCAGAGCGATGCCGGCGACGAGAAGAAACGGGTCGAGCATCGGCGGCTGGATGCGCTCATCGCCTATTGCGAGGCGCCGATCTGCAGGCGGCAGACGCTTCTCGCCTATTTCAGCGAGACCATCGAGGCTTGCGGCAAATGCGATCTTTGCGTCCATCCGCAACCGCTCATCGACGGCACCGCGGCGGCGGCGGCCGTGCTGAAGGCGGTCGAGGCGACCGATCAGATGTTCGGCGTCGGTCACATCGTCGACGTCATGACGGGCAAAAGCACGGACAAGATCGCGCGCTTCGGTCATGACCGGATCGAGCCGTTCGGCAAGGGCAAGGATCGCGCGCGCCCGGAATGGCAATCGATCATCCGGCAGATGGTGGCAGGCGGGCTCCTGGCGATCGACATGGAGAAATACGGCAGCCTCAAGCTGACCGGGCGCAGTGCCGGCGTGCTGGCGGGCGAGCAGGACTTCCAGATCAGGCTCGATACGCTGAAGCACTCGTCAGGCGGCAAGGCGGCGCGGCGTTCGTCCGGGACTGCGCCGCCCGTGTCTCTCAGCGCGAGCGATGAGGGGCTGCTCGGCGATCTCAAGCAGTTGCGCATGCGGCTTGCGCGCGAGCGCGGCGTGCCGGCCTATGTCATCTTTCCCGATCGCGCGCTCTACGACATGGCGATCAAGAAACCCACCACCGTCGATGAATTCGCCGAGGTTCACGGCGTCGGCCGCGCCAAGCTCAGGGATTTCGCGTCGATCTTCATCGACGTCATCCAGGAACGGCAGGCCGCATCGGCCTGAGTCCTCCGACCCGCCCAGCGGCTTTTCACTGCGAGCCGGCTGCGGAACGACGAAAACTACTGCATCAGACTGGAGGAGGCCGGAGCGGCACTTCCTCCTTTGCCGACATCATGTCCCCTCAGCCGCATGATCTCGCGATCCTGCTGCTCGATCAGCTGCAGCAATCGCGGCATGGCATTGCGCAGCGCCGTGATGAATTCGGCATTTCGATCGTCGAAATGTTCTCTGGTCAGCGTGACGACGGGAATCTTCTTCGCGTCTTCGATATTATTGCCATATTGCGACCAGGGTGCTGGTGTCGCTTGATGTTCAAGCTGCCTAATCTTTGAGATGAAGATGCGTAGCTCTTTGTTCATCGCTTGCCTCCATCGACAGTCGCGGTGCAACCTCCCTTAAACACATAAACGCACTGTTATTTAGAAGGCGAAATTATAGTCGCGATGCGATTTTACGGCAAGGCCATGCTTTAAATGGCCGATATGGCTGTCGTTTGATGGGTATTTCGGCGAGATTTTCTCGCCGTAGACGGTGGTCTTGGGGGCAGGCACGCTCAGCGGCCCGGCAAGCTCGTCCTGCCAGCGGCGGGCGCGCCGCTGGCATCGGCGCGAAGGGGCCTTCAGTGCGGGATCTGCACCTCGACCGGATCGCCGGCGAGACCCACGGGGTGGGCGCGGGCGCGGATGGTCACGGTCTTGATGTCGTCAGGGATGACCACGCCGGCCAGTGCGGAGACCGTCTGCTGGTCTTCCAATTCGGGTTCGAAGAAGGGCCGGACGGCCATGATCTTGCCGTCGGGCCCATAGATTTCCCAGGCCTCGACATAGTCGTCCCAGCCGGTGTCCTCATGCTCGATGGTCACACGGACGTGGAAGATGCCGGGCTGATCGGGGTTGTCGCGCTTGATCTGGACATCGGCGATGCGGGGGGGGTATTGGCCGGCATAGGCTGTGCCGGCCAGGCTGAGAACGAACGCTGAGACGATCAGCTGCGGCAGATGCATGGGCTTCCTCATTGGTTCATCACGGACGATCATGATCCTCAAAGGAGGCATACAGCGCAGACCGCGAGTTCATCCCTCGACCCTGCGACATTCTTGGCCATTCGTCGGCTTTGTTGCTGATTAGCATCACAAATTTGTGGAATTGAACCCGAAAGCCACAGTTCGGGCCTGTCCTTTTCAGTGTGCCCTGCCGGCAGCCTTGCGTCGTTTGATGACGGCGGTCGCCATGTCGTCGATGTGATGGGCGATCGCGATCAGTCCGTGTTCGGCATTCTCGATGCGGAAAGCGAGATTCATCAAATGCTCGGGGGTGACGAAGCCGCTGTCGACGGCAGGATTCAGCTCGTCCATCGACTGCCGGATCGATGCCACCAGGGTTTCGAGCTCGGCGCATTCGTGAAACAGCCGATCCAGAGCCTCGCCGGCGGGCTGTGTATAGGCAAGTCTGGGCTTGGTCATCATCGCCAATCCTTACGCACGGTTGTCTGGTTTCGGCGCACGGTTTCTGCGCCGCATGTCGGCGCCCAATTTCTGCGCCCAATTCCTGCGCAAAGCCGTGAACCTCACCCCTCTTAGACACCTGACGATCCCGATCTATTGCAGACGCGCGTGCGATCATGGGGATCTTTGCGATGGGCACTCTCGTCAGGAAACAGACGACGCCCCCTGCAGTTCCTTGACTGCAAGGAGGCGCCGCCCCTACGTCGATACTCAGCAAGCAAAAAGAGCCAAAAAGTCCTTCGTCACCCAACCAGCAAAAACGCCGTTCGACCGGCTTTCCGATCGAACTTTGGGTGGACGGGATCTGCGCTGCCAACGCCCATTCCAGAGATCCCGCCCGCCCAAAGTTCGCATGTCCCATCATCTGCTCCGCGGGGGACAGCCGACCGGCGGTTTTTGCGGGGAGAGACCGCCGGCCGGCTGCGCGGAGTGCCGATGTCATCCGGGGAAATGCCATCGACGTCTGGTCGGTCGGGCGCCAACGTGAGGGTCACGTCCGGGGTGGCACCGTCCCGCCTCGTCTGAACGATACAAGAGCTGTGCCAGGGCTTATGGGGTCAACTAACGCGTTGATTTTGCTTGTAGGATGCGGTCGGGCGAGCCAACGGCGCGGCCGTTTGAGGCCTTTTGGTTCTCAAATTGAGACTCATTCTGTGGGACGGCCCGCCTGCCGCCGATGCGGCATGACCGCTAATGCCGGAAATGGCGGCGTCCGGTGAACACCATGGCGGCGTTTCGACGATCGGCGGCGGCGATCACCTCTTCGTCGCGCATGCTGCCGCCCGGCTGGATCACGGCGATGGCGCCGGCGTCGAGGGCCGCTTCGAGACCGTCGGCGAAGGGGAAGAAGGCGTCGGAGGCGATGACGCTGTCTTCGGTGAGCGGACGTATCTCACCGAGCGCTTGTGCGGCATCGGCGGCCTTGCTGCGGGCGATGCGCACGGAATCCAGCCGGCTCATCTGGCCGGCGCCGATGCCGACGGTGGCGCCGTCCTTGGCGAAGACGATGGCGTTCGATTTCACATGCTTCGCGACCGTGAAGGCGAAGCGGAGGTCGGCGACCTCCTGCTCGGCCGGTGCGCGTGCGGTCACGGTCTTCAGGTCCAGCGTCGCCGTGGTCGCGGCGTCCCGGCTCTGCGCCAGCAGGCCGCCGCTCACGGATCGGACCAGGAGCCCGGCCTCCGCAGCCTGCGGCATGCCGTCGGTCAGGAGCAGGCGGAGATTGCTCTTGGTTCCAAGGATTTCCCGGGCTTCGTCGTCGGCGCCGGGGGCGATCACCACCTCGGTGAAGACCTTGGCGATGGCCTCGGCGACGGCGCGGTCCAGGGGGCGGTTGGCGGCGACGATGCCGCCGAAGGCGCTGACCCGATCGCAGATGAAGGCCTTGTGGTAGGCCTCGGCGAGGCTGGCGGCGAGGGCGACACCGCAGGGATTGGCGTGCTTGATGATCGCGATCGCCGGCTGCTCGAACTCGGCGACCAGCTCGAAGGCGGCGTCGGCATCGGCTATGTTGTTGTAACTGAGCTCTTTTCCCTGCACCTGCTCCGCCGTGGCGACGCCCGGGCGCGGCTTGCCCGAGGTGTAGAAGGCGGCCTGTTGGTGGGGGTTTTCACCGTAACGGGTGACCAGCTTGCGGGTGCCGGTGATGGTCAGGCGCTCGGGCAATGCTTCGCCCTGCTGCTCGGCGAACCAGGCACTGATTGCGGCGTCATAGGCGGCGGTGCGGGCATAGGCTCTGGCGGCAAGCTGCTTTCGCAAATCGAGGCTGGTGCGCCCGCCCTGGGCGTCGAGCGCGTCGAGCACCGCTCGATAGTGCGCGGGATCGGTCACCACGGTGACGCTTTCGTGGTTTTTCGCGGCAGCCCGGATCATCGCGGGGCCGCCGATGTCGATCATCTCGACCTGCTCGTCGTAGCCGGCGTTTTTCGCGAGCGTCGCCTCGAACGGATAGAGGTTGACCACGAGCATGTCGATCGGGGTGATGTTGTGCTCCTCGATGGTCGCCATGTGCTCGGCGAGGTCGCGCCGCGCGAGCAGGCCGCCATGGACGGCGGGGTGCAGGGTCTTGACGCGGCCGTCCAGGATTTCGGGCGCACCGGTGACCTCCGCGACGTCGAGAACCTGAAGTCCGGCCTCGCGCAGCGTGCGCGCCGTGCCGCCGGTCGAGAGCAGCTCGATCTCGTGCCTGACCAGGGCGGTCGCGAAGTCGATCAGCCCGGTCTTGTCGAAGACGGATAGCAGCGCCCGGCGGATCGGACGGTCGGTCATGACGGCTTCTCCCGATGGTTCGGCCTTTCGGTAGCGCTTTGAACCGCCGATGGCAACGCCGGTCTCGCCTGGGCTGCGGCCGCGTGCCATCATGACCCGCGATCCTTACCTGACGGGCTCAGCCGAAGGTGCGCCATGAACATCGCCTCGCTTTTCGTCCGCAACGGCAAAACCCTCGCCGACCATCCCGCGGTCGTCACGGGCGACAGCGTTCACTTGAGTCATCGTCAGCTCGTGGAGAAGGCGGCGCGGGTCGCGGGGTATTTACGTGGCGGGTTGGGTCTGGTGCCGGGGGACCGCGTTGCGCTGATCATGAAGAACAGTGCGGCCTATCTGGAGCTGCTGGTCGCCGGCTGGTATGCGGGGCTGACCATGGTGCCGGTAAACGCCAGGCTGCATCAGCGCGAGTTCGCCTATATTCTCGACCATTCCGGCGCGCGCCTCTGTTTCGCTTCGCCCGATCTGATCGAGGTGGTGGCACCACTTGCCGACGAGATCCCGACGCTCCAACAGGTGATCGAGGTGGGCGGCGCCCAAGGGCTCGACCGGGGGGATGCCGTCCCCATGGCCGAGGTTCCTCCCGACGCGATCGCCTGGCTGTTTTATACCAGCGGCACCACGGGGCGGCCGAAAGGGGCGATGCTGACCCACCGGAACCTGCTGGCGATGACGCTTTCCTACTTCATCGACGTCGACCAGATCACGCCCGAGGACGCTGTCCTCCACGCGGCGCCGATGTCCCACGGGTCCGGCTGCTACATCCTTCCGCATGCCGCGGCCGGCGCCTGCCAGATCATCCCGGAGAGCGGCGGCTTCGACCCGGCGGAGATGGCCGAGCTTTTCAGGACCCACCAGGGCATCACCCTGTTCGCCGCGCCGACCATGGTCAAACGCATGTCCCAGCATCCGGCGCTGGCCAGCCTGGACCTGGCGTCGATGGCCGTGTCAGGCAAGTCAGGGAGGCCCGCCTCGGGCCCGGGCCTGAAGACGATCGTGTATGGTGGGGGGCCGATGTATCTGGCGGACCTGCAAAAGGCACATGAGGTGTTCGGCTACCGGCTGGCGCAGATCTACGGGCAGGGTGAGAGCCCGATGTGCATCACCGCGCTGGACAAGCGGGCGCATGCGGATGTCGACCATCCGCGCTACCTGGAACGCCTGCAGTCGGCGGGCAAGGTCCAGACCGTGATGCAGATGCGGATCGTCGACGCCGAGGGCCGCGCCCTCCCGGCTGATGAAATCGGGGAGGTGGTGGCCAAGGGCGATGCCGTGATGGCGGGCTACTGGCGGGACGAGGCGGCGAGTGCGAACACGCTGAAGGACGGCTGGCTTTATACCGGCGATGTCGGCTCGGTGGACGAGGACGGCTTTTTGACCCTGCGCGACCGTTCCAAGGACCTGATCATCTCGGGCGGGGTCAACATCTATCCGCGTGAAGTCGAAGAAATCCTGCTGCAGCATCCGGACGTCGCCGAAGTCTCGGTGATTGGGCAGCGCGACGAGGAATGGGGCGAAATCCCCATCGCCTTCGTTGTCGCCGACAATGGGTTGACTTTGGATGCGGAGCAGCTCGATCGTTTTTGCCTCGACCACATCGCGCGCTTCAAGCGGCCGAAGCGCTATCATGTCGTGGACGCGCTGCCGAAGAACAACTACGGCAAGGTGCTGAAGACGGCGCTGCGCGCGCGGCTGGAGAAGGAGGACGGCTCGGCCTGAGAGAGAAACGGAATAGGGTTCGACACCGAAACGTTCATGTTCTTAACACATGATGCAGGTGTATGGTCTGGCCGAGGTCTTCAGATCCAGGACCGGGGTCGGATCCAAGAACGGGCATTCTGCCCGACGAATAAAAAGGAATCGCATTTCGTGGGATCGATGACGTTGAAGGGGCTGGCCGTGATGGCGGCCCTGGCATTGGCGGCGTGCAGCAGCAACAGGCCACCGCTCCATCACCAGGATTTTCTCTACAGCGCGGTCGGCACCAGCGGTGTTCTCGGCGTCGGCGCCTTTCCGCTCGCCAACGGCTACAGCTTCCGCGTTCGCAGCGAACTGCAGGATCAGGGACGAAGCGTCGCCCTGTTCCAGATCGGCATCCCCGGCGCCAATACCGACATTATCGCCGATGCCGTCGAGAAGGCTGCGCGCCATGGGCTGGATGCCGAGCTCGCCACGGTCTGGGTTGGGGGCAACGATCTGATCAACGGCGTGCCGCTCGAGACCTTCGCCGCGGAACTGAACGGTCTCTTGACCGCGCTGCAGGACCAGATGGGTGCCTATGTGGTGATCGCCAACCTGCCGGCCCTGCAGGCCCTCCCGGATTTCGTCAGCGAGCCCGTGCCCGAGGTGACGGAGCAGCGTGTGCTGCAATTCAACGCGGTGATTTCCGCCCAGGCCGCAACCCGCGGCATCCCCGTGGTCGACCTTTCCAACGACGCCGTCGTCGAGCATCTGGTGGTCGACTTCGACGGCCTGCACCCCGACGAGGACGGCCATGAACGCCTGGCCAACCTCTTCATGAAGGCGATCCGGCCGGTGCTGTAAGGGGGCCTTCCTGGGACCTGCCGATCGTGTTGGCACGAGAGGCAGCTTTGCAGGCCCCTCGTGCGATCAGAAGACTCGATCGCACCGGGCACGACGCCAGGCAGGATCAGCTTCGGCAGCAATCCGCCGCGAGCAGCAGTTCCGTCAATTGATGGTAGCGCTGGCCATCCAGGCCGGTGAGGTCCCTGATGCGTTCGATCCGCGCATAGATCGTGTTCGGATGCTTGCCGAGGCTGCGCGCTGCCTTCTGGATATTCATGTCCGCGTCGGCGATGGCGCGCAGGGTCTGGACGAGGGCGCCGGACGCCCTGGCGTCGGCGCTGGCGAAGGCGGCCATCCAGGCTGGTGCCGCCGACTGCACATAGTCCGCAGCGCGATGCACCAGCAATCCGCGGATCGGCAAATCCGCAAACGCCACGACGCGCTGGCTCACGCTGGCGAAGTCCAGCGCAATCGTCGCTTCCTGCATGGCTTTGGGCACGAAGGAGGTCGACGGATGATCGGCGCTGATGCCGATCAGCACCGCCGGACCGAGCAGTAGGAACTTGGCCTGGAGGCGCTCGGCGAGGCTTGCCTCCGCGGGAGTCCAGCCGGATTGCCGGCGTCCGGCCGACAGCACCGCGATGACCAGATTGTTGCGCATGCCGACGAGCGTCCGGATGGACGTGGCGGCCATGGCATCGGCGAGGGCGTCCACGATGCGCTGCGCGCGCGCCGGATTTTCCATCTCCGACGCGTTGGCGGACTGGGCCACGACGACGCAGTAGGCCTGGCGCTGCTCGAGATAGCCCGCGCGTTTGAGCAGGCGCGCGATCCGTCCATCCGACTCGTCGTAGCCGTGGAGCAGGATGCCAAGGAGTTCCGTGCGCCGGTCGCCCTCCGCCTCGGCAAGCCTGCGGGTCTGGGCGACATATTCCGATGTTGCGATCGTGCTGACGGTGTTGGTGTATTCGATGGCGAAATCGTCGACTGCCGAGACCATCCGGTGGCGGCCATCGGCGCCTGCGGCCATCGCGGCGTCCCTCAGCCAGCGGGACAGAATCCTCGGACCGCAGCGATAGGCATGCAGCGTGGCTTCGAGGGGAAATCGCTGCTCCGCTCGCCGCTGCGCATGGGTTCTGACGAAGTCGAAGCCGCCGAGCGTACCGCCACCGAGCAGCCGGTGGATTTCGCGAACATGGTCGCCGACATGCTGCTCCAGATCAGGGAGAATCTCCGGGTTGCCGGAGGTCTGAAAGGCCGGGACCTCTGCCAGGATCGCCTCGCGAAGGGCTGCCGCCGCCTCGCCTATGGCGTCGCCGAGCGCTCCGGCCGCATGCGGGATGACGCCGGCTTTCCCGAGCGTGACCAGGACCTGGCGAAGCCCTCCAGGTCCCGGCTGATCCTGTGTCTGCCCTTGTGAAATGTTCACAACCATCTTGGTGATTCTAAGCGCATTCTTGCCATATGCAACGATATCAGCTGTTGATAGTGATCAATTCGTACCGTTATTCACAACAAACAATGGAGCATCGTCATGGCGAAATATCTGTTTGTCTATCATGGAGCCGGCAAGCCGCCTGAGAGCCCGGAAGCGATTAAGGAGGTGATGGACGCCTGGGGGGCTTGGTTCGGTTCGATGGGCGCCGCGGTCATCGATGGCGGCAATCCGGTCGGCAAGTCGAGCACCGTGCAGGCCGATGGCTCGCTGGTCAGCGGCGGCGGCGCCAATCCGGCGAGCGGCTACAGTCTGATCGAGGCGTCGAGCCTCGAAGACGCGCATCAGAAGGCGAAGGGCTGTCCCTTGCTGAAGGCCGGCGGCTCGATCGAGATCGCCCAGGCGATGGATATGTAGACACCACTGCGCGAGGCGGGGCCGCGATCGGAGCTGCAGCCCTGCCTGCCGCTGCCGCATGCGCCAAAGGTCGAGCCCGCCTGCAAGGTCCAGCTCTGCCTCACCGGACCCCATGCCAGACTCAGGCAAGTCCAGCCCGAACGCGCCGCGTTCAGTTGGCGAGGCGGGGGAGGCGCATGCTGTGTTTGATGTGGTTGATCACCGGGTCGAGCTCGGTGGCGGCAGCGCCTTTTTTTCTGAGGCTGTCTTCGAGCTGGTTGATGTAGCCGAGGCAGACGTCGATGGCGGCGCGCAGGCGTTCGGTTTCGGCCGGTTCCTCGTCGATGCCGGCGGCCTCGACCAGACGGTAGTCGGCGATGGCGTGGTCGAACAGGCGACGGACGGCGTCGTGGTCCATGTGGTCGTTGACGTAGTTGATCGAGCGCGTGCCGAACAGCGCCTTGGCGGAGGCGCAGAGATGCTCGACGATCTCGATGACGAGGGTCTCGTCGGCGTCCATGTCGGTGACCGCCTTTTCGATCGCGCCGATGGCGCACCAGCAGCAGGCGTCCGAATCGTCCGGCTGCACCTTCGCGCCCTGCTGATCGCGTGCCGATGCCGACTGGGTCCAGCTTCCGGCGTCGTCGATGATCGACCAGGCGTTTTCAAGGATGGCGCGTTCGAGCACGAGTCCTGTCTCCGCGTAAGGTAAAGCGTACATTGGTACTACGGCCGGTCCATGTGCAACTGTCGTGCCAAGTCAGAATGCAGGTCGATTCCCAAGGGTGGCGTCGCTGCAACACCGTTTCCCAAATGCCACTGCCGATTAATTGAGCGGCGGCGCTGATTTTTTCGGCAGGACGGCGGTGGTGAGGGTGAGGGGCGGGGAAAAACCGCGGCAAGCTGCCGCCGATGGCGGCCGCCAAGGTGCTAAGGCCTTCCCTGTGGACAAAAAAGGGGTAAGATGCCGCGGATTGTTTTCCAGCGAAGTTGACGTTCCCCCATGGTTGATCTGAAGCTGCTCCGCGAGAGCAAGGCTTGGCCGGTGGTCGAAGCCTTGAAGGTGATCGAACGCGTCGAGAAGACGCCACCTTCGAAAGGTTTCGTGCTGTTCGAGACCGGGTACGGGCCGTCGGGCCTGCCGCATATCGGCACCTTCGGCGAGGTGTTTCGGACCTCTCTCGTACGGCAAGTGTTCGACCTGCTCTCGGACGTGCCGAGCCGGCTCTATGCGTTCTCCGACGACATGGACGGCCTTCGGAAGGTGCCGGACAACGTGCCGAACCCGGAGATGGTGGCCGAGCATCTGGGCAAGCCGCTGACCGCGATCCCGGACCCGTTCGGGACGCATGCGAGCTTCGGGGACCATATGAACGCGCGGCTGGTGGCGTTTCTCGACGGCTTCGGCTTCGAGTACGAGCATCAGAGTGCCACCAAGCTCTACAAGTCCGGCGCCTTCAACGGTGGCATCAGGCGCCTGCTGTCGAGATTCGAGCCGATCAGGAAGGTGGTGCTGCCGATTCTCGGCGCCGAGCGCCAGGCGACCTACAGCCCGGTGCTGCCGATCTGCCCGGAGACCGGCGTGGTGCTGCAGGTGCCGATCCTGGAGGTGGACCCGGACGCCGGGACCGTGACCTATAAGAATGAACAGGGCGAGCTGGTGACGCAGAGCGCGCTCGATGGTCATGCCAAGCTGCAGTGGCGGCCGGACTGGGCGATGCGCTGGGCGGCGCTGGGCGTCGATTACGAGATGTCGGGCAAGGATCTGATCGACAGCCACAAGGTCTCTTCCGCGATCTGCCAGATCCTGGGCGCCAAGCCGCCCGAGGGCTTTTTCTACGAGCTGTTTCTGGACGAGCAGGGTCAAAAGATCTCGAAGTCGAAGGGCAATGGACTTTCGGTCGACGAGTGGCTGACCTATGGGCCGAAGGAGAGCCTGAAGCTCTTCATGTACCAGTCGCCGAAGAAGGCGAAGCGGCTCTATTTCGACGTCATCCCGCGCCAGGTGGACGACTATTCGACCTTTCTCGACAAGTTTCCCGAGCAGGACGAGGCGCAACGGATCAACAACCCCGTCTGGCATATGCACAAGCGGCAGCCGCCGCCGGGTGGGTTGCCGATCAGCTTTGCGATGCTGCTGAACCTGGCGAGCGTGGTGAACGCCGAGGAGCCGTCCGTGCTCTGGGCGTTCATCAAGCGCTATGCGCCCGAGGCGACGGCGGAGGCGATGCCGTTGCTTGCGGAGCTGGTCGAGCACGCGCTCACCTACTACCGGGACTTCGTCAAGCCGGCCAAGGCCTATCGCCTGCCAAGCGTGGAGGAGCGGAAGGGTCTGGAGGAGCTTTCGGCCTTTCTCGATGGCTTCGAAATTGCTTACGGCCAGCATGAGGCCGAAGTCGAGGCGGCGTCGGCCATTCAGGAGGAGGTGTACGAGATCGGCAAGCGCCATGGGTTCGCCGACAATCTCCGGGACTGGTTCAAGGCGCTCTACGAGGTGCTGCTCGGCCAGAGCGCTGGGCCGCGTTTCGGCTCGTTCGTCGCGTTCTACGGCCCCGCCGAGACCAGGGCGCTGATCGAGCAGGTGCTGAAGGGGGAAGAGCTGGGCAAGCCGGCGGCATGAGATGAAGCAGCGCCTCACCCTTGCGAAACGGCCGGGCAAGCGGCCGGTCAAGAAGACGCCGGTCGAGGAAGCGCCCGTGGTGGTGCCGACGCCGCGGCGCCTGGCGCTCGACGTGCTCGGCCGGGTGTTCGGCGATCAGCGCACCTTCGACGAGGCGTTCGCCGGCCACTCCAAGCTGGAGCTGCTTGAGCCTCGAGACCGTGCCTTTGCCCGGTTGCTGGTGACCACCGTCCTGCGCCGGCGCGGCCAGCTCGACGAGGCGGTCGATCGTTATCTGAAGAAAGCGCCGGATCCCAAGGTCAGGAATATTCTGCGACTAGGCGCTGCGCAGCTCATGTTCCTGGAGACGCCGGTGCATGCCGCGGTCGGCGAGACGGTGGAGCTGGCGAGCGGGCGGGCGAGCTATGCCCAGGGCATGATCAACGCCGTCCTCCGGCGTCTCGCCAACGAGCTTGCCGGCATCGACAAGCGCCAGGATGCGGCGCGTCTCAACCTGCCGGACTGGCTCTGGGAGAGCTGGACCAAGGCTTACGGCGAGGAGATTTCCCGCGCGATTGCCGCGGCCCAGGCGCAGGAGCCGCCGCTCGACATCACGGTCAAGGACGTGCCCGACCTCTGGGCGAAGAAGCTGGACGGCAAGGTGATCGGCGGCAGCACGATCCGCCGCCCGCCGGGCGGAGGGGTGACGATCGACAGCCTGCCGGGCTACGAGCAGGGGGCCTGGTGGGTGCAGGACGTGGCCGCGACCCTGCCGGCGCGCCTGCTCGGACCGCTCAAGGGGCGCCATGTGGTCGATCTCTGCGCGGCTCCCGGCGGCAAGACCGCGCAGCTTGCCGCGGCCGGCGCCAAGGTCACGTCGATCGAGGCCTCCGAGCAGCGCGCGGAGCGGCTCAGGGAAAACCTCCAGCGTCTGAAGCTCGATGCCGAGGTGATCGTCGCCGACGCGCTCGACTGGCGTGCCCCGGAACCGGCGGTGCTCGCCCTGCTGGATGCGCCCTGCACGGCGACCGGCACCATCCGCCGCCATCCCGACATCACCTGGCAGAAAACGCCGGATGACGTCCAGCGCATGGCCGAGCTTCAGGAAAAGCTGATCCGCACCAGCATCGACATGCTCGTGCCGGGCGGTATTCTCGTCTATGCGGTGTGCTCGCTGCAGCCGGAGGAGGGCGAAGGGCTGATCGCGAAGGTGCTGAAGGACGGTGTGCCGCTCGCGCGCGTGCCGATCGCCAAAGAGGAATTGTTCGGGCTGCCGGTCGAGATCACCGACAGGGGCGAAGTCCGAACCCTGCCCTGCCATCTTGCGGACCAGGGCGGTATGGACGGCTTCTTCATCGCCCGTCTGCAGCGCATCCCCTGATCGGTGCCACGGACACTGCGCGGGTGCCGTGGGCACTGCCGTGAACGTCGCGGAGACTACGCTGACAGGGCGCTGAACTGGGCGGACGGCCTGTTCTCCAGCCGGCAGAGGACCTTGGCCATCAGTGAGCGCGCCCAGTCCCGGCTGAACGCTTCCCAATCGCTCATGATCTTGGGCTCGACCATCAGCATCTTCCTGCCGAGCGGCGT
>JAWKVM010000013.1:0-42457 GCA_041398025.1 Alphaproteobacteria bacterium
CCCCGATCGGCACCATCTGCTGCTGCACGAAGCCGACGTCGAGCCCTTGTTCGAAGACTGCCTGACGTGGCTGGAGGCGAGATCGGCCTGACGAACGTCGCTGGCACGCGCTTGCGGTGCCACGGTCGCCGTCTTCGACGACGACGGCCCGGCCCTACAGGCGAACGACCTGCTCAAGTGAAGCCCCGACCGACTGACCGAAACTCCGCGCCAGGTCCACGGTGCCGACGCTCGGCCTAGTGGAGGTCGGACCAGATTCTGCGCTTGGTGGCGTAGAACAGACCGGTCAGGATCACCAGGAAGATCATCGCCTTCAGGCCCGTGCCCTTCCTTTCCTCGAGCTTGGGCTCGGCGGTCCAGGTGAGGAAGGTGGCGATGTCGGCGGCATGCTGCTCGAGGGTCGCCTCGGTGCCGTCGCTATAGGTGACGGCATCGGCGGTGAGCGGCTCCGCCATGGCGATCTGGTGGCCGGGGAAATAGGCGTTGTAGTTCATGCCTTCGGCGATCTCGACCTCGGCCGGCGGCTCCTCGCTGTAGCCCTGGAGCAGGCTGTAGACATAGTCGGTGCCATGGGCGCGTGCCTTGGTGATCAGGGACAGATCGGGCGGATAGGCACCGCCATTGGCCGCGCGCGAGGCATTTTCGTTGGGATAGGGCGAGGGCAGGTGGTCGGATGGCTTGCCCGGACGCATGAACATCTCGCCGCTCTCGTCGGGGCCGTCCTCGACCTCGTATTCGGCGGCGAGGGCCTTGACCTCGTCCTCGCTGAAGCCGAGGTCTTGGAGATTGCGGAAGGCGATGAAGCGGAGCGAATGGCAGCCCGAGCAGATCTCGCGATAGATCTGAAAGCCGCGCTGTGCTGCGGCCTTGTCGAACTTGCCGAACACGCCGGCATGGGGCCACGCCTTGTGCAGCAGGTCGACCGCCTCGCCGGCGGCACGCGCCTGGTCGGTGCCGATCGCCGTTCCGGCGACGAGGATCGATGCGGCAAGCAGGGTCTTCATGGTCGACATCGATAACCTCATTCGGCCGGGGTTGCGGCAGCGGAGCCGCCGAGAACCGGTTCGCTGATGCTGGCGGGCAGCGGCTTCGGGCGCTCGATCGAGCCCAGAAGCGGCAGCAGGATCAGGAAGTGGAAGAAGTAGTAGAGGGTGCCGAGCAACGCGAGTGCAGGGTAGATACCCTCCGGCGGCTGCGAGCCGAGATAGCCGAGCAGCACGCAGTCCGCGAGCAGGATCCAGAAGAAGATCCTGTAGATCGGGCGGAACTTGGCGCTCCTGACCGGCGAGCGGTCCAGCCAGGGCAGGACGAACAGCACCGCGATCGAGCCGAACATCGCGATCACGCCGCCGAGCTTGGCCGGGATGAACAGGATGTCGAAGGTGATCGCGCGCAGGATCGCGTAGAACGGCAGGAAGTACCATTCAGGCACGATATGCGCCGGCGTCGAGAGCGGGTTGGCCTCGGTGTAGTTGTCGGGATGGCCGAGCACGTTCGGGAAATAGAACAGGAAGATCGCGAACGCGATCAGGAAGACGCCGAGGCCGAACAGATCCTTCACGGTGTAGTAGGGGTGGAAGGGGATCGAGTCCTTGGGCGACTTGCGGTCGATGCCGAGCGGGTTGTTCGAGCCGAACTGATGCAGGGCGACCACGTGCAGCACGACCACGCCGACGATCGCGAACGGCAGGAGATAGTGCAGCGAGAAGAAGCGGTTGAGCGTCGGGTTGTCGACGGAAAAACCGCCCCAGAGCCAGGTGACGATGCTCTCGCCGACGATCGGGATCGCCGAGAACAGGTTGGTGATCACGGTGGCGCCCCAGAAGCTCATCTGACCCCAGGGAAGGACGTAGCCCATGAACGCGGTCGCCATCATCAGCAGCATGATGACCACGCCCAGCATCCAGAGGAGCTCTCTCGGCGTCTTGTAGGAGCCGTAATAGAGGCCGCGGAAGATGTGGATGTAGACCACGATGAAGAAGAAGGAGGCGCCGTTGGCGTGGGCGTAGCGCAGGAGCCAGCCGAAATTGACGTCGCGCATGATGTGCTCGACGCTGGCAAACGCGTAGTCGACATGCGGCGTGTAGTGCATGGCGAGCACGATGCCGGTCATGATCTGCAGCACCAGCGCGATGCCGGCGAGCGAGCCGAAATTCCACCAGTAGCTCAGATTGCGCGGGGTCGGATACTGGCTGCCGACCATGTGGTCCATGGTGCTGAAGATCGGCAGACGATGCTCGATCCAGCGGACGACGGGGTTGGTGTAGTTCGTGGTGCCGGTGCCTGCGCTCATGGTCTCTCTATCCTATCGGTCTCGTTCGAAGCACTCAGCCGATTCGAACCGTCGTGTCGTCGAGGAAGGTGTAGTCCGGCACCTGCAGATTGAGCGGGGCCGGCCCTTTGCGAATGCGTCCGGAGCTGTCGTAGTGGGAGCCGTGGCAGGGGCAGAACCAGCCGTCGTAATCGCCATGCGGATCGGTCGGCTTCTGGCCGAGCGGGACGCAGCCGAGATGGGTGCACACCCCGACCATGATCAGCCATTCCGGCTTTTCCACGCGCTCGGCATCGGTCTGCGGATCGCGCAGGTCGGCGACGTCGACCGACTCGGCCTCCTCGATCTCGGCCGCGCTGCGGTGGCGGATGAAGACCGGCTTGCCGCGCCATTTCACGGTGACCGACATGCCCTCGTCGATGCCGTTGAGATCGACCTCGATCGAGGCGAGCGCCAGCACGTCGGCCGACGGGTTCATGGTATCGACCAGCGGCCAGGCCATGACACCTGCGCCGACCACCGTGGCGGCACCGGTCAAAAGATAGAGGAAATCGCGCCGCGTCTCCCCGTCTTCGGAAGTCTGATGATGATCGACAGCCGCTTCGGCCATGGTCCTGCGCCCACTCTTTTCACATATGCTCGCAAGCTTACTAGAGTGCCGGGCGAACCGACGCAAGCAAGCGGACAGTTGGTCGCATCCGTCACGGGGCCGATGGACCGCGAGTGTGGCGGCAGGGCCGCAGGTCTTGGGAGTGAAAACCGTTGAAAATTGCGCTTTTTCAGCCGGATATGGCCGCCAATGCGGCAGCGTCGATTCGTCTCGCCGCCTGCTTCGGGCTCCCCATCGCGATCATCGAGCCGCTCGGCTTCGTCTGGGACGACAGGCGCCTGCGCCGGGTCGGCATGGATTATCTCGGCAAAGCGAGGATCGAACGCTGGGCCTCCTTCCAGGCGTTCGAGCAGGCCAGGCGGGACGAGGGGCGACGGCTGGTGCTGCTGACGACCAAGGCCGAGATCAGCTTTCACCGCGCCGCGTATCGCGCCGATGACATTCTGCTTGCGGGCCGGGAAAGCGCTGGCGTCCCCGACGACGTGCACGCGCTCGCCGACCTCCGGGTGCGGCTGCCGATGGCGGACGGCGTGCGCTCGCTGAACGTGGTGACCGCGCTCGCCATGGTGACGGGCGAGGCGCTCCGGCAGACGGACGGGTTTCCGGGGGCGTGATACGACGGTGACAAAGAGATGCGACATATGTATCGCCGCCATGCCCGCTTGGCTGAGCGAGCATGGCGAATTTCCGCGAAACTAGTGATGTATCATCAGTTACTCAGTGGCAATGATATCCACCAGTCTTGTGGTTGTTGTGACAGCCGTCGCTATTAGTGCCGCCACTATGAGCAATGGCATGAGCTGTAGATGCGAGGATTAGCGCAAATGCAATAGTGATAATGCTCTTCACTGTATTCTCCTCTTAATTTTTATTGATGTTGCTTTGTATCACGATAAATTCATAAAAACAATGTAAAATTGCATTAACCTAAATTTTCTCTTTCTATTGAACAATATTGGGACATTTTCTGGCCTCTTATTTCAATTTATTAGAATATACGCATATACTATCGAGTAATGTTTTGAAACTCGTGTGGCTGGCGTGAAACGATCGTGTTTGTATCAAATCTACTACTGCCGTCTCCACCCTTCCTATTCTCACCTTTCCCATAAGGACTCAAACGGATTGACGCCTCTCGCCTCCACCGCTTAGCTCCCGGCGCACAGGCGGACGGCAGCAGTTTTGGAGAGAGAGGATGACGGTGGAGGCGATGGCGCTGCGTGAGGAGGCTCGGGCGTGGTTCGAGGGGCTGCGCGATCGAATCTGCGCGGCGTTCGAGGCGATCGAGAACGATTTCGCGGGGCAGGACTGCGAGACGCTGGCGCCGGGCAGGTTCGAGAAAACACCCTGGGACCGTCCCGAAGGCGGCGGCGGGGTGATGGGGCTGATGCGCGGGCGCGTGTTCGAGAAGGTCGGCGTCAACGTCTCGACCGTGCATGGCGCGTTCAAGGCGGAATTCGCGAAGCAGATCCCGGGTGCGACCGAGAACCCGAGCTTCTGGGCAAGCGGTATTTCGCTGGTGGCCCACCCGCGCAATCCGCACGTGCCGCCGGTGCACATGAATACGCGCCATATCCAAACGCAAAAAATCTGGTTCGGCGGTGGCGCCGATCTCAACCCGATCACCCCGGACGACGAGGACACCGCCGTCTTCCACGCCCGCCTGAAGCAGGCCTGCGACCGTCACGACCCCGGCCACTACGAAAAATTCAAGGCCTGGGCGGACGACTATTTCTTTCTGCCGCACCGCAACGAGCATCGCGGCGTCGGCGGCATCTTCTATGACTATCTCGACGACGACCCCGAGGCCCACTTCGCCTTCACCCGCGAGGTCGGCGAGGCGTTTCTCGACATCTATCCGAAGATCGTGCGCCGCCACATGAACCGCCCCTGGAGCGCCGAGGAGCGCGCGCACCAGCTCTTCCGCCGCGGCCGCTACGTCGAGTTCAACCTCCTCTACGACCGCGGCACCCAGTTCGGTCTCAAGACCGGCGGCAACACCGAAGCCATCCTCATGTCCCTCCCCCCCGAAGTCACCTGGCCCTAGGGGGCGCGGCCCCCGGCGTGGACTTGCCAGACTCTCGGTCGGGCGGTCGGTGGCAAGTCTGTCGTAGCGGAGGTGTTTGCCACGGGCCGTCGTCGATGGCGTCGCGGGGCGGACGCTTATCCTGCACCAGAGGACTCCAGGCGGTCCGGCCACGTGTCAGGCAAGTCAACGAGGCCGACGTTCGGCCGCTCGGCCTTGTTGTTTTTGGGGGGAGGTCCAACATAGGTTTTTGGAAGGCTGGCCATCATGGCGGCCGAGTTTGCTGTCGAGCACGCCATGAGCCTGTCATCGCCGGAAGAGCGTGAGCCCATCCATCATCGCCGCATCGACTGCCGGGGTTATCGGCGCAAGGACGGGCTTTGGGACATCGAGGGGCACCTGACCGACGTCAAGTCCTATGCCTTTCCGAACAAGCTCAGAGGCGAGATCCAGCCGGGCGAGCCGCTGCACGACATGTGGCTGCGCCTGACCCTCGACGACAGCCTGACCGTGATCAGGGCGGAAGCGGCGACGGCGGCGGCACCGTTTGCCGTCTGTCCGGCGATCACGCCCGCCTTCGCCAAGCTGGAAGGGCTGAAAATCGGCCCGGGCTGGCGGCGCGCGGTGGCGCAGTTGCTGGGCGGCATTCAGGGCTGCACGCATCTGGTGGAGCTCCTGGGACCGCTCGCCACGACGGCTTACCAGACCATCCACACCTGGAACGCCCAGCGCAATCCCAGGGTCGAGACGGACCGCCCGCCCTCGCATCTCAACACCTGCCACGCGCTCGCGCGCGACGGCGACGTGGTGAAGGAGCACTATCCGAAGTGGTATGTGGGTGAAGAGAAAGGATCAAGCAGGTAGCTGAAACCTAGATGTGCCCCCATCATACTGCATCAAGCGCATTGAAAGTATTAGAAAGATCAAAAAGAAGACTGCAGTGTACTTTATAACAGTCCTCTTTCCTGGATCTCTTTCCTCCTTTTCGACCTCAACTTGAGGGGGATATGTGACTTTCATTCGAGGTTTTTTCGAATCTTTGGTTGGTTTGGGGTGTACGACAATGCGGACGTTCTCAGTTTTTTCGATCTCTACTTCGTAAATCGTGGTTTTCTTATCGTCGTCACAACCAGCGACAATAAAAGTCACAGCAACTACGGCCAATAAACGGTACAAGAACCGAAAATGCGGCATGGTTTCTCCCCGTCCGATCCTTCTTGGATGAAACTGATCGGGTCAGTTGGAAATCTGCGACGGGAATTAGCCCGATGTTCGTTGATCTTGCAAGTTATTTTCAATTTTGGCGCGATTTCGCGCGAAGGTTCGCCGGTTATCTTCAATTCGAGATTTTGTTTCAGCACGGCTTTGAGCGCGCGTCGGTTTGCCTGATGATGTGAGCAAGCGCTTGAAACCGAAGCGCTGCCAGTCACCCTGCGCTGAAAGCATACACCAACAGCACCACGCCCAGGATCAGACGGTAGATCACGAACGGCGTGAAGCTTTCCTGGCGCAGCCACTTCATCAGGAAGGCGATCGCGGCCCAGGCGCTGAGGAAGGCGGCGAGCATGCCGAGCACGGCGGTCGAGTCCAGGCCCTCGCCATTGCCTTCCATGACTTCCAGCGTGATCAGCGAGCCGGCGGCGAGGATCGCCGGGATCGAGAGGAGGAAGGAGAAGCGGGCGGCTTCGGCGCGATGCAGGCCGAGGAGGCGCGCGGCGGTCATGGTCACGCCTGAACGGGACGTGCCGGGGATGAGGGCCAGTACCTGCGCGCAGCCGATCAGCAGAGCGTCGGTGAAGCCCATCTGGGTGATGTCGCGTTCGCGCGCGCCGATGCGGTCGGCGATGTAGAGAGCGGATCCGAAAAAGATGCTGGTGCAGCCCACGACCCAGGCGCTGCGCAGGTTGTCCGTGCCGATCAGCATCTTGATCGCGATGCCGCCGATGATGATCGGCAGGGTGCCGACCGCGATCAGGGCGATCAGGTGGCGGCCGGGATGGCTGAGCACGCCCGGTTCCGACCAGTCGAACGCGCCCCTGAGCATCGCGAACAGGTCGTTCCGGAAATAAAGGAGCACCGCGCCGAGGCTGCCGATGTGGACGGCGACGTCGAAGGTCAGGCCCTGGTCGGCCCAGCCGGTGAACAGCGGCACCAGGATGAGGTGGCCGGAGGAGCTGATCGGCAGGAATTCGGAAAGACCCTGGACGAGACCGAGGACGATGCTTTGAAGGGACGTCATGTTGCCTCTGAGTTGAAATCCAGGCCGTCGCCATGGCCCTGTTCGCACGAAGAGACGGCAGCTACCACATTTCAGGGGAACTCGCCAATCTCGCGCAGGGGCCAGGCGCCGAAGAGGTGCTGCCATCACGCCGGAGAGGTTATCAGAGATTTAGTCCCGAAATAGGACAAAAAATTACGATTTTGAGTAGTTTATTCGCATTGTCTGCCTATATTCGGTGCAGCCAAGCAAATTTAGTTAATATATCTTAACTATTTACGAAAAAGCTCTGGACAGCGGCGTTTTTCTCCTCGTATCGTATAGCTATCGGGCATAGGCTGAATGAACGCGCCGCTTGAGAGCGGTGCCGGTTTTCGCGCGGCCGCGCAGCAGGCCCTGGGTTGAGCGGACAGGTTGGGGGGACGGCATGGCGACCGGAATGATGCAATTCGTCGACGTCGAAAAGGCCATGCCGGAAAAGCGTGGCCCCGAGCAGCGGCGTCAGGATTTCGAGGAAATCTACGGCGAGTTCGACCCGGCGCGCGCTTCTGAGCAGGCATCCCGCTGCGAGCAGTGCGGCATTCCGTTCTGTCAGGTGCATTGTCCGCTGCACAACAACATCCCCGACTGGCTGCGCATGACCGCGGAGGAGCGGCTGGAAGAGGCCTACGAGATCGCCTCGCTGACCAACAATATGCCGGAAATCTGCGGCCGCATCTGTCCGCAGGACCGTCTGTGCGAAGGCAATTGCGTGATCGAGAAGGGCTTCGAATCGGTCACCATCGGCGCGGTCGAAAAATATATCGTCGACACCGCGTTCGAGCGCGGCTGGGTGAAGCCGGTGCGCCCGAGGGTGGAGCGCCAGGAGAGCATCGGCATCATCGGGGCGGGGCCGGCGGGGCTCGCGGTCGCCGAGCAGCTCCGGAAGAAGGGCTACAGGATCACGATCTACGATCGCTATGACCGGATCGGTGGGCTTCTGGTCTACGGCATTCCCAATTTCAAGCTCGAAAAGGACGTGGTCGCCCGGCGCGCCGCCGTGCTCGAGGCGAGCGACATCGCCTTCGAGCTCGGTGTCGACATCGGCCGGGACGTCACGTTCGAGGACTTGCGCCAGCGCCATGACGCGATCTTCATCGGCACCGGCGTCTATCGGGCGCGCGAATTGACCCTGCCCGGCGTCGGGCTCGGCCAGGTGGTCCCGGCGCTGGACTATCTGACCGCGAGCAACAGGAAGGGGCTGGGCGATGATGTCGCGGCCTTCGAGGACGGCTCGCTCAATGCCGCCGGCAAGCGCGTGGTGGTGATCGGCGGCGGCGACACGGCGATGGATTGCGTGCGCACTGCGGTCCGCCAGGGTGCGGTATCGGTGCAGTGCCTCTATCGCCGCGACCGCGCCAACATGCCGGGCTCGATGCGCGAGGTCGCCAATGCCGAGGAGGAGGGCGTCGAGTTCGTGTGGCAGGCCGCTCCCGAGGCATTCCTCGGCGATGGCGTCGTCGCCGGCGTGCGCGCGGTGCGCATGCGCCTGGGCGCCCCCGACTCCACCGGACGCCAGCGGCCGGAAACCATCCCGGACAGCAGCTTCACCCTGGAGGCGGATCTGGTGATCAAGGCGCTCGGCTTCGATCCCGAGGACCTGCCGGCGATGTTCGATCAGCCGGATCTGCAGGTGACGCGCTGGGGCACGGTCAAGATCGACTGGCACACCATGATGACGCCGATGGCGGGCGTGTTCGCGGGCGGCGACATCGTGCGCGGCGCCTCGCTCGTGGTCTGGGGCGTGAAGGATGGGCGTGATGCCGCTGTCGGCATTCACGACTATCTGCAGAACAAGGCAGCACAGAAGATATCCGATGTGACGGCGGAAGATGCGCCGACGGCGGCGGCCGCATCCTGAGCGGCGGGACGGGAGAGAGGGGCATGGACGAGAAGATGCCTGCGGTCGGCGCGGCCGAACGCGCCTATGAGGACTATGTCAGGAACGCCGACCGGCTCGAGGCCGAGGGCATGTACCGGCGTGCGGACGAGCGCGATGCCTGCGGCGTCGGCTTCGTCGCCTCGATCGACGGCAAGCCCAGGCGCGAGGTGGTGACCTCGGCGATCGACGCGCTGAAGGCGGTCTGGCACCGCGGTGCCGTGGACGCCGACGGCAAGACCGGCGACGGGGCGGGCATCTATCTGCAGATCCCGCAGGACTTCTTCCTCGATCAGCTGCACGGCTCGAAGAAGGTGGAGAGCCGGATCGCGGTCGGCATGGTGTTTCTGCCGCGCACCGATTTCGCCGCCCAGGAGCGCTGCCGCACCATCGTCGAGACCGAGATCCTGCGTTTCGGCTATTCGATCCTCGGCTGGCGTCAGGTGCCGGTCGACACCACGGTGATCGGCGACAAGGCGATCGCGACCCGGCCGGAGATCGAGCAGATCATGATCAGCCGGCCTAGAGGCAAGGGCGGCGACGAGCTGCGCGCGACCGACGACGACGCCTTCGAGCGCGATCTCTTCATCATCAGGAGGCGCATCGAGCGCCAGGTGCTCGCCGAGAACCTGAAGGACTTCTATATCTGCTCCTTGTCCTGCCGCTCGCTCATCTACAAGGGCCTGTTCCTCGCCGAGCAGCTCTCGGTCTTCTATCCCGACCTGCTGGACCAGCGCTTCGTTTCCAATTTCGCGGTCTTCCATCAGCGCTACTCGACCAACACCTGGCCGTCCTGGAAGCTCGCCCAGCCGTTCCGCATGCTCGCCCATAATGGCGAGATCAACACCCTGCGCGGCAATCTCAACTGGATGAAGAGCCACGAGACCCGGATGTTCGCGCCGGCCTTCGGGGACTTCAACGAGGACGTGAAGCCGATCGTGCAGGCGGGCTCCTCGGACAGCGCCGCCCTGGATGCGGTGGTCGAGGCCCTGGTGCAGGCCGGCCGCTCCGTGCCGCTCACCAAGACGCTTTTGATCCCGCCCGCCTGGGCGAGCAAGATCTCGATGCCCGAGCCGCATCGCGATCTGTTCAACTACTGCAACTGCGTGATGGAGCCCTGGGACGGCCCGGCGGGCGTGGTCGCCTGCGACGGCCGCTGGATCATCGGCGGCATGGACAGGAACGGCTTGCGGCCGCTTCGCTACAGCCGGACCGAGGACGACCTGCTGATCGTCGGCTCCGAGACCGGCATGGTGCCCCATGGCGATCATACCATCGTCGAGAAGGGCCGGGTCGGGCCGGGCGAGATGATCGGCGTCGACCTGGTGCACGGCGTCTTCTATCACGACCACGAGCTGAAGGATCACCTCGCCGACGAGAAGCCCTACGGCCAGTGGGTCAAGGGCATCACCCATCTCGAGGACAGGGTGAAGGAGCGCGACTTCGAGCCGGTTTCCTATGAGCGCGCCGAGCTCAAGCGCCGCCAGCATCTGTTCGGCATCACCATGGAGGACATGGAGCTGATCCTGGCGCCGATGGTGCTGGACGCGAAGGAGCCCCTTGGCTCCATGGGCGACGACACGCCGATGGCGGTGCTGAGCAGGCGCTATCGCGGCCTGCATCACTTCTTCCGCCAGCAGTTCAGCCAGGTGACCAACCCGCCGATCGATCCGCTGCGCGAATATCGGGTGATGAGCCTGAAGACCAGGCTCGGCAATCTCGGCAATGTCTACGATCAGGCGCCGAGCCAGACCAAGATCCTGCAGCTGAAGAAGCCGATCATCCTGAACACCGACCTTCTGGCGCTGCGGGAGCATTATGGCGAGCGCGCCACCACGGTCGACTGCACCTATGACGCCGAGGGCGGCTGGCGGGCGCTGCGCGATGCGCTGCAGCGCATCCGCATGGAGGCGGAGGACGCCGTGCGCGAGGGGCGGGGCCAGGTGATCCTGGATGACCGCGCGGTCTCCGAGACTCGGGCACCCATCCCGATGATTCTCGCGACCGGTGCGGTGCACAGCCATCTGGTGGAGGAGGGGCTGCGCTCGTTCAGCTCGATCGTGGTCTGCTCCGGCGAGTGCCTGGACGTGCATTATGTCGGTGTGCTGATCGGCGTCGGCGCCACGCTGGTCAACGCCTATCTCGCCGAAGCCGCGATCGCCGATCGCCACAGTCGCGGGCTGTTCCCGAACCTCACCCTCCAGGAGTGTCTGAAGCGATTCAAGGAGGCGGTTGGCCAAGGCCTCTTGAAGATCATGTCCAAGATGGGCATCTCGATCATCTCGTCCTATCGCGGCGGCTATAATTTCGAGGCGGTCGGCCTCTCACGCTCGCTTTGCGCCGAATATTTCCCGGGCCTGATCACCCGCATCTCCGGCATCGGGCTTGCCGGCATCTCCAACAAGGTGCTGGCGCTGCATCGCCGCGCCTATCAGGAGGACGAGGTGCCGCTCGAGATCGGCGGACTCTATCGGTTCAGGAAAGGCGGCGAGCAGCACGCGCTCGAAGGGCCGGTGATCCACCAGCTGCAGCATGCGGTCGCGAGCGACAGCTATGCCGCCTACAAGAAATATTCAGCCGCGATCGACGGCGCGCAGCCCGTGGCCATCCGCGACCTCATGGGCTTTGCCGACGATGTCGAGCCCCTGACGCTCGACGAGGTCGAGAGCATCACCGAGATCCGAAAGCGTTTCGTCACGCCGGGCATGTCGCTCGGCGCGCTCAGCCCCGAGGCCCACGAGACCCTGACCATCGCCATGAACCGCATCGGGGCGAAGGCGGACAGCGGCGAGGGCGGCGAAGCGAAGGAGCGCTTCACGCCCAGGCCGAACGGTGACAATGCCAACTCCTCGATCAAGCAGGTGGCGTCCGGCCGCTTCGGCGTCACCGCGGAATATCTGAACGCCTGCCGCGAGCTCGAGATCAAGATCGCCCAGGGAGCGAAGCCCGGCGAAGGCGGCCAGCTTCCTGGCTTCAAGGTGACCGCGGAGATCGCCACGCTGCGGCACTCGACCGAAGGCGTCACCCTGATCTCGCCGCCGCCGCATCACGACATCTATTCGATCGAGGACCTGGCCCAGCTGATCTACGACCTGAAGCAGATCAACCCCGATGCCAAGGTCTGCGTGAAGCTGGTCTCGGAAGCGGGCATCGGCACGATCGCGGCCGGCGTCGCCAAGGCCAAGGCCGACGTCATCCTGGTTTCCGGCCATTCCGGCGGCACCGGGGCGAGCCCGCAGACCTCGATCAAATATGCGGGCACGCCCTGGGAGATGGGCCTGTCCGAGGTCAATCAGGTGCTGACCCTCAATCGCCTGCGCCACCGCGTGGTGCTCCGGACCGACGGCGGCATCAAGACCGGGCGCGACGTGGTCATCGCCGCCATGCTCGGCGCCGAGGAATATGGCGTCGGCACCGCGGGCCTGGTGGCCATGGGCTGCATCATGGTGCGGCAGTGCCACTCCAACACCTGCCCGGTCGGCGTCTGCACCCAGCGCCAGGATCTCCGCGCCAAGTTCGAGGGCACGCCGGACAAGGTGGTCAATCTCTTCAGCTTCATCGCCGAGGAAGTCCGGGAAATTCTGGCGAGGCTCGGCCTGAAGTCGCTCGAGGAGGCGATCGGCCGCACCGATCTGCTGCGCCAGGTCTCGCGCGGCAGTCCGGATCTCGACGACCTCGACCTCAACCCGATCCTCGCCCAGGTCGACACCGGCGGCCATCCCCGCCACTCGGCGATCGAGGGCCGGAACGAAGTGCCGGACAGCCTGGATGCGCAGATGATCTGCGATGCCAAGCCGGCGCTGGAGGCGGGCGAGAAGATGCAGCTCGCCTACAATGTCCGCAACGTGCATCGTGCGGTCGGCACGCGCCTTTCTGCGCATATCACCCGGCGCTACGGCATGAACACCCTGCCGCCCGGGCAGATCACGGTGCGCCTGCGCGGCTCCGCCGGCCAGTCGCTGGGCGCGTTTTCCGTCCAGGGGCTGCGGCTCGAAGTGTTCGGCGATGCCAATGACTATGTCGGCAAGGGGCTGTCCGGCGGCACCATCGTGGTGCGCCCGCTGGTCTCGAGCCCGATGATCGCAGCCGACAACACCATCATCGGCAATACATGCCTCTATGGCGCGACCGCCGGCCGGCTGTTCGCCTCGGGGCGCGCGGGCGAGCGCTTTGCGGTGCGCAATTCCGGGGCGACCGCCGTGGTCGAGGGCTGCGGCGACAATGGCTGCGAATACATGACCGGCGGCGTCGCCGCGATCCTGGGGCCGGTGGGCGATAATTTCGGCGCCGGCATGAGCGGCGGCATGGCCTATGTCTACGATCCGAAGGAGCGCTTCACCGAGCTGGTCAATACCGACATGGTGATCTGCCAGCGGATCGAGGTGCAGCATTATGCGGATGAGCTGAAAGGGCTGCTGACGCAGCATTTCAAGAACACCCAAAGCCGGGTCGCCGAGCGCCTGCTTACCGACTTCGACCGCGAACGGCAGAAATTCTGGCAGATCGTGCCGCGTGAGATGCTCAGCAAGCTCGAGGTGCCGGTCACCGCAGCCGAGGAGTCCGCGCAGCAGGCCTAGAGCTTTTCCCGATCGGGAGAGGCTCCTCGGGGACGGAGAGGCGAAGGCCGTCGGCGGATCAGCGGGCCGGTGCCGTGACGGCCGATCCTGACCGGCCCGCATGGCGAGGGTGGACGAACCGTTCGGGCGCGTCTCGATCCTTTATGAAACGAATCTTTCAATTTGGCATGAATGCACCATGCGCAAAAAAAAGGCATTGTCATGGCGGGCGTTCCTCGACACATTGACGCCAAGTACATGGCCATCCGTGGTCAATGATGTACGGATCGACGAGGCAACGCGCAAAAAGGCGCAGACTGAAGGGAGCCGGTTTCCGATGAACAAGACCTTGCTGTTGGCCGCCGCCGCGATGATGGTGACATCTGCCGCCCAGGCCGAGCGCTATGTCATGGTGACCCACACCCAGGGCACGGATCCGTTCTGGCCGGTGGTCGAGAAGGGGGCGAAGGACGCGGCGGCGGCGCTCGGCGTCGAGCTCGAATACAACTTCGCGCCGTCCGGCGACATGTCCGACATGGCGGCGCTGATCGAGGCGGGTGCTGCGACCTCGCCCGACGGCATGATCATCTCGCTCCCCGATGCCGACGCGCTCGGCGGCGCGATCCGTGCCGCGGTCGGCGCCGGCATTCCGGTGATCACCATCAATTCCGGCCTCGAGGCCTCGAAGGAGCTCGGCGCGCTGATGCATGTCGGTCAGCCGGAATATGACGCCGGCTTCGCCGCCGGCAACCGCGCCAAGGAGGAGGGCGCCACCAAGCCGCTCTGCCTGAACCAGGAGGCGTTCAACTCCGCGCTGGTCGATCGCTGCCAGGGCTATTTCGACGCCATGGGCATGGAGCTCAACATGATCGACGTCTCCAACGACGTCGCCCAGATCCAGACGCGCACCGCCGCATCGCTGCTTGCCGACAACACCATCGACAGCCTGCTCGCCACCGGTCCGCATGTCTGCGAGGCCGCCGCCGCCGCGGTCGCCGAGGCCGGCAGCCAGGTGCATCTCTCCTGCTTCGACCTCACGCCCGGCGTGATCTCGCTCATCCAGGAAGGCAAGGTCGCCTACACCATCGACCAGCAGCAGCGCCTCCAGGGCTACATGCCGGTGGTGGTCCTGCATCTCTACAACACCAATGCCGGCATGCTGCCCGGCAACAACGTCAACTCCGGCCCGGGCTTCGTCGACAAGTCGAATGCCGCCGGCGTCGCCGAGCAGGCCGGCACCAACCGCTAGGCCGGTACGACCGGCAGCGTTGACTTGCCTGAGATAGGAGGGGCGGTCCGGTGGCGGATCGCCCCTTTTGCTGACAGAGACGGCTGATCTGATAGAGTCATAGAAAAGCGGGAGGCGGAGCGGATGGCGACCAAGGCAGGGGCCGGGCGCACCGAGGCGGACCGGCGGGCGCGGACGAGCTTTTGGGGAAAGCTGGTCAACCGTCCGGAGATCGGCGCGTTCTTCGTCATGATCATCGTGCTCGCCGCCCTGGGCATGGCGTCCGGCGGCCTTACCGGCGGTGCTTCCTGGAATCCGTTCGACGGCACCGCCTACAACCCGCTTGGCCTGCGCAACAATACGCGCATCGTCGCCCAGCTCGGCATCATCGCGATCGGCGCCTGCCTCCTGATGATCGCCGGCGAGTTCGACCTGTCGATCGGCTCGATGATCGGTTTCGCCGGCATGTCCATGGCGCTCATGCTGAAATGGGGCTTTGCGATCCGGATCCCCTTCACCGAGATCACGCTGGTCAGCTTCGATTACATCTCACCGCTGATGGCGGTGCTGCTGACGCTCTGCATGACGCTCGCCTTCGGCTTTCTGATCGGCAATATCGTCGTCCGCTCGAAGCTGCCGTCCTTCATCGTCACGCTCGCCTTTCTGTTCTTCATCCGCGGCCTGACCGAGGTCTGCTACCGTTTCCTCAACCGTGCACCCGGCGAGCGTTCCGGCTCGACCCAGGTCTCGGACCTGCCTGACTTCAAGAACCTGATCGACCTCGAGCCCTATCGGGACATGCTCGGCTACGCCAAGGCGCAGGCGAGCCAGCTGGCCCAGGGCTGTCTCAGCGTGTTCCAGCGCCCTTTGAACAACAACCTCGCCTCCGCCGAGCAGGTGCAGGCGTTCATCGGCAATACCAGCGCCGGCTCGAAGCTCACCGACGCGCAGCTCGCCGCGATCGTCGAGCGCGCAGGGCCCGGCAATGACCTGACCAAGGACCAGATCGCCGAGGTGGTCAACCAGGTCTGCGCGGTCGATCCCGCTTCGGTCCCTATGGTCATGGACCGCGCGACCGCCAAGGCCCTGCCGGACGCCGACCTCGCCTCGATCTTCTCGACGCTCTCGCCGGAACGGGTCGACGGTCTCAGGCAGGCTCTGGAATCAAGAGCGCTCCTCGATGCCACACGCCGTGCTGCGGCCGCCGGACGGGATGCGCCTGGTCAGCTGCCGGCGATCCCAGACCTGCAGGTCGCGCGGGAACATATCGAGTCGATCTCGACCATCAACCCGGTCGCCAACATGTTCGGCGGCGACATCTTCGAGCCGGTGTTCGACTGGCTCTACCGCATCGGCTTCAACATCAATCCCGGCGGCAGCCAGTGGGTCGAGGGGCTCTATGCCGTGGTCGGCTGGTGGCTGGCGATCGCGCTGGTCGCCTGGTTCGTGCTCGAGCGCACCAAGGCCGGCAACTGGATCTACGCGACCGGCGGCAACCTGCAGGCGGCGCGCGCCAACGGCGTGCCCACCGATGCCGTCAAGATCTCGCTGTTCATGGTCACCGCGTTCTGCGCCACCATCTTCGCCGCGACCCAGGTGTTCGACACCAATTCCGCCGATGCCGCTAAGGGCAACCTCAAGGAGCTGGAGGCGATCGCCACCGCGGTGGTCGGCGGCGCGATCCTGACCGGCGGCTTCGGCTCGATCGTTGGCGTGGTGTTCGGCGCCATCATCTTCGGCCTCGCGCAGAACGCGCTCTTCTACATCCCGTGGCTGGACGGCGCCTATTACCGCATGTTCCTGGGCAGCATCCTGCTGGCGGCGGCTCTCCTCAACGAGAACGTCAGAAAACGCTTCACCGGGGGGATATAGATGTCTGCGACATCGGCTTCACCTGCCCATGAGATCGGCACCGTCCCTGTGATCCGGGTGGAGAATCTGGTCAAGAAATTCGGCAATTTCACGGCGCTGAACGGCGTCAGCCTGGACGTCCACACCGGCGAGGTACATGCCTTGCTCGGCGACAACGGTGCGGGCAAATCGACGCTGATCAAGACGCTCGCAGGCGTGCACCCGCCGACCTCCGGCACCATCTATCTCTCGGGCGTGCCGCAGCATTTCAGGAGCCCGCGCGACAGCTCGGATGCCGGCATCGGCGTGGTCTACCAGGACCTCGCCCTCAACCCGCTCGCCTCGGTCACCCGCAATTTTTTCCTCGGGCGCGAGGTCACGGGCGGTCCCGGCCCCCTCGGCTGGATGAAGATGGCGGAGATGGACCGGATCGCCACCGAGCAGATGGCCGAGATCGGCATCAACATCTCCGATCCGAGCCAGACCGTCGGCACCATGTCCGGCGGCCAGAAGCAGACGCTCGCGATCGCGCGTGCCATCTATTTCGGGGCGAAGGTGCTGATCCTGGACGAGCCCACCTCGGCGCTGGGTCAAAAGCAGCAGATGGAGGTGCTGAAGACCATCAGGCGCGTGCAGAAGCGCGGCGACATTGCGATCATCCTGATCACCCACAATGAGATCCACGCCAAGCTGATCGCCGATCGTTTCACCTTCCTGTCGCTCGGCGAGGTGATCGGTTCCGGCACCAGGCATGACCTCGAAGGCGAGGAAATCCGCCGTCTGATGGCGGGCGGTGCCGAGCTTGCGGATCTGGCCCAGGAACTGGCGATCTGACGTTCTTCCCGATCAGGCGGAGCAGTCTGGTCGACCCGGACCGGCGGCAGGACGGGGAGATGGAGCGGGTCTCCCAACGGGATCCGATCGTGATCTTCTTTCACCGCCAAGAGACATGCCGCCGCTGCTCGCAATGCAACAATTGTTCATTGAAAATTAACCAATATAAACTACCTATGGTTGTCTGTTTGATGTTGGGCGACGCGGCGGCGGACGATGATCACCAGGACTCTCGGCGGAATGCAGAAGAGGCTGCCAGGCCCTTGGACGGCTCGGCTTTCGGCCTTGGGCGCGAAGGCGCCGACATCGCTGCTGGTCTGCCTCTATCTGGGTCTGGCGTTGCTCTCCGCGATTCCTGTCTATCTGTTCACGAGCTATCTCTCCGGCGCAGCCAAGCAGAGCGCGTTCGCGGTCGCAGCGGATCAGGCCGCTTATCGCCTCGCCCATGAAGTCGACCTGACGCTCGCCCATCTGCGCGCGGTCAAGGGGCTGTTCGATGGCTCGGTCCATGTCAGCCGCGACGAGTTCTCGGCCTTTGTCCGGGCCCTCAGGCCGAGAGGCGCCGTGCAGGCATTGGAGTGGGTGCCGTATGTGACCCTGGCTGAGCGCGACGAGATCGAGGCGGCGGCGCGCGAGGAGGGCATGGTCGACTTCGAAATCCGGGACTATGGCGGCGACGGCGCCATCGTCCGCGCGGGTGAGCGTGCTGAATATTTTCCCGTCTACTATCTGGAATCGCCGTCCAGCGATTCGATGATGGTCGGCCTGGATATCGGCTCCAACCTTGTCAGCCACGAGGCGCTGAGGCGCGCGCGTGACAGCCGCAGGCAGACGGCGAGCGGGCGCATCGAGATCATGATCGAGCAGCAGGTGCACCCGGCCTTTCAGGTCTTCGAGCCGATCTACGAAGTGACCTCCGCGGACCTGGACAAAAGGACCGTGAGCCTGGTGGGCTTTGCGCGCGGCGTGTTTCGCATCGCGGATCTGGTGAAGCTGGCCGTTCCCGAGGATGAGTTTCGGGTCGCGGTGGTCGATCTGTCGGCGCCCCCCGAGGCGGCGCAGCTCTATCCGGCCACGGCCATCGGCGACGACGTCTCCTTTCTGCACGAGGTCGCCTTGCCGGTCGCGGATCGCATCTGGTCGGTGCGCATGGCGCCGGCGGCGGCAGGAGCCCCCGACAGCCTGCCGCAGCTCGCCACGGCCGTCTGGCTCGGACTCCTGATCGTGCTCTGGATTCTGCGGGAGCTGGTGTCGAGCAGGCGGCATGCCGAGGACCTCGCCGAGGTCAACAGCCGTCTCGAGGCCCTGTCGGACCAGCGCCAGCAGGCCATTCAGGAGCTGGAGCGCAGCAATCGCGAGCTCGATGACTTCGCCTCGATCGTTTCCCATGATTTGAAGGAGCCGCTACGTGCGATCTCCAACCATGCCAAGTTCCTGGTCGAGGACTATGCCGAGCAGCTGAACGAGGATGGTGAAAAGCGCCTGAACCGCCTGATCGTTCTCGGGCAGCGCCTGGAACAGCTGATCGCCGATCTTCTGCATTACGCCCGCCTTGGGCGCGGTGAGCGCAAGATCGAGCGCGTGGATCTCGTTCAGGTGATCGCCGATATCGAGGGGGGCCTCGCGGAAGTCTTGCAGAGCCGGAACGCGAGGCTGGTGATCAAAGGGCCGCTGCCGCCGGTTCGCGCCCACAGGCCGCACATGACGGCGCTTTTCCAGAACCTGATCGTCAACGGCATCAAATATAACGATTCCGAGCGAAGACTGATCGAGGTTGGACGTGGTCCCGCCGGGGCCGATGGCGGGCATTCCGGCTTCGAGCAGTTCTATGTGAAGGACAACGGGATCGGCATCGATCCGGCGTTCAAGGACGAGGTCTTCCGCATTTTCAAACGTCTGCATGGCCCTGCTGCCTATGGTGAAGGCACCGGTGCGGGGCTGAGCTTCGTCAAGAAGATCGTCGAAAGCTATGGCGGCAGGATTTGGCTGACATCGGTCCCGGGCGAGGGTACGACCTTCTTCTTCACGCTCGAGCGGTCGGACGACGCCACCGTCGAGGAAACCAGGCTGCGCGCGGCCTGACACCAGCACTGGGCCCAAGGCCGCTCTCTCCAGCGGCGGTCCGCGCCTTGCCGCGGACCAGGCGGCGCGACCTCGCGCCCGGGCCTTCAACCATGGTTACCGCACCCCATGGGATGTATGCGGCGCTGGATTGAGAATTGTGCCGTCTCGCGATACTATTTAAAACTTTGTTAAATCATTCACTGAATGTGGCGGAACAGGCATGTCCAGCGAACGCTATGTCGGCGAAAGACAGGCTTTGTGGCATTTTCTCTCCGAGCTTCGGCCTTTGGTGGTCGCAGCCCTGGGCGAGGACTGTCTGCTGCGCCATCATATCGACCGGGCGCTCAAGACCGGCGATCTGGAAAGACTGCGCCAGGCGCGCCGGATCTTCCACCACCATCCGGATGCGCTGAAGCGCAAGCTCATGCGCGGCATTTTCGAAGGTGCTGCGCCGGGTGCGGAGCTGCCGCCATCGCTGCCGGGCGACGCGCCGAAGCCGATGGCCGAGGATGCCACAGCCCCTCGAACTTCCGCTCCGGTCATCCGGTTCGATGCCATCCCTGCCGCCAGGGAAGAGGACGCGGCGCTCGCGGCCGAGCTCGTTTCTGGTGAAAGCGGTGCCGCACCGGTGCGGGTCCTGGTCACGCCCGGGACACTGCCGCGCAGCGCCGCCGAGGCGCTTCGCCAGATCGCGGACTGGATCGAGAACGACCGGCGCATCCTCTCCAGCCAGCACTGGGCCGAGCAGGACGGCCGCCGCGGCTCTGCCGACGAAACCGTTGACCAGGCCTGATCGCCAGGCCCTCGTCCGTGAAGGTCCGTCGCCAGGGAGAGGGCGTGCGGCTGTGCTCGCGCTCGGCCTCCTTGCGCTTGCGGCCTGCGGGCCGAAGGTCGATGTCGGACCGATCGGCGATGCCGCGGCTGCGCGCGAGCTGCTGGAAGAATCGCTGAGCAAAGGCCCCGTGCGCGCGCAGATCTTCGGCGATCCCTACGGTCTCGACCCGGCGCGCCAGGAGCGCATGGTCACCGGAGCCTTCGGCGAAGGCATCCAGGGCATCAAGGCGCGCTTCAGCGCCGATCCCGGCCTCTACGGCGCCGAGCAGCCCCGCCTGGTGGTGGTGCTCAACCCGCGATCGGAGCCGCCGACGGCCGAGGCCTGCCGTGCACCGGAGCGCATCCGCACCGGCCCGGCCACCGGAGCCTTCGTCATGCTCGCCGCCTTTTGCGAGGGCGGCGAGCTGATCAACAGCGCCCGCGCCGAGGGCGATATCGAGGGGCCGGCGGATCAGCGCCTGAAGCGCATGTTCTGGCAGACGGCCGGCGTCCTGTTCCCCGACAACTATCAGAACGAGTATGGCGTCAACATCATTCCCGGCCTCGATCTCAGCATCGGCGGCAGCTTCGGCTTCTAGCGGCAGCGTGCCGCCTCGTTGACTTGGCGGAGACCGTGATGGGTGACGTCGTCGATGTCGTGATCGTTGGTGCCGGGATCGCCGGGGCCTCGCTGGGCTACCAACTGGCCGCCGACCGCCGCGTGGTCCTGCTGGAGCGCGAGGACTGGCCGGGCTATCACAGCACCGGACGATCGGCGGCGATGCTGATCGCGAGCTACGGGACGGACGCGGTCCGTGCGCTGACAAGGGCGAGCCGGCCGTTTTTCGAGCACCCGCCCGAGGGATTCGCGGCTGGGCCGCTGCTGTCGCCGCGGGCACATCTGACGATCGCACGTGCGGATCAGCTGGAGCGTCTGGCCGCGGTCGAGGCGGAGACGCGTGCTGCCGTCCCCTCGCTGCAGCATCTGGACCGGGACGGCGTGCTGCGCGTGGCACCGCTGGTCGCGCCCGATTATGCTGCCGCCGGCCTGTTCGAGCCCGACTCCATGGCCATCGACGACGCCGCCCTGCACCAGGGCTGCCTCGCCGGCTTTCAAAGACGAGGCGGCAGGCTGTTGACCGACGCCGAGGTTCTGAAAGTTCACCCTACCGCCGGCGGCGGTTGGGGGGTGGAGACGCGGGCGGGGGTGGTGGAGGCGGATGTGCTGGTGAATGCTGCCGGCGCCTGGGCGGATCAGCTGGCAGAACGCGCCGGTGTGGCGCCGCTCGGCATCCAGCCGTTTCGGCGGACGGCCGTTCTGATCGATCCGCCGGACGGCATCGACGCCCGGTCCCTGCCGATGATCTACGACGTCGCGGAACAGTTCTATGTCAAGCCTGAAGGCGCTGCCTTCATGGTCTCGCCGGCCGATCAGACCCCGAGCGAGCCGACCGACGCGCAGCCGGAGGAGCTGGACGTGGCGATCGCGGTCGACCGCTACGAAACCTTGACCGGAACGCCGGTGAAGAAGCTCGGGCGCCGCTGGGCGGGCCTGCGCAGCTTTTCGCCCGACCGCGAGCTGGTGCTCGGATTCGATCCGACCGCAGCGGGCCTCTTCTGGCTGGCGGGCCAGGGCGGCTTCGGCATCATGACCGCGCCGGGTGCGGCCAGGCTGGCGGCGGCCCTGATCGGCGGCGATCCGCCGGACGACGATCTCGGCGGGCTGGTCGACAGGCTTTCGCCGACGCGATTTCGCCGTTGAAGGGGCGCTCCGGAGCCGGCCGCGCCGGTCACCAGTCCAGCCGGATGTCCCAGGCCGCCCGGTAGTGTTCCGGCAGCGTCGGCGCCTTGGCGTCGTCGATCACGTCGAAGACGTTGGTGAAGGGCGCGAGCACGGCGTCGCGGCCGAAGAGGTAGCTCTGCTCGTCGACGATCAGCTTGTAGGCCTTGTTCAGAGCGAGCGCCCGCTCCGGGGAGGGGGTGGTCAGGGTGTAGACGTCGGCGCCCTCGACCTTCGCCGCGTCGACCTCGCCGTCGGGGCCGAACCAGAGGTCCTGGATTTCCTGGTTCTCGCGGAATTCGTTGCCGCCGCCGGCCCGCTGCAGATAGGTCAGAATCTCGCCCTTGGTCTCGCCGCGATTGGGGGCGTCCACCATGCCCTTGAGGTCGACATAGCCCCAGCCGTCCGCACCGGTGACCTTGCGCGGAAAGGCGAAGGTCTGGTCGATGGTCGAGCCGATGGTGCCGTGGCAGCCCATGCAGAAGGTCGTTTCCTCGTAGGTCTGCGGGCGAAGGGCACCGTCCCGATCCTCGATGAAACCCTGAACCAGCCAGCCCATGCCGCCATCGAGGCCGCGGTCACCTGCGTCGACGAAATGCGGCAGCAGCTCGTCGATCTTGTTCTGATGCTCGTTGCCATAGATGCTGCGCAGCTGCGCCGGATTGAGGGAGCGGATTTTTTTCATGTAGCGCAGCTCCTTCATCCGGGGCGGCACGCCGATCTCGCCATCCTCGCCGACACCGACATAGCGCACGGAATGCAGGAACTGGACGCCTTCCGGATAGAGCATGGTCGCGAGTTCGACATCGGCGGCGCCGCCGAGATAGTGGCTCGGCCGCTGCATGGTCGCAGCACTGCCGAGCGCACCGTCGCCGTCGAGATCCTGGCCGACCGCGTTCTCGTCGATGGCGGGCGTGGTGATCTCGGGAAGATCCTTGATCGCCATCTCGACGGCGGCGAGGTTGGCCAGATAGACATCGCGTGAGGGCGTGCCGTCGGCCGTCTGACGGAAGGGTTCGGGCAGGCGCAGCATGACGTCGTCGGTCGAGCCGTTGGTCGGCCAGAACGTGCTCGGCAGCGGCTTGTAGTTGAAGGCAACCCAGCCGGAGCCGTCCTTGGCGAAGCCCTGGTCATCGAAGGCGCCGGCGGCGAGATGCAGGTTCTCCAGGTCCGGCAGCCAGCCCTTCCAGCCCTCCGCTTCGAGGCGCGGGCGGAGTCTGGTGTAGTTTTCGCTGTCGATCCAATCCCGGATGACATCGTCGTCGATCGCCGCGATCTTTTCGCGCCGATCCAGAAAGAGATTGCTCCAGTGATTGGTCAGGCCGGCGTCGGAAAAATTGTAGGCGGCCTGCAGATGGCCGTCGCGCATCTGGTTCGGGCGCGTGCGGTCGTCATAGGTCTGGTGGCAGGTGTAGCAGGGATTGAATTTCTCGAAGAAGCGCGTGTAGCACTGAGGCGGGATGACCGATTCGCGGTTGGTGACATAATTGGCGTCATCCAGCGCGATCGGATCGACCGGACCCGGGCGTTCGATCGTTCGCTCCTCGGCATGGCCCGCCGCACCGAAGCCAAGAACCATCGCCATCGCCGCCCTCGACAGATGGCGCGTCGTCGCCTTCCGCATCCTATCCCCCCTCGCTTTCCAAATGACGGGGGCGGCGCCTGACCGACGCCGCCCCAGCCTTTCTGTGCCGGCTGCTTCGAGCCGGATCGGCCCGGTCAGGCTCAGCTTTCGGCGGCCGGATCCCAGACCCAGAGCATGTTGTTCTCATGCGCGCCGGTGTCCTCGCCGATCAGCACGCGGCCATCGCTCAGCACCTGGAGGTTGTCCGGGTTGGCGATGGCATCCGTGGCGCACTGATTGACCTCGGCGCTCTCGTCATAGGCGCCGCCCGCAACCACCGGCTCCATGCGCGTCACGTTGTAGTCGGCCTCGAGCGGCATCCGATAGACCACGCCGCACATGTTCTCGGTGAGCTGGATGTCGCCTTCCTGATCGCTCATGCCTTTGGCGACTTCGGACATCGCCATGTACATGAACGGCACCGAGCCGTCGGCGGCACCCTTGGCGTTGATCATCACGCCTTCCATCTTGCGGAACTCGGCGGTGGCGCCCTTCGCGGCCGCGGCCTTGCGGCTTTCCAGGAACGCGACCCGATCGTCTTCGGCCTCGCCCTTGGCCCAGGCTTCGACGTCGGCGTCGCTGATATAGCTGGTCTCGCCTTCCTTGTAGTCGCCGGGGGTGATGCCGTCATAGGCGTCGATCCAGCCCGCGATCGTGGCTTCGTCGCCATGGGCGAGCTCGATCCACTCGATCGAGAAGCCGGTGGTCGCGGACTCATTGCCCTCGTCCTGGGAGACCTTGGCGGCGTAAAGGGTGCCGGCGGACAGGTCGTCCTCGGCATCGGCGACGAACTTGAAGAACACCACATCGGTGCCGTCGTCGCTGAGATAGACGGTCTTGCGGTCCGGCATCACCACCGAGTTCTCGTGGCTGTAGCGGCCCATGGCGAAATGCTTCTTGGGCTTCGCCACACCGGTCGGGTCCTCGATCTCGACGATGTAGCCGTAGTCGTAGGGATTGGGATAGGCGCCGAGATACTGGCTGAGCGCAACGACGCCGTCATGCTCCTCGTAGCCCTCATTGTTCCAGTCGGCGGTCTCGTCGAAATAGAGCTCCTCGGAGGAGAGCGGCGTGTTCCAGGGGCTGACGCTGCCGAAGCAGTTGACCCAGGTGCCGCTGACGTCGATGAAGTCGAGCATCTCGGCACCGTCGGGGCCGACCTGCCAGCTGCCGTCGTCCGCCTTGGCCAGATGCATGCGGCTCATGCCGCCCGGGCGGTCTTCCCAGTTGGTGAACAGATAGCCCTCGCTGCCATCGTCGACGCTTGGGATGAAGCCGTTGAAGTCCGGGTCGTTGGACTGCACGATGACCGAGCCGTCGGCCGCGGCGATCGCGCCGAGCGCGCCGTTCTTCACCCCGTCGCCTTCCTGGGCGATGATGCCGTAGCTGCCGAGCGCGGTCATGAAGCTCTGCTTCTCGTCGTCGCTCTCGGGCACCTTCACCGGATCGAAGCTCTTCGGCAGGTTGTTCATGTCGACGCCGACCAAGGAGCCGACGGAGCCCTTGTCGGCCGGCTTCTTGTTGGAATCGGCCGGATGCTGGGCGTTGAAGAACAGATCGCCCGCCGCGGTGATGTACAGGCCGGTGAACTCGGCATCGAGCGGCACGGTGGCAAAGCGGGTCAGGCCTGCGGTCGGCTCGGCGGCAAGTGCAGCACCCGTGGTCAGGGTGGTCGTGGCCAGCAAAACTGCTGACAGTGTCTGGAATCTCGCTTTCTGCATCGTCGGTTCCCCCTTTGCCTGCGTCGGACCTGTCGCCGACGCATGCGCTGTTGTCATTCCGATAGCGCAGCCTGCCGAACGCCTGGTGTCATCGGCATCGTCACCTCCTGCAACCGGACGGACATCGACACCGGATGGGACACCGGCGGGCCGAGCCGTCGGCATGGCGCCTGGCTGCTTTCCTGTCCTGGTCTCATGCTTAACGGCCGATTTGGGCGTTTTTGTGACAGATTTATGGCAGCGGCGGGATGTCGCGCGAGCCCCTGCCATTGCCTAGGGGGCAGGCCATCTCGGCGGGCGGGATGCCATCGACGGACCGGTCGTCCGAAATGTTCCGCGTCGGCACTTCGGCGCCGTGCGCTCCGTGCCGTCCCTTACTTCGGCGCCATGCGCAGAGCACCGTCCAGGCGGATGGTTTCGCCGTTCAGCATCGGGTTCTCGACGATCGCGCGCACCAGCTCCGCATATTCCGACGGGCGGCCGAGGCGCTGCGGGAAGGGCACGCTTGCGCCGAGCGACTTCTGGATGTCCTCCGTCAGTCCCTTGAGCATCGCGGTCTCGAAGATGCCGGGCGCGATGGTGACCACGCGGATGCCGAAACGCGCCAGCTCGCGGGCGGCGGGCAGGGTCAGCGCCGCGACCCCGCCCTTGGACGCGGCATAGGCGGCCTGGCCGATCTGGCCGTCGAAAGCGGCGACCGAGGCGGTGTTGACGATCACCCCGCGCTCGCCGTCGTCATTGGGCTCGGTCTCCGCCATGTCGGCAGCGGCGAGGCGCAGCAGGTTGAACGTGCCGATCAGATTGACCCGGATCACCTGCTCGAACTGCTCGAGCGGCAGTGGGCCGCTGCGCCCGACGATCCGCCCCGCCGGCGCAATTCCCGCACAATTCACCAGCATGCGCGCTGGACCGCTTGCATCGCGAGCCGATCTGACCGCCTTCGCAGCCTGTTCGGAGTCCGTGACGTCGCAGGCGGCGGCCTGACAGCCGAGGCTTTCCGCCGCCTGATCGAGCCGATCGCCCGGGAGATCCAGGAGGGTCACCACCGCGCCGCGGCCGGCCAGGAGCCTGGCCGTGGCCAGGCCCAGGCCTGAGGCACCGCCGGTCACCAGGGCTGCAGTTCCATTGATTTCCATCTCGGGGCTCCCCATGTGCACATCGTCGGATTGTGACCGGCATTAAGCCGTCATGGGCGGGAAATCTCCAGAGGTCGGGAGGGGCTTCGATGCCTGACAATGTCGATTTCATGGGCCTTCCGGTCGCCGCCGAACCGCCGGACGAGGAGCGCTTCTGGAAGAAGCTGAAGCGCTGTCTGGCGCGCATTCCCTTCGCTGAAGACCTGGTGGCGGCCTATTACTGCGCCACGGACCCTGAAACGCCCGGCTACGTTCGCGCCGTACTCCTGGGCGCTGTCGCCTATTTCATCCTCCCCATCGACATGGTCCCCGATATCCTCGCCGGGCTGGGCTTCACCGACGATGCGTCGGTCCTCGCAGCAGCGATCGCCGCGGTTGGCCGGCATCTGCAGCCGCGCCACAGGGACATGGCGAGACGCGCCTTGTTGAGGATCGCCGGCTGAAGCTGGCGACAGAACGTCGGGACTCTTCGTTGCGCGATGCGTGGACCCTGGTTTTCGCGGGACGACCTCGCTCAACTTTGAAGTGATCAACGGCGCATCAGGGTGCGAAAATGACGAAGCGTCGCCGATTCCGGCAATTGCGTTCGCTCGGGATATGCTGTTAGTCTGATCAACAACTACGTGGCGTTCATTGGTTTCCGGCGGGCTGACAGATCGATCTGACACCGGCGGGAGGCCAACGAGCTCCGAAGGTTTTCCCGACGGAAAGCCAGTCGCGGTGAACGCGTACTAAAATGTGGGAGGTAACGAGATACTGCCTGTGCAGGAACGTTCAAGACCTCGCAAGAGGTGGGCGCCAGGTGGTGAGAACGGGGCGAAGCGGCATGACGTTTTGACGCTCGGCCCATCAAGCTGCAAGCAAGCTGAGCAGAAAGGGAGACAATCAATGGCAAACAAGGTTCTGACGGCCGTCTGTGCGGCCGGATTGGTGGCGGGCTTCGGCCTTGCCGGCATCGACCAGGCACAGGCCAAGGAGCGCTGGAAACTGCATTCCGCGTTCGGCACCAACGTCGCCGTGCTCGGCCCGGTCGGCCCCAGGGTCACCGGCTGGATCAGCGACATGACCGACGGCGATTTCGACATCAAGGTGTTCGAGCCCGGCGCGATCGTCGGCGGCTATGCCTATTACGACGCCGTGTCCGAAGGGGCTCTCGATGCCGCCTATGGCACGCCCGGCGCCAACCAGGGCAAGAACTCCGCCTACAACTTCTTCTCCACCTGGCCGTTCGGCCCGGGTGCTCCCGAATTCCTCGCCTGGATGATGTATGGCGGCGGCGTCGAGATGGCCGAGGAGATGTACGGCCGCGACAATATCGTGTTCCACATGTGCGGCATGATCCCGCCGGAGACGTCGGGCTGGTTCCGCAGCAAGATCGAGAGCCTGGATCAGCTTCAGGGCCTGAAGATGCGCTTCTTCGGTCTCGGCGCGCTGGTCATGCAGAAGTTCGGCGTCTCGACCCAGCAGCTCGCTGGCGGCGACATCTATCCGGCCCTCGAGCTCGGCACGATTGACGCCACCGAGTTCTCCATGCCGGCGATCGACCGTTCCTACGGCTTCTATCAGATCGCCAAATACAACTACTTCCCCGGCTGGCACCAGCAGTCCACCACCAACGAGTTCCTGGTGAACAAGGGCAAGTGGGACGGGCTGTCGCCGCAATATCAGGCGATCTTCAAGGCGGCCTGCAAGGCCAACATCGCTCAGGAAATCGCCGATGGCGAGTTCTCACAGCCCGACGCCATGGCGGAAAACGTCAAGAACGGCGTCGAGAACGTGCAATGGTCCGAGGAAGAGCTTGCCGCCTTCAAGGGAGCCTGGGACGAGGTGATCGCCGAGGAGATCGCGGCGAACGAAGACAGCAAGCGGATCTGGGAGTCGATCACGGCCTTCCGCGAGAAATTCAAGATCTGGGGTGAAATGGGCTACCTGAAGTAGCCATGAGATAAACCGGCTGCCTCCCTGGAGGCAGCCGGTTTTCTATGCATGCTCGCCATTGACCAAAAATTAACCATCGGGAGGCATACTGCCGGTCCGTGGACGCGGGCAGCGACCACGATGGCAGCTATAGCCGGTGATCAGCGGGGCGCTCTTCGATGAACGGATTGCTCAATCTGGCAGACAAACTGGATCGAATACCGCGAACCGTCGGCAGATGGGCTGGCTTCATCGTCCTGCCGCTGATCGCCGTGATCATGTTCGACGTGATCACCCGCAAGATCGACTTCCTGCGCATTGGCATGTCCCAGCTCTCCTGGTATTGGCTGATCGAGCCGATCAAGCTGCAGGACATGGAGTGGCATCTGCATGCCATCATCCTGATGATGTCCTTCGGCTACGGCTACATCATGAATTCCCATGTCCGGGTCGACATCTTTCGCGAGATGCTCCCCAGGCGCGGCCAGGCCTGGGTCGAGTTCTTCGGCATTCTGCTCCTGGCGATGCCCTATCTGATCGTCGCGATCTACTTCTCCTGGCAGTTCGTCAAGATCTCCTACCTGCAGGGCGAAGGCTCGGAATCGCTGACAGGTATCACCCATCGCTACTTCATCAAATCGGTGATGGTGATCGGCTTCACGCTGACCATGAGCGCCTTTCTGGCGACCTTCATCCGCATTTGCGCCCTCCTGTTCGGCAGCCATGACGACAAGGCGAGGGCCGCCTCGGATCTGAATCTCTTCACCGCGGAAACCAATCGCACGGCGGACGCCTTGGCGGCCGAGGCGAGGGAAATCGCCGAAGATCTCAAGTCGATGAACAGGGAGCGCTAGGCGATGGGGGAGGCCCTCTACGACCACTTCGAGGAATTCGTCGGCGCCTACATGTTCCTGTGTCTCGGCCTGACCCTGTTCACCGGTCTGCCGGTCGCCGTAGCGCTTGGCGGCATCGCCATCATTTTCGCCTATCTCGGCGTGTTCTTCGACTATCTCGACATGACCTATCTGTATGGGTTCTTTCCCGTACCGAAGGAAATGTTCATCCTCATGCCGCGCATCTGGGGCGGCGACGGCTCGAGCGGCGCCATTCAGAATCCGGTCCTGGTGGCGATCCCCTGCTTCATCTTCATGGGCACCATGCTGGAGCGCTCGCGGGTCGCCTCGGATCTGCTGCACATTCTCCAGGTGGTCCTGAAGCGGGTCCCGGGCGGGCTCGCACTTTCGGTCACGGTCATGGGCACGATCATGGCCGCCACCACCGGCATCATCGGCGCCTCGGTGGTGATGATGACCCTGCTCGCGCTGCCGACCATGATGGAACGCGGCTACAACACGCCGCTGGCGACCGGCACCATTGCCGCTTCGGCGACCCTCGGCATCCTGATCCCGCCCTCGATCATGCTGGTGCTGATGGCCAATCTGCTTGCGGTCTCCGTGGGCAACCTCTTCATCGGCGCGATTTTTCCTGGCCTCGTGCTGTCCGGTCTCTATTTCCTCTACATCCTGACGGTCAGCTCGATCAAGCCGAGCATGGCGCCGCCCTTGCCCGAAGACGCGATCCGGCTCGAGCCGACCAACCGGGCGCGTCTGAATCGCTATCTGCTGATCGTCGGCGCGATGGTCGTGGCCGCTGCCATCCTGTCGAATACCGGCCTCGCGAGTATCATGAACTGGCCGCTGATGGCGTTTTTCGGCATTTTCGCCACATCGATGCTCATCGGTCGAGCGGAGGGCGACTCGCTGTTCGGCGCCATTCTCAAGGGGCTGGTGCCGCCGGTCTTCCTGATCGTTCTGGTGCTCGGCTCGATCTTCGCTGGCTGGGCCACGCCGACCGAAGCGGCCGGCGTCGGCGCCTTCGGCTCGATCATCCTGGCGCTGTTCAACGGCACGCTCACCAAAGACGTCCTCGCCGAGGTCTGCCACCGCACCGCGCTGACCACGGCGATGATCTTCTTCATCTTCGTCGGCGCCACGGCATTTTCCTACATGTTCCGAGCCCTCTATGGCGAGGACCTGATCATCGAGTTCATCGAATGGCTCAGTCTCGGTCCCTGGCCGCTCCTGATCATGCTGATGGCGGTGATCTTCCTGCTCGGCTTCTTCTTCGACTTCATCGAGATCACCCTGATCATCCTCCCGGTGTTCGCGCCGATCATCAAATCCTTCGCTCCCGATTTCGCGCATCACCTCGGCGTCGAAGGTGCGGCGATCCAGCATGTCCAGGCCCAGACCATCTACTGGTTCGCGATCCTGGCTGCGGTCAATCTGCAGACGTCCTTCCTGACCCCGCCGTTCGGCTTCGCGCTTTTCTACATGAAGGGCACGGCGCCCGAGTCGGTGAAGATGACCGAGATCTATCAGGGCATCATTCCCTTCGTGATCCTGCAGCTGATCGGCCTCGCCATCGTCATCGCATTCCCGGAGGTCACGCTCTGGCTGCCGGAACTCATGCTCGAGTGAGCCCTGCCGGGCCTTCGCCGACCGATGAGGCGGCGGGGCGGGCGCGCGATCGTGGCGATGGCATGGCGAACGGGCAAGGCACTGCGTTCGCCATGCGACGCTGAGCGACTTCAGGCGGCCGCCTTGGCCAGAAGCCGGTGCGCGACGCTCCGCAGAACCGCGTCGTTCACGCCAAGCTCTTCCAGATGGGCGACGGTGCTGAGCACATAGTCGCGGCAATGACCGGACCGCCCCTCGCCTTTCTCGATCATGTCCAGAAGCTCGGCCTCTGGCAGCTTGCCGGCATATTGCGGATGATCGCGGCGCACAACATAGCACCAGGCCGGGACGCGTCCGCGCTCGGTGGTGATCGTCAGGCGCTTGCGCCGATAGACTTCGGTCACCAGTTCGCGCTCATCCAGATAGGCCATGATGGCGGCTTCGTCTTCGGGCGCGAACTGGAAGGCGATGCCTTTGCAGGCCCCGCCCCTGTCCAGGCCGAACACCAGCCCGGGCCGTTCCTCGGTGCCGCGATGCACCCAGCTGTAGACGCAGAGGCTCCGATGATAGCCGTGCAGCCGCGCGTGGCAGGATTGCTGAAATTCGAAGCCCGGCTTCCACATCAGCGATCCGTAGCCGAAGACCCAACGGGTGCTGGCAGCACCTGCTTGACCTGAAGCCGGTGTTTCTCTGGCGATGCGATCCATGGTCTCAGTCCTGATCGCCCTCGGTCTCGCCTGCGAGCGTTGCTCGCCGCTGGTAGGCCTGGCCTTCGGCGATCACGCCCCGCCTGATCTCGCGCGTGCGGGTGAACAGGGCCTGGAGGGTCTCGCCGTCACCCCAGCGGATCGCCCGCTGCAGAGCGGTCAGATCCTCGGTGAAGCGGCCGAGCATCTCCAGCACTGCGTCCTTGTTGTGTAGGAAGATATCCCGCCACATCACCGGATCGGAGCCGGCGATCCGGGTGAAGTCGGTGAAGCCGCCGGCGGAGTAGCGCAGCACTTCGGCCTGCAGATGCTCCTCCAGATCGGCCACCGTGCTGACGATGGTAAACGCGATCAGATGCGGCAGATGCGAGGTGATCGCCAGCACCTGGTCGTGGTGGGCTGCCGTCATGGTCGTGACGCGCGAGCCCGCGATCCGCCAAAGGGCGGTCACCGTGGCGAGCGCATCGGGATCGGTTTCCGCAAGCGGCGTGAGGATGCAATGGCGACCCACGAACAGCGTGTCGAAGGCGGCATCTGGACCCGAATTCTCCGTGCCTGCCACCGGATGTCCCGGCACGAAGCGTCCGCGAAACGGCAGATGCGGCAGGACATCGTCGATCACCTTTGATTTGATCGAGCCGACATCGGTGACGATGGCCTCACGGTTCAAGGTCGAGGCCATGGCCGCGGCCACCGTGCCGGACGACCCGGTCGGCGTGCCGATGACAACGAGATCGGCCCCCATGACCGCGTCGCCTGGATCCGTCGAGCCACGGTCGATGATGCCGAGCTCCTTGGCCCGCGCCAGCGTCTCCTCGCGCCGGGCGCAGCCGACGATCTCGTCGGCGAGGCCTTCGCGCCTGATCACCTTGGCGAGCGAGCCGTTGATCAGACCGATGCCGATCATGGCAACTCGTCCGAAGGTCGGCCTGGACGGGACAGGTGAGGGGCTGTCGATCATGACGTGACGAAGCGCTCCAGGCTGTCGATCACCGCCTGGTTTTCGTCATCCCGGCCGATCGACAGGCGGAGGCAATCGGGAAGGCCATAGGCGCTCATCGGCCGCGCGACGATGCCGTGCCGCTCAAGAAAGGCGCTGGCTGCGGCGGCGGTCTTGGCACCGTCGGTCGGAAAGCCGACCAGCAGAAAATTGGCGACGCTCGGATGGACCGTGAGGCCGAGCCCGGCGATCGCCTGGGTCAGCCGCGGCAGCCACTGGTCGTTGTGGGCGATCGAGCGCTCCTGATGATCGAGGTCCTCGAGGGCGGCGATGCCGGCGACCTGCGCCATGCTGTTGACGTTGAACGGTCCGCGCACCCTGTTCAGAACGTCGACGATACCGGATGGTGCATAGGCCCAGCCGAGCCTGAGGGCGGCGAGGCCGAACATCTTCGAGAAGGTTCGGGTCATCACCACATTGTCGGCTTGGTCGACCAGCTCCTGGCCGTCGGTATAGTCGCGGCGGCGGACATATTCCGCATAGGCGGCATCGATCACCAGCACCACGTCGTCCGGGAGGCCGGCATGCAAGCGGGACAGCTCCTCCTGGGTGATGTAGCTGCCGGTAGGATTGTTGGGATTGGCGACGAACACCAGGCGCGTGCGCGAGGTGACGGCGGCCAGGAGCGCATCGACGTCGGTGCGCAGATCGCGCTCGGGTGCTGCGACAGGCGTAGCGCCGGTCGCAAGCGCGCTCAGGCGGTACATCAGGAAGCCGTGCGCGCTGTACAGCACCTCGTCGCCTGCCCCGGCATAGGCGAGGGTCAGGAGGTGGATCAGTTCGTCCGAGCCGGCGCCGCAGACGATCCGCGCCGGATCCAGTGAGAAGCGTTTACCGATCGCCGTGCGCAGCCGATCGGCACCGCCGTCGGGATAGCGATGGCTGTCGGCAAGGGCAGCCTGCATCGCGAGGGTCGCCATCGGGCTCGGGCCGATCGCCGATTCGTTGGACGACAGCTTGATCGTGCGCTCGGCACCGGCGGCCGTCGCCTTGCCGCCGACATAGGGCTGAATTTCCAGAATGCCGGGACGCGGCCTTGGCCTCGCCATGGAAGCTATCTCGCTTTGCTGTTGATGCTCGGGGAGCGCTCGAAGCCCCGAACATTAGCCAGGGTCGACAAAGAGGTCCATAACCGATTGACGCGACATCGCCACAAGGGCTAATGTTCCGGCATCGTGGTGATTTGGGCCGGCTGGCTTGCAGGCCACGTTAAAGAAACTGCTAAAAAGTCGGGTCGCTTGACGAGAAGCCCTGGCTGCCGGCCGGGGTTTTTTTGTCGGCGGATGAAGGCCATGAGCGACCACGAGCCCAGCCGGGGTGAAGCGGAGAGGGAGCAGCAGCCGGATCTCGGCTTGGTGTCGGGAGGGGCCGGCGGTGACGCCATGTCGGTCGAGGCGGGGCCGCTTGCCGGGATCGACGGTCGGGCCATTCCGGGCCAACGGTTGCGCCTTGCCGAGGCGGTGCGTCTGGATTGCGGCGTCGAGCTCGCGCCGATCACGGTCGCCTATCAGACCTATGGCGCGCTGAACGACGAGCGCAGCAACGCGATCATGATCTGCCATGCGCTCACCGGCGACCAGTTCGCCGCCGAGCCGCATCCGCTCACCGGCAAGGCCGGCTGGTGGGACCTGATGATCGGGCCGGACAAACCGCTCGACACCAACCGCTATTTCGTGATCTGCACCAACATTCTGGGCGGCTGCATGGGCACCACCGGGCCGATGGAGGTGGTCGCCGCCACGGGCAAGCCCCATGGGCTGAGCTTCCCCGTGATCACCATCGGCGACATGGTGCGCGTGCAGGCGAGGCTGCTGGATCAGCTCGGCATCGAGAAGCTGTTTGCCGTGGTCGGCGGCTCGATGGGCGGCATGCAGGTGCTGGAATGGGCGGCGCGCTATCCCGAGCGGGTGGTCGCGGCCTTGCCGATCGCCACGGCGGCACGCCATTCTGCACAGAACATCGCCTTTCACGAGGTCGGTCGCCAGGCGATCATGGCCGATCCGGACTGGCAAGGCGGCAGTTACGACGGCACCGGCAGGCGTCCGGTGCGCGGGCTGTCGGTGGCGCGCATGGCCGCCCATATCACCTATCTTTCGGAAACCGCCCTGCACCGCAAATTCGGCCGGTCCCTGCAGGATCGGAGCGAGCTCACCTATGGCTTTGACGCCGATTTCCAGGTGGAGAGCTATCTCCGTTATCAGGGCAGCACCTTCGTCGACCGGTTCGACGCCAACTCCTATCTCTACGTCACCCGCGCCATGGACTACTTCGATCTCGCCGCCGGCTTTGACGGCGTGCTCGCCAACGCGTTCAAGGGATCGTCCACACGGTTTTGCGTGCTCTCCTTCAGCTCGGACTGGCTGTTTCCGACCGCGGAGAGCCGGGAGCTGGTGCGCGCGCTGACCTCGGTCGCGGCGAACGTCTCCTCCTGCGAATTCCAGACCGACCGCGGCCATGACAGCTTTCTTCTGGACGAGCCGGAATTCCATCGGGTCGTCGCCGGCTTCCTCGATGGCGCTGCATCAGCCGCGGGGCTCGCCTGAGATGGCGAGCGTCCCGCTGGAGCGCGTACAGGCGAAGGCCGACGCGGATGATCGCGCACCGCTCAGGAAGGATCTCGGCCTGATCGCCGATCTGGTCACGGCGAACGCGCGGGTGCTCGACGTCGGCTGCGGCGATGGTGCCCTGCTCGGGCATCTCACCTGGGCCAAGGGCGCCGATGCTCGCGGGATCGAGCTGTCGCAGGCCGGCGTGAAGGACTGCCTCAGCCGCGGGCTTTCCGTGGTGCAGGGGGATGCCGAGAAGGACTTGCATCTCTATCCCGACAGTGCCTTCGACTATGTCATCCTGAGCCAGGCCATTCAGGCGATGCGCCGGCCCGACGACGTCTTGAACGAGATGCTCCGGATCGGGCGTTTCGGCATCGTCTCCTTCGCCAATTATGCGCATTGGCGCGCGCGCTGGCATCTGCTGCGCGGGCGCATGCCGCCGGCGGGGCGCGGCTCCGATCCCTGGTATTCGACCCCGAACATCCGCCCCTGCACGCTCGAGGATTTCGAGCATCTCTGCAGCGAGCTGGGTCTGATGGTGGAGCAGCGCATCTGCCTTGCTCCCAACGGCCAGGTCAGCAGGATCGCAGGCGGCCGCTGGTTCGACAATCTCCTGAGCGCGCAGGCGCTGTTCGTCCTCAGTCGGAAGGGTCGAGCAGCAGGCGGTTTTGCGCACCTGCCTTGATCGTTCGGCCGTCGTCCTGCCGGCGCTCCGCGGCAACCGCCTGACGCACCGGTGACAGATGCGCATAGGCCGGACGTTTGACCTTGGCTTCGGCGGGGTCGAGGGTGGCTGCATAGATCTGCTTTTGCGCACGCATCACCAGGGCACCAGCGAAATGCTGGGCGAAGCGCAGGCCGACGCGCTCCCAGGCGACCGCGGTTTTCAGGAGCAGCCTGGAGCGAAAGGGCGGGACGAACAGGGCGAAACCGGTCTTCTGCGGCGCGAACAGGTGGCCGCGCAGCAACTGCTTGAGCTGGGTCGAGCTGTAGGGACGGCCCTGGCCGAAGGGGGTCCGTTCGCTCAGGCACCAGAGACCGCGGCGGTTGGGCACGACCACGATGATCTCGCCGTCGTCGGCGAGGATGCGCCAGACGTCGCGCAGCAGGCGCCCGGCATGCTCGCTCGCCTCGAGCGCATGCACGATCAGCACCCGGTCCATGCTGCGATCGGCGATCGGCAGATCGTTTTCCTGGCCGAGCGCCGTCAGGTTCGGGCGCTTTTTCGGCCAGCGCATGACGCCTTCCGCCTCCGGCATGACGACCGCGCAGCGCTCCGCCTCCAAAGCGAGCGGCCCCATGAAGGGCGTGGCATGGCCGAGCCCGAGCACATTCAGCCCCTTGAGGTCGGGCCAGTGGGCACGGATTTCGCGATTGAGAAGGCGACGCACCAGCTGCCCTTGCCGCGAGCCGTAAAAATCGTGCAGTTCGAAGACGTCAGGGCGCATCACGGTCCGAATTTACGCTGTGGTTGCGACGGGATCAAGCGAAGGCTCGTCGCATGCTAACGGATGACCTCCCGTGGGAAATCGGCTATCTCTCGTCTCTCGGAGATCCGAAGCAAGAACGCTGCAGGAGGCCTCATGAGTGCGCTTATCGTCGAGATGATCCCGGTTCTGAGCGACAACTACGTCTACCTGATCCACGATCCCGCGGCCGGTGTCACCGGCGTGGTCGATCCGGCGGTCGCGGCCCCGGTGCAGGAGGCCCTTGCCGCCAAGGGGTGGACGCTCGACTGGATCCTCTCGACCCACCATCACGCCGACCACACCGGCGGCAATCTCGAGCTGAAAGAGGCGACAGGCTGCAGGATCGCGGGCCCGGGCAAGGATGCCGCGAGAATTCCCGGGATCGACCTCAAGCTGGTGGACGGTGACCGCTTCAAGCTCGGGGAGGCGGAGGCCGAGGTCTTCGAGACGCCGGGACACACATCCGGGCACATCTCCTACTGGTTCCCCGAATCCAACGCGCTTTTCTGCGCGGACACATTGTTTTCCCTCGGCTGTGGCCGGCTGTTCGAAGGTTCGCCCGGGCAGATGTGGACCTCGCTCAGCAAGTTCGCTGGCCTGCCGGACGAGGCGCTGGTCTATTGCGGCCACGAATATACCCAGTCCAACGCGCGCTTCGCGCTGTCGGTCGATCCCAACAACGGGGCGCTGCAGGCGCGTGCCGCCGAGGTCGATCGCCAGCGCGCGGCCGGCGAGGCGACGGTGCCGACCACACTCGGCGTCGAGCGCGCGACCAATCCGTTTCTGCGGCCGGACGATCGGGCGATTCGCGCCCAGCTCGCCATGGAGGATGCCGACGACGTCGCCGTGTTCGCCGAAATCCGGCGGCGCAAGGATTCTTTTTGAGGCGCGCTATTGGAACGATTTGGCGACGTGGTCGAAGCCGGCAAGAAACCATCCGCGGCACGAAGCGCCTGGCCGCAGTCCGCCTTTTGGACATTCTCGGTGGACGTCTATCAGCGGCCGGGGATCGAGGCCGCCTGCCTCGCGCTCCAGGATCGCCACGGCCTGAACGTCAATCTGCTGCTTTGGGCGCTCTGGCTCGCGGATTGCGGCGTCGCCTTGAACCCGCCGCTCCTGGAGAAGGCGCGGCTGACGGTGGCGCCCTGGCAGCAGGCGGCGGTCGAGCCGCTGCGTGCGGTCCGGCGGTGGCTCCGCGAGCGGATCGAGGATGCCGAGCCCGACGCCATCGCGGCCGAGTGGCCGGGCCAGGTCGCCGCCCTCCGCCGCTCGATCATCGCGCTCGAGCTGGATGGCGAGCATCTGACCCAGCTTGCGCTCGGCCGGCTTGGTGACCAGCTGAAGCCGTCCCGTCAGGCGAGCACCGGCCTCGCCGCCGACAATCTCGCCTGCTTTCGGGTGTTCGACGAGCAGGATCGGGGCGATCTCGCCAATCTGCTGAAGCATCTCTTTCCGGACGCGCATCAGAGCAGGCTGGATGCGGCGCTGGACGGCATGTTCGGCAAGGTCTGAGCCTCAGCGCGGCTTGGCCGCGTCCCGACGCAGCTCGTCCCAGCGCGCGGCAAGGTCGTTCTCGATATCGAACAGATCCAGGATCCGGCCGACGCTGTGATCGACCATCTGCTCAAGCGTGGCCGGGCGCGCGTAGAAGGCCGGCACCGGCGGTGCGATGATCCCGCCCATTTCGGTGACCGCCAGCATGTTCTGCAGATGCGTCCGATGGAGCGGCGTTTCGCGCACCATCAGCACCAGGCGCCGGCGCTCCTTGAGGGCCACGTCGGCGGCGCGAGTGAGCAGGTTGCTGGACAGACCGGTCGCGATCTCCGCAAGCGTCTTCATCGAGCAGGGCGCGATCACCATGCCGCGCGTGCGGAAGGATCCGGAGGCGGGGGCGGCCCCGATGTCGCTGATCGGGTAGCTCCAATCAGCCAAAGCGCGAATGTCCGAGGCCTTGAGCTCGGTCTCGTAGGCGAGCGTCATTTCGGCCGGTTTGCTCATGATCAGATGGCTCTTGACCGGCGTGGATTTCAGCGCTTCGAGCAGGCGAATCCCATAGATGATGCCGCTCGACCCCGAGACGCCGACGATCAGGTGCTCATTTGTTAACATGCTGAAAAATTGTACCTTTCGCCGATTCGTGACAGGAGAATGACGTTTTTGCTGGTGCCCTTCAACCATCGAGAGTACACTGCATTGCTTATCAGGGATAACCAAAACCTGGAGGTCTATAACGGCATGAGCATGCAGGAGTACGTTGAGGGACTACGGAGCAAACATGCCCACCTAGAGGAAGAAATCGACGACGAACTCCACCGACCAATGCCAGATCAAATGACTTTGACTCGCCTGAAGCGAGAAAAACTTAAAATCAAGGATGAGATCGCCCGTTTGGGCACCACCAGTTTGAGCGCGACGTCAACGACCGGCGAGTATCACTAGCCCGGAAAGTCGCAAAACCGCATTCGAGAGACGCGAAAGCGCCGCTCCGTAAACGCCGCCAGTCCCTGATATGGCGGCGTTTTGGTTTTTTGGGACATGCCTCGATCGCTTGGCGTCGTCGTCGCTTTCTATTGGTTGATCGTGTGCTCGGAGGTGCGGTTTTTGCGAAAGGCGTCGAACGAGAAGCGGGACGTTCGGCATTCAGCCCCTTGTGTCAAGCCGGCGTCAAAAGCGTCTCGCGTCGGAGCTCCGGCCAGAGAAGGGCGACCAGCGCGAGCGCGATCAAGCCTTCGATCGCCATCACCATGACCGCGGAGCCGGCGCCGAGATAGTCGGCGAGCAGGCCGACATGCAGCATGCCGATCGGACAGGTGCCGATGCTCACCGTGAGCACGCCCATGACCCTGGAGCGCGTTTCCGGCGGTGCTGCGAGGAAGGTGACCGTGGCCTGCATCACCGCGAAGCCGGCGATGAACATCCCCGCCATGAACATCAGCGCGAAGGACAGCGGCACCACGCTGGAGAGACTGATGCCGACCACCGTGAACAGGAAGCAGAGCGAAGCGTAGAGATAGATGCGGGTGTAGTGGGCGGGCCGTGCATGCAGGCCGACCAGCAGCGAGCCCACCAGCGCGCCCAGGCCCTCGGTCGAGGCGAAAAAGCCGATCGAGACGGCGGAAAGGCCGAGCTGCAGCTCGCCGATCACCGGAATCAGGGTGATGTAGGCGAAGCCCCAGAAATTCACGACCATGGTGACCGCGAGCGACGCGAGAATGATGCGGCTGCTGCGCACCGTGCGCCAGCCCTCGATCAGCGTGTCCAGCAGGCCGGCCGGCCCTTTCGGCGCCTGCGCTTCGTAGACCACCGGGCGGATCAGCAGGAAGCTCAGGAAGTAGGCGATGCCCGCAGCCGCGAACACGCCGGTGAGCCCGGCGCTCGCCAGGATGACGCCGCCCAGCGCCGGGCCGAGCATGCGGGTCGCGTTGCTGGTCGAGGACTCCAGCGCCATCGCCGGGCCGAGGCGGGCATTGCCCGCGATCTCGCCGAGCATCGCGCGGCGCACCGAAAATTCCGCCGCCCAGAACGAGCCGTTCAGGAAAGCGGACAGACCGACATGCCAGAGCGTCAGCCGGTCCGTGGCGGCGAGCAGGGTGAGGGTCGAAGAACTCGCCGCCAGCGTGGCGAGGCCGATGAGCAGGAGCGTTTTGCGGTCGAAGCGATCGGCGAGCATGCCCATCGGCAGGCCAAACAGGAAAAGCGGCGCCATGCGCAGAAGCGTCGTCAGGGAAACCAGCGTCGCCGAGCCGCTGACCTGAAAGGTGAAGACGCCGACCGCCAGCAGCTCCAGCCAGCGAAACACGCCGACCATCATCCCCGTCAGCCAGACGGGGCGAAAACTGTCATCCTGCCAGAGATTTCTGTACGCATGCATGCGCGCGACATTGCGCCGAGTTCGAGGCGCGTTCAAGCGTGTCGTTGTTCGATCGAGAGGGTGTCAGGCCGCGGCGAAAAAGCTGTCGATCTGGCGCAGATGCCAGAGACCGAGCGGGTCGTGAAAGCCGAGATGCCCGCCGCTTGCCGGCAGCAGGACGTTCAGATGCGGCTGGCCGCTCCAGCGCTGCTGAAGATAGGGGCCGACCGGCACGAACGGATCGTCCTTGGCGTGGATCAGCATGGTCGGCTGCCTGATCCCGCCGAGATAGGCCTGGCTTGCATTGTCGTGGTAGTAGTCCGCGGCGCCGGCATAGCCGTTGCGCGGCGCGGTGAAGCGTTCGTCCAGCTCCCAGAGGCTGCGCGCACCGCGGATGGCATGGCGCTCGTCGTCGGTGAGCTGAGCGCCTGCGGCCGTGCATTGCCGTTTCAGCCGGGTGAGGATGAAGCGGTGATAGCCGAAATTGCGCCAGCGCTGCAGGGACTTGCTGCTCTGTGCCAGGTCGATCGGGGCGGAGACGCTGGCAGCCTTGATGATCGGCAGATGGCTGCCGGCGGTGCCGAGCAGCTTCAGGAGAATGTTGCCGCCGAGCGAGAAGCCGATCGGCAGGAGGCCGTGCCGGGTCAGCTCGGGATCGAGCCCGGCGATGACCGCGGCGAGATCCTCGCTGCTGCCGGCGTGATATTGCTTGCGGCAAAAGGGACGGGAGAGGCCGGCACCTCGAAGGTTCACGCGCAGCACGGGGTAGTTGCGCGCCATGAAGTAGGCCGCTGCCACCGTCATGTAGCAGCTGTTCTCCGAACCGGCGATGCCGTGGATCAGCACCACCAGCGGCCGGCCGTGGCTGCGTGCCGGCCGGCTGAGCGCGACCACCATGTGATCCCCGCTGCCGTCCCCGAGCGGGATGACCAGGCGCTCGCTGTCGTGATGCGGCAGCGGCAGCGCTTTGCGTGCCTGCAGCGCATAGTTGCGCAGGGTCTGCAGATCCCCACCCCACCAGGGCCGGCGTGGGCTGAAGGGCGAGCTATGGTGAAGAAGGCTACTCACGCGATGTCGACTCTTGGACTGGCAACACCCAATGACAGACGTCACCGCGCTGATCGCGGGGCAGTGACGGCAATGCAGGAAGTATCAGAAAGGGATGAATAAAACGTCTACGGGCGATTGGCAGGGCAAATTTGCACCTATTTGTGGACTTGCCGCCGCAGTGATGCATTTTTGCAACGACTTTGCCGCCTGCCGCGCGCGTTTGGCGTGCCGTTTCAATTTCTGCGGGTTTGCCTGTCGGATTTTATTTGCTTTCGCCGTTCATTGCGTTGACCGTCCTCCGGGGCCACATAGGCAGTCTGGTCCGTCGCTGCTGACAGCACGCTGACAGCAGGGCGTCGGTACCGAGCGCCGGGCTGGCGGATGCCGCTTCTCTCGGCCTGCAGCACCCCCTAGTCTGAGGGCGGATGACGTCCTCCCGCAGCCGTTGCACAGGAGCAGACCATGCCGGCCCCCGACGAAGGCCTCGATCTCCTAAAGGCGCTCGCCGAGAACCCGACGCTCAAGCACGATCCGAGCGACCGGCCGGAGGCGGGCGTGGCGTTCAAGCTGACGTCGGACTTCGAGCCCGCGGGGGATCAGCCCCAGGCCATCAGCGAACTTGTCGACGGGATCCGCGTCGGATCGCGCGACCAGGTGCTCCTGGGCGTCACCGGGTCCGGCAAGACCTTCACCATGGCGCATGTCATTCAACAGGTGCAGAAGCCGACCCTGATCCTCGCCCCCAACAAGATCCTGGCCGCCCAGCTCTATGGCGAGATGAAGAGTTTTTTCCCGGAGAACGCGG